>JBGAML010000008.1:79961-193930 GCA_044223005.1 Candidatus Eiseniibacteriota bacterium
CGGAGCGATGACGCTCCGCGCCCGCTCGACCCCGTGCGCCGATTCCGACGCGGGTGCGCGTCTCGGCGGGCGCCCAGTCGGGATCGTGCGAAGGGTGTCGAACGTCATGTGGAGTAGGTGACATTCGACACTGCCGGGAAATCGTGGAAACGGGAAACATATTCGTGCGGCCGGTTGGTCGCACGAACGGTTCCGTACACACGAGGAGTGCTCGCCATGAAGACCGGTTTGCCAGCAGTGATCGCGATCGCCGTCGTCACCAGCCTCGCAGCGGCCGCAGTCGCCGCGCCAGCCCCGACCGAAATCCGGCTCGACGCCGCCTGGCTCACGGGCAAGCCCGAGGTGCTCACGTACCGGACAACGAGCCCGCAGGGCGACGGCGTCTACCAGCTGACGATCGCAACCGCCGACTCGGTGCTCGAGCTCGGCGTCAACATCGTCACGCCGGGATTCTCGAAGCAGGTCTCGACCACGACTTCGCGTGGCCTTCGCCCGCTACGGGGCCAGGGCCGGATCCTGGTGCAAGGTCAGGTCGAGATCGCGACGCGAACCGACTACTCCGGCGATTCTCTCGAGGTCGCGACGATCATGAAGCCCTACGGGAGGGAGATGAACGCCGCCCTGCCGTACACGGGTCAGGTCGTCGACCCGGGCCAATCCGCGTTCATGACGCGTTTCCTGCCCCTGGCCGCCGGGACGAGCTTCGAGTTCTCGTCGCTCGACCCGCAGCACAACCAGCTCGTGCCCTACACGGTGAGGGTCACGGGCGACGGGATGCAGGCCGGCGTGGCCTGCTGGCGAGCCGAGGTGCACACCTTCGAGGGGGAATCGATCGACTGGATCGAAAAAGCGGCACCGCACCGCATCATGCGCATCGAGCAGCCCGCCGACCATCGTGTGACCGAGTTGATACCCTGAGCTGGCGGCCACCGTGGACATCGCTCGCGCGCACTTTCATACTCATCGATCGTCATGAGACCCCTTCCGAAGGATCCCACGCTGGGCTGGACGCCTTACGCCTGGCTCATCTACCTGCCGATGTCGATCGTGCCGCCGCTGCTGGGGCGGCACGACCCGGCAGCGATCGTGGTCAGCACGATCCTGGCGGCCGCGTTCCTCGTTCTGTACTTCCGCGCGTGGTGGGTGCGCGGCCGCGCCCTGATCTGGGTCATCGCCGGAATGGCAGGACTGGGTGCGGTCGGCGCGCACTGGAATCCGGGCGCGCTGGTCTTCTTCGTCTATGCCGCCACGTTCGTCGGAGAGGTGGACTCGCCGCGCCGAGCCTACCTCTGGCTGGGCGCATTGATCGCCATCATGCTGCTGGCCGTCGCGGTACTTCGTCTCGACCCGCGGTTCGCGCTCCCGGCACTCGCATTCTCGGCGATGCTCGGCGCGGTCCTGATTCACTATTCCGAACAGCGGCGCATCGAGCGCGGGCTCCAGCGGGCACGGGAGGACGTCGAGTATCTCGCCCGGGTGGCCGAACGCGAGCGCATCGCTTCCGACCTCCACGACGTGCTGGGGCACACCCTCACCGTCATCGTGCTCAGGGCCGAGGTGGCCGCGAGGCTCGCGGAGTCCGAGCCGGAGCGGGCGCGGAGCGAGATGCAGGACGTCGGCGGCATCGCACGCGGCGCGCTCGCCGAAGTTCGACACGCCATCCTGGGAATGCGGACGGTGGGGCTCGATCGCGAGATCGAGCAGGTGACGCGGGCACTGGAAACGGCGGGCGTGCAGGTGAAATCGACGGGTACGATCCCCGGTCTGCCGGCCGCCCACGAAACCGTGTTGTCGTTGGTCCTGCGAGAGGCGGCCACGAACATCATTCGGCACGCGGCCGCACGCCACTGTCGCCTGCACCTGGTTTCGAGCGAGGGGGCATGCGGCCTGGAGATCGCGGACGATGGCTGCGGGTACGGTGGCCGCGAGGGCGCTGGACTGCGGGGGATGCGCGACCGCATTCGCACGATCGGCGGGATGCTGGAGCTCCGTGACGAGGCTGGGACCACGCTCGTCGTTCGGTTGCCGTTGCCCTCGGCGGGGAGTACGGCGTGAATGTTCGCATCCTGATCGTCGAAGACCAGGCGATGGTCTCGGGAGCGCTGCGCGCGCTGCTCGAGACGGAGCCCGGCTTCGAAGTGGTGGGGCAGGCCGCCAGCGGAAGCGAAGCGCTCGTGCTCACCGTCGAGCGACGGCCCGATATCGTGCTCGCCGACATCGAGATGCCCGGCACGTCGGGGCTCGAGCTGGCCGCCGAGCTGCGTCGACGGCACGCCCGCATTCGCGTCGTGATCCTGACCACGTTCGCACGGCCGGGCTACCTGCAGCGCGCGCTCCAGGCAGGTGTCGCCGGGTACCTGCTCAAGGACGCACCGGCCGACACGCTGGCTGCCGCGCTCCGCGAAGTTCACGCCGGCGGCCGGGCGATCGCACCCGATCTCGCCGCGGCCGCGTGGGAAGAGGACCCGCTCACCGAACGCGAGCGACAGGTGCTGAGGCGGGCCGGCGAGGGCATGTCCAACGCGGACATCGCGGCTGAACTCGAACTGTCGCAGGGCACGGTCCGGAACTATCTCTCCGAGGCCATCGGCAAGCTGGGTGCGGCCAATCGCACCGAGGCGGCCCGTCTCGCGCGGCGCAAGGGCTGGCTCTAGCGCCGGTTCGGCGCGGTCCCCTTCCGTGAATCGCGCGCGCCCACGACCTGCTGGCCGCGCTCGTACGCAAATCGTTAGCCTGCCCGATGCCTGCTGTTTATCCTCGTCTCCTCGAAAGCAGTCCGGCGCGGTGGGGAGAAGAGACGCCATGACCTGTTCGGTGCGTTGCAAGGCCCTGCTCACATTCACGCTCGTGCTCGCCGCGAGCTCAACGCTTCCGCTGCACGCCTTGGCGGCTTCGCATGGGACGGACCGCGCGCCGACGTTCGTCTCGACCGCCTGGCTCGAGCGCCACAAGGCGGATCCCGGCCTGGTCGTGCTGCACGCCGCGCAGGCGCGCGCCGACTTCGACGCCGGGCACGTGCGCGGCTCGCGCTTCGTGCCGTGGGCCGCGTTCGCGGGCCCGCACGACAGCCTCTCCACCGAGATGCCGTCCGAGGCGCGCTTCGATTCGCTCCTCGCGGCCGCAGGCGTGCATGATGGCGATCGGCTCGTGCTGATCGGCGGGCCGGTCACGACTGTGGCGCGGCTGCTCGTGACGCTCGATCGCTTCGGCCTCGGCGACCGCGCGTCGATCGTGGACGGCGGCATCGACGCGTGGCGCGACGAAGGCCGCCCGGTGGTGCGCGACTCGCTGGCGATCGCGCCGGGCCACGTGACGCTGCACCCGGTCGCCGATCGCGTGGTGGACGCGGCGTGGGTGCGCGCGCACGCGGGCGCCGCCCGCGTCGCGATCGTCGACGCGCGCACGCCGGAGTTCTACGAAGGCGCTTCGCCGGGCGCGATGCCGCGAGCCGGCCGTCTGCCCGGCGCGGGCAACGCGCCCTACACGTGGCTCACGCGCGAGCTCGGCCGCTTCCGCGACGCGAAGGACCTCTCGCGAATCTTTTCGCGCGCGGGCGTGGCGCCGGGGGATACGGTCGTGACCTACTGCCACATCGGGATCCAGGCGTGCGCGGCGTACGTGGCCGCGCGCAGTCTCGGCCACGACGTGCGCTTCTACGACGGCGCCTACGAGGACTGGAGCCGGCGCTCGGACCTGCCCGTCGAGCGCGGGCCCGTCACCACCGCACACTGACCGGAACCGGGACGGCGTGTCCCGGAACCGGACACTCGCGCCCTTCGCCCCGGATCGGGGTGAAGGGCGCAACGCGTTGCGCGCCAGCCGCTCGCGCGGTTCGCCCGGCGCGGTACGGAACTTCCTGCAACCCGCCACGTGGCCGCGCCGTCGAAGCGGCACGGAGGGGGCATGGATATTCCGATCGCGAAGAAGAAGCGAAAGCACTGGCTGCTCTACGCCGTCGGCGGCGCGGGGCTGCTGCTCGGCACCCTCGGCTTGCTTCGGCTCCAGCCGGCGGGGCCGACGGTCGAGCGTTCGATGCTCCTCGTCGACACGGTCCGGCGCGGGGACATGCGCCGGGACGTGCGCGGCAACGGCACGCTGGTCCCCGAGGACCTGCGCATCGTGTCGGCGCTCACGGCCGGACGCATCGAGCGCATCGTGGCCCGCCCGGGCACGAAGGTCGAGCCCGGCACCGTGCTGCTCGAGATGAGCAACCCCGACGTCCAACTGGAAGCCCTCGACGCCGAGCGGCAGCTCACGCTCGCCGAGGCCGAACTCGCCACGCAGCGGGCCTCGCTCGAGACCGAGCGGCTCGCGGCCGTGAGCTCGCTCGCCTCCGCGCGTACCGAAGCGCGCGAGGCCGAGCGCCAGGTGCGAGTGGCCGAGCGGCTCGCCGCGGAGGGCTTGTCGTCGGGAATGGACGCCGAGCGCGCCACGGACCGCGCCGCCGAGGCGCGCGAGCGCTACGACAGCGAACAGCGCCGGCTGTCGGTCGTCGAGGAGGCGGCCCGCGCGCAGCTGGCGCTGCGCCGCAGCGAGGTCGACCGCCTGCGCTCGATCGTCACGTTCCAGCGCGATCGCGTCGCCTCGATGCAGGTGCGCGCCGGCCAGAAGGGCGTCGTGCAGTCACTCGCGCTGCAGCCGGGCCAGTGGGTGAACCCGGGGCAGGAGCTCGCGCGTATCGCGGGGCAGGACCGGCTCAAGGCCGTGCTGCAGGTGCCGGAGTCGCAGGCGCGCGATCTCGCCCTGGGCCTGCGCGCGCGGGTCGACACCCGCGACGGCGTGATCGACGGCCACGTGTCGCGTGTGGATCCCGCGGTGCAGGGCGGCACGGTCGCGGTGGACGTCGCGCTCGAGGGCACGCTGCCGCGAGCGGCGCGTCCCGACCTCTCGGTCGATGGGACCATCGAGATCGACCGGATCCCGAACGCGCTGTTCGTCGGCCGGCCCGCCGAGGCGTCCACCGAATCGGCGACGTCGCTGTTCCGGCTCGACCCGAGCGGCCACGTCGCGATGCGCGTGAAGGTGCGTCTCGGCCGCGGCGCCGCCGATGCCGTGGAGATCCTCGCCGGACTGAAGGAAGGCGACCGCGTGATCCTCAGCGACATGTCGCAGTGGAACGCGGTCGATCGCGTGAACTTGAAATGAGCCCCACCGCTCTCCGTACCGAGGAGGAACGATGACGACCACGACGCTGCCCACCGCCGGCTCGGGATCCACCGCGAACGCCGCCGCCGGTGCACTGCTCCGCCTCGAGCGGGTCGGCAAGGTGTTCACGACCGACGAAGTCGAGACGCACGCGCTTTCGGGGATCGATCTCGAGATCCGCAAGGGCGAGTACGTGGCGATCTCGGGCCCCTCGGGCTGCGGCAAGTCCACGCTGCTCTCGATTCTCGGCCTGCTCGACACGCCGACGGCGGGTACGTACCTGCTCGACGGCGTCCCCGTGCAGAGCCTGGGGTTCGCCGAGCGCGCCCGCATCCGGAATCGCCAGATCGGGTTCATCTTCCAGAGCTTCAACCTGATCGGCGACCTCACCGTGTACGAGAACGTCGAGCTGCCGCTGACGTACCGCGGCATGAGCGCGCAGCAGCGTCGCAAGCTCGTCGGCGAGGCACTCGAACGCGTCAGCATGGCCTACCGCTCGCGTCACCTGCCGGCGCAGCTTTCGGGCGGCCAGCAGCAGCGCGTCGCGGTGGCGCGCGCACTGGCCGGGGATCCGCTGCTGCTGCTGGCGGACGAGCCCACCGGCAACCTCGACTCGACGAACGGCGAGTCGGTCATGGAACTGCTGCGCGAACTGCACGGCATGGGCTCGACGGTGTGCATGGTGACGCACGACCCGCGGTTCGCCCGTCACGCGGAACGCACGATCCACCTGTTCGACGGCCGCATCGTCGACGAGCGCCGCGGACGCTAGAGGAGACACGATGGACACCTTGATCCAGGACCTGCGGTTCGCCATTCGCTCGCTGCGCCGCGCGAAGGGCTTCACGGCCGTCGTCGTCGCCGTCATGGCGCTCGGCATCGGCGTGAACGTGAGCATGTTCAGCATGATCTACGCGATCATGTTCCGGCCCTGGCCGCTGCCGCAGTCCGAGCGCCTGGTGCAGATGGAGCAGGTGGACCTGCGCCAGCGCCAGGACGGCCAGCCGCTGTCGTGGCCCAACTTCCGCGACCTGCGCGATCGCCAGAAGTCGTTCGCCGCGTTCGGCGGCTACTGGGACCACCAGGCGATCGTGACGCTCGACCGCGACCCGGAGCGCTTCCAGGGCGCGAGCATCACCTCCGGCGTGCTGCCCGCGCTCGGCATCGCACCGGCCCTCGGCCGCAACTTCCGGCCCGACGAGGAGGTGTGGGGTCGCAACTGGACGCAGGTGATCATCAGCGACCGCATCTGGAAGTCGCGCTTCGGCGGGCGCGCGGACGTGCTCGGCAAGACACTGCGCCTGAACGGCCGCACGCGCGAGATCGTCGGCGTGATGCCTCCGGACGTGCGCTTTCCCGAGCTCGAGGACTTCTGGATCCCCGCGGGCTTCCAGCCGAGCGAGCAGTCGCGCACGGACAACGTGCTCACTCCCGTCGCGCGGCTCAAGCCCGGAGTGACGATCGCCGAAGCGAACGCCGAGATGAACGCGCTCTGGAAGCCGATGGTGGCCGGCATCCCGGACTTCGAGAAGACCGCGATCGCCGTCGCGGACATCCGCGAACACTGGTCGCGTGGACCGCGCCCGTTCATGGTGGTCATGCTGCTCGCCGTGATCAGCGTGCTGCTCGTCGCCTGCGCCAACGTCGCCAACCTCCTGCTCGCGCGCGCCGCGAACCGGCGTCGCGAGATCGCGCTGCGCATCGCGCTCGGCGCTTCGCGCGGACGCGTGATGCGCCAGCTGCTCACCGAGAGCGTGCTGCTCGCCACGCTCGGCGGCTTCGGCGGCGTCGCGCTGGGCGTCTGGGGCAACACGCTCTGGCCGCGCGGCATCCCGACCGAGATGCCGTGGTTCCTGCGCTTCGACATCGACGCGCCGGTGCTCCTCTACACGGCGGCGATCGCCGTGCTCTCCGGGATCGTGTTCGGGCTCGCGCCGGCACTGCATGCCTCGGACGCCCAGCTCGTCGAGGGTCTGCGTGAAGGTGCCGCGCAGGCGGGCACCTCGCGCGCGGGCGCCCGGCTGCGCAACGGGCTCATCGTCGCCGAGGTCGCGTTCTCGATCGTCCTGCTGGTGGCGGCGGGGCTCATGATTCGCACGTTCATGAACTTCGACCGCGCGGGCCGCGAGCTGCGCACCGAGGGCATCGTGGCCGGACGCGTCCTGCTGCCGATCGCGCTCTACCCCGACGAAACGTCGCGCGTGCGGTTCTTCGACGAGTTGAAGCGCCGGCTCGAGGCGCAACCGGGCGTCGTGGCGGCGTCGGCGATCAACAGCCTGCCGCTCGGGCGCGACAGCTGGAGCAGCACCATGGTGACGCCGGAGATGGCCACGGGAACGGCGAGGCCCGTCTGCTCCATGTGGTCGCTCATGCCCGGGGCGCTCAAGCTGCTCGGCGTGCCGCTGCGGCGGGGCCGCGACTTCACGTCGGCCGACGATTCCAGCTCGGCGCGCGTCGTCCTCGTCAGCGAGGCGGCGGCGAAACGCCTGTTCCCCGGGCGCGATCCCATCGGCCAGCGGGTCCGTCCGGCGGGCGATCCCGATTCGCTCGGGTGGAGCACGGTCGTCGGCGTGACGGGCGACCTCGTCCAGGGTGTCGAGTCCGACTCGAAGCCGGTCGGCAGCGTGTGGGCGCCCTACGCACAGTCGCCGGGGCAGCTCATGTGGTTCGTCGTCGAAGGCCGGGGAAGTGGCGAGGCGGCGGCCTCGGCGCTGCGCCGCACGGTGCGCGCGCTCGATCCGGACATCGCCGTGTACGAACTGCGCACGATGCGCGAGCAGTTCCACTGCGCCCTGTGGGTGCGGCGGCTATTCGCCTCGATGATCGGCGTGTTCGGCGCGATCGCGCTGGTGATCGCCGCCGTCGGGTTGTACGGCGTGATGGCGTACAACGTCGCCCAGCGGACGCGCGAGATCGGCATCCGCATGGCGCTCGGAGCCGAGGCGAACGGCGTCCTGCGCATGGTGGTCGGCCAGGCCATGCGGCTCACGCTCGTCGGCGTCGCCCTGGGGCTCGCGGCGGCGCTCGTGGTCACGCGCTTCATGGCGGCCACGATCCAGGGCGTCAGCCCCTCGGATCCGCCCACCTACACGGTCGTGACGCTCGCGCTGGTGCTGAGCGGCGTTCTCGCCGCGTGGGTGCCGGCGTGGCGGGCGACGCAGGTCGATCCCATGCTCGCGTTGCGCAGCGACTGAGGCTTATCTTTCGCCGCGTGAGCACCGCTCCCGCCCGACTGCTCGTCGCCGACGACGATCCCGACGTCCTCGCCGCGCTGCGCCTACTGCTGCGCGGCGAGGGCTTCGAAGTCGAGACCGCGACCAGTCCCGCGCTCGTCCTGCACGCCGTCGAGGAACGCGATTTCGCACTCGCGCTGATCGACATGAACTACGCGCGCGATACGACGAGCGGCGGGGAGGGCCTCGACCTGCTCGAGCGCCTGCGCGGGCTGGATCCGTCGCTCCCGGTGGTCGTGATGACGGCGTGGGGCAGCGTCGAGGGTGCGGTCGCCGCCGTGCGCCGCGGCGCGCGCGACTACGTGCAGAAACCCTGGGACAACGAACGGCTGCTGCAGCAGCTGCGTACGCAGATCGAGCTCGCCAGCGCGTTGCGCCGGGGCGCGCGACTCGAGCAGGAGAACCGGCTGCTGCGCCGCGACGGCGTGCCGGAGATCGTGTCGGAGTCCACCGCCATGCGAGCGGTGCTCGACCTGGTGCAGCGCGTCGCACCCAGCGAGGCTCACGTACTGGTCACCGGTGAACACGGCACGGGCAAGGAGCTGGTCGCGCGGCTCGTGCACGCGCTGTCCGCGCGTGCCCACCGGCCGTTCGTCGCCGTGAACGCCGGCGGCCTCTCGGACGGCGTGTTCGAGAGCGAGTTGTTCGGTCACCAGAAGGGCGCTTTCACCGGCGCGAACGCCGACCGCGCCGGGCGCTTCGAGTTCGCCGACGGCGGCACGCTGTTCCTGGACGAGCTCGCGAACGTGGCGCTGCCGCAGCAGGCGAAGCTGCTGCGCGTGCTGCAGACCGGCGAGTTCGAGCGCGTCGGCTCGTCGCGCACCCGTCACGCCGACGTGCGGCTCGTCTCGGCGACCAACGCCGACCTGCGCGCCGAAGCGGCGGCGGGGCGGTTCCGCGAGGACCTGCTCTTCCGGCTGAACACCGTCGAAATCCACCTGCCGCCGCTGCGCGAGCGGCGAGAGGACGTACCGGCGCTGGCGGCGTTCTTCCTGCAACGTTACGCCAGGCGGTACCGCAGGCCGCTCACCGGTTTCGCGCCCGCGGCGCTGCAGTCGTTGCTCTCGCATCCGTGGCCGGGAAACGTGCGCGAACTCGACCACGCGATCGAGCGCGCGGTGCTGCTGGCCCGCGGCGCCGACGTCGGCGCCGAGGACCTGGGGCTGCGGACGGTGGCGGACGGCGCGCCGCCGATCGAGCACCTCACGCTCGACGAGGCCGAGCGGCTGCTCATCACACGCGCGCTGGAACGCCACGGCAACAATGTGAGCCTCGCCGCCCGCTCGCTCGGCGTCTCTCGCAGCGCGCTCTACCGCCGGCTCGAGCGGCACGGCATCCGGGATCCCGGCGCGTGAGCGCGAAGCGGCGGTTCTCGTACGATGCCCGCATCACGTGGATCGCACTGGCCGGCGGGTTGCCCGCGATCGTGGTTGCCGCCGTGGCGATCGTGCGCTGGGACGCGCCGGCAGCGACGCGCACCCTGGTGGCGGTCGCGGTCCCCGTCGCGTGGCTGCTCGGTGCGCTGGCGGTTCGCGAGCGCGCGACGCGGTCGCTGCAGACGCTCGCGAATCTCGTGGCCGCGGTACGCGAAGGGGACACGTCGATCCGGGCACGTGGCGCCGACCCCACCGATTCGCTCGGGCTCGCGTACCACGAGATCAATGCGCTCGCCGAAGCGGGCAGGCACCGGCGCTGGGAATCGTTCGAAGCGGCGTCGCTGCTGCGGCAGGTGATGGAATCGATCGACGTCGCCCTGTTCGCGTTCGATCCCGAGGGCCGGCTGCGCGTCATGAACCGCGTGGGCGAGCAGTGGCTGGCGTTGCCCCCGGAGCGGGCGCTGGGACGATCGGCGAACGAACTGGGACTCGCGGGCGCGCTCGCGGGCGACGTTCCGCGGGTCGAGGATCTCGCGCTCGCCGGCCGCTCGGGGCGGTTCGAGATCCGGCGCGGTGGATACCGTCACGAAGGCCGCCCGCACGAGCTTCTCGTCGTTTCCGACCTCGGGCGAGCGCTGCGCGAGGAAGAGCGCCAGGCGTGGCAGCGCCTGATTCGCGTGCTGAGCCACGAGATCAACAACTCCCTGGCCCCGATCCAATCGATCGCGGGCAGCCTGCGGACGGCGGTGCAGCGCGGCGGAACCACAGCCGGCTCGACGGACCTGCGGGACGGGCTCGAAGTGATCGAGGCGCGCGCCCGCGCCCTCGCGCGGTTCCTGCACGCCTATGCGACGCTCGCACGCCTGCCGGCGCCCCGGTTCGGCACGGTCGACGCGCGCGAGTGGATCCGGCGCGGCGCCGCGCTCGAAGCGCGGCTCGCCGTGGACGTGCACCCGGGACCCGACGTGAGGCTGCGGGCCGACGGGGACCAGCTCGACCAGCTGCTCATCAACGTCGTCCGCAACGCCGCCGACGCGGCGCTCGAAACGGGCGGGCGCGTGTGGATCGAATGGCGTCGCGGGGACGCGGGGCTCGAGCTCGACGTGCACGACGAGGGCCCCGGCATCGCCGAGGTCGCCAACCTGTTCGTGCCGTTCTTCACCACCAAGCCGGACGGCAACGGCATCGGCCTCGCGCTCGCGCGCCAGATCGCCGAAGCCCACGGGGGCACCCTGTCGCTCGCGAACCACGACGGGGCGCGCGGATGCGTGGCCCGGGTGCGGCTGCCAGCGGGGGAAGCGGGGTGACGGGAGGGCTGGCACGACGCGCGGCTGCGCCGTGAGCGTCGCGACCCGCACGGCTGCCCGGGGAGGCGCCGCCGAGTTCGGCGTTCTCGCGAAGTTTCCTGCCAGGTGGCGGAATTGAGTGTTGGAACGCGGAACGCGGCGGTAGCATTTCCTCCAGGGGTTCCCGCGCGCGGCACCACACGCATCGTCTTCGTGTTGCCGGCCGACGCGGAGACGCGCCTGCGCGTCGTCGACGTGCAGGGCCGCGTCGTCGCGAACCTCGCCGACGGACGGCTCGCCGCGGGACCGCACGCGCTCGAGTGGCGCGCGGACGTCCGCCCGGGGCTCTACTTCGTCCGGCTCGACGCGGACGGGCGCCGGGTCACGCGAAGCGTCGTGATCGTCCGCTAGAGGCCGCGCGGGAAGTTCCCGCAGCCTCCGCTCAGGCCGCGGGGCTTCGGCGCGCGGGCGTGTTTCGGCGCTGGTCCACCTCGGCCACGAACGTGTCTCGCTGCTTGCGCCAGAGCGCGGCCAGCTCGTCGCTGTACCCGCACACCGCCCACGGGATGCGCGTCGCGATCGCGGTGAGCAGGGCGCTCACCTTCTCCTCGCGAGCCTGCACGGACATGCTCGAGCCGCTGCGATGATGGAGGTGCGCCGCGAACGTCTTGCCGGTCGGAATGAAGTTCACGGAGTGCCGGGTGACCTGCAGGTGCATCCAGACCAGGTCCTCGAGCCGGGCGATCCGCGTGCTGAACGTCGTGGGCACCACGATCCAGTGCTGCGTCAGCCGCGCCGGGCCGAACGACTGCACCGGCCCATGGATCTCGGTCTCCAGCTCCATGCCGTGCATCTGGAGCACGCGCGGGCCGCCCAGCCCGGCGACGATCGGATGGCTCGCAAGATCGCGCACGCGTTTCGACAGGCGATACAGGTTGAAGCCGGCGAGCAGCGTCATGAACAACGCGGGCACGAGCACGTACCACCGCGTCTCGCGGTAATCGAGCGTGTCCAGCATCATCGGAAGCAGCAGGCCCTGGCGTTCGTCGCCGAGGTCCTTGCGCAAGCCGTCCTCGAGCGGACGCGCGATCGAGCGGAAGGTGCCCTCGAGCCGCGTGGGTGTCGTTCCGGGCGCCACCCGCACCGCCAGCAATTGCTCTCCCGCCCAGACGAGGACGTACTCGGCACTCACGCCGGTCGTCCGGCCGTTTTCGGATTCGACCTGCTGATATCCGGTGGGGATCGCCTTGGCGACGTCGAAACGGATCACGTGACCGCCCGGCGATTCCGTACGCGCGAGCGCGCCCGCCTGTTCGGCGGTCACGAGCCGTGCGCCCTGCACCCACGTGCGCAGCAGGTCGCCGTTGCCCACGACGAGGGCGCCCGCGAGCACGAGCAGTGTCACGCTGGCCAGCAGCAGGCGGAGGTTGGCACGCCGGATCTGCCGGCCGATGTAGCCGTCCCACATCGAGGTCGTCCTCCGTCCGGTTCGGGGAACAGCGTTCGTGGAGGGGTTTTCGGCGATGCGGAGATGCGAGTTGAGCCGCAGCAGGCCTGCTTGGGCCGGGGCCGGGCCGGCCCGGCCCCGGCCGCCCTCGTCCGGCCCGAAATCGTGCGAGATGCAGTGCCATTTCGAGGATTCCGAGGGGGACCACCGTGATTCCTGTGACTTTGGTGCGTTTCAATACTCACACTCTTCAGGATCACGCCTGCTGCTCGCCCGCCCATACCCGGAGTCCCCCCGACGATGCGTTCCATTCGCCGCCTCGCCCTGCTGCTCGTCGCCCTCGCCGCGCTCGCTCCCGGCCGCGCCCACGCCTGGACGCATTCGCCCACCCAGGGGCTCGGCGTCGGCAACGGCGCCAACTACTCCGGCAATCCGGTGGTGACGAGCGACGGTGCCGGCGGCGCGTTCGTGGCCTACACGATGTCCATGCTCGGCACGTCGAACGACGTCTTCGTGCAGCACTACGACGCGACGGGAAAGGCGCTGTGGACGCCGGGTGGCGTCCTCGTCTGCAACGCGGCCGAAGTCCAGTACACCGAGGGCATCTGCTCGGATGGCGCCGGCGGCGTGATCGTGACGTGGCAGGACTACCGCGCGGGCTATCCGAACGTGGACCTCTACGCGCGCCGGGTGAACTCGACCGGAACGCCGATGTGGACGCCGAACGGCGTGCTTCTCTGCAACGCCGCCGACCGGCAACAGCAGTCGGATATCGTCGCCGACGGATACGGTGGCGCCTACGTCGCGTGGCTGGACTTCCGCACATACGTCACCACGGGCGTCGACGTCTACATGCAGCACGTGGACGGGTTCGGCACGCTCGGCATGGCCGCGGCGGGAACGGCGCTTTGTGCCCTGGCCGGCGACCAGACCGAGGTGAAGCTCGCGGCGGACCCCTACAACGGCTATGCGGTCTGGACGGACAACCGATCGGGCTCGGGGGACATCTACGTCCAGAAGTTCGTGACGACCGGGTCCATCTCGTATTCCGCGAACGGGGCGGTGGTGTGTAACGCCGCGAGCAACCAGTCCTCGCCGCGCATCGTCGCGGGCGCGTACAACCAGATGATCGTCGCGTGGTCCGACGGCCGGAACGGCACCGACGACGTCTACGCCCAGCGCATCGACACCTATGGCCCGGCCTTCTCCTGGGGCGCCAACGGCATCTCCGTATGCAACGCCACGGGGTACCAGTTTCTCTACGGCCTCTGCAGCGACGGCACGGGGAACTTCGTGATGGTTTGGACCGACGGCCGGTTCGGTTCGACCTATACGGTGTTCGCGCAGAAGGTGGACCCGACCGGGACCGCCCAGTGGGCGGCGAACGGCGTGCAGGTTCGCTTCAGCAGCGGCAGCGGCAGCAACGCGGGCATCGTGGCCGATGGCGCGGGCGGCACGATCGTCGTGTGGCAGGAGAACCGCAACGACACCGGGGACATCTACGCGCAGCGACTGAACGCGCAGGGCGCCACGCTCTGGACCTCGACCGGCGTGCCCGTGTGCAACGCGGCCGAGGGCCAGCAGAGTCCGCGGATCGTGCCCAGCGGGATCGGCGGAGCGATCGCCTGTTGGTCCGATTTCCGCTCGAACAGCTACTACGGCGGCATGCTTCAGGGTATCGATCGCTGGGGTTACCTGGGCGCCGAGCCGGTGATGGCCGGCGCAGGGGACGTGCCCAACGATCAGGGTGGCCAGGTGCGCGTTGCATGGTACGCGAGCCCGCTCGACTACGATCCGCTGTTCAACAACCTCACGAACTACATCGTGTTCCGTTCGGTGCCGGCGCCGCTCGCCATTGCGCTCTCGAAGACCGCGCCGATCGCGGGCGCGTCGCCCTTCACCGTGGGCGGCCGCACCTTCCGCCGCTTCGGCGCCACCGCGACGACGGACTACTTCTGGGAGGAAGTCGCGCACGTCATACCGCGTCACCTGACGGCCTACAGCGCGATCGTGCCCACCACCGGCGACTCCGTGGCGGGCTCGAACCCACGCACGGCGTTCATGGTGATGGCCGAGGCGAGCTGGGGCGCCGCGTGGTGGACGAGCGCGGCCGACTCCACGTACTCGGTCGACAACCTGGCGCCGAACGCGCCTGCGCCGTTCGCCGGGTCGTACGCCGCGGGAAGTGCGTCGCTCCATTGGAGCGCCAACGCCGAGCACGACCTCGCGGGCTATCGCCTCTATCGCGGCAGCTCGCCCGTGTTCACGCCGTCGCCGGGCAACTTCGTCGCCGAGGTCGCGGACACCGCGTACGTGGATCCGGCCGGCGTCACGAGCTGGTACAAGCTCACGGCGATCGACTCGCACGGCAACGAGTCGTCCGCGGCGACCCTGCTGCCCGCGGGCACGCTCGCCGTGGGCGACACGCCGCTCGCGCTCGACTTCGCGGCACCGGCGCCGAACCCGGCGGTGAACGCCACGACGCTGCGGTTCACGCTGCCGCACGCGGGCGCGGTGAAGCTCGCCGTGTACGACGCGGCCGGCCGCCACGTGCGCGGCCTCGCCGCCGGCGCGCACCCGGCCGGAACGCGCAGCGTGACGTGGGACCTGCGCGACGACGCCGGGCACCCGGTCCACGCCGGGCTCTACTTCGCGCGGCTCGACACGGCCGACGGCCCGATCGTGCGGAGGATCGCGGTCGCACGCTGAAACCCGGCGTCGTCCGCAGGACGAAGGCCCCGCTCCGGAAGGAGACGGGGCCTTCGCCTTCTGCGTGCGTCCGTCATTGCAGACCTTGCAGGAACTGGCGCATCTCGGCCTCCACCCGCGACTCGTCGGACAGGAACAGGTAGTGCGAGGCGTTGCGGAGTTCGACCACGCGCGCCTGGGGAACCGCGTCGGCGAAGCGGCGGCGCTCTCCTTCCTCCCAGCGGTTCTGCGCCGCGCGGAAACGCATGGCCTTGAGTTGCGCCATCCCACGTCCCACGAACATGCGCCGCACCCACGGGAAGTCGCGCGCTTCCGGCCGGTCGACCGCGTAGAACGCGAGGACGGGAGCGCGTACCGCGCGGTAGTCCGGCGCGGATTCGCCGCCGATGATCTTCGCGTTCGTCGCCGCGGGCGTCGCATCTCGCCGCCACCGGCCCCGCTCGTCGAACACGCGCGTCGCCGCGATCTCGCTGGCCGGCCAGCGAACGCCGTAGATGCGTGTGAGGTAGTCCCGGGCCGCAGCGGGCGAACGCCGGTCCTTTCCGCCCGGGCCCGGCGGTGCGGGCGGGAGTTGTCCGAGGACGGCCATTCCCAGGAGGCGGCGCGTGGTATGCGAGCGATCGTACGCCGCGTCGAGGTACACGAGCCCCGGCGTGCGTTCGGGATGGCGGGCGGCGAACTCGGTGAGTTCGTCCCCAGCGACCGAATGGCCCACGAGTACGGCGCGTTCGATCCCGAGCGAATCGAGAAGGACGCGCACGTCCTCCGCGAGCGTGCGGGTGTCGTAGCCGGACCGAGGCCGGCCGCTCTCGCCGTAGCCTCTCCGGGTGAACGCGAGCACGTGGTGGTGGTCCGTGAAGCGGGGAGCGAACTCGTCGAAAACGTGGGCCGAGTTCCCGAGCCCCGCGAGGAACACCAGTGCCGGGCCGCTGCCGCCGTAGTCGATCACGTGCAGCGAGGTGCCATTCGCGCGCACGCGCCGGTTCGCGAAACCGCTCGAATCCACCCACGCGGCGGGCGCCGGGGCGGCGTCGGCTTCGGCCCGAGGGGCGGCGAATGCGGTTTCCGAGACGAGCATCGCCGTCGTCGCGATCGCGACGGCCATGCGAATCTTCCAGGTCTTCGAGTTCACGTTCGCCTCCTTCAGCGGCTTGCGCCGCACGCGAGTACCGCGGCCGGCCGGGCGCCCGAGAGCGTCGGGGCCATGTCCTGGATGATCTCGGCGACCGCCTCGTCGCGGTCGGGCGTGTCGGCGTTGACCAGCACGACGAACCCGTGGCGCTGGTTCCGGTACAGCACGACGACGGCGTAGAAGGTCGCGGGGTTCCCGGTATGGGTGAGGACCGTGTTGCCGCCGCCCTCGAGCACCGACCAGCCCATCGCGTAGTCGCCGACCGGGGTGTGCAGCCGCGTCCACGTCGAGTCGGCGAGCAACCCGGGCTGGCCGCAGAGCGCCCGGAGGTGGAGTTGCGCGTACTTCGCGAAGTCGCCGACCGTCATGCTCACGTCGCCGCCGGGCGCGAGCGCGGCCGGGATGTGGCCTTCGGACGGGTCGACCGCTCGCAGCGTGGAACCGTCCAGCATGTGCCCGCAGGGCTCGTTCGGCCCCGCTTCGAGCGGCCAGCCGACGAACATCGACGCGCCGAGCGGCGCGAGCACTTCTTCACGCACGAGCGCTTCCCACGAGCGGCCCGAGCGACGCTCCGCCATCGCCGCGGCGAGGGCGAACCCGGCCGTGGAGTAGAGATACGTGCCCCGGTCGACCGCCGGGGCCTGCGCGAGCAGCCAGCCGGCGAACGCCCGGCGCTGCGCGGTGCCGTCGCCGGCGAACTCGGGCAGGGTCATGAAGTCTTCGAGGTCGTTGAGCCCGGGAACGCCTGCCCTGTTCTGGAGCAGTTCCGCCAGCGTGACCGTGCGGTAGGCCGGGTGCATCGTCGAAGCGAGTTCGGGAAACGCATCCGCCAGCGTCAGCGACCAGGACATCACGCCCCGGTCGACGAGCGTGCCGATGGCGGTGGCGGTCATTCCCTTGGCGAGCGAGCCGACGTGGAACAGGTCGCGGGTCGTGACGCGAGCGCCCTGGCCGAGGCGGCGTACGCCGCTCGCGGCCACGTCGACGGTTCCCAGCGAGAACGAGGCGGCCGCGATCGCCGGGAGGTGGTGCTTCGCCCGTGCGCGTTCCACGGCGGCCTCCAGTGCGCCGGGCGCCGGGGGGCGCGCCGGATCCGAAGGCCGGACGCAGCCGGTGACGAACAGCAGGGAGAGCCCGAGCAGCGGAAAGGCCAGGAGCTTCATGGTGACGATCCTCCGGGGCGTGCGCGCCCGGCCGCCGATCGGCCGGTGCCACGACCACGGAGGAAGCGTGCGCGACCCACCCGGCCGCCCGCGCGTGCCGATCGTCACGAAACGAGGCGTGACTTTCGGCACTGGTCCCAGCGGGCGGGGGCGTCGCAGAATGGGCCCATGCTCGCCCTCCCGACCCACCCCTTCGGACGTTCGCGCACGATGCTGGTGCTCCGGCTCGCCCTGCTGCTCGCATGGGCGGGAATCTCCGCGAGCGCGCTCGTGAGCTCGCGCGTGCAGGGGCCGGGCAACGTCGTGATGGCCTGCGCCGGCGCCCTCGTGTTCGTGGTGGCCATGCTGGCGAACCTGCGCGGCGCGCCCCACGCACGAACCACGACGCTGGCCCTGGGGCTGATCGCCCTCCAGGTCGTGTCGGGAATCCTCGTGGCCACGGACTTCATGTTCCTGGTGGCGATCGAGCTGCCGCTGGTGCTGCCCGACCGGCACGCCGTCACGGCATTCGTCGTGGTCGTCGTGCTCGTGATGCTCGTCGGGTTCGCGGAGGCGCGCTTCGGGACCTTCTACGCTGCTCCCGAACTCGCGGGAATGTCGCGTTCCTTCCAGGTGTGGCTCACGATGGCCATGACCGCCGGCTGGCTGATGCTCGCCTTCGCGGGCGGGCTGCTCGCCGCGACCGAGGTGCGCGCGCGCCAGGAAGTGGACCGACTCATGGCCGAGCTGCGTGTCACCAATCGCATGCTCGAGGGCTCCTCACGCGAGGCGGAGCGGCTGCACATCGCACGCGAGCTGCACGACACGGTCGGGCACCGGCTGGCGGCGCTGGGCGTGAACCTCGACCTCGAGAGCCGGCGCGCGCGGGACGAATCGGCCGCGGTGCTTCGCGAGGCCCGCGACGCGACGCAGCAGCTGCTCGCCGAAGTGCGCGACGTGGTCGGGGCGATGCGCCGCGATCGCGACGTCGACCTCAAGCGCGGCATCGCCACGCTGGTCGCCGGCCTCGGAAACCTCGACGTGGACCTCGCGATCACGCCCGGCCTGCACCTGGAGCATCCCGCGGCTTCGCACGCCCTGCTGCGTTGCGCGCAGGAGGCCCTGACGAACGCACTACGGCACGGCCGGGCGACGAAGGTGCGGATCGAGCTGTTCCAGACGGACGCGGAAGTGCGGCTCACGGTGCGCGACGACGGCGCCGGCGCCGCGGAGGTGCGCGAAGGACACGGCCTGCGCGGGATGCGCGAACGCCTCGAGGCGCTCGGCGGAACCCTGCGCATCGAGACGGTGGAGGGCGCGGGGTTCGGCGTGATCGCCCGGGTTCCGATCCGCGGAGGGGCGTCGTGATCCGGGTGCTGCTCGCCGACGACCAGACCCTGCTCCGCCGCGGCCTCCGGGGCATGATCGACCTGACCGATGATCTTCGCGTGGTCGCAGAGGCGGCCGACGGAGACGAAGCGTTGCTGCGACTCGAGCAGCACGAGGTCGACGTCCTGCTTCTCGACGTCCGCATGCCCCGGCGAACCGGCGTCGAGGTGCTCGAGGCGTTGCGCCAGCGGGGCCGGCCAGTTCCCGCGCTGTTGTTGACGACGTTCGACGACGACGAGGCGCTGCTCGCCGGCGTGCGCGCGGGCGCGCGCGGGTGGCTGCTCAAGGATGTTGCGTTCGAGCGCCTCGCGAATGCGATCCGGACGGTGGCTGCAGGGGGAACCATGCTGGTGCCCGCGGTGACCGAGCGCGCCGTCCGCACGCTGGCCGAAGCGCCGCCCGCGTTCGAGTCACTCGATCCCCCGGATCGCCTGACGCCTCGTGAGACCGAGATCCTTCGACTCATGGCGGGCGGGTACAGCAACCGGGAGATCGCCGAAGCACTGCACTCGGGCGAAGGGACCGTGAAGAACCACATCTCCCGCGTGCTCTCGAAGCTCGGTGTCCGCGACCGCACCCGGGCCGTGCTCAAGGGGATCGAGCTGGGCTACGTCTGAAGCGGCCCCGTTCGAGCCGTTGACCCCGTCGCCCGGCGGTCGCTAGTGTCGCGCGTTCGCGCGTCCGACCACCCGGGAGACTCCCCCCATGAACCCCGAGGACCCGACCCAGGATCCGGCCGGCTTCGAGGATCGCTCCACGCAGGACATGGCCGCGCGCACGCCGCGCGACGTGCCGGCGGTCGGCCCGTACCGACTGCTGCAGCGGCTCGGCGAAGGCGGCATGGGCGAGGTCTGGCTCGCCGAACAGACCGAGCCGGTGCGCCGCACGGTTGCGATCAAGTTCATCAAGGCCGGCATGGATTCCAAGCCGGTGATCGCGCGCTTCGAAGCCGAGCGGCAGGCGCTCGCGATGATGGACCACCCTGTGGTGGCGCGCGTCTTCGACGCCGGCGTTACGCCGGCCGGCGCGCCCTACTTCGTGATGGAGTACGTGCGCGGTGTCCCGATCACCGTCTACTGCGACCATCACCGGCTCGGACCACGCGCGCGACTCGAACTGTTCCGGCAGGTCTGCGAGGGCGTGCAGCACGCGCACCAGAAGGCGATCGTGCACCGCGACCTCAAGCCTTCGAACATCCTCGTCACCGAGCACGACGGCAAGCCGCTGCCCAAGATCATCGACTTCGGCCTCGCCAAGGCGATGGCGCAGAAGCTGACCGACAAGACGCTGTTCACGGAACTGGGCGTGCTGATCGGAACACCCGAGTACATGAGCCCGGAACAGGCGAACCTGACCGGCGAGGACGTGGACACGCGCACCGACGTCTACTCGCTCGGGGTGATCCTCTACCAGCTGCTCGTGGGCGCGCTGCCGTTCGACTCGCAGGCGCTCCGCAGCGCGGGCTTCGACGGCGTGCGCCGGATCATCCGCGAGGAGGAGCCGAAGCGGCCCTCGACGCGCGTCGGCACGCTCGGCGAGCGGGCCTCCGACTCGGCGCACGCGCGTGGCCTCGAGCCGCGCCACCTGCGCCGGCAGCTCGAGGGCGACCTCGATTGGATCACGCTCAAGGCGCTCGAGAAGGACCGTGCGCGCCGCTACGACTCGCCCGCCGAACTCGCGCGGGACATCGACCGCTACCTCGCCGACGAACCGGTGCTGGCCGGGCCGCCCAGCGCGAGCTATCGCGCGCGCAAGTTCGTGCGCCGGCATCGCGGCGCGGTGCTGGCGGCGGGCCTGGTCGCCGTGGCGCTCGTGGCCGGCATCGTGGGCACGACGGCGGGGTTGCTGCGTGCGCGCCGCGCCGAAGCCGAGGCGCGCGCGCAGTACCGCGCGTCCGAGCGCGTCTCGAAGTTCCTCGCGCAGGTGCTGCAGGGCATCGATCCGCAGCGTCTCGGCCGCGACCTGCAGTCCGATCTCGAACGGCGCATCGCGGAGGCCGGTTCGCTCGGCAAGGTGAACTTCGTGGACGTGTCCTCGGGCCTGATCGACCGCCAGATCTTCACGCCCGCCGGCGCGATGATCGACACCGCGTTCCGCGACCAGCCCGAGGTGGCGGCGCGTCTGCACGCCACTCTGGGCGAGTCGTACATGGAAGGCCTGCAGCTCTTCCCGCCGGCCGTCGCGGCGTTGCGCCAGTCGGTCGCGGAGAGTGGCCGCGCGCGGCGCGCGGGGCAGGCGATGGACTGGGACCCGGAGATGACGCTGGCACTCGCGCTGAAGCGCATGGGCGGGCGCGCGGCGTTCGCGGAAGCGGAGTCGCTCTACGGCGTGGTCCTCGCCGATGCGCGGAAGCGCGGCACCGCGAACGCCCCGGTAGCGCTGGTGGCGGCGACGAAGCTGGGCGACACGTACCGGGTGCTCGGGCAGGGTGCTCGTGCCGAGAGCACCCTGCGGGACGCGGTCGCGCGCATGCGCCGCGCCACGGACCTGGATCCGCTCGAGCGGGATTACGCGATCAACGATCTCGCGCTCGCGTTGCGCGGCGAGGCCGCGACCCGCGGCGAGAGCGACTCGCTCTTCCGCGAGGCCATCGCGGGGCTCGAGTCGCGGCTCGGCCCGGGCCACTACGAGGTGCTGAGCGCGCGGCTCAACCGCGCGCGGCTGCTGATGCAGATGGAGCGTTTCCCCGAAGCCGAAGCCGAGCTGCGGCGCATCCTCGAAGCGGGACGCCCGACGATCGGGGCCGAGAGCGACCTGCCGATCCAGGCACAGGTGGCGCTCGGCGATGCTCTCAAGGGCCAGGCCCGCAACGCCGAAGCGGTCGCGATCTACCGCGAGGCCGAGCGCGTGATGCGCAAGCCGGGGAACTCGTCGCGGTCGCTCGGCGCGTCGATCCTGAACCGGAGCGGTGCACTCGATGCGCTCGGGCAGGCTGCCCTGGCCGTCCGCGAGCTGACCGCCTTCGGCGAGGAACAGCGCCGGACCGGCACCGAGCTCGGGATGCTGCGGTACGTCCTCGCGCAGGAGTTCCTCGCCCGGCTGCACGCGCGCCACGGCGAGCGTGCCGCGGCGCTCGAATGCCTGCGCCGCATGGCGGACGCCGGCTACGACGATCCCGACGAGCTCGTGGGCGACTCCGAGTTGCAGCCGCTGCACGGTCCCGATTTCGACGCGATCGTCGCCAGGGTGCGAAGGAACGCGGCGGGCGGCTGAACGGGTGGTGCGGCACGCGTTCGCTCTCGTCGGGCGTTCGCCTCACCTCCGCGCGAAACGGACCGAGTCGCCCCGCGCGAGCGCGAGCCAGACCGCCGACACGCGGCCGCGGGAATCGCGCTCGAACGCGCCCGGGGTGTCGCCGTCGGCGACGAACGCGTCCGGCCCTCGCCAGCGAAGCGAGAGCGGGTATTCGCCCATGCGCATCGTCGCCTCGCCGGCACGATGTGCGACGGTGACGTCGCCCCAGTGCGGTTCGGCGTAGTGGCCGGTGTATTCGCGAGCCGCGAGGACGGGCCGGCGCGGCAACGTGTCGGTGTCCGCGGGCGGGAGGAATCGCCGCAGCACCTTCGCGAGCCGCTCCGAGGCATCCGGAGACGCATGTCCGCCGGCGTCGTCGTACGCCTCGATCGCCAGCAGTTCGGTGAGCGGTGGCACGTTCGCGTTCGCCAGCACCGCCACGCCGATCCCACGCGCCGGGCAGTACGAGAAATGGGATGCGGCACCCGCGTAGCTCCCCGAGTGCACGTACACGGTGTCGCCCGCATCGGTGCGCACCTCCCAGCCGGCGGTCCAGCCGACGCGCAGCAGCTCCGGCTTGAGCGGGTGATGGTCCGGCGCTTCGACCGCCAGCTCGCGCATGCCGCGCACCACCGCGGCGGGCAGCGCCTGCCGCCCGTCGATCCGGCCGTCGGCGAGTTGCGCCCGCAACCAGCGCGCGAGGTCGCCGATGGAGGCGCCCATGCCGCCCGCGGCGTGCAACGTGCGATCGCTCTTGGGCGCGAGGCGCTCGAGCCGGCCGTCGCGGTACGCGTAGGGGCACGCCACGTCGGCGTCGTTCGCGAGCGCCGCCGCCGTGAACCCCACGCGCGTCATGCCGAGCGGGTCGGTCACGCGCGATGCGACGGCGCGCTGCCACGTCTGGTCGGTGCGCCTCGCCAGCACCTGGCCGGCGATCTGGTAGTGAAGGTTGTTGTACGCGAACCGCCCGCGCGGTCGCACGTGCGCCAGCCAGTAGTGCAGGCGCTCCGGGGTCAGCTGGCCCGTGTACGCGCTGAGGAGTCCGATCGCCGGTTGCGAGAGTCCGCGGCGATGGGAGAGCAGGTCGCGGATCGTGAGCGAGTCCGTGGCCCCCGGGGTCGCGAGTGCGAACTCGGGCCAGGCGCGACGCACCGGGGCGTCGAAGTCGATGTCGCGCTCGACGGCCAGCGTCCACAGCGCCGCGGCCACGAATGGCTTGGTGCACGAGGCGATGTAGAAGCGCGTGCGCGGCGTCACCGGACGGTGGTGCTCGACGTCGCGCTCGCCCAGCGTGGCCAGGGCGACGATGCCCGAGTCGCGCACCACCACGACGGTGACGCCGGGAGCGTGTGCCGTGCGCTGGTACCCGCGCCAGCGCGCCACGAGGGAATCGGGAAACGCGGCGGGCGCTCCGTGTACCGCGGGAGCGGACAACGCGAACAGCGCCAGCAGCCCGAACGTGAACGACGGCATTCGTGGGGACACGCGGACCTCGAGGCGAGAGGGAGCGAGCGGGCGGCCGCCGTGGATCGACTCCCGTTGGACGGCCCCAAGCCCCGGGTCGGTTTCAGCGCGGCGCCGGACGCCCAGCCCTTGGATTCGGACCCCGCGGGGCCGGCCATGAAGCCGGCGAGGTGCGCGGCCGGCCTCTCGCATGGGATCTTCCCGGATCGCGGCCCTCGGCCGGCGAGTCTGGCGTTCGTGATCACCTGATCCAGGGGAATCCTGATGCTGCCGTGGGAGGAGCTCGGCCGGGCCGAAGTGCCGGGACAGCGAGATCCGCTCGTGCTCGCCCGGCGCGGGCGGGAGTTCGTGATTCGCGTGGGATCTCGCGCGCTCATGAGCAGCGACGCGCACGGCTCCGAAGAAGTGCTCGCCGAGCGTGCCTGCGGCATCGTCGCGACCCGTGCCTCCGCCCGCGTGCTCGTGGGCGGTCTCGGCATGGGCTACACGCTCGCGGCGGCGCTGCGCACGCTCGCGAGCGACGCGCAGGTCGTCGTCGCCGAGATCGTTCCGGCCGTGATCGAGTGGAACCGCGGCCCGCTCGCGGACCTGGCGGGCCGGCCGCTCGAGGATCCGCGCGTTCTCGTGCACTCCGGCGATGTCGCCGCGGCGATTTCCGCAGGGACCGGCGCATTCGACGCGATCCTTCTCGACGTCGACAACGGCCCGGACGGTTTCACGCGTGCGGGCAACGATGCGCTCTACTCACTCGCGGGATTGCGTGCGGCGCGGCGCGCTCTCCGCGCGCACGGGGTGCTGGGCCTCTGGTCCGTGGCGCCGAGCCCCGCGTTCACGCACCGGCTCACCGAAGCGGGATTCGACGCGGAGGAGCACGTCGTGCGCGCCCGCCGCGATCGCGGCGGGCGGCACACCCTCTGGCTGGCCACGCGCACGGGTTGATGGCGCGCGCAGCCGCGCCTCGACGCGTCAGGACCACGCTCGCCGCGCGTCGCGTGTCAGCCGCGCGACTCCCAGCCGGGGCGGCCGAGCCCGCGGCCCGAGGCGATGCGCAGGCAGTCGGTGCACCGGTCCATCGCCGGCGCTGCGGTGCCGAGGTGTTCGCTCACGTTCGCGCCGCAGAGGGCGATCGGCCAGTCCTGCTTGAGCACGAGGTGCGCGACGCGCTCGTTCCCGCTCGTGCGATCCAGCGCTTCGTCGAGCAGCGTCGCGACGCCGCCCCGTCCGTCCTGTTCCGCCATGTTCCCGCTCCTTCTCATCGTTTCTCTCGCCATGAGGGCGCCCCCGCTTCGCCGGGTCCGCCCCGCGAGCGCCATGCTGCCACGATTGGCCCGGAGCAGCGAGGGGCCCCGTCCCCGAGCGACCGGGTCCCAGGACCCGTACCTCGGCAACCTCGCCGTGTGCACGCAACCGGGCATGCAGACGACCGTGCGATCGGTCTCCGACGGCGCCGGCGGCCGCGGCCCGGTGGGGGACGGCGGCGAGCGCCCATTGGGCCGCCGCGCGCATGGTGTCGTGGCGATCTCGCGTCCGGAATCGCACCGGATCGTCGCGATGACTCGTGGGGGGAACCGGACCGCATGGAGATCGCGGCTCCCGGTGCACGCGGCCACGGGGGGACGCGATGGAATCCGAGCACTGGAAGCGTATCGAGGCGGTGTTTTTCGAAGCGCTGGAGCGGCCCGAGCCCGAGCGGGCGGCCTTCCTGCGCGCCGCCTGCGCGGGTGACGATGCCTTTCGCATCGAGGTCGAGGCGCTGCTGCGCGCGCACGAGGAGGCGGGTGGAACCGTCGACTCGCCTCGATTGCTGCCGTCGCTGGACCCGGGGGAGGCCGCGACTCCTCCCGGGGGCACGCTCGCGGGCACCCGACTCGGCGGCTATCGGCTCGAATCGCTCGTCGGTCACGGAGGGATGGGCGAGGTGTACCGCGCCGTCCGTGCCGACGAGGTCTACCAGCAGGACGTGGCGATCAAGGTGATCCGCTCGGGCCGGGTGACTCCGGAGGCGGTGCAACGCTTCCGCGTGGAGCGCCAGATCCTCGCGTCGCTGCAGCACCCGGACATCGCGACGCTGCTGGATGGTGGCGTGACGCCCGCCGGGGAACCGTACCTCGTGATGCAGTTCGTCGACGGCGTGCCGATCACGCGCCATGCGGACTCGAAGGGGCTCGGCCTGCGAGAGCGTCTCCGGCTCTTCACGCGTGTCGCGCAGGCGGTCCAGTACGCCCACGCGAATCTCGTCGTGCACCGCGACCTCAAGCCGTCGAACATCCTCGTCACGGGGGACGGGCACCCGCGCCTCCTCGATTTCGGCATCGCCAAGCTGTTGGACGCCGGAGCGCCGGGGCCCGTGACCGGGGACCTGTCGCTGCTCACGCCGGAGTACGGTGCGCCCGAACAGTTCCGGGGCGAGTCCGTCACCACCGCGACCGACGTGTTCGCGCTCGGGGTCCTGCTGTACGAACTGGTCTCGGGGCACCATCCGTTCGAGCACGTGCCCGCGGCCGGCCGCGCGCGGGCCGTGTGCGAGAGCGAGCCGCCTCTCCCGAGCCGGATGGCCTCGCCCGAGCTCGCGCGCAGGTTGCGGGGGGACCTCGACCACATCGTCGGCATGGCCATGCGGCGCGAGCCCCAGCGCCGGTACGCGTCCGCAGGCCAGTTCGCCGAGGACGTGATGCGCCATCTCGAGGGACAGCCGGTGCTCGCGCGGCCAGAGGGCGCGCGTTACCGGTTCGGGAAGTTCGTCTCGCGCCATCGTGCAGGGGTCGCCTCGGCGGTGGCGGTCGTGCTGGTGCTGGCCGTGGCGGCGGCGGTCACGCTTCGCGAATCGGCGCGACGGGCTGCGGCGCTGAAGGTGGCCAATGCCGAACGCGCGGCGTCGGCACGGCTGGCGGATTTCCTGATCGGGGTCTTCGAGGCGAACGATCCTTCCGAGGCGCGCGGGCGCACCGTCACGGCGCGCGAACTGCTGGATCGCGCCGCGCTCGGTGTCCGCGGCGGTCTCGAGGAAGACCCGGCGGTGCGGATGGACCTGCAGCTGGCGATCGGCCGCGCGTACCAGTCGCTCGGACTGGTCGCCGAAGCCGCGCCGCTGCTCGACGACGTCGCGCGACAGCGAGCCGCGCATCGCCCGACCGATCCGCTGCCGCTGGCCGATGCGCTCGAATGGCAGGCGCGGAACGTCTATGCGCGCGGACGGGCCGCCGAGGGCGTGGCTCGGCTTCGTGAGGCCCTCGCGCTGCGCGAGCGTGCTCTCGGCGCGAACGACGTCCGGGTCGGGCGGACACTGGCGTTGCTCTCGAGCTACCTGCACGTGCTCGACGTGCGCGACACGTCCGGCGCGGGGGAGGCGGCCGCGCGGCGAGCGCTGGCGATCTTCCGTGGCACGTCGCCCCCCGCCCATCGGGACATGGCGCTCGCGCTTCGCGGGATCGGTATCGCGCGGTTGGACCAGGGCCGCAACGCCGAAGCCCTGCAGACGTTCCGCGACGCGCTGGGCGAGGCGCGCAGCGCGCTGCGCGAAGACGACCCCGCCATCTTCAACCACTACGAGGACCTCGGCCTCGCGTTCATGGCCAACCAACTGCCCGATTCGGCGATCGCGGTGAATCGCTACGTGCTCGAGGCGCGCGGGCGCATGCTGGGGACGGAGCATCCGGACTACGCGTTCAGTCTCTACAACCTGGCGCGGACGCTCAGCCGTGCCGGGCGGTACGACGAAGGCATGCCGCTCTTCGAGCGTGCCGCGCGACTCCGCGAGAAGGTGCTCGGCCCGCGCCACTATCTCGTCGGTTTCACCCTGCAATCCTGGGCGATCGCGGCGGCCCAGGCCGGAGACCTCGCCACCAGTGAACCGCGTTTCGAGCGGGCCGCGGACATCCTCACCGAGGCGTTCGGGGAAAGGAGCCAGCAGGCGCAGGACGCGTTCGAGGGGCTGGCCATCGTCCGGGCGCTTCGCGGCCGGCCGGCGGCGGCACTCGATGCGCTGGAGGCCGCCGAGCGTGCGGGTTACCGGCGCACGCAGCGGCTCGCGCAGCCGCCGTTCGACCGGCTGGCGCGCGAGCCGCGATTCCGGGCTCTGCTGGCGCGGATGCGGCAGCCCCAAACGTGATCGACTTCGAGGCGCCGGGTGCCGGGGTTCCCCTCTTCTCCCGGGCGGGGATTGCCCGTACGTTTCCACGCATGGGCGAAGACCTCACGGCCTGGCTGCGCCGGATCGAGGCGGGAGACCCCGACGCGTGGGAGCCGGTGGCGCGCGCGGTCTACGACGACCTCCGTTCGATCGCGCACCGGAAGCTCCGCGCCGAGCGTGATCACCACACGCTCGGCACGACGGCGCTCGTGCACGAGGCCTTCCTGCGGCTCGCGCGCCAGCGCGGCATCGGCGCCGGGGGGCGGGCGCAGTTTCTCGGCGCGGCGGCCAACATGATGCGTCGCGTTCTCGTGGACTACGCGCGGGCGCGCCGGCGCGCCAAGCGGGGCGGAGGGGCCGGCGCGCTCCCGCTCGAAGACGTCGAGCCGATCCTCACGGAGGCCGTGGCCGACGAGATTCTCGCGCTCGAGGACGCGCTGGAACACCTCGCGCGATCGGAGCCGAGAACTGCGCGGGTCGTCGAACTCCGCTTCTTCGCCGGGCTGACCATCGAGGAGATCTCCGGCCAGCTCGGACTCTCGGAGAAGACGGTGCGCCGGGACTGGACGCTGGCCCGCGCGTGGTTGCGCCGCGAGGTCGCCCGCCAGCTCGACCTGCCCGAATAGCGAAGACGGCATCGCCGCGCCGCTGCCGCGCGGACCGGTTCGCGCGGCTCCCGGCTGCCCCGGATGGATCGGCCGGACCCATCCGCCGTGGTCCGGCCGCAGGCCGTGACCGGTTCGAGCCGGCTCCGGCGCGATTGGAGGCAACCGCTCTCACTCGAAGGGAGTCCTCCATGCGCACCGTGTTCCCGATTCGTCGCCTGCCCCGGTCCGTCGCCGTCGTCGCCTGTGCGGCGGCGGTCTCCCTCCAGGTGTTCGCCCCACTCGCCGCCGCGGCGACGTTGAGCTGGGCCGCCGCGTCGAGCGGCGCGCTCGGGGTCGCGGGCAATTGGAATCCCGTCCAGGTGCCGACGGCGTCGGACCTGTTGCGTTTCGATGTCGGGCCCGGGCCCTACACGGTGACCTGTGGCGCGGCGGTCCCGGCCGTGGTCAGCCACGACTATCGCCAGGGCACGGTGTACCTCCAGTGCACGCAGCCGCACGACATCACCACGCAGCTCACCGTCGGCAGTGGCGCGGGCCAGGTGGTGACGGCGCGAGTGGTGTCGGGGACGCTCGAATCGGGGTGGAGCACGCTGGTGGGTACGGGTGCCGGTGCCGACGGAACGCTGCAGGTGATCGGCGCCGACGCGACCCTGGTCCAGAACGGCGGGCCCGGCGTGCCGGTGTTCACCGTCGGCGGGGCGAACGCGACCGGCACCCTGCGCGTCGCGTCCGGTGGGATCGTCGAGGCCGCGGTGGACCTGGACGCGGGACTGCATGCGGGCAGCCTCGGCACGCTGCGCGTGGTCGGCGAGTCCTCCGGCTCCGGAGCCCATGCGTCCCAGCTGCGGCTCGACAGCGTCGCCGGGGATCTCCGCCTGGGCCCCGACACGGGACACGGCGTGCTCGAAGTGACCGGGGGCGGGCTCGTGCACGTCGCGCAGCACGCGATCCTCGCCGAGGACGCCGGCGATGTCGCCGAAGCAAGCCTGAGCGGAACGGGCACGCTCGACGATTCGCGCATGGACGTCGACGGCGACCTGCGGATCGGCGCGAACCTCGCCGGTGGTTCACCCGGAGGGACCGCCACTTTGACCCTGTCCACCGGTTCGGCGGTGAACGTCGGCGGTACGACCACGGTCGGCGATCCGGATGGTGGAACGGCCTCGCTCGTGATGGAGGACGGCACGCAGCTCGCCACGCACGCGCTCGCGCTCTACCGGAGCACGGACCTCGATGGCGTCGTGGGCGGCCTGTTGCAGGTCGACGGCGGCACGGTGACGGCCGGCAGCGCGGGGCTGCACATCGCCGGGGGTGCCGGTTTCGCCGAGATGCAATGGATCCATGGCGCGACGGGGAACTTCTCGACCTTCACGTTCCTGCCGTCGCTGGTCGTCGGCGACGGTTCGCTGGCGAAGCTCTCGCTCTTCGACGGGTCCAGCCTCACGACCTCGGGCGGTCGCGCGGTCCTGGGCGCCCAGGCGGGAGCGAACGGAACGCTGGAGGTGCGGCTGGCGTCGAGTCTCACGTCGGGTTCGCGGTTCGACGTGGGCGATGCCGGGGACGGCACCTTGAACGTGTGGAGCAACGGACAAGTGACCACCGCGGGTCTTTCGATCGCGCGCACCGCCAGCAGCACCGGGCTCGTCGCGATTCGCGACCAGTACTCCACGCTGACCTCCACCGAGCGCGTCGACGTGGGTGGGACGGCCGGCGCGGCGGGCGGCAGCGGCGAGCTGCAGGTGGAACTGTGGGGCAAGCTGGTGCTCGCGAAGTCGGGCGTCTCCGGGCGCGTATGGCCCACGGGTATCGTGCACGTCGGGGACGAGTCGACGATCGACCTCACCGGATCGCTCGAGGTTCAGGGCACGCTGGCGGTCGCCAACGGCGATGTGACCGGCGGGACCGTGACCCTGCAATCGGGCGGCATCCTGTCGGGCTACGGCAACGTCTTCCCGTCGATCACGACCGGGACGGACACGACGACGCGGATCGTGGCCGGCGGATCGCTGAATCTCGCCACGTCACCGAGCGGTGCCGGCTTCACCAATCGAGGTCGGCTCGAGGTCGGCTCGTACGTCGTTCGGCTGGGCGCCACGGGGACGCAGCCGATCGGCAACGTCTCGCTCGCGGGCGGCACGCTGCAGCTCGATCATCCGGGCACGTTGGAAGTCGGCAAGCGCATCACCGGAACGGGCACGATCACCGGGACGGTGATCTGCCAGGGGGACATCGTCGCCTCGGGGCCCGCGGGGCTCACCTTCGGAGGTACGCTTTCGGGCACCGGAACCGGCATCGGAGGCACGCTCCTTCACTTCACGTCCAGTGGAGGGTTCTCCGGCGGCGGCCACATGGACCTGCCGGTCGTCGCCGACGCCGGCTCCAGCGTGCTGATGACCTCCGACCTCGTGCTCGGACAGGTGGGCGTCGCCAACGCGCTGCAGCTCGCGGGTGAGATCAGCACCGGCGCGCACGAGCTCGAGTTGCGCAGCGGAACCGAAGTGGTCCTTTCCGGTCCCGTCACGATCGCCGGAGGGACCCTGCGACTGACCGGCGGCAGCCCGCGCGTGCGGCTGGCGGCCGGGACGACCACCACAGTGACGGGCACCCTGGACGCACCGCTCGCCGTGGACGGCCAGCTCGTGCTCACCCCCTCGTATGCCGCGACGATCGCTTCGAGCGCGGTCGCGTACTCGGCCTCGGGACGCACGACGATCCAATTCCTGCACGGGGACCTCGGGACGTACGGACGGCTGGAAGCCTCGGGCCCGCTCAGTCTCGCCGGCGCATTCGATCTCCACTTCACTGGACCGTGGCGCCCCGTGCCTGGGCAGCGCTTCCGGGTCCTCAGCGGCTCGTCGCAGGTCGGGGCGTTCACGACGCTGCTGTACGAAGGGCTGCCCGCGGCCGGGCAGTACACGCTGGACTACGCGGCGGACGGCGTGTACGTCGAGTTCACCGATGTCCTCGATGCGCCGGGCGCGCTCGCGGAATCACTTCCGGCCACGCTCCAGTTCTCGGCGGGAGGTTCGCCGGGACCGGCGGCGTCGCTCGATCTCGCGATGCCGGTCGCGGCCGACGTGCGGCTCGATCTCTTCGACGTGAACGGACGCCGCGTGGCGACGCTGCACGACGGCGCGCTGGCGGCGGGGCGGCACCGCTTCGGCCTGCGTGATGCGGGGCTCGACGGCGGTGTGTTCTTCGCCCGCGCCCAGGTGACGTCGCACCTCGGGTCCGACGTGCGGATCACGCGCGTCGTGAACATCCGCTGATGGCCCCCCGGCCCGCGCGCGCGAAGGCGTCACGCTTCGCGCGCGCGCGAATCCCCGCCGTCCCCGAAAGGAGGATGCCCCTCATGCGCCCCATGCCGAAGTTCCTCCGCCGGAGCGCCGCCGCCCTGGCGGTGGCGTCGCTCCTCACGGCTCCGGTCCCTGTTGCCGCGACCCCGCTGGGCAGCCCGCGGATGCACGTGGTCTCGGGCACCGTGGCGCCGCCCTACTCGCCCAACTTCGTGCTGTCGACGGCGGTCTCCACCTGGCCCACGCTGGTGCAGTGGGACGTTTCGGACGAGCCCGTGAAGGACGCGACGGGCAGCATTCGCGCCGGCGGCTGGTGGTGGTGGTCCTCCTCGGGTCTGCTCGCCAACTGGGGCGTCGATGCCGCTCACGACGACGGAACGTTCTCGTCGGTCTCCGAGATGCAGACTCCTTCCAGCTTCCAGAACCACCTCGGGGTCTTCGGGGCGGTCACGTGGTCGCAGAGCTTTCGCAAGGACTCCGTCACCGCGTCGTATCACTACACGATTTCGCGGGCGCAAACCTACGCGCGTTGCATGACCACGGGGGCCCGCGCCGAGTTCGCCATCGACAACGCGGCCTACATGGGCCTCGCGTCGTTCTACCAGTTCCACCAGGACGGCGGCGTGGTGATGTTCGGCAACCCGCCGCAGCTCCCTTCGGTGGTCACGACCTCGCACGGCCCGATGACGTGGTCGGGCTCGAATCCCGACGGCATCCAGCGCGACTACCAGATGGACTTCGCCGGGCACACCGAGGAGATCGACCTGTCGAGCGTGCCCGTGGGCGGCGAGTTCTCGGTCACGTTCAACCTCGTCACACGTGCGCACATCGCGTACGACGAGATCGTCCGGTCGCGCGCGTACGTCCAGGATCCGGGAAGCGACTCGGTCGGGATCACGATGGTGCTCGCGGGGCTCACTCCGACCGACAATCCGCAGCTCCCGACGCTCGGGATCGGGCCCGTGGCCGTCGCCGGCGTCGAGATGTCGTCGCCCTGGCCCAATCCCGGCCGCGGACCGGTTCGCTTCACGCTGGAGCTGCCGCGGGCGACCTCGCTCGGCGTCGAGGTCTACGACCTCACCGGGCGGCACGTCGCCACGCTCTCGGACGGGGTGCTCGAGGCGGGACTCCACCCGCTGGCCTGGGACGCCCGCGACACCGGCGGACGCCCCGTGCCCGCCGGCGTCTACCTCGTTCGCGCCGCCGGGCCCGGCGTGCACGTCGTGCGGCGGATCGTCCATCTCGGGACGGAGTGACGAAAGGCGGGGGCATGCCCGGAGGGTCCGGCAGTGCTTCGCGCACACGGGCGCGGGGTGCAGTGGCCCGCGCCCGCCGTGTGCGGCAGCGGGCCTAGTGCCGCTGCTTCCGGAACTCCGCCGCGAAATCGGTCGTCGGGTGGAAGTCGTCGTGGCGGATGCGCAGCTCGAGGCGACGCGTCTTCGACGGCCACGACACGACGGTCCTGTTTCCCGAACGCGCGAGCGCGCCGTTCGTGCCGAGCACGGTGGTGACCGAGTCGATCGAGACGTGGAGCGTCTCGCCCGATATCTCGCTCGTGAACACCTCGGTGATGTCGGGGAAGAGATCGGTCTCGCGCCAGAGCAGTTCGCGGCCCTTGCGCTCGAGCGCACGCGACTTCACGTAGACACCGTCCTTCGCGCGTTCGAGCAGGTACTCGTCGCTCTTCCAGCGCCGCAGCAGCTCGTCGAAATCCTTCTGCTGCTTCGCGGCTTCCTGCTGGTCGGACTGCACGTCGTACTGCACCACGCTGAGCGTGCCACTCCTGCCGTCCTCGTTCAGGGTCACGACGTAGTCGTCTTCGCGGCTGACGAGGCAGCCGCCGAGCAGTGTCGCGACGGCGGACGCGACGACGGCGGCGACGGCGAGTCTGGACAGACATTTCATATGAGAATCCCCAGGGTGGATCGGGAGCGATGGTGGCGAGCGCCCGAGACCTCGGGGGAACCTGCGGACGGCGGCGCCGGGCCGGACGTCGGCCCACGATGCGGGATCGCATCGCCACGTTGCCTGCGGCCGGAGGTCAACGTGTCAATACTCGCGCCGGTAGCGGCCCAGTGCGGAGACACCGCGACGAGCGTTGCGGATACCTCCACGAGAGCCGGGGCTGGCTCGCCGGCCGGCCGCGCCCGGCGACCGAGCGGCCGGAGGGGCCCGTCGCGAACGGCGATCACCGTTTCCCGGCACGCAGCGTGCGGTGACTCGTCGCGCCGTTTCACCGTCGTTTCAGCCGCTGCACGCACGGCGAGTTTCATCGCGTTTCGCGCGCGTTCCCGTTGACCTCGACCGCACGCTGCGGTGTGATCTTCTCCTCTGGGATGCAACGATGTTCAACGGAGGAGTCGCCATGCCGGTCGCACGGAACCTGGTCGGGATCGTCCTGCTGCTCGTGGCGTTGCAGCCCGTCGCGTGTTTCGCGGGCGGATCGGTGCGACGCGCGCCGAAGCCGCTGCACACCGTCCGCGCAACGACGTTCGATCCCGAGCTCCTGACGCAGGTCCAGCACCGGACGTTCGACTACTTCTGGGACGGCGCGCACTCCAGCGGGCTCGCGTGGGAGAGCACGTCGGACTCGGGGCCGAGCCGTGAACCGCGGCTCGCCGTCGGCGCGACGGGCATGGGCATGATGGCGATCATCGTCGGCATCGAGCGCGGCTTCATTTCGCGGGCCGCCGGCGCGGAGCGCATCGCGCGCATCCTCGACTACCTCCACGACAAGGCGCCGCGCTACCACGGGGCATGGCCGCACTGGCTCGACCCCGCGACGGGCGAAGGGTTCGGGCAGGAGGGCAACGATTCGTATCGCAAGAGCGACATCGTCGAGACGGGCTATGCCGTCGAGGGCCTGCTCTGCGCGCGCCAGTACTTCACCGACCCGAACGACCCGACCGAGGCGCACATCCGCACGCTGGCGGACACGCTCTGGCGCGACGTCGACTGGGCGTTCTACGCCGCGGCCGATCACGGCCGGCTCTACTGGCACTGGTCGGTCGATTCCGGCTTCCAGTGTCCCGCGCAGGCCGACATCTACGGCTTCAACGAATGCATGATCGCCTACCTCCTCGGCATGGCGAGCCCGACGCACCCGCTGCCCGTGAGCAGCTACGAGAAAGGCTGGCTCTCCGAGCGCTACACGACCGACGCCGAGTACAAGGGCATCCGGCACTACCTGCAGTACGCCTACCGCGACGGCTGGGGCATGAACGTGTGCGCGTTCTGGACGCACTACTCGTATCTCGGCTTCGACCCGCGCACGATCCGCGATTCGGTGCTGGGGCGCGCGGGAGCGCCCGCAGGGTTCACGTACTTCGACGTGTTCCGGAACATCGCGCGCATCAATCGGGAGTACTTCCTGGACCACCATCCGAAGGATCCGGCCGGCGCGTGGGGCCTCTCGGCGAGCTACGATCCGTCGGGCTACGCCGCGCACAGCCCGGTGCCGTTCGCAGGCGGCATGGGCGACAACGGCACGATCACGCCGAGCGCCGCGCTCGGATCGTTCCCGTACACGCCGGACGAATCGTACGAGGCGCTGCGCGCGTTCCGAGCCGACCCGAAGCTCTGGGGACGCTACGGCTTCTACGACGCGTACAACCCGGGGCGGAACTGGTACGTGCGCGAGTACATCGGGATCGACCAGGGCCCGATCGTGATCGGGATCGAGAACCAGCGGACCGGCCTGCTCTGGAAGCTCTTCATGTCGCATCCCGACATCAGCGATCCGAAGATGGGCCTGCTCCGCAAGCTCGCCGACGCGGGCTGGATGATCACGCCGCCGGCGCGCTGAAACTCGCGGCGCGGTGACCCGGCGAACGCCGGGACTCCACGATCCGACATCCCGCTTCGCGATCGTGGAGGGATTCGCGGCGCCCTGGTCGTGCGTGCCGGCGACCGCGCGCCCTGCGCGCCGCGTCAATCCCGCGCGGCGCTCGCACTTGGCGGTGCGCACGTGCGGCAGCGATGCGCCGCGCGTTGCGGCACGTCGATTGCGATGCGCCTCCGGCGGTCATGCGACGCAGCCCGGGCGACCGCCCCGGTGTGCCGGCGACGCGGGGGAGGGCTGCCATGCGACACGACGCGATGCGAATGCTCCTGTGGACCGGTCTCCTGCTGCTCGTGGCGAGCGCGCCGGCACGCGCTGCCCGCGCGACCGTGCGGCTCGATGGCGGATTCGCGACGATCGACCAGGCGATCGCCCGCAACCCCGGCTGGACGGCGGGGGGAGAACTGGAGATCGGGTTGGCCGAGTGGATCGCGCTGCTCGGGCGCGTGGACACGTACCACTGGGCCACCGAAGGCACCTCGCGATTCGTGCCGTCGTCCGTCGGCAGTTCCGATTTCGGTTTCGGGCTCCGCCTGAGCTGGCCCTCGGGGCCCGTGCGGCCGTACGTGGACCTCGAGGGAATGGTCGCGCATGGCGACATCGACGGCGCACCCGGCCTCGGCGCGCAGGCGGGCGTGGGACTCACGTGGAAGCGGGCGAACGGCCCGGACGTCTTCGTCGAAGCACGCGGCGCGGGCCTGTCGGACATGGAGGAGTCGAGCAGCCTCGCCTCCGGCCGCATCGGCATCTCGATCCCGCTCGCGCGGCGGTGAGGTCGTGGCGATCGGCCTGGGCGGAAACGCCGCGCGCGGCCGCGCGGCGTTTCCGCCCGAACCTTAAGGCTGCAGCGTCACGATGCGCCGGACGACCGTGCCCGCCGGCGTGGAGAGGCGCACGAGGTAGACGCCCGGCCTGCACGTGCCGCGCGACCAGTGCACGACGTGCGTGCCGGCGCCGAACACTCCGTCGGCGAGCGTGGCGACGTGGCGACCGGCGAGATCGAGCACGTCGACCCGCACACTGCCGGTTGCGGTCGACGCGAACGTGAGCGCGGCGCCGTCGCGAACGGGATTGGGCGCGACGACGAGTGCGAGCTCCGGAGTGCTCGCGGCGCCGACGTCCGCGTGCGCGGGCGGGTCGAGCTGCAGGCCGAGGCTGTCCGCATAGCCGTCGTCGTAGGTGCCCGCGGCGCGAACGAACCGGATCGTGACGCGCACCGAACGCGTGAGCGTGGGCACGGTGCCGGTCGACTGGCGATAGACGAGCCCGGTCGCGCTCGCGCGGTCGCCCGCGGTCACCGGCCCGATCGCCGTCGAATCGAGCGCACCGCCGCCCGCGGCGAGGAACACGGCCGACGCGACAGCGTCGTCTTCCTGCGAAGAGAAGCCGCCCAAGTAGCCGCAGAACCGGAACGTCACGCCGCCACCGTCGACGACGCGTGCGAGGCCGCTCACGTCGATCGTCTGCGAGAGCCACGAGGCCGGCGTCGCGTTGCCGCCCGCGAACAGGTTCATGCCGCGGCCGACGGGGCCGCGATCGGAGAGGGTGGGGAAGCCGCCCCCCGAGGAGGCGTATGCGATCGAGGTCGCCGGGCCCGAACTCGTCCAGCCCGGAACGCTCACGGGAACGTACCCGTCCGGAGACGCCAGGCTGTCCTCGGCCCCGGCGTTGACGATGATGTTCTTGCCGAACGCGACCGTCACCGGCAGGGCCGCCACGGGCGCGAGATGCACCGCCGGCCGGGCGGAATGCCCCAGGTGTTCGTCGGCGAAGGCCGAACCGGCGACCACGGGCGACAGGGTGCAGCAGGTGAGCAGCGCGAACAGGGCCAGGCAGGACGGCGCGCGACGAGAGGGGCGGGACACGGCGGCTCTCCGAGGGGACGTGCGGAATGGGGAAGGTGTGAGGATCGCCCTCACTCCGAGTGCAGGAACCCGGCCAGCGTCGAGGGCCGCCGCGCGACCGGACCGGTTGTCGCGGTGCTTCGGGGTCCGTATCGCGCCATCGCCGTCAGCCCGAGATGCTCCCCCAGGTCGCGCCGAGCGCCACCAGCACCAGAACGTCGACGATCAGTCCGAGGACGACCCAGCGCTGGTGCTTCGGCGCGCCGTCCGTGACCTCCCACCGCGCGATGTCGGCGGTGTCGAGGGCGGTCGCATGGCCCGCGACGTCGAGCCGCACGCGTTGCGACGGCGGCGTCCCGGCGGTCGCCGTCGTGTCCGGCGCTCGCGATTCGAGACCGAGGTAGAAACCCTCGAGGCGCGTGCCGTCGCGCCGCTGGACGATCAAGCGCGCGCCGGGTTCGACGGAACGGAAATCGCCCGCGTTCGGATTCGCGCCGCCGCCCGGGCCCGCCGGCGCGGGCGGCATGCCGAGCCCGAGCAGCGAGCAGCCGCTCGCTGCTGCCATGAGAATGCATGCGAGGGTTGCGATTGACACGATGCGCCAGAGTCTCATCCACCGAGGATCACCGATCGCGCGCGCGGAAGCCAGCGCCGGAACGCCGCGAGGCCGGGCGCGCTTCCGTATGGGGAAGCGCCCCGGCCTCGTGGACTTCGAGTGCGGCGGCTACCGGACCACGACGACCCGCTGCGTGCACGACGCGCGGCCGGCGTCGAGACGCGCGAAGTAGACGCCCGCGGGGAGCGCCTGGCCCGCGTCGTCGCGGCCGTCGTAGGGCACGAGGTGCTCGCCGGCCGCGCGCTCGCCATCGACCAGCGTTCGGCAGCGCGCGCCGGTCACGTCGTAGAGCGCGAGTCGCACGCGGCCCGCCTCGGGCATCGCGAAGCGCATCGTCGCGCCCGCGCGCATCGGGTTGGGATGCGCCGGCAGCAGCCGCAGCGCCGCCGGCGGTCCGTTCGCGGGCACGTCGACGAGCGCCATGGGCAGCACGTCGAAGTAGTCCCACGTGGCGACGAACGGTGTGCCGCCACGCGAGGTGGCGATCACGCCGACGGCGAGCGCCGCGGGGCCGGTCACCGCCGCGTGCACGGCGGAGCCGGGGACGAGCGTGATCGGCGGCCCAACCGGCGTGAGCCCGGTGCCGTACATGCCCGCGCGCGGCTGCACCGTTCCTGCCGCCGGATCGACGTCGAGCGCGAGATCGACGGCGATGCCGCCGAGGTATCCCGGCACGGGGACGCGCACGGTCGCGGGCACGCCGGCGACTTCGTGCACCACGTCGAGCACCGGCTGCCCGGCTTCGCCCGCGAGGACGAGCTTCAGGTAGTCGTCGTCGCCGCCGTCGCCCATCACGATGCCCAGCGACTGGTCGCCCACGGGGGCCGCGCCGGAGAAGTAGGGCGAGGACACGCGCGAGCGGATCCGGAACGCCGCCGTGGTGGCGTCGGTCGCGACGCCGAACTGGAACGCGTACGCCTGGCCGCCGAGCGCGCCGAGCGCGTCGCCGCCGGGCACCTGGTCGACCGTGAACTTGCCCGCGGCGCCGCCGGCGGTGATGCGCACCGGGTCGAACTGGTCGAGGTAGTCGGTCACGCCGTCGAGCATCAGGCCGGTGAAGCCGAGCCCGAAGAAGCCGAAGCCCGGATCGCCGCCGTCCCAGCTGTAGCGCACGGGCAGCGGGGTCGCACCGTTGCTCGCGTCGCGGGCGAAGGCGTCGGCGAGGTCGGCGAGACCGTCGCCGTCGTCGTCGGGGTCGACGCGGTCGGAGAAGTAGTCGTGGTCGAAGTCCGGAGGCACGTCGGCCGCGGAGCACGGGCTGGTGCCGTTCAGGATCTCGTCGGTATTGGCGTAGCCATCGCCGTCGTCGTCCAGCCCGGGAACGTTCGCGCCGTTGCAGGTGGAGCCGCCGCCGTCGTAGTCGAGGGGTTCGAACACGAGGATCGCGCCGCTCACGTAGTCGGCGACCCAGATCGTGCCGGGGAACGTGTCGCCGTCCGCCTGGGCCGTCACGTCGAGAGGCGTGACGCCGACGTTGGAGAACAGCGTCTGCACGAGGCTCGCGGTGTCGCCGTTCGCGGTCAGCGCGACGCGCTCGATCGTGTTGTTGAAGCTCGCCGCCAGCAGATTGCCCTGCATCAGCCCGCCGAAGTTGGAGCCGCGATACTCCGTGATGCCGTTGGTCGAGAAGTTCCACGTCGCGAGCGCGCCATCGCCTCCGAGCGCGACCGGCACGCCGGGCGGCAGGTAGTCGCACTCGATCGGGTGATCGGCCGGGACCGGCGACTGCGGCTGCGTGACGTTGAACGTGTTCGCCGTACGCGCGCGGGTCGGATTCGGGTGCCCGGCGTAGAAGCCCGCGGTGACGAGGTGGAGGTTGTCCGCGAGGCTGGCGCTGCCGCCGTCGTTGTCGGCGTTGGTGCAGCCCGCACCCGGCCCTTCGCCCACGGGCGGTCCGCCCCAGCCGGCGTTGGGTCCGTTGTCGATCGCGTAGAGACGCCCGCTCGCGGTACGGACGACGTCGAAGGGATTGCGCCAGCCGGGCGAATAGACCTGCACCGGGCCGCCGGGCACGATCCGCGCCTGGTTCTTGCCGTCGTTGCCGCCGAAGGGGTCGTTGAAGTCCGCGGTGCCGGGACGGTCCTCGTCGTCGAGCGTGGGCAGGTCGTAGGTCGTGCTGCCGATCGCGGCGAGATCGACCGACAGGATCGCGGCCGAGAGTGCGTATTCGGGCAGGAACGAGAAGTTGTTCGACGGCGCGCCCATGTTGGTGTTGCCGCCCTGGCCCACGAACAGCGTCTGCGTGGCCGGGTCGAGCGCGAGGCCGTTGGTGGCGTGATCGTTCTCGCATCGCGGCAGGCCGCGGACGAGGTCGGTGTGCACCCACGACGCGCCGCTCCACGCGAGCCGCGTGAGCACGCCGGAGTTGGTGTCGAGGTCGATGTCGCCCGCCACCGCCATGCGCGGATCGGACGAGGTGACATAGATCACCGGGTTGGCCGCGGTGCCGGTCACGAGCAGGCCCGTGACGAGCCGCGTGTCCACCGCCGGCGCGAGGTTGCCGAAGTCGTCGTGGTTCGGGATCGCGCGGACGCTGGTGATCGTCTCGCTCGAGGTGACCGCGTACTGGTTGGCGGCGGTGCGCGAGACACCGAGCACCAGGATCGAACCGTCGCGCTGCCCGACGTAGAGCCGGCCGTCGGGACCGAACTGCAGCGTCGTCGGGTTGGTCGCCGACACGCCGGACAGCGCGCTCTTGCCGAAGCCGATCGTGGCCGAGCTCGTGCCTTCGCCCGAGAGCGGGAGGACGAGCGGCGCCGCGACGCCGTCGTGCGCGATCGTCAGCGATCCGGTGACGGATCCGGGCGCGGTGGGCACGAAGCTGACGTTGAACGTGCGCGACTGTCCCGGCGCGAGCACCTGCGGCGTGAGCGTGTGCGTGAAGGGGCCGCTCACGGTGGCGCCCGACACCGTGATCGCGGGGTCGCCGGGCGCGCCGAGGTTGGAGATCACGACCGGATGCGGCACGGAGACGTGGCCGACCTGCACGGGGCCGAAGCCGAGCGCGCCGGGTGACGGCGTGAGCACGCCCGGCTGGGCGACGGCGACGATCTCGATGCCGCGGATCGCCGGATCGTCCGCGACCGTGTGCCGGAACTCGAGCGACAGCGACCCGTCGGCGACGCTGACGACGAAAGACTCCATGCCCGGCGTGTAGCCGCCGAAGTGCGCGTACATGTCGTAGTCGGCGAGCCGGACCGTGCCTTCGCACGCGACGTCCATGCGCCGGGCGCCCACCGACTGCGTGCCGGAGTAACCCTCGGCGAGCATGAGCCGCACGAGGTAGGGGCCGTTCGCGACCGGGAACTCCCACTGGAGCTCGGGGGCCGAACCCGGATCCCAGCGTTCGTCGGCGAACACCGCCGCCGGGACGTGCGCGGGCACGGAGGCGTGCGGCGGGTTCATCGGCGCGCTCGAACCGAAGACGTTGTTCCCGGCGGGGCCGTGGTTCACGTACGGCGAGGGAGAACCGAAATCATCGGCGGCCCATTCGGGGCCGGCGTCGATCGCGGCGATCGCGGGGCCGCCGCAGTTCACGCGGTAGAGCACCGTCTCGGCAGATGCGGGGGACGCGAACGCGGCGACGAGCGCCGCGGCGCAGACGAACGGAACGGCCAGTGGCTTGAGCATGCGTGGGGTCACCTCAAGTGTGGCGATCGGCTTCTGGATGTGGAGAACGGGGCCGGTGAGGGCCCCGTCCATGTGTTCCGACAAGGATACGGGTTCGATGCGCGTCCCGGCGTCTCGATCGTGGATTTCGGGCCCGGCCGGGTGCCTGGACCGCGCGTTTCGCAACGATTCCGGGCGCCGGGCTGCGGGATGCGTGACGGGCATACCGGACGTCGTCGCCGGGCTGCGGTAGGTTCCGCCTCTGCCGGGCCGGGGTGCGCCCCGGCCGGCCCATGCGATTCGCGCCACGCGTCCGCGCCGGCGCTCCGACGAGGACCCTGCACGACATGCCTCCTGCCCGGATGCTCCACGGGTTCGCCCGTACCGCCCTGCTGCTGCTGATCGTCTCCGGCCCCGCGAACGCCGGGCCCCGGCCGGTCGAAGATCCGCTCGCGCGAGCTGTCGCGGACGCCGTCGCGCCGGTCATGGCGAAGGACGGGATCCCGGGCGTCGCGGTCGCCGTCACGCAGTCGGGGCGAATCCGGGTATTCGATTTCGGCGCCGCCTCGCGCGAGTCCGGCGCGCCGGTGACCGAGCGAACGCTGTTCGAGGTGGGCTCGGTGACCAAGACGCTCACCGCCACGCTGGCCAGCTGGGCGCAGGTGAGCGGCCGGCTGTCACTCTCCGATTCGGTCGCGCGTTGGTTGCCATCGCTCGCAGGGACGTCGTTCGGCGGCGTGCAGCTCCGCCATCTCGCCACGCACACGCCGGGCGGCCTGCCGCTCCAGGTGCCCGATACGGTGAGCGACGAAGCGCGGCTTATGGAGTACTTCGCGCGCTGGACGCCGGAGTATCCGCCCGGCACTCGCCGGACCTACTCCAATCCCGGCATCGGCGCGCTCGGCGTGATCGCCGCTCGGAGCTTCGACGGAGCCTTCATTCCGCTCGTGCAGGAACGGCTGCTCCCGGCGCTCGGGATGCACGACAGCTTCCTCGAGGTCCCGGAAGACCGGCAGGCCGACTACGCACAGGGTTATGCCGCGGACGGCACGCCGGCACGCCTGGCTCCTGGCGTTCTCTGGGCGCAGGCGTACGGACTCCGGACGACGGCGGCGGACATGGCTCGCTTCGTCGCGGCGAACATGGGCGACGCGCCGGCGCTCGATCCGGAACTCCAGCGCGCCATCGTCGGCACGCACACCGGCTACTTCGCCGACGGCCCGATGACGCAGGACCTGGTCTGGGAGCAGTACGCATACCCGGTCGGGCTGCGCGCGCTGCTGCGGGGCAACGGCCCCGCGATGATCTTCGATCCGACGCCGGTCGCCGAGTTGCGCCCGCCGGCGCAGCCTCGCGCCGACGTGTGGATCAACAAGACCGGTTCCACGCGCGGCTTCAGCGCCTACGTGGCGTTCGTGCCGGTGCGGCACGCCGGCGTCGTCCTGATGGCCAACAGGAACATCCCGATCGAGGACCGCGTCCGCATCGTGTACGCCATCCTGCGGACCCTGACCGAGCCGGTGCGCTGATCCGGCGGGTTGCCTTCCGCCCGCGCCGGGCGCAGGCTCGTGCACGTCCCCCATGGTGGGCGGCCGCACGCATGCCCGGCCGGGCGGCGCGAGGCACCCTTCGGAGCGAGGCTCCCGTGAAGGGAAGGTGGATTCGCTGGTTCCTGCTGTCGGCACTGGCGGCGTGGTTCGCGATCGGGGTCGATGGCTGCAGCCTGATCATGATGGGCACCGGCGCGGCGATGGATGCGGGCAAGCCGCGCTGGCAGCAGGTGCGCGCGAGCGACCTCGTGCGAGTGGACGTCGGCATGCGCGTGTCCGTGCTGCTCCGCGACAGCACGCGAGTGGCGGGTTTCTACCGCGGACCGGTCGCGGTGCCGGACAGCGAGTACGCGACGCAGTACAGGGCGTGGCGCGCCCGCGACCCCCGCGGCCAGGCGTTCCCCGAACTCGGCGAGAAGGTGCGCCTCGATCCCGGGTCGAAGGGCATCTTCCAGGGCTTCTCGGCCTCCGGCATCCGGATCGGACCTCCCGGCCACATCTACCCGTCCGACCTCGTCCCGGGGGGCTCGATCGAGCGGCGTGACGGCACCCGACTCGCCATGGACACCGTCCGCGAACTCGCATTCGAGGGCGTGCTGCCGATCGGCACGATGATCCGGATCGAGACGCCCGAGGGCGAGCGCCGCGTCCGCGTCGAAGAGGTCGCGTGGATCGAAGGGCCCACTTACCGGCACGCGGCGCGCAACGGCTTCATCGCCGGAGTCATGGTCGACGCGCTGATCGTCGCAGTCATCGCGAGCCAGCCGGAAGAGACCGTGAACCCGCAGTGCCAGGACAACGGGGACTGGGGCCACTTCCTCCTGATGCGCACGCCGGCGCACGCGCCACCCGGTCGTTTCTGACGCGAGCGCCTCTGCTCCCGAACGCACACCGCCCGGCGGGGATCTCCCGCCGGGCGGTTTCGCGTACGGCCTCATCGGTGGCGCGGCGGGGGCGCCGCGCGCCGAGTTCCTTCTCAGCGCCGCCGCGAATGGTACGCGACCGACTGCGGACGGTTCGCCAGTTCGGTGCGCAAATCGCAGGTGAACTCGTAGTCGGACGCGTAGATGTGCACGGTGTGCGTGGTGGCCTGGCTGAAGTCTCCCGCCGTCAGCGAGAGTTGCCCGACGGCCGTCGGATCGTTGGCGCACAAACCGGGCTCGGCATCGAGCACGTACGCCAGCAGCCGCAGCGACGCCAGGTCGTAGTTGTAGTGCTCGGCGTCGAACTCCAGCACGACCGATGTGCCGCAGAGGTGGTCGTCGCCGTCGTTCATCTGGTGGCCGTAGCCGCTGCCCCAGTACTCGTAGACGATCGTGTCGGCCTTGCAGGTGGTCTCGGCGATATCGCCGGCGGATTTGTGCTGCAGGCCGTTCGCGGTGAGTGCCAGGTGCACGATCTCGAGCACGTCGTCGCCGCAGTCGTCCGCGGCCCACACGCAATGGAATTTGTCCGCGATGATCCGCACCATCTGCTGCAGCCGGATGATCTGCGTGATCGAGTACTGCGAGGTGAGCGTGACCGCCGCCAGCGTGTTGTCGGAAAGGTAGCGGAACTTGTAGAGCAGCGGCACGCCGGGTGACGCGGTCCCGAGATGGATGCTCGAGTGCACCACCTCGAGGAAGCCCTCGTATCCGGCTTCGATCCTGTCCAGGCCCGCCGAGTTGCCGCCGTAGACGACCGTGCGGATCGACGAGTTCGCGAGCACCTTCCGCATCGTGAGCGTGTCGTGCAGCGCGACGTCGAGAACGCCTCCGCTGTACGCGGCGTTCAGCGACTGCTTGATGTCGCTCGCGCTGTAGTCGGACTCGATGAAGGTCAACGCCATCATGCCGTAGGTGACGCCCGCCACGTACACCGGGCACGAGCCCGCCGGCATCGCGGCCTTCACCTGGTCGAGCGAGTTGGTCGACGCGAAGAGCGCGGCGGGGGAGGCCGGCGTGTCCATGTCGACCGTATAGTAGAACTGCTGGTACTTGGCGATCAGCTTCGTGCGGTGGCTCGTCGAGTTCCAGTCGAAGTCGGTGCTCGCGCTGCCGCCGCCGTACTTGAGGTCCGCACCGACGATCAGGTTGAGCTGCGACTCGCTGTAGACCTGCGTCTGCTCGAACTGGGCCCGCGCGGCGTAGTGCGCTCCCGACGTGAGCGCGCGATTCAGCAGCGCGCTGACTCCTTCACGGACGGTCGAGAGCTTGGGGTCGTTGATCACCTGCGACAGCGAGTCCATCCCGGAGTTCTCGAGATTGATCGAGAGCGTGATGGGGTTTCGCGTCACGCCGGTGATCGGCGAGTACACGAAATCGTGGAGCTTGTCGCCCTTCACGATGTTGCCGGGGAAGACGATGTCGTCGTTGAGCCCGAGGTAGGTGATCTCCTCGATGTTCTTCGCCGCGTCGTGCTTGACGGTGATGGTGCGGAACGCACCCGCGTCCACGGAGGTGGAGTCGGTCACGACGTCCTTGTCCGCGCTCTTGGGGGGCAGCTTGCCGGCGTTGACGATGACCTGGTTGACGGAGTTCGCGTCGAGCGACTGGGGCGCGACCACGGCGCTCTTCTTCTTCGAGCAGCCGGACGCGAGAAGCCCGAGCACGCAGAGCCCGAGCAGGACGGAGAGCAGCACCCGCAACTTCATGGCGGCCTCGCCGGTGGGGGGGCATGCCGGAGGCGGCGCGTTCGGCGCCGCGAGCGATCGGCCCCGGGAGAGAAGAGAGGGACGAATCGATTGTCTGCAATCGATTCGCGCCGTCGCCATGACGGGTCACGTTCCGGTGCATGACGGCCGTCATGCGCGGCGCCCGGTCGCCGGTCCCCCGGGGCGGGCCGACGCCGTTCAGCGTTCGCCGGCGTGCCGGCGGAGGACGGACTCGTTCACCCGCCGGATACGGCGGTGGTCGACGTCGATCGCACCGGCACGCGCGAGCGTGTGCAGCGCGCGCGACAGCGTTTCGACGGTGCACCCCACCAGCTGCGCCATGGCTTCGCGCTCCATCGTGAGCACGTCGCCGTCGATCACGGCGCCTTCACCGTCCCCGTCACGGAACCGCCGCTGCAGGAAGCACGCGATGCGTTGCAGGCTGTGCTGGTGCCCGCGCTCGACGAGCGCCGACTCCATTTCGCGCGACTCGCGCGCGAGGCGCGTGAGCAGCCGCATCGCCAGCCCGGCGTTCTCGCGTGCGAGCTGCAGGAACGCCTCCGCGGGAATGGCGCACACGGTCGTGGCTTCGAGCGTCTGCGCGGTGCGCGCGTAGGGCTGCCCCGAGAGTACGCCGCGCAGGCCGACGAGATCCCCGGGACCGCGGACGCCGGTCACGATCTCCTGCCCGCCGGCGAGCCGGCGGAACAGCTTGAGCGAGCCGGAGCGCACGCAGTAGACCGCGAGCGAGGGCGTGCCTTCGTGGAAGATGCTTTCGTGCGGGCGGAACGTGTGCGGGGAGACGGCGCCGGAGAGGCGTAGACGCTGCTCGGCGAGCAGGCAGGGACCCAGCTCTCGCACCGCGCCGGGACACTCGGCGCACGAAGCGACGACGGACATGGAGGACTCCGCCGCGGCGCACGTTCGGCGGACCCGAGAGGAGGGGTTCCGGTGGCGTTCGCGCCGCGAGCCCTCATTATAGAGCCGGTGGCGTCGCGTGTCCCCGGGCCCTCCCGGCGTCCCCTTGCACCCCCGCGGCGTCCTGACGAGAATCCCGCCACCCCCGATCGGAGGCCCCGTGCTCAAGCACCTGATGTACTTCGTCGTCATGGCGGGCGCCATGATGCTGCTCTCGATGTCGCGAATCCTGCCCGGCTTCCAGGTGGACGGCTGGCAGGCGGCCCTGATCGGCGCCGTCGTGCTCGCATTCGCGAACACGATCCTCAAGCCGATCCTCTTCCTGCTCACGCTGCCCTTCACGATCGTGACGCTCGGGCTGTTCCTGCTCGTGCTGAACGCGATCATGCTGTGGGTCACCGCGCGGCTCGTGCCCGGCATCCATCTGCAGGGCGCGTGGACGACGCTGTTTGCCTCGATCCTCCTCTCGCTCGTCGGCGTGACCTGGAAGGCGGTGACGAAGGAAGAGAAGAAGAAGGGGAAGAAGGACCGGGACTGATCGCTCACCGGCTCCGCCGGCCGGGGCGGCGCCGGGGGCTCGCCCGTGCGAGGGGCCCGGCCGGGGGCAATGTCCGATCGGCGCGCCGGATATCGCGAAGTCCGATCAGGGGGCCGGCCGGGATCGGCCGCCCCCGATCGATCCCGCACTCGCGCCCCGCGCCCGAGAGGAGCCCCATGCGTCCCCAATCCCGCGCCTCGCTCGCCTCGTTCCTGTCCGGCGTGCTCCTCCTGGCGGCCCTCGGCTGGCCGGTTCCCGTGGTGCACGCGGCGCCCGGCAGCGCCTACTACAAGGTCCGCACGCTGCAGAAGTACCAGTACTACTCGTTCGCGGGCGACGCCGTGACGTGGAACGACTTCACGGTGGAAGGCGCGGTGCTCGCCGGTGCGGCCGGACGCGACACGCTCACGACGGCCGGCACCTACTCGGTGTCCGCGACGTGGAGCTCGGACAGCACGGTGTTCGACGCCGATCTCGACTCGCGCATCGACATGCTGGCGCGGGTCGGCGCCTACCACCTCCTCACCAACACGCTCACGGTCGACGTGTACGTTCGCGGCGGCGCCGGGACGCCCTACTGGATCTCGCGCATCCGCAACGGGCAGGCCGACGCGTCGCGGCTCGGCGGGCTTCCCGGGTCGCTCGCACCGCTCAACGGCACCTCCACGGCGACGTTCACCGACAGCACCGTCACGATGGCCCAGACCGGCGCCGTCTCGGTGCCCATCAACGACACGCTCCTGCTCACGGGCTCGACGACGACAACGATCTCGGTGGGCGGAACGACCTATTCGCTCGCGCGATCGCTGGCCTTCCCCGCGAGCGCCTGGGTCACGCAGTCCGTGTGCATCCTCGGATGCATGACGGAGGCGGCGACGTTCGACGCGGTGAGTTCGGGCCACGTCCGGCTCGGCGTCTGGTCGGGCACCAGCCCGCTCGACGTGCCGGCGTCGAGCCGCAGCGCCGGCGTCGCGTACGTGCGTCCGTCGCCGAACCCGGCCCGCGGGCGGCTGACGGTCGCGTTCGGCGCGCCGGCCGGCGTGCCACGGCGACTCGAAGCGTTCGATCTCTCGGGCCGAAGGGTCGCGCTCCTGCACGACGGGCCCGGCGACGCGCCGGAGGGCACGATCGAGTGGGACACGGCCGGCCTGCGCGCGGGGCTCTACTTCGTCCGGCTCGTCACCCCAACGGGAGCGCGGACGGCGCGCGTCGTGATCGAAAGCTGAGCGTGGACTCGCCGCGCGACGGCTACGGCAGTCCGGCGCCGCGCGCGGCGACCAGGATCGTGTACCACTCCTCGCGATCGAGCTCGATCGCATCGGCGCGCGTGGCGTCGCGGATCCGGTCCGGCTGCACGCTGCCCACGATCGGCACGATGCCGGCCGGGTGGCGCAGCAGCCACGCGAGGGCGATCACGGCGCGGCTCTCGCCGCGCTCGCCGGCGATCCGGTCGAGCGTCGCGACGAGATTTCGCAGCGTGCCGGCGCGCGGATCCTCGGGAGAGGGATCGCCGCCCGCGAGCAGGCCACGCGCGAGCGGGCTCCACGACGTGGGCGTGATGTGTTCCGCGAGACACTGGTCGAGCGTTCCATCCTCGAACGGCTCCAGGCGGGCGAGGTGGATCTCGACCTGGTGCGCGACGAGGGGCATCGGGCACGCGCGCTTCAGGGCCTCGAGCGTGGCAGGGCGAAAGTTGCTCACGCCGAACGCCCGGACCTTGCCCGCGCGCTGCAGTTCGTCGAACGCCCCCGCGATCTCGGCGGGATCGGCCAGGTAGTCGGGGCGATGCAGCATGTAGAGGTCGATCGTGTCGATCCCCAGCCGCTGCAGCGACGCGTCGCAGGAGCGGAGGATGTGCTCGCGCGAGAAGTCCCACCGTTGCGGCGCGCGCGGCGAGGGCTCGCCGGCCCAGCGGATGCCGCACTTGGTGCCGATCGTCACGCGCTCGCGCATGCCGGCGACGTCGCGCAGCACGCGACCGAAGATCTCCTCGGCGAGACCGTTGCCGTAGATGTCGGCGTGATCGAAGTGCGTGTAGCCCGCCTCCCACGCGGCGAGGATCGCGCGCCGGCCGGTGGCCTCCATGTCGGGCGTGAATCGCGCACGGTCCATGGTGCCACTCGTGCGCATGCAGCCGTAGGCGAGCCGGGTGGAGACGAGCGGACTGGTGCCGAGCGATTGCGTTTTCATTCTGGCTCCATCGGGAGGCGTTCGAGCGGAGTGCGAGTGCGTGCGCGGCATGATCGCACACGCGATCGCTCGTGTTCGCCGTTCGATCGCCGAAGCGCCGCGATCGTCGCGCGAGCCTCGCCGTTCGTGAGCGCGCCGCTGCGCGGGCGCGTTCTCACGTGGGACGATTCACGCGTGGCTCGCACCGTTCCGCCCGTTCCCGCGTGCTCTCCCCGGAGAGCCGGTCGCCGGGAACTTCCGCCGCGGCGGTGCGTCCCTGTCGTGTCCCCTGCCGTCGTCCGCATCCCACCTGGCCGAAGGACCTGCCCATGCGTCGCTCCCGTCGTGCCGCCGCACTCGCGGCCGGCCTGTTGCTGTCCTGTCTCTGCGGTCTCACCGCTCCTTCCGTCGCCCGCGCGTCGCACGTCACGTTCGTCTCGCCGATCGACGGCGCGCGCGGCATCCTGCCCGTCACGACCCTCCTGGTGCGTTACGACGGCGCGGCGCCACTCGCCGCCGGCGACCTGGCGGCCGCGTTCGAGGTCGTCGGCTCGTCGAGCGGCCCGCACGCCGGTCGTGCGCACGTCTCGCGCGACGGCGATGCGCTGATCTTCGAGCCGGCGACGCCGTTCGCACTCGGCGAGCACGTCACCGTGCGGCTCTCGGAGGCGGCGGCGCCCGATCCGGGCCGGCTCGGCGTGGCGCGTACGTTCGCGTTCGACGTCGCGGCCCGGCTCTCGCCGCGTCGCGGCGCGATTCCGGATCTCGATGCGCCCGCCATGGCGGGGCTGCTCGCCCCGGCCACTCCGGCCGCGACCCGCGACACGTTGCCCGCGGATTTCCCGGACCTGGTCACCCAGCAGATGGGCGCCTGCGCGCCCGGCCAGCTCTTCCTCGCGAACATCCCGCTCGCCGGCGACCAGACGCCGTACCTCATGGTGGTCGACAACGCGGGAACGCCGCTCTGGTACCGCGCGATGCCGGGTTGGGTGACCGACTTCCGCCGGCACGCGAACGGCGACTTCGCCTACTTCGACAACGGCGCCGGGGTCTGGACCGTGCTCGACTCGACGTTGACCCCGTCCGAGACGTGGCAGGCGGGCAACGGGTATTTCACGGACAACCACGAGTTTCGCATGCTGGCCAACGGCCACGTGCTGCTGCTCGCGGTCGATCCGCAGATCGTCGACATGAGCGCCCTCGTGCCCGGCGGACGCACCGCCGCCACGGTGCTCGGCATGGTCGTGCAGGAACTCGACGCCGACCACGACGTCGTCTTTCAGTGGCGGTCGTTCGATCACGTGGCGATCACGGACGCCATCGGGATCGACCTGACGGCCGTCACGATCGACTACATGCATTCCAACGCGCTGGACGTGGCCGACGACGGCAATCTCCTGCTCTCGTCCCGCCACCTGAGCGAGATCACCAAGATCGACCGCTCCACCGGGGACGTGGTATGGCGCTGGGGCGGCAAGCACAACCAGTTCACGTTCGTGGGCGACACGCTGCAGTTCGGCTACCAGCACGGCATTCGCCAGATCGGGAACGGTCACTACACCCTGTTCGACAACGGCACGCTGCGAGTGCCGTCGTGGTCGCGCGCGTGCGAGTACGCGCTCGACGAGGTGAACCACACCGCGACGCTCGCGTGGAGCTACCGCCCGAACCCCGACATCCGGGCGCTCGCGATGGGCTTCGTGCAGCGTCTCGACAACGGCAACACGCTCGTGTCGTTCGGGACGGGCAAGCCGGACGCGATCGAGGTGACGCCCGAAGGCGACGAAGTGCTGGTGCTCTCGCTGCCGGACCAGATGTCGAGCTATCGCGTGCTCCGCAAGGACTGGAACCCGCTGCCGGTGTCGGTGACGAACGCTCGCCTGGTGTTGGACCTCGCCTTCCTCGGCCCCAACCCGGCGCACGGGACCACGACGCTCATGGCGCGCCTGCCGCAGGCGGGCCGCGTGGCACTGCGCGTGTTCGACCTGCAGGGCCGCGAGGTGGCGACGCCCCTGTCGCCGGCGCTGCGCCAGGCGGGAGTGCTCACGGTGCCGCTGCGTCTCGCGGGCCGGCCGAGCGGCGTCTACTTCTGCAGGCTCGAAACCGAGCAGGGCGCGACGACGCGGCGGCTCCTGCTCGTGAACTAGTACGTCCGGCAACGCGGCCCGCGGCCCCGGAATCCGGGGCCGCGGCTCGGGCAGCCGGACCGAACCTGTTCCTGAAAATCCGCCGCCCCCGCGTGGTTCGGGCTGGGAACCACTGCGAGCCCGCTGCTAGCATAGGACGGCCGCTCCGGCATGCCCCCCGTTCCGCGCCGGCGACTGCGGCCGCTCCCCCACGGACCGCACTCTCCCTCGGCTCCCGACATCTCCGTGAGGTTCTCCGTGCTCCGCCGACCCTTCGGTTTCGTGGCGATCGTCGCCGCGATCGTGCTGCTCGCCGGCGCCGCCGCGCGCGCGCTGGTCGTCCCCTCCGGGTTCGTGGTCGAGAACGCCGTTTCCGGTTCGACCTTCAAATACCCGACGGGGCTCGCCTTCCTGCCGGACGGCCGCTTCATCGTGACCGAGGAAGAGGGCAAGGCCTGGATGGTCGTGAACGGCGTGCGCCAGGCGAACGAGGTCTGGAACGCGACGGGCGAGATCCTGAGCAACGGCGATCGCGGCCTGCTCGGCGTGGCGGTCGACCCGAAGTACTTCGTCAATCACTTCGTCTACTTCCTCTACTCGGTGGACCCGGACTCGAACGGCGTCGACGACAACCCCAACGGGTTCAGCCGCCTCGCGCGCTACACGATGCGCACGACCGGGGACACGAACACGGTCGACCCCGCGTCGCGCACGATCCTGATCGGCGTGGACTGGCGCCACGGAAAGCTCGATGCCGGGCTCTCGCACAGCATCGGATCGCTGCGCTGGGGCCGCGACGGCAGCCTGCTCGTCTCGGCGGGAGAGGGCGCGGACTTCGACACCGTCGACGCGGGTGGCCTGCAGCCGGCGGCGTTCGGTCCCACGCGCACGGATCCGAACGAGGACATCGGCGCGTTCCGCGCGCAGGACGTGACGAACATCTGCGGCAAGATCCTGCGCATCAACCCGGCGAACGGGCACGGCTACGCGAGCAATCCGTTCGCCGACGGCGACCTCTCCGACGCCCGATCGCGTGTGTGGGAATACGGCATGCGCAATCCGTACCGGTTCACGGTGCGGCCGGGCACGGGCAGCACGGACACGTCGGCGGCGAACCCGGGCTCGCTCTACATCGGCGACGTCGGCTGGGGCAGCTACGAGGAGCTGAACGTCGCGCCCGCCGGCGGCCGCAACTTCGGCTGGCCTTGCAACGAGGGGTTCGATCCGCAGCCCCGCTACACGCTCGCCAACCCGAGCCACAACGGCTGCGGCAGCGTGGGCACGGCGACCAATCCATCGTCGTGGTCCAAGCCGGTCGCGTCGTGGCACCACAGCCAGTCGGGCCTGAGCGTGCCGCCGGGCACCACGGGCTCGGCGATCGTGGCCGGCGCCTTCTACACGGACAGCCTCTATCCGGGCGCCTGGCGCAACCGGCTGTTCATCGCGGACTTCGTCGAGGAGTGGATCCAGGTCGCCACGTTCAGCAACAACGACCACTTCATCGGTCTCACCACCTTCGGCACCGGCATGGGCGCGCCGGTGTCGATCGACCGCAGCCCGATCGACGGCAATCTCTACTACGCCTCGATCTCGACCGGCGAGGTCCGGCGCATCCGCTGGACGGGTGCGACGGGTGGCAACTCGATCCCGGTGGCGAAGGCGATCGCGACGCCCGCGAGCGGACCGGCACCGCTCACGGTCGCGTTCACCGGAGACGACAGCTTCGATCCCGACGGCAACACGCTCGCCTACGCGTGGACGTTCGGCGACGGCGGCACCTCGACGCTCGCGAACCCGTCGCACCTCTACGCGGCGATCGGCACCTACGTCGCGAAGCTCACCGTGAACGACGGGCGCGGGGGTGTCTCGACGGATTCCGTCACGGTGTCGGCGATCGCGAACCAGGCGTTCCCGACCACGGCGGTGATCGACAACTTCAACCGCGCGAACGGCGCGCTCGCGGCCCCGTGGGTGGGCACGAACGGCGTCGCGATCGCGTCCAACCGCCTGTCGCAGACTTGCTGCTACGCGACGCCCGTGTGGACCGGCGCCAGCTTCGGCCCCGAGCAGGAAGCCTTCCTCACGCTCTCGTCGATCGTCGCGAACGCGCCCGAGTACGACCTGATGCTCAAGGTGCAGGGGACGACCTACACCTCGGCGCACATCGAGGTGCGCTACGACGACGCGGTCAAGCGCGTCGCGGTCGCGACCTACGACGCGGCGGCCGGCGGCTGGGTGGATCGTGGCGCGGTGCCCACGACGTTCGTCGCGGGCGACCGGCTCGGCGCGCGCGCACACGCGAACGGGACCGTGGACGTCTTCAAGAACACGACGCTGCTCGGGACGATCTCCACGGCCGGCTGGGCGTACAACGCGCAGGGCGGCTCGCTCGGGCTCACGCTGAGCGCCATCGGCGCCACGTTCGACGACTTCGGCGGCGGGACGTACCAGGCGGTGAGCGCCAGTCCCGTCGTCACGGTCACCTCGCCCAACGGCGGCGAGAGCTGGGTCGGCGGGTCCTCGCACGACGTGCAGTGGACGGCCGTCGACGACGTCGCCGTCACCACGGTGGACGTCTACTACAAGGATCACGCGGCTTCGCCGTGGGTCCCGCTCGGACTGGCGCTGCCGAACACCGGTCACTTCACGTGGTTCGTGCAGAACACGCCCGCGTCCGACGCCCGCGTGCGCGTGATCGCGCGGGACGGCGACGGGCACGCGACCGCGGACAGCAGCGACGCCAACTTCACGATCACCGCCACGCCGGGCGGCGTCGTGCCGACGACGCTGCGCGACTTCCTGCTGCCGGGCACGCAGCCGCTGGAGGCGGGCGGCCTGTCGAGCCAGGCGAGCTGCAACACGTGTCACTCGGGCTACTCGCCGCCGGTCGAGCCGGGGCGTAACTGGAAGGGCTCGATGATGGCGCAGGCGGCGCACGATCCGATCTTCTACGCCTGCCTCGCGATCGCGGAGCAGGACGCGCCGTCCTCGGGCGACCTGTGCATCCGCTGCCATTCGCCGCTCTCGTGGCTCGCGGGCAGGAGCCAGCCCACGAGCGGCGCGCGCATCGACGCGCTCGGACGCGAAGGACTGTCCTGCGATTTCTGCCACCGCATGGTCGACCCGATCTACCAGGCGGGCGTGAGCCCAGCCGTGGACCAGCCGATCCTCGCCGGCATGCTGCCCTCACACGTGCCGACCTCGTACGGCGTCGGCCAGTACGTGATCGATCCCAACAGCCGCGCGCGCGGGCCGTTCGCGGACGCGCTCGCGCCGCACGAGTTCGTCGCCTCGCCGTTCCACACGCGCAGCGAGATGTGCGCGACGTGCCACGACGTCTCGAACCCGGTCTTCGATCGCGTCACGGGTGCGGCGTACGCGCCGGGGCCGCTCGACACGCCGGCGGACACCGTCGATTCCCGCAAGCTGATGCCGCTCGAGCGCACCTACAGCGAGTGGCGCGCGAGCGCGTTTCCGCAAGGCGTGACGCTGCCCGAGTTCGCCGGCAACGCGCCGGGCGGCGTGGTGTCGGCGTGCCAGGACTGCCACATGCGCCAGGTGACCGGCGCCGGGTGCAACTCCGTCAGCGCGCCCGTCCGCGGCAACCTGCCCCTGCACGACTTCACGGGCGGGAACGCGTGGATGGGCGGCGTGATCGCGTCGCTCTGGCCGTCGGAGACCGACCCGGCGGCGATCGCCGACGCCCGCCAGCGCGCGGTCTCGACGCTGCAGAAGGCGGCGGACGTGCAGCTGTCGTTCGCGCCCGAGGGTGACAGTCTTCTCGCCACCGTGCGCGTCGTGAACCGCACGGGCCACAAGCTGCCCACCGGCTATCCGGAGGGCCGGCGCATGTGGCTCGACGTGGTGATGAAGGACGCGGGCGGGAACGTGCTCTACCGCTCGTGTCCCTACGATTCGACGACGGGCGTGCTGGCGCCCGGGCCGCTCGCACGCGTGTACGAGATGCACCTCGGTGTCTCGAAGCGCAGTGCCGCGGCGCTCGGCCTCGCGGCTGGGCCGACGTTCCACTTCACGCTCAACGACTCGGTCTACAAGGACAACCGCATCCCGCCGCTCGGGTTCACCAACGCCGCGTACGATTCGTTCGGTGGGACGCCCGTGGACGACTCGCAGCCCTCGCCGCGCTATCCGGACGGCCAGAACTGGGACGCGTCGAGCTACCCGGTGCCGAAGACCGCGGTGACGGTGACCGCGACGCTCTGGTACCAGACGACGTCCAAGGACTACGTCGAGTTCCTGCAGGCGACCAACGCCAGCAACACCGCGGGCCAGGCGATGTACGACGCGTGGACCGCGAACGGCCGGTCCGCGCCCGTCGCCATGGAATCCGTTTTGCTGCCGACGAGCGGCACGGGAACGGACGGGGCGGCGCCGCCGACGGTGCTCGCGTTGCAGCCGCTGCGCAATCCCTCGGCGGGACCGGTGCGGCTCGCGCTGTCGCTGCCGCGCGCGGCGAACGTGCGGTTCGAGATCTTCGACGTGACCGGCCGCGCGGTGTTCCGAGCGCCTGAACACCGCTACGCGGCGGGCGTGCACGCACTCGAGTGGGATGGCCGCGTCGCCGGCCGCAGCGAGGCCGGGGCAGGCGCGTACTGGGCGGTCGCGACGGTGGACGGCGAGCGGCTCGTGCGCCGCATCGTCCGCCTGCGCTGACCGAACGATCCGCGCGCGCCCGTCTCGGCGCGTGCTCGCCGAGGAGGTCGATCGTGCGCTGGGCCGTGGGAGCGGGAGTTGCGCTGCTGTTCGTCGGAACGAGTGCAGGCGCTGCTCCGCGCACCGACGCGTGGGCCGTGGGGCCGCACCCGGTCGTCCACGTCTTCTCGGACGACGCGCGGGTGCGCGTGCGGACCGGACCGGCCGACAGTGTCGTGCTGGTGACGAAGCACGTGGTGAAGGCCCGTGGCGAGCGCTTCGAGTTCCGCCCCGAGCGGATCACCGTGGAGCGCCGCGGAGACACGCTGGACGTGGAAGCGATCACGGGCGGCGGCACGGTCGTGATCGGCGCGGTCGCCGAGCGATTCGAGATGCAGCTCGTGGTGCCCGAGGGTGCGGTGGTGCGGCTCGAGACGGGCGAGGGCCGCGTCGACCTCGCGGGCGTGCGGGGCGAGTTCGACGTGCGCACCTCGACGGGCGACCTGTTCGCGCGCGATGCGCGCGGCCAGCTGCGCGTGAACGCGCCGCGGGCACGGCGCGTGGACGTCCGGGGTTTCGATGGCCGTCTCGAGGTCGCGACGGCGGGCGACGTGCGCGCCACCGGACGCTTCGACCTTCTCGTCGCGTCGACGCACGGCGGTGATCTCGAGGTCGAGTGCCGCCCCGGCTGCGCGTCGCCGGAGTCGTGGCGGCTCGAGACCCTCGCTCCGGCAGGTGGCGAGATCGTGCTGCGAGCGTCGCCGGAATTCGAGGCGACCCGCGTGCCGGCGAGCGCTCGGACTCGGGTCCGCCGCGAAGGCGGGCGCTGAGAGCGGAGCCCGCACGTTCGTCCCGCGCATCCCCCCGCACGCGCGTGCTACGCTCCGGGCGGGAAGCCTCGCGCGGGCGCTCGAGGTTTCCCGTCCCGAGTCACGGCGGCCGCGCGGCACGCGCGGTGGACGCCGCCTCCGTCGGTTCGGCCCGGCCGCTCTCCCCATGACGCCTCGACTCACCACCGCCGTTCGCCATCTCGCGTTCGCGACCCTTCTGCTCGCGGCGGCGTCCGTGCGTGAGGGCCCCGCCTCCGTGGTCGACCAGGCCATCATCTGGCTGCCCACGGGTATCGCCATCGCGGGCGTCTGGATCCTCGGACTGCGAGCGGCTGCTTCGGTCGCGATCGTCACGCTGATCCAGCGCTGGATGCTCGGGTACGACATGGGCGTCGCCGTGCCGGCGGCGATCGGCAGCACGGCCGAGGCACTCGCCGGAGTTCTCGTGCTCCGGCAACTGGATTTCCGCGCCGAGCTCTCGCGCCTGCGGGATGTGTTCGCGCTGATGGCCGCGGCGGCGGTCGCGCCGCTCGCCAGCATCTTCTTCTCCTGGATCGGGCGCTCGTTCTTCTGGAGCAACCCGACCATGCCGTTCTACTCGGGCTGGGACGGCTGGTGGCGGATGAACGCGCTCGGCGCACTCACGATCGTGCCGCTGGCCGTGTCGTGGTTGCGGACGACGCGGCGCGAGATCACGGCGCGGTCGGTCGGCACCACCGCGCTGGCCCTCGTCGGCGTGCCCGCGGTCACGATCGCAGTCATGTGGCTGGCCCCCGCCGACACGACCGGCGTTCTCGGTGTCAACCTCGTGCTCGCGCTGGTCGTGCTGTTCGCCGCGGTACGATTCGGCGTCCGCGGCGCCACGCTCGCCTCCGCACTCGCGGTGCTCACCGTGGCGCTCACGACGACGCACGGCCTCGGCCCGTTCCTCGCGGTGCCGCGGCCGGTACGCCACGTGGCGATCCAGCTGTTCGAGTTCACGGCGGTCGCGCTGCCCCCCGCGTTCGGCGCGCTGATCGCCGAGCGGCGCGCGGCGCTCGAGCGCGGGGTCCGCAGCGACGTGCTGCGGCTCTCGATCCAGTCGGCGCTTCCCGACGTGGTCTACCGCGTGGCCCTCGACGGCACCTGTCTCGACGTGAGCGTGCCCGCGGCGCTGAGCCGGTCGTTTCGCCGCGAGGAGCTCGTCGGCCGCCCGATGACGGCGTTGTTCCCGCCGGGGCAGGGCGATTCGTTCCTGCGCGCGATCCGCGACGCGCTGGCCGTGGGCACGCCGGCCACGATCGAATACGAGACGAAGGTCGACGGGCAGCGGCGCGTGCACGAGGCGCGCTGCGTGCCGCACGGCGACGACGAGATCCTCGCGGTCGTGCGCGACATCACGCAGCGCAAGTGGTCCGAGGGCATGATGGCCTTCGAGGCACGCATTCTCGCCGACGTCGCGACCGGCCGGCCGAGCGCCGAGGTGTGCCGCGAGATCGTGGCGGGCATCGAGCGGCTGGTTCCCGACGGCCTGTGTTCGATCCTCGTGCTGAACGGCGACCGGCTGCACGTGGGCAGCGCCCCGTCGCTGCCGGCGGCCTACAACGAGGCGGTCGAGGGTTTCGAGATCGGAGCGGGCCGGGCGTCCTGCGGCACCGCCGCGGCGACGGGGCAGCTCGTGGTGGTGGAAGACATCGCCCACGACCCCCTCTGGACCGACTGGCGCGACCTGGCGCTGGTGCACGGCCTGCGCGCGTGCTGGTCGCTCCCGGTCCGCGACGCGGTGGGCGCGGTGATCGGGACGTTCGCCGTCTACTACCGCGAGGCGCGCGCGCCCGGGGCGCACGAGCTCGCGCTCGCCGAGCGCGCGGCTGCGCTCGCGGGCATCGCCCTCGACCGCGAGCGGAGAAGTGAAGCGCTCCGCCGCAGCGAGGAACTGCTCGCGTCGATCAACTCCAACGTGCAGGAAGGCCTCTTCCGCGCGACGGCGTCGCTCGAGGTGCGCTACGCCAACGACGCGCTCGCGCGAATGTTCGGTCACGGCTCGCCCGAGGCCTTCGTCGGTGCGGATCTCGTCGCCACCGTCGAGGATCGCGAGCGCGTCGCCGAGCTGCTGGGGCGGCTGGAACGCGACGGGCGCTGGGTCAACGAGGAGGTGCGCTTCCTCCGCGCGGACGGGACCGCGTTCTGGGGGCTCGTCTCGGCCACGCTCGTCCGCGAAACGGGTGGCCAGCCGCCGCACGTGGACGGCGCCATCGCCGACGTGACGGCGCGCAAGGAGCTCGAGGAGCAGTTCCGGCAGTCGCAGAAGATGGAGGCTGTCGGCAAGCTCGCCGGGGGCGTCGCGCACGACTTCAACAACCTGCTCACCGTCATCTTCGGGTACGCGGACGCGATCCGCGGTGACTCCGCCGAAGGCGATCCCGTTCACGAGCACGCCGAACAGGTCCTCGAGGCGGCCCGGCGAGCCTCCGGACTCACGCGCCAGCTGCTCGCGTACAGCCGCCAGCAGGTGCTCTCGCCGCAGGTCCTGGAGCTGGCCGCCGTGGTCGGCCAGATGGGCGACATGCTCCAGCGCCTGATCGGCGAGGACGTGAGGCTGCTGATCGAGCCTCCCCGCGAACGCTGCTGGGTGCGCGTGGACCGCAGCCAGATCGAGCAGGTGCTCCTGAACCTCGTCGTCAACGCCCGCGATGCGATGCGTACCGGTGGCACGCTCACGATCGCGACGGTCCACGCGGATCGCGGATCCGACCGCGTCGCCCCGGGCGAAGCGGCGAGCGCGGAGCCGTCGGTGCTGCTGCGCGTGAGCGACACGGGCGTCGGCATGACACCCGAGGTGCAGGCGCGCGCCTTCGATCCGTTCTTCACCACCAAGGGACTCGGCGAGGGCACCGGCCTCGGGCTCTCGACCGTGTACGGCATCGTCAAGCAGAGCGGGGGATCGGTCTGGCTGGAGAGCGCGCCCGGCGCGGGGACGACGGTCTGGATCCGCCTGCCGCGCTGGGCGGCCCCCGACGAGAGCGCCGCGACCCCTGCGCCGGTGGCGGCGATCTCCGGCGCGGCGACCGTGCTGCTGGCCGAAGACGATCCCGGCGTGCGCGAGCTCGTGTCGCACACGCTCGAGCACGCGGGCTACCGCGTGCTCGCGGCCGGGGACGGCGCCGAGGCCCTCGCGGCGGCCGGCGCGCATCCGGGATCGATCGACGTGGTCGTGAGCGACGTCGTGATGCCGCACCTTGGCGGCCGCGAGCTCGCGGCCCGGCTCCTCGATGCGCGGCCGCAGGTGCGGGTGCTCTTCATTTCCGGCTACGCGGACGACGCGCGCGAGCGCGAGGCGTTGTGCGGGCCGAACAGCCGCTTCCTCGCGAAGCCGTTCGCTCCCGAGGCACTGGTCGAGCGGGTCCGCGACCTGCTGCGCCCGGAGGGTTCGGCGGCCTGAGCGCCCGGGGGCGGGACTGCGCCTTGCGGCCCGGTGCGCCCCTCGGAGGCGTGATCTAGACTGCCGCTCGTCGCCTCGACGCGCGCCGACGCGCGTCGCATTCCGTCTCGGGGCCGCTCGTGAACGCATTCTCCGCGGATCGTCGACGCATGCTCCTGGCCGCACTGGGCCTCGCGCCCGCGGCCGCGACGCTGGCCTCGGCCGGTTGCGCGGCACCCGCCCCGCAGGAGGCGCCCGCCGAGGGGCTGCGCGTGCCGCTCGCGAGCCTTCCCGCCGGCGTGCACGTGCGCATGACCATGGGCGACCGGCCGGTGGACCTGCTGCGCACCGACGCGGGCGTGATCGCGCGCTCGCTCTGGTGCACGCACATGGGCTGCGAGGTGACGTGGGACGAGAGCGCGTCGCGCTATCGCTGCCCCTGCCACGGCGGCGAGTTCGACGCGCAGGGCGAGCCCGCCGGCGGACCGCCGAAGACGGCGCTGCGGCGGCTGGTGACGCGCGTCGCCGGCGACGCCGTGGAGGTGCTGCCGCCCGCGGGGAGCACGTCATGAGCGCGGCGCGCGGGCCCGGCGACCGGCCGGTGCTGCTCGTCACCGGTGCGTCCGGGTTCATGGGCCGGCACCTGCTCGAGGCGCTGAAGGACGAGTACCGCATCATCGGCATCGCCCGCCGGTCGCAGGCGCGCAGCGGCGCGCCGGTGCACCCGAACATCCGCTGGTACCAGGCCGACATCGGCGACCGGCGCATGCTCGCGCACGTGTTCGAGGACATCGCCGCGCAGGGCGGCGCGGGTGTCTGCATCCACCTCGCGGCGCACTACGACTTCACCGGCGACGACCATCCCGAGTACGAGCGCACCAATATCGAAGGCACGCGGAACGTGCTCGAGGCGTGCCGCGAGCTGGGCACGATCCGGCACTTCGTGTTCTCGAGCTCGGTTGCGGCGTGCCGGTTCCCGCCGCGGGGCAAGGCGCTGGACGAGACGAGTCCGCCGGACGGCGAGCACATCTACGCGCGGACCAAGCGCGAGGGCGAGCGCATGCTCGGCGAGTACGCGCACGCGTTCCATTCGGTGATCGTGCGCTTCGCCGCCGCGTTCTCGGACTGGTGCGAGTATCCGCCCTTCTTCATGTTCATCCAGACGTGGCTCGGCTCGGCGTGGAACCGCCGCATGCTCGGCGGCCGCGGCGAGTCGGCGATTCCGTACGTGCACGTGCACGAGATCCCGCCGTTCTTCCGCGCGCTGCTCCATCGCATCCACGAACTGCCGCAGGGGCAGGTGCTGATCGCGGGCGCGGACCGCGCCGTGAACCACGACGAGCTCTTCGCGTCGGTGATCGAGCACTTCCACGGCCGCAGGGACCGGCCGATCCACATGCCGAAGGCGCTGTGCGGCCCTGGTATGCAGGTCATGGACCTCGTCGGGCGCCTGCTGGGCGAGCGCCCGTTCGAGCGGCCGTGGATGGCGACCTACATCGACGAGGTGCTGGCGATCGATTCCACCGTGACGCGGCGGCTCCTGCACTGGGGCACGCGCCCGCGTCTCGAGATCCTGCGGCGCATGCCGTTCCTGATGGAGAACCTCAAGGTGGATCCGCTCGAGTGGCAGCGCCGCAACCGCGCCGCCATGAAGCATGTGCGCGTGCGCAGCAACCTGCGCATCCACCAGCTGCTCGAGGCGCACGAGCAGGAGATCGCGGACACCTACCACGCCCGGCTGCACGCGCCCGAGAACGCGGCGCGGTTCCCCAACTACCAGCGCATCTCCGACGAGCAGAGCGCGTGGAACCACCGCATGGTGCTGCTCAACCTCATGAACGCGGTGCGCACGCGCGAGCGCGCGGTGTTCATGGGCTACTGCCGCGACATCGCCGAGGCGCGCTTCGCGCAGGGATTCAGCGCCGACGAGGTCTGCACGGCGCTCGAAGTGCTGAACGACATCTGCACCCGCACGATCCTCGAGGACCCGGAGTCGGACGGGCTGCAGGACCGGATCTTCGAGCACCTCACCATGACCATGCGCATCGGCGAGGACCAGGTCCAGGAGGTGTTCGAAGACCTCGAGGCAGCCGGGGTGCGGCGCCGGGAAGACGAGGCGGCGGGCTCGGCGCGCGCGGAGTGAGTCAGCGCGCGCGTGCCAGCCGGTGCATCCACGCCACGGCCAGCGCCATCACGGCGTCGCCCGCGAGCGACACCGGCACGATCCACGGCAGCGGCCCGAGCAGCATCTGCACCGCGAGGAAGGCGACCGCGATCGACTTGGCGGTGACGAGGATCGTCACGCCTCGGTAGCGCTCCCATTCGATCGCGTAGGCGATCGCGACGACGACGTGGAACACGCCGACCTGCCGCGGAAAGAAGAGCGGCGTGGCCGCCCCGAAGCCCGAGAACCGCACGCCCCACTCGGGCGCGATCACCGCGGCGAGGCCGAGCACGGCACTGTGCAGCACGACCAGCGCGACGAGCAGCGATTCGGCCGCGCGCCAGCGGCGCTCGGTCCGCGCGGAGCGCGCCGCGGTCACGGCTCGCGCTCCCACCACAGGTCGGGCTCCGCCGGCACCGTCCGCTCGATGGCCGCCAGTCCGGCGGCCGACAGCTCCGCGAGCACCGCGTCGACGACCTGCGGCACCGCCGCGAGCACGGGCTCTCGCAGCCCGGTGCGCATCTCGGTGTCCACGGGCACCACGCCCACCAGCAGCACCTCGCGCGGCGCCTGCCCGGCGAACTCCAGCGTGAGCAGCGTCTCCTTGAGGCCGGGATCGTGCGGGCTCACGCGCTGCGGCGGCGGTTTCCGCAGGATCTCGTCCTTGCGGTAGCGCTTCACCGTGCCGGGAGGGGACGTCGAGGTCACGCTGTCGACGATCACCAGGTGCTCGATGCCCGCGACGTGCGGCGTGAGGTCGAGCCCGGGCGTGCCGAGGTCCTGCACGACCACGCCCGGCGGAAACTCCCAGCGGGCCTGCAGCAGGCGGATCACGTAGGGCCCGAGCGCGTCGTCGCCCATGAGCACGTTGCCGAGCCCCAGGATGGCGATGCGGGGCGCCGGCTGCTGCCCCGGCGCCCCGCTCGCATGTTCCCGCGTCACGTCAGCAGCCGCCTTCCCGCGTCCGCACCGTGGCGATGGGGTTGCCCTCGACGTCCGTCGTGTGGATCGCGCACGCGAGGCACGGATCGAACGAGTGCACGGTGCGCAGCACCTCGAGCGGACGCTGCGGATCGGCGACCGGGTTGCCCATCAGCGAGGCTTCGTACGGCCCCGGGCGTCCCTGTTCGTCGCGCGGTCCCGCGTTCCAGGTCGTGGGTACGACCGCCTGGTAGTTGGCGATCTTGCCGCCCTTGATCACGGTCCAGTGCGACAGCGTGCCGCGCGGCGCCTCGTGGAACCCGAAGCCACGGATCTCGCCCGTGGGGAACTTGGGCTCGTTGAACGTCGCCACGTCGCCCTTGCCGATGTTCTCGACGAGGTGGTTCCAGTGCTTGTCCGCCATCTCGCACAGCATCGCGGTGCGGATCGCGCGGGCGAGATGCCGCCCGAGCGTCGAGTGCAGCACGGCGGGCGTCAGCTTCGTCTTCGCGACGGCACCGGCGGTGTCGAGCGCCTTGTTCGCCCAGCGCGTCGTGGGTTCGTGCCCCGTCGCGACGCCCACCAGCACCTGCGCGAGCGGGCCGACCTGCATGACCTTGTCCTGGAAGCGCGGCGACTTCACCCACGAGTACTTCCCGTCGGCCTGGAAGTCGGTGTAGTGCGGCTTGGTCTCGCCCTCGAACGGGTGCAGCTGCTTCGCGCCCTCGTACCACGAGTGCGCGGTGCCCTCGGTGACGCTGTCGCGGAAGTACGGATCGTCGAAGCTCGTGATGGGCTTCGCGCCCGCGAGGTGGCCGTCGAAGATCGTGCCGCCGGGCAGGTCGAACGCCGTGCCCTTGGTGTCGAGCGGCAGGTCCGGCACGGCGAGGTAGTTCTTCACGCCCGCGCCGTACGGCAGCCAGTCGGCGTACAGCGCGCCGATCGCGCACACGTCCGGCAGGTAGACCTGCTCGATGAAGTCCTTCATCTGGTCGAGCAGGTCCTTCACCTGGTAGAGCTTCGCCATGTTGAGCGTGGACTGGTTGTCGAGGTTGATCGAGTTCGACACGCCGCCCACGGCGAGGTTCTGGATGTTGGGCGTCTTGCCGCCCAGGATCGCCACGACCTGGTTCGCGCGCCGCTGGTAGTCGAGCGCCTGCAGGTAGTGCGACACGGCGAGCAGGTTCACCTCGGGCGGCAGCTTCATCGCCGGGTGGCCCCAGTAGCCGTTCGTGAAGATGCCCAGCTGGCCGCCGTCGACGAACGACTGAAGCTTCTCCTTCACGCCCTTGAGCTCGACGCGGCCGTTGCGCGGCCACGGCGACAGGCTCTCCGCCAGTGCAGACGCCTTGGCGGGATCGGCCTTGAGCGCCGAGACCACGTCGACCCAGTCGAGCGCCGACAGGTGGTAGAAGTGCACGATGTGGTCGTGCAGCGCGTGCGCGATGACGATCAGGTTGCGGATGTACTGCGCGTTGAGCGGCACCTCGAGCTGCAGCGCGTTCTCGACGGCGCGCACCGAGGCCATGGCGTGCACGGTCGTGCACACGCCGCAGAAGCGCTGCGTGAAGATCCACGCCTCGCGCGGGTCGCGGCCGAGCAGGATCAGCTCGATGCCGCGCCACATCTGGCCCGAGGCCCAGGCGTTCTTCACATGGCCGCCGTCGACCGAGACGTCGACGCGCAGGTGGCCCTCGATCCGGGTGACGGGGTCGATCGTGATGGTCGGGCTCATGCGTGGCTCCTCGCCGGCGTCGCGGGGACGCCGCTCAGGATCGGGAAGCGCTTGACGGCCGCGATGTAGAGCGCGACCTCGAGCGCGATGATGCCGAAGGTGATCAGCAGTTCGGGCACCGCGGGGAAGTACGCCCAGCGGGTGCCGGGCTGGAAGGCGACGAGGTACGTGTCGACGCGGAACAGCGCGCCGCCCAGCACCAGCAGCAGCGCCGAGCGCACCTGCCAGACCGGGTTCCGCCGCCGCGCGTCGGACATCAGGATCGCCGCGCCGGCGAGCGGGAGGAGCAGTTCGCCGAGGAAGAACAGCCCCCGGCCCGAGAACGCCAGCGGCAGCTTGCCCGCGATCACCGCGTCGCCGAGCCGGAACACGACCCAGAAGAGCGCCACGTTCCTCGCCACGCGGCCGATCGCCGCGACCATGTCCTCGTCGTGGTGCACGCCGAACGCGCGCGCCGAGAACGCCGATTCGATCACGACGATGGAGTAGCCCAGCGTGATGCAGTTGACGAGGAACAGGAACGGCAGCCACGGCGTGAACCACAGCGGATGCATGCGCGGCCCGGGCAGCAGCATCATGGTGCCGAGCGAGGACTGGTGCATGGTCGGCAGCAGCAGGCCGAGCGCCAGGATCCACACGCCGCCGGTGTCGAGCAGCTTCAGCAGCCGCGTCGAGGTGTTCGCGAGGGACGCGTTCGGGCTCTTCGCCCACTTCTCGAGGAACGCCGGCGCCAGCTCGGCCACGAGCACGAAGTTGTAGAGCATCACGCAGAGCGCGACTTCGAGCTGCGGCGAGTGCGACCAGCGCCAGAAGAAGATCGGAACCTTCCACAGGTCCCAGAACCGCCCGAGGTCGCAGGCCACCGCGAGCACGGCGAGGCCGTAGCCGAGCAGGCTGGTGAGCACGGCCGGCCGCACCAGCGGATGGTAGCGGCCCTTGTTGAGGATGTAGACGAGCAGCGCCACGGCGTAGCCGCCGCAGCCGAGCGCGGTGCCGACGACGACGTCGATGGCGATCCAGACGCCCCACGGGTAGCCGTCGTTGAGTGCGGCGACGCTGCCGATGCCGTTGGCGAAGCGGTAGAGGAGCGTGAGCAGGCCGACGGCGGCGATCGCGAGCAGCACCCGGAACGCCGGCGTCATCAGCGGGCCGCCCACCTCGCGGTGGGTGAGGGCGTGCGTGGTCACGAGCGGCCTCCCTTCGCGGCGTCGCCGGATTCGGCCGACTTGCGGTTCTTCATCACCACGGTCGCGAGCGCGCCGTAGAGCACGATCGGCGCGATGAAGCCGCGGTAGATGCCCTCCTGCACCGTGTACGCCACGTCGGGTGCCGGCCGGTCGCCGAACTCGGGCAGGCCGAGCTTCGCGAACGGCACGTGCGAGAGGTAGAGCACCTGCGTTCCGCCCAGTTCCTTCTCGCCGTAGACGCGGTCCTGATAGTACTTGTGCGGGTTCTCCGCGATGCGGCGATGCGCCTCGGCGAGCAGCTCCTCGCGGCTGCCGTAGATCACCGCCTGGCGCGGGCAGACCTCGCAGCAGGCCGGCCCCTCGCCCTTCGGGAAGCGCGTGAAGCCGTCCCCGTCGGCGTTCGCGACCGTCTCGTGACGGACGCGGTGGCGGCAGAGCTCGCACTTCACGATCTTGGGCAGCACCTTGTCGAACTCGAACTTCGGCACGTTGAACGGGCACGCCATCTGGCAGTAGCGGCAGCCCACGCACCACCGCGGGTCGTACTCGACCACGCCGGTCGTCGCGTTCTTGTGCAGCGAGTGCAGCATGCAGGCGCTGGCGCAGCCGGGATCGATGCAGTGCATGCACTGCGCCTTGAAGAACGACTGCTGCTCGCCGTCCTTGTAGAGTTTGATGACGTTCTTGGTGTGGCCGTTCAGGTCCACGGGCGCCTGGTAGAGGTTGCCCGGGATGCCGCTGCGGTCGGCTTCGAGGTCGTTGGCCTCGCGGCAAGCCGCGACGCAGGCCTTGCAGCCGATGCACAGCGTGGTGTCGTAGAGCATGCCGATCGCGTGCGCGGGCGCGGTCTTCCGCTCGCGAGCGACGGCGGGCAGCGCGGAGGCGGCGGTGGAGGCCGCCGCGGCCGCGAGCACCTTGAGGACGGAGCGGCGCGTGACCTTCATCGCCTAGCCCTCCTTCTTCGTCTCGTTCGGCTTGTCGCCCAGCTTGCCCGACGCGACCCAGCCGGCGCCCAGCAGCGCGCCGCCCACGACGCCCGCGACGCCCGTCGCGACCGGGCTCACGTGGCCCTGCTTCGCGCCGACGGCGGGGTAGGTGTCCGGAGGCGTCGGCCGGTCGATCGGCGTGGTCTGGTGGAGCGGCACGCGGAAGCCGACTTCCTTCTCGGTGCAGCCGAAGCACGGGTGACCGACGCCGATCGGCCACGCGTCGACGTCGCCGAAGCGGATCGTCGAGCAGCTCGCGTGCGTCGCGGGACCCTTGCAGCCGAGCTTGTAGAGGCAGTAGCCGAGCCGGTGGTTCTCGTCGCCGAACTTCTCCGCGAAGCGGCCGGCGTCGAAGTGCGGGCGGCGCGGGCAGTCCTCGTGGATCGTGCGCGCGTACCCGAACAGCGGGCGGCCCTTGGCGTCGAGCGCGGGCAGCGTCCCGAGCGTCACGAACTGCAGCACGGTGCCGAGGAAGAGGTACGGGTTCGCGGGGCAGCCCGGCAGCGTCACGACCTTCTTGTCGGTCAGCACCATCGGCGCGCCGGTGGCGCCGGTCGGGTTGGGCGCGGCCGAGGGCACGCCGCCCCACGACGCGCATGAGCCGATCGCGATCACCGCGGCGGCGTCCTTCGCGACGGTCGTCGCGAGCTCCATGGCGGTCCGGTTGCCGATCTTGCAGTAGATCCCGCCGTCCTTGGTGGGAATCGCGCCCTCGATCACGAGCACGTACTTGCCGGCGTTCGCCTTCATCGCCGACTCGAGCGCGGCCTCGGCCTGGTGGCCGGCGGCGGCGAACAGCGTCTCGTGGTAGTCGAGCGAGACGAGATCGAGGATCAGGTCCGCGATCTCGGGATGGTGCGTGCGGAGCAGCGACTCGGTGCAGCCCGTGCACTCCTGGAAGTGCAGCCAGATCACCGAGGGCTTCAGGCCCTTGCTCGCGGCCTGCACGATGCGGGGCACCACGCTGCCGGAGAGCCCGACCGCCGCGGCGGCCATCGTGACGATCTTGAGGAAGTCGCGTCGGTGAAGCGTCTTCGGTCCGCGAGTCCCGCGTCCGCGCGTGACGACGTCGTCGGTCATGGTGCTGCCTCCATGTCCCCGCGATCGTTCCCAACCCGCGAACGCGGATGGTGCTGCTTCGCCGCATGCACGCACGGACGCTTCGAGTGCGTCGATCCGCAGCCGGATCGTTCGCGCGCACTTTTGGTTGACTGAGTTGTCACGATGACAGTGAGTTGTGGCGTGCGATATGGGCCAAAGGGCGCAGCGTGGCCCGGGACCCGCTGCCCCGGATTGCCGGAAGCTCGCCGCGAGGGCCGGCTTTTCCCGGCTGTCCTGCCGCCGCCGAACGGGTCCGAGGACGGCGCACGGGGCACGGTGTCGCACGCGACCGGCGGAAACGGGGCGATCGCGAGGGGGCTGGGGCCGCTTCCGCGTGCCGCCCGGCGCCTGCTAGTGTTCCGGCGCCGCATTCGAACTCATGGCCCCGCCGTGCAGCAGGCGCTTCCGCCCCATGACAGGAGCACTTCCGTGACCGCGTTGCCGGTACCCGAAAACTTCGTTCCCCGCCACATCGGTCCTTCCGACGCGGACGTGCGCGCGATGCTGGCCGTGCTCGGCCAGCCGTCGCTCGATGCGCTCATCGACGCCACCGTGCCGGCGAACATCCGCTTCGGCCGCGCGCTCAACCTGCCGCCGGGGATGTCGGAACAGGAGGCGCTCGCCGAGTTCCGCCGCATGGTTGCTCCCAACGAGATCTGGCGCAGTTTCATCGGCCTCGGCTACGCCACGACCCACACGCCGTCGGTGATCCTGCGCAACATCCTCGAGAACCCGGGCTGGTACACGGCCTACACGCCCTACCAGGCCGAGATCGCCCAGGGCCGGCTCGAGGCCCTGCTCAACTTCCAGACCGTGACGACCGACCTGACCGGCCTGCCGGTCGCGAGCGCGTCGCTGCTGGACGAGGGCACCGCGGCCGCCGAGGCGATGCAGCTGGTGCACGCCGTGACCACGGGCCGCGACCGCTTCCTGGTCTCCGACCGGTGTCACCCGCAGACGATCGACGTCGTGAAGGCTCGCGGCCGCGCGCGCGGCATCCGCGTCGAGGTGCAGGACGCGAACGCGTTCACGCTCGACGCCAGCGTGTGCGGCGTGCTCGTCCAGTACCCGGACACGTACGGCGCGGTGCAGGACTGGAGCGCGCTCGCGAAGGACGTGCACGCCGCGGGAGGCCTCGTGGTCGCCGCGACCGACCTGCTCGCGCTCGCGCTGATCGCGCCGCCCGGCGCGTGGGGCGCGGACGTCGCGATCGGAAGCGCGCAGCGCTTCGGCGTGCCGTTCGGCTACGGCGGCCCGCACGCGGCGTTCCTCACCACGAAGGACGAGTACAAGCGTTCGATGCCCGGTCGCATCATCGGCGTCTCGAAGGACGCGCAGGGCAAGCCGGCGCTGCGCATGGCGCTCGGCACGCGCGAACAGCATATCCGCCGCGAGAAGGCGACGAGCAACATCTGCACGGCGCAGGTGCTGCTCGCGGTGATGGCCGGGTTCTACGCGCTCTGGCACGGGCCCGAGGGCCTGAAGCGCATCGCCGGGCGCGTGCACGCGCTGGCCGGCACGTTCGCCGCGGGCGCGCGCAAGCTCGGCCACACGGTCGTGAGCGCGGAGTTCTTCGACACCGTGCACGTGCGCCTGAAGGACGGCGCCGCGGGCGTCGCGGCGGTGAAGAAGGCCGCCGAGGCGAAGCGGATCAACCTGCGCTACGTGGAGGGCGGCACGATCACGGTGGCGTTCGGCGAGACCGCCAGCGCAGCCGACGTCGCCGACCTGCTCGCCGTACTGCAGGGCGGCGCCGCAGCGCCGTTCTCGCCCGAATCCCTCGATGGCGACGCGCCCCGGCTGCCCGACGCGCTGCGGCGCACCGGCGAGTTCCTGGCGCATCCGATCTTCCATCGCTACCGCTCCGAGACCGAGATGATGCGCTACATGCACACGCTCGAGTCCCGCGACCTCTCGCTCACGCACTCGATGATCCCGCTCGGCAGCTGCACCATGAAGCTGAACGCCGCCGCGGAGATGCTTCCCGTGACGTGGCCCGAGATGGGCGGCCTGCACCCGTTCGCGCCCGCCGAGCAGGCGAAGGGCTATCGCGCGCTCTTCGACCGGCTCGAAGGCGCGCTCGCCGAGATCACCGGCTTCCACGCGGTGTCGCTGCAGCCCAACGCGGGCTCGCAGGGCGAGTACACGGGCCTGCTCGTGATCCGCGCGTGGCACGAGTCGCGCGGCGAGTCGGCGCGCAACATCTGCCTGATCCCGCAGTCGGCGCACGGCACCAATCCCGCGAGCGCGGTGATGGCCGGCATGAACGTGGTGGTCGTGAAGACCGACCCCAACGGCAACATCGACGTCGCGGACCTCAAGGCGCAGGCCGAGAAGCACTCGAAGCAGCTGGCGGCGCTCATGGTCACGTACCCGTCGACGCACGGTGTGTTCGAAGAAGCCATCGTCGAGATCTGTCGCACGGTCCACGAGCACGGCGGTCAGGTCTACCTCGACGGCGCCAACATGAACGCCATGGTCGGTCTCTGCCGCCCCGGCGACATCGGCGCCGACGTCTGCCACCTGAACCTGCACAAGACCTTCTGCATCCCGCACGGCGGCGGCGGCCCCGGCGTCGGCCCGATCGGCGTCGCGAAGCACCTCGCGCCCTTCCTGCCCGGCCACGCGGTGGTGAAGACCGGCGGCGAGAAGGCGATCGGCGCGGTCAGCGCGGCCCCGTGGGGCAGCGCGAGCATATTGCCGATCTCGTACATGTATATCCTGATGATGGGCGCTGCGGGCCTCACGCTCTCGACCAAGTACGCGATCCTGAATGCGAACTATGTGGCCAAGAAACTCGAGCACTGCTATCCGGTGCTCTACAAGGGCCGCAACGGCACGATCGCGCACGAGTGCATCGTCGATCCCCGCGGCCTGAAGGCCGCGTCGGGCGTGGAAGTCGAGGACATCGCCAAGAGGCTCATGGACTACGGATTCCACGCGCCGACGGTGTCGTTCCCGGTCGCCGGCACGCTGATGATCGAGCCCACGGAGAGCGAGTCCAAGGCCGAGCTCGACCGCTTCGTCGAAGCGCTGGTCGCGATTCGCGCCGAGATCGACGAGATCGCCGCGGGCAAGCTGCCCAAGGACGACAACCCGCTCAAGAACGCCCCGCACGCGATGTCGGTCGTGGTCTCCGACACCTGGAACCACGCCTACTCGCGCGAACGCGCCGCGTTCCCGCTGCCGTGGGTCCGCGAGCGCAAGTTCTGGCCCGCCGTCGGCCGTGTCGACAACGCCTGGGGCGACCGCAACCTGATCTGCTCCTGCCCGCCCATCGAGGAATACGCGGCGGTCTGACGATCCCGCGACGCGTCACGACACCGGCCCGCCGCGAGCGATCGCGGCGGGCCGTGCGCGTTTCGGGGAGGACGCCGCTCTGTCAGCGCGTCCGCACCAGCCAGCGCGTTTCCGCGTGGCCGTTCGCGCGGATCTGGCACATGAACATGCCCGCCGGGACCGGGCGGCCCGCGTCGTCGGTGCCGTCCCAGGCCACGTCGTTCGCGCCCGCCGGCCGGTCGCCGTCCACCAGCTGCCGCACGCGCCGGCCCGCCGCGTCGTAGATCGTCACGCGCGCCAGGCCCGCCGCGGGCAGCGTGAACGCGAACGACGTCGTCGCCGCGAACGGGTTCGGGTGCGCGTGCAGCGCGAAGCCCGCGCCCGGGGCGACCACCGGCGGTTCGACGCCCGAAACCGGCCGCGACACGATCGCCAGCGTCGCCGAGCGCGCCGGCAGCACGAGGTCCACCGCACCCGAGGTCATCGTCGCGCCGCCCGCAGCGGCCAGCGGCGAGCCCGCCGCGAAGCGCCGCAGCGTGATCGCGCCACCCAGGCCGTCCGCCGTGGTCAGGTGCACCGTCTCGCTCACCGTGCTCTTGTTGAACAGCAGCACGTGCAGCTTGCCGCCCGTGCGGTCGTCGATCGCGTACGCGCCCACGCGATCCACTGCGGAGGACGTCGCGCGCACGCCCTGGCCCGTGACCTTCGCGCCCGCACCGTCGTAGTCCAGATAGAGCCTGAACGCGTCCTGCACCAGCGTGCCGTGCGCAGGCGCGACCCAGCGCGTCGCCATCGTCACGCCTTCGCGGCCGAAGATCGCCAGCGCCTCGGCCTGCGCGATCGCGCTCGAGATGCCGGTGTCACCGCCGAAGTTGTACTCCGTGATCGCGAGCCCGATGCCCGGGCAGCGCGCGGCGATGAGCGCCTTCATGCGCGGGATCAGCTGGACCGGCTGGCCGATCCACGACTCGTCCACGTACGTCGGGTCGTAGAGGCTCTTGAGCTCCCGCAGCCGGCGGGCCGAGGTCGTCGCGTCCTCGTTGTCGTTGAGCGCCGAGCCGTCCTGCGGGTAGTAATGGACGTCGAGCACGTCCACGAGCCGCTGGCCCGTCGCGAGCAGGTGATCGTTCACCTGCTTCAGGTACCACTCGGTGAGCCCGAGCCCGCCGTGCGCCGCGCGGTCGGCGCCCGGCCCGCAGCCGTCCGCCGCCGAATAGAAGTACTCGCACCAGCCCCATGAGGCCGGCCCCGTCACCTGCGCGAGCGGATCGGCCGCCTTCACCGCGGTCGCGTAGTCGGACGTGCGCGTCCAGAGCTCGTCGTACGTGAGCGGATTCGGGTGCACGTCGCGATGCGTGCTGTTCCAGAGCGCCGGCTCGTTGTCGAGCGCGTAGTACCGGACGCCGCCCGCGGCCGCGTTGCCGAAGCGCGAGACCAGGTGGGCGATCCACGCCTGCTCGAACGCGGGCGTCGCCGGGATCGAGGTGTCCGCCGGGTCGTTGCCCGTGATGTCGCCGCCGCCCGACGCGACGCCGTTGCCCGCGTCGGCCGTGCACCAGAACGCGCCGCCGGTCGCGGTGCACTCGGTCTGCTGCTGCGCGCCGTACTTGGCGACCGAGAAGCCCCACGTCTTGGCGCGCGATTTCGGCGTCCAGCCGATCGTCGGCACCGTCATCAGGACTTCCGCGTGCGCGCCGCGCGTCTCGGTCACGAACAGGTCCGCGTCCGAACCGTCGGGCAGCGCCGCCGGGTTCGCGATCGACGATGGGATGTTCTGGAAGAACCAGTCCGACGCCGTGTTGTGCGTGTCGAGCTGCCAGTTGTAGCGCGTCGTGCTGTTTCCGCCCCAGCGTCGCAGCGGGTAGGGGACGTCGGTGAACTCCTGCGTGTCGCCGAAGTTCACGCCGTAGATCAACGGGTTGATCGGGTGGCGATCGAGCGAAGTGTCCACGGTCACGTTGACGGGCGCCGCGTGGGCGGCGGCCGCGATCGCGACCAGGAGGGCGGCGAAGCCGAGATGCGGAGTACGGGCGAACATGGCAGGGCCTCCGGAACCGGCCACGAACCGGGCCGGCGCCGAGTGGGGCGCAAGGCCGGTGCCATGCGGCAAGTCCAACGCCCGCGCGAGGGCGTGTCCGGGCGCCGCCGCGCGGAGCCGGGGCCCTGCACGGGGCATCGTGCGTTCCGCACGGGATTTGCGCGGGTGGCGAATCCTCTGGGGCGACCGCTACTCTCACTCGGCGGGTGCCGGAGAGCGCCCGCCGCCGGGTGAGGCCCGGCTGGCTTCGACCCCGAAACCCATGAGGACCACTCGCTCCATGTGCACTCGCGTCCGGTGCCCCAAGTGCGGCAAGCCCACCTACAGCGGTTGCGGTGCCCACGTCGAACAAGTGCTGGGTGACGTTCCCAAGTCCGACCGCTGCAAGTGCCGCGAGACGGCCTCCGCGCCCAAGCCCCGCGCGGCGGCGGCCGCGGGCCGCTCCTGGCTCGATCGCCTGATCGGCCGCTGAGCGCACACTCGCGCGCGTGAACTCCCGCGCGCGGCATGGACAGCGCCCCGCGGAGCGACGATGCTCCGCGGATGAGCCTCCATCCGCTCGTCACCGGAATCGCCGGCGCGGCGATCGTCGCGGCCGTCCTGTGGGACGCGTTCGAGACAATGCTGCTGCCGCGCCGCATCGGCCGTCGCGTTCGTCTCACCCGCTACTTCTACATGACCACCTGGCGGTCTTGGCGCGCGTGCGCCGGCTGGGTGCCCCGCACCGCGACGCGCGACTGGGTGCTCGGGCTCTATGGTCCCGCATCGCTGATCCTGCTGCTCGTCTGCTGGGCGGCGGCGCTGATCGCCGGGTTCGCGTTGGTGCAGTCGGCACTCGGCGGGCTCACCGGGAACGCGAGTCACGCCGGGATGCTGCTCTACATGAGCGGCGAGACCTTCTTCACGCTCGGCTTCGGTGACGTCGTTCCCGCCACGGGGGCGGGCCGCTGGCTGTCGGTGCTCGAGGCCGGCACGGGATTCGCGTTCCTCGGCACCGTGATCGGTTACCTGCCGACCGTGTACAACGCGTTCTCGCAGCGCGAGCTCATGGTTACGCTGCTCGACGCGCGCGCGGGGTCGCCGCCCACGGCGGCGGAGTTCCTGCGCCGCGTGCCCGCGGTGGGAGCGGCCACGCTGCCCGACGATATCCTGGCGCAGGCCGAGTCCTGGGCGGCGCAGGTGCTCGAGACGCATCTCTCGTTTCCGCTGCTCGCGTACTACCGCTCGCTGCACTCCAACCAGTCGTGGCTCGGCGCGCTCACGTCGATCCTCGATGCGTCCGCGCTGCTCGTCGCGGGCGCGGAAGGGCCCGCGTCCGACCAGGCGCCGATCACGTTCGCGATGGCGCGGCACGCGCTCGTGGACGTGACGCAGGCGTTCGTGCGCGAGCCGCTCGCGAGCGCGCCCGACCGGCTGGACCCCGCCGCGCTCGCCGCGCTGCGCACGCACCTGGAGGACTCGTCGTTCCGGCTGCCGGCCACGCCGGAGTTCGAACAGCGGCTCGCGAAGCTGCGGCGGCTGTACGAGCCGTACGCCCAGGCGCTCGCCGCGTACCTGCAGCTCGAACTGCCACCGTGGCGCCCGGCCGTGGGCGCGCGCGACAACTGGCACGGCGGGCCCTGGGATCGCGCGCTCGGCACTCGCGACACGCGCGTGTTCGCGGCCGACGAGCACTTTTGAGCGCCGGAAGCGCGCGGGGCGGCGGCCGCATCGGCCGCCGCCCCGCGTGTTTCCGCGCCGGATGCGTCAGGGCATCACGACGAGCTTCTGCGTCCGCGCCTCGGCGCCCACGGCGAAGCGCGCGAAGTAGACGCCGCCGCGGACGGGGTTCCGCTCCGCGTCGCGCAGGTCCCACGTCAGCGAGAACGTGCCGGCGCGGGCGATGCCGCGGTCGACCGTGCTCACGCGCCGGCCCGTGAGGTCGAAGATCGCCAGTTCGTAGGTCTGGCCGCCCAGCGCGACCGGGACGCCGAACTCCATGCGAGCGCGGCCGCGTGCCGGGTTCGGCGACGGCGGTGCGAAGGCCAGCGACCGCGGAGCCGTCGCGCTGGCCGGCCCGCCGTTCACGTCCGCCACGTACAGCGGCGCGCGCGAGTAGCCCGTGCGCCGCGCGTCGTGCATGAACTGCGGCCACGGCGCGACACCGGTCGGCTGGAACGGGAAGTCGTAGTCCCACACGTAGAGGTTCTTGTCCCAGCCCGCGAGTACGATCTCCGTCTTGCCGTCGCGGTCGATGTCGCCGAGTGCCGGCGTGCCGCGCACCTCGCCCGACAGCTGGATCGGGAAGCCGGCGAGCACCTGCCCCGTCGCGCCCGAGAATGCCGTGAGCTGCGCGTTCTCGTCACCGATCACCACGTCGTTCCAGCCGTCGCCATTGATGTCCGCGACCACGGGGCTGCTCTCCGTCGCCCCGGCGGTGAGCGCGCTGAAGCGATCCCCGTCCAGCGAGGCGATCGGGACGCCCGAACCGGACCAGCAGTGGAGCACGCCGTCGATCCCGGCGACGACGATGTCGTCGAGCCCGTCGTTGTTCATGTCGGCGATGGCCGGCGTCGGCGAGCGCTCGGTGCCGCCGTTGGCGATCACGCGCTTGGGCCAGCCGGGGCGGCCCTGGCCGTTCGCCTCGACGACGTAGACCGTGTCCGAGTAGCTGGTGAAGACGAGCTCGGGCTGGACGTCGGCCGGGCCGTCGAGGAAGCCGACCGCGACCGAGGAGGTGATCGCGTCCGAGGTGTGGTACGGGAAGCCGGGCACCAGCGTGCCGTTGGCCTTCCACGCGTAGAGGTTGCCGTCGCGAGCGCCGTAGATGATCTCGGGCTTGCCGTCGCCGTCGAGGTCGGCGAGTGCGGGGGAGCTGTAGTTGTACTGCAGGCCGAACGTCTTGAAGACACCCTGCGTGGTCGGGTTGTTGTCGCCGTCCATCCACTCGGTGCCGTTGGAACGCAGCACGTAGAGGCCGAAGGAGTTCGAGCCGAGCACGAGTTCCTGCTTGCCGTCTCCGTCCAGGTCGCCGATCGCGACCGACGACCACGCGCCGGTGTTCATCACGAACGGCCAGCCCGGACGCACGTTGCCGGCGGGATCGAACACATAGACGCGGGTCGAATCCCACGACGCGCCGATGATCGAGAAGCCCTGCCCCGGTTCGAGCTGGGCGACGCTCGGGCCCGACGCGAAGTACGAGCCGCGACGCGAGAAGTCGCCGAGCGTCGCGGCCGCGCCGTCGCCGTCGACGGGGGCGGTACCGTCGGCATGCAGCACGTAGAGCACGTCCGAGCCCGCGACGATGTCGGTCTGGCTGTTGGAGTAGATCGACTCGAGCGCCACCGAGGATGGTGTCGTGCGGCCCATCGAAACCGGGAAGATGGAATGCGTCGGCGGATTCGTGCTGGCGGCCGCGACAGTCGACTGCGCCGACTCGTTGCCCGACGAATCCACGGCCGTGACCCGGTACCAGTACTGCGTGAGCGGGGCGAGGCCGCCGTCCACGTAGTAGGCGGTGCGGTCCGTGGGGACGAGGTTCACCTTGCCGAAGGGCCCCGCCGGCGTGGCGCTCCGGTACACGTTGTAGCCGAGCAGGTCCGGCGCATTCGAGTGGGCCCAGCGCAACTCGACGCCGCTGGCTCGGCCGATGCCGAGGAGCCCCGTGAGCGCGCCCGGATAGCCGAGGTCCAGCGTCTGGGAGCCCATCGCCCCGTAGGTCCCGCTCAGCACCACGGTGAACTTCGCGAGCGTGCTCAAGGGCACGAACGTGACGGCGTCGCCCGTCACCGTCGCACCCGGCGCGATCGTGCCCAGCGTGGCGACGCTGTCGGTCACGCTCGCGAGCCCGTCGGCGGAACGGAAGCGCAACGAGACTCCACGTGCGGCGCCGCTTCCTTCGTTGCGAATCGAGATGCCGTAGTTGACCGTTTCTCCCGTCGCCGGCCGCCCGTCCCCGTTCCCCACGGGCTCGGTCTCGGTGTGCGTGTACGTGCGCAGCTCCGGAGCATGGACGGTCAGTGTGAAGAACTGGCGCCAGGAGCGGGCCGCGCCGTCGGTGATGACGAGCTGGAAGGGCACCTCGCGCTGGTCCGCGGTCGACGCCGGTACCGAGATCCGGAAGCCCGTCGCCGGCGAGCCGGTCGTGACCGTCCCGCCGCTCGCGATCGACCCGTACGTGACGGTGGGGGTCGTCACCGCGATGGTGCCGTCGGTCGTCGTCAGCGTGGCCTTGACGTTCGGCGCGGTGGATCCCCCGCGGTTCAGCAGCGACAAGCGCACGTCGACGCTCTCGCCGGCGTCCAGCGACGCGTTGCCGTCGCCGATCGTTCCGCCGGAGCCGTCGTCCACCAGCGTCACGGGTCCCTTCACGATCGTCGGTGCGGAGGTGGGCGCGATCACGAGCGCCGCCTGCCACGGGTGCGCATTGAACGCGGTCACCGTCAGCGTCACGAGGCCACCGGCCGAATCGGGGCGGAACGGCAGGACGACCGAACCCGTCGCGTCCGTGAGACCGCTCTCGAAGTCGTTCCCGGCGCGGTACGCCGTCACCCGGGCGTTCGGGAGTGGCTGCCCGCTCGTGAGCACCTGCACCGTGATCGTCGTGTCGGCGAGCGTCATCGTGGCCGGGGCGTTCACGGTGAGCGTACGAGGCTTGCCGCGCCACATGCGCAACTCGGGGTCGCCGAGTTCGAGAATCGCCTGGTGCGTCCAGCGATCCGCACCGTCGAACGTGGTCCAGGGAAGATAGGGCACCTTCTGGAGAGCGGTGAGTTCGCCGACGGCGGTCACGCTGTCCCGCAGGAAGAGCTGGAAGTACTGGAACTGGTAGACCTGGCTGGTCCCCGGGAAGTCGAGCCGCGACGAGCCGACGTTGGTCACCGCGCCGCCGTTGGGGTCGAGCAGGAACGCTTCGCCGATGCACGGGAAGTCGATCGCGACCGAGGTGCAGTTCAGCGAGTACAGGTTCATCAGCTTGTCGCCGTTCGTGAGTCCGAGCGCGTCGGGGTTGCTCAGCGTGGCATCGCCGACCTCCATCACGTTCCGGTAGCCGTGGCCGATGTGCAGCCCGAGGCCGTAGCCCGCGTTGATCGAGTCGAGCACGGCCTGCCGCGTCTCCGGCACCACGCCCGGGCGCCACTGCGGATCGGTGTTGTTCTGGTAGAGACGCGCGACGTGCAGGCTGGGCTCGAGGTCGGTGTTCTCGAGCAGGCCTTCGGCGTAGGCCGCGCCGTCCGTCGAGATCTCCTGCCCCGTCTGCCACTTCTCGGGGAAGAGCACTTCGGCGAAGAACATCCAGCGGTCCTCGTACGTGCCCAGCGGCGTCTTCTCGTACTGCAGCGTCTTGTCGACGAACACCTGCGCGTCCGCCGGCGTGGTCACCGGCGCGCGGCCCACGTACACCTCGGGCATCATGTCCGCGTTGTCGCCGTTCGGGTCGGCGCCGTACTGGCCTTCGCCGTAGAGGCTGTCGCCGTCGGCGTTCCAGTTGCCGTCGAGGCAGCTGTAGTAGAGGTCGGTCGCGATCATCTCGGCGTCGTAGAACGTGTTGTACGCATAGCGCACCGGGATCACGTCGGTGTCGCCGCCGAGCAGCACCCACTTGGCGCCCCAGCGCGTGTACGCGTCACGCAGGAACAGCCGGATCCGCTCGGCGTCGTCCGCCGCCGAGGGGTACTGGCCCTGGATGAACGACACCGTCCGCACCACCGCCGGCAGGCCCGTCTGCGTCTTCCAGTCCGCCAGCTGCTGGAACACCGGCGCCATCGCGTCGTTCGTCACGATCACGTACGCCACCGGGCTGCCCAGCACCGACGGCAGCTGCGTCGCCCGGAACGGCACCGCCTTGCCGCCCGCGCCGCCCGCCGCGCTCGCCACCACCGCGCGGCCGCGCACCGGCGGCCCCGCCGGCAGTGTCCCGGCGTCTTCCCACTCCGGCACGATCCGCTCGCGCTCGAGCCCCGTATCCTGTCCGTCCTCCACCACCAGCTTCACGCTCACCTGCGTCACCGCCCGCAGCTCGCCCGTCGCGGGGTTCCACTGCGCACCGCTCACCGCCAGCGTCGCGAGGGTGCGCCCGCGCAGCATGCCCTGCGCTCCGAGTTCCACCACCTGCGCCGGCTGCGCCACCGCGCTCGCGTACACGCCCGCGTCGGGCGCGGTGCGCTCCACCGGCCCCAGGCCCGGCGTCGGCCGCACCGCGGGCTCGACGTGAACGCCGTTCGCCAGCGCGCGTGTCTGCACCGCGGTCACCTCGACCGAGACGATCCGCTGCCCGGGGGCGAGCTCCACCGACTCCGAGTGCCACGGCAGGTCGGGTAGGCCGGAGCGCTTCTCGCGCGCGGCGCCGGCCAGCTGCACCAGCGCCGAGCCGCCCTGGTTCACCACGCGCAGCTTGGCCGCGTCGTAGGTGAACTGGCGTTCGATCGTGGTCGTGGCGCCGGACGCGAGCGAAGCGGAGAGCAGGAGGAACGCGGCGAGGAGCGGGGGAATCCTGCGGTGCATGATCTCTCCCTGGGCCCTGCGGAAGATGCGTGGAGCGCGTGGGGTGCGGCCCGGGGTCGCCCGCTTCGGGTGGCGAACCAGGTCGGCGTCCGGAGGCCTCGGGGCTCGTGGGGCGGCGCTCCGAACGTCTGATCACTCCATACGATACGGAAAGATCCGAAGACGGATCAACGGCCATCGGGTGAAGCCCCCCGATTTGACCCGCAGGTCCCCTCCAGACCGTGCAAGCTGCCCGGAGGTCACACCCCGGCGCCCCGTCCGCGGCATCCCGGCGTGCGGCCTGCAAGCCTCTGTGGACGCAAGGCCTGCCAGAAATGTGACCGGAGGACCGGGTTGCGGGGTAGGGTGGGCGGCCACGGACGGTCCGGCGGGTTTGCCCTGCGCGAACCGATCCGGCGAGCCGATGAACCGGAACGAGGCCGGTTTGCTCGCCGTGCGTCGGGTTTCGCGACCGCGGGTGACGCGCAATCCCAGGAGGTGCCCATGCGTTTTCGCTTCCCGCGTTTCACTCCGGCACTGTGCGTGACGGCCACGCTCGCCGTCGCCCTGCTTGCGCCCGCCGCGGGCGCCGCGCCCGCCGGGCTCTCGCCCGCGCAGCAGGTGTGGTTCGACCGGATGCTGCCCGCGCTCGACGCCAGTGCGAACCTCGCCAACAACTTCATGCGGAGCAACGATTCGTACACGATCGGGCGCGACGGCGGGAACTACACCGAAGCGCTGTGGGTCGCGTGGCTGTCGACCGGGGACAAGCGGTTCCTGGATCGCATGTACGACCTCACGCAGATGGCGCGCGACTCCCTGCGCGACGCGTGGCGCGACGGCACGACCGACGGCTACACCGACTGGCAGTGGCTGATCGATCCGACGAACGCCACCTACTACGGCAAGGACACGAACTGGCTCGACGAATCCATCGCGTCGGGCAACGCGGCGCTCTGGATGTATGCCTTCAACGCCAATCGCGGGCTCGACGCGCGCTACGGCGAAGCCGCCGACTTCTGGCGCGACTGGCTCGAGAACGAGTTCCTCGCCAAGTGGTATTCGCGTGTGGGTGGGGACCCCATGGTGGCGTGGAACACGCCGTACGCCGCGTTCTACAAGCCCGACACCGAGCCGCGCTCGGCGAACTGGCGCCTGGCCTGGTACCTCTGGAAGGTGACCGGGAACACGTTCTACCGCGACCGCGCGGACCAGATCGTGGCCGAACTCTCCGGGGCGCAGCTGGACAATCCCGCGCATCCGCTCGCCTGGCGCTGGACCAAGGAGACGAATCCCGCTTCGCAGAGCTGGCAGCTGGTGAACTACGCCAACTACTACGTCCGCGTGGTGATCGAGATGAATCTCGAGAACCAGGCGTGGTACTCGAGCGACGCGGTCATGAAGAAGTTCGCCGGCACGTTCCGCGACGTGGTCTATGCGAACAGCAAGCCCGCGCTCACGGCCATGACCAACGACGTCGGCGGCGGTGGCTCGACGGCCTACGCGCTGTACGCGTTCAACGGCCTCGCGCGCTGGGATTCGACCGGGTTCCTCGCGGACCTCGCCGACAAATCCATCACCGGCGCGGGCAACTACGCGGCCGGCGGGCTGTCGAAGGCGGCCCGGAACGACGTCTACATCTCCGCGTACGCCATGCTCGCGGTGACGCCGAAGAACTCCGTGCCCACGCTCGTGGCCGCGTTCTCGGTGACGCCCGGGAGCGACGGCAGCGTGCGCGTGGACTGGGAGCTCGCGCCCGAAGCCGTGGGCGACGGCACCAACGTCTACCGGATCGGCGCGGACGGCGTGTCGCGCACGCTCGTGAACGCGCAGCCGGTGACCGGCGCGGGACCGCATTCGCTCGTGGACGCGACGCCCAACGAGACGGGCACGCTCGCCTACGAACTGTGGGAGGTGAGCGGCGGTGTGGAGCGCAACCTGGGCCGCATGAGCGCCTCGCGCGTCGCGAACCCGTCCGGCGTGCGGCTGGCGCCCGCGGCGCCGAACCCGTTCGAGGGCGCCGTGACGCTGCGCTTCGCCCTCGTGCGCTCGGCGCACGCGCGGCTGGCCGTGATCGATGCGTCCGGGCGGCGCGTTCGCATGCTCGCCGACGGCGAGATGCCCGCGGGCGAAGCCGCGTTCACGTGGGACGGCCGCGACGACGCCGGGCACGTGCGCGGCAGCGGCGTCTACTTCGCGGTGCTGGAGACGGCCGGCGCGCGGCTCGTGCAGCGGATCGCGCGCGTTCGCTGAGCGCGCGCGACTGCGCTAGCTTCGGGGCGAGCGTCCGCCGCGCGCCGCGCGGTGGTCCGCCGTTCGTCCCGGAGCACGCCCGATCATGACGCCCGACGTTCCCGGCTGGGTTCGCGACGCCGTCTTCTACCAGATCTTCCCCGACCGCTTCGCCGCGTCGTCGCGCGTGCGCAAGCCCGGTCCGCTCGAGCCCTGGGACGCGCCGCCCACGCCGCACGGCTACAAGGGCGGCGACCTGCTCGGCATCGTCGAGCGGCTCGACGAGATCCAGGACCTCGGCGTCACCGCGCTCTACCTGACGCCCATCTTCACGTCCGCGTCGAACCACCGCTATCACACCTACGACTACCTCGAGGTGGACCCGCTGCTCGGCGGCACCGCGGCGCTGCGCGAGCTCGTCGACACGCTCCACGCGCGCGGCATGCGGATCGTGCTGGACGGCGTGTTCAACCACACCGGCCGCGGGTTCTGGCCGTTCCACCACGTCGTGGAGTCGGGCCTGCAGTCGCCGTACGCCGACTGGTTCCACCTCGACCGCGAGTGGCTCGAGGCCGGTCACGGGCTGCAGCCCTATCCCGGCCGCGGCGCCGCGGACGGCCACGCGGCGAAGCCGCGCACCGGCTACGGCGCGTGGTGGAACCTGCCCGCGCTGCCCAAGCTCAACACCTCGCATCCGCCTGTGCGCGAGTACCTCTGGTCCGTCGCGGAGCACTGGCTGCGCTTCGGGATCGACGGCTGGCGGCTCGACGTGCCCACCGAGATCGACGACGAGCCGTTCTGGCGCGAGTTCCGCCGCCGCTGCCGCGCCGTGAACCCTGAAGTCTACCTCGTCGGCGAGATCTGGGTGGTGGCGCCCGAGTGGCTGCGTGGCGACCGCTTCGATGCGCTGATGAACTATCCGCTGCAGCTGGCGCTGCTCTCGTACACGGCCGGCGGCACGCTGGATCGTACGCATCTCGCCGCGCACCACGTGCTCGCCGAGGGTGCCGTACCCGCCGACGCGGCGGCGTTCCTCGCGCGCCTGCGCGAGATCCTCGCCGCCTACGCGCCCGCCACCAACGCCGCGCAGCTGAACCTGCTCTCGAGCCACGACGTGCCGCGCTTCCGCTCGCTCGCGGGCGGCGACGTCACCGCGTTCCAGCTCGCGACGCTGCTGCAGGCCACGCTGCCCGGGGCGCCGTGCGTCTACTACGGTGACGAGATCGGCATGGCGGGCGGCCGCGACCCCGACTGCCGCCGCGCGTTCCCGGCCGGCGAGCTCGGGCGCGACGACGCGCTGCGCGACGGCGTGCGCGCGCTGCTCCACGCGCGCGCGGCGCACCCGGCGCTGCGCGCGGATCGCGTCGAGCCGCTCGGGAGCATCGCGCACGCGCTGCTGCTCGGGCGCGGGGGCGCGGACGATCCGTCCGCGCGCGGCGAGTTCGCGATCGTCGGCACCAACGCCGGGCTCGCACCCGCGACCGTGACGCTGCGCGTTCCCGCACTCGCCGGCCGCAGGCTGCGGCCGCTCGCGCTGCCCGGCTTCGCGCCGCTGGCGCCGATCGCGCCCGGCGCGGACGGCGCGGCGGCGGTGTCGCTCGCGGCGCGTTCGGGCGGGATCTGGATCGCGGACTGAGCCGGTGCCGGCCGCGTCAGCGCGGGCCGCGCGGCGTGTCGCGCACGTAGACCTGGCCGTCCTCGTGCACTTCGAGCGTGTAGCGCATCGGCGTCACTGCCACGCCTGCGAGGCCGCCCGTCCAGTTCGACTCCGCCATGCGGTCGGCGAACTGCCACACGAGGCGGAACTCCGATGGGCTCGAGTTGCGGAACGTGAAGGTCGCGTCCGCGCCGTCGGCGAGGTCCTCGCGGACCTGCGTCTGGCCGGCCACGGTGAGCCGGACGCGCGTCATCTCGTGTCCCGAACCGTTGTGGATCACGGCCTCGTTCGCGTCGTCCCGACGTTGCAGCATGTCGCGGTGGTTCCAGCCGTACCACGCGACGAACGCGAAGATCGCGAGCCAGACGAGTCGCTTCATCGGATCCCTCCGTCCCGGCACGCCGCGGGTGCCGGATGGCGCGCGCGCCGGGGCCCGGCGCACGCGGCGAGCCTACACCGCCGGCCGCCCATCGCGGCGGCCGGCGTGCGGGAACCGGTCACGTTCCGGGCGGGCGTTGCGTGTGCCACGACGACGCGGCCTGGTGCGCGACGCCGATCTCGAGCAGCGTCCGCTCGCCGAGCACCGGCCCGAGGAACGCGATCGAGGTCGGGAGGCCGTTCTCGCCGAATCCCGACGGCAGCGCGATCGCCGGCAGGCCCGCGAGGTTGCCGGCCGGGATCACGGGCGGACCGCCGCTCACGCCCGGGTAGACGCTGCCGAACGCCTGGTCGGCGGGGTAGGCGACCGTCGCGCGCGTCGGCGTCGCGATCGCGTCGAAGCGCTCGAACAGCTTCGCCATCGCCGCGCGCATCGGGCGGCGCAGCCGCATCGCCTGCAGGTAGTCGACGGCGGGCGTGAGCAGCGCCGCGTAGCCGCCCGTGCGATCCGCCGGGCAGCGCAGCTTCGCCGCGTCGCCCGAGTCGAGCAGGTCGCGGAACGCGGCGGCGCCCTCGGCGCCCACGATCGTCCCCACCGCGGCGCCCCACGGGAAGTCCGGCCACTCGACGTCGCGCGTCACCGCGATCCGCGGCCCGAGTCCGGCGAGGGCCGTTTCGAAGTTGTCGCGCACCGCCGGCTGCACCTTCTCGACGCAGCCCTTCGGCACGCCGATCCGCCACGGCTTCGCCGCACGCCGCGGGCCGCTCCACGCGAACGCGCGCCCGAGGCACGACTCGTCGCGCGGATCCGCGCCCGCGATCGCCGCGAGCACGAGCCCCGCGTCGTCGGCCGAGCGCGTCATGGGCCCGAGCTTGTCGAGCGTCCACGAGAGCGCCATCGCGCCGTGCCGGCTGACGAGCCCGTACGTGGGCCGCAGGCCGGTGACACCACAGAACGCCGACGGCGTGAGGATCGAGCCGGACGTCTCGGAGCCGATCGCGAACGGCACGAGCCCCGCCGCGACCGCGGCGCCCGGACCGCTCGAGGAGCCGCCGCTCCAGAACGCGGTGTTCCACGGCGTGAGGCCCGGGCCCGTGAACGACGCGTCGGCGTGGTCGTAGCCGAAGCCGCCCGCGAGTTCGACCATCGCGAGCTTGGCGACCAGCACCGCGCCCGCGTCGCGCAGCCTCGCGACCACCGCGGCGTCCTCGTCGAACACCTGGTGGCGGTAAGGCTCGGCGCCCCACGTGGTCGGGATGCCCTTCGTGGCCAGCAGGTCCTTCACGCCGTAGGGAATCCCGTGCAGCGGACCGCGCACGTGTCCGGCACGAAGCTCGGTTTCGGCGGCGCGCGCCTCGGCCAGCGCGCGCTCGCGCGTCGGCGTGACCACCGCGTTGTAGCGCGGCCCCAGCGACTCGAGCCGCGCGAGGCTCGCCTCGGCGAGCGCGACGGGGGAGAGCGAGTGGTCGCGCAACTTCGCGCCGAGCACGCGCAGCGGCTGGAAGAGCAGGTCGTCGCTCATGGCCGCCTCACGCGCGGAAGACGGTGTCGGGACCGTCACCATTCGCGAGCCGCACCGCGTGCAGGCGCTTGCCGGCCGCGAGGTCGCCGTCGAAGTCGCTCGTGACCGACGACCACTGCGCGGTGTCGAGGCGGTCGCCGTAGCGCGCGCGCAGCACCTGCGCGAGCGCCTGCGCTTCGGGCGACGGCGTCTCGCTCGCGGGTGCCGCCGGTGGCGCGGGCGCCGCCGGGGCCACGGGCGCGCCCTGCGCGAACGCGATCGCGCCGGGCGGCAGCACGCCGGCGACACCGGCCGCGGCGAGCCGCTGGAGGAACGCGCGGCGCCCGGCATCCGGGCGCGGGGAAGGAGCAGGCATGGGCACCTCCGGTCGGGGACGGAGCCGCGAACGGAGTCGCGGATCGTTCGCACGGCGAGTTCGCGGACGCAGCCTAGCGCGAATCGGCCGCCCGATCCGCCGCGAATCGGCGTGGCGCCCACCGCGCTTGCCCGGCGGGCCGCCGACCGGCACGCTGCGCTCGTGAACGACGACTCGCACCAGCCGTCCGACGACGGGATCGAGCTCGAGGCGGCGGGCTGGGTGCCGCCCGATCCGCACGAGCGGCCGCCCGTGGAGCTCTGGCGCGCCGTCGGCGACGTGCGCCCGTGGGGCACGCTGCTGATGCTGCTCGCGTGGGGCGTCGCCTACCTGCTGCTCGGCGCGCACGGTGCGCTGGGCGACGCCGACGCGCTCGCGGACTGGGGCGCCAACGCGATCGGGCAGCCGCCGGCGTCCGCGGCGTGGCGGCTGCTCGCCTCGACCTTCCTGCACTCGGGATTCGTGCACCTGTTCTTCAACGCGACCAGCATGCTCGTGCTCGGCCCCACGATGGAGCGGCTGTTCACGCGCTGGGGCTTCGCGGTCGTCTACGCGTTCGGCGGCATCGCCGCGTCGGCCGCCAGCCTGGCGTGGCGCACGTGGCCGGGCTCCGGCGGCGCGGGCGTGAGCGTGGGCGCCTCGGGCGCGATCTTCGCGCTCGGTGGCGCGACGCTCGTGGCCGCGCTGCGGCTGCGCCGGCAGCTCGCGCCGACGCGCGCGCGGGCGATGGGCGCGGCGCTCCTCTACCTGGTCGCGCCCGGGCTCGCCTCGGGCTTCTCGCACCCGGGTACCGACAACGCGGCGCACGCGGCCGGCGTGCTCGCCGGCCTGCTGTTCGGCGCGGTGCTGCCGCTGCACCCGCGGCTCGCGGGCGAGACCGTGCCGGCGGCCGAGCGTGTGCTCGCGGTGCTCGCCGTGCTGGCGCTGGCCGCGTCGTTCGCGGCCGGGATCGCGAGCGGGCTCGCCGCCGGCTGAGGCGCTTGCGCCGCGCCCGCGCGCGCGGCGACACTCCCGCTGCCGCGCGTGGCCCCCCGCACCGGCGTGGCGCTCCCCGAAACCGACCCCCGGAGGTTCGCCGTGAAGCATGGACGCCTGTTCGCCGCCGCCGCATTGCTCTCGCTCCTCGCCGTTCCCGCCGCGTTCGCCCAGGCCTCCGTTGGCCTCAAGGCGGGCCTGAGCGTGTCGCGCTTCTCGACCGATTTCGGCGACACGAAGTGGCGCAACGGCGCCGCGGGCGGAATCGTGGTCACGATGCCGCTCGCCAGCGGTTTCTCGTTCGCGCCCGAACTGCTCTACGTGCGCAAGGGCGCCACGCTCACCTCGACCAACGTCACCGTCGGCGGCATCCCGGTCGCGAAGCTCGAGACGGGCTTCGACCTCGACTACGTCGAGTTGCCGCTCATGCTCCGCTGGTCGCCGCCGTCGCCCGGTCCCGCGTCGATCTTCTTCGCCGGCGGCCCCACCGTGAGCGTGAAGGCGAACGAGGCATTCACGACCTCGGGTGTCGTCGGCTACTCGTTCGGCACCGATCAGGCGAAGAGCACGGACTTCGGCGTCGCGGTCGGCGCCGGCGCGGGCCTGAAGTCCGGTGGCATCCGCTGGACGCTCGAAGGCCGCTGGGAGTTCGGGCTCGCGAACATCTCCAGCCTGCCCTTCGGCGGCGACGTGAAGAACTCGGGTGGCCAGGTGCTGCTCGGTGCGGAGTTCCCGCTCGGCGTGCACTGACCGCCGGGCGCGCGACGCGCGAGTTTCCACGGGCGGCCCGGAATCCCGGGCCGTCCGTCGCATTGCCGGGAATCACGCACGGCGGCCTCGGGCCCGGCTGCAAAAACCCTGTTAGGTCCGGTTCCCCGGCGCGAAAGGCCTTCATCCGTGGCCGGCGGAGTCCCCCCATCGCCGCCGGCGCATTCCCCGCCCGCCTCCAGGAGGCCACCCCATGCGCCGATGGTTCCCCGTCCTGTTCGCCGCCTGCCTCGCCGCGCTCGCGCCGTCCGCGCGTGCCGCGGTCCAGTTCCAGGGGCTCTCGTACACCCCGCAGGGGGCGTGCGTCGCCGACGTCGACGGCGACGGACGGCTCTCGCTCCACAACATCGGCTCGAGCGGCCAGGACGGCGTGAGCATCTGGTCGCCGCGCAGCAACGGCATGCGCGTCGCGCTCGACGGCCAGTGCAGCTCCCTGGACGTGGGTTCGTCGGTGTCGCTCGAGTGCACGTTCAGCCTCAACGGCCTGCCGCCGGGGCAGCCCGTGCTGCGCGTGGCCTCGTCGACCTTCTCGGTCTCCAGCAGCAGCCAGTGCACCGCGGCCTGTGACTTCGGCCAGCTGAGCTCGTCCTCGAGCATGGAGCTCGTCCTCTACCGGGGTGGCGAGCGGGTCTACAGCGTCACGGTGCCGCGCTCGTCGCACCTGCAGGTCGCGCTCGACGCCACCGGGCAGTGTCCGAATCCCGCCCTCTCGCTGTACACGGAGCGGGCGCCGTCGAGCTCCATGATGTGCTCGCGTTTCTCGTTCTCGTCCTCGGTCCACGTGTCGTCCGCGGAAGGCCTCTTTCCCGACGAGGACTGCGACGGCTTCGTCTTCCGCTGCCCCAAGGACGAGGACTGCGACGGTGTGAGCAGCTTCCTGCGCGTCGTGGCGCCGCCCACGTCCAGCTTCAGCAGCCTCACGTGCTCGAGCGGCGCGTGCCGCGCGCTCGACCACTGGGTGCACACGACCGGTCAGGCCACGCTCGACGTGGCGGACGTCGGCTCGACCCGGCGGGTGCGCGTGAGCAACATCGGTTCGAGCGGCCAGGACGGCGTCGAGGTGCTGTCGAGCCGCCGCGCGCCCATTCAGCCGATGGGCGGCGGGTTCGTGCTGCACGGCGAGGATTGCGACGACGGCGACGCCGTCTCGATGCGCTTCTCGCCGCCGGGGCTCGTGTTCGACCCGTCCTCCGACGCGGGCTCGTCGTCGGTGCTCACGGTCGTCGGCAACGCGTTCTCGAGCTCCGGGGCCTCGCTCGGCTCGGCGTCGGCATCGCTCACGCTGACCGTGGTGGGCAGCAACTTCTTCGCGATTCCGTCGCATACGGGCGGTGGCATGGACCAGGAGTGGGTGTCGGTGTTCAGCCACGGCGTCGAAGTGGCGCGCGCGCTGCTGGCTCCGGGCGCGCACGTGCAGGTCGACGCGCCCCCCGGCGGTCCCCTCGGCATGGCGATCAACGAGAAGGGGCTCCCCGGCGAGAAGGGGACCAAGAGCACGACCAAGAAGATGCTCGCCGGCGGCGGTGTCGATCTCGCCTCGACCGACCGCATCAGCAGCTCGTCCAGCACGCGCGGCTCGCTGGTCCTGCTTCCCCGCGTCCTCCACGTGAGCTTCGCGCACGACCGTGTCTTCGTGTGGGGGGGAGTGAGCGCGACCGGTGACGAGCTCGTCTGCTGGGCCGCGAGCTCGTCCGGCGCCGACGACGGGCTGTTCGAGGTGACGCAGTGCCGGGAGTTCGTCCGCTGCGCGTCGTCCTCGAGCTCGCTCTCGTCCATGGAGCTGCTCGACGTCGTGTCGTCCGGCGGCGACGCGGTCACGCCGGTCGTCGGCAGCTCGAGCGTCTCGAGCGCCTCGACGTGCACGTCGATTCCGTTCGTCTTCTCGCGCACGGACGAGACGCCCGCCCGCGCGTTCAGCGTCACGTTCCACCTGAGCTCCGAGCTCGCCAGCTGCGGCGCGAGCGTGGTCGAGGGCGACTACCTGAGCCGCGTCGCGGGCACGCAGCTGTTCGTGACCGACAACGGCGGCGGCTCGTACACCGTGGACTGCGGCATCATGGGCACCGTCTGCGGCGCGACCGGCGACGGCACGCTGTTCTCGCTGCAGCTCGGCGCGGCCGCCGGCGTCGTGAGCGGCGTCGGCCAGGTGGTCGTGGACGACGTGGTCGTGCGCGACTGCTCGAACCAGCCCGTGCCCGCGTCGCCCGGCGCGACCGGCTTCGTGCCGATCCAGCTCTCCGCGCCGCCGGCGCTGTCGTCGTTCTCGGCGACGCAGGTGCTCTCGGGCAATCCCGCCGGATCGTCGACGACGGGCGTGCAGCTCTCCTGGACACCGCCACCGGCGACGTCGTCCGTCGAGGTCTGGCGCAAGGGCTTCGGCAACTATCCGCTGTACGACAACGCGCCCAACGCCGGCGCGGTGCCGTCGCCACCCGCCACGCCGGCCGCAGCCTCCTCGTCCGGATGGTCGCTCGTGCAGTGCGCGTGCAGCTCGGGCGCCTGCGGGGCGTCTTCCTGCACCACGCCGACCGGCATGCTCGACCAGCCGCCCGCGCGCGACTTCCTGTACTACGTCGCATTCGTTCGTGACGCGTACGGCAACCCGAGCGCGGTGTCGTCCATGAGCTCCGGCACGCTCGACTACCACCTCGGCGACGTGAGCACCGGCACCGTGGCCGGCCAGGGCGACGACCAGGTCGACATCGCCGACGTCACGCTGCTCGGCGCGCACTACGGCACGGTGCTTCCGCCCGGCAGCCCGTTCTCGTACCTCGACGTCGGCCCGACGACGGATTTCTCGACGCACGCGCGCCCGACCACCGACGGCCGCGTGAACTTCGAGGACTTCATGATGTTCGCCATCAACTACGGCGCCGTCTCCGCGCCCGAGGGCTACGCGCGACCCGCGGCGGCCGCGGCGAACGCGCTGCGGCTGGACGTGCCGCCGGTGCCCGGCGTGGGCGGGACGTTCGTGGCCGCGCTGCAGGCCGACGGCGCGGGGGATGCGCAGGCGATCAGCGCGCGGCTCGCGTTCGACGCCGCGGTGGTGGAGCCCGTCGGCGTGGAACCGGGGGCGCTGCTGGACCAGCAGGGCCGTCCCGGCGCGGTGTTGTCGTCGGATCCCGGGGACGTGGACGTCGCCCTGCTCGGAGCCGGACCGGGCCTCGCGGGCAGCGGCGAACTGGCGCGCGTCACGTTCCGCGTGAAGGCCGCGGGCGATCCGCGGCTCGGGATCGCGTCGGTGCGCGCGCGTGACGGCGGCAACCAGGAGGTCGCGGTCGCCGGCGTGAGCGGCGGCCCGGTGGCGGCGCGCACGGGGCTGTCGCTGGCGTCCACGAATCCGTTCCGCGACCAGCTCGCGCTGCAGCTGTCGCTGCCGGCGAGCGGACCGGCGTCCGTGGCGGTGTTCGACGTCGCCGGCCGGCGCGTGCGCACGCTCGTCTCGGGCGCGCAGGCGGCCGGGACGCGGACCGTGACGTGGGATGGCCGCGATGACGCGGGGCTCCGGCTGGCTCCCGGCGCGTACGTGATCCGGCTCCACGCGGGGGCACTCGCCGAGTCGCGCGAGGTGCGGCTGGTGCGCTAGACCGGCAGCGGAAAGCAGGACCGCGGCGGCCGCGCTCCGTGACGGGGACGCGGCCGCCGCGTTCCATGGGGTGGAAATGTCGCGTTTCCGGCCGGACGACCCGCGCGGTAGTCTCGGCCGGTCACGCGCGGTGGCCCGTCCGGGCCGCGCCGAACTCTCCCATCCTCACAGGGGACCCCATGTCTCGATTCGTTCGCCCTCGCCGCGCGACGGCCACGCTGCTCGTCGCGTTCGTCGCACTCGGCGTCGCGGCCCTGCCGGTGACGCGCGCCCATGCCGGGCTCGGTGGCCTGATGAAGGCCGCGAAGGACAAGGCCGCCAACGCCATGGGCAAGAAGGCCACCGACGCGGTGGTGCCCGAGGCCGCGGGGTCGCCGGGTGCGGCGCCCACGTTCGACGACGTCACGCTCGAACTCACGAGCGAGCGGCTCGACAAGATCGTCGCGGGGCTGCAGGTCGCGCGGGACGCCAACGCGAAGCGCGCCGGCATGCTCGCGCACCAGCAGCAGATGCAGGACATGATCTCGGCCACGTACGACAAGTACGGCAAGGCGATCGACGAGACGCGCGGCAAGCGCGACCTCGTGCGCAACTGCTGGGACGACTTCCTCTCCAAGCGCCGCGAGTCGCGCGAGGACGAGATGCGCCAGTCGATGATGAGCGATCCGGCCAAGCGCCAGAAGATGATGGAGATGAGCCAGGCGATGGCCAAGGCGCAGCAGTCCGGCAACCAGGCCGAGGTCGAGCGCATCCAGGGGCAGATGATGCAGATGTTCGGCCTCTCGCACGCGGACTCGGTGGCGGCGCAGCAGCGCTGCGGCGCGATCCCGCCGGTCCACCCGATGCAGGTGCGCATCGATTCGCTGCAGGCCGGTGTCCAGAAGGCCGACAAGGACATGCGCGCGCTCGACGAGAAGAGCTCCGCGGCCGAGGCGAAGGCGAGCGAGATGACGATTCCGCAGTTCGCGATGGCGCGCGAGCGGATCGAGATGTGGCTCGCGAAGGGCACCGGCCCCGCGCGGCGATCGGGCGTGACGGCGGGCGAGATGCAGGCCCTGGACGCGCATCGCCAGGCGCTCGAGGACGCACTGAGCGGCCGATGACGCGGCGGGGTTTCACCGTGCTGGCGCTGGCCACGATGCTCGCGGCCGGCGCCGGCGCCGTTTCGGGGCCCGCGTGGGGCTCGACGCTCGCCGTGCGCTCGGGCGGCGCGTGGCACACATGGTGGCGCTCCGAGGCCGCGCCCGCGGGCTGGTCCGCCGCCGATTCCACGCTCGCGCGGGCGTGCGCGTGGCGCACGGCCGCGCCGGGGATCGAGTGGGCCGAACTCGAGCTGGCGGGTGACGCGCCCACCTGGCGCACGCGCCTCGTGCTCGTGCGGCTGGATCCCGTACGCGTGCGGTTCGACCTCGTGCGCGCGCTCGATCCGCGCACCGGCCGCCCGTCGTGGACGCTCGACCGCGCGCCCGCCGACGCGCTCGTCGCGTTCAACGCCGGCCAGTTCGTCGACGCGCTGCCGTGGGGCTGGCTCGTGCTGGACGGCCGCGAGCGCCTCGCCCCGGGCCCCGGGCCGCTCTCGGCCGCGTTCGCCGTCGGCGCGGACGAGGCCGTGCACTGGCTCGCGGGCGACGCGCTCGCGCCGCCGCCGGGCGGCATGCGCCTCGCGTTCCAGTCGTATCCCGCGCTGCTCGCCGGCGACGGCGACGTGCCCGAGGCGCTGCGGCGCGAGGGCGCGGGCGTCGACCTGCGCCACCGCGACGCGCGGCTCGCGCTGGGGCTCGCGCGCGACGGCCGCGTGCTCGTCGCGCTGACGCGCTTCGACGTGCTCGGCGAACGCGCGGGCGCGATCCCGCTCGGGCCCACGACCCCCGAGATGGCCGCGGTGATGGGCGCGCTGGGTGCGCGCGCCGCGATGAGCCTCGACGGTGGCATCTCGGCGCAGTTGCTGCTCCGCGAGCACGGCCGCGCGCACCGCTGGCCGGGCTGGCGCAAGGTGCCGCTGGCGCTGGTGGTGCGCGCGCGGTCGCGCTGACCCCGCGCGGCCACCGCGCGCGGTGGCGGGACCCGAAGCCCGCGGGCTAGGATGCCCGCCGAGCCATGGAAGGTATCCCGCCGAAGCCGTCCCCGGACCCGGCCGCGTCCCTGCGCGGCGAGCGCGCGCTGTTCGCGCTGGTCCTCGCCGTCGCGCTCGCGTTCCGCGTGCGCGAGGCCCTGCGCACGCCGTTCTGGTTCGACGAGATCTACTCGCTCCAGGTCGTGCGCCGCGGCGGTGCCGCGATGTGGGAGCTGATCGCCGGCGACATCCACCCGCCGCTGCCGACGCTCCTGCTCGCGCTCTGGCGCGCCGTGGGTGGCGAATCGCCGCTGTGGCTCAAGACGCTGCCCATGCTGTTCGGCCTCGGAGTGGTCTGGGCGACGTGGCGGCTCGCACGCGCGCTGTTCGGGCCGCGGGCCGGGCTGCTGGCCGCGGCGCTCGTGGCGGTGCACCCGTCGCAGGTCTACTTCGGGCAGGAGATCCGCTGCTACGGCATGCTCACGTTCGCGCTCGTGCTCGCGGCGTGGCGGGCGTGGTGCTGGGTCGGGTCGGGACGTCCTCGCGACGCCGTGCTCGCGGTGCTCGCCGAGGCGCTGGTGCTGCACGTGCACTACATGGGCGGCTACGTGCTGGCGCTCATGGACCTGTGGGTGCTGCTGCTCGTGCTCCGCACGCCGCGCCGCGCGCTGGCGTGGATCGCGTGGCACGCGCTCGTGCTCGTGGCGCTGCTGCCGCTCGCGGGGCTGATGCCGAAGCAGTTGCTGCGCTCGGGATCGCACTGGGTCGCCTCGGCGCCGGTCTCGAGCCTTTCGAACCTCGCGCGCCGGTTCGCGTTCGACGCCGGCTACCTCGTGCCCGCCGTCGCCGTGCTCGCGCTGCTGCCGCTGGCCCGCGGCCCGCAGCGCCGCGCGGCCGCGTACCTCGCATGGCTCGGGATCGCCACCGTGCTCGGGGCGTTCGCGCTGACGCGCGCGGGACTGCACCTCTACACCGAGCGCTACATGTTCTTCGCGGTGCCGTTCGTGTGCGTGCTCGTCGCGGCCGGCGTCGTGGGGCTGCGGTGGCGTCGCGCCGCCGCCCTGCTCGCGGTGGCCCTGCTCGCGTTCGGGGTGCGCGCGGCGATCGTCAAGCGCCCCATGATCGAGGCGCGCGCGCTCAAGGTGGCGGCCGGCCTGATCGCGCCCGAACTCCGCCCCGGCGATCTCGTCTTCGCCACCGACACGCACAGCCTCGCGTGCACGGCCTACCACCTGCGCGACGATCGTGGCCGGCTGCTCATGTCGTGGCCGACGGTGCCCTACTACGTCGGTGGCCGGCTGCTGCCGGACTCGCTGAAGATCGCGCCCGACAGCGTCCGCCGCGCGAGCCGGCTCGGCCGCCGCTGGTGGGCCGTGCGCACGCGCGAGGACGCCGTGCCCACCGCGACCGCTGCGGCGATGCTCGATTCGTTCGCGCGCGGCGGCAAGGTGCAGATCGAGCACGTCACCGTGTGGGCGAGCGATCCCGGCATGCTCGCCCCCGGGCACTGAATGCGAACGGCCGCGCCCGGGGGGCGCGGCCGCGCATGCGTCCGGTGAACCGGCTCAGGCCGGGGCGTAGGGGAACGTCGTCGCCATCGTGACGACGCGCTGCTCGCGGATCGAGCGCCGTGCCGCCAGCAGCGCCTGCGCCGCGACGACGAACGAATCCGTTTCGTCGCGCGCGCCGGCCTCGCGCCGGAACTGCGCCAGCATGCGTTTCAGCATCTCCACCTGGCCGAGGTCCGGCTGCAGGTTCGTCGTCGACTTCGGGCCGCCACCGCCGCGCAGCGCGAGGCTGCGGAAGCCGGAGAGCCGCGCCGAGCGGCCGCCGCCCAGTACGTCGGCGCTCTCGCGCACGAATCCGTCCTGGCTGCCGCACGTGTAGTGCACCACCGCGATGCCGCCGCTCGCCATGCGCATCGTGATCGCCCACGACTCCTCGCGATGACCGGGATCCGGCGTCGCGAGCGCGTGTACCTCGACCGGGAGGCTCTCCGAATAGCAGATCGCCAGGTCGATGAAGTGGCAGACGTCGCCGAACAGCACGCCGCCGCCCTCGGCCGGATCCTGGTACCACGAGTCCGCCGGCACGCCCGCCGAGCGCACGGTGACGTTCACCTGCCGGACCGGCACGCCGCGGAAGTGCGCGAGCAGCTTCTGCGACAGCGGCGCGTAGCGGCGGTTGTGTCCCAGCCACAGTGTCGGGCCCGCGTCCCCGCGGGCGCCGAGCACGTCGAGGATCGGCGCGAGCTGGTCCTCGTTCATCGCCAGCGGCTTCTCCACGTAGACGTGCTTGCCGGCCTTCAGCGCTTCGAACGCGTAGCGCGCGTGGCTGTCGTGACGCGTGGCGACCATGACCGCGTTCACCTGCGGGCTCGCCATCACCTGCGCCGGGTCGGTCGTCGCGACGCGGAACCCGTAGCGCTTGGCGAGCGCGTCGGCGTTGGCGCCGCGCGCGGTGCAGATCGTGTCGAGCCCGAGCCCCTTCATGCCGGGGAAGTGGGGGAGGATCATCGATTTCGCGTAGTTGCCCGCACCGATGATGCCCAGCCGCACGTCGCCGCCCGCCTTCTCGCCCGCGAACGTCGTCAGCCGCGGCTGCGTGGAGACCGCGTCGGCGCTCGCGTCCGGGTACTGGATCACGATGCCGACCGCCGAGGCCAGGTCGCCGTTCGCGATGCCGTCGAACACCTTCGGCGCGTCGGCGAACGGAAAGCGGTGCGTGACGAGGCGCTGCATGTCGATCCTGCCCTGCGCGATCAGGTCGAGGAACGCACCCATGTTGCGGTTCGCGCTCCAGCGCACGTAGCCGATCGGGTAGTCGCGGCCGCGCAGGAAGTAGTCCATGTCGAAGATGCCGGGGCCCATGGCGCGGCTGAAGAGGAAGTCGATCTCCTTGGCGAACCACACGCGCCAGTCGAGCTCGATGTACGTGTTGCCGAGGCAGATCGCGCGGCCCTTCTCGCGCAGCACCGCGGCCGACATGTCGATCGGGCCCTTGTCCTTGATCGCAGTCGTGATCATCACCGCGTCCACGCCCTGGCCGCCGGTCATGCGGAGCGCGTGCGTGAGCGTCTCCTCCATGTCCGGCGCGCACGCGACGTCGGCGCCCAGCGCCAGAGCGAGCTCGCGCTTGGTCGCATCGGGATCCACGCCGAGCACGCGGCAGCCGTTGGCGCGGCAGAGCTGCACGAGGAACTGGCCCAGCAGGCCGAGCCCGATCACCGCCACCGTCTCGCCGAGCTCGAGCCGCGCCTGGCGCACGCCCTGCAGCGCGATCGCGCCGACCGCGGAGCTGCTCGCGAAGTCGAGCGGCACTCCCGCCGGCACCGCGACCACGAGGTTGCGCGGCACCGCATTGTACTCGGCGTGCGTCGCCACGCCCTCGCCGATCGCCGCCACGCGGTCGCCGACGCGGAACTCCTCGACGTTCGCGCCCACCGCCGCGACGGTGCCCGCGCACGAGTAGCCGAGCGTGGCCGGCGACTTGAGCCGCTCCTGCACCTTGCGCACGGTCGGCATGACGCCCTGTTCCTTGAGCGTGTTCAGCACCTGCTTGACCTGGTCGGGGCGCTCGGCCGCTTTCTCCGCGAGGTTCATGCGGGCCTGCGTCACCTTCATCTTCTCGGTGCCGACGCTGACGAACGAGAAGTGGGTGCGCACGAGGACGTCGCCCGGGCCGATCGAGGGGATCGGCACGTCGCTCATGTCGAGCGTGCCGTCCTTCAGGTACTGGCGGATCTGCTTCACGAACTCCTCCGGCGCGTCGCGGGGGATCCCGGCGCGCATGGCGGCCCTCCGGAGGCCGCGCGCGAAGGGGGGAGAAGCGGCGCGGTGCCCCGTAGGACAGGTCTCGAGCCTAGGATGCTACCGAACTCGGGACAGCGCCGCCACACGCGCCCCACGCGGGGAATTCGCATTTCGCACGACCACGCGCCGCGGCCGCGCGGGCCGCGTCAGCGCGCGATCGCGCCGCGGTAGATCGCGGCGAACTGGCGCGCGAGCCGGTCGAGCCCGAACTCGCGTTCGGCGCGCTCGGCGCACGCGCGCGACATGGCGCGCAGGCGTTCCGGCGACGCGGCGAGGTCGCGCAGCGCGGCCGCGATCGCCTTGGCGTCGCGCGGCGGCACCAGCCTGCCGTGCGTGCCGTCGGTCACCGCATCGGGAATGCCGCCGACGCGCGAGGCGACGACCGGTGTGCCCGCGGCCATGCTCTCGAGCACCGCGTACGGCATGCCCTCGGATTCGCTGGGGAGCAGGAACACGTCGCACTCGCGCAGGAACGCCGCCTTGGCCTCGGCGCCCAGCGGGCCGACCAGTGTCACCGCGCCGCCCAGGTTCCGGCGCGCGATCTCGGCCGCGAGCCGCGCGCGTGCATCGCCCGAGCCGGCGATCCGGAACTCGAGCGCGGCGAAGGCGCTCTCGCGCCGCAGGGCCTCGACCGCCGCGAGCGTCTCGAACAGGCCCTTGCCGTCCACGAGCCGCCCCAGGTAGCCGAGCCGGCGCACCTGCCCCGAATGCTCGCGGGGCGCCGGGCCGCGCAGCGCCGGCACGTCGACCGCGTTGGGGACGACCTCGATCCGGCGCACGCCGCCCAGCGCCTCGAACTGCGCGCGCTCCACCGTCGCGAGCACGACCAGCACGTCCGGCCAGCCGAACACCGTGCGCGCGATCGCGCGCATCGCGCCGCCGCCGGCGAGCCGTTCGAGCGAGCCGCCGTGGATCTGGTAGACGACGCGGCGCCCGAACGCGCGCAGCACCAGCAGCGAGCCGACCTCGCGCCAGAACCCGCGCGGGTCGACCGACGTGTTCACGTGCACGACGTCCGGCCGCAGCGCGGCCACGCGTGCCGCGAGCGCGAACGGCATCACCGCGAGCCGGACGAGCGCCGCGAGCGCGGGCTCGTCGCGGGCCGGGCTCTCGCGTCCGCGGCTGCCGGTCTCGAAGAGCTCGAGCCGGAACTCCCCCGCGAGCGGCGAGGCCCACAGGTTCCGCAAGTGCGCGGGGCCGCCGCCGGCCGCGGCCGGCGAGGGGCCGCAGACCAGCACGGTCGGGCGATCGGGCGAAACCGGCGCGGCGCACATGGTTCCGGCAGCCTCGCACACCCGGCCGGACGGCGCCACGAACGGCCACGCGATCCTCGCAGGCCTGCTAGACTCCCCGGCCCATGATCGTCCTCGACGGCATCTCCAAGCAGTACGGCAAGCAGGTCCTCTTCGTCGAAAGCTCCTTTCAGCTCGATCCGGGCGAGAAGGTGGGCCTCGTCGGGCCCAACGGCGCCGGCAAGACGACCGTGTTCCGCATGATCGCGGGCGAGGAATCCCCGGACGAGGGCACGATCTCGGTGCCGAAGCGCATCTCGATCGGCTACTTCCGCCAGGACGTGGGCGAGATGTCGGGCCGCAGCGTGCTGGACGAGGCGATCGCCGGCAGCGGCCGGCTCGGCGAGCTGCACCACGAGCTCGAATCGCTGCAGCACGCGATGGCCGATCCCGATCGCGCCGACGAGATGGAGGCGATTCTCGAGCGCTTCGGCCACGTGCAGGAGGAGTACGAGCACGCCGGCGGCTACGATCTGGAGTCGCGCGCGCGCGACGTGCTGCGCGGCCTCGGGTTCGAGGAGCCGCAGATCGAGAACGACGTCGACGCGCTCTCGGGCGGCTGGAAGATGCGCGTGGGCCTGGCGCGCGTGCTGCTCGGGCGGCCCGACGTGCTGCTCATGGACGAGCCGACCAACCACCTCGACATCGAGTCGATCCTCTGGCTCGAGCGGTTCATCCGCGACTATCCCGGCACGGTGCTCATGACCTGCCACGACCGCGACTTCATGAACCGGATCGTGTCGCGGATCGTCGACATCGACGGCGGCGAGTTCAACTCGTACACCGGCGACTACGACTTCTACGTGCGCCAGCGCGCCATCTCCGACGCGAACCGCGAGGCGGCGCACGCGCGCCAGCAGGCGATGCTCGCCAAGGAGCGGCGCTTCATCGAGCGGTTCACCGCGCACGCGGCCAAGGCCGCGCAGGTGCAGAGCCGCGTGAAGAAGCTCGAGAAGATCGAGACGATCGAGCTGCCCCGCAAGCGCCACGTGGTGGAGTTCCGGTTCCGCTCGCCCGCTCGCTCGGGCGAGGACGTGGCGCAGCTGCGCGGCATCCGCAAGGCCTACGGCGAGCGCGTCATCTACGACGGGTTCGATCTCGACATTCGGCGCGGGCAGCGCTGGTGCGTGATGGGACGGAACGGCGCCGGCAAGTCGACGCTGCTCAAGATCGTCGCTGGCGCGCTGGAGCCCGATTCGGGCGGCGTGAAGCTGGGCGCGAGCCTCAAGCTGGGCTACTTCGCGCAGCAGTCGCTCGACCTGCTCGATCCCACCTTGAGCGTGATCGAGCAGCTGCAGCACGACTTCCCGCTCGAGAACCTCGGCACGCTGCGGAACCTGGCGGGCGCGTTCCACTTCTCGGGCAGCGACGTCGAGAAGCCGATCCGCGTGCTCTCGGGCGGCGAGAAGTCCCGTCTCGTGCTCGCGCGCATGCTGCTCGATCCGCCCAACTTCCTGGTGCTCGACGAGCCGACCAACCATCTCGATCTCGAAACCAAGGAGATGCTGGTCGAGTCGCTCAGGGATTTCGAAGGCACCATGCTGTTCGTGAGCCACGACCGCACGTTCCTGCGCGGGCTCTCGAACCGCGTGCTCGAACTGCGCCCCGGCGACGACACGCATCCCGCGGAGCCGCCGTTCGAGTACGGCGGCTCCTACGTGGAGTACGTCGAGCGTACCGGCAGCGAAGCCGCCGGCGTGCACGGCTGACGCGCCGTCAGCGCGCCGCCGGCCTCGCCCGCCACGGCGCCGCGGCTTCGGCCAGCGCCACCGGCAGGCGCGGCGCCCACGTCTCGGGCGCGTGGACGCCTCCGGGCACCTCGACGTACGTCACCGGGTAACCCTTCCGCACGAGCACGTCGCGCAGGCGCCGGTTCGCCTCGATGAACACCGGGCCGCGGCCCACGGCGTGAATGGTTTCGCGGTCTCCGACCTCGAGGTGGAACCGCACCGCGGACTTCGGGGCGCGCGCGAACTGGTCGGTGAGCCACTCCCATGGCTCGCTCGCACCCTCGTTCCCGCGCCAGAAGGCACCGCTCTGCGACAGCACGATCCCGAAGCGGTCCGGGCGTCGGAACGCGGCGTAGGCCGCTGCGAGCCCGCCGGCGCTCGAACCGGTGACGAGCACGTGCGCCGGATCGCGCCGCGCGTGCCAGTGCGCCTGCATCCACGGGAGCAGTTCGTCGCCGAGGAACTTCGCGAAGCGTGCGTGGTTCGCGAGATCGCCCAGGCGATCCTCCGAATCGTCCACCATCACCGCCACGCAGGGCGGCAGCGCGCCGGCGAGGGTGAGCGAATCGAGCGCGTGCGGCAGGCCCATCGAGTCGCGGTAGGCCTCGCCGTCGAACGCGACGACCAGCGGGTAGGTGATCTGCGTCTCGACGTCGAATCGCTCGGGGGCGTAGACCCAGACGCGGCGCGGCTTGCCGTAGACGCGGCTCGGGACCTGCTGCTCCTGGACGAAGCTGGCGACGTCGCGCGGCGGCGCGAGCGTGTGGGACGAGCGGGCCGCGGGAGCCGCGTGCACGGCCGGAAGGGAAGCGAGCGCGGCGAGCAGCGCGGCCGCGGCCACGAAGACGGGGCGGAGCTTCACGGTGTTCTCCTCGTCGCGGCCGACGGGTGGGAAGATGGAGGCCGCAATCTAGCCCACGTGGGCCCACGCGTGCAGCAGCGGATTCAGCGCCGCTTCAGCTCCTCGAGCTCTTCCAGCGTCCGCGGCCAGTCCGAGCGCAGCAGCCGCGAGAGCCCGCGATCGGCGAGCAGCCGGCCGCCCGTCTGGCAGCGCGCGCAGTAGTTGGTCTCGTTCTCGGCGTACCGGATCCGCTGCACCGGCGCGCCGCAGTCGGGGCAGGGCTGGCGGTACCGGCCGTGCACTGCCATGCCGTCGCGGAACGCGGTCACGTGCTCCGGGAAGCGTTCGCCCGATTCCGCGCGGAGCCGCTCCGTCCACGCGAGCAGCGTTTCGCGCACCGCCGCGTGCAGGCGCGTAATCTCGTCGTCCGCGAGCTGCGACGTGCGCCGCAGCGGCGAGAGTCGCGCGCGGTGCAGGATCTCGTCGGAGTAGCTGTTGCCGATCCCGGCGAAGAGCCGCGGATCGGTGAGCGCGCGCTTCATCGTGTGGTCTTCGCTCCGGAGCCGCTCCGCGAATGCCTCCGCGGAAACCGCCAGCGGCTCGAGCCCGCCCGCGTCGAGCGCCGCGAGTTCCGATTCGTCGGCGAGCACGTGCAGCGCCGCGCGCTGCTTCGTGCCGGCCTCCGTGAGCGTCAGCGTGCCGCGCTCGAACGCGAACGCCGCGAGCAGCGCGCGCCCCGCGGGTGCCTTCGGCGGCTCCAGCCAGTGCAGCCGCCCCGCGATCATCAGGTGCAGCGCGAGGAAGCGCCCGCCCTCGAACGCGAGCACGAGCCGCTTGCCGAGCCGCCGCACGCCGGTGACGCGAAGCCCGACCAGGCTCTCGAGCGGCGGCTCGAACGTGCGCAGCAGGTTCAGGCCGCGCACGGTGGCGCGCTCGAGCGCCGTGCCCGTGACGCGGCGCTCCAGGTGTTCGACATAGACGGTGAGATCGGGCAGCTCGGGCACGCGCGACGGCCTCCGGCTCGGGGTCCGGGCGGCAGTCTAGCCGGAACGCGCCGGACGCTCGCAGGTTACCGGTACAACGCCTTCAGCCGGCCCCAGGTGCTCGCGAGCGTCGGCGTGGGATTGCCGAAGCTCGTCAGCTGGTAGAGGTCGCCGTTCGACCACTGCACGACACCGACCGCGCGGGCGAACCAGTCTCTTGGTGTTGCCGTGGCCGCCGCGGCCTTCGTCGTCGCGGAGACGCGGTGACCATCGAGCGTGAACGTCCCGATGCCGGAAGCCAACGTGCTGGCCGGGCCGTTCGGAATCCAGCCGATGGCGACGGCTTCGAAGCTGCCCGCCGGCAGCGTGAGCGTCGGTAGCTCGAGCGCGGAGTAGGTGGCGGTGCCAGTGCCGTAGACCGTTTCGCCCGGCATTTCGTAGGCCACGAAAGTTGTCGTCCACGTCTCGGCCAGAATCGGGGCGCCGCCGCAGTAGACGATGGGAGGGTCGTACGCGAGCGAGAGAGGGATGTTGGGGTTATCGAACCCCGCGAGCAGCACCTCGCCCGACGGCCCGGTCATCCACCAGTTGTCGAGGCCGGCGTCGGGGCCCTGGAACTCGTGCTTCACGGCGACCGTGCGACCGCGCACTTCGAGCGTGCCCGTGATGCCCTGCACGTCGATCGTGCCGCCCGGGCCCACGTACTCCCAGTGGTTGCCCACGTCGAGCGGCATCATCGGCGGGAGCGCGACGGCGGCTGCGGTGCGAGCTCCGGCCACGATCAGAAGCGTCGTCGCGAGAAGGAAGGAGAGTCGGCGAAGCATCATGCGTCCTCCGGGGGATGGTGGGTGCATGGTTCGGCGGTCCCGTCGGCGGAGCACCGCCCTTGCGACGAGACGCCGAGGCCGCCACGTGCGGCCCGGGGGACACGTTCATGATACCCCCGGGTGGTTGCGGCCGAGTCGAGGATTCGGGCGAGCGGACACCCACTTCGCCCGCCGACCGGTGGCGCGCGGCGCTCGTCGAGGCTCGCTACGCGCCACCGATCGCCGTCACCGGTACAGCGCCTTGAGCCGGCCCCACGTGCTGCCTTGCGTCGGCGTCGGCATGCCGTAGGACGCGAGGTGCATCGTGGTCATCGTGAGCCCGTTCGAGTACGGGGACTCGGCCACGCCCAGCTGGGGTGCGAAGAGCATGTTGTAGGTGGTCGACGCCGGCCCGACGGGATCCACCGAGCGCGCGCCCGGCACGGCCGCGGCCGTGTAGTTCTCGGTGACGTTCAACGCGACGATGTGCAGCACCCCGGCGGGTTCGATCACGTCGCCTTCCTGCACGACGTCGACGGTCAGTGTGAGGTGATAGTTCACCACACCCGTTTCGCCGATCGCGTTCGTGTTCGTGGTCCACGAGTCCCCGACCTGCGGGTTCGCGCCGAGGAAGACCACGGGCGGGTCGTACGTGATGCCCGTCACGTTGCCGACGCTGCCGAGGCCGGCCAGCAGCAGGTCGCCGTTGGGCGCGATCGTCCACCAATCCGCGCGGCCGTGGCCGTCGAGGTTGTCGCGCTGGTAGGCGGTCTGGCCGAGCGCAGTCGTCACGGGGCCGCTCATCACGAGGTCGAACGAACTGCCGTCCTCGTTGGCGTAGTGCCACGTGTAGCCCGTCCACAGCGGCATGATCGGCGCGGGGACCGAGGCGAGAGCCGGCCTTTCGGCGGCGAGGACGAGGACCATCGCGAGCATCGCGAGACGTGGGGTCACGGGAGCCTCCCAAACGATATTCGGGGGAGAACGTTCCCGGTCCTCTTTCGCGAGCGTATGCGGGAGCCAAACGCCGGTCAACCACGAAACGGCACGCTCGTGGGCTGCAGCGCGTTCGGCGTTTCGCTAGACTTTCCGGGAAACCTCAGAGGGGCGTGCCATGCGCACGCCGGCCTCGCGACCTGCTCCGACATCTCCCGGGGGAACCCCCATGCGCCGCCTTCTCGCCGCCGCGCTCCTCGCGGCCGCGCTCGCCGTCCCGGCTTCGGCCGCGACGCCGCGCGACACCGCGCCCGCCGCCACCGCCACGAACCCGCCGATCTACGTCGCGTTCCTCTGGCACATGCACCAGCCGATCTACTGGCCGTACGAGAACGTGACGACCACCCAGGCCAACGCGCGCTACTCGTACTCGGTCGTCGACATCTTCAACCAGCGCATCGGCCCGTACACGTCGTGGCCGTCGGACGCCGTGTGGAAGGGCATCAACGCCGGCATGGGGCACTTCGGCGCGCAGGTGAGCTTCTCGGGCTCGCTGCTCGAGAACCTCGACAACCTGGAAGCGGGTGGCAACGGCAACTTCCAGAACTGGAAGAGCGCCTGGAACAACATCAAGAACCAGAACACCACGCTCGGGCATCCGCGCCTCGACCTGGTCGGCTTCGGCTACCACCATCCGCTGATGGGGCTCATCGATTCGATCGACGTGCAGAAGCAGGTCGACGCACACCGCACGCGGATCGAGTCCGAGATCTCGGCGTCGCGCAGCAAGGGCATCTTCCCGCCCGAGAACGCGTTCACCGAGCGCATGATCCCCGCGCTGCGCGCCGAGGGGATCGACTGGGCGCTGGTGGACAACGTGCACTTCGACCGCGCGGCGGCGAGCTATCCGTTCAACACGAGCGGCAACCTCTACGAGCCCAACAAGGCCGACGTCCGGAACCCGAATCCGTCGGACTGGGTGGGGCTGCAGAACGTGTGGGCGCCGACGCAGATCTCGGGCGGCTGGGGACACCGGCCGCACTGGATGCAGTACCGCGATCCCGCGACCGGGCAGGCCTACCGCATGATCGCGGTGCCGGCCGACCGCTACATGGGCAACGAGGACGGCCGCGGCGGCTTCGGCGCGCTGCAGTACGACGCGGTGATGAGCCAGATCGCGTCGTACAACACCGACCCCTCGCATCCGCTGCTCGTGGTGCTCGCGCACGACGGCGACAACTATGGCGGCGGCACGGACAGCTACTACCACTCCAACTTCCAGAACTTCGTCGACTGGCTGGGCGCGAACCCGAGCCGGTTCGTGTGCACGACCGTCGAGGACTACCTGCAGATGTTCCCGCCGGACACGAGCGACGTGATCCACGTCGAGCCCGGCGCGTGGAGCGGCGCCGACAACGGCGATCCGCAGTTCAAGAAGTGGCTCGGCGATCCCGGCGCCAACGGCTACAGCCCGGACTACAACTCGTGGGCCGTCGTCACCGCGGCCAAGAACTGGGTGCTGACCGCGGAGCAGGTCGCGCCGGGATCGGCCAATACGCAGAACGCGTGGCACTACCTGATGAATGCCGAGGCGAGCGACTACTGGTACTGGGACGGCTCGCAGAACGGCATCTGGGACTCGCACCCCACGCGCGCCGTGAACCAGGCGCTGCCGTACGCGCAGGCCGCGGTCGCGACCGGCACCGACCACACGGGGCCGACGATCTTCGTGCCGCAGCGCAAGCCCTACAATCCCGGCGGCACCGAGTGGGGGATCTCGCAGGCGTCGGACTTCACCGTGTGGTCGTACGTCTACGATCTCTCCGGGCTGGCCTCGGTGACGCTCGAGTACCGGCTCGATGCGGACGGCGCGATCGCCGTGAACGCGCCCGCCAACGACACCTACGCCGGCGGCGCCGGCGTCGGCGCCTGGCAGTCGATCGCCTGCGCGTCGAGCGACATCGCGTCCACCACGAGCCCCGCGCCGCTCTACCGCGCGCTCCAGTGGAGCGCCGCGGTGACCGGGCTCACGAACCAGCTCGTGGACTACTACGTCGAAGCGGTCGACGCGCTCGGCAACGTGAGCCGCTCACCGATCCAGCACGTGTGGGTCGGCACCGCGGGCACGGGCGGCGGCACCGGCGTCTCGTATGCGCCGACGGCGCCGACGATCGCCGATTCCATCCGCATCACCGTCGCTGGCACCACCTCGCCCGCGAAGCTCCACTGGGGCGTCAACGGCTGGCAGCTGCCGATCGCCGCCTACCGTCCCGCGGGCACCGCGCTCTTCAACGGTACGGGTCCGGCGGTGGAAACCCCGATGAACGTGGTCGGCGGCAACCTCACGCTCACGCTGGGGCCGCTGAACAACGCGGGCCAGAACGTGACCGCGCTCGACTTCGTGATCCACTACGACAGCGGTTCGTACGACAACAACGGCGGCGCCGACTGGCACGTGCCCGTGACCGGTGGCACCTCGGCCAAGGTGTACGTGATGGACGGCGCGCTCGACGCCGGCGTCACGAAGGTCGCGACCAACGCCGGCGTGGACCTGTGGGTCGACTGGAACGGCAGCGACCTCTACCTCGCGACCGAGTCCGCGAACGGCACCGCAAACGACGTGTTCCTGTTCGTGGCCGGCTCGCGCGGCGCGCTCACCGCCGCGCCGTGGGCGAAGGCCGGGCAGGTCGGGCAGTGGTCGGCGGTGCTCGGCAACGAGAGCACCAACAACTACTGCGGCTGGGGCAACAACGTCGCGACCGTGCACCAGGCCGCCGGCGCGACGCTCGAGGGCACGATCAACCTCGCCGGCCAGTTGGGCAGCGTCCCCGCCGTCGTCTACGCGGCGGCCGGCCGCTGGGCCACCGCCAACGGTGGCGCCCTCGCCGCGCAGTGCCCCGCGGGCAACGCCGACGCCAACCTGGACGGCGCCGAGTACTACGCGTTCGCACTCTCGACCGCCGGCGTGACGCCGCTCGGCCGCGCGGGCTTGGCGAGCCTGATGCCGGTCGCGCCCAACCCCGTGCGTTCGTCGGCGCAGCTCGCGTGGGTGCTGCCGCACGCGGGCGAGGCGTCGCTCGAGGTGTACGACGTGCGCGGCCGCCGCGTCGCGACCCTGGCGTCGGGCCCGCAGGCCGCGGGAGCGCACACCGCCACGTGGGACGCCGCCCAGGTGCCGGCCGGCGTCTACTTCCTGACGCTGCGCGCCGGAGCCGAGCGGAGCACGCGGCGGGTGATGGTGGTGCGGTAAGCGCCGGCGGCTCGACGCGAGCCGGAAGACGAGGCCGCGAGCGCAATTCGCGCCCGCGGCCTCGCTCGTTTCGGAATCGACAACTCCGCGGGATAGCGCATTCCTTCTCAACTGCCGACGCCACACCGCCTTTTGGACCATCGCCGGAGAGGGAACGCCTCGGGCAAGATCCGGAATGTACCTCCGTAGTTTTGCGTAGAAGGAACGGAGCCCCTAATCTTCGCGACGGATTCCAGCACCCCCCGGCTGGACTGGACGGACCCACAACGAACCTCTGGACCCAAGGAGAAGAACCCATGCACGCGCGACACCAGCTCCCCAAGTTGGCGATCATCGTGCTCATGCTCTGTGTCGCGGGCGCCGCGTTCGCGTTCCCGAGCGTGGCCCGCAAGACCAAGATGTCCTGCGCGACCTGCCACTCGAACGCTTCCGGCGGTGCGGACCTGACGGACGCCGGCAAGGCGTTCAAGGCCGACAACGCGAAGGTCCCGGCCGCGTCGGCCGAGGGCGCGACCTACGTCGGCAGCCAGAAGTGCCGCATGTGCCACAAGGCCCAGCACGAGGCCTGGGGCACGACCAAGCACGCGAAGGCCTTCGAGGCGCTGGTCAGCGGTGACAAGGCGATCATGGACGCGCAGGCCAAGGCGCTCGGCATCACGCTGAGCGGTTCCGCGGCGACCAACGACGCGTGCCTCGCCTGCCACGCGACGGGCGCGGGCCTGGGTGGTTACCCGCCGTCGGATACGACCAAGACCGCGTCGTACGCGGCGGTCGGCTGCGAGATGTGCCACGGCCCGGGCAGCAAGCACGTCGCGGCGCCGAAGGAAGAGAAGAAGAACTTCATCGCGGTCTCCAAGACCGACGCGATGTGCAAGGACTGCCACACCGCGGCGATGAGCCCGAAGTTCAACTTCGACGAGTACAAGAAGAACGGCGTGCACGTGGTGCCGGCGGCGACGGACGCCCCCGCCAAGTAGGCGCGTTCTCCGATTCACCGAACGGGAGGCCGGTTCCGCCGGCCTCCCGATTCGTTTGCGCGGCAGCGTGCTCCCGCGCCGGCGCCGCGTCCGCGTCGCCCGGCCGGTGAAGGTCGGGTTCCTGCTCCCGCGGGCCGCGTGTTCCCATCATGGGGTGCGATGCGCGGGTTCACGCGCGCCGCGCGAACGGAGGAACGCCATCATGCAGACGCTGGAACCCGTCGTGGCCAGCCTGCCGCTGTTTTCGGGAATGAAGGAAGAGCACGTCGTGCTGGTCGCAGGCTGTGCTCGGAACGTGCGCTTCGAGCCCGGCGAGTACGTCGGCCGCCTCGGCGAGACCGCCGACCGCTTCTGGGTCGTGCGCGAGGGCCGCGTGGCGCTGCAGGTTCACACCGGCGACCGGGGCCCGCTCACGGTGCAGACCGTCGGCGAGAACGAAGTGCTCGGCTGGTCGTGGATGGTGCCGCCGTACCAGTGGCACTTCGACGCGCGGGCACTGACGCCCGTGCGCGCGATCGTGTTCGATGGCCGCTGCCTGCGCGATCACTTCCGCGACGACTACGAGCTCGGCTACGAGCTCGTCCGGCGGTTCTCGCAGGTGATCGTGGGCCGCGTGCAGTCGCTGGCGCAGCAGGTGGTGGGGCCGGCGCCCGAACGCCGCTGACGCCGCGGCCATCGGCGCGCTCGCGCCCCGCGGCTCATGCCGCGGGTCCGCCGGGCCGATAACGACCGTGCACGGGCCGAACCCCCACGGCTGCCGTTCGACCCCACCCGGAGTGCACGTGGTGAGCCTTCGCATCGAGCGCATGGATCGCGCCTGGGCCATGGCCCTCGCGTGCCTGTTCCTGGCCGCGCCCGCGCGCGCCGAGATCACGTCGATCGCGAAGCCGATCGTCGAGCACTGGATCACCGCGAGCGGCGGCCGCGACGCGATGCTCGCCGACACGCTCGTGCACCGGAAGGGCCGGCTCGTCGCCGAGGGCCTGCGCGGCACGTTCGACCAGTGGAGCGCGGGGCCGGGCCGGCTGCTCGAGGAGACGAATCTCGGCGGCACCCGGGAACGCGCCGGACTCGCCGACACGATCGGCTGGCGCACCGATCTCACCACGCGCAAGGTCACACCGCTCGAAGGCAAGGACCTCGAAGCCCTGCGCGCCGAGGCCTGGTTCGCCGCCGAGCAATGGGCGCGCGACGACCAGGGCGGCGGGCACGTGCGCATGGGTCAGACCGCGTACGCGAGCGGGCGCTCGCAGGTCTCGCTCGAGATCACGCCGCCCGTCGGGCCCATGAAGACGTTGTGGTTCGACACCGAGACCGGCCTCATCACGCGCATCACGCACCACCGCGACCAGTACGCGTGGGACGAGTACTACTCGGCGTGGAAGCTGCGCGCGGGGCGCAAGCGCTGGACGGTCGCGGTCGAGGGCGACTCGGCGCGGTTCGCGGCCGGGTTCGTGCGCCACGACGTGGACTCGGTGCGCGCCGAGGCGCCGCGCGATCCGGCGGCGTTCCAGCCGCCCGCTTCGGGCACGAAGCCGGTCACGTGGCTCAAGACGAAGGGCGTCGCCCGCATCCCGTTCCACTACCGGCGCGGCCACGTGTGGATCCGCGCGTCGATCAACGGCAGCGCGCCCGCCGACTTCATCCTCGACACCGGCTGCACCATGACGGCGCTCGACGAGATCTGGTCGCGCAGCATCGGCCTCGAGACCGAGGGCGCGATGGCCGCGCAGGGCGTGGGCGGCATCGGCACCGGCGGCTGGAGCCGCATCCGCTCGCTCAAGGTCTACGGCGCCAACGGCGACGGCGTCGAGGTGCCCAACCTGCGCGCGGCGGTGCTCGGGCTCACGGATACGATGGAGCGCTTCGACTGGGACGACACCGCGGGGCTCGTGGGCTACGACTTCCTGAGCCGCTTCGTGGTCACGATCGACTTCGACCAGCAGGTCGTGACCCTGCGCGATCCGGCCACGTTCACCTACACGGGCACCGGCAGGCCCGTGCCGTTCACGCTGCACGCGGGCATCCCCACCGTGGACGTCACGCTCAACGGCACGTGCCGCGGGCGGTTCATCGTCGACGTCGGCAACGCGACGCCGATGGCGGTGAACGCCGAACAGGTCGACGCGTGCCGGCTGTTCGGCGGCAATCGCAAGGAAGTGCAGCACTGGGTCGGAGGCATCGGCGGCGCGTTCCCCGAGACCGTGTGCCGGCTCGACAGCGTGAGCGTGGGCCCGTTCTCGTGGCCCGAGCCCGTCGCGGGGCTCACCCTGCATCATCTGGGCGGCGCGGGCAGCCGCGAGATCCAGGGCAATCTCGGCACGAGCGTGCTCGACCGCTTCGTGTGCACGTTCGACTACGCGCGCGGCACGCTGTGGCTGCAGCCGGGCGCACGGTTCGCGGCACGCGAGTCGTTCTCGCGCTCCGGCCTCTTCCTCGTGCGCTGGTCCGGACGCGTCTACATCGCCGGCGTGGTGCGGCACTCGCCGGCCGCGGACGCGGGCTTCAAGGTGCGCGACGTGGTGAAGGCGGTCGACGGCAAGCCGGTCGAACGCTGGACGCCGGAGCAGTTGCTGGCGCTCTTTCGCGACGGCACGGTGGGCACCACCGTCGTCGTGACGGTCGAGCGCGACCTGCGCGATCAGGACATCGAGTTGACACTCGCCGACGTGTTGTAAGGTTCCGCGCAAGCGTGTCACGCCGCCGGCGGACCGCGCGTAGGGGCCGTGTTCGCGCCCGTTCCGGGCGCGCGTCATCCCGTCGAGGAGTCGTCATGTTCCGCGTTCCGCTGCCCCGCACGTTCGTCGCGGCATTCGTCGCCGCGCTGCTCGCCTCGCCCGCACTCGCCGCTCCGGCCGCCGCGCCGCGCGCCGTGGCCGCGAAGCCCGACACCGCGATCTTCGCGGGCGGCTGCTTCTGGTGCATGGAAGCGCAGTTCGAGGGCTTCGCCGGCGTGAAGGCCGTGATCTCCGGCTACACCGGCGGCTTCAAGGCCCACCCGACCTACGAAGAAGTCGGCGCGCACATGACCGGGCACCTCGAGTCGGTCGAGATCGTGTTCGACCCGGCGAAGGTCACGTACGAACAGCTCCTCGACCGCTTCTGGCACGGCATCGACCCGACGCAGGACGACGGCCAGTTCTGCGACATCGGCGAGACCTACCGCAGCGCGATCTTCGTGCGCGACGCGTCGCAGCGCCGGCTCGCGCAGGCTTCGCTCGATGCGCTCGCGAGCTCGGGCGTGCTCAAGAAGAAGATCGTCACGCGCATCCTGCCGGCCAAGATGTTCTGGCCCGCCGAGGAGTACCACCAGGACTTCTGGAAGAAGGACCCGCGCCGCTACCACGAGTATCGCGAGGGCTGCGGCCGCGACCGGCGCCTCGCGCAGCTCTGGGGCGCGAAGGCCGTGAAGCCGCTCGTCTACTAGGCGGCACCGGGGCGCTTCGCGAGGGCGGTACGCGCCGCGCGGAGCGCCCGAGTCGTGGTCAGACGGACCCGCGCTTGATCGCGGTGCGCACGAGCCACCACACGAGCCCGACCAGCACGAGGCCCGAGTCCCACGCGCGGTAGGGTGTGGGCACGCCGCGGACGGGCAGCACGCCGTCGACCAGCACTTCGGCGGCACTCGCGCTCGCACGCTCCGCGATCACGCGGCCGCAGGGATCGCTCAACGTGAGCGAGCCCTCCTGCGCGCAGCGCGCGACCGAGTAGCCGCCCTCGACGCCGCGCAGGATGGCCATGCGCGCGTGCAGCCACGCGTCGTCGCCGAAGTCCCACGCGGGCACGAGCATCAGGCCGATGGCGTCGTCGGCGTAGCGTTCGGTCCACCACGGGAAATCCATGTCCTTGCAGATCGCGACCCCGAGCGTGGGGCCGCCGCGATCGAACAGCACCATGGGCTCTTCGCCGGCCGTGTAGCCCGCTTCCCAGCCGGGAACGAGGTGCACCTTGTCGTAGTCGCGAGGCTCGTCGCCGGCGTACGTCACCCATGCGCGGTTGCGCTTCGAGTGGGCGAACGTGCGATTCACGCCCGCCACCAGCACCACGCGATCTCGGCGCGCGATCGCGCGCACGGTCGCCACGGCGGTGTCGGCCGCGCCGTCGGCGACGCCGACCAACTTCTCGGGTAGCACCACGATCTCCGCGCCGCGTGCCGCCAGCCGGTCCACCCGGTCGCCGTACGCGCGCAGGACCGCGAGCGTGGAGTCGGTTCGGCGCGTGTCGAAGTTCGGGATCGAGAGGTCCGAGACCGCGAGGCCCACGTGTCGCGTGGGCCCCGGGAGCGGCTCGTGCAGCCGCCACACGCCCCAGCCGAACGCGAGCGCCGCGAGCAGCGCCGCGGGCGCGAGCGCCTGCGCCACGTCGCGCGCGCGCGCGCGATGGTGCCACGCGAACGCGAGCGCCGAGCCCGCGAGCATGACGAGGAACGCGATCGCGACGTGCCCGCCGATCGCGGCCAGCTGCACGACCGGCAGCGCGTCCATCTGCGAGTACGCCACGCTGCCCCAGCTGCCGTGCACGGACGACACCGCGGTGATCCACTCGTAGGCGGCCCACGCGGTGGGGAAGGCGAACGGGCCCCAGAAGGGCCCCAACCGCGGTGCGGCGGCGCGCATGATCGCGGCCGAGACGCCGAAGACGATCGCCGGACCGAAGAGCGCGAGGAGCACCGCGGGGATCGGGAGCAGCCCGGCCAGGTACTTCACCATGCCGAGGCTGCCCACGAGCCACGCGATCGTCGCGAGGATCCCGGCGCGGCGCGGCGTCGATTCGGCGAGCGCGAGCGCGAGCACCGGAGCGGGAGCGATCCACGCGACCCACGCGATCGGGTGCAGCCCGCCGCCCAGCAGGAAGCCTGCGCCCGACGCCGCGACGTCGAACGCGGCGCCGCGGACCGGGGTGCGATCGGGAGCGGGCATGCGCGCATGCTGGAGCAGGCGCGTGCGCTCGGCAACCGCGAACGTGCCGGCGGCTGTTTGGCGGCGGAAACGCGTGGGGGTACGGTGCGCGCATGCCCATCCACATTCCGAGCCCCACCGTCGTCGAGGCGGCGGGCAACAAGCCGAAGCGCATCGAGGAGTTCGTCGGCCGCGTCAACACCGGCGAGGACCGCGTCAGCATCGCCCGCATGAGCAGCCCGCCGGGTTGGGTCGAGCCCGCGCAGCGTCCGGACTTCGACGAGTGGACGCTCGTGCTGGAAGGCCGCCTGCACGTCGAGCACGACGGCGGCAGCATGGTCGTGGCGGCCGGCGAGGCCGTGCTCGTGAAGGCGGGAGAGCGCGTACGCTACTCGACGCCCGAGGGCGACGGTGCGCGCTACGTCGCGGTCTGCCTGCCGGCCTTCTCGCCGGCGACCGTGCATCGCGAGGACTGAAACGGCCGCGCCGCGGGTCCCGTTGTGCTCGGATGAATGCAGTTGGCGCGGGAGGTGCAGTGATCCTCCGGCATGACGACCTTCATCCCGCCGTTCTGCCCCAACCCGCGCTGTCGCTACCACAAGGCCGAGCGTGCCTTGTGGCGCTGGTCCCACGCCGGCTACTACACCCGCCAGGCCAGCCCCCGGCGCATCGCCCGTTTCCGCTGTGACCACTGTGGGCGCAACTTCTCCACCCAGACCTTCGCC
>JBGAML010000028.1:0-27004 GCA_044223005.1 Candidatus Eiseniibacteriota bacterium
GGCGCGGGCGTCGCGCCCAGGGCCGCGGGCGGCGCGGGACGCGCCGGCGCGCCGAGCGCGCCGGCCTCGCCGGGCTGGCGGCGGCGATAGACGGTGCCGCGCATCGGCTCGTAGAGGTCGTTGACGCCGTTCAGCGTCTCGGAGTGCCCGATGAACAGGTAGCCGTTCGGGCGCAACCGCTGCGCGAATGCCTCGACGAGCGTCCGCTGCGTGGTGGCGTTGAAGTAGATCATCACGTTGCGGCAGAACACGAGGTCGAACGGGCCCTGCACGGGCCAGGGCTGCTCGACGAAGTTCAGTTGGCGGAACGTGATCTTCTCGCGCAGCTCGTCGCTCACGCGCACCTTGCCGGCGTTCGCGCCCGTGCCGCGCCGCAGCCACTTCTGCTGCATCTCCGCCGGAACCGGCTGGACCGACTCCTCGGGATAGATGCCCGTGGACGCGCGCTCGAGGACGTTCGTGTCGAGATCGGTGGCGAGGATCTCGAACGTGAATCCGCCTCCCGGCGGCAGCCCGGAAGCGACCACCATCGCGAGCGTGTGCGGCTCCTCGCCCGTCGAGCACCCCGCGCTCCAGAGCCGCAGGCGCCGTTCGCCCCCGCGCCGCGCCGCTTCGACGAACGCCGGGAGGAACGTCTGCGTGAGGAAGTCGAAGTGGTGCCGCTCGCGGAAGAAGTCGGTCTTGTTGGTGGTGATGGCGTTCAGCAGCTCGCGCATCTCGTCGCCGTTCGGGTCGCGGCGCGTGACGAGCTCGTAGTAGTCGCCATAGCGCGTGAGCCCACGCGCGCGCAGCCGCCGCGCGAGCCGCGAAGCGACGAGCTGCGTCTTGGAATCGGCGAGCGTGATGCCGGAACGCTGGTAGATGAGTTCGCGCAACGCGCGGAACTCGCCATCGCTCAGCGCTTCGAGCCCGGTCGGCACGATCGCGTCCGGGGAACCGGACGAACGAATGCCAGCGGGAGGGTCCACCATCCTCGGGAGTCTCCGCGTCCTGCGAGATCGGGGCGGACGCCTCGCGCGCCTCCCCGGGCCTGCCATCCGGGAAGCCTCGGCTGGGCGGCGCTCCTCTTGAGTGGCCGCCCTCGACGGGGCGGGGATGCCCGTGCGAAGTGCACGCCGCTGGGCGATTTGCCGCTTGCGGACCACGTGAAGGAACCCGGACAATTGACGGTGAAAGGAGAACTTCCGTGAACCGTCCCGAGTTCGAACGCGAGTTGGCCCGCCTCCGCGAACAGATCGCCGATTTGCCCGCTTCGCAGCGCGAGGCTCTCGAAGCCCTGGCGCGCGAGACCGCCGAACGCCACGAGCAGATCCGCCGGTCGGCGCTCGAGGGCCATCGCGCCGTCGAGCGGCTCGAGATGGCGTTCGAGCACCTCGATCAGGCGTGCACGCGGCTGCGCGAACGGGCGCTCGACCTGCGCGACGCCCTGGCTCGCTCGCCCGGCCGCCCCGAGCCCGGCCTGAACTGACGATCTCGCGGCCTCACGGCCCCCGCGCCCCGGCGCGGGGGCTTCGTCGTTCCGGGCTTCAGCGCGGCGGGCGGCCGCCGAGACTGGAACGGCCACCCCCTCGGCCTTCCCCGCTCGCGGAGCTTCGTTCCAGGGACATGGACCTCCAGCCCGTCGACATCTTCGTCGCCCGGCAGCCGATCTTCGATCGCGAACGCCGGGTCACCGGATACGAGTTGCTGTACCGGTCCAGCGAAGTGAACGCCGCCGGCCCCGGCCGCAGCGAAGTCATCACGTCGGTCAACCTCGAGCGCACACTGCTCGGCTTCGGGCTCGACACCCTGACCGCGAACCGTGACGCGTGGATCAACGTGTCCCGGCACATGCTCGTGCACGACCACTGGAGCATGCTGCCCGCGGCGACGACCGTGCTCGAGCTGCTCGAGACCGTGGAACCCGCGCCGGACGTCGTGGAGGCGCTGCGTCGCGCGCGCGCCGCGGGCTACCGGATCGCACTCGACGATTTCGAGTACTCGGCCGCCTACGAGCCGGTGCTGCCCCTCGCGCAGTACGTCAAGATCGACTTCCGCGCGGGAACCGACGCCACGCGCCAGGCGCTTTCGCGCGACATGCGGCGCCGCAATCTCGTGCTCGTGGCCGAGAAGATCGAGGACGAAGCGGAGTTCACGCGCGCCTCCGCGCTGGGCTTCACGCTCTTCCAGGGCTACTTCTTCTGCCGGCCGCAGATCATGAAGACGCGCGAGCTGGCGCCGAACCGCGTGGGCTTCCTGCGCCTGCTGCGCGAAGTGCACGGCAAGACGCTGGACTTCGACGCGATCGAACAACTGATCGAGCAGGACGTGGCGCTGTCGCTCAAGCTGCTGCGCTTCCTGCACACCGCCGCCTTCGGCCTCGGGCGCGAGATCTCGAACATCCGCCAGGCCCTGCTGACACTCGGGGAGCGCAACCTGCGCAAGTGGGTCTCGCTCGTGGCCGTGTTCGGCCTCGCCCAGGGCAAGCCGGCGGAGCTGGTGGTCGTTGCGCTCACGCGCGCCCGCTTCGCCGAACTGCTGGCCGAGGCCGTCGGCACGCCGGATCGCGCGACGGACCTCTTCCTCACCGGGCTGCTGTCGGTGGTCGACGCGCTCACGGACCAGGGCATGGAGGAGGCGCTGGCGCCGCTCGCCGTATCCGCCGACGTGCGGTCCGCCCTGCTCGACGGTTCGCCGCCGCTCGGCGACGTGCTCCACCTCGTGCTGGCGTGGGAACGCGGGCAGTGGGACGAGAGCGAGCGCTGGATGCGACGGCTCAAGCTGGCCGAGCCGGCCGTGGCCCCCCTGTACGCCGACGCGGTGCTCTGGGCCGAGGACCACGCCCAGCCCTGATCGTCCCGGCCCCGGGAGCGGCCGCCGCCACCGGGATTTCGGCGGCCAGCGCGCGCCCGGCGTCTCAAGATCCGCGGCCGGAACCCGATACTGGGACGCGCCGCACGCTGCGCGGCCGCCAGCCATCGCGTCGCCTCACGGAGATTACGGATGATCACCATCGTCGGCATCGTCGTCGTCATCGTCGCCGTGCTGGGCGGATTCATGATGGCGGGCGGCAATCCCGTATCGCTGATCCAGCCCTCGGAAATCGTCGTGATCCTCGGGACGGCGCTCGGCTCCGTCCTGATCTCGACGCCCGCGCCGGTGCTCAAGAACACCGCGGCGAAGATGCAGGCGCTGCTCAAGCCCTCCCCGTACTCCAAGAAGCTCTACCTGGAGTCCCTGCGGCTGCTCTACGAGCTGTTCCAGACCGCCCGCAAGGACGGCCTCGTCGCGATCGAGTCCCACATCGAGAAGCCGCACGAGAGTTCGATGTTCAAGAAGTACCCTGCCGTGCTGCACGAACACCACGCCATGGAGTTCCTCTGCGACTCGCTCCGCCTCGTGCTCGTCGGCAGCGTGCCACCACACGATCTCGAAGGCCTCATGGACAGCGAGATCGACGTGCACCACGAAAACGAGGGCAAGACGGTCGGCGTGCTCCAGAAGGTCTCCGACGCCCTGCCCGGCATCGGCATCGTGGCCGCCGTGCTCGGCATCGTGATCACGATGGGCGCCATCGCCGGCCCGATCGAGGAGGTCGCGCACCACGTCGGCGCCGCGCTCTGCGGCACGTTCATGGGCGTGCTCTTCGCCTACGGCTTCCTGAGCCCGCTGTCGACCGGCCTCGAACACATCAACTCGGCCGAAGCGCGCTACTACGCGTTCCTGAAGTCCGCCGTCGTGGCGTTCGCGAAGGGCTTCTCGCCCATCGTCGCCGCCGAGTTCGCTCGTCGCTCCATCTTCTCGGAGGACCGCCCGTCCTTCAACGAGATGGAGAACTCCGTGAAGGGCAAGGCGGCCTGACCGCCTGAACGGCCATGAGCGCGAACAAGGACCGCGAAGTTCCCGTCCGGATCGTCTACCGGAAGAAGGGCCACGGGCACGGCCACCACGGTGGCGCGTGGAAGGTGGCGTTCGCCGACTTCATGACCGCCATGTTCGCCCTCTTCCTCGTGCTCTGGCTCGTCAACCAGAGCTCCGACGTGAAGTCGGCGATCGCGGGCTACTTCCAGGATCCGCTCGGCCGCTCCGACGAATTCGGCAGCTCGATCATGCCGGGCGACGGCGCACAGGCGGCCACGGTACGGCCACTGCAGCCGCGCGACGTCGTCGACATGCGCCGCAACCGCATGCAGGTGATGGCCGACCGGCTCCAGCACGACGTCGAAAGCGTGCCGGAGCTCCAGGGCGTGATGGACAAGATCCGCGTGCGCGTCACCGACGAGGGCCTCGAGATCCAGCTGCTCGAGGACTCGCTGGGCGTGTTCTTCGAGACGGGCAACGCGCTGCCGTCGCTGCGCGGGCGCCAGATCCTCGCGCTGCTCGGGCACGAGATGAGCGGCCTGCCGAACCGTGTGCTGGTGGCGGGCTATACCGATGCGCGCCCGTATCACCGGCTCGACGGGTACTCGAACTGGGAGCTGTCCGCCGACCGCGCGAACACCGTGCGGCGGATCCTCGCCATCAACGGCGTCAACGACGAGCGCTTCTCGCAGATCCGCGGCTTCGCGGATCGCAATCTCGCCGACCCCGAGCGGCCCATGTCGCCCAGCAACCGGCGCGTGGCGATCACGATGATGTTCGCGGACGACTCCACGGACGTGGCCGTGGACACGACCACCACCGCTCCGGCACCTGCGGTGCCGCCTTCCGGGAGGTCCATGTGAACGACCAGGCCGTCCTGCTTCTGGTCGAACGCGACGAGCGCGTCGTCCAGGTCTTCCGCGCGACGCTCCAGGTCGAGCGCCGGGTGCGCATGATCGTGGCGCCGACGGGCGACGAGGCGCTGCGCATGACGCGCGACCTCAAGCCCGACCTCGTCGTGGTGGCGCACGACATGCGCGGCATGAACGTGTTCTCGTTCGTGCAGAGCGTCCGCCAGGATCCGGCGCTGGAATCGGTCACGATCGTGCTGATCGTCGAGCCCGGGGCCAACGACCAGCGGTTCGCGGGACTGACGTTCGGCGTCGACGAGTACATCCCGCGGCCGGTCGAGCCCGCCGAGATCCTGACCAAGGTCCACGGCATGCTGCGGCTGCGCAAGGCGTACGAGGCCGTTCGGGCCGACGAGGAGCAGCTCAAGCAGCTGCACGAGAGCCTGCGCGCGAGCTTCGACCAGCTGCTCCAGCTGATGGCGCGCATGCTGGACATGCGCCTGCCGGGCGCCGGTGAACGCGGACAGCGGATCGCCCAGCTCGCGCAGCAGGTCGCCGAGCGCTTCGGCGTGCCGGCGACGCACCTGCACGCGCTCGAGATCGCGTCACGGCTCCACGAACTGGGCCGCGTGGTGTGGTCCGACACCGAGAATCGCGAGCACGCCGTGCGCTCGCTCGACGACTGGAAGTACATCGTCGGGACGCGCGCGATCTTCTCGCAGGTCGACGGCCTGGCCGGCGCCACCGAACTGGTCGGCGCCGTCTACGAGAACTGGGACGGGTCGGGCTACCCCGATCACCTGCAGAGCGGCCAGATCCCGCTCCGCAGCCGCATCCTGCGCGTGCTGATCGACCTGTTCGTCGAGTTCGACCGCCGCGGCAAGCCCGCGCTCGCGGACGTGCTCGACGAGCTGCAGAACCACGCGGGCACGAAGTACGACCCGATGGTGGTCGTGCACCTGCGTGCGGTGCTGCAGGGGACCGCCGGCGACGTGCGCGGCTCGCGCATCGTGGTCCCGGTGCCGGAGCTGAAGGTGGGCATGGTCCTCGCCGAGGACCTGTGCACCGACGCCGGGCTGAAGCTGCTCGCGCGCAACACCCGCCTCACGTCCGAGACGCTCGAAGTGATCCGCCGCCGGCACGCGTCCGAGCCGCTCGCGAATGCCGCGGTGCTGCGCGACTCCGCCTGACGCCGGACCGGAAAAGCGTTGCAAAGTGCACGATCGCACCGGCCGATAACCCCGGCGTGACCCCGACGCCGCTCGCATCCGTCCCGACCGTGGCCGCCGCCGACGCGCGGCAGGCCGCCGCGTGGCTCGCCGCCGATCGCTGGTCGCTGTGGCGGACGCTGACGCGCGGTCTCGCGCACCACCTCGCGAACGCCGCACAGATGCTCGCGCTCGATCCGCCGCCCGCGCGCGCGTGCGCCGAGGCCTCGGAGCGTGTCGCCACCGCGGGCGCGCGCCTGTCCGAGGTGCACGCCGCGACCGAGTCCGCGCCGACGCTGCTGCCCCCCGTGCTCGAGGACCTGCAGGCGCTCCAGCGGCTGCAGGCCGGCTTCCGATCGACCGAACTGGTGCTCGACGTCGCGCCGGACCTGCCCGCGGTCACGATGCCGGCGGCCGAACTCCGGCACGTGCTGCTCGCGCTGGTCACGAACGCCAAGCAGGCCGCCGGGAACGAGCGCGCCACGATCCGCGTCACCGTCAGCGGCGGCACCGACGGCGCCGAATGCGTGGTGGAGGACGGCGGGCCCGGCCTGCCGCCCGCGCTGGCCGCCACCGCGTTCGAGCCCTACGTCACGACCCGCACCGATGATGCGCTCGGGCTCGGGCTGACGGTCGCCCGCGAACTCGCGCGGCGTGCCGGCGGCGACCTGGTGGTCGAACCGGGCACGTCGCGATTCCGCCTCGCCCTCCCGGCGTGGCGGCGCACGCACCCGGCTCGCTGACCGGGCGCGGGGACGCGCCCCGCGTCAGATCATCTGCAGGATCTGCTGCACCATCTGGTCGGCGACGTTGATCAGCTTCGCCGCCGCCTGGTAGGCCTGCTGCGACGCGATCAGCGTGATCATCTCCTCGTCCACGTTGACGCCGCTCACCGCGGTGCGTGCCGAGTCGTCGCGATCCACGAGCGTCTGCCGCGCCGAGATGTCCTGCTCGATGTTCGCCACGTCGAGACCCACGCCGGACGCGGTCGAGACGAAGAACTCCCGGAACGTGGTCCCTCCCAGCGACGCGACGTTCGTCGTCGCGAGGCCGGCGAGCTGGGTGGCGATCGAGCCGTTGCCCGTGGTGCCATTCGCCGACACCGCGAGGTTGTCCGACGACGCCTGCAGCGCCGCCGAGATGCGGATCGTGCCCGCGGTGGTCCCGGTGGGGTCGAAGAAGTCGATGTTGGTCAGCCCGCCGACCGTGAAGCCGGACCGGTGCAGGTTGTTGAACTCGGTCACGAACGAGGACGAGAGCTGGTCCAGCTTGGCCAGCACGGTCGGCAGCCGGTTCTGCGAGATGTCGCCGAGCGCGGCCAGCGAACCCGTCTGCGGGTCGATCGCCGAGCCACCGCCCGCGGGCACGATGCCCCAGCCCCCGCCCACCGCACCCACGGCGAGGTCACTGTGCTGCGCGCTGTCGACGAGCACGGTGTCGCCGGCCGCGATGCCGATCGTGCCGTCGTCGTGCTCCATCACGCGCACGTTCATGAACTGCGAGAGCTGGTCCACGAGCGCGTCGCGCTGGTCGAGCAGGTCGGACGAGGCCCCGCCGGGGCCCTCGGTGGTGAGGATCTTCTGGTTCAGGTCGGCGATCTGCCGGGTCAGCGAGTTCACCTGGCCGACCTGGGTCTTCATGTCGTCGACCGTCTCCTGCCTCATGCGGCCGATCTGCTGGCTGAGCGAGTTGAGCTGCGAGGCGAGGCGCGTGCCCGCCGAGACCACGAGGTCGCGGTTGACGTGACTCGTCGGGTCGCTGGCGAGGTCGGAGAGCGAGTTGAAGAGCTTGTCCATCGCCGCCGACACGCCGTCGGTCGAGGGCTCGTTGAGCGTCGACTCGACCTGGCTGAGGTAGCTGTGGAGCGTCGTCGACTGGCCGAGCAGGCCGTTGTCGCGACGGAACGCGGCGTCGTAGAACTGGTCGCGCGAACGCGTGACCTGGTAGGCCTCGACGCCGCGGCCGAGCGAGTACGTGGGCAGCACGAGCGGATCGGCCGGACGCAGCTGGAGCGACTGCCGGCTGTATCCGGGCGTGTTCGCGTTGGCCACGTTGTGGCCCGTGATCTCCATGGCGCGCTGGTGCACGATCAGCGCGGAGCGGGCGATGCTGAGCAGGCTCGCGAGCGACATGTCACACCTTCCGGTCGAGCAGCTTGCCGGAACCGTCGTCGTCGCGACGGTCGCCCGGCCGGTAGACGGGATCCGGGCCGCCGGCGAACAGCGCCTGCAGGAAGGACTCGCCCGCTTCCACGGTGCGCTGGAGCACCACGCGATTGACGGAGGCCTCTCGGGCCGCACCCTCGGCGGCGCGCCGGAGCGCGAGCCCGGCCTCCGCGAGCGCGGGCGGCAGCAGTCCGCCGCGACTCTCGGCGAGTCCCTCGAGCGTCGCCGGGCCGTCGGGCACGAGCGTCGAGAGCAGCCGGACGCGATGCGTGCGCGAGGCGTCCAGCGTCACCAGCAGGCGGGCGATGTCGTCGCAACTCGCGTGCACGGAGTCGATCGCGTCGCGGGCGACGCCGTCGCGCTGGCGCACGAGCGCCTCGCGCAGGTCGCTCACCGCCGCCGCCTCACGCGCGACCGCGCGCGCCAGCGTCTCGAGCAGTTCGTCCTCGTGCATGCCACCGACCTTTCCGTCCGCGCGCACGGGTTCCACCGGCGCCGTCGTCTGCGGGCTCATCGCTCCTCCGGGGTTCCTTCCGCCGGCAGTCTCGCCGCCAGCTGGCGGTACAGCGCTTCGCCGAGGCCGTGCGACATGCGCCGCGACGCCTCCTGCGCCATGCGTTCGTCGAACAGCTGCGTGAACAACTCCTGGCCGGGCGCCGGGTCGATTGCGCCCCCCTGCGGCACGCTCTGGCGCATCGCCTGGAAGAGCTGGTTCAGGAACACGCCCTCGAGCTGGTCCGCGAGCGCGCGCACCTTCGCGTGCTGGCCGGTCAGGCCGTGCGCCGCGGGCGTGCCCGCTCCGCCGATGCCGCCGACGGGCGTCATCGCACCACCACCTCGGCGCGCAGCGCACCGGCCGCCTGCAGCGCCTCGAAGATCGCCGCGAGGTCCTCGGGCCGGACGCCCGCCGCATGCAGCCCGGCGGCCACGTCCTGCACCGTGCTGCGCGCGTCGACGCGCACGAGGCCGTCGGCCTTCGTCGTGTCGGCCGCGGCGCCGCCGGTGCGGCCACCGACCGCGAGCGTGAGCCCGCCGTGGTGGATCACCGCCGGCCCGAGCCGCAGGTCGCCGCCGCTCACCAGCGTGCCCGAGCGGCCGTCGATCACGATGCGCGCGGGGCTCGGCGCGAGCAGCGGCACCGTGTCCACCGCGGCGTAGAAGCCCATCTCGCCCTCGGCGCCCGTGGTCTTCGGCACGAGCGTCACCGATCCGGGATCGTCCACCTTCGCCGTGCCGTCGCCGAACGTGCCGTTGATCGCCGCGGCGATGCGCGACGCGGTCGGCAGGTCCGGCACCCGGAGCAGCAGCTGGCGCGACGGGGCCGGAACGCTGGCCGGGTCCACCTCGAGCACGCCGCCCGCGGGCACGCGCGCGGAGTTCGCGCGGCGCAGGAACGCCGTGCGCCCGCCCTCGTCCGAGGGCACGAACAGGCTGCCCTGCGCGGTCGCGACCGGCGGATCGTCGGGATCGGCCACGAGCGGCGTGATCCACAGCACACCGCCCCGCAGCGACGTCGCGTCGCCGAGCGCGGACACCTGCACTTCGAACCGGCCGCCGGCTCGCAGCCACGGTGAGAGCTCGGCGGTCACGACGACCGCGGCCACGTCGCGCACGCGCAGCTGCTCCGGCGGAACCTCGACCGAGAAGCGGCGCAGCAGGTTCACGACCGAGCGCACCGACGGCGTCGTCGACGTCGAGGTACCGAAACTGCGATCTCCCGTGCCGTCGAGACCGGTGACGATGCCGTAGCCGACCAGCCGCCGCGGCACATTGCCCGCGTGCAGCGTCAGGTCGCCCACGCGCGAAGGCGCCTGCGCGCGCGCCACCGGGGCGGCGAACGCGAGCGCGGCGAGCAGCGCCGCGAACCGGAGTGCCGTCCGCACCGCCGTCACGGCCAGAGCTTCCCGAGCAGCGAACCGAGGAAGCCGGTCCGCGGGGCGATCTTCTTGCCCTTGTAGGTCAGCTCCACGTCCGCGACGCGATCCGAGCGCACCTGGTTGCGGGCGTCGACATCGGCCGTGCGGATCGAACCCGTGAGAGTGACCTCCTGGGCCCGGCCGTCCACGTTGACGTGCTTGCTGCCGGAGATCTTCGCGACGCCGTTGGGCGCGATCGCGAGCACGCGCGCGGTGAGCACGGCGGTGAAGTCGGCGGTGCGGCCGGCGTCGCCGACGTCGCGCGAGTTGCTGTTGATGCCGGTACCGAACGACTTCGCCGGGCCGACGCGGGCATCGGTGCCGACGCCGGCGTTGAGGTCGGCGCGCGACGAACGGTTGCCGGTCGCGATGCTGGAGACGTGCTCGTTGGCGGCGGTCTGCTCGTCGACGATCACGGTGACGAGGTCGCCCACCCGCAGCGGCACGCGATCCGAGAGCCACGACGCGCGCGGCGAGCGCACCGGCGCGGCGGTGGCCGCGGAGTCGGGCCTCGCCGCGGCGGAGTCGGGCGCCGCGGCGTCCTGCGCCCGCGCCGCACCGGCGACGAGCGCGAGTGCGGCGAGCGCGGTGAGCGTGACGAGCGATGCTGCCGGGATCCGCTTCATCGTCCGGAACCTCCCGCGACCAGTTCGGCCTCGCCCGGCGCGACCACGGTGCCCGTGAGCCGCGCGGGGCGCTCCTCGAGCCGTGCACGCACGGTTTCGCCACGGCGCGCGTTGTTGAGCGCGATGCCCATCACCGACACCTCCACACCGCCCCGCTCCCAGCGCATGCGGACCGGCTGGCCCGCGAGCACGATCGCCGGCGGCGTCACCGCCGGCGCCGCGGCCACCTCGCCGGGAGCGAGCGGGCGGCGCACCTCCCACCCGGTCCCGGGAGCGGCCAGCGACTCCGGCTGCGGCACGCCCCAGCGCACGCGCAGTTCCTCGCGGAGGTCGTCCGGCGCGACGTGGGTCCCCGCGGGCAGCGCGCGCGAGGCGACCATCACCGGACGTTCGAGCCCCGCGCGTACGCGCACGGCCATCGCGCCTGAGCCGGCCGGGTCGAACACGACCACGTACCAGCCGTCCTCGCCGTGCCCGATCACGCGGAAGACCGAGTCCTCCGCGGGCACGGGTCCGCTCGCGCGGCCCCACTCGAGCCGCACCTGCTCGGCCGGCACGCGCCACGACGCGGCGATGCGCGCCGCGACGCGCGCCGCGACCGTGCGCGGCACGGGCGCGTCGGCGACCCGGGCGCTGAGCAGCAGTGTCCCGAGGCTCGCGACGAGCCAGTTAGCGAATGATGTCATTGGTCGCCTGCATCATGGTTTCGGCGGTGGTGATCGCCTTGGCGTTGATCTCGTACGCGCGCTGCGCCGCGATCATGTCCGTCATCTCCTGCACGATCTCGACGTTGCTGGTCTCGAGCGAGCCCTGCGTCAGCTGGCCGAAGCCCTCGTCCTGCGGGAAGCCGAGGATCGGGTCGCCCGAGGCCGGCGAGGCCTGGAAGAGGTTCTGGCCCAGCGCGACCATGCCGCTCGGGTTCAGGAATCGCGCGAGTTCGACGCGCCCCAGCTCGAGCGTGGTCGTCGTCCCGGCCTGCAGCACGCTCACCGTGCCGTTGGCCGAGATCGTGAGCCCCGTCGCGTCGGCGGGAACCGTCACACCCGGCAGCACGAGGTAGCCGTCCTGCGTCGTGAGCTGACCGGTGTCGGAGATCGTGAGGCTGCCGTCGCGCGTGTAGGCGGTGGAGCCGTCGGGCCGCTGCACCTGCAGGTAGCCGTCACCCTCGATCGCCACGTCGGTCGGGCGCTGCGTCACCTCGGGCGCACCCTGGCCCTCGAGCCGCAGGATCGCCGCGACGCGCACGCCCTTGCCCACCTGCACCGGCGCGACCGTCTGCGTGCCCTGGTAGTTCACCATCCGGGCGCCTTCGAGCGTTTCGTAGAGCACGTCCTCGAAGCTCACGCGGCTGCGCTTGAAGCCGGTCGTGTTGACGTTGGCGAGGTTGTTCGCGATGACGTCGATCATCCGCTGCTGTGCGGCCATGCCGCTCGCGGAAGTACGCATGCTGCCGTTCATGCTCCGTCCTTTCCGTGCCGGCCCGCGGGCGACGTCGCCCCGGGCACGGATCAGCCGACCTTGCCGACTTCGTTCGTGATCGCGCCCAGCACGCTGTCCATCGCCTTGAGCGCGTCCACGTTCGCGGCGAACGCGCGCTGGATCGTGACCAGGTCCACCATCGAGAGCAGTGGATCGAGGTTCGCCTCCTCCACCGCGCCCTGCCGCACCCGCGTCGTGTCGTCGTCCACTGCGTGCACCTCCTGCGCGGGCACGAATCGCCCGAAGCCTTCCTTGAGCATCCGCTGGGGTTCGTCCACGTTCACGACGCGCAACCGTCCGGAGGTGACGCCGTCCACGGCGACCGTGCCGTCGGCGTGCACCACCACGCTGCCGCCTTCCACGACGATCGGGCCGCCGTCGCCGACGACCGGATCGCCCTGCGCGTCGGCGAGCCGGCCGGCCGCGTCGACGTGGAACGAGCCGCCGCGCGTGAGCCGTTCGCCCTGCGGCGTCTTGACCACGAAGAAGCCCGCGCCGTCGAGCGAGAGATCGAGCGGGCGCGCGGTCTCGCGGAACGCGCCCTGCCGGAGATCCAGGTCCTGCACCGGCACGGGCGAGCTGGCGCCGCCGACCGCATGCGCGAGGAGACGGTCCGCCTTGAAGGCGTCCGTGCTCGCGTTCGCGAGGTTGTTCGCGGTCACTTCCTGCCGGCGCGCATAGAACGACAGCGTGTGCGCGGTGTTCAGGATTCCCTGCAGGGGCATGGTTCCTCCGGGATGGGCCCGCGTGGGGCCGTGTGCTCCGGAGGCGGAACTGCAAGCGATGTGCCGCGGATCGCGCCGGGGCGAGCGCACGCGTTCACCGGCATTTGCGCGCGGGGCCTCGCGGCCGCGGCGCGCGGGGGCGGCACTTCCTGCCGGAGAGCGGCGCTTGCTTCCGGCGGCGGACGCTAGCGGCGGGCGCCGACGCCGGGCGTCAGCATCGTCCGCACCGCGTCCTGCGGCACGCGCGTGCGGCGGGCGATCCGCTCGGGCGAGTGCCCGGCGCGCGCGAGCGCCCAGACGCGGCCGCGCGGATCGCGGCGCAACATCGCGACGAGCGAGACGACGGCGACGAGCCCGGCGATCGCACCCGCGACCGCGGCTTCCGGCACGCCCACGGGGAGCGCCGGCAGGCGCTTCGGCAGCACCTCGGCGGCCGACGCCAGCAGGCGCGGCGGCGCGATCGCGATCCGCGGCGTGTGCGGGCGCGGCGCGACGGCCGCCACGGCCGCACGGTGCGGGACGGCCGCGTGCTGCGCGGGCGTGGACCACGTGGCGAGCGCGTGCTCGAGCGCTCCCCGGCCGCCGGCCAGCAGCGATTCCCACGGCAGGCGCGGGAGCTGGCCCGCGAGCACCAGGAGCAGGGCGGTGACGCCGACGGCGAGCAGCGTGGAACGCTTCACGCCGCCTGCTCCCGCGCGCCCTCCTCCACCAGCTCGCGCAGGCGCTTCAGCGCGCGCGTTCGGATCTGCGAGATGCGCGACTCGGAGACGTGCATCACTTCGCCGATCTGGCGGAGGTTGAGCTCCTCGTAGTAGTAGAGCGTCAGGACGAGCCGATCGCGGCCCGAGAGGCGCGTGAACGCCTCGCGCAACTGGCGCAGGCTCTCCTGGTCGTCGATCGCGTCGCCGGGCTCGGCCGCGAGCACGTCTGCGATGCTCTCGGAAAGACGCGGCGCGTGGTCGTCGGAGTCGTCGCCGGGCGCGTCCAGCTGCAGGACGACGCGGCCGTCGATCTCCTCCTGCCAGCGCCAGTAATCCTCCATCTCGATACCGAGCTGCCCCGCGACCTCCTCGTGCGAGGGCTGGCGGCCGAGCTGGTGCTGCAGCGTCGCGCGCGCGGCGCCGAGCTGGCGGCTGCGCATGCGCACGGAACGCGGCATCCAGTCGCGGGCGCGCAGCTCGTCGAGCATCGCGCCACGGATGCGGGGCATCGCGTAGGTGCTGAACGCGAGACCGCGCCCGGGGTCGAAGCCTTCGAGCGCCTGCACGAGGCCGAGCGTTCCGGCACCGATCAGGTCGTCGATCTCGACGTCGCGCGAGATCCGCCGCGCGAGCTGGTGCGCGCTGTGGTGGACCAGGCCGAGGTAACGGTCGAGCAGCTGCGTGCGCGCGAACGGATCACCGGTCCCGCGGTACCGGGCCCACAGCGCGTCGATGAGATCCGTCATGAGCTCCGTCCCCTCGTCGAGGCGTCGACCGGAATGGCCGCCGCCGGCGCCCGAAGATCGCGTACCACGAAACCCGCGGCGATCGCGTCGATCGCCCCGCTGCGCGCGCCGAGCAGTGCCCCCGGCGTCCGCGCCGCCGCCCGGAGTCCGTCGTCCTCGGGCACGCACCCGAGGTAGCCGAGCTGCCGGCGGAGGAAGCGTTCGGCAGCCAGTTGCAGCCGGTCGAACACCGCCTGACCTTCTTCATCGGCACTCGCCCGATTGACCATCACCTCGATCGGTACGGCGGGAACCTGCAGGTGCACCATCTTGATGAGCGCGTACGCATCGGCGAGCGACGCGGGCTCGGGCGCGGCGACCACGGCGAGACGGGACGCGCGGATGCCGGCGGTGCGCACGGCCCCCTCGATCCCGGGCCCACCGTCGACCACCACGGCGTCGTAGGCGTCGAACGCCGCGCTCAGCCGCTGGTGCAGCCGCGCGCGGTCCACCGGCCCCAGCGCGTAGAGAGCCTCGGCGCCGGAATCCGCGGGAAGTACGTCGAGTGCGTCGCTCACCGGCACCACGAGGTGGTGCGGCGCGACCTCGCCCGCGAGCACGCCGGCGAGGGTCCCGGCCGGGCGCATGCCGAGCAGGATGTGCAGGTTGCCCTGGTTCTGGGCCCCGTCCACGAGCAGCGTGCGGTACCCCTCGCGCGCGATCGCCGCGGCGACGAGCACCGAGAGCACCGACTTGCCCACACCGCCCTTGCCGGAGCCCACGACGAGCACCGGCGGGCCTTCGAGCGGGACCTCGCCGCGGATGGCGGCGGTCCACGTGCGTTCGCGCAACCCCTGGGCCTGGTCCTTCACCGGACCCCCACGAGCGCGAGTGCGGGCGCGGACTCCGGAACGCCCGGCGATACCGGAGCCGGCTGCAGGTCGCGCGGTACCTCCTGGCCGTCCGTGACCCAGCGCATCGGCAGCGCGAACTGCCGCGCGAGCTCGAACGCGCCGCGCTCCTCCGGATACTCGTCGAGCTTGCTGACCAGCAGGTGCGTGACGCCGAGCGGCAGGTGCGCGCTCACGATGCTGCGCGCGAGCGAGCGCTGGAGCCCGGCGGGCAGCACGAGGTGCACCTCGTCGGGCGCGATCGCGAGCAGCCGCTCCTGCGTCTCGCGCAGGTCGGCGATCGCGCGCGGGCCGCGGCCCGCGGTGTCGACGAGGATCACTTCGCAGTCGCGAAGCCGCCGCAGCGCGCGGGCGATGTCGCGCGGTTCCCACGCGACCTCGAACGGCAACCGCGAGAGTTCGGCGTACTGCCGCGCCTGCTCGACGCCACCGATGCGGTAGGTGTCCAGGCAGAGCAGTCCGACGCGCCGGCCGGCGAACGCGTGCGCGTGGTTCGCGAGCTTGGCGAGCGTGGTGGTCTTGCCCGCGCCCGTCGGGCCCACCAGCGCGACCACGTAGGGCCGGCGCTCGGGCCGGCGCGGGGCGCCCGGCGCGAACGGCCACACGCGGCGCCGCGCGGGACGCGCGGGCGCGGGCACGGGCGCTGCGGGCGCCGGCGCCGGCTCGGCGCCGAGCGTCCAGAAGCGGGCCGCGTCGTCGGGCGTCGCCGGCCGCACGGGTGCCGCGACGCGCGGCGTCGCGACGGCGGGCCGCGGGCGCTCGGCGGCGATCAGCACGTCGGCGCCGTCGCGCGTCGCCTTCTTCTCGTCTGCCTGCCGCGCGGCGGTCACCGGGTCGGCCGCGACCATCTCGAACACGCGCCGGCCGCGATCGGTCACACGGCGCACGGACACGACGACGGCGTCCTCGCCGATGCTCTGCTGCGCCCGCTTCAGCAGCGCGGGCACCTCGGGTCCGGTCAGGATCTCAAGCGGCATGGCTCAGCTCCCACAGTCGAAGGGTCTGGATCGGGGTCTGTGTCGGCAGCTCGCCCAGCGAGATGACGGGCAGCCGGGGCAGCACCGGCTCCACGAGCCGGCGGATGCCGAGGCGCAGCCCCGGCGGCGTGACGAGCGGCGGGTACTGGCCGTCGACCTGGCATTCCTGCGCGATCGCGTGCAGCGACTGCAGCGCGCGCGTCAGCTCCTCGGGCTCGATCGTGCGGCCGTGTTCACGGGCACGCGGGCTGAACAGCTGCATGAGCGCGACTTCGAGCCGCGGCCCCACCGTGATCGCGCGCACCGTGCGGCCCTCGCCGCCCAGCATCTGCACGATCACCGACGACAGCGCGCGGCGGACGTGCTCGGTGAGCTGCTCGGGATCCTTGGTGGAGTCCGACGCGTCCGACAGCGTCTCGAGGATGGTCGCGAGGTCGCGCACCGGCAGGCCCTCGCGCAGCAGGCGCTGCAGTACGCGGTGCACGATGCCGAGCGAGAGCCGGCCCGGGACCACGTCCTCGACGAGCGCGGGATGCGTCTCCTTGAGCCCGTCGAGCAGCTCGCGCACGTTCTGGCGCGTGAGCAGGTCGGCCGCGTGCTCGCGGATGATCTCCATGAAGTGCGTGGCGAGCACCGTCGGCGCCTCGACCACGTTCCAACCCAGCGCCTCGGCGGACGTGCGCTGGTCGGCGACGATCCACACCGCGCGCAGGCCGAAGCTCGGGTCGCGCGTGACCAGGCCGTCCGGCGTCCCGGTGGTCGCGCCCGTGTCGAGCGCCAGCAGGTGGCGCGGCAGGATCTCCCCGCCCGCGACGCGCACACCGCGCATGCGGACGACGTATTCCTGCGAGCCGAGCTGGATGTTGTCGCGAACGCGCACCGGCGGCACGAGGACGCCCATCTCGAACGCGAGCTGCTTGCGCAGGATCGCGACGCGCTGCAGCAGGTCGCCCCCCTGCCCCTCGTCGACGAGCGGGATCAGGGCGTAGCCGATCTCGAGTTCGAGCGGCTCCACGGCGAGCACTTCGCGGATCGCGGGCGCACCCGCGGGTCCGCTGGCTCCCGACACTTCGACCTCCGGCTCCGCGGCCGCCGCCTGCTCGCGCGCGATACGCCGGCCCGACCACCACGCGAGCCCGCCCGAGGCGGCCGCCAGCGTGAGGAACGGCAGGAACGGCAGGCCGGGCACGAGCCCGAACAGCACCAGGATGCCCGAGGCGCTCCAGAGCGACTTGGGCTCGCGCGTCAGCTGCGCGACGATCGACGGCGCCATGGAGGTGCCGGTCGAACCGTAGGTGACGAGCAGGCCCGATGCGGTGCTCACGATCAGCGCCGGGATCTGGGTCACGAGGCCGTCGCCGACGGTGAGCGCGCTGTACTGGCGGAGCGCGTCCCCGGCGCTCAGGTGGTGCTGCGTCATCCCGATGATGAAGCCACCGACGAGGTTGATGGCGGTGATCACGAGCCCGGCGACGGCGTCGCCGCGCACGAACTTCGCGGCGCCATCCATGGAGCCGTAGAAGTCGGCGTACTTGCTGATCTCGTCGCGACGGCGCCGCGCCTCGGCCTCGTCGATCAGGCCCGCGGACAGGTCGGCGTCGATGCTCATCTGGCGCCCGGGCATGGCATCCAGGGTGAAGCGTGCCGCGACTTCGGCCACCCGGCCGGCGCCCTTCGTGATCACCATGAAGTTGATCACGACCAGGATCAGGAAGATCACGAGCCCGACGACGACGTTGCCGCCGATCACGAAGTCGCCGAACGCCGCGATCACCTGCCCGGCGTGCCCGGTGCCCAGGATGAGGCGCGTACTGCTGACGTTGAGCCCCAGTCGCAGCAGCGTGATGAGCAACAACAGGCTCGGGAAGATGCTGAACTCGAGCGGGTCGCGCGTGGACATGGTGACCAGCAGGACCACGAGGCTGAGCGCGAACGAGGTCGCGAGCAGCGCATCGAGCAGGAACGGCGGCAGCGGCACGACGAGCAGCGCGACGACGATCACCACGCCGATCGCCAGCAGCATCTCGGCGTTGCCGGCGAGCAGGCGGCGCATCGGGTGCGGCGCCGCGGGCGCGTGGGCGGTCGGACGGTGCGGCCGCGACGGCCCCGCGCCCGAGTGCCCTCCCCCGGAGGTGGTGACGGCGGCGGCCGCGCCGGGCAGGGTCACGGTGCTCACGCGGCAGCCCTCGTGGCGGCGTCACGCCCGTAGCGCGGGTTCCGCAGGCGATAGACGTAGGCGAGGATCTCGGCCACGGCGGCGTACAGCGCGGGCGGGATCGGCTTGCCGACGGCGCAGGTCGCGAGCAGCGCGCGCGCGACCGGCTTGTTCTCGACCAGCGGCACGCCGGCTTCGCGCGCAAGCCGCTTGATGCGCTCGGCGACCTTGCGCTCGCCCATCGCCAGCACGATCGGCGCGGGCGAGAGGTCGGGGTCGTACTGGAGCGCGACCGCGACATGGGTCGGGTTCGTGATCACGACGTCCGCGCGCGGCACGGCCTGGAACATGCGCTGGCGGGCGCGCTCGCGCTGCATGGCCTTGATGCGGCCCTTCACGTGCGGGTCGCCTTCGGTCTCCTTGTGCTCGAGCATCACTTCCTGCTTGGTCATCTTGAGGCTGCGCTCGAGCCGCACGACCTGCCACGCGTAGTCCCCCACCGCGATCACCAGGAACGCCACGCCGGTGGTGAGCACGAGCTTGAGCCCGAGCGCGCGCATGACGGCGAGGACCGCGGACGGCCCGGTCTCGGCGAGCGAGACGAGCTGCGGCCAGTTGGCCTTGAGTACGGTCCACGTCACCACGCCCAGCACCGCGAGCTTGGCGAGCGACTTGAGCAGGTTGATCACCGCGTCGAGCGACCAGAGCCGCTTGAAGCCCGCGGTGGGGTTGAGCTTGTCGAGCTTGGGCTCGATCGCCTTCCACGACACGGCGCCGCGCGACTGCACGAGGTTCACGACGACGGTCACGACCACGACGCCGGTGACGAACGGGAGCAGGGCGGTCACGAGGCCGAGGGCGACCGTGCGCAGCGCGACCGCCGCTCCGCCGGGCGTGAGCGCACCGCCCGAGAGCGACTGCGCCGAATCCTGCAGGACGCGGCGCGCGAACGTCGCCAGCGAGCCGCCGCCCGCGAGCGCGAGCGATGCGGCACCGGCGAGCAGCACCGACGCGGCGGACAGCTCGGCGCTGCGCGCGATCTGGCCTTCGTCGCGCGCGCGCTGCCGCCGTCGTGTGGTGGGAGCTTCGCTCCGTTCCTGGCCGTCTTCGTTCTCCGCCACGTGGCGCTCCGGTCAGTGCGAAAGGGGGACGAGCAGCTGGGCGGCCACGCCGGGCAGGTCGGTGACCCACCGGGCGACGACGCCGGAGACGTTGGGCAGCGACAGCGCGAACATCGCGAGGCCGATGCCGATGCTGATCGGGAACGACACCATCATCGCGTTGAGCTGCGGCACGGCGCGCCCGAGGATCGCGAGCGCGAGGTTCGTGAGCAGCAGCGCGACCATGACGGGAGCCGCCGCACTGACGGCGCAGGAGAAGAGCTGGCCGGCGAGCGCCGACGTGACCGGCCCGCCCCCCGTGAACTCGATCCCGGTGCCGGGCGGCAGCGTCCGCAGGCTGTCGGCGAGCGCGCGCAGGAGCATGAGATGGCCGCCGAGCGCGAGGTAGATCAGCATCGCGAGCAGCGTGGAGATCTGGCCGAGGCCCACGACCTGCATTTCGGGCACGGGCGCCAGCGCCGGCGCGATCGAGAGCCCCATCTGCATCGACACGACTTCGCCCGCGAGCCCGACCGCCTGCACCAGCACGGCCGCCGAGAGCCCGATCACGACGCCGATCGCGATCTCGGCCGCCATCGGCAGCGGCAGGTCGAGCACCTGGCCCGAGAGCGGCGCGACCGGCGCGGACGGCAGCAGCAGCACCGCCAGCACCACGGTGAGCGCGGTGCGCACCATGCGCGGCAGCGTCGTGCCGGACCACGCCGGCGCGGTGAGCATCAGGCCGCCGATCCGCCCGGTCAGCAGGACGAACGTCGCCCAGCGGTCCGGGGCCAGCGCGGTGGCGAGGAAGTCGGGAACGATCGGCATCAGGACACCAGGGTGGGCAGGCTGCGCAGGATGCCCGCGAGGTACTCGACGAGCCGGGTCAGTGCCCACGGCAGCGTGAGCGCGAACACCAGCGCGAGGGCGAGCAGCTTCGGGATGAACGTGAGCGTCTGCTCCTGCAGCTGCGTCACCGCCTGCACGAGGCTGACGACGATGCCGACGACCAGCGCGGTGAGCAGCAGCGGCGCGGCGACGAGCAGCGACAGCAGCACGGCCTGGCGGACGAGGTCGACGGCGAGGGCACCGGACACGGGGCGAACCTCACTTGAAGCTGCCGGCGAGGTTCTGGACCACCAGCGTCCAGCCGTCGGCGAGCACGAAGAGGAGCAGCTTGAGCGGCATGGACACCATGACGGGCGGGAGCATGAACATGCCGAGGCTCATGAGCACCGAGGCCACGATCACGTCCACGACCACGAACGGCAGGTAGAGCGCGAAGCCCATCTGGAACGCGGTGCGGAGCTCGCTGACGACGAACGCGGAGACGATCGTCACGGTCGGCAGCTGGTCCTCGTCCTGCACGGGCTCGAGCCCGGAGAGCTCGACGAACGTCGTCAGGTCCTGCTCGCGGACGTTGCGCAGCATGAACGCGCGGAACGGCTTCACCGCGAGCCCGTACGCGGGGCCCTGCTCGATCTGGCCCGCGAAATAGGGCTGCAGCGCGGTGCGGTTCGTCTCTTCGAGCACCGGGTGCATGATCACGCCCGTGAGCAGCACCGCGAGCGCCACGAGCAGCTGGCCCGGCGGCGTGGTCTGCGTGCCGAGCGCGGAGCGCAGGAAGTGCAGCACGATCAGGATACGCGTGAAGCTCGTCATGAGCAGGAACAGCGCGGGCAGCAGCGTGAGTACGCCGAGGAACACGACGAGCCCCACGGCGCCGGAGAGCCGGATCTGGTCCTTGCCCTCGCCGATGCGGATGTCGACCTGCGGCATGGGCGGCGGCGACACGACCGGGGGCTGCAGGCCGCCGGCCACGTGCGGCGTCCCCGCGGGCGGCACCTTCGCCACGGGCCCCTGCACCGGCGGCGGCACGGTGACGTGCTGCGCGTGCGCCGGCGCCGGCATCGCGGCGAGCGTCGCGCCGAGCAGGACCGCGGCCAGCGCGAGCCCCGCGCCGGCGCGCACGCCCTTCGCGATGCGCAGCCCGAGCGTCCGCAGGTCCGGCAGGCCCGGCGCGTCCGCCGCGGCGGGCGCGGGCAGCGGCGGCGCCGACGCGAGCGCGCGGGTGAGATCCTCGCCGGCGAGTTCGCCGATCAGCGAGGCGCCGGCATCGGCGGTGGAGACCAGCAGCACGCGCTCGCCCACCTGCAGCAGCGCGACGCCCTGGCGCGGGCCCAGCGAGGTGCGCTGGAGCACGCGCAGCGGCAGCCCGCGGCCGATCGGCAGCGCCCCGGGCGCGAAGCGCCGGAGCAGCCAGAGCGCGAGGCCGCACCCGCCGCACGTCAGCAGCAGCGCGCCCCAGAGGCCCATGCCGGACGCGGCGCTCACGCCGCGGGCTCGCCGTTCGGACCGCTCAGGACCTTCGTGATGCGGACGCCGAAGTGCTCGCCCACCACGACCACCTCGCCCTGCGCGAACTTGCGGTCGCTCACGTAGATGTCGACCGGCTCGCCGACGATGCGGTCCAGCTGGATCACCGAGCCGATCCCGAGCTGCAGGATCTCCTGCACCGTCATGGTCGCGCGGCCGACCTCGATCGCGACCGGCATCGAGATGTCGAGCAGGGCGTCGAACGACGGCGCGGGCGCGCCCTCGGACGCCCCCACCTCGACGAGCGACGGCATCCCCGGCGTGGATTCGTGGAGACTCACAGCACCCTCCCCTGTCTGGACTGCACGGGCCGCTCCGCGGCCGGCTTCTGGATTCGTTCGGTGACGCGCAGGCCGAGCTGGCGTCGCACCTGCCCCAGCGCGCCCAGGAATCGCAGGCGCTGGTTGACCTGGACCTCGATGGGTTCGTCCGCGGCGTGGCCGATGTGCAGGACCTGCCCGGGCACGAGTTCCCCGAGCTGCCGCGCCGACAGCCACACGGTCGGGAAGCGCGCGACCACGTGGACGTGCGCGTGCTGGAGGTTGCCCTCCGCCACGGCCCGGCTCGCAGCCGCCTCGGCGCCCGACTGGCGCGAATGCGGCCGGCTCGTCGTCTTCTCGGCGAGGAAGGACTCCAGCGCCGCCATGGGCAGGCAGAGCGCGATGAAGCCGTTGAACGACACCGAGCGCACTTCGAGGTTCGTCACGAGGACGTTGTCCTCGCGGCTCGTGATCTGCAGCATCTCGGGGTTCGACTCGAAGCCCACGACCTGGGGCGACAGCGCGAGCTGGTCGACCCACGCCTCGCGCAGCAGCAGCAGCGCACGCTCGGTCACGTTGCGCACGACGGCCTGCTCGAGCAGCGTGAGCGGGCGCTGCAGCGACTGCGGGTCCCCGGGGCCGCCGAAGAGCCGGTCGACCAGGTGGAACGCGAAGTCCGTGCTGAGGTCGATCGTGCCCTGCGTGTTCATGCGGTCGCCGAGTTCGAACACGTACGACGCGCACGGCGTGCCGAGCGAGAGGATGTACTCCGAGAACATGGCCTGTTCGACGCTGCCCACGACCACGTCCAGCGGGGCGCGCAGCATGGACGACAACAGCGCCTGCAGCGACAGCGCGAACCGCGTGTAGATGGACTCCAGCGTGGCCCGGCGGTCCTTGGAGACGCGCGGCGGGCGGCTGAAGTTGTAGGGAACGACGTCGTCCTGCAGCACCGGCGCGAGCGGCACCGGCGTGGTCTTGAGCAGGATCGCGTCGATCTCGCGCTGCGTCAGCGAGTCCGAGGTGACCTTGCCTCCGGACGCGGTGCGCTTGAGCAGCGAGTCGACGTCGCGCTGGTTGAGGGCTTCGTTCATCTCGGGCGCCTACTGCACGACGAACTGCGGGAGGTAGACCTTGAGGTCCGCGTCCTCGGCTTCGTCGCCGAGCACGGGCGTGATCACGTGCAGCAGGCTCGTGCGGATGCTGTCGCGCGCGGCCTGGTCCGTGAGCCGGTCCAGGGTCTGCTGCGACAGCAGGGTCACGACGCGGTCGCGCAGCTCGATCTCGTGCTCGCGCAGGGTGTCGAGCGCCTTGGAGTCCTCGGACTCGATCGCGACCGAGCACATGAGGAAGCGCTGCCCCTGGGAACCCGCCGGGTTCACGATGATGTTGTCGAGCTTGTAGACGGGCGACTTGCCGGCCTCGCCGTGCTTTTCCTTGCCGCCCTTCTCCTTATCGTCCTTCTTGTGCTTCTTGCCTTTGCCGTGCTCGGGCTGCATCGCGGCCTTGACCGCGGCGGTGTGCCGCGCGGCGTTGACACGCGGCGCCACGAGGAACGTGCCGAGCGCGGCGCCCGCGACGAGCGCGCCGGCGATCACGCCGATCAGCACGAACGGCGGCCCACCCTTGGCGGGGGCCTTGGCTGCGGCGGCGTCGTCGCCTGCCGGCTTCGCGTCCTTCGCGTCCTTCTCGTCCTTCTTCTCTTCGCTCATGTGCGCCTGCCGGTGTGGAGGGTCGGTGGTCTTCCGGAAGAACCGCCCTGCAGACCGCAATGCGCGTGCCACGGCGCACGCTCGCGCGGCCGCGCGACGCGGCGCGGCGAAATGGCGGAAACCGCGAACGTTGCGAATCGGGGGCGCGGATGACTCGCGCGCGGCCGCACGTGCGGGGCCGGAGGAGCGGGCGCACGGCGGCGAAGCCTGCCGGTCACGCGGCAGGGATTTCCGGTCGCGGGTGCGGCCGGGACGCGGCACGGAACGGCGGCGGGGCGCGCCCGAAGGCGCCCCCGCCGCGTCCGTCCGGGAAGGATCAGCGCTTGAGGTTCACCAGCTCCTGCAGCATCTCGTCCGAGGTCGTGATGACCTTGGCGTTCGCCTGGAAGCCGCGCTGCGCGACGATCATGTTCGTGAACTCCTGCGAGATGTCCACGTTCGAGCCTTCGAGAGCGCCCGGCGTGATCGCCGACGAGATCGTGCCGCCCGCGAAGCCGACGACCGGGCCGCCCGAGTTGGCCGATTCCAGGTACGTGTTGTCGCCCGACCGCAGCAGGCCCGACGGGTTCGTGAACTGCGCCAGCGCGACCTGGGCGAGGCTGCGCGTGACGCCGTTGGTGAAGTAGCCCGAGATCACGCCCTTGCCGTCCACGCTGATGCTCTGCAGGCTGCCGGCCTGGTAGCCGTTCTGGCTGCTGATGACGGCGTTCGACGGATTCGAGAAGCTCGCCAGGCCGTCGATGCCGTTGATCGCGCCCGGGTTGATGGCGACGGTGAACGCCGCGCCGCCGGTGGTCGGCGTGAGCGTGATGCCGGTCCCGCCGCCCGGGTAGGTGAACGACGACAGGCTGCCCGTGTTGCTGAACGCGATCGTGCCGTTGCCTGCCGGCGTCACCGTCGCGGTGGCACACGTCGCCGCCCAGTCCCACGTGCCCGTGGCCGTCTTGGTGAACGTGATCTGCAGGTTGTGCGGCGAGCCCGTGCTGTCGTAGACCGTGATGCCCATCTGGTGCGTCGCTCCGATCGCGGCGTTGGCGTCGAGGTTGCCCGACAGGCTCACGGCGTCGGTCGCCTTGGCGGGCGCCTTGTCGCCGAGCCGCAGCTGGATCGGCCCGATCGCGGCGGCGGTCGAGAAGTTGCCCAGCGCGTCGGCGTTGATGCCCTGCACCACGAAGCCCGAGCTCGGGGCGATCAGGTGGCCCTGTGCGTCGAGCTGGAAGTTGCCGGCACGCGTGTAGACCTGGCGCGGGCCGTCGCTCAGCGTGAACAGCGCGTCGCCCTGGATCGCCAGGTCGAGCGGCTGCCCGGTGGTTTCGAGGCTGCCCTGGGTGAAGAGCTGGTCGATGCTGGCCACGTTCATGCCCGTGCCGATCTGGATCGGGTTGATACCGCCCGTGTTTCCCGGAGGACGCGACGCGCCCTGCAGGAGCTGCACGAACGCTTCCTTGAACGTGACGCGGGAAGACTTGAAGGCCGTGGTGTTGACGTTCGCGATGTTGTTGCCGATCACGTCCATCTTCGTCTGGTGGTTGCGCAGGCCGGACACGCCGGCGAAGAGCGCTCGCATCATGGCGGAGTTTTCCTTCCGTTCGTTGGGAGTGGTCGTCGCTTCGTCGTTCAGAACAGTCGAGTGCCGATGCCCGCGAGCGCATCGAGGATGCGGTGCGGGTTCGGCAACGGATCGTCTTCGGAGGCCCCGGGGGGCAGGTTCGGCGTCTGCAGCGGCGTCGCTTCCTTGCTCCCGGAGGTGTCGCCGGTCGTCTCGGTCGAGGCGGACCCGGACGTGGGCGCGGGTTCGACGCGGATCAAGTCGGTGAGCGCGATCTCGAGCGAGCCGGCCTGCAGCATGATGCCGCCGCTCTTGAACTCCACCGCCGTCACCACGCCCGTGGAATAGGTGGTCACCGTGCCGACGCTGGTGCCCGGCCCCTTCACGTCGATCGAGTAGTGCCAGCGGCCCGGTGGCAGGTCGGACGGCAGCGCGATCGTCTGGTGCGATCCCATGGCGACCTGCCCGAGCTTGCGGGTGCAGATCACGGCGCCGGAATCGTTCTTGAGCGTGAGCGTGGCCGCGCCGCCGGTATTGGCGACGTCGACGAGCACGCTCGCCCGCCCGCTGGAAGGCACCACGACCTGGTCGCCCGCCGCCTCGATCTGCCGGCCGATGAGCGACGCGGAGAGCGACGACTGCGCGCTCAGCGTGGCCATCTGGCTCGCCTCGGTCTGGGCCGCCATCGCGGTGTTGAGCTGCGTGAGCTGCTCCACGCTGGTGAACTGCGCGAGCTGCGCCGCCATTTCGTGCGGCTGGAGCGGGTTGAGCGGATCCTGGTGGCGCAGCTGCGCCACCAGCAGGGTCATGAACGCGTCCTTGTCCAGCGACTTCTTCTGCGTCGTTCCGTTCGACGCGGAGGAACTGGTGAAGTACTGCGGCGACGTCGTGGGCGAGATCATTCGGACCGCCTTTCGTCTCGCGGCGCGTTCCGGCTCCGGCCGGAGCCGTTGTCCTGCTTCGCTTCGCGTCCCTGCCCCTGTCGTCGCGACGGCTCTCCCTGGCGTCGCTCCTCTCCGGTGCGCGAATCCGAGCGCGTCTCCGCGGCCGAGGCCGCGGCCATCGCGCGCGTGTCGTGCACCGCAACGTGCGTCTCCCGGAATCCCTGCTCGGCGAGCGCCTTGCGCAGCGTGCCGAGTCCGTCGCCGACGCGTTCGAGCGTCGCGGCGTCGGACGTCAGGAACGCGGCCCGGATCGTGTCGCCCCGCACCGCGATGCGCAGCCGGCCCTCGAGGCCGTCCTCGCCGTGGAACTGGAGCGTCACCTGGTCCGCGGCGCGGCGCATCGGCTCGAGCCTCGGGTCCTGCACCTCGAGCAGCGGAGCCGCCGTGGTGGCCGCGCGCGGCGCCGTCGCGGTGCCGCTCGCCGGCCGCGGGGTCACGGGCGTGGCGGACGCGGTCTCGGTCGGCGTCGTGGAGGCTTCGTCGACCGCACGTGCGGCCGTGCGCGAGTCCTCGCGCGAACGGCGTTCGCCGTCGCGTTCGCCGGGCGTGGAGCCATCGCGGGCGTTCGCGTGTGCGGCCGGAGCCGGCGTGGCGACGGGACGCGGCGCGGCAGCCGGAGCCGCGGGCTCCGCGGGCGCGAGTTCGCGCGCCGCGGCCCGCACGGGCGCGGCGTCGGCCGAGTGCACCGCGTTCCGCGCGGTGTCGCGGGCGCCGGCGGCCGCATCGGCGGCGGGCGCCGCGGCGGCCTCGAGCGGCGCGACGGCCGGGGCGGCCGGAGCGTCGG
>JBGAML010000009.1:0-174784 GCA_044223005.1 Candidatus Eiseniibacteriota bacterium
CCGGCGTGGGACCAGCGCCACAAGGCACGCTCGGCCTTGTGGTAGCGACAGCTCGGGTTGGGGCAGAACGGCGGGATGAAGGTCGTCATGCCGGAGGATCACTGCACCTCCCGCGCCAACTGCATTCATCCGAGCACAACCGGCAGGTCGCGCTTCAGGGCCAGCACCTGTCCCAGGTGCCCCGCAGCGTGTTCGAGCATGTGGAAGAGCACCCAGCGCTTCGTGAAGATGCGCCGCGTGCCGTCCGGCCGGGGCGGCCGGACGATGTCGGCGTCCAGGTCCTGGTCGCGCACGTTCGCGGCGGCCGCGCGCGTGTGGGCGCCGGCCTTCGCGAGCAGCCCCTCGTAGAACGCCACGTCCTTGCCCGCGAGCGCGGGCGAGGGCGGCGCGCCTGGCGGCAGCGGCAGGCCCTCGTCTTCGACGGTGATGCCGATCACGTCGTGCACGTGCCCGTCGCGCTCGCCGAGCAGGCCCACCTGTGCCACGTGCGTCTCGGCCACCGCGACGTGCGCGAGCAGCATGCCGATCGTGTTGGCGCCGGGGCGCGGCTGCCATTCGAGCTGTGCGGGCGTGAGGCCGCGCACCGCGGCGAGCAGCCGCTCGCGCAGCTCGTCGACTCCCGCGATGCACGTGGCGACGTGTACGGACGCGTAGCCGGCCGGCGGCGCGAGCCGCGTGATCGTGTCGCCGCTCATCGGCGGCCCCGCTTCGCGTCGCGCTTCAGGTGCCGCAGGAGCAGCATCTGGCCGTAGTGCCCGGCCTGGTGCTCGAGCACGTGGTAGAGGATCCAGCGATTGTTGGTGGTGGAGCGCGTGCCGTTCATGCGCGTGCGGGTGACGCGATGCTCGAGGTCGCGCGCGCTCATGCGCCGCGCCGTGCGCTTGGCGTACGTGCGCGCCTTGTCGTGCAGCTTGCGGTACCACGCGAGCGAGCGGCCGCGCAGCGCGGCGGGCGGGCGCTTGCCCGGCGCGAGCGGCATGCCGTCGTCCCACTCGCCGATCCCGAGCACCTTCTCGAGCGCCGGCTGCGTGTAGGTGCCGGTCGCGACCATGAGCCAGAAGACTTCGACGATCGCACAGTGGGCGAGGAGCATGCCGATCGTGTTCATGCCCGGCGCGGCCTGCCACGCGAGCTCGGCGGTCGTGATGCCGCGCAGGGCGGCGAACATGCGGCCGGAAAGATCATCCAGTTGGGCGAAGAAGGACGCCGCCTCGCGCGCGGGCCACGCCTTCGGGATCTCGATCAGCATCTGTTCGGTCTTCGGCGCGGGCATCCGGCCTCCGAGGGCTTGAGGGAAGGGCACGTGCGGCCCGATACTGCGACGTGGCACGCGCAGGGAACCGGAGCCGCGTGTCGCCGTCAAGACCCGAGATGCGAGGAGGCCGCCCTGAGCGAACCGACGCCGCCACGACCGAGCGAGGCCGCAGCCGCCGGAGCACCGTCGCCGTTCGCGGCGCCCGGGCAGCCCGCGCCGGGCGTGCACTCGACCAAGTTCACGTTCCCGGTGGGCTTCCTCTGGGGCGCCGCCACGTCGGCGCACCAGGTCGAGGGCGGCAACACGCTCAACGACTGGTGGGCGTGGGAGCAGGCCGGCAAGGTGAAGGAGCCCTCGGGCGCCGCGGCCGACCACTTCCACCGCTATCGCGACGACTTCGAGATGGCGCGAGCGATCGAGCACAACGCGCACCGCTTCTCGCTCGAGTGGAGCCGGATCGAGCCCGAGGAAGGACGCTGGTCCGACGAGGCGATCGCGCACTACCGCGACGTGCTGCGCACGCTGCGCGGGCTCGGGATCGAGCCCGTGGTGACGCTCTACCACTACACGATGCCGCGCTGGATGGCCGAGAAGGGCGGGTGGGACAGCGCCAAGATGGAGCGCTACTACGCGCGCTACGTGCGGCACGTGGTGGCCACGCTCGGCGACGAGATCCGCTGGTACGTGACGCTCAACGAGCCCGTGGTGCAGGTGTTCAAGGGCTGGCTGCTCGGCCAGTGGCCGCCCGGCCGCACCGACTGGCCCGGTGCGCTCAAGGTCCTGCGCCGCATGCTGCGCGCGCACGTGCGCGCCTATCACCTGATCCACGACGCGCAGCCCAACGCGCGCGTCGGGATCGCCAAGCACGTGCTCGCGCTCTCGGCCGACAACCCGCGGAGCTGGCGCGACCGGCTTTCCGTGCGCACGCGGAGCTACTTCTTCAACCTGCTGTTCGTGGACGCGCTGCACACCGGCGCACTGCGTGTGCCCGGGTTCTTCTGGGAACGGCTCCCCATGGGGCGCACGCTCGACTTCATCGGCATCAACTACTACACCCGCGACTTCGTGCGGAACTCGGGCTACGACCTGCCCGGGCTGATGGGCAACTTCGCGAAGCACGACCACCGCCAGCAGGTGGGCAAGCTCAACGACCTCGGCTGGGAGGTGTACCCGGAAGGCCTCGCTCAGTACCTGCGCGAGTTCGCGCGCTTCAAGCTGCCGATCCTGATCACCGAGAACGGCGTGCCCGCACGCGACGACGACGATCGCTGGCAGTTCATCTTCATGCACCTCTGGCAGGTCGCGCGCGCGATCGCCGACGGCGTGAACGTGGTCGGCTACCTCTACTGGTCGCTGCTCGACAACTACGAGTGGGCCGACGGCTACGGCGCCAAGTTCGGCCTGCTCGAGGTCGACTTCGCGACCCAGCAACGCCGCATCCGGCCCAGCGCCTGGAAGCTCGCGCACATCATCCGCGAGAACGCGCTGTAGGCCGTCCCGCGCCGCGCGCGGCCAGCTCGCGACTCCACGCGAAGACGTCTCCGACTTGACCGCGGTCAACGCCGATTTGGCAGCGCGGTGACGAACGTGCAGGGAGGGAGGCGCCGCGCGGGCGCCGTGCACGGCCCTCAGCGCGGCGAGCGCTGTTGAGCGGCGCCGACTTCCCGCCTCGCACAGCGTCACGCGGACCCGGCACGAGCGATGCAATGCGCTCGGCGTACTCGACTCGTCCCCACCGAGGAGGTCCGCATGCGTGCACGTCTCTTGGCCGTTCCGATCGGCGCCGCGTCCCTCGTGCTCGTGGCCACCCTGGCCACGCTCCCGGCGGCGCTGGCCCGCCCCACGATCCGCACTTCGTTCTTCAACTCGTATCCAGCGGCGGTCGGGAGCAAGCTGGATAACCTGCCGAGCCACGCCGGCCACTGCGGTGTCTGCCACTACGACCTCAACGGCGGCGGGACGCGGAACCCCTATGGCGTGCGGCTGGGTTCCGTCATCGGCAACTACTCGAACAACGACGCCGGGCGGCAGCAGGCGATCCATTCGATCGAGACCGAGGATCCCGACGGCGACGGGTTCACTTCGCTCGTCGAGATCACGCAGCTCACGTACTCGAACACGCCCACGTTCCCTGGGCTGACGCCGGCAAATGTCGGCAGCTGCACGAACATTCCCGTACTCGCCGAGTTGACGCCGTATCTCGTGCCGCAATCCGCACTCGACACGCAGCCGCCCACGGTGAACCTCGTGTCGCCCGATGGCGGCAACTCCTGGGTGGGCGGATCGCTCCACGCGATCACGTGGACCGCCACCGACAACGTGGGGGTGACTTCGATCGACGTCTACTGGCGGGATTCCGCGGCGCACGCCTGGACGCCGATGGCCTATGGCATCGCCAACGGCGGCACGCGCGACTGGTACGTGCCGAACATGCCGACGACTTCGGCGCAGGTGCTGGTGGTGGCGTGGGACGCGCGCGGCAACGCCGGTCGCGACTCCAGCAGCGCGGGGTTCACGGTCACGGCGACGCCCGGTGGAATCGCGCCGACGACGCTGCGCGACTTCGACCTGCCGGGCTCGCAGCCGCTGCAGGTGAGCTCGCTCGAGCCCTCGGGGACCTGCATCACGTGCCACGGCGGCTACGACCCCGCGAACGAGCCCGGCCGGCTCTTCCGTGGCAGCATGATGGCGCAGGCCGGGCGCGATCCGCTCTTCTACGCCTGCCTCGCCGTCGCCGACCACGATGCGCCGTCGGCCGGAGACCTGTGCATTCGCTGTCACTCCATGGGCGGCTGGATGGCAGGCCGCAGCCAGCCGACGAGCGGCAGCCAGCTGGGCGCCGCGGATCGTGATGGCGTGAGCTGTGACCTGTGTCATCGCATGGCCGATCCCGTCTACGTCGCGGGCACGAGTCCCGCCGAAGACGCGGGCGTCCTCGCCTCCTTGCTGCCCGCGCATACGCCGACCAACTATTCGAGCGGACAGATGGTGATCGACCCGCAGGCCCGGCGACGCGGGCCGTTCAGCGACACCGTCTCGCCGCACCAGGTGCTCACCTCGCCGTTCCACCGGAGCGGCGAGTTCTGCGGGACGTGCCACGACGTGTCGAACCCGGCCCTGCAGCGCACCGGCCCCGTGGATTACTCCGTCGGGCCGTTGGATCAGCCCGCGGCGAGCCTGCTCTCCAGCGACGTGATGCCGCTCGAGCGCACCTACAGCGAGTGGAAGCACAGCGCGTACCCCGCCGGCGTGTACGCGCCGCAGTTCGCAGGCAATCGTCCCGACGGAACCGTGAGTTCCTGCCAGGATTGCCACATGCCCGATGCGAGCGCGAAGGGCTGCAACGATCCGCTGGCCGCCGTGCGCCCTGACCTGCCGCGTCACGACTTGACGGGCGGGAGTTCGTGGATGATCGGCGTTGTGGGGACGCTGTATCCGGCCGAGACCGATGCCGCATCCCTCGCCGACGGCTCTGCGCGGTCGCAGGCGCTGCTGGCGAAGGCTGCCACGCTCGGCCTCGCCATTCAGCTCGAGGGCGACAGCACACGAGCCAGCGTCACCGTCACCAACCAGACCGGGCACAAGCTGCCGACGGGATATCCCGAAGGCCGCCGCATGTGGCTGCACGTCCGCGCCTACGACCAGGGCGGCGCGCTCGTTTACGAGAGCGGGGCCTACGACGCCGCGACCGGCGTGCTGGCGTCGGATCCCGCGCTGCGTTGCTACGAGACGCATCTCGGCATTTCGCCGCCGCTCGCGGCCGCGCTGGGCGCCTCGGCCGGGCCATCGTTCCACTTCGCGCTCAACGACACCGTTTACCTGGACAATCGCATCCCACCGCTCGGGTTTACCCAGGCCGCATTCGCCTCGTTCGGGGCGGCGCCTGTGGATCCCAGGTTCACCGGGCCCGGGAACCGCTACGCCGACGGCCAGAACTGGGACGTCGCCGAGTATTCTCTGCCGCGGGCCGCGCGGCTCGTGACGGTGCGTCTCCTCTACCAGAGCACGAGCCGGGACTACGTCGAGTTCCTTCGCGACCACAACGTCACCAACACCGCCGGCCAGGCGCTCTACGATGCATGGGTGGCGAACGGCCGGGCCGCACCGGTGGAGATGGTGCGCGACTCGATCGTGTTCACCCCGGCGGCGGTCGGGGATCCGCTGCAGCGCACCGCGTGGACCCTTCGCGGCAATCCGTTCTCTGGCGAGCTGGCCTTCGAGCTCGCCCTCGCGAAGGAGTCGCGGACACAGTGGACCGTCTTCGACGCGCAGGGCCGCGTGGTCGCGGGCATGCCGGTGCGACGACTGCAGCCGGGATCACATCGATTCGTGTGGGACGGTCGTGATCGCTCCGGACGCGATGCGGGTGCGGGCGTCTTCTGGCTCCGCATGCTCGCCGACGACCAGGTCGTGACGAAGCGCGTGGCGCGGCTGCGGTAGGCCGGCACGCGGGACTCCGGGCTCCGGGCGGATCGCTTCCGCCCGGAGCCTATGCGTTCGGGGTGCGGCCGCGCCAGCCGCGCCCCGAACGCCGCCGCGCGGGCTTCGGGTGGGGCGCAAGTCCGGCCGCGGACGGGCCGATAACTTCCGGGAAACGGCCCACGGTCCTCGTCCGCCCCCGGAGGTGCATTCCGTGACCCGACTGTCGTGGATGTTCATCGCGCTGGCGATCGTGTTCGCGGTCGCCGGGATCGCCCTGCAGTCGATCCCGCAGCGCACCGTGACCGACGACTCGGTCGCGCTCGCGTCGGCACGCGCGGACTCCGCCGCCGCGGCGGCGGCCGCCACCGCACCTGCGCCGCCCGCGCCCCCCGAGCTGCCCGCGCTGCGCGTGGGCGAGTCGCTGTCCGAGGTCTCGGCCACGATGCCCGGCGTGATCCCGCGCTCGGTCAACGCGTCCTTCGGCAACGGTGCGAGCGCGTACGAGTGGAACGAGACCATGGGCCGCTACATGCTCGCCGAGTTCGTGGACGGCCGGCTCGTGATCGGCAACGTGCGCCGCCCGTACGTCGACCGCCTGCCGCCGGTGGAAGCGAGCGCGCTGCAGAACCTGCATCCCGGCATGACGCGCGCCGAGATCGAGGCGCAGGTCGGCCCGGGTTACGCGATGACGCGTGCCGTCGCCACCGGGATCGACGGCGACTTGATCACCGACGGCTGGTCGATCCGGGATCGCGGCGTGGGCAGTGGCCGCAATCTCATGGTCACGTACCGCGACGGCCGCGCCGCGAGCGTGATCTACCCGGGCGCGCGCCCGTGAGGCTGCGCCTGCGCGCATGGCTGGCGGTGGGCGCGCTCGCGCTCGCCCTGGCCGGGTGCGGCGGCGGCCACCCGGTCGCGCGCCATGCCGACTGGGACGACCGCTGGCCCGCGCTGGCGCGCGCCGGAGAGCGCTGGCGGCCCGGCGTCGAGTTCACCGTGTTGACGCGCACCGGCACCGACGCGGGCCCCCAGACGCAGCGCGAGCGCTGGACGCTGCTCAAGCGCGACAGCGTCGGCGGCGACTTCGAGATCACGCGCGTCGGCCACGCGCCGACCGTGCGCTGGGAGCGGTTCCACCCCGCGGTGCCGCGCGTGCCCATGTACGGGAGCAGCGGCCGCAACGCGCTCTACCCGGTCGTCGGCGGGCTCGTACCGGTGACCGTGCCCGCGGGCCGCTTCCGCTGCGGTCACACGTGGCGATCGTTCACGCTCTCCGACGGCGCCGTGATGCGCGAGGACGCATGGTGGGCGCCCGGCATTCCCGTGCCCGTGCAGCGCTGGGTGCGATGGGAGGGCGTCGCGGACACGCTGCGCTCGCCCCCGAAGCGTGCCGCCGACGTGCGCTACGGCACCGAGTGGGCCGTCCTGGAGCGGATCCGGCAGTCGCAGTAGCCGCGCGCCGCGCTCAGGACCTGGTGTCGATCCGGATCGACGTCACCCACATGGGGCGGATCAGGTGGTCGACCAACCACTCCGCGTCCTTGGTGAACGGGACTTCCTCGTGCGCCGCTCCCTGGCCGGCGAGGTTCACCTTCAGCACGCTCAGGTTCCAGTTGGTGCTGAAGCCCTTCACCATGATCGCGTTGTCCTGCGTGTTCATGTAGGTGAGGTGCGAGTTGAGCTCGGATCGGGACTCGACCTTCTCGGCGGTGATGAAGAAGAGCTCCTCGCCGAGGTCCTGCACCTGCGTGCGGAACGTCGCGACTTCGCCCGGCGTGGGGTAGTAACCGGAGGCGACCACCCGCAGCATGCGGTCGCGATCCTGCTTGCGGCGCGAGATCTCGTAGACCGTGAGCCGCACGGGCGCTGTCGTGATGCGGCAGCGGCCCACCAGTTCGGTGCCGGGGCGCGCGCCGATCCGGACCAGCGAGAGGAAGTCGGGACCGAAGCGGCGGTCCATGGACTCCTTGAGCTTGGTGAGCGGCCGGGTCTTGAGCCCCTGCAGCTTCTCGGGCAGGAGCGGCACCGGCGCGCCCGCGCCGGTCGCGACCTCGATCGGGCCCGGCGCCACCGCGTGAGCGGCGATCGCCGACAGCGCGAGCGCGGCCGCCAGAAGGGCGATACGCAGGCTGCGGATCTTCGTCATGGGGCTTCCTCCCGGATGCGGAGCCGAGCGTTCGGGCGCGACACGCGACGCGCCGCCGTCGCATGGTTTTCGACGTTTCGGCGCGGGCACTTGAACCGTACTTCCGGGCCGTGCGGCATGGCCAGATGCGCGGCCGAAGGCGACATGCCGTTCGCCTCCATGGCACGAGAGAAACGGCAGACTCCGGGCGCATGTCGATTTCGCGTTAGGACCGCCACGCGGGCGCGAAGGGAAGGACGACACCTGCGACCCTTCCCGCCACGCGAGGCCCCGTCATGCGCACCCCCGTGAAGCATCCTGCCGCCGCCGTGCTGCTCGCCGCGACGCTGCTGTCGCCCCTGCAGGTCTTCGCCGCCCCGACCTACCTGCTGCAGTGGGGCACGCCCGGCACGGCGCCGGGCCAGTTCCAGGACCCGTTCGACGTGAAGGTCGGCGCGGGCGGCACCGTGTACGTGGCCGACGCCGTCAGCAACTCGATCCAGGCGTTCACGAGCACCGGCGGATATCTCTTCCAGTGGTACTCCCCGGGCATCTACCAGCTCGCGATCGACGGCTCGGGCGACGTCTATGCCGCATGCTACGGCCTGAGCGCCGTGCAGAAGTTCGACGCCGCAGGCAACCTGCTCACGCAGTGGGGCAGCTACGGTACGGGCAACGGGCAGTTCCAGCAGGTGTCGGGTGTCGCCGTGGACGCGACCGGCGACGTCTACGTGGTGGACTGGGCCGGCTGCCGCGTGGAGAAGTTCACGAGCACCGGCACGTACCTGACCCAGTGGGGCACCAACGGCAGCGGCAACGGCCAGTTCATCGACCCGTACGGGATCGCCGTCGGCCCGAGCGGCACCGTGTACGTGGTGGACCGCGGCAACAGCCGCGTGCAGGCGTTCACCAGTACCGGCACGTACCTGACGCAGTGGGGCACGAACGGCGCCGGCAACGGCCAGTTCAACCAGCCGTTCGGGATCACCACGGACGCCATCGGTCTCGTGTACGTGGTGGATGCCGGCAACTGCCGCGTGGAAGCGTTCACGCCCACGGGCGGCTACGTCGATCAGTGGGGCACGATCGGCGGTGGCAATGGCCAGTTCCTCTATCCGTACGGCATCGGCCTCGACACGGGCGGCAACATCTACGTCACCGACGCCGGCAACGCGCGCGTGGAGAAGTTCGGCCAGCTCGCGACACCGACGCACACCGCGACGTGGGGCGGGCTCAAGGCGCTGTACCGCTAGGGCGAGCTTCGACCGGCTCCGGCGCGGGCGGGCCGTGTATGCTGGGGTGGCGCGAGTGGCGCGTCATCCCAACGCATGCCGGAGACCCCGAATGGACCGCGTCTACAAGACCGATATTCCCGCGTACGTCGAATCTCTCGCCGCGTTGCGCAAGGCGTTCGCGAAGCTCGAGACGAGCACCGACTGGGGGCGCCTGCGAATCGATCCGTTGCTTGCGCATGCGCGCGGCCTGCTGAGGATCCAGCGTTCGCCGAAGTTCGCCCGCGAGTCGTCGCGACTGCGCAAAGGCGTGCGGATGTTCCGCTCGGACCTGCTCTACCTGCGCGAGAACATCCGCGCGCTGAAGGCGATCCTCGACGCCGAGCAGGAGCGCGAGCGGCGCTCGCCGGCGACGGCAGCCCCGGCACGCCGCGCGGCGAAGCGGGCGCGATGACGACGCGCGAGGCGTGCGTCGCGTTCGCGACGCTGCTGCGAGCGGTGGCGGACGGAACGATCACGCCCGCCGACGCGATCGCGCGAGCGCCGAACGTCCAGGGCTGGGAGGGCGTCCCCGTCACCTGGGGTTCGGCGCTCGTGAAGCTCGAGTCGTACGCGAGCGATGTCGCCGACTTCGGCGATGACTTGCCCGCGGAAATCCGCGAGTGGCGCGCGACGGAGCTGCAGAAGCTGGCGGGGCGGATCGAGGAGCGGGCGCCGAAGGAGTAGCGGTACGCGGTGGGTGACAGCACCACCGGCGCGGCCGATGGACACCAGTTGACGAAGACCGCAATCAGCGGTCACATGACCGCCGATGACGGTCATCGGATCTTCCGGCCCGTTCGGAAGCCAGTCGCGGACAGGAATCTGGGTCGCACGGCCGGACGAGCGCCGGGGCGATGGAGCTTGGCGGCGAATACTTCGTGAGACTGCTCACCCCGCAGTGGGCCCACGGCCACGCGATCGTGAAGCTGCGCTAGGGGGCGCGGGCAGCGAGAGAGTGGGGAGGTCGTCAGGATGTCGGGAGCTCTCTACGCAGGAAGTTGCCTGCTTGGGACGTTGGAGAAGTGGCCCGGGCCGTTCTCGACCGATCACTGGCTTCGTTTCCGATTCGTTCCGGGCGCAGGGTACGAGGCGTACCGGGCGCTCCTGGAGCCACCCGACCGAAGGAAGCTTGGTACCGCGGAATGGCTCGCGGCCGTAGATGCACTGGATCTGCGGCTGGTCCTGGGCGGCACGGAGTCGCGATATACCTGCGTTTCGGTCGAAGGTGACCTTCTCGCGGTCCGCGCAGGCGCATTGCGGTTCAGCGCCGAGCAGGAGAAGGCCTGGCGTGAGGAACTGGCACGTCGCCGGAGCCGATGGCAGAGGCTCCTGGACGCGCTCACTCCATGGTCCAAGCATGGCGAGGACTGACGCCGAGCCTTTTCCTCCACGGACACGTGACTACCGCAACCGCCAGATCGCCGAGCCGCCTGCGGGTACGGTCACGTCGACGTCGCCCTTCGCTTGCACCTTCGCGCCCGGGACGCTGGCGAGGACGAGCTTCGCTCCGCGCGCGTGAAGGTCCCACGGTCCCGCGGTTCCCTCGGCCGTGCCGAGGTTGTGGACGACCAGCACGCGCTCGCCGCGCTCCTCTCGGATGAACGCGAGGAGGGGCGCGTTCCCGGGGCCGGGGTCGAGCAGCAGGATCGTGCCGCGGCGCAGCGCGGGCGACGAGGCGCGCAGGTGAACCAGCCGGCGGTAGTGCGACAGCAGCGACGCCGGATCACCGCTCTGCGCGGCGACGTTGGCCTGCTCGCGCCCCGGGGAGAACCGGCGCCATGGTGTCCCGGTCGTGAAGCCGCCGCCTGCATCGCGGTCGTTCCACGGCATCGGGGTGCGGATGTTGGGATCGGGCTTGCCGCCGCTCAGGCCGACCTCCTCGCCGTAGTAGAGGAACGGCGTCCCCGGCAGCGTCAGCAACAGCGCCGCCGCCAGGCGCAGGCGCGCCGGATCCGAAGCGAGCTCGGTGGCCACGCGCGGCATGTCGTGGTTGGTGAGGAACGTCGCATCGAGCACGCCGGCCGGGTAGAAGCGGGACATGTCGCCGAGCGTCGTGACGATCGGCTCCGGATCGCCCGTGCGCACCGAGCGCACGATCGAACCGGCGAGCGGAAAGTTGAAGCTCATCGTCAGCTCGTCGCCGCCCGCCAGCGAGTCCACCGAGCCGTAGTATTCCGCGATCTTGTCGGTGGAGGTCCAGTTCTCGCCGACCAGGATCGCCTCCGGCGCGACCGCGCGGACGTGCGCGGCGAACTCGCGCCAGAACGCGTGCGTCCCCGGCGTGTTGGTCTGCTGATCGCCCGGGCCATCCTCGACCAGGTGCCGCGCGGCATCGAGCCGGAACCCGTCGACGCCACGCTCGAGCCAGAAGTCCGCGATCGCCTGGGCCTCGGCGCGCACCGCGGGGTCCTCGTAGTTGAGGTCGGGCATGCCGCTGCCGAAGACGCCGTAGAAGTAGGCTCCGTTCATCTCGTGCCAGGTCGGCCCGCCGCCCCAGGGCTGCCGCCAGCCGGGATCGTCCGTGCGCCACACGTACCAGTCGCGCTTCGGCGCCCGTGGCGACGCCGCCGACTCCACGAACCACGGATGCCGGCTGCTGGTGTGGTTGAGCACCAGGTCCAGGATCACGCGGATGCCGCGCGCATGCGCGGCCGCGACGAGCGTGTCCAAGTCCGCCATCGTGCCGTACTTCGGATGGATCGCGAAGTAGTCGGTGGTGTCGTAACCGTGATCGCTGGGGGAGGCGAAGATCGGCATGAGCCAGATCGCCTCGACGCCGAGGTCCGACGTCGTCGCGGGATCGCCGTCGTTGAGGTAGTCGAGCCGCGAGGTGAGGCCGCGCAGGTCACCGATGCCGTCGCCGTCGGAGTCGACGAAGCTGCGCACGAAGATCTCGTAGAACGTGGCCCCATGCGCCCACTCGTGCATCGGCAGCGCGGGCTGCGCGGCGCAGGGCAGTGCCGCCAGCGCCAGCAGCAGCGGGAGGAGATGCAGGACTCGTGTCCGGTTCATCGGGGCGCCTCCACGGGGTCATGGCTTCGGGCGCTCCCGCTGCGTCTGGCCCGAGTTCCGGCGTCGGTTCCTAGTGTGTGACGACCACTCGCGTGCGTGCGTCGTGGAGCGTGCCCTCGAGCCGCGCAAGGTAGACGCCGGGCTCGACGTTGCGGCCAGCGTCGTCGCGGCCGTCCCACGTCGCGTGCGTCGTCCCAGCCATCCCGGCGGCCGCACGCAGCGTGCGCACCCGGCGACCCGCGGCGTCGAACACTCCGACGCGGGCGTCGCCGTCCGGCGCGTGCGTGATCTGGAACGTGACGGTCTCGCCCCTCCGGACGAGTGAGGGCGCCGCCGCGAGCAGTCGTTCCACCGCCGGCGGCGGGCCGGAAACGTCCAGCGGACCGGTCGCCCCGGACTGCGCGACGTGTGCGGCGTAGGGGTGGGGCTGGTAACTGGCGCCTTCGTCCAGCCACACCGCGATCGCGCCCTGTGCGCCGTCGCTCGTCAGTGCGAGCCGGTAGCCCACGCCGCTCGACTGCGCGAGCGGGACCGCGCTTGCGCCCCACTGCGGATCGAGCGCACCGTCGATCCGCTGCGCGAACACGGGCTGCCCGAGCGGCGGGCCCAGGTCGGTCCACGCGAGCACGGTGCCCCCGGCGCCGTCCGGGATCATGCTCGACGAGAACCAGCCGTATCCGCTCTGGACCAGGCCGACGATCCGGCCCGACCCCGCCAGCCCGTTGCCCGCCGAGTCGACGTGGCGCATTCGGAGCTCGGCATTGCCCGTGCCGTCGTTGAGGTAGCGCTCCCACTCGATGAACAGCCCGTGCGAGCCATCGGCGCAGGCGTGCACGCCATAGGTGGGCAGGTCGGCGCCGCTGACGCTGCTTCCGCCCGTGCCCCAGTGCGGCGCACCGGTAGCGTCCACGTACTGCACGTAGACCTGCGTGAACGGCACGTTGTTGAAGTTGGCGGACACGACGGCGAACACGCCGCCCGTTCCGTCGGGAACAAGGGACTCCGGTCCCTGCCACGTGGCGCCGGACGTGACGAGTTCGCCCGCGGTGCTCCAGAGCGGGGCACCGGACGCGTCCAGGTGCTGCATGCGGCCCTCGTAGGGGAACTTCTCCGTCCACATCACGTAGGCGCCGCCCGAGCCGTCGGCGCCGAGGGTCGGGCTGGATTGGTACTGCGCGCTCGTACCGGGGCGCACGCCTCCGGCGCTCCACAGAATGGCGCCGTCGGGCCCCACGCGTTGCACGCGGATCTGCGTCGCGCCCTCGCGATCGTCCTGCCACGCGACGAGGAGCCCGCCCGCGCCATCGGCGACCGCGACGCTGTATCGCTCGTGCAGCACGCCGGTCGTGACCGCGACACCCGTCGCGCCCCATGCGGTCGTCCCGTCGGCGTGCAACCGCTGGGCGTAGAGGTCACCCGCCGTGTCGGCACGAAAGTCGCGCCACAGCGCGATCGCACCGCCCGCACCATCGCTCACCAGTCGCGGAGGATCGAGCGAGCATCGCGCGCCACTCACCTCGATGCCGTCAGTCGCCCAAGGAATCCCGCCCAGGGGATCGAGACGCTGCGCGTGCACCGTCGGGACTCCCGCGGTCGGCTGTTCCAGCCAGAGGACGTACGCACCGTGCGCCCCGTCACTCGCGATCGCGGGATTCCCCTGGATGGCCGTGCTGGTCGAGACGAGCACGCCCGGCGAACTGGCGAGCGGCCACGCGTTCGCGGCGGGAGCGAGAACGATCGAGAGCGCGGCGACGATCGCGGCGCAGCCCGGGTGGACAGAAGGAAGACGGATCATGGCTCACCTCCGGCGGGTCCTGCGGGCGGGGGAGGCCCTTGCGGAGAAGCGTGGCACAGGCCTTCCGAGCCAACAAGTCGGTGTTCGTTCCCAGGTCGCCTCGCGCGAACTGAACCCTGGACCGGCGTACCGATCGGCGGCCTCGACAGCCCTGCGCGACGCGCGGACTTGCGGTGTAGGGACCCGCCGCCGGATGGGGTAGATTGCCGCGATGCCACTCACCCCCGGCACCCGGCTCGGTCCCTATGAGGTCGTCGCGCCGCTCGGTGCGGGCGGCATGGGCGAGGTGTTTCGCGCCACGGACACGCGCCTGGGACGCGATGTCGCCATCAAGGTGCTGCCCCAGCACCTCTCGACCAACGCCGAGGTGCGCGCTCGCTTCGAGCGCGAGGCGAAGACCGTCTCGAGCTTGAACCACCCGCACATCTGCTCGCTGTTCGACGTCGGGCGCGAAGGGGACACCGACTACCTCGTGATGGAGCTGGTGGACGGCGAGACGCTGGCCCAGCGGCTCGCCAAGGGGGCGCTGCCGGCGGCCGACGTGCTGAGACTCGGCGCGCAGATCGCCGACGCGCTCGACCGCGCGCACCGGGCCGGCGTGGTCCACCGGGACTTGAAGCCCGGTAACGTGATGCTCACCCGCTCCGGCGCCAAGCTCATGGACTTTGGCCTCGCGCGTGCCACCGGCATGGCCGGACCGGCGTCGGGGAGCGGCGTCACGGTGGCGGCGCTCACGCAGTCGCCCACGGTGGCCGCGCCGCTGACCGCCGAAGGCACGATCGTCGGCACCTTCCAGTACATGGCGCCCGAGCAGCTGGAAGGGAAGGAAGCCGACGCGCGCAGCGACCTCTGGGCACTCGGCTGCGTGCTGTACGAGATGGCGACCGGCCGGCGGGCGTTCGAGGGCAAGAGCCAGGCGTCGCTGATCAGCGCCATCATGGCCTCGCAGCCCGCGCCGATCGCCCAACTCGCGCCTCTCGCACCGCCCGGGCTCGAGCGGCTCGTGCAGGCGTGCCTCGCGAAGGATCCCGCAGAACGACTGCAGAGCGCGCACGACATCCGCATGCAGCTCGCGTGGCTCGCCGAGGGCGGCTCGCAGGCGGGCTTGCCCGCGCCCGTCGCGGCGCAGCGCCGGAGCCGCTCGCGACTCGTCGCCACGCTCGTCGCGCTCGGATGGATCGCCGCCGCGGTTTTCGCCTGGCGCGCGCTCGGCACGCGCGGTGCGGTGCCCGCGGCAATCCAGACGATCGTCGAGGCACCGCCAGGCCTTGCGATGTCCGCTCGGCACGCCGAACTGAGCCTTTCTCCGGACGGCCGCACGATCGTCTTCGCCAACGCCGAGGGGCTTTACATCCGCCCGCTCGATTCGGACGCCGCCACGAAGTTGGCGGGGACGGAGGGAGGGTACCGGCCGTTCTGGTCACCGGATTCGCGCGCGATCGCCTACTTCACGAGCGCGAAGCTCATGCGCGTCCCGATCGCGGGCGGCAGCCCCACCGCGGTGTGCGACGTCACCAGTGGCCGCGGCGGCAGCTGGAACCGCGACGGCACCATGCTGATCGCGCCGGCGCTCGATGGCCCGATCGTACGAGTTCCGGAAGCGGGCGGAACGCCGACGCCCGTGACCACGCTCGACAGCAGCCGGCACGAGCGCTCGCATCGGTTTCCGTCGCTGCTGCCCGATGGCGATCACTTCCTGTTCGCGTCGCTGCCCGGCGGCCCGCAGGGCTGGGACACCTACGTGGGTTCGCTGCGCTCGCACCAGGTGAAGCGACTGCTGACCGCGCGTTCGGTGGCCGTCTACGCCGATCCCGGCTACCTCGTGTTCGAGCGTGACGGTCGCGTGCTGGCGCAGCGCTTCGACATGCGGAAGCTCGAGCTCGAGGACGCGCCCGTGTCGATCGCCGACGCGCCGGAGCCCTCGGACCTGGATGCGGAGCCCGTGGCCTCGCCGTCGCGAAACGGCCGGCTGGCGATCCTGCGCAGCGAACCCGCGGACGCGCACCTCGAGCTGCGCGATGCGAACGACGTGACGGTTCGCCGGATCGAACTGCCGCCGGCGCCGTGGAAGGTGTCGCGCATCTCGCCCGACGAGCGCCGGGCCACGCTCTTCAAGGGCAACGAGCTCTGGGTGGTGGACCTGACGCGGGCGGTGCCGATGCGCTTCGCGTCGGACATCGCGAGCCAGCCGACGTCGGTCTGGTCCCCGGACGGAAACCGGATCGCCTTCGTCAAGAAGCAGGGCCAGCGCGAGGAGATCTACATCGGTGGCATGGACGGCCACACGGAACTGGTGCCGACGATCGACGACTACTTCAAGGGCGTGACGGACTGGACCCGCGACGGACGCGTCATCGTGTTCTGGGGGCAGACGACAGCCAGCGGTTACGACATCTGGCTGCTGCCGCTGGATGGAGATCGCAAACCGATCTCCTACCTGCGCGAGCCGGGCGAACAGCAGGCAGGCAAGGTGTCGCCCGACGGGCACTGGCTCGCCTACCAGTCCAACGAAACGGGACAGAACGAGGTCTACGTCCAGTCGTTCCCGCAGCCCGGACACAAGGTGAGGGTCTCGCTCGACGGGGGGGCCAGTCCGCGCTGGAGCGCGGATGGGAAGCGACTGCTCTACATCAACCCGGAACGGCAGGAGATCCTCGCCGTTCCGGTCCAGGCCGGCGCGGAGTTCCTGCCCGGCACGCCCCAGAAGGTGCGAAGCCTGCCGAGCAACGCCACCAGCGGCGACCGGATCGGGGCCGACGGCCGCGTACTGGTCAGCGTCGCCACCAACGGCCGCCCGCGCGCGATCCGGCTGATACAGGACTGGACGGCGTTGCTGGGGAAGTGAGCACTCGTCACGCGTGCCGTCGCCGCGGGGATCGACGGCCAGGTGCTCACCGACGGCTGGGCGATTCGCGATCGCGGTGTGGGCCGCGGCCACAACCTGATGGTCGCGTACCGCGACGGCCGCGCCGCGAGCGTGATTTACCCCGGAGCGTGCCCGTGAGAGCGCGCGCCGCGGCGTGGCTCGCGGCCGGAGTGCTGGCGCTCTCGCTCGTCGGCTGCGGCGGGGGAGCGCCCGCGGCGCGTGACGCGGACTGGGACGATCGCTGGCCCGCGCTCTCTCGCGCCGGCCGGCGGTGGCAGCCCGGCGCCGAGTTCACGGTGGTGACGCGCAAGGGCACCGCTGCCGGCCCCGAGACCAAGCGCGAACGCTGGACGCTGCTCAAGCGCGACAGCGCGGGCGGCGACTTCGAGATCACGCGCGCCGGCCACGCGCCGATCGTGCACGGGGAGCGATTCCACCCCGCCGTGCCAAGCGTGCCCATGTACGGCAGCAGCGGCCGCAACGCGATCTACCCGTGCGTGGGCGGCCTCGTGCCCGTAACTGTGCCCGCCGGGCGCTTTCGCTGTGGTCACACGTGGCGATCGTTCACGCTCTCCGACGGCGCCGTGATGCGCGAGGACGCCTGGTGGGCGCCCGGCATTCCCGTGCCCGTGCAACGTTGGGTCCGATGGGAAGGCGTCGCCGACACGCTCGCCGCGCCCCCGAAGCGCGCCGCCGACGTGCGCTACGGAACGGAGTGGGCGGTGCTGGAGCGGGTCCGGCGGCCGCAGTAGGGGGAGTGTCTCTGCTATTGGAGCAGCAGACGCCCAGCTGCGTCGGGCTGAATTGTATAGGGTCGCCTATCCACAGCCAGCGAGTTCCTGAGGCCGACGAGAGCTCTCTAGAGTGTCGCTTCGTGCAGCGCGTCTAGGCGCAGGAGTTCGTCAGTCAGGCCCTGCATGATCCCGCGGAGCCTCTTGGAGGGGTCTGTCCTGGCCCACCTCACGTAGATTGCCGCCGCGATCAAGGCAAACGCCGTTGTTCCCGCGACAGCGCGCAGGTCAGGCGTGGCGTACGCAAGTACGGGGTGATACCGCCGGCCGTCGCGTCGCAGGTGGTACCAGTCGAGGTCAGCCCAGTCACCGTGGATCGAGTGGCTCGCGTTGCCGAACTTGAAGCTGTAGTCGCGTTCCTGGCCGAGCTCGCGAAGCAAGGCGTAGAAGTCGAGGCCGTCAACATTCCAGACCCTGTTCCCCATGAGCTCCTTGAGCGTAATGCCGTCGCGCCTAAGCCGGTTACCCACCTTCGTGCGCCAGCGCTTCGCGATCTTGTCGAGCATCGGATTGTCGTGCTTCTTGGGTATCAGTTTGAGCATCGCTTGCTCGGGCCTGTACGACGCGAGTTTGAAACTCCTGAAGCTCGAGGCCTTGGCCTTCATCAGGTACTCCATGCGGGCGACGGTTTCGTGCATAGGCCGAGCAAAGACCAGCGCAAGCTCAAGTTGGTTGTTGGCGATGTGGCCGAGGAAGCCTTCGAACAGCTTCCGGAGCCGGACCAGGTGCCCCAAGACGATTGCCGGGTTTGGTAGGTAGCCTCTGACCGAGACCTCGGTACTCGGCGCGATTGCGCAGGCGTAGTGCAGCGCTTTCATCGCGACGTTCATGAGATCAACGGCGTACCCCATGAAGGCATCGTTGTCAGTGAGCTCTTCGTCTCTGGGGGCCTGCGCGATCAGGTCGGTAAGTACCTTTTCGAGGGCCTCGACCTGCTTCTTGCGCTCACCTTGCGTGTAGCTGCGGAGAGGCACGACACCCCTTTCCCACGGTAGCGAAAGCTCCGAAAGAGTTGCGGTGGAAATGAACCTCGTCTGTCGGCGATGAAGCGCAGACCGTGAACTAGGTTGACGGGGCGTGGGTCACAGCCTGGGCCCTGCCTGCGTTGCATCTTCGGCCGGTGTTGATGACGGAAACTCGCGAACGGCTCCTAGGGGCTGTGTGTTGGGGCAAAAGGCATGAGTCGGCCGCGGAACGCAGCCGCGACCTACTTCTGGTTTCGAAACTCAGGGTTGTGTGTACTCTGCATTAGCATCCCTGAAGTGTGCCAGATCCCCTGAATCCGTCTAGGGGGACTTGTCCGCAGCGTGAAACTGGCGGTCCACCTCAACTGCCTCCGGGTAGCTATTCCTGAGCGTCTGATGGACCTGCCAAGTCTCCCAGAGCAGCATGTGGAGCGCCTGCTGGAAGCACTCGATGTCCATCTCATCCGTGAGGCTATAGACGCCGAAGACGGACTTAACCGTGAAGCGCGGATGGCTCATTACGGCGTTCCGCAGCTTCTTCATGAAAGACTTGACCGTGGTGTCCGGGGCGATGTACGTGCCGAGGACGTCGGAGATCCGCGTCGCCTGCTCTGACATGCCGAGGGACTCCAGCACCGGGAACAGCCCGTTCGCCGGCTGGTCCATGTAGTAGGCGTACAGGTACTGGTGCAGCGACTGGTAGAGGAACCGAATCGGAGCGTCCTGCGGGTTCGAGCTGTACTGCGTGAAGCTGGTGACGATGTTGACCCCGGCGGCGAACTCCGTCAGCGACCCTAGCGTCAGAACCAGGCGCGATTGGTCGTCTCCCGACAGGTCCTTCCACGGTTTCGGGGCCTGCTGCGGCGCGGGTGCGGCCATGTCTCCTCCTAACACCAGCCCTCCCGAGGAGGGCAGCATGAACCAGCTCCTGACGATCCAACAGGTCGCGGAATACCTCAGCGTCAGCCCCAAGACGGTGCGCCGCTTGGTGGCCCGCAGAGGCTCGCCCCACATCCGGTTCGGTCGTGCACTACGTTTCGAACGCGGCGACGTGCTCCGGTGGCTTCAGGCCGAAAAGGAGGGCTGAAGATGTCGAGGCTTCCGAGGAATATGATCAAGCGCAAGGTGCGCGGTGGGTCTCACTTCCGCAAGCGGGGGTTTGGAGTTCCCAGACTTTGGTGATCCGTGGCCCCAAGATCGGGGAGCCCTCCAAGATGTAGCGGTGCGTCTTGCCCTTAGTTGCAGGTGCGGCCTTCTTGGCCTGCTTTCGCTCCAGCTTACGAGCGGGTCTCGGCAGGGCCATTTCAGCGTGAGCGGCCGGTTCAGGCGGTATCATCGCTTCTGCGCCGTCGAGCGCCGTTCTGGCGATCGCGAGGAGCGTTCGGAGTGCGTCCATTGGGTTCGTTTGAGTTGATGAGTTGAAGGAGGGAAGGATGGCCGCGGAATCGCAGGCCCCGTTGTGGATCTCGCTGGCGAGCTTGTCGATCTCAGGGGTGGCCCTCGGGTGGAATATCTACCGGGACCTCGTGGATCGAGGGAAGCTCAGCGTGACGTGCTACCTAGGGAACTTCGTACGCCCGGGATCGGTCGACTGGGACAAGCGGACGTACCTCTGCTGGAAGGTGACCAACGTGGGCCGGCAACCTGCCGTGCTGAGCGCCGTCGGTGGGGACCGCGAGCAGGACCCGCATCACTGGTTCCTGATGCCACCGTACTTGGGGGAGCACATCCCGGCGATGCTTCAGCCCGGCGAGACTCACGTTAGCGCGTCCCGAGATCTGAGTGTTCTCAAGCCAGGACTATCGTCACTCTGGGCGAGGGACACCCTTGGTCGGACGTATCGCGCACCCAAGTCCGAGGTTGCGCAGGTGCTCGCCGCTGCGTTGAAAGTGCCGAAGGATCAGCCTGCCTAGTTCGGCGATCGCCCATGTCTGGGTTGCGACGTTGTCGCGCGCGCTCGGCCGGGCGTTCGACTTCGCCCCGATGGACTTTGGCTCCGCTCCGTTAGGCCTGTTGCGAGCGTGAGGGAGCGGTAGGGAAAGTACTTTGGGCCGGAGTGGAATGAAGGCCGGGGTTACGGACGGAACTTCAAGGCGTGAGCCGAGTACCGCACGTGTGGATATCTGCAATTGAGCATAGCAACTACAGGGTGGCCGGCGAGGCCACGTCGTCCACAGCCGGCCTGTCCCGGAGGCCGAGCGCGCTCATTCAGTTGGCTCAGTGGTCGAAGACCTGAGCCTTGAAGTGCTCGACGATTGCTTCCGAGGGCTTCTTCGTAAAGAGATGGAGCAGGGCGTTGTCCGCCATGATTTTCGTTAAGCAACGACGAAGGTAGTCGTCGCCGCGCTTCACTCGTTCAAGGAGGTCGGGGAGTTGGGTCTTCTTAACCAGATCTCCGTGAACGACCTTTGACCGCGTAGCGTAGAGCTTCGTCACGTCTTCAAGAATGGCGCGACGTTCTGGCCCGTCGTTCCCAAGGAAGAGAGCGGTGCGTTCCGCGATCCGGTAGGTGATGCCTTCCTTGTCCGTGGAAAAAAGCGCCTCAAGGCACATGCAGTAGAAGGCGATCTTCACGAGTAGATCGCTCGTGTTTCGAGCGGCTTGCAGTGTGTACAGGGTTCTGGCGAGACGGGACTCGTGGATCAGTCCGCTGACACGCCTTTCGTTCTGAGGGAGTTTCGGAATCGCCGCATCGAGTTGGCGAAGGAAGGCAATCGCCCGCTCCCATTCCACAGCGGTGAAGTGGGTTGTGCGCAGCTCGCAGTCAGCGGTGAAGAAGTACGTTGTAAAGTCTTCGCTGATGAAGTGCGGCCCATCAGCGTCGTCAAGTCGGTAGTAGGCCGTGAGTGCGTTCGCTGAGTTGTCCTTGATCATCCACAGAGCGAGAAGAAGTGTCTGCACCTTGACGACGAACGCGCGCAGATAAGCCAGCCCCGTTGCCTCGTCCATCGTTCCAGAAGTGAAACGGCTTGCGACGTACGCGTAGGTCGGGTTGTGTTCAAGCTGGAACGCGTCGAGTGTCCCGGCTGTCTCCGCAAACTCCTTCTGAGCGAAGGCACCAGCGGTCGGAGCGTCATTCCCGATCCTAATGCTGTCTTCGATCTCGTACCCTTTGACCGGGAGTACATCTACGGTCAGGAAGACGATCGACTGCATCACCTTTAGTTCTGATCCACCGTTGGTCATGTTTATCACCGGAGTCGGAGCTGGGACCGGGCTATCGCCCCCTAGGCCCCCAGGAAGCGAGGCGAAAGGAACGCAATATCACGCTCTGTCGGCTGGCACCGAACTGATGAGCGACTTGTTGAGACTTGCAGCGCTTCGAAGTTCGAGGGCAGGCCACCGTTGTTGCTATCACCGTGTGCCGGAGTGAGGCACGGGTGTTCGCCAGGGGAATCCCTAGCGTCGATTGCCCCATGACCCCACGACGGGATTGCTCCGTGGATCCGGCCCAAGCATGGGAGGTCGGATCACCGCAAAAACGAACCCACCAAGGCTTGGAACCTTGGATGGTGCATTTGTCGCGCGAAGCGATCGTTGTTGCAAGCTCTTTGAGAGTGAGCCACGTCCACAGAATCCGTCTAGGGGGAGTTACCCACGGGACCGCAGCAGGTGCACTCCAAAGGCGCGAGCATTCTCGAAATATCTCTGGAGATCGTCAGGCGTGATGTTCACTTCGTCGCCGAGTGAAAGAACTTCCCCAGTCTCGCGTAGGTAGTCAGAATCAACGATGCCACGCCGATGGACAAAGAGATGGCGCCGTTGAAAGAGAACCCAGAGGTCAAACCGCTCGAGGATCTCTCGACCAGTTCCGGAATCAGGTAGCAGGAAGGCTAGTGCCTTCTTCACCCCGATCTCACAGGGTATCGAAGTCGCATGCTCGTAGAGCGAGACTATGAGGACTTCGCACGACGACCAAACCAACGACGCCGTCTGCCGCAGGAGTTCCTGCGCAACATGCGCGAAGTTCGGATCGTCAAGATGGTCAGCAAGCTCGGCGAGAATCTCGCGGATACCGCGCTCCCGAACCTCTGCGCTTGCCTGGTCCTCTGCGAGTCGGCGCCGAGCTTCCGCTACTGCACGCTCTTCGCGAAGTTGTTCGACTATCTCGCTTGGACCATCAATGCCGCCCGCCCGAATGCGTTCAGCCAGTAGGAGGCGTTGCCAGTTCCGGCGCGAGACGCTCTCGAACACTAGGTAGAAGGGTACGGCAGCTGTCTGCATCGCACCGAGCAGATTGCGAACGAAAGCGTCGGCGTCACTCGCGCGTGTAGGCGATAGGTCCGGCGCAATGTCGCGAACGGCGGAGAAGAACGTTTCATCCTCCATAGGGAAGAAGAAGCGCTCCTGCGCTGCGCGCATGCGGCTCGTGAGTGGTTCGGGAAGGTGGCTCATGTCTAGAAGGCGACGGCCGCCCCGTGCTTGCGTGTGAGAGCGTTCGACACGATGACGAACTCGGACTCTCCGTTCTTCTCGACCATACGCCAGTTGTGGCTGCAGCCCTTGCAGACCCGGTCCTGGATGTGCGAATCGCCGATGAGCCCGACCATTCCGTAGTAGCGCCCGGCAATCGGCCGGCGACTAGGGTGCTTCTCCGGTGCGATGGTCTTAGAGCCGCACTGTGGGCATTACGTCGGTGTGATCTGCTTGTGCGAGTCCAATGCGCTCCTCCTGACGCCAACCCACAGTCAGGAGAGCCAATGGATCAGTTGCTCACACTCCAGCAGGTCGCAGAATACCCCAGCGTCAGCCCAAATGCAGTATGAACCGCGGCTGAAGTCCTGGAGGCTCCATTCCCTGAGAGGGTGAGGCCATTGCACGAACCAGCAGGTCTTCCCCGAAGGTTCGCGCGCGGGCGGTCTGGGCTTCATCGCGCACCGGTGTGGCGGGTGCGCGCCTGCCGACCGCGCGCCGCGCATGGTGCCGCGACGGGCCGCTCCCAACGGCGCCACCCCCGCGCCGGCGATGCGCGTTTACCGCGCCCGCACGATCCGCGTGACCCGCTGCCCTTCGCGCGTCGTGAGTCGCGCGAAGTAGAGCCCGGCGCCGAGCGTCTCGCCGCGTTCGCTGCGCCCGTCCCATGCGACTTCGTGCGCGCCGGCGTCCAGGGTGCCATCGAGCGGCGTGGCGACGCGGCGGCCGCCGACGTCGAACAGCTCGAGCCGCGCCGCGCCGCGTGCGGGCAGCGTGAACGCGATCCGCACGGGGCCGCGCGAGGGGTTCGGCCACGGCGTGGCGAGCGCCAGCGGGGCGGGACGCGGATCGTCCGCCGCGAGGTTGCCGCCGCTGGTCTTGAAGTCGTGCCCGCCCCAGGCGTCGTTGATCATCGTCAGCCAGTGGCCGTAGCGATGCCGCGGGTCCGGCGTCTCGACACGCGCGCGCCAGCGGTAGGCGCCGCCGGGCGCGAGTCCGTTCACGCTGTGGAAGATCTCGGTCGCGGGATCGACCGGCGCGCCCAACGCGAGCAGGTACGTGCTGTGGGTGACGCCGGTCAGGTCGAACGGCACGCCGCCGGGCTTGGTCTCGATCGCGAGCCGCAGCCGCACGCGGCCGGCCGCGCTGCGCGCGTGCACGTCCGCCATGAACCCGTCGGTGCGATCCGAGCGCCCGTGCAGCGCGAGCCGCACGGTCTTGGCCGAGCCGCGCATGGTGACCGGCCGCGCGAGCGCGCCGGGCCGCGAGCGGAAGACGTTGATCGAGCCTTCGTTCGAGTTGTACGCGGAGTGCCCGGTGATCAGGTCCGAGAACCCGTCGCCGTCCACGTCGCCGCCGCACTCGTCGTCGGGCCGTGACGCGAACCCGAACGACTGGATCGCGACCGGGGCCGTGAGCCCCGTGGGACCGCCGCTCCGCCGCCACAGCGTGTAGAGCGTCGTGGCGGGGTCGTACTCGCGGTACACGATGTCGCTGTAGCCGTCGCCGTCGAGGTCCATCGCGCCCGTGAAGTGGTAGGGATCGAGCTTGCTGGTGCCGCCGAGCCCGCTGTCGTAGTCCACCGTGGTGGCCGAGGGCCCGCTCGGACCGCCGTAGGCGACGCGCAGCCGCGAGAACTGCGACGCGAGGGGAGCGTTCGTGTCGTGGGCCTCGCCGAACGCGATGTCGTCGTAGCCGTCGCCGTTCACGTCGCCGATCCCGAGCCCGCGGAAGATGATCGTGGTCGGATCGTTCGAATCGCCCGCCCACACGGCGACCGGCGTGGTCGAGAGCCCGTAGGGTCCGCCCAGGTGGACCTGCAGCCGGTTGTGGACCGTGAAGCTCACGCTGTCCTCGCCGAGCATCACGACGTCGCCGTAGCCGTCGCCGTTCACGTCGCCGGCCGACGCGACCTGGATCCCCAGGCGGTCGTACGACACCGGGCCCACGATCGTGGTGCCGGCTCCGATCGCGGGGCCGGAGGGTCCGCCGTAGTGGATCTCCACCGCGCCGGCGCCCGGCTTGGCCGGCGTGCTGTACGTGTCGAGATGGATCGCCAGGTCGGCGTAGCCGTCGCCGTTCACGTCGCCGATCGGGTGCGGGCCGGTCTGGTAGGGCGCGCCCGGGTAGTGGAGCGACCACGAGGGCGTTGCCGAGATGCCGGCGGCGCCGCCGCGGAACCACTCCATGCGAACGCCGAAGTTCGCATAGTCGAACGACGAGGTCACCACGTCGTCGAAGCCGTCGCCATCCACGTCGCCCGCCGCCTCGAGCAGGTCGCCGCGCCGGATGACGCCGGTCGCGCCGGTGAGCGACCACGCGGGCGTGGTCGTGAGCCCGTTCGGGCCGCCGAGGTAGGCGTTCGCGACGGTCAGGTCCAGGTTGTTGGCCGTGGACGTCACCAGCGCGTCGGCGAAGCCGTCGCCGTTGAAGTCCCCGTTCATCGACACCTGGTTGCCGAACTTCGCGGCCGCCGCCGCGCCGTGGATCGTCTGCGTGAGCGCCATCTCGGGCGTGTGCGCGCCGCGCCACAGCAGCGCCCAGCCCGCCAGCGTGCCGGGAAGGAAGACCGGTCCGGGCCGGCCGACGATCACGTCGCCGAAGCCGTCGCCGTCCACGTCGCCGGCCGCGGCCACGGCCTGGCCGAGGTAATCGCCGCTCGCGCCGGTGGTGGACTGCAGCACCAGCGGGCTCGCCGTGGGCGTGGGCTCGAGTTCGTAGAGCAGCGCGCGGCCGGTGTTCGAGTTGAAGCCCGGCCCGCCGGCGATCAGGTCGGCGTAGCCGTCGCCGTTCACGTCGCCGGCCGCGGCCACCGACGTGCCGTGGCGCTGGTTCGTCGTGGTGCCGTCGGACGTCATCAGCACCGGGAGCGCGCCGAATCCGGTGCTGCCGCGATAGACGGTCACCCGCCCCTGGTCCGTGATGCCGTTGTCGAACGTGGGCGCGCCCACGGCGTACTCGGCGTAGCCGTCGCCGTCAGCGTCGCCGAGGATCGCCACGCTCGCGCCGGACTGCGCACCGGCCTGCGACTCGAGCACGGTCAGGTTGCTCGTGCCGAGCGTGCCGGTGCTGCCTGCGAACAGCGTGTACGCGCCGCTGCTCGCGGTGCTCCCGTTGAGGTCGTACGCGGGGGCACCGACGATCAGTTCCGCGAGGCCGTCGCCGTTCACGTCGCCGCCCATGTCGATCGAGCTGCCGAAGAACGACGACGCCTGCGAGCCGTTGAACGTGGCGGCCTGCGTGGTCGAGGGCGTGCCGTTCGCGCCGAGGAACACGTACACGATCCCCGAGTTCGCCACCGTGCCGTCGCCGCCCGGGATGCCGACCGCGAAGTCGGGGCGGCCGTCGCCGTTCATGTCGTTGCCGCCGGTGACCGAATAGCCGGTGTACGAACCCGACTGCCCGCTGGTGCGCGTCCACGCCGCGGTCGCGACCGTGCCGGTGTCGGAGCCGAAGAAGAGCAGCGCGCGGCCCGCGTCGGTGAACGTGAACGGCGGGACCGACTGGTCGTAGTAGGGCTCGCCCACGAGCACGTCGTCGAAGCCGTCGCCGTTGACGTCGCCCACGCCGGCCACCGACGCGCCGAACTGGTTGCCCGCGGCCACGCCGTAGGCGGTCCACGCCGGCGTCGAGGCGAGCCCGTTGGGCCCGCCCAGGTAGACGAACGCGGCGCCCTGGTCGGTGAGCCCGTGGTCGGTGTGCGGCGCGCCGACGATCACGTCGGCGTAGCCGTCGCCGTTCACGTCGCCGGCCGGCGCGACCGAGGCGCCGAACGTGTCGCCCGCCTGGTTGGCGAACATGCGCGCAGGGCCGGTGACGCTGGTGGCGCTGGCGACGCCCGCCCGGGCGGGCGTGGGAACGAGGGCGAGGGGCAGCAGGAGCGTGGCGAGGAGCCGGTGCAGGGAGCGGACGCGAGGTGTGGGGGACTCGGGCGGCATCGGGCCTCCGGTTCGGGATGGACGCGGATCGGGACTCTGCACGTACAACGCAGGTCCGCCCGAAAAGCGCACGCGCGCGGCGGGCCGGGGGCGGGCGCCGCCGGAGAGCGGCCCGGACGCCCGCGACGCGGCCCCGGCCGAGGCGCGAGAACGGGCGTGACAGGCCGCGGGCGACCGGCCCAGTATGGCGGCCACGCGGACGTCCCCCCCGCGCCGGACGCGATGCATGCCACGGACCGGAGGGAGCACGCACCATGGGCCCCATGAAGGTGTACCCCAGCTTCGACGCGTACCTGAAGAACCGGCCGGCCGCTCACCCGGCGGTGATCCGCGCGCTGCGAATGCTCGCCCGGCGCGCCGCGCCCTCGCTCGTCGTCATGGCGATCGCTCTCGTGTGCCTCAGCTCGTGTGCTGGCCGCCTGCCGACCGACGGAGAGCTCCGTGCGCACTTCATGGGACACCAGGGGGAACTGGATTCGCTTGCGGCGCTGGCCTCGGTCGATACGCAACTGGTCCAGGTCCTGAACTACGGCGGGTCGGTCGATGCTTACGTCCACGAGGGGGGCAGCTACGACCGCCGTGTTCGAGAGGAAACACCTGGCGACGCATGGCGGTCGCCCTATCGACGTCTGGTGGCGAGCGCCGGCATTCGGCGCATGTGGCGAGACAAGGATGGACGCGTCTGGTTCCGCTCGAGCGAGAACAGCAAGGGGAACTCCGGGTTCGTCTATTGCCCCGAGCCGCCACCGGAGGTTCGCCACACGTTGGAGGGCATCGAACGGACCGAGCCCGACCCGATCGGGTACGTCCAGATCTCGGGAAAGTGGTACATGTGGCGCAGGCTCCCTCGGGGCTAGCATCCCGCTCCTTCGCAGCGGTGTTCGAGCGCGACGCGCGACACACGCGACGCAGTCCACGGACCGGAGGCGAACACGCACCATGGGCCCCATGAAGGCGTACCCCAGCTTCGACGCGTACCTGAAGGACCAGCCGGCCGCGAACCAGGCGGTGATCCGCGCGCTGCGCAAGCTCGTGAAGCGCGCCGCGCCCGCGCTCGAGGAGGCGGTGAAGTACGGCAACGGCTGCTGGGTCGACGGCAAGTACCCGATCGCCTACGTCTACGCCGCGCCGGACTACACGCAGTTCGGCTTCATGGCGGGTTCGAAGCTGAAGGACCCCAAGCGGCTGCTCGCCGGCAGCGGCGCGTACGTGCGCCATGTGAAGCTCCGCGTCGTGAAGGACATCGTCGAGCGCGATCTGGTGGCGCTGCTCGCGCAGGCGGTCGCGCTCGGGCATCCTGCGGCGAAGAAGTCCGCGAAGCCGAAGCCCGCGGCGACGCGAGCCGCCCGGCCGAAGCGCGCCACGAAGAAGGTCGCGAAGCGCGCGTAGCGTTCGCCGGCTCGCGCGCCGCCGAATCCGCTGCCAGGAATGCGCGCACGCGCGCACGCGGCGCCGAGCGCGTGGGCCCGACCGTCCCGCACCGGGACATGGACCGGCTCTGCCACGTCCGCGGCCCCGCGATCATCGTCGTCGAGCTCGCGCAGGACCTCCGCGACACCGCGCGGTTGGGGCTGGCCGCGCCATCGCCCGCACCGCCGGAATCCCCGCGGCGGCCGCGGGTGGTTGTGCTAGCGTGAGCCGGTTCATGCCTCGCGATTCCCCGTCCATCCCCGTCGAGGAGGCCTGTTCATGCCGCTGGCCGCCGGCAGCCGGCTGGGTCCCTACGAGATCGTCGCGCCGCTCGGCGCGGGCGGCATGGGCGAGGTGTACCGCGCCCGCGACACGCGGCTGCAGCGCGAGGTCGCGCTGAAGGTGCTGCCGGCCGCATGGAGCGCCAACCCCGAGCGGCTCGAACGGCTCGAGCGCGAAGCGCGCACGGTGGCCGGGCTCAACCATCCCAACATCGTCACGCTGCACACGCTCGAGGACCACGACGGCGTGCGGTTCCTCACCATGGAGCTGGTCGAGGGACGCAACCTGGGCGAACTGCTCGGTGCGGGCGCGCTGCCGGCGCCGCAGGTGTTCGAGCTCGGGATCGCGCTCGCCGACGCGCTGGCGGCGGCGCACGAGAAGGGCGTCGTGCACCGCGACCTGAAGCCCGCGAACGTCATGCTGACGCGCGACGGGCGCGTCAAGGTGCTCGACTTCGGGCTCGCGACGCCCGCGCCGCAGGGCGCGGGCGCGGCGCTCTCGCAGATGGAGACGACCGCCGCGCCGCTCTCGAGCGCTGGCCGTGTCGTGGGCACGCCCGCCTACATGGCGCCGGAGCAGGTGCGCGGCGAGGTCGTGGACGCGCGCACGGATCTCTTCGCGCTCGGGATCGTGCTCTACGAGCTGGCCACCGGCGCGCGGCCGTTCGCGGGCGCCACGGTCGCCGACGTCGGTTCGGCGATCCTGCGCGACCAGCCGCGGCCGCTCTCGGACGTGCGCGGCGACCTGCCGCCCGATCTCGACCGCGTCGTGAGCCGCTGCCTCGAGAAGAATCCGCGCGAGCGCTTCCAGACCGCGCTCGACGTGGCGAGCGAACTGCGGCGCGCGCGCGACGGGCGCGCGGGCGGGCGGCTGCACAAGCCGCCGCCGCAGCCGTCGACCGAGCTGGTGGGGCGCGAGGCGCAGCTCGAGGCGGCGATCGAGCGGCTGCGCGCGGGCGCGCGCGTGCTCAGCATCACGGGCTACGGCGGCACGGGAAAGACGCGCTTCTCGATCGAGCTCTTCCGGCGCCTGGCGGGCGAGTCCCAGGGCGGCGCCGCGTTCGTGTCGCTGGCCGCGGTGACCGCGGCGGCGGACGTGATGCCCGTCGTGGCGGCCGCGCTGGACCTGGCCGAGGCGCACGGGCGTTCGGCGTTGGAGGCGCTCGCGCAGGTGATCGGCGAGCGGCCGATGCTGCTCGTGCTCGACAACCTCGAGCAGGTGCTCGACGCGGCGGGCGACATCGCGGCGCTGGTCGCGCGCTGCCCGAAGTTGCAGATCATCGCCACGAGCCGCGCGCCGCTCAAGATCGGCGCCGAGTCCGAGTTCGCGCTGCCGCCGCTGGAGCTGCCGGAGGCGGGCGATCGCTCGCCCGAAGCGCTCGCCACGGTGCCCTCGGTCGCGCTGCTGCTGCAGCGCGCGGAGAAGGTGAAGCCCGGCTTTAGGCTCGACGCGGGCAACGCCGCCGCGATCGCCGGCATCTGCCGCAAACTGGACGGGCTGCCGCTGGCGCTGGAACTGGCCGCGGCACGCGTGCGGATCCTGGACCCGGCGGCGCTGCTGCAGCGCCTGGATCACGCGCTCGACCTGCTGACCTCGGGCGATCGCGACCTGCCGCTGCGCCAGCGCACGCTGCGCGCGACCATCAGCTGGAGCTATTCGCTGCTCGAGCCCGCCGAGCAGCAGATCCTGCGCCGGCTGTCGGTGTTCCACGAGGGCTGGACGCTCGAGGCCATGGAGCACGTGTGCTACGACGCGGGCGATCGCGGCCGCGCGCTGGACGAGCTGACGTCACTGGTCGAGAAGGGTCTCGTGCGCGTGGTGGGCGAGGGCGAACGCTACTCGCTGCTCGAGACCATCCGCGCGTTCGCGGCCGAGCAGCTGCACGCGGGCGGTGAGACCGAGCGCATGCGCACGGCGCACGCGGCATGGTGCGTCGAGCTGGCGCTCGGGATCGGGCGCGACCTCTTCGGCCCGCGGCAGCTGGAGGGCATGCGCCGCGGGCACACCGACGGCGCCAACATCCACGCCGCGCTCACGTGGCTGCGCGCGCAGGCCGAAGCCGGCGATGAGGCCGCGCTCGAGCAGGGCCTGCGGATCTGCGGCGGCATGGACTGGTACTGGCACATGGCCGCGCTGCACCTGACCGCGCGCGAATGGATGGACCCGCTGCTCGCGCTGGCCGCCGACCGGCCGCCCAGCCGCGGCCGCGCGTTCACACGCCTCGCCGCCGGCATGGTCAGCACCACGACCAGCGAATACGAACGCTCGCGCGCGGAGTGGGCAGGTGGCGCCGCGGACGGCGAGGCGCTCGGCGAGCCGCTGGCGGTCACCGAAGGGCTGATGGGCGTGGGCTACTGCGACATGCTGCTCGGGCGGCCCGCCGAGGCCGAAGCCGCGCTCGGCCGCTCGATCGCGCTCAGCGTGAACGGCGTGAATCCGTTCATCGAGGGCATCGCCCGCGCCATGATGGGCATGGTGCTGTTCTCGACCGGCCGTCTCGACGACGGCATCGCCATGATCGAGCAGTCGATCGAGGTGGGCCGCCGCCTGGACGAGCACGAAATACGTGGCGTGGCGATGAGCTTCCTCGCGCAGATGACATTCGCCAAGGGCGAGCACGCGCGCTCGGTGGAGATCTACCGGCAGGCGCTCGTGCACCTGGAGACCGTGGGCGACCTGCCCGAGGTGGCGCGCGTGCACGGCGAACTGGGATGGACCGCGCTCGCCGTGGGCGACGCGCCCCGCGCGCGACGCGCGTTCAAGAACGCCGTGCGCACCAACGAGGCGCTCGGCAGCCCGCGCGGCACCGGGCTTTCGCTGCTGGGCCTGGCCGCCGTGGACGCCGCCGAGGGCCGCAACGACCGCGCCGTGGCGATCGCCGCCGCCGCCGAAGCGCTCTCGCAGCGTGCCGGCGTGGTGATCGCGCACCCCATGGCCCCCGACCTCGCCGACCGCATCGCCACGCTCAAGGCGTCGATCCCCCGCGGCGACCTGGACGCCCTCGTCGCGAGGGCGAGCGCGATGACGCCGGAGGCGGTGCTGGGGATGCTGGGGGATTAGCGCTACCGAACCGCGTCGGCCGCGGCGACCGAAACCGGCGTGCGGCGGCCGGTCGGCCAGTGCGCTTTTGCCCCGGTGCTGCGTTGGGAGGGGTGTACGCCCACCCCACGGAGGCCGAGATGCGCGCGCGATGGTCGATCCTGCTGACTCTGCTGTTCCTGCCCCCGGTGAGCGCCCACGCGCAGTGGTCGACGAGCCTGCCCGTGGACAACTTCGCCTGCCACGCCATTCGGGCGCAGACGGACCTCGTCGCGGTGGGCGACGGATCGGGTGGGGTGCTGAGCGCGTGGATCGACCTGCGCACCGGCTCGCGCTACGACATCTACGTTCAGCGGACGGACGCCGACGGATTCAACCTCTGGTCCCCGGACGGCATGCCGGTGGACACGAGCACCACCGGCACCATGATGGCGCTCGTGGGTTGCCCCGACGATTCGGGTGGCGTGATCCTCGTCTGGCAGCACGCGGGCGGTCCCGCGGCCAACCGCCTGCTCGCGCAGCGCATCGATCGCAACGGCCAGCTGCGCTGGGGCGCCAACTTCCGGGTGTCCACGCCCAACGTGACGCAGACGCTGCCGCAGGTCGTTCCCGACGGCGCCGGCGGCGCGATCGTGCTGTGGGCGGACTGGTGGCAGGGGGCCACGGTCGCGAACGTGTACGGGCAGCGCATCGATCGCGACGGCGCTCGGCTCTGGGGGACGAAGGGCGATTCGCTCATCGAGCGCGGCGAGATCCGGCGGATCTCGGCCGTGCCGCGCGCCGGTGGTGGCGTGTACTTCGCGTACTGGCGCTCGAACGGCGTCATCAGCGCCGCGGGCATCGACGTGAACGGCGCTTCGCTCTGGGGCGCGGATTCGCTCACGACCGTCCCGATGGCGACGGCGCCGCCGCAGTTCGCCGGCGCACCGACGAGCGATGGCGTGGTCTTCTGGGTCGGCGACGGCACCAAGCTCCTCGCGCGCAAGTTCACGGATGCGGGTGCCGCGTGGCCCTCGTCGAAGTGGGTCGCGACGCACAGCGCGCACAAGAACGTGCCGCAGATCACGACCGATGGCGCGGGCGGAGCGATCGTCTCGTGGCGCGACGGCCGGACCGTGGGCCAGACGCAGATCTACGCCCAGCGGATGCGAAGCGACGGAACGCCGGCGTGGCTCGCCGACGGCGTGCAGGTGGGCAGCCCGATCAGCAACTCCGGAGCGCACGCGCAGGCCGCCGATGGCATCGGCGGCGCCTGGTTCGCGACCAATGCGACGCCTGGCGCCTGGGTGCAGCACCTGGGCCCGAGCGGCTTCGACCTGCTTCCCTCCAGCGGCGTGAACATCTCCTCCAGCGCGAGCCAGTTCGGCTACAACAACGGCTTCATCCTGCCCAACAAGGACGGCGCCCTCATCCTCGCCTCCGCCGGCTCGAACGTGACGTCGACGAGCAACGACATCCGGCTCAAGCGCTTCTTCGGCACGGGTTCGCTCTCGTCGGTCGGCGTCGAGACGTGGCCCGGGAGGCCCTCCGGACTCGCGATGGTCGCGGGACCGAATCCCGCGCGCACGAGCACGACGCTTCGCTTCACGCTCCCGCACGCGGGTCGCGCGACGCTGGAGGTGTTCGGACTTCGCGGCGAGCGCGTCGCGGTGCTGGCCGACGGCGTGCTCCCCGCGGGCGCGCACGCTCGGGCCTGCGATCTCGCGACGCTGCCCGCGGGCGTGTACCACGCCCGGCTCACGACGGACGCGGGCACCGTGGGAACGAGGATCGTGAACCTGAAGTGACGGGGCGCGGGCGCCGGATGCATGCCCGCGCGCGACGCGCGTGCACGGGCGTCGTGTGCACCGACGAAGCGCGGTGCAGCCCGAGCGGCACCGGGCTGTCGCGGGCGGGGCCCGGCCGACGCGATCGCTGCCGAAGATCGCAGTGATCGGTTGGTCAGGCCACGACATCGCACTCAGCGCACGCGGACGAACCTCCGTGTGCCGGCCACGCGTCCGTCCACGCGCAACTGCGCGAAGTAGACGCCGGGCCCCAGAGGCGCATCGCCCGCGGGCGTGATCACGAGGCGGTGACGGCCCACCGGCAGGGAACGCGACGTGGGCGCCGAGACCGAGCGGCCCTGCAGGTCCAGCACCCGCAGCTCCACCCGACCCGCGCGCGGCAGGCCGACGTCGAACGCGATGCTGCCCTGCGAGGGATTCGGCGCCGGCGCGCCGAACTCGAGCGCCGCCGGCACCTCGCGCGGCAGCCCCGGGTCCACGGCCAGCACGGGCTGCGCGGCGACCGTCCAGTAGCCGTGCCCCGCGGCGAGCGCGGAGGCGCTGCTCGTGCCCACCGCGAGCTGGCCGAGCGTGCCGACGAGCTGGACACCCGCGGTGGTGGCGCTCGTGGCCCCGGCGCTCACGACCGAGCGCGGAATCTGCTCGCCCGCGGCGCGGCTCGAAACGGGCGAGGCCAGTCCCACGAACGTGAGCGCGGCCAGGGAGAGGATCGCGATCGGCGTTGCGCGCGCGGTCATCGCGGTGAGTTCGCGATCGCCGGCGGCGTGACGCGCGGGCCGGTCGCGGCCTGTTCGATGCGCGGGGTCAGTTCGGCGGCGGCGTCGATTCCCGAGGGAACGCCGGCCACCGCGCCGACGGTGGTGGAGTAGAACGTCGCGACCATGTTCAGGTTCGTGATGGTCGTGACGGTCGGACTGAACGCGCCGTAGCGCGCGGTGCAGAACGAGTAGCGGTGCGTACCGGCCGTCACGGGGAACGTGCGCACTGCGGCGAACGACCAGTCCCAGTAGCCGTTGTTGGGCGCGAACTGGAAACCGATCCACTGGAAGTGCCCGGCGTCCGCATCCACGGTGAGTCCGGTGACTCCGGTGGTTTCGGAGAGCTGCAGCAGGCCGTACTGCGACGAACCCGGGGTGACGAGCACCATGGTCAGGTAGCCGGTCGCATTCACGACCACGTAGCCGTCCGTCGGCGCGTTCACCACGACGCTCACGTCCCTCGCCACCTGGATCGGGTTCCCGAAGTTCGCGTTGCCGACCACGGTGTACGTGCCGGGGTAGTGCGCGGTGGCGATCGCCGGAGTGGGCGTGCGCGTGGCCATCGCGTAGGGCACCGACGAAAGCGCCGTGCGCGGGGTGAGTTCCTCCGATGCGCCGACCGTGATCCCCAGGTAGTACGGCTGGTCGAACGCGAGTGCGATCGGGGTCGAGGATCCGAGCAGGACCGAGAAGAGCCCCGACGCGACCGTGACCGCGGGCTGCGTCTCGGTCCAGAGCGGCGCGCCGCCGGTAGCCGCGTCGTAGAGGCTGAACGTGACCGCGTAGTCCCCGTCGGGCACGTGCGCGCCCGCGCCGTCGGTGAGCACGCCCTGGTAGCTCAGGGTGCCGGGTACGGAGGCTCGGGCGGTCGTGGTGAGGAGGGACGCCGAAGCGCACAGGAGCGCGGCGAACAGCAGCCGCGCGGGGCCGGGCAACCGGAAGGAGTGCCGGGCGAACGGCGCGAAGGACAGCATGGAGCACCTCGGGTGTTGGAGGGAGCAGCCGCCGGTGGTACCCGAGAGCAGACGGGGTCCGGGCAACCACGATCGGAGCAGCACCGACCGAAGCGCAGGAAACAAGCGTACAGGGCGCTTCGGGCCGCCCCTAGGGGTTTGTGCCGGGAGGGCGGCAGGCGGACGCGTCGTGCGACAGGGGCGGGCGGGCGAGACGGAAAGGCATTGGCGCGAGAGCATGTGCACCGCCTGCGTCGATCAGGTGTGGCGATTCACGGCGCGCGGCGCTCGCGCTTGCGCGTGTGGTCCGCGAGTGGAAACTCGTGGACCGAGACAAGCCGTAAGGAGTTCACTGAGTCTGCAATACCATCGCGCGGGCCAGTCAGCCCCGTCCATGCACATGGGCCGCACGTGAGACACCGGGGGCCCTTACGCGCGCGCTCTCTTCCAGCATGGGAGGAATGAATGGCACACGATTCGCAGTTCACGAACGAGCCGTTCGGGCGATTTCAATTCACGGAAGCCTGCGCGATGGCCCGATTCGTCGTAGACGTGATCATTCGGCTCATTTCGGTACTCATTCCCCTCGCGCTTGGCCTCACCACCGCCGGGCTGCTCTCGCACCGACCGGAGCCGCACCTCGCCAGCGCAGGAGTCGCGGTCCTGCTCGGGTTGATCATCTGGCGGACGTATCGCCTGGTGAACGGATTTCTGTTCAGCGTGCTCGCGGCCGAAACCCGATATTCCCCCGACCCGGAGTTCGGGCCCTTTCACCTCTTCGTGCGGACGACGCTTTCGCGTTCGTTCCGAGAAGCGCTCGATCAGACGATCTCGACCCTGGACCCCGAGCTTCGCCGCAAGCGATTCGACGCCCTCGGGCCTGCACATCTCGGTACGCCACCGTGGCTCATCTACGGCGGGCTCGCGTTCTACGCTGGCGTCAGCATTTGGCTGGCATTCCTGGGCCCGGACGGCTTCCTCTCGGGGCGGAATCCAACGCCCCCGACGACGCCCGCCCCCACGTCCGCTTGTGCACCGCGAGTCCCAGGGCCGGCCGATACGTCAGTGGGGACGAGCGGGGTGCCTCGAGAAACGGATCGTTCGGCGAAAACTCGCACGACCCGCACGTCTGCGCGGTGAGGTTCAGCCAACGTGGGCGTGCGGGTTGCGATGAGGCCCTCGGATCGCTTCTCACGAACTAGGCGTAGGGAGCAGGACCTCCCGACTTCTGCTCACGGCCTGCTTGACGCCCACGCACGAAGGCCCCCGCGGTCTCGCCGCGGGGGCCTCTGCGTTTCTGCCTGTCGAGCGGAAAGCTACGCCTTGCTCGCGATCCTCATGCCGTAGAACGAGCGGTAGATGAAGATCAGCGCCACGAGCATGAACACGCCGGACACGACGGGCGCGATGTTCGGGTTCGCGACGGCCATCTCGACGGCGAGCAGGCCGAAGAGCGTTGTGAACTTGATGATCGGGTTCAGGGCGACCGACGAGGTGTCCTTGTACGGGTCGCCGACGGTGTCGCCCACGACGGTGGCGGCGTGCAGGTCGGTGCCCTTGGCGTTCAGGTTCACCTCGACGACCTTCTTCGCGTTGTCCCACGCGCCGCCGGCGTTGGCCATGTACACGGCCTGGAACAGGCCGACCACGGCGATGCTGACGAGGTAGGAGATGAAGAAGACGGGGTTGAAGAACGCGTACGCGATCGTCAGCGAGAAGATCACGATGAAGATGTTGAACATGCCGGCCTGCGCGTACTGCGTGCAGATGCGCACGACGGTCTTCGACGTCTCGATGTCGGCGGCCTGCTCGGAGTCGAGCTTGATGTTCTTCTTGATGAACTCGACCGCGCGGTAGGCGCCGGTGGTGACGGCCTGCATCGACGCGCCGGTGAACCAGTACACCGTGCCGCCGCCCATCAGCAGGCCGAGGATCACGTACGGGTTCAGCAGGTCGAGCGTGAAGTCCTGGCCCATCTGGCGGTAGTGCGCGGTGAGCACGAGGATGATCGAGAACAGCATCGTCGTGGCGCCGGCGACGGCGGTGGCGATCAGCACGGGCTTGGCGGTGGCCTTGAACGTGTTGCCCGCGCCGTCGTTGTCCTCGAGGTAGTGCTTGCCCTTCTCGAAGTCGGGCTTGAAGCCGAACGTCTTCTGGATGTCCTCGGCGACGCCGGGCGTCGTCTCCACCTGCGAGAGCTCGAAGATCGACTGGGCGTTGTCGGTCACGGGGCCGTACGAGTCGACGGCGATCGTCACGGGGCCCATGCCCAGCAGGCCGAACGCCACGAGGCCGAACGCGAACACGGCCGGGAACTGCATGTAGTCCGCCAGGCCCTGCATCGAGAAGTGGTAGGCGAGGAACAGCAGCACGGCCAGCGTCAGCGCCTTCCAGAACACCGAGAAGTTGCCGGCGACCATGCCCGAGAGAATGTTGAGCGAGGCGCCGCCTTCCTTCGAGGCCGCGACGACTTCGGCCACGTGCCGCGAGTGCGCGCTCGTGAACACCTTGGTGAACTCGGGGATCACGGCGGCGGCGAGCGTGCCGCACGAGATGATCACCGACAGCGTCAGCCACAGGTTGCCGCCGAGCGGGGCGAGCAGCCACTTCGAGGCGAGGAACGTGACGCCGATCGAGAGGATCGAGCACACCCACACGAGGCTCGTGAGCGGGGCCTCGAAGTCCATCTTGTCCTTGCCCTGGTTCTGCGCGCGGGCGACGGCGCCGTTGGCGACGTAGGAGACGATGGAGGTGATGATCATCAGCACGCGCATCACGAAGATCCACGTGAGGAACGTGGCCTTGTGCTGGTCCTGCACCGCGAGGGCGATGAACGAGATCAGCGCGACGCCGGTCACGCCGTAGGTCTCGAAGCCGTCCGCCGTGGGGCCGACCGAGTCGCCCGCGTTGTCGCCGGTGCAGTCCGCGATCACGCCGGGGTTGCGCGGATCGTCCTCCTTGATGCGGAACACGACCTTCATCAGGTCCGAGCCGATGTCGGCGATCTTGGTGAAGATGCCGCCGGCGATACGCAGCGCGGACGCGCCGAGCGACTCGCCGATCGCGAAGCCGAGGAAGCAGGCGCCGGCGTTCTCGGCGGGAATGAAGAGCAGGATGCCGAGCATCATGAGGAGCTCGACGCAGATCAGCATGACGCCGATGCTCATGCCCGACTGCAGCGGGATCTCGTAGACGGGGAGCGGCTTGCCCTTCAGCGACGCGAACGCGGCGCGCGAGTTCGCGAACGTGTTCATGCGGATGCCGAACCACGCGACGGCGTACGAGCCGAGGATGCCGAGCACCGAGAAGGCGAGGATCGTCACGACGCGTGCGGCCGCCAGGTGCTGCAGGAAGCCGAAGTAGTAGACGATGCACGCGCCGATGAAGATCTCGAGCACCATCAGCAGCTGGCCCTGCTTGAGCAGGTACGCCTTGCAGGTCTCGTAGATCGTGTGCGAGACGTCGAGCATGCGCTTGTGCGCGGGCATGTTCTTGACCTGCATGAACATGGCCATGCCGAACGCCATGCCGGCGAGGCACACCACGATGCCGCCGAACAGCAGTTGCCGCTGCTGGCCGTCGAGCGTCGGGAGGTTGAGATCCAGTTCGCTGGCGAAGGTGAGCGCTGGCAGGAGCATGGTCGCGAGCAGCGCGAACAGGCCGGGCACGGAGATCTTCCGCAGGACGGCGCCCGCGGGGCGGAACCGCTTCATCGGGTGCTCCTCGAATGGGTATGCGACCGGCGGGAATGCCGGAGGGACCCGACGACACGGGCGACCGCGAGGATGCAGACGGGGAAGCGGCCCGGACGGCGGGAAGATGGCGTGAACTCCGAAGGCACCACAGCCTCCGGAGGGCGCGCAAGGATAGCCGAAGTGTCAGGAATGAAACAAGCCCGGAGAGCATGAAAACGGCCCCGCGAGGAACGCCTCGCGGGGCCGTTTCCGGGGCCGTTCGCGGCGGCTAGTCGAGCACCACGAAACGCGCGATCCGCGCCTCGGCGCCGCTCTGGGCGCGGGCGAAGTAGACGCCGCTCGGCGCGCGGCCGCCGGCCTCGGTGCGCAGGTCCCACGCGAGCTCGCGCGTGCCGGGCTTGGCGCCCGCCTCCAGCGTACGCACCCGGCGGCCGTCGAGCGCATAGATCGCCACGCGCGCCGGCGCCCCGCCGGCGGGCAGCGCGAGCCGGAAGCGCGCCTCGTGCCGCGCCGGGCTCTCGCCCGCGAGCGCGAACGCCAGCGCGTTCGCCGCGGCGGGCGAGACGTCGGCGGGCGGCTGCGTCACGGTGATCGAGCCGTTGGTCACCGCCACGGTCGGCGTGCCGTCGTTGAAGATGAGGTGGTGGAAGGTGAGCGGCATGACCGTGCCCCACGCGGCCTTGGGCGCGATCACGACTTTCACCGTATTGAGCAGCGTCGAGCTGGACGAGATCGCGTCGGGGCCCGTGGTGGCCGCGGCGAGGAACGAGCTCGTGCCGCTGACGAACGGGGGCCCCCAGAACTGCAGGAACCCGTCCGCCTGCGAGCTCGAGTAGGCGACGACGGCCGGGTTGAACGCCAGCCGCATGTCGATCGAGAGGATCCCGAGCCCCGCGGGCGCGGGGGAGACGGTGATCGGGATCGTCACCTGCGTGCCGGGCGGGCCGCTCACGTTGGGCAGCGTGACGTTGAGGTCGGCGGCGGCGCACACGAGCGGTGCGGCGAGGCCGAACGCGAGCCAGGCGGCGGCACGGCGGAGCGGGAACGGACGAAGCATGGAACCCCCGGGGGCGGTTGGACGATGGACCCTGAAAGAGTAACGCATGGAGGGGGGCTTCCGGCACACGCGACTCCGCCGATTTCGGCCCCCGGCCGGGCGCGAGTTCGGTGCGGCGCGACGGGGCCCGCGGCCGGCGCGGGCCCAAGAACGCCGCGGGGGGCCGCCGTCGCCGGCAGCCCCCGCGGTGCGTCCCGATGCGGCGATCAGCGGCGGCGCGTCTCGCGGACGGGCGCGAGCCCGCCCAGGAACGCGACGAACGCGAGCGCCAGCGCGAGCCACGCGATCGGCAGGGCCGGCCTCGTGCGCAGGTCGAGCATCACGACGTGCGCGGTCGAGGCGTTGGCGAGCTGCGGCAGCATCAGCCCGACGCGGCCGTTGTCGGCGTCGAACGCGGCCGCGGCGATGGGGCCGAAGCCCTTCGCCGTCGCGGCGAACGGGAGTTCGCCCGTGGCCGTCGCGATCATGCCGGGCGAGACTTTCTCGATCCCGGCGGCCGTCTTCACCTCGAGGTCGGCGTACATGCGGATCGAGTCGGTCTGCTCGATCCGGAAGCCGACGAACGTGACCGTCGCGCCGGGGGCCTCGAGCGATTCCTTCTTCTTCAGCCACTGGAGCTCGTGCGGATTCTGCCGGCGCAGCTGCATGGCGAGCGGCACCAGCACGGGGCCCGAGAAGGGCCGCGCGTCCGCGATCGATTCCAGTTCCCGGCCCGGCACGCCCACGAGCTGGACCTGCATCGGCACGGTGTCGCGGCCCGCGGCCACGCGGACGTGCATCACCACGTGCGCGCTGTCGGCCTGCTCCACCTTCGCGAGCGCGAGGTGGTGCCCGAGCGTGTCGGCGGGCGTGTCCTCGGTGATGCCGATGGCCGTCGCGCGCGGCCCCGTGAGCGCGAGCATCACGCACACGGCGAACGCGCCCATCGCGCACGCCTGCGCGAGCAGGGGCATCTGCCCCGGGCGGCGGCTGGCGCGGAACGCCAGCGTGATCGCGGTGCCGAGCACGAGCCCGCCGAGCGCGACGCCGGCGAGCGCCATGGGGGCGCGCACGCGCGTGAAGAACGTGACCGCGCCGAGCAGGCCGGCGAGCGTGACGCCGGGCAGCAGCGCGCCGATCGCGCCCAGTGGCGCGAGCCGCAACGCGCTCCACGCCGGCAGCAGCGCGACGCAGGCCGCGACGGCGGCGATCAGCGCCGACAGGACGCGCGGATCCTCGCTCGAGCCGTCGCGATGCACGATCGCCGAGCGCAGGGGGAGGAGCGAGGGGAACGCGATCGACGCGAGCAGCACGCCGGCGCCCAGGATGAGGAACAGCGAACCGATGCGCCGGGGGCCGCGGCGGCTTTCGCCGGCACCCACCGCCAGGAAGATGGCGGCGAGCGCGAACAACGCCCAGGTGAGCGGGTCGATCCAGTCGAGTGTGGGTTTCATGGGTGACCTCCGCGGCCGGGAAGAGCCAGTTCCATGCCGTTGCAGCCGGTGAGCGATACGCCCCCGGGCGCGTTCCCGCAAGCTCGCTCGGGCCGCCGGGGCGGCTCGCTTCCTTCGCATTGGCCGTCATTTCCGGCGCTCGGCCGCCGGGGTCAGAGGACCGTCAGTATGTCAGGAGAAGGTCGCCCATCCTGCCGCTCTGGCAGCATTCTCCATCGGGACGAATCTATTTCGGCAATACGTCAAGTTGCGGTGGCGTCGCAACGGACTGGACCCCAAGGCGTTATCCAACCGGTTCTCCGTAGTACTACGGAGATCCGGCTGGCACGCGGGTTGTATTGTTCTTTCACGAACAACCCCGTGACAGTAGGCTCTCGTCACGGTTCGAGCAGCCGAATCGGGAGGCAACCATGGCCCTTCAGCGCAGGAATCCCGGAGTCGCGGCGACCCGCCGCCGCTTGCCGGTATTCGCGCTTTTCGGCTGCCTCCTCGCCGCGGTGACGCTCCCGGTCACGGTGCGCGGCTCCGCCGACACGACCTCGACGGCCGACGACGCCGTGCAGGTCGACTCGGCCCTGGTCCAGGACGTCGCCAACGGCGGGGGGCCGTTCGAGCAGCCCTGCGGCGTCACATTCGACCGCGCGGCCAACGAGATCGTCGTCGCGAACACGGGCGCCGGCCGGATCGAGTTCTTCGGCAAGGACGGCCAGCCGCACGGGTTCTTCGTGCACCGCGTCGTCGATTCGCTCGGCGTCGAGCGCGACGGCCTGCCGCGCCACGTCGTGATGGACGCGCACGGCCGCCTGCTCGTCGTGGACGCGTACGCGGCGTACATCGACGTGTGCGATTTCCGCGGCCAGAGCCTCGCGCGCATCGCGCTCCCGGCGCCCGACAACACGGCGCTCAACGGTTTCGGCCCCGGCCCCATCGCGGTCGCGCCCGACGGCCGGATCATCGTCGCCTCGCGCCACAAGACGGGGCCCATCCACGTGCTCGACGCCGATGGCAAGCCGCTCGCGCAGTGGGGCACCGCCGGCACCGAGCCCGGGCAGCTGCGCGCCGTCTCGGGCGTCGCGGTCGCGCCGAACGGCGAGATCGTCGTCGTGTGCGTGCTGACCGAAATCGCCGTGCAGATCTTCGATGCGAACGGAAAGTACCTGCGGGGCTTTGGCCCGCATGACATCGGACCGGGGCGGTTCTCGGTCCCGAACGGCATCACCATCACGCCGGATTCCCGCATCTGGGTCTCCGACATGATGCGGCACAACGTTCAGGTGTTCGATCCAACCGGGAAGCTGGTGGGGGTCGTGGGTGGTGCGGAAGGCCCCGGTGATCTGTTCTACCCGAGCGCCCTGGCGAGCGATGGCAGTGGGATGTTCGCCACTGTCGAGACGGGCGGGAATCTGTTGCGGTTGTTGTGGATTCGCTGACCGCCAGGACGTGGGCTGGACCCGAAGGAGGTGACATCTCTCGTCGTAGTACCAGAACCACCGAGTAGTTCTTCCACCGAATCCCTTCCAAACGATATTCGAGGTGAACCATGAAACGCCTGACCATCCTCCTGACCGCCGTGATGCTGTCTGGGGCGGCGGCGTTGGCCGTCGCGGGTGATTTCCACTTCGGCACGACGCTCGTCTGTTCGGACTGCCACGTGGCCCACTACAGCCAGCAGCACGGCTACTCCGTCGGCGGCTTCGTCGTGCCGATGGGCGGCGCCGGTCCGTACACCGACCTGCTCCGTGACGATGAGAACAAGGTCTGCCTGACGTGCCACAACGGCTCGTCGTTCGCGCCGGACGTGTTCGGCGCCGACGGAAGCGGCTCCGGCATCCTGCGCGAAGCGGGCGGCCTGAACGTCGCGGCCGGCCACGGCCTCACCAACGACGCGGGCTACGACGACATCAACGGCCACACGCTCTACTCGATGGCGACGCCTCCGGGCGGCAACACGAGCGCGTACGTGCCGAACGCCGAAGGCCTCCGTTGCATCGACTGCCACGCGCAGCACGGCACGGCGAACTACCGCAACCTGCTCAACCGCGGCATCTTCGCGGGCGACACGGTCTCCTACGCGGTCGGCACCAACGACCTCACGAAGGACGTGTTCGAGCGTTCGGCGGCGGCGTATGCCGAGGCCGACGTGGACTTCAACGAGCCCAACACCCGCCAGAGCCGTTATGGCCAGTGGTGCAAGGCCTGCCACAAGGACTTCCACGGCCAGGGCGGCGACGTGAACATGGGCGGCCAGGCCGGCGGCGTCACGTCGACCAATGCCAACCCGTGGAAGCGTCACCCGGTCGCCGACGTCAACATCGGCGAGTCCGGCCCGACCGCGACGTTCATCTCCAACCTCGCGCGCTACACGGCCGTCACCAACAAGGTGAAGGTCATGAGCTCGACGGGCACGTGGGTCGGCAACGAGACGGTGCTCACGCCGTCGTGCTTCTCGTGCCACAAGGCTCACGGCAACAAGAACGCCTTCGGCCTGATCTACATGAAGGGCGCGACGCCCGCGGGAACGCGGACCGAGGAAGGCGACGGCGGCGTGTACAAGGACCTGTGCCGTCAGTGCCACAGCCAGGGTGCCTGATCGGACCTGACGCGAACTGACCGCTCCTCCGGGAGAGGTCGGATGGGGGCGGCACGGATCACCGATCCGTGCCGCCCCGTCGCGGCTCGAGCGATACAGTACGATTCGATGGGCCGATCGATGTAGGCAACCTGCTGCACCAAATTGAAGAGAAGAAAGGACCCTCCGTGATCGAGTCGCCTCTCCATCCAGGCCTCGCGTCCGCAAGGTTCCCGGCGCGCTCGCGCATCGTCCCCACTCTTGCACGCGTGGTTCTGCTCACCGCCCTGGTGCTGGGCGCCGCCTCCGCGGCCCCGCGGGGGCTCCGCGTGCCCCGCGATTCCGACGCCATCCGCAAGGCGCTCGCGGTGGGACCGCACGCCGGCGACTGCGAGCAGTGCCACACGCAGCACGGCGACGAGCAGATCGACACGTATCCCAACGCGCTGACGAGCCCCAACGACAACGCGCTCTGCGCGCGCTGCCACGCGACGCCGTGGAGCGGCGAGAGCTTCGGCGGCGATCCGCTCTATCGCGGCACCGGTCACGGCTCGAGCACACGCATGGTCTGGCCGGGGCCCGAGCCGCCGATGCGGGTCGAGTTCGACGCGGCCACGAAGTGCGTCAACTGCCACGATCCGCACGGGTGGAGCGACGCCCAGGGCGAAGTGCCGCAACTCGGCCTGCAGCGCGAGGAGAAGCTCTGCCTCGGGTGCCACGACGGCAATCCCGCGGGGACCGACATCGCCGCGGACCTGCGCAAGCCCTACCGCCACCCGGTCACCGACTTCACGGGCCGCCATACGGGGCCCAACGAGACGCAGCCGTCCGACTTCGGGGCGGTACCGCTCGCGAATCGCCACTCCGAATGCGAGGACTGCCACAATCCGCACGTCTCGCGCGCCGACCAGTCGATCCCGAACGCGGACGCCTCCAAGCTCGTGCTGGGCGTCAGCCGCGTCTCGGTGCTCAACGGACCGGCGGGCACGCCGCCCGTCTACACGTTCATCCCCGCGTCCGATACGCTCACCGCGCCGAACGCCGAGTACCAGCTCTGCTTCAAGTGCCATTCCGCGTGGACGACGCAGCCCTCCGGGCAGACCGATCTCGGCATGGTGCTCAATCCGGCCAATCCGTCCTACCACCCGGTCGAGGACGTGGGCCGCAACCCGAACATCGCGCCCGAGTCGTTCGCGCCCGGCTGGAACGCGAACTCGATCACGCGCTGCGGCTCGTGCCACGGCTCGGACTTCGGCGGTGCCGCGGGCCCGCACGGATCCACGAACCAGTACCTGCTGCGCGCGCCCTACCCGGTCGTGCTCGCCTCGCGACACATGAGCTCGAACGAGATCTGCTTCTCGTGCCACAACGTCGACACTTACGCGAACCCGAGCGCGCTGCCGTCCGTGCGCGCGGGGTCGCGCTTCAATGCGCCGGGGGCGGCGCACGGGCACGCCGAGCACGTCTACCAGGACAACGTGCCGTGCAATGTCTGCCACGTGACGCACGGTTCGACCACGCAGCCGTTCCTGCTCGTGACGGGCCGCACGCCGGGCATCACCTCGTACACGCAGACGCCGACGGGAGGGACGTGCACGACGACGTGTCACTCCGCGGCGAGCTACACGGTCCTCTATGCGCGCTGACCGCACGCTGCCGGCGGCGCTCCGCGCGAGCGCGACGATCGCGGCCCTGCTGTGCGGGTTCGCGGCCGCCGCGCGCGCCGAGGGCGTCTACGGCACCGTGCAGGTGCAGTACCAGAAGGCGGACATCTTCCAGACGCTTCTGGTGGGGGACAGCCTCACGTACACGCAGAAGAACAGCAGCGAGCTCTGGGTGAAGTCGGTCGACATGCACCACCAGGACTACCTCCGGCCCGACCTCATGCTGGAGTCCAACTTCCGCTTCTCCGACCAGTCGCGCCCCGACAACGGCACGCTGCAGCGCACGCCCTACGGCAGCATGCGGCTGCTGCACCCTTGGTTCCAGGTGCTGCTCTCGCACCAGCCCTCGATGCAGCGCGCGTCGCTCTCGGCGCAGAGCGGGCTCAACCCCGACTCGCTCACGCGGCGCAACGTGACCACGCACAACACCGAGTCGATGCTGAACGGTCACATCGGCGTCCCGCGCTGGCCGCAGCTCGACCTCGCGTGGACGCGCCGACGCCGCGACGGCGCCGGCGCGTCGGGCGAGCGCAACGACGCCCGCAGCGTCCGCGCGACGTTCGACCGCGAGCGCTACTCCGCGTACGGCGGCGTGACCGACCAGCGCGTGTCGGCGGGCACGCCGGGCACCCACCCGAGCTCGCAGCAGGTTTGGAACGGCGGTGCGAGCGTTCGCGTGACGCCCATGCGCGCCGCGTCGCTGACCGCGCAGTACGACATGACCGACGTGACCGGGCGGACGTTCCAGGGGCCCCGCCCGCAGACGATCAGCCACTCCGCCACCGTGACCGGCGACTGGCGGCCGGCGCCGCGCTGGTCGACGAACCTCAACTACGCGTTCCGTCACGTGGACTTCGGCATCGTCGGCAACCCGCCGCAGAACGATCACGAGGGCTCGCTGCTCGAGCGCTGGAACTGGTCCAAGGCGGCGAGCCTGCTGGGCGGTGGCGGCCTGCACACGGTGCGCCTGACCAACGCCGGCGGCGGCACGACGCCCCGGCTCCAGGAGTACCTGACGGCCGTCGCGCTGCTCGACGCCCGCGTGCGTCCGCACTGGACTGTCGCCGGCAGCCTGAGCCACACGACCAACTTCGACCCCGACCGCTCTCCCTACGGCGTCCAGACCCTCGGCGGAACGACCCGGGCGCAGCTCTCGCGCCGGCTCCAGTTCGACGCCACGATGCAGCTCTCCCAGAACGGGGACACCGCCTCGGCCTCGCAGCGGTTCTCGAACTCCTGGGCCGCGCGCCTGCAGGGGCAGGCGTTGCGGAACCTGATGCTGGCCGGATCCCTGCGGAGCACCCGCATCGGGACCGGTCTCTTCCGCGCCACGAGCGTCACGCGCGGGATCGCGGGCGACCTCAACTGGCGCCCGGTGCCCACGCTGCAACTCGTCGGAAGTTATGCTAGGAACACCATCCTGCCGGCCTCGACGGGCCGGAATTCCAGCCGCTCGCTGTCGGCCCGCTTCGAGCCGACCAGCCACTGGCAATGGTACGGTAGTTGGACCCGTACCGATCAGCGGGTGTTCGCGAGCGCTGCGGGACAGCTTTCGAGCCGGGAGGTCGTCTCGACCCGGTTGCAGTACGCGCCGAGCCGCCGGTTGGCGGCCAGCGTGGGCACCACGATCAGCGAGCCCGGCCGGTCCGACGAATCGCGGCAGCTGGATGCGGCCCTCACCTGGAGCTTCGGACGATGAGTCTCTCGCAGCCCTTACTCGGTCCCGCACGTTTCGGCGCGTTGGTCGCACTCGCCGCCGTCCTCGCGGGCTGCGCGCCGTCCCCCCGGCTGTTCGTCAACCGGCAGGCCGACATGACCCTCTACAAGAAGGTGATCGTCGTGCCGTTCGCCAACATGAGCGGGGAGGGATACGCGTCGGGCCGCGTGACGCGCGCGTTCTCGACCGAGCTCGTGATCGCCGACCGCTTCCAGCTCGTGGACACGTCGCTCCTGCTCGGCGAACTCGAGAAGGCGAGCGTGCGCCCGGACGCGACGGGACAGATCGACCTCAACAAGCTCCGCGATGCCGCGACCAAGCTCGAGGCGACCGCGATCATCCGCGGCGTCGTCACCGAGTACGGCACGCACCGGGCCGGCCAGGACGAGTTCCCGGTCGTGAGCTTCGACTGCGAGATGGTCGACGTGCAGACGGGCATCATCATCTGGCGCATGTCGATCAGCGAGTCCGGCAAGGGCCGGCTCCCGATCGTGGGCGGTTCGGGCGAGCGCACGTTCTCGCGCGTCACCGAGGAGGCCTGCCAGCACGCCGTGGCGCTGCTGCGGGCGAAGATCCTGTGATTCGCGGCCGCCGACTCCTCGCGGCCTTCGCGCTGCTCGTGCTCGCAATCGCGGGCTCGGGCTGCGCCGCCGGCGCGTCCCACGTGGCCCCGAACGCCACCGGCGCCCGCGACGTGATCGTCGTGCTGCCGCTCGAGAACCTCTCGGGCCGCGCCGAATACGGCGAGCGCTTCTCGCGCATGACCTGGACCACGGTTGGCCAGGACAGCCGGTTCGAGGTGGTGGATCCGGGGCAGGTGGACGCGACGCTCGTCGAGCTGCGCATCCGCTCCGCCGGCGCGCTCACCACCGACCAGATCACTCGCGCCGCCGCCAAGCTGCACGCGCGCTGGGTGCTGGCCGGCACGCTGCTCGAATCGGGCTCTTCGCGCACGCCGGACGGCGAGGTGCCCACGTTCTCGCTGGCGCTGCGCCTGCTCGACGGGCGCACCGGCCGCGTCGCGTGGACCGACCTGCGCGCGCGCAGCGGCGAGGACCGCGAAACCGTCTTCGGCTGGGGACGTGAGAGCAATCTCGAGCGTCTCGCCCAGTCGACGATTCAGACGTTGGTGCAGAACATCCGAATCCCCGCGACCCCCGACTCCCTCGAGGGAAAGTAGCCATATGAACTTCCGACGCGTCGTCCTCGCCAGTCTCGTCGTTCTCGCACTCCCGCTCGCCGCCCGCGCCGCCGCGCCCGCCGCACCCGCGCCCGCGACCAGCGCCGCACCGGCGCAGCTCAAGAGCGTGACGCTGCACATCTTCAACCGCGTCTTCCCGGACTTCCACGACAAGGTCGAGGCCGTGCCGAACAAGGAGTTCCGCGTCGGCGACAGCGAGTACACCGCCAAGATCGTGCGCTTCGTGCCGGACTTCGACATGGACATCAAGGCGCACAAGGTCGTGAGCCGCTCCGGTGAGCCGCGCAACCCGGCCTTCCGCATCGCGGTCAAGAAGAACGGCGCGTCGATCGACACGAGCTGGGCGTTCTTCAACCTGCCGCCGCACTTCGGACCCCGCAACGTGCTCGCGTTCGTGGCGACCAACATCACGTTCACCAACCGGCCCGCCATGGCGAGCAAGGATTCGCTGGCGATCAAGATCCAGCAGCACGAGGGAGCGACGCATTGAACGCACGCTGGTGGTTCCCCCGCGCGTTCGCGGCCCTGGCCGCGACGCTGTTCGTCCTCGGCGTGGTGGTGTCCTCGGGCGCCGCGGGCCGCTCGAACGGGCCGGCGCGCGAGTGCTACGACTGCCACCAGAAATCCAAGGCCGAGTTCGGCAAGAAGAAGTTCATCCACGCGCCGATCAAGAAGGCCGACTGCGCGAGCTGCCATGCGAGCCACGGCTTCTCGCAGAAGCTGGTGCTCGCGAAGCCGTCCGAGGAGCTGTGCATCGGCTGCCACGCGGACGTGATCAAGGCCACGACGGCGCCGCACCAGCACCCGGCGTTCAAGCGCGGTGACTGTCTCGCGTGCCACGATCCGCACGCGACCGACCGCCCGCACCTCGTGCGCGACGACACGCCGCAGAACTGCTTCAACTGCCACACGTCGGCCAAGGCCGAGGCGGCCACCGCGCACGTGCACGAACCGTTCGCGAAGGGCGATTGCACGGCCTGCCACGCCTCGCATGCGGGCACGACGGCGGCGCTGCTCAAGCGGACCGACGACGGCCTGTGCACGGGCTGCCACGCCCTGGCGCAGATGGACGCCAAGCACACGGGCAAGGGCCGCGGCGGCCTGCAGTGCCTCGATTGCCATTCGCCGCACGGCAGCGCGAAGGCCGGCCTGCTCCGCGCCGCGTCGCACCAGCCGGTCGCCGAGGGCAGCTGCGATGCCTGCCACGTGATGGAGGGCGGCAAGCCGACGGCCAAGCTGCAGGCGAGCAAGACCGAACTCTGCCAGACGTGCCACGAGGACATGGCCAAGCTGTCGGCGCGCAAGCATCCGCACCAGCCGGCGGCCGAGGGCGAGTGCCTCGAGTGCCACGATCCGCACCGCAGCACGGCGGCGGGCTCGCTGCTCAAGGCGTCACCGAGCGAGCTCTGCATCGGCTGCCACGAGGACCTGAAGGCCGAACTCAAGAAGCCGGTCGTCCACAAGGCGTTCTCCGAAGGTCACTGCGCCGCCTGCCACGATCCGCACGGCTCGGACCAGGACCACATGATGAAGACGCCGGACGGCTCGGTGTGCCTCAAGTGCCACAAGGACGTCGAGCACGACATCGCCGACGCCAAGGGCGCGCACCCGCCGGCCCTGCGCAAGGACTGCCTGCGCTGCCACGTCGCGCACTCGGGCACCGAGCACGCGCTGCTGCGGCAGCCGGAGAAGGTGCTGTGCGAGACCTGCCACGCGGCGACGGCCAAGAAGCTGGACGGCAAGACCAAGCACGCGCCGTTCGCGTCGGGTGACTGCGGCAACTGCCACTCGCCGCACGGTTCGCCGCAGCCGCACCTGGTGAAGGCGAACGACGGCGCGCTGTGCCTGGGCTGCCATGGCGACATGCAGCGCGAGTTCGCGCGCGAACACGTGCACCCGGGCCCGAAGGAAGGCCGCTGCCTGAGCTGCCACGCGCCGCACGGCGGCGAGGGCAAGGGCATGCTGGCGCGTCCGCCGGCCGAGCTCTGCGGCGGCTGCCACGCGCCGATCGCCAAGCGCATCGCCTCGACGGGAGCGCACTCGGCCGCGAAGCAGGGCAAGTGCGAAGCGTGCCACGAGCCGCACGGCTCGAAGGCGAAGTCGCTGCTGCGCGGCACGACCAAGCAGCTCTGCGCGAGCTGCCATCCGGACGTCGGCCACGGCGACAAGGTGCACCAGCCGGTCGCGGACGGGGACTGCCTCACGTGCCACGACGCGCACGGCGGCCCGGCGGCTCCGGCGCTCGCCAAGGCGGTGCCGGCGCTGTGCACGGACTGCCACGACGGGACGGCGTCGGACATGAAGTCGAAGCACCGCGGCAGCGACGTGTCGAACGCGAACTGCCTCGGCTGCCACTCCGCGCACGAATCGAAGTCGGCGGCGCTGCAGCCGGCGGTGGTGCATCCGGGATTCGCCGAGGGCAAGTGCGAGAAGTGCCATTCGGGCGCCTCGCCCTCCAAGGCGAACCTGCTCGCGCCGGGCGGCGCGCTGTGCGTGCGCTGCCACGACGTGTCCAAGGTGAAGACGGCGGGCGACCACATCCACGACCCGGTGAAGAAGCTGCAGTGCCTGACCTGCCACGCGCCGCACGCGTCGGCCCAGCCGAAGCTGCTGGTGGCGAAGTCGGACCAGCTCTGCGCGTCCTGCCACAAGGAGACGTCGGGAGCGGGGCAGCGGAAGTTCCCGCACGCTCCGGTCGCGAACGGCGAGTGCAGCAAGTGCCACGAGCCGCATCGCGCGCCGGGCGGCGGCATCGCGCTGCTCAAGAAGCGTCCGGGCGAGATGTGCGGCGACTGCCACCAGGACCTGGCGAAGCGGATCGCGGCGGGCAACGCGCACGCGCCGGCGGCCCGTGGCCAGTGCCTGACCTGCCACGACAGCCACGGCTCTGACCTGCCGGGCATGACGCGCCGCCCGGGCAGCGCGCTCTGCGCGGCGTGCCACAAGCTCGACGATCCGAAGCTGACGGCGAAGCATCCGGGGATGTCGATGGCGACGGTCAACTGCATCAGCTGCCACGACCCGCACGCGCAGGACAAGACGAGCAAGGCGCTGCTCCGGCCGGCGATCCACCTGCCGTTCTCGCGCGGCGAATGCGAGTCCTGCCACACGTCGAAGGGCAGCGCGAAGCTGCAGGCGACGGGGGCGGAGCTCTGCGTGACCTGCCACGAATCGGGTGGCTGGAAGGGCCGCAAGTACACGCACCAGCCAGTGACGAACGGCCCGCAGTGCCTGAACTGCCACGCGCCCCACGGTGGCGTGGCGCGCCCGATCCTGAAGGCGGCGGGTGACGAACTCTGCTTCGGCTGCCACGACCGCGCGATGGTCGAGGGCAAGGTGAAGCACAAGGCGCTCGAGAAGGGCTGCGTGAGCTGCCACGACGCGCACGGCTCGGCGGATCCGGGAATGCTGAAGGCGGCCTCGGTCGACGATCTCTGCCGCAAGTGCCACACGGACCTCGCGAAGCACTACCACAAGACGTCGAGCGAACGCCTGGACCCGTCGGGCAAGCCGCTCCGCTGCACGAGCTGTCACAACCCGCACTCGGCGCCGTTCGACGCGCTCCTCAACCACGACGCGAAACGCGACCTCTGCGTCCAATGCCACGACCCGGCCCAGATGCCCGGCGGCAAGTGACCGCGACGCACTGACGTCCCGCAACGCACGACGGCCACCGTTCCCCGGAACGGTGGCCGTTTCGCGGCTCGGGAGGCTCACTGCTCGAGAACGTGACGTCGCTCTACTGCTCGAGAGCGTGACGTCGCACCGCCCCCCCCGGTCCGAGGCGGCCGGGGGACCGCTGAAGGGACCGCTCCTCGTCCGGCATCCTGCCGGACTCGTCACTAGGCGTCCGCATGCGACCGCCATCCCTGGCTCCTTCGCATGCTCCCGACTTCCCTTCATCGGCCCCCCGGCCGCCTCGGACCTGCCGCCCCACCACTTCACTGCGCATTGGCTGCAGGCTCTGGCGCGCGCGTCATCGCAGCGATCGGGGCTCACCAGTGCGCATGCCGACCGCATCGTCGCACCTGTCGCGCGCTGTACCTCGGCGCATCAGCGAAGCGGCGGTGCTTGCCTGCAGCCGATTCCGAAGTGGGGGTGGGGACGCAGGTCCGAGGTGCCCGGGGGTCCGATGGAGGGAAGTCGGGAGCGAGCGAAGGAGCCAGGGATGGCGGTCGCTCGCGTACGCCTAGTGACGAGCACGGCAGGATGCCGTGCGAGGAGCGGTCCCTCCAGCGGACCCCCGGGCGCCTCGGACCGGGGGGCGGTGCGACGCCGCGCTCTCGGGTGGTTCTGAATCGAGGTGCGCCCTCAGCGAGAACATCAGCCCATGACCGCAAACGCAACGGGCCGCCTCGGTTGCGAGGCGGCCCGTCGAGGGTGTGCAGGAAGCTGCGTCAGGGCATGTAGGTCAGTTTCTGCGTTGCGATGCGGCCCTGGTGCTCGAGGCGGGTGAAGTAGAGGCCTGCCGGGACGAGGTGGCCCGTGTCGTCGCGGCCGTTCCAGGTGGACTCGTGCGGGCCCGGGGCGAACGGGCCGTCGGCCAGGGTGCGGATGCGGCGGCCGTCGAGGCCGAAGATCGCCAGCTGCACGCGGCCGCCCTGCGTCCCGATCGAGAACGGGATCCGGATGCCGTCACCGCGGGCCGGGTTCGGTTCGCTCGTGCGCAGTGCGAACTCCGCCGTCGTCCCGACCGGAGGCGCGTCCGCGCTCGACAACACGTGAACCGTTCCGTTCACGATCTGCGGAATCGGCGAGCCCTCGTTGAAGACCAGCCGTGCGAGCGACACCGTGATGTTCGTGCCCGACGGCGCCGACGGCGAGATCACCAGGTTCACCGAGCCCAGCAGCGTGCTCGTGTTCGGCAGCGTCGCCACGCCGCCCGCGGCGCAGTCCAGTTCCGTGAGGCCGTTGTCGAAGTGCGACTGGATGTTGCCCAGGCCCCACGAACTCCAGAGGCCCGAGGGCGACGCGACGCCGTTCGTGATGTTCGCGCCCGTCCAGTCGATCGCGAACTGCATCGAGTAGATGTTGAGCGAACCCACCGTGCGATCCGACGTGATCGGCAGGATCACCGTCGAGCCCGGAGGCGCGTTCACGGAGCCCAGCGTCACCTTGAGATCGTAGATCGTCAGGTTGTTCGTGTAGTCGACCGAGCCGTTCGCGTCCTGCACCCGCACGCGCGTCACGCCGCCCTTCACCGCCGTGAGCAGGCCGGTGGGGGAGATCGTGGCCAACGTCGGATCCTCGACCGACCACGTGAGCGGAGCCGTTGCGCCGCTCACCGTGTATTGCTGCGTCTGGCCCGCGAGCAGCGTCACGTTGTCGGGGGACGCGAAGATCGTCGGGAGCGCACCGACGGAGAAGAAGCCGTTGGTCGCCTTGGCCGGCATCGTCTCGTTGAAGACCGGGTTGACGAACGTCAGGCTCGAAGACCCGGCACTCGTGGGCGATGCCTGCAGGTTCAGGTAGCACAGGATGCCCGAACCCGAGAGGTCCGTGCTGCCGGTGAAATCCACCGAGCAGCCATTCGACGTGGCCGCGGCAAAGATCGGGCCCCAGCCGTTGAGCAGCGTGCCCGGCGGCGCCGTCACGCTGACGAAGCTCGCGACGTTCGTGCCCCACGTGAGGCTGAACTGGCCGCTGCGGATGCCGAGTCCGGTGAGCGACGTCACGGTGATCGGGATCGCGAGCGGCTGGCCCACGAGCACGTTGACCGTCGTCGAGGTGATGCCCATGCCACGGATCAGCACCGTGCCCGTCGTGGTGCTGGCGTGAAGCGCGGCATCGGTGGCCGTGACCGTCACCGCGCCCGGCGCGACGCCCGTGAGCAGGCCCGAACTCGAGATGGTGGCGATCGCCGGGTTCGACGTGCTCCACGTGACCGGATTGGTGACGCTGCCGCTGACGTTGAACTGCAGCGTCTGGCCGCGGATCACCTCGCCGAGGTCGGGGTAGACGTCGATCTGGGGCGTCACGTTGATCGTGATCGAGCCCGTCGTGGTGGTCACCGTCGGCGAGCCCTCGTTGAACTTGAAGTTCGAGAGCGTGAGCGACGTGCTGCCGCCGTTCAGCAGGGCCGGGTTGAGCAGGAAGCTGACCCGCACCATCGAGCCCGCGCCCGTCAGCGGCGTGGTGCCGGCGTCGCTCACCGTCACCTTACCCGTGTTGCTGACGGAGGAGACGAAGAACTGCGGGGTCTGCCAGCCGGCGGTGCCGGCGAGCGTGCCCGTGTTGATCACGTCGACGGCGGTCACCTGTGAGCTGTTGTAGCTGAGGTCGAACTGCAGGGACAGGATGCCCTGTCCGGTCACGTCCGCGGTGTTGATGTCGATGTTGACCGTCTGCCCGGCCAGCCCGTTTCCGGTGCCGACCGAGACCGCGACGGCTCGGGCCGTGCCGGTGCCGGCGGCCGTGGCCGCCAGCACCAGCAGGAACCCCAGCGCCCAGGCGCGAAGTCGGAGCATGGATTCGTCCTCCTCGTCGCGCCGGTCAGCGAACCACGATGAGCCGCTGGTGGAACGCCTGCGAACCGAGGCGCGCCTGGACGAAGTACATGCCCGCGCGGACCGGGCGGCCATCGCCGTCCGTGAGGTCCCACCGCAGCGAGTGCTCGCCCGGCGTCATCGCGCCGTCCACGAGCGTGCGCAGCGTGCGGCCGGCCACGTCCAGAACGCGCACCGACGCCCGCGGCGCATCCGCCATCGAGACGCCGAACGCCAGCGTGACGGGCTCGCGCGCCGGGTTCTGCGACGGCCGGCCGAGGAAGCTGACCTGCGGCGCCGCCGGCGGCGTCACCGACTCCTGCACGATCGTGTCATTGACGCGCGCGAACGCGAGGGTCGGCGCGCGGAACTCGCCGGCGCCGGCGGGGAAGCGCAGCACCACCACGTCGCCCGACCCGAGCGGGTCGGCCGACGCCATGGCCACGAAACCCTTGCCGTCGCGGACCGCGAACGCGTCGATCGCGTGGCTGGCGTCCGAGGGCGTGGCGCCCGAAAGCGTCGCCGCGTTGCCACCGGTCAGCGTGAGTTCGAGCGAGTAGGCCGGCACCGTGCCGCTCACCGCGACCGGCACGAGCCACTCGTCGCCCGAGCGCTGGGCCGCGCCCAGGGCGACCGTGAAGCGTCCCTGCGAGCGGCGCACGAACTCGCGCGCGGCGAGCACGTCCGCGTCCGCCTGGCGGGCGCCGTTGGAGAGCGCCGGGAACGCGCGGATCTTGTTCGCGACCAGCTGCAGGATCAGCGTGCCGTCGAACGCCGTGATGCCGCTCGTGGCACTGACATCGGCGACCAGCTTCTGCAGCGGGTTGAACACGATGCTGCTGACCGTGTACTGCAGCAGGAGCGAGGCGTCGTACGCCATGACCTGGCCGTTCAGGCTGCAGTCCCCGAGCAGCGGGTTGATGAGGCCCGAGCTGGCGTAGGGCGCGTAGTCGACGTTGTTGCTCACGACGTCGCCCGAGCCGGCGTTGGTGGCCGAGCCACAGAGATCCGCCGTGGCCGAAGCGTCCGCCGGGCCGTTCGCGGCTCCCCACCAGCAGCCCTCGGCCGAGACGCAGAACGAGGCGCCGGTATTGTTGATGCCGTAGTAGTAGTTGCCGTAGAAGCTGGAGCCGCGCACCAGCGGATTGCTCGAGCCTTCCGCCGAGATGCCGACGTTGTTGTAGGCGAAGAGGCACGAGTCCACGGTGGGAGCCGAGCTCACGCAGCGAAGAGCGCCCTGGGTGCTGGACGCGCTGCCGTAGCGGAAGACGCAGTTCTTGAAGTTGACCTGCGGATCGATCGCCGTGCCCTCGACCGTCACGTAGTTCCAGTCGCCGGGCGCGGGCGAGGTGTAGGTCGAATCGTTGTTCGAATCGCCGCCGTAGAAGTCGTCGCGGTAGGACGTGAAGACGACCAGGCTCTCGGGAACCGTGCGGCCGATCGAGGTGAACGCGCGCTGGATGTCGATCGTGCCACTGTAGCCCTTGACGATCACGCCCGGCTGCATTGTGAGCGTGGCTCCGAGGCCGACCGTGAGCAGGCCGTTCAGGAAGAACGGCATGTTCTGGCGTCCGGCCACCGGCCGGACCTTCCACAGCACGTCCTGCGCGATGTTCTCCGTGATCACACCCAGCGCCGTATAGGCATTGCCCTGGAAGCGGCAGTTGTTGAAGACCGGGTCACTGACCAGCGAGAGGTAGACCGGCGTACCGGTGATGTTGGCCGTGGTGGAATCGAAGTCGACGCTGTTGAAGGTCGGTGTCGAGGCGCCCGCGATCGTGGCGCCCGTGACATAGCTCCGGGTGATCTGGGTGTTCGAGATCGTCGGGCCGGCGCTCGAGAAATACAGCGCGCCGCCCGAGTTGCCTGCGTAACGGATGCGGCAGTAGTTCATCAGGGTCGCGGCGTCATTGCTCACCGGCTCGAACTGGATGCCGTACCACTGTCCCGGGGCGGGCAGCGTGGCGGCGCCGTCCCCCATGACGTCCTGCCCGAAGGCGTCGTCGGCCAGGGACGTGAACATGATCAGGCTGTCGAGCTTCCCGTTCGCGTAGAGCGTTCCGAAGATGTCGATCCAGTTGCCGGTCGGGTCGGCGTAGAGCCGCCCGGACTTGATCACGACGCCGGGGTTGATCGTCCACTTGGCGCCGAACGCGATCGTGACGTTGCCGGCCAGGATGTAGTTCAGGTTCGAGAAGGGGCCGATCTTGCCCACGCCCAGCAGGACGTCCTGCGCGATCGTCTCGCCCAGGATGCCCAGGCCGAGGTAGGCGTTGTTCGCGAACGTCATGGTCTGGCCGTAGGTCGGGTGGCTGATCAACGACGTGACGATCGGCAGCTGCGTGCAGTTGAGGATGTTCAGCGAGTCGATCGACGGCGTCGAGTTGCCCGCGATCGTGAACGCCGTGGCGTTCTGGAAGAACTCGAGATTCGCGCAGCGCGGGCCGGCGCTCTGGCAGCTGATGACGCCACTCGTGTTGCCGCCCGAGCCGCCGAACTGAAACTTCACGTTGCGGATCACGCACGAGGCGTCCACCGACGTGTCCTCGAACAGGAGGCGTCCCCAGTTGCCGGCGTTCGGCAGCGTGCTGCTCAGCGGGGTCGTGTCACCCGCGATCGCGTCGTCGTACATCGACGTCACGAAGATGCGGTTGGTTCCGTTGTCGCTGCCGACCATGTTCAGCGCGCCGAAGACGTCGAACAGCGCGTACGAGCTGTTCGGCTTGATCACGACCTGGGGGGCGATCGAGAGCGTGACACCGCTCGCGACCGTGATGGTGCCGGTCGGGAGGTACGCGAACGTGGGGCTCGCCGGATTGCCGACGTTGGGCCGGTACTTGAGCAGCGCGTTCTGCGACAGCGTCTCGCTGATCAGCGCCAGCGCGTTGTAGGTGTTGGTCGTGTAGGTGTTGTTGGTGGCGATCTGGGGGTCGGACAGCACGCTCATGACGATCGGCGCGGCGCCCAGGTTGTCGAACGTGTTCGCGCTGATCACCGGGGCGCTGTTGCCGTCGCACCGGATGCCGTAATAACCCTTGAAGATGAACGAGTTCGTGATCGTCGGGCTGGCATTCGTGCACCAGATCGAGGTCGGGTAGCCGTCGTACGGGCTCTGGGATGCGTACGTGACGCGGCAGTAGTTGAGCTTGCTGGTGACGTCGTTGGACGAATCCGTGAAGTGGATCCAGTTCCAGTTGCCCTGTGCCGGCGTGGTCGTGGCGCCGTCGCCGTTGGTGTCGAGCGGGTTGCCGTACTGGTCGTCGCGCTCCGAGGTGAACACGATGTTGTTGAGGGCCGTGCCGTTGGCCACCAGCGCGCCGTCGATGATGAAGCCGCCGCCGCTGAGCTGGTGCTTGATCACGATGCCCGGATCGATCGTGAGCGTCGCGCCCGAGAGCATCTGGAGCGACCCGTTCATGAGGTAGTAGGTGATGTTGGCGAAGCCGCCCATCGTGCGCTGCTGCAGGTGCGAGTCGACCGCGATCGGCTCGCCCTCGAGCCCGATCGCCGTGATGGCGTTGGCGAGCAGGCCGATGTTGGTGAAGGTCGGATTGGCGGAGACCGACATCAGCACGGGGGTCGACGAGCAGTTGTTGATCTGGACGTTGGTGATGCTCGGATTGCAGACCCCGAGCAGGTTGATGCCGTGTCCGGCGTCGCTCAGCAGCGAGTTCGTGATGTCGATGCTGTTGTTCTGCTCCATCACGAGGCCCTGCGTGGTGGCGTTGGTCCCGAACTTGAGCCGGCAGTAGGAGAGCGATCCCGTCGCGCCCTGCTGGTAGTAGATGTATCCCCAGTCGCCGCGGTTGGGCGCGGTGATCGAGCCGTTGTTGTTGGTGTCCTTGGGCTGGCCGTAGTTGTCGTCGTGGATCGAGGTGATCGTGATGGAGTCACCCGCCGCCGACGTGCCGTTCATGGTCAGCCCGCCCGCCACGGTGATGGCGGCGCCGGGGATGGGCTTGATGACGACGCCATGCTGCACCGTGAGCGATGCCGTCGCCGGGATCGTCAGGCTGCTGAGCAGCACGTACGTCACGTTGGTGATCGGGTTGGCGCCCACCGTCGCGCCGCGCTGGACGAGGCTCGAGGCGCCGGCCGGCAGCGTGCCGCCGCGCACGCCGATGGCGTCGTAGCCGTTGTCGGAGGACGAGAACGCGACGGACGAGAAGCTCGGGTTGGAGGTGAAGTCGATCACGACCGGCGTCTGGGTCGAGGCCTGGATCGTGGTGTTGTTCAGGGTCGGCGCCGCCGTGCCCTGGCAGTCGATGCCGTAGTAGGACTTGCTGATCGTGCAGTTCGTGATCGGGTTGCCCACGCTCTGGAACGTGAGCGCACCGGTGTTGTTGTAACCGGCGTAGCGGAGGACGCAGTAGGTGAGCGCCGAAGCGCCGCTGACCGAGCTCGACGGGAACAGGATGCCCCACCAGTCGCCCGTGTTGGGCACCGTGAGGTTGCCGTCGCCGTTGGTGTCGCCGGCGGGATTGTTGTCGTCCTTGATGGACGTGAAGTAGATCGGGTTGGCCAGGGTGCCCACCGCCTGCAGCGCGCCGATCGCGTTCAGCTGCGCCCCGGGGTTGAACTTGACGACCACGCCGGGCTGGACGGTGAGCGTGACGCCGGCGCTGATCGAGATCGTGTTCTTGACCCAGTAGGGCGATCCGGCGACCGTCCAGTTCGTGTTCGCCACGATGTTGGTGGTGACCGACGTCTGGGCGAACGACGCCGCGGCCGAAACGGCCAGGGTAGCGAGCACCAGCAACAGGAACCGGGCGAAGCGCATGGGGCCTCCGTTGGGAGTCGGCGGAAGTCACGATCCCGCGGGGTCGAGAGGCGTCCGGGCATGGGGGCCGGGGGAGCCTGGTGCCGCGCGGGGGCTGGAAGGACGGGGACGGGGAACGTCCTCAGGACGGTCCACAGAAGGATAACGTCACGAGTTGCCGAGTCGGCACATGCATTTTTCACGATGGCGCTGCAGCAATGGGACCGCCGGAAAGCGGCACTGAACCTCGGGCGGGCCCGCCGGCTCGGGTCAGCCCTCGCTGCGCCGGGCGACGAGCATCGTGATGTCGTCCGCCGGGCCGGTTTCGCCCTCGAATGCGCGGACTTCCCGCACGACCCCGTTCGCGATCGCATCGCAGCTCTCGCCGCGCCGCCGGAGCAGCGCCTGGACCAGCCGGTCCTCGCCGAACTGTTCGGTCGCGGCGTCCGCGCCCTCGGTGACGCCGTCGGTGTAGAGCACCAGCAGGTCCCCGGGGGCGAGCGTGGCCTCGCCGCTCTCGAACCGCGACTCCGGCAGGATGCCCAGGATGAGGCCGCCGGTCGCCAGCCACTCGACCGTCCCGTCCGCCCGCACGAGCGCCGGCGGGTTGTGGCCGGCGTTCGCGTAGACGAAGCGGCCGGTGCGGCCGTCGAGGAAGCCGACGAACGCGGTGACGAACTTGCCCGGGTCGACGCTGCGGTGGAGGAACGCGTTCAGCCGCCCGGCCACCTCGTCGGGCTGCGAGCGGTCGACGTCCTGGCTCATCAGCGAGGCGCGGAACGCCGACATGAGCAGTGCGGCCGGGACGCCCTTGCCCGAGACGTCCGCGATCACGAGCAGCACGCGGCCGTCGCCGAGGGGGATGTGGTCGTAGTAGTCGCCGCCGACCTCACGCGCGGGTTCGCTGTGGCCCGCGACTTCGAGCCCCGGGACCTGCGGCGGCGCCGCGGGGAGCAGGCGCTGCTGGATGCGCCGCGCCAGGTCGAGCTCGCTCTCCAGCCGGTCCCGTTCCTTCTGCACCTCGCGCGCGCGTTCGAGACCTTCCGCCATGCGGTTGAACGCGCTGGCGGCGTCCCAGAGTTCGTCGTCGCCGTGGATCGGGATCCGGTACTCGAGCCGCTGCTCGCCCAGCGCGCGGGTGCCTTCGCGCAGCGCCGCCACCGGCTGCACGAAGCTGCGTCCGAGCTGGCGCACCATGGTCATGTTGAAGAGCAGCACCGGCAGCAGGAGCAGCACGAGGCCCGCGAGGATCATGATCGGGATCAGGTTGTACGGGTTCTCGCTCACGTTGCGGTAGAGCCCGCTCACGATCGCCTTGAACGACACCTTCGCCGAAATCGCGAAGCTGCGTTCCGCCCACTCGCCGTCGCGGAAGCGCAGTCCGGCGACGTTCGCGCGAGCGGCGCCACCGAGCGAGTCCACGCGCACGTCGCCGTCGGAGTCCTCGGCGCCGACCAGCGTGTCCTGGCCGGTGCTGATCATGATCGCGCCGGTGCCCGGCCGGGAGTGGACCGCCGAATCCGGCACGCCGAACGTGCGCGCGACCGCGCGGGCACGTTGCAGGCCGAGCGAGTCCTCGCGCGCCAGGCGGGCGCGGTTCGCGATCACGCCGGCGTTCGACGGTCGGAGTTCGGCCATGACGAGGTGCGCGTCCGCGAGGTGGGAGGGGCCGCTCACCAGCGCTTCTCCGATCGGCACGAGCGCCACGGCTGCGACGCCGCGCGCCGAGTCGCGCGCGGCCGCGCCGAGCCAGCGCACGTCCTCGAGTTCGACGACGCCGTGGTCGGGGAGCGAGTCGAGGCCCGCGGCCCACGTCGCCAGATGGGACTCTCCGCCCGCGGGGTCGCCCGCGACGCGGTGCGCCGCTCCGCCCTCGATCCGCCAGAGGCGTGCGTGCGGCCACTCGCGGGCGTGGGAGGCGACGACCGCGCGCAGGGCCGCGTCGGGGTCGCCGGGCGTCGCGAGCGCCTGCGCGAGCGCGAGCCGCAGCCCGTCGGCTTCCGCGTTCACGGCGCGCTGCGCGAGCAGCGCCCGATCGGAGCCGGCCCCGAGCCATGTGGTGAGCACCCACATGCCGACGGTGAGGACGAGCGGCACGCCGACGACCAGCAGGTGCGAGAGTGCGAGGCGGCGGCGCACCGTGCGGATGCCGAGGCTCGGATCCGTGACGAACGTCGCGAGCGCCTTGAAGAAGCCGGTCACCACGTAGGTGAGCGCGACCGCCGTCGTGAAGCGGCGGAAGTCCGCCAGCGCGAGCAGGGCACCCGTGTACTCCGGGGATTCGGCGCGGCCACCGAATCGCGCGAAGAACGCGGCGACCACCGCCAGCGCCCCCAGCGCCGAGGCGAACAGCGCGCGCGTGCCGAGCGCGGACCGCCAGCCGAACGACAGCGTCGCGAACACGGCGAACGTCGCGATCGCCGCCCACGGCGCGTGCATGGCCGCGAGCAGGACCGCGATCGCCGCGGACGCGATGCGGAGCCAGCGACCACGGCGCGGGACGCCGCACGTCGAGAGCCACACGACCGAGGTCCAGAGCGCCATGCCGGAGAGCGCGCGGACCACGAGGAGTGCGGTGGAGGCCGCGCCGGCCACGCCGCTCCCCTCGACGTCGCGCAGCAGGCCGGAGACCAGCAGGCCCACGCCGAGGACGAGAAGGGCCGCGCGTACCCGCGGTGGCCGCGCGGCCTGGGGAACCCTCGCCGCCCAGGTCGCGACGGCGAGCGAGATCAAGAAGAGGAGGGGACCCATCGAGACCACTGTATCGGAGCCGCAACCCTTTGACCACCATCGCGCTCCGCGATTCGGCATGCCGCGTGCGCCTTTTCGGGCACCTGCGGGGGTGCAGCGGTGTAGGAACGGGTGGCTCCCCAGCCATCGCGAGTCCTGTCCGACAACGGAGGCCCGTGGCGTCCCGAATGCTGGTCCCGAACGCTCCGTCCCGCCCGCCGCTGGGCGTGAGCGCACCACCCGAACGCCGATCGATCGCCGCGCCCCGACCGGGCCGCGCGGCGCCGCTCCATGCGCTGCCGGTCACGGGGACGCCCGGTCCCTCGACGCTGGCGGATGTGTGGGCGGCGCTGCGCCGCAGCGCCGACGCGCTCGGCGTGCCGGAGCATGGCGTGCTCACGATCGCGCGGCTGCAGCGCCGGCTGCGCGGCATCGGCGAGCGTGCGGCGGCGATGCCCGAGCGCCGCATCGCCGTGCTGGAGAGCGTCACACCGCCGCGGGCCGCGGGCCGCTGGTGGCCCGAGATCGCGACGATCGCGCACGCCCTCGACGCGCCCGCGTGGGACGCGGCGCTCGCGCTCGACGCCGTGTTCGTGGTGCCGCCGGCGCTCGACCTCGCGCCGTCGGTCGCGCTCAGCGAACCGTTCGTGCGCCGGCTCGCCAGAAAACTGCCCGACGCCGCGTGGATCGCATGCAGCGGCCGTGCGCTCTGGATCGGCGGCGGCGAGAACGTCGCGCTGGCGCTCGAGGTGGTCGCCGAGGTGCTGCACCCGGCGGCGTTCCGGTTCGGCCACGAGGGCCGGCTCTGGAGGCGCGTCCGCGCCTGACGCCCGGCGCCGGGGCCGCTTCCCGCGCTGCGGGAGCGGATTCCGGCTGCGATCGGGGCTCGTGGCGCGTGCTGGAGCGGCGGCGCGCAGGTGCCGAAAACCTCCGGGATCGACCGGGGGCGGCCGGCCACGGCCTGCCGCCCGCGAGCGGGCTTGGCCCGCCCCGGGGCAGGCGCTAACCTGCCGCGCGGATCGGTCCATGGACGCCGCGCGACCCGCCGGAGAGCCTGGCGGGGCGGGCCGAGGCAACGTACCGAGCACGGACGGGGACAGCGATGAGCGAGACGAAGCCCAACGTCAGCGAGAGCGAAGCGCGCGCGGTCGCCGAAGGGGCGCGCGAGACCACGTGGGAAGCGCCGTCGTTCGTGCGCGAGCTGTTCCTCGGCAAGCTCGATCTCGGGCTGATCCACCCGTACCCCGAGCCCGACGCGGAAGAGCAGAAGCGCGCCGCGGCCTTCCTCGAGGCCCTCGGCCGGTACGCGCGCCAGATCGACGGCGAGCGCATCGAGCGCGATGGCCGCATCCCGCCCGAGGTCGTGCAGGGCCTGCGCGAGCTGGGCGCGTTCGGGATCAAGATCCCGCGCGAGTACGGCGGCCTCGGCCTGTCGCAGTACAGCTACTGCCGCGCGATGGCGCTGATCGGCACCGTGCACGGTTCGCTGGTCGCGCTGCTCTCGGCGCACCAGTCGATCGGCGTGCCGGGCCCGGTCAAGATGTTCGGCACCGAGGAGCAGAAGAAGCGCCTCCTGCCGCGGCTCGCGAAGGGCGCCATCTCGGCGTTCGCGCTCACCGAGGACGAAGTCGGCTCCGATCCGGCGCGCATGACCACGACCGCGATCCCGACGGCGGACGGCAGCGCGTACGTCCTGAACGGCCAGAAGCTCTGGATCACCAACGGAACGGTCGCCGAACTCATGGTCGTGATGGCCCGCACTCCGGGCCGCGACGGCAAGCCGGGGCCGATCTCGGCGTTCGTCGTCGAGTCGAGCTGGCCGGGTGTCGAGGTCGCGAAGCGGCTCGAGTTCATGGGCGTGCGCGGCATCGAGAACGCGGTGCTCAAGTTCACCGACGTGCGGGTGCCGAAGGAGAACCTGCTCTGGGGCGAGGGCAAGGGCCTGAAGCTCGCGCTCATCACGCTCAACACCGGCCGTCTCACGCTGCCCGCCGGCATGGCCGCGACGGGCAAGTGGTGCCTCAACATCTGCCGGCAGTTCGCCAACGAGCGCAAGCAGTGGGGCAAGCCGGTCGGCCAGCACGACGCGATCGCGCAGATGCTCGCCAAGATGGCCGCCGACACGTACGCGATGGAAGCGGTCGCCGACCTGGGCTGCCTGCTCGCCGATCGCGGCAAGGCCGACATCCGGCTCGAGGCCGCGATCGCCAAGATGTGGAACACGGACCTCGCGTGGGCGCTGACCGACGACGCGATGCAGATCCGCGGCGGCCGCGGCTACGAGACGGCCGCGAGCCTCGCCTCGCGCGGCGAGGCGCCGATCCCGCTCGAGCGGATCATGCGCGACCTGCGCATCAACCGCATCTTCGAGGGCTCGAACCAGGTGATGCGGCTCTTCATCGCGCGCGAGGCGCTCGACGTGCACCTCAAGGTCGCGGGCGACGTGGTGATGCCCGGCGTGCCCATGGGCCGCCGGCTGTCGGGTCTCGTGCGCGCAGGCTTCTTCTACGCGGGCTGGTACCCGTCGCGCTGGCTGGGCTGGGGCCGCTGGCCGCAGTACGGCGAGTTCGGCGCGCTCGCGGATCACGTGCGCTGGATCGAGCGCACGTCGCGGCGGCTCGCGCGTCAGGTGTTCCATCTCATGGTGACGAACGGGCCCGCGCTCGAGCGGCGCCAGTCGCAGCTCTTCCGCGCCGTCGACGTGGGCGCGGAGCTGTTCGCGATGGCGGCCACGTGCTCGCGCGCGATGCGCGACACGCGGCAGGGCCGCGGCGAAGGCACGGCGATCGAGCTGGCGGACACGTTCTGCCAGGCGGCCCGCCGGCGCGCCGAGGCGAGCTTCGCAGCGATCGGGTCCAACGACGACGTCGCGAACTACCAGACGGCGAAGGGCGTGCTCGCCGGCCGCTACGGCTGGCTCGAGTCGGGCGTCGTGCTCGCGCCGCACGAGGCGCCGGCCGAGTCCGGGCGCACGCGCGGCGCCGCGGCGCAGTAACCCGCCACCCGCACCCGACGGGTTGTGCTCGGAAGATTGCAGGTGATCGGGGCCCGCACCCTCGTGGTGCGGGCCCCGAACCGTTTTCCGGCCTTCCACTACATCGCGTACTTCCGGAACGCCCGGTCCCCGTTCGGGATCTCGCGCGTCTCGATCTCGCGCCAGTAGTACTGCCGCCAGCGCTCCGGCACCGCGAGCCGCCCTGGGAACAGCCGCCCATGCAGCATTTCCCTCACGGTCTGCGGTCGGTCCATCAGCTGCAGCCGCATCGCGGGTGTCTCCGTATGGGCTCGCTCGCTGAAGTACTTGCCGTAGTTCCGCCACACCAGGAACCACCACAGCCGCTCCACCGCCGCCTGCCGCCGCTTCGAGAACGCGATCGTCTCGCATGTCCAGCAGGTTCACTTCGAACAGCGGATTCCGAGGTGTGCGCGCCGCGCGTGAGCTGATCGTGTGGTGCGCGATCGCGTGGTGCTTCAGGTGCCGGATCGCGCGCGGGTAGTCGCTGTGCTCGTCCGTGTAGAGCTCCAGCGCCTGCACCTGCGGCAGCGTGAGCTGGAGCAGGCCCGCCACCTCGCGCTCGATGCTGCGCGGGGCGGGGCGGCCCCACTTCTCCTCCAGCTCCGTCCGGCGTCGCTTCTGGCGCTTCGTCATCTGGCCGCTTCTGCGCAGCTCCGAGTCAGCGAACCCGTAGAAGAAGTGGCTCACCCGCCCGGCCAACAAGTGAAAGAGCGTCGGGTGGTACTGGCTGTACTCGAAGCTCTGGAACGAATCCAGCGCCAGCGGCTCCTGGATGGGGCCCTTGGGGCCGTGCGCGACGTGGTAGAGCAGCGCGTGGCGCCCCAGCCGGATGGCGAGGTTCATGATCGACTGGGGCGAGGCCTTGAACTCGCGCGCGATCTGGCGCAGGGCCGAGCCACCCAGGAGCCGGTGGGCGACCGGGATCAGCCGCTTGGGATAGCGGAGCCAGTAGGTGGTGGCGAAGGTCTGGGTGGAGAAGTTGCGCCCACAGTGGTCACAGCGGAAACGGGGGATGCGCCGGGGGCTGGCCTGGCGGGTGTAGTAGCCGGCGTGGGACCAGCGCCACAAGGCGCGTTCGGCCTTGTGGTAGCGACAGCGCGGGTTGGGGCAGAACGGCGGGATGAAGGTCGTCATGCCGGAGGATCACTGCATCCCCCGCGCCAGCTGCATTCTTCCGAGCACAACGCTCGCGACGCTCCGGCTGGACGCACCGGCCGGGGCGTCGCACACTGTCCGGATATGCCGACTCCCGCGCCCGAACCGGCCGCTGGCGCGCTGCTCGAAGCGCTTCGCGGCGTCCTGTGCCAGCTCGCCGAACCCACGGCGGTGCTGCGCGCGATCCTCGAGCAGGCCGTGGAACGGACGGGTGCCCAGCGCGGGCTGTTCGTCTCGGTGGGCGAGCAGGGCCGCCTCGACTTCCAGGTGCTGCACGGCTGTGCGCCGCGGCACTTCGAGGGCGACGCGGGCCGCTTCAGCCGCAACCTGTTCGCGCGCGTGCTGGAGAGCGGCGAGGCCGTGGTGGTGGCGAACGCGCTCGAGGACGACCGCGCGTCGGTGCACGCCTCGGTGCGCGCCATGCGGGTCGCGTCGATCCTGTGCGCGCCGATCCGCGCGCAGGACCGGATCGCCGCGCTGGTCCATCTCGAGCAGCCCGAGGTCGGCTACTTCCGGCCCGCGCACCTCGAATCGCTCGGCCCGCTGCTCGAGACGGCGGGCGCCGTCCTCGAGACCCTGCAGGCGTCGCGCCGCCTCTCGGACGAGCGCGACGCGCTGCGGGTGTCCGACGAGCACCACCGCCGCGAGGCCGAGGACGCCCGGCGGGCGCTGGCGTCGGAGTGGTCGTTCGGCCGCTACGTCGGCCGCTCGAAGGCAGTGCGCGAGCTGGAGAACGCGGTGCGCAAGGCGGCCGCGACCGACTTCCCGGTGCTGATCGAGGGCGAGACCGGCACCGGCAAGAGCCTCGTCGCGCGCGTGCTGCACTCGGCGGGACCGCGCGCGTCGGGACCGTTCGTGACGCTCTTCTGTCCCTCGCTCGAGCGCGGCATGGTCGAGGCGGAACTGTTCGGGCACAAGCGTGGCGCGTTCACCGGCGCGCAGTCCGACCGCGCGGGCAAGGTGCAGGCGGCCGAGAACGGCACGCTGTTCCTCGACGAGATCGCCGAGCTGCCGCTCGAGCTGCAGCCCAAGCTGCTGCGCCTGCTGCAGGAGCGCACGTACGAGCGCGTCGGCGACACGGCCGAGCTGCGGTCCAATGCCCGCATCGTCGCGGCGAGCAACCGCGACCTCGAGCAGGAAATCCGCGCGGGCCGCTTCCGGCGCGACCTCTACGAACGGCTCAACTTCCTGCCCGTGCGCACGCCGCCGCTGCGCGAGCGCACGGACGACATCCCGCTGCTGCTGCGCCACTGCCTCGACCTGAGCGAGGCCGGACGCTGGGTCGAACTCGCGCCGGCGGCCGAGCAGTACCTGCGCGAGCTGCCGTTCGCGTGGCCGGGCAACGTGCGGCACGTCGAGCAGCTCGCCGCGCGCCTCACGGCCGAGGGCGAGCGCGGGCCGGTGGGGCCCGGCACGGTGGCGCGACTGCTCGGCGCCACGGTGCGCACCGACGACGCATCCGCGGCCTCCGCGGGCATGGATCTCGAGCGCGGCCTGCCGTCGCTGCTCGAGGAGGCGGAGAAGGCCTGGCTCGGCGAGGCGCTGCGCCGCTACCCGGACCTGACGCGTGCGGCGCTCGCGGACAAGCTGCGCATCAGCGAGTCCGCGCTCTACAAGAAGCTGCGCGAGCATGGCCTCGGCGGCTGACGGCGCCGCGCGCGCGGGCGATACGCTCGCGCACTACCGCCTGATCGAGCGCATCGGCGCCGGCGGCATGGGCGAGGTCTGGCGCGCGTTCGACACGACGCTCGAACGCGAGGTCGCGATCAAGCGCCTGCCGGCGGAGCTGGCGGCCGATCCCGACGCGCGCGACGCGCTCGTGCGCGAAGCGCGCACGGCCTCGAAGCTCGCGCACCCGAACGTGTGCGTCGTGCACGAAGTGGGCGTGACGGGCGACGTGGTCTACGTCGCCATGGAACGGATCGAGGGCGCCACGCTGGAGGCACTGCTGCCGCCCGCGGGCTGGTCCGACGAAGTCGTCGCGCGCGACGGCGCCGCGATCGCGCGCGCGCTCGCGCACGCGCACGCGCGCGGCGTCGTGCACCGGGACTTGAAGCCCGCGAACGTCATGATCACGCCCGAAGGCACCGTCAAGCTGCTCGACTTCGGGCTCGCGCGTGCGCTGCCGGCGGGCGGCGGCGCCGCGGGCGCCACGACCACGGGTGTGGTCGCGGGCACGCCGCAGTACCTCGCACCCGAGGTCCTCATGGGCGGGCGCGCGACGCCGGCGAGCGATCTCTGGGCGCTCGGCGCGCTGCTCCACCAGATGGCGTCGGGCCGGCCCGCGTTCGCGGGCGACACCGTCGGCGTCGTGGTGACCGCGATCCTGCACGGCGAACCCGCGCCGCTGCCGGCGCACGTGGGCGAGGGGCTGCGCGACGTGATCCGCCGCTGCCTCGCGCGCGATCCGGCGGTGCGCCCCGCGGACGCGGCCGAGATCGCCGCCGCACTCGAGGCGGTGCGCGCGGGCAGCGCACCGTCGCCGCGGCCCGCGCCCGCCGTGGCGCCGCCGGCGGCGCCACTCACGCATCCCGCGCGCCGCGTGGTCCTCGCGCTCGTGCTGCTCGCGGCGGTGGTGCTCGCGTGGCGGTACTGGGGGCCCGGGACGCACGTGTTCGCCGGCCGCGCGCGCACCGTGATGGTCCTGCCGTTCGAGGTCCGCGGCAGCGTCGAGGGCTCGGCATTCGCGGGTCGCGCGTTCGCGGAGGCGCTGGCCGCCGGGCTGGCGCAGTCGCGCGAGCTGCGCGTCGTGCCGGTGCCGCCCGAGGCGGAACTGCCGGCGCCGGGATCGCGTGCGCAGGCGCGCGTCGCCGTCGAGGCGGGTGCGGGCCGTCTGGTGACCGGCGTGGTGGAGCGCGAGGGCGATTCGCTGCGCGCCGAGCTGCAGATCGTCGACGCCGGCGAGCGGCGCGTGCTCGGCGCCGCGATGCGCCGCGGCGCGCCCGAGGACCTGCCGCGGCTCGCGGCGCTGCTCGCGCTCGACGTGGCCGACCAGCTGGGGACGCCGCCGCCGCATCGCTACGAGTCGGTGATGCTCGCGACGGGTTCGCCCGCGCTCGCGGGCTCGCCGGTGTGGATCGAGGCGCTCGGGGCGCTGCGCCGCTGGGACGTGCCGCTGGGGCTCGAGTCCACGCAGCGCCTGGTCGCCGCGTTCCCGGGCGAGCCCGACGCGCGCGCACTGCGGCTCGCCGCGCTGCTCGCCGCCGCGCGTGCGCCCGGCGCCCGCGCGGACGTGACGCGCGAGATCACGGCGCAGGCGGACACGCTCGAGCGGATCGACCCGCGCACGCCGTGGGCGCCGGTGGCGCGCGCCATCGCGGGCCCCGAGCCCGCGGAGCGCCGCGCGGCCGCGCTCGGCCGCGTGCTCGGCCGGCGCGACCTGACGCCGGCGGCGCGCGCGTCCGTCTACACGCTGCGCGCCGACCTGCGCGGCGCGGTGCTGCACGACGTCGCGGGGGCGCTCGACGACGCCTCGCGCGCCATGGCGCTGGATCCGGCGAGCGACCTCGCGCTCTCGACGCAGGCGCGCTGGTACTCGGCGGCTGGCCGCGATTCCGAGGCCGTGGATCGCCTGCACCGCGCGCTCGCGCTCAATCCCACGCTCGCCGACTACTGGCTCCAGCTCGCGCATGCGGAACTGCGTCGCGGCCGGGCCGACGAGACCGCGGCGGCCTACGCGCGCGCAGCCGCGGTGTCGCGCGACGAGTTCGCCGTGCGGCTCGACCAGTGGCGCGCGCTCGCGGCGCTCGGGCGCTGGGAGGAAGCCGAACTCTGCGCGCAGCGCCTGCGCGAGCTGCGTCCCGACGATCCCGCACCGGCGCTGCGCGCCGCGTGGGCGCAGATGCGGCTCGCGCACTGGGCCGATGCCGCCGACGCGCTCGCCCGCGCGTGCGCGCTCGGCGAGCCGGACGCGTGCGCGCTGCGCGGCGCCGTCGCGTCGGTCGTCGCGATGCGGCCGGGATCGCGGCCGCCGGCGATCGCGCCGGGTGCGGCGACGGCGGAGCGCTCCGGGGCGTACGTGCAGGCCGTGCTCTACGCGCGCGCGGGTGCCCGCTCGGGTGCGATCGCGATGCTGCGTGCCGCGGCGTCCCGCGGCGAGGTGGAGCCGGCGCTCGCCCGCGATCCCAACTTCGAGGCGTTGCGCGGCGATCCGGCGTTCGACGCGCTCGTCGCGACCGCCACGTCCGTGCCGCCCGGTGCACGCGCCCGCGCGTGGGGCGCGCTGGAGCGTTAGGGCGAAGGCGTCACCACGCGCAGCTCCACCGGTGCGCGGCGCCAGAGCGCGGTGGGCGCGGCGGCGTGGAAGCGCGCGACCGCCCACGCGCCGGCACGCGATGCGACGCCGCTGCGCACCGCGGCGCGATCGGCGTCGACGCACCAGAGCCGCGTGCCCGCGGCGGCCGCGGCGTCGAAGTCGCGGGCGCGCCACAGCACCGAGTCCGGGATCACGAGCCCGCCCTCGGCGTAGTGCACGCGCTCGCCGTCGCGCAGCAGCAGCCGGCTCCGCAGTTCCGGCGCGTGGTGCAGGAAGAAGAGCAGCGTGTGCGACTCGGCGTGCACGACCACGTCGCCGGGCCGGGCCGCCTCGCGGACGCGCTCGAGCGCGCCCGCGGCGCCCCGCACTTCGTCCGACGGCGCGGCACGCCACGCCGCGACCAGCGCGAGCACGAGCGCGACCGTGCCGCCCGCCCACCGCACGGCGCGCCAGGGCAGCTGCGCAAAGCCGGCGGCCGCGGCCATCAGCAGCAGCGGGATCACCACGAACGCATCGGGCGGCAGGATCACGACCCACACGCGCTTGAGCACGAGCGGCACGGCCGCGAGCGAGAGCACCAGCGCGACGCGCCGGCGCGAACGGGTGCGGACGAGCGCGAACGCCGCCAGCAGGCCGCCGACCAGCGCGCCGCGGAACGTGTGGTAGCCGGTGATGCGGATCAGGTGCTCGAGCTGCGCCGGTGTGGGGAAGTGGAAGAACCGCGCCGAGCCCTCGCGCGCGAACTGGTGGCGGAAGGTCGCGAGCTGCGGCAGAGCGGCGGCGATCGGCACGAGCTGCAGCGCGAGCCATGTCCGCAGCCCCGCGCGGTCGCCGCGGAGCCGCAACGCGGTCGCGGCGGCGATCGCGATCACCATCGCGGTCGCGACGTACGACGTGTAGCTGGTGAGCGCCGCCACCGCGATCCAGCCGGCGGCGTCGCGCGTCCGGCGGCGCTCGAACCACGCGAGCGCGAAGTGGAGCGCGGCGTACGTGCAGAGCCACTCGAACGGCCACACGTCGACGGCCTGCCCGAACGGCACCAGCGCCGGATGGAGCGCGGTCAGCGCCGCGGCGAGCAGGCCGACGCCAGTGCCGAAGAGCCGCTGCCCCGAGCGCCAGACGAACACGGGCACCCACGCGGCGACGAGGATCGAGAGCGCACGCTGCACGCCGTCGCCGTCGCCGAAGCAGCCGGACCACGCGTGCCGCAGCAGGAACGTGAGCGGCGGATGGATGTCGTCGCGCACGATCGCGAGCACCTGCGGCAGGGGCGGGTCGCTCATGCGCGTGACGCAGATCTCGGCGAAGTCGGCCGGCGTGCGCAGCGAGTCGCGGACCATGGCCGCGACGCCGGCGAGCATGACGCCGGTAGCGGCGAGCAACTCCCACGCACGGGGCCCCGCGGGGGCCGGGCGCTCGGCCTTCGACATGCGCGTCTCCGCGCCGGAGGGCGTGAGGGATCCGGAGGGCCGTCGCGCTCGCGCGCGTGCGAGGGTGGGGAGTGTCTCGCGGCCTCTCCCGCGGAGCGAGCATACCAAGCCCGCGGACGGCGGCGTCCGGGCCGCGAAAAGCCTGCCGAAACCCCCGGAAGGGAGCCCGAACCGGCCCGCATGGCGTTATTGCCCCGGGGGGGCGGCTCGTGCACAATGCTCCCGCGTCCGCCAGGGAGGCGAGGCGCGCGGCGGGGGCCGCTCCCGGGCCCCGGCGCCGTGGATGGGGCCGCCGCGCGGCGGGGTCCAAGCCAATGACCTGCTACGGGATTGCGCTCGCGAGTTCCAGTGGCTTCTAAGATCTCCGGTCGACGACAGCAACAGATCCTCGCCGTCCTGCTGGGTGCCCTCGCGGTGCTCGCGGCGGCCAGCGTCGCGACGTTCCGGCTCCCGGCACCCGAACAGGCGCCCTGGGACACGCCCAACGCCTGCGGGCCGGTCGGGGCGCTGCTCGCCTACGGACTCGTCTGGGCGCTCGGGCGCGCCGCGGCGTTCGGCGTGCCGCTCCTGGCGTTCGCGTGGGGGTGGAACCGCCTGCGCTCGAACGCCGCCTGGCCGCTCGTCGTGGTGACGGCGCTCGGCAGCCTGATGGTGTTCGAGATCTGCACGCTCTTCGGTCTCGGCGGCCTCGACCGCTGGACGTGGGCCGGCGGCTGGGGCCTCGCGGGCGGCATGGCGCTGCACGCCGCACTCGGCGCGGTCGGCTCGTGGATCGTCGCCGGCGCTCTGCTGTTCGTGACCGCCCTCGCCGCGAGCGAACTCGGCTTCCACTGGATCGCCCACCTCGCGCACGGACTCGTGCTGCGGCCCGCGAAGGGCGTCGCCGGCGGTGTCGCCGGGGCGTGGGGCGCATGGCAGGAGCGTCGCGCCGAGGCCGCGAAGCAGGCGGCGAAGGCCGCGAAGGCCGACGGCAAGAAGAAGAAGGAGAAGCCGGAGAAGCCCGTGCCCGTGCCGGTCGCCGCCAATGGCGCGTCGGCCGCGGCCGCCGAGGCCGCGCCCGCGCCGCGCATCGCCAGCAGCGTCGCCGTCGCCGAAGCCGACCCCGACGAGGACGAGGGCGACGACGCGCCGGTGCGTACGGTGCCGCCGCCGGTCATCAAGAAACAGGCGCCGCCCAAGGTGAAGTCGCTCGAGCCGCCGCGGCCCACGGGCCCCGTGCCGACCGAGGCGCTGCCGCCGCTCTCGCTGCTCGAGCTGCCGGGCCAGCCCGAGGACCTCGTCACCACGGCGGACCTGACCGCGCAGGCCAACCTGCTCGTCACCAAGCTGGGCGAGTTCGACATCGAGGGCCGCGTCACCGAGATCCACCCCGGGCCGGTCGTGACCATGTTCGAGGTCGAGCCGGCGGCGGGCGTCAAGATGAACCAGATCGTGGCGCTCGAGGACGACCTGGCGCTGGCCCTGCGCGCGAGCCGGATCCGCGTGATCGCCCCGCTGCCCGGCCGCGGCACGGTCGGCGTCGAGATCCCGAACCCGCGCCGCCGTACGGTGTATCTCCGGGAGGTGCTGTCGTCCGATGCCTACGTCAAGAACGGCGCCTCGCTCAAGGTGCCGCTCGGCGTGGACGTGAACGGCAACTCGTTCATCGCCGACCTCACCAAGATGCCCCACGTCCTGATCGCGGGTTCGACCGGCGCGGGAAAAAGCGTCTGCCTGAACACGGTGATCACCGGTCTGCTCTTCCAGCACGACCCCACGGCCCTGCAGATGGTGATGATCGACCCGAAGATGGTGGAGCTCTCCATGTTCAACGGCATCCCGCACCTGGTGATGCCGGTCGTGACCGAGCCCAAGAAGGCCTCGCGCGCCCTGCGCTGGGCGGTGGGCGAGATGGAGAAGCGCTACAAGCTGCTCGCGAGCTGTGGCGCGCGGAACATCAACACGTACAACGAGCGCATCGCCGAGGGGAAGGTGCCGGTGCCCGAGGGCGAGGCGAAGCCGCCGGAGCGGCTCGGCTACGTGGTCGTGATCGTCGACGAGCTCGCCGACCTCATGCTCACCGCGCCCGCCGAGATCGAGGAGCCGATCGCGCGGCTCGCGCAGATGGCGCGCGCCGTCGGCATCCATCTCGTGCTCGCGACCCAGCGGCCGTCGGTCGACGTCATCACCGGCGTCATCAAGGCGAACTTCCCCTCGCGGATCGCCTTCCGCGTCGCGTCCAAGACCGACTCGCGCACGGTGCTCGACATGAACGGCGCCGAGAACCTGCTCGGCATGGGCGACATGCTCTTCCTGCCGATGGGCAAGGCGGATCCGTACCGCGTCCACGGCTGCTTCGTGTCCGAGGCCGAGACGACGCGCGTCGTCGACTTCTGGCGCGCCAAGGCCGCCGCGGCCGCCGCGCCGGCGCCGCCGCCACTCGCCACCGACGTCAACATTCCCGAGACCGACGAGGAGGAGGCGGAGGACTCGTTCATGGACGACGAGTTGATCCCCGAGGCCGCGAAGCTCGTGGTGATGCACAACCAGGGTTCCACCTCGCTGCTCCAGCGCCGGCTCAAGGTGGGCTACTCGCGCGCCGGCCGGCTCATGGACCAGCTCGAGCAGCTCGGCGTCGTGGGCCCGTTCAACGGCAGCAAGGCGCGGGACGTGCTCGTGGACCAGAACTGGCTCCAGCAGCGGGGATTCGAGTGACGTCGAAGCGCCGCTCGTCCTCCACGCCGACGCTCGCGTTCGTGACGCTCGGCTGCCCGAAGAACCAGGTCGACTCCGAGCACATGCTCGGCGCGCTCGTGCGCGAGGGCTACCGCACGGTGGCCGACCCGGGCGAGGCCGACGTCGCGGTCGTGAACACGTGCGCGTTCCTGCAGAGCGCGGTGCGCGAGTCGAGCGACGCGATCGAGCAGGTGGCGAGCCTCAAGGCGCGCGGCCGGCTGCGCGCGCTCGTCGTCACCGGCTGCCTCGCGCAGCGCGAGGGCGCGGCGCTGCTCGAGCGCTTCCCCGAGGTCGACGCGGTGCTCGGCACCGGGCACTGGCAGGACATCGGCGCCGCGGTCCGGCACGCGCTCGACGGCGCGGCCGAGCGGGTCGCGCGCACGGACGATCCCGGCGGCGCGATCGCGGACCTGGCGCCGCGCGCGCTCAGCACGCCGCGGCACATCGCCTACCTCAAGATCAGCGAAGGCTGCGATCACCGCTGCACCTTCTGCATCATCCCGCGCCTGCGCGGCGACCAGAATAGCCGCACGCTCGAGTCGCTCGTCGAGGAGGCGGAGCAGCTCGCGAAGCTGGGCGTGCGCGAGCTGAACCTGATCGGCCAGGACACGACCGGCTGGGGCACCGACCTGCCCGGCACGCCGCAGCTCGCGGACCTGCTTCGGGCGCTCGACTCGGTCGAGGGTCTCGAGTGGATCCGCGTCCAGTACACGTATCCGCGGCTCTGGAGCGACCGGCTGATCGAAACGTGGGCCGGGGCGCGCCGCATCGTGCCCTACGTGGACATGCCGCTGCAGCACATCGCGCAGGAGGTCCTGCGCCGCATGGGCCGCGCGATGACCGAACGCGACACGCGCGCGCTGGTGCGCCGGATCAAGGACGGCATCCCCAGTGTGGCGTTCCGCACCAACTTCATCGTAGGTTTCCCGGGAGAAACCGAGGAGGAGTTCGAGACGCTCGTTCGCTACGTGGAGGAGGAACCTTTCGACAACGTGGTCGTCTTCGCCTACGAGCGTGAGCCCGAGACGCCGTCGCACGCCATGACCCCGCGGGTGGCGCTGAATACCCGCCGGTCGCGGCGCGCGCGGTTGCTCGCGCGCCAGCAGCAGCTCTCCCGCGAACGGCTCGCCCGCCGCATCGGCGATGTCGTGCCGGTGATGGTCGACGGGCCCGCCGGCGGGCGCGAGGGGCTGTGGGCGGCGCGGACGCCGGGCTCGGCGTGGGAGGTGGATGGTGGCGTCGTCGTCGAAGGGGAAGACCTGGTTCCGGGGGAGGTCGTGCCGGCGCGCATCGTCGGTGCGTCCGCCTACGACCTGTTCGCGCGCGTGGAACGGCCGTCCGATCCCGCGCTTCACGTCCTGAGCTGAATGAGGATCCATCGGATGCGTGCACGTATGGGCGGATTGCCGCTCGCGCTGCTGGCCGTCGCGTTCCTGGCTTCGGCGGCACACGCCGGCAAGTTCCGCTACGCCAGCGGCCCCAAGGTCCCGGCCGACACCGCGCTCTACGTCGGGAACGCCTACCTCGAGCCCGTGGTGAGCTCGCGGGGCCAGCGCGTGCCCTACACGAACCTCCAGCTGGTCGCGTTCGTCGCGGATTCCGCGGCGCCGCGCGCGCTGGCCTCCGCGCCGCTCGAGAGCGGCCAGCACGTGGTGCTGTCGCCGGCGCGCGCACACCCGCTCGACTTCGTCGCCGAACGCAGCCTGCTCGCGGCGCTCACCGCCCGCGGCGTCCAGGTCACCGTGCGCCACACGCCGGTGCCCGACGACAGCGTGTCGCTGCTGTACGCGCGCCCCGGCGATCCGCTGCTCGAGTACACCCTGGGCTCGGCCAAGGTGTCGTACGTGCGGCTGGTCGGCTGGCTGCCGGGCCGCGTCAAGATCGAGCGCCAGGCGCTGGTGCAGGGCAACCTCGTGATGCGCGACCCCACGACCTCGCGCGTCCTGTGGTCCGGTGACGTCGGCTACTCGTTCGTCGACCGCTTCCCGCGCAACAAGCAGTCGGTGGTCGAGGACGCGCGCTACACCGACCTCAAGGACGACGTGCCCGGCCGCAGCATCGACAAGCTCGCCGAGCCGGTGATCGTGCTCGCGATCGTCGGCGGCCTGATCGCGCTCTTCTTCCAGAACAAGCCGTGACGGTCTCTTCCCGTCGCTCCCCGTCAGGAGGTTTCTTGAATCCGTCTCTCCGGGCCGCTCTCGCGGGGCTCGTGCTCGCCGTGCTGGCCGCAGGCTGTGGCGCGTCGATCGTGCCGCAGATCCGCAACGACGCCGACCGGCTCACGGTCGCGCGCCGGCTGCACGACCAGGGCGAGAACGCCGTGGTGGTGGAGGTGTTGAGTGCCTACACCACGACCAGTGGTGGCAGCGCCGACATCGACCAGGCCGTGTACCTGCTGGGGCTCGCGTACCTGTCGCAGAAGGACTGGGTGAACGCGCAGACGCAGTTCGAGCGCGTGACGCGCGACTACCCCGAGAGCGACAGCGCCGTCGCCGCCGCGTACCACCTCGGCGAAGCGATGCTCGGCCAGTCGCGCGGTCCCGACTTCGACCAGGAATACACGCTCAAGGCGATGTCGCAGTGGCAGCGGATCGTCGCCGACGTTCCCGGCACCGAATGGGCCGACCGCGCGCAGGCGCGCGTGGCCGAGTGCCGCGCGAAGCTGGCGCGCAAGCTCTGGCGCAACGGCGACCTGTACGTGAAGCAGAACCTGTACGAGCCCGCGCTCATCTACTTCCGCAGCATCATCACGGACTACTCCGACACGCCGGTGCTGGGGGATGCGCTGATCGGCCTCGCGGTCGCGGACGCGCGCCTCGGGCGCAAGGACACGGCGCTCGTGATCCTCGGCGACTTGCAGAAGCGCTTCGAGGGGCACGAACTCGGGCTGCGCGCGTCGGAGATGCGCGCGAAGGTGGAGAAGTGGCCGGCGGCGGGGGACACGAAGCACCTCCGCCACCGCAGCGTCGAGCAGGCCCAGCCCACGCCGCAGAGCGTGACGCCGGGCAACTCGTCGAACCCGTTCGGCTCGTGAGCGGACGGGCCGCGCCCCGGCGCCTCGGCGTGTTCGGCGGGACGTTCGACCCGCCGCACGTCGGCCATCTCGCGCTCGCCGAGTGCGCGCGCGAGGAGCTGGCGCTGGACCACGTGCTGTTCGTGCCCGCGGGCACGCCGCCACACAAGCGCGGCGCACGGACGCCGGCCGCGGCACGGCTGGCGATGACGCGGCTCGCGGTGCGCGGTCACCGCGGCTTCGCCGTGAGCGACCTCGAACTGCGCCGCGACGGCCCGTCGTACACCGCCGACACGCTGCGGACGCTCGCGGCGAAGTGGCCCCGCACGAAGCTCGTGCTGCTCGTGGGCGCCGACATGTTCGCGACGCTCGGCGCGTGGCGCGAGCCGCGTGCGATCGCTGCGCTCGCCGAGATCGCGGTGGCGGTCCGCCCCGGGACGCGCCGGCCGAAGGCCGGGGCGTGGGCGCGCGGCGGCCGCGGCGTGCACTGGCTGCACAACGCCGCGCTCGACGTGTCGTCGCGCGAGGTCCGCACGCGTGCCCGCGCCGGGCGCAGCCTGCGCTATCTGGTGCCCGACCCGGTCGCGCGCTACGTCGTGCGGCACCGGCTCTACCGGGAGGACGCGTGACGTACCGGCCGCGGGAGTTCTGGGAGCAGCGCCTGAGCGAGCAGTTCGACCTGCGCGGCACGGGCGAGACGAGCATGAGCGCGGCGTACAACGACGCCTGCTACGTATTGCGCCGCGAGGTGCTCGACCGCACGCTCGCCGAAGCGGGCATCGACCCGCGCGGCAAGGACGTGCTCGACGTGGGCTGCGGCAGCGGCTTCTGGACGAACTACTACGTGAGCCGCGGCGCGCGCTACACCGGCGTCGACATCGCCGAGGCCAGCGTGCAGCGCCTGCGCGAACGCTGGCCGCAGGCGAACTTCCTGCGCGCCGACGTCGGCGGCGACGACGTGCCGGGGAGCTACGACGTCGTCAACGTGTTCGACGTGCTGTACCACATCACCGACGACGCTCGCTGGGAGGCCGCGGTCCAGCGGCTCGGCCGCGCGCTCAAGCCCGGTGGCGTCCTGCTCGTCACCGACACGTTCGCCGACACGCCCGGCCTGCAGTCGCACAACAAGATGCGCGCGCTCGCGCGCTACCGGGCCGCGCTCGAGGCGACGGGCCTGCGTTTCGAGTGGAGCGAGCTGCGCCCGACGCACGTGCTGCTCAACATCCACCTCGGCTTCTGGCGGTTCCTCAACCGAGCCCCGGGACTGCTGCTCGCGCTCGACCGCACGCTGCTCGCGCTGGGCGCCGGCCGCGACGAACACCACAACCGCCTGGTGGCGATCCGCCGCGTCGGCTGACTGCACCTCCCGAATGGACGACGCCCGCGGACCGGATGGTCCGCGGGCGTTCGTGTTCTCGCGGCGGTGCGACCTACCGGTACCGTGCCTTGAGCGCTCCCCATGTCGTGTTCGCGGTCGGCGTCGGGGCGCTCGGGCTGAAGATCTGGATGCTGTAGTGGTAGGTGTCGCTCACCCAGATGTTGCCCATCTGGGTCACCGCGACGCCCCACGGGTTGTAGAACGTGGCCGCGGTACCCCACTGCAGCACGGGCGTGCCGTTGGCGCGGAACTTCTCGATGCGGTTGTTGAGCTGGTCGGTCACGTAGAGATCGCCGGAGACCGGGTCGCGGCCGAGGCCGACGGGGAAGTGGAACTGCCCGAGAGCGGTGCCGAGCGAACCGAACGACGAGAGGAAGTTGCCGGTCGCGGAGAAGCGGTCGACGCGGTTGTTCATCTCGTTCGCAACCAGCACTTCGCCCGTCGCGGGCTCGACCACGATGCCGAACGGGTAGTCGAGCTGCCCCGCGCCCGAGCCCTGCGTGCCGAAGCTGGACAGGAACGCGCCATTGCGATCGAAGATCGACACGCGCCCGCCCCAGAGTTCGGTGACGTACAGCTTCGAGTAGTCACTCGAGAACGCGAGGTTCGTGGGCAACAGGAGTTCGCCCGGGCCGGAGCCGTAGCCGCCCCACGTCGCGACGGGGTGCATGAACCGGTCGTACTTGCGGACCAGGTGCGCGTGCTGCTCGGCGACGTAGAGATTGAGCGAGTCGTCGAGCGCCACACCGGTCGGCTGGTCGAGCCCGGCGATCGCGATCGGGCCGAAGTTCCCGAGTTCGTCCAGGGTGACGACCTGGCCGAGGTCCTGGAGCGGGACGTAGATCGTGCCGCCGGGGGCCTGTGCGATCTGGCCCGGCCGCACCTTGAAGCCACAATAGATGGAGCCGATCTGTTGCGGAATCGGGTCGGCGTGGACGGTCGGGGGAATGAGCAGACCCGCGAGCACGAGGAGCGAGTACCACTTGCGCATGCTGTCCTCCACGAACGCGGTGCGGATGCCACGGAGTGAAGCGTCCGTTCGGGAGACCGGGACAGCGGCCTGCCCGAATTCACCCTCAAGCGTAGCGCGTGCAGAACCCTCGGCACAACCGGGCCGATGGTCGCCCGCGCGCGCGCTGTGCTAGCGTGACGGTGGCTCGCCCCGCGCCGCTGGCGGCGGGGCCGTCCGGCGGGGCCGCGCGATCGCGGCCGGGTGGAGGAACGCGATGGCGCATGCGGGAGTGGAGCGACGGATCGCCGGGATCCCGGTGCCCCCGGGAGGACGTGCGCTCGTCCTGGGGGATTCCGCCCTCGCGCCCGCCCTGCGCGCGCGCGGCTGGGACGTGCTCGCACGCACGTCGCCCGAGCCGCTCGACCTCCCGGACGCCCACGTTCAGCTCGCCGTCGTGGCTGGCGTGTTCGGGCGCCACGAATGGGACCGCTGGCTGCTGCAGGAGCTCGAACGCGTGCTCGCGCCGGGGGGCGTGCTCGTGGCGACCGTGCCCAACCTGACGAGCCTCGTCTCGCCCTCGGACTGGGCGTTCTTCGCGGGACGGGCGCTGGTCGCGGCCCGCCGGCGCGCCGCGAAGCTCGCGGGACGGCCGGCGCCGGCGTTCGGCTTTTCGGGGCGGCGCTACCGGATCGCGCAGTTCCTCGCGCTGCTGCCGCCGCTCGGATTCGCGGACGTGACCTGCGATCCGGCGCCGGCAGGCGCGGCGCCGGCCGTGCGCGAGTACGTGGTCTCGGCGCGCGCGACGGCGAGCCGCTTCGGCGAACACCCCGAGCGGCCGTGGCCGGACGCTGCGGCACACCGCGCGCGCTACGAGGCCGCGAATCCCGCGTTCCTCGCGCATCGCGACGCGTGGGTGCGCGCGCATCCGGCGATCCCGCTCGGCGCGCCGCGCGAGCTCGACCCGGCGGCGTTCGCGGGCCGCGACGTGCTCGTGCTCGCGCCGCATCCGGACGACGAGGTGATCGGCGCGGGCGGCACGCTCTCGCGCCTCGTGGCCGCGGGAGCGCGCGTGACGGCGCTGCAGGCGACCGACGGCAGCGAGGGCGCGGCGCTGCGTGACGCCTCCGACGCCGACCGGCGCCGCATCCGGCTCGACGAGGCGGCGGCGGTCGCGCGGGCGGCGGGCTTTTCGCACGTGGAGTTCTGGCGCGAGGACAACGGCCACTTCCGCGCGACCGACGGCTGCGTCACACGCATGCGCGAGCTGCTCGCGCGCGTCCGGCCGGCCCTGGTGTTCACTCCGTTCGTCGCGGACATTCATCCCGACCACGGCACCCTGAACCGCATCCTCGCGCGTGCGCTCGACGACGCCTCGCCGGCGCGCGTGCTGCAGTACGAGGTGTGGGGGCTGGTGCCGGCGAACACGTGGTGCGACGTCACCACGCGCGGCGCCGAGCTCGAGCGTCTGCTGCGGCTCTACCCGACGGCGATGAAGGTCGACGACTTCGTCCACTTCTGCGAGGACCGGAACCACTGGCACGCGATCGCGCTCGCGGGCCGCGGCGGCCTCGCCGAAGCGTTTCTCGAAACCTCCGCGGCCGATTTCCGGCGCGTCGCGGACGAACCGGTGGCCGGCTCATGAGCGACACGACGCGCGCCCCGCGCGACTGGGCGATCGCCCCGTACGCGCCGGGCGACGAGGCGAAGATCCTCGAGATGTTCAACACCGAGTTCGGCCGCTCGCGCTCGATCGAGCACTGGCGGTGGAAGTTCGGCACGAACCCGTACGGCGGCCCGTTCATCACGCTCGCGTGGCGGACGGCGGACCAACACCTCGTCGGCAACCACGTCCTGATGCCGTTCCCGCTGAACGTGCTCGGCCGCCAGGTGCTCGCGGGGCACTCGCTCGATCTCGTGGTGCGGCCGTCGCACTGGGGGCAGGGCATCTTCGAGGTCGCGGGCAAGGACTCGATCGAGCGGCTGCACGCGCAGGGCGGGCGCGCGGTGGTCGCGTTCCCCAACGTGTCCTCGTACCCGGGCTTCGTGCGTTCGCTCGGCTGGAACCGGATCCTGTTCCCGGAGCTCTGGACGCTGCGGCTCGACCTGGGCCGCGCGATCGAGCGCAAGCTCGAGCTGGGCCCGCTCGCCGCACTGGCGGGGCTGCCCTCGCGGATCGCGCGCGGTGCGTCGCTCGCCGCACAGCTGGGCGGGCTCGCGCACGGCCCGGTGGGCGCGCTCGCGTTCCGTTCGGACGCGGCACTGCCCGCGGACACGGACGCGCTCTGGAACGCGATCCGCTCGCAGGAAGTGATCTCGCTCTGGAAGGACGCGCGCTACCTCGACTGGCGCTACGTCCGCAATCCCGACCACCGGTTCCGCTTCGAATCGCTCGCGGGCGAGGACGGCACCGCGGCGCTCGCGGTCACGGTGGAGAAGGACGACGCCGTGATGATCTGCGAGCTGCTCGTGCGCGGGCGCTCGGTGCCGGTGGGGCGGCGGCTCGTACTCGAGATCGCACGCCGCGCGCTCGGGGCCCGGGCGCGGGCGCTGCAGTTCTTCGGCCACGACGCCGGCTACTTCGCCGAGGTGTTCGCGGGATTCGAGCGGCGCACGGCGTTCGAGAACGTGTTCGTGGGCCGCTCGCTCGCGGCCGACGACCTGGACCAGCGCCTCGCGAATCCGCACAACTGGACGCTCACCTACGGCGACGCGGACTTCGTCTGATGGACGCGCGCGAAGGACGCATGCCTCGTCTCGTGGTGCTCGACGCGCTCGGCCTGGCGTACCGCGCGTACTACGCGTTCATCGGCCGGCCGCTGATCAACAGCCGTCGTGAGAACACCTCGGCGATCTTCGGCTTCGGCAACATGGCGATGAAGTTCCGTCGCGAGCAGAAGCCCGACCTCTGGGCGCTCGCGTGGGACGGCCCCGGTCCGACGTTCCGCCACGAGATGTACCCGGACTACAAGGCCCACCGGCCGCCGATGCCCGAGGACCTGGCCTCGCAGCTCTCGCCGATCGAGGAGCTCTCGCAGTGCCTCGGCCTGCCCGTGATCGAGAAGCCGGGCATGGAAGCCGACGACGTGATGGCGACGCTCGCGCGGCTCGGCGGCGAGGCCGGGCTCGAGGTGGTGCTCGTCACCGGCGACAAGGACATGCTGCAGGTCGTGAACGACCGCGTGACCGTGCTCGCGCCACAGGGGCGCGGCGACGAGTGGGCTCGCATGGATGCCGACGCGGTGCGCGCCAAGTGGGGCGTGGGCCCCGAAGGCATCCGCGACGTGCTCGCGCTGATGGGCGACAGCTCCGACAACATCCCGGGCGTGCCGGGCGTGGGCGAGAAGACCGCGGTCGAGCTCATGAAGACCTTCGGCACGCTCGACGCGCTCTACGAGCGGCTGGCCGAGGTGAGCCGGCCGGCGCTGCGCAAGAAGCTGGAGGAGAACCGCGCGCTCGCGCTGCTCTCGCGCGAACTGGCCACCGTGCGCGCGGACCTGGACCTCGGGCTCTCGCTCGACGACCTCAAGCGCGCGCCGATCCGGCGCGAGGCGCTGCAGGCGTTCGCGAAGCGCTGGGAGATCCGGCGGCTCGAGGCGATCGCGGGCGAGGAGGGCGTCGAGGACGCGGCGGCCGGAGCGCCCGTCGCGGCGCGGCCCGCCGAGCGCCGCGGGCGCGCGGCGGAACAGGCGGAAGCGCCCGCCGATCCCGGCTTCGGGCGGCCGGCGTTCGCACCGCCCACGGCGCCGCTGCCGGCCGCGCTCGCGGCGCCGGCGCAGGGCGATCTCTTCACCGCCGCGATCGAGGCGGGCCCCGACGCGGGCCCGTCGCTGGAGCAGCTCGCGACCAAGCTGCACGAGGTGCGTGCGCGGGCGCTGCACGGCGTCGCGATCGTGCCCGTCGTGCTGCCGGGGCCGCCGCGGCACGCGGCGCTCGTCGGCTTCGCGCTGGGCACGCGCGACGGCTCCACCGCGTACGTGCCGCTCGCGCACGAGGGCGGGCCCAACTTCGAGCTGAAGCAGGTCCGCGACTGGTTGTCGCCCATGCTGGCCGACGCCGGCGCGGGCAAGGTCGCGCTCGACCTCAAGGCGGCCATGCATGCGTTCCGCGCGCACCAGCTGCCGCTCGCGGGCGGGGCGTTCGACCTGCACGTGGCGTCGTTCCTCTGCGACCCGGCGCGCACGCACACGCTCGAGGCGCTGGCGCGAGACGCGCTGGGCGTGGCGCTCGAGCCGATCGAGCCGCCGGCGGTGCGGGGCCGCGCGCGCACGGGCCCGGGCGCGCTGCCGGTCGCGGCGGTCGCCGCGGCGGCCGAGCGCATGGCCGCGGCGTGCTGGCCGCTGGTGGAGGCGCTGCGCGCGCAGCTCGAGTCGCGCGAGCAATGGGCACTCTACGCGACGCTCGAGCACCCGCTGATCGAGGTGCTGGCGTCCATGGAACGCGCGGGCGTCGCGCTCGCGCCCGGCGTGCTGGCCGAGATGTCGGCCGCCTCGGGCGGCGAGCTGGCCGCGCTCGAACAGCGCCTGCACGCGCTCGCCGGCGAGCCGATCAACCTCGCGAGCGGGCCGCAGCTGGCGCGCGTGCTGTTCGAGACCCTGAAGCTGCCGGCGGGCCGGAAGACGAAGACGGGCTACTCGACCGACTCCGAGGTGCTCGAGTCGCTGAGCCCGCTGCACGAGTTCCCGCGGCTGCTGCTCGAGTGGCGGGCGCTCGCGAAGCTCAAGTCCACGTACCTCGACGCGCTGCCGCAGGCCGTGGACCCGGCCGACGGCCGCGTGCACACGACGTTCGAGCAGACGGGCGCCGCGACCGGACGGCTGGCGTCGCTCGATCCCAACCTGCAGAACATCCCGATGCGCACGCTGCAGGGCCGCGCGATCCGACGCGCGTTCGTCGCGGCGCCGGGACACGTGCTGATCGGCGCGGACTATTCCCAGATCGAGCTGCGCGTGATGGCGCACCTGTCGCAGGACCCGGGCCTGATGGAGGCGTTCGCGTCCGGCGAGGACGTGCACGCGAGCACCGCGCGCCGGGTCTTCAAGCTCGACGGTGACGTGCCTCCCGAACTGCGCGCGCGCGCCAAGATCGTGAACTTCGGCGTCATGTACGGCATGGGGGCGCGCAGCCTCGCGCAGCAGATGGGGCTGGAACTCGCCGAGGCGAAGGCGTTCATCGAGGGCTACTTCTCGGCCTACGCGGGCGTGCGCCGCTACCTCGACCGCACGCTGGAGGAGGCCCGCGAGAAGGGCTTCGTGCAGACGCTGCTCGGCCGCCGGCGCTGGCTGCCGCAGCTGCGTGGCGGCGGGCTCGAGCGTTCCATGGCCGAACGGGCTGCGATCAACACGCCGATCCAGGGTTCGGCCGCCGACCTGGTCAAGCTGGCCATGCTGCGCGTGCATTCTGCACTGTCGCGTGCGGGGCGCGCGCGGCTGCTCCTGCAGGTGCACGACGAACTGATCGTGGAATGCCCGGCCGCCGACGCCGCGTCCGTCGCGGAACGCGTGCGCGCGGAGATGGAGGGCTGCTACCATTTGAGTGTTCCCCTGACCGTCTCGGTGGGCACCGGAGCGACCTGGTTCGACGTGCACTGAGACGGTTCCGGCCCCTGCGGCGCGCGATCGCGGGGGCCGGGAACGTCGGCGCGCGGAGGACCGGATGAGCGAGACGTCGAAGCCGCGCCGCGCGCCCGTGGACGACGGCCTGCTCCTCGTGGGGCTGGTCGGCCGCGCGGGCAGCGGCAAGAGCAGCGTCGCGCGCGTCTTCGCCGCCCGCGGCGCCGCGGTGATCGACGCGGACCGGCTCGGGCACGAGGTCACCGACCACGATCCCGAGGTGCGCGCCGCGCTGCTCGCCGAATACGGCCCCGCGGTCTACCTCGAGGACGGCACGCTCAACCGCCGGCTCGTCGCGACGATGGTGTTCTCGCATGCGGCCGCGCGTGAGCACCTGAATCGCCTCGTGCACCCGCGCATCGTGCAGCGCGTGCGCGCCGAGTTCGCGCGCCGCGTGGCCGAAGGCTGGCGCGGCACGGTGATCGTGGACGCGGCCCTCATGCTCGACTGGGGCTTCGAGCGCGAGTGCGACGCGGTGATCGCGGTCGTGGCGCCCGAGGCGGCGCAGGTCGCCCGGCTCGTCGCGGCGCGCGGCTGGTCCGAGGCCGATGCGCGCCGGCGGCTCGACGCGCAGCGCCCGGAGGCGGCGTTCCGCGAGGCGGCCGACGAGGTGATCGAGAACGCGGGCGCCGAGAGCGCGCTCGAGGCCGCCGCCGTCGCCGCGCTCGAGCGCGTGCGCGCGCGCCACGCCGCCGCGCTCGGGAGCCGCGCGTGATCGTCGCCGGGATCGTCGCGGCGGTGCTGCTCGGCCTGCTGCTCTGGCGCGTCGCCGTCGCGCGCCGTCGCGACGACGCGCACGCCGCCACGCGCGACGCCGCCGAGTTGCTCACCGCCGCGCTCGCCGAGGAGGATCCGGTGCGGCGCGTGGAGCGCCTGCGCGAGGCGATCGCGGCGGGCGAGAAGCTGGCCGGCGCGCAGGGCGAGGTCGTGGTGATGGAAGCCTCGCTCCACCTGGGCGAGAAGCTGCGCGCGCTGGGCCGCCGCGACGAGGCGATGGAGCATTTCGGCCGCGCGGTCGAACGCTCGTTCCGCGTCGGCGATCCACTCGGGCGCCAGCGGCGCGCGGGCGTGCTGTCGCGGCTCGCGATCCTCGACCAGGAGTCGGGCAACGTCGCGCGCGCGCGCCAGCGCTACCTCGAGGCGCTCGATCTCGGCAGCGATACCGATTCGGCGCTGCTGCTGGGCATGCTGACGCAGGCGGCGTTCAACCTCGGCCTGCTCGACACCGACGGCGGCGACGAGGACGCGGCGCGCGTGGCGTGGGAGCGGGCGATCGTGCTGGGCGAGCGGACCGGGCACCCGAGCGGCTGGGACCCGGCGGCGGTCGCGGCGTTCAACCTCGGCCACCTGTTCGTGCGCCGCGGCGAGATCGACCGCGCGCGCGCGCTGCTCGAACAGGCGGGGCGCCTCGCCGAACCCTCCGGCACGCCGCTCGGGCTGATGGCGGCGGCCAAGTCGGAGCTGGCGCTGGGCGGCCTCGCGGCGGCGAACGGGATCTTCGGCGAGGCCGAAGCGGCGCGGCACTACGAGCGGGCGCTGCGATTGGGCGCCGCGAGCGCGCTGCCCGAGGCGGCGTTCGCCGCGGTGCAGGGCGCGCTCGCGCTGGGCGAGATGGCCGTGGGCGCGGGCCGCTGGCCGGAAGCGGTGGCGCACTTCCGCGAGGCCGTGGCGGTGGCGCCGCGGGCCGGCGAGTCGGGCGTGCGCTTCGCCGTGCTGGCCGCGCTGCGGCTCGGGCAGTCGCTCGCGGAATCGGGCGTGCGCGAGGAAGCGGACGTGCAGCTGGCGGCGGCGTTCGACGCCGGTCGCGGCTCCGACGAGGAATGGGTGCGCGAGCTGGCGGCGCAGGCCGCGTGCACGCGGCACCGCGTGCTGTGCGCGCTCGAGCGCTGGGACGACGCGGCGGATCTCGCGGTCACCGCCGAGACGTTCGCGCGCACGCTCGAATCGCCCACGGGCCGCGCGCTCGCGGCGGCGGGGCACTACGCCCGCGCGTTCCAGGTGATGCACGCCGGCGATTCGGTGCGCGCGCGGGAGATGCTGGCCGAGGTGGCCGACGAGGCGTTCGCGACCGAGACCGACGTCGGCGAGCGCGTGGGGCTCGACGCGCTGCTGCTGCAGGGCCACCTGGAGCGGCGCGCCGAGCGCACCCCCGCGGCGCTCGAGGTGTTCCAGCGGGCGGCGCGGCGGCTGCGTGATTCGTCGTCGGCCGAGACCGCCGGACTCGCGGCGATGGCCGAGGTCAACGCGGGCCACTGCCTGCTCGCGCTCGAGCGCCGGCTCGAAGCCACGCACGCGTACGAGCGCGCGCTGGCGCGCGGCCGCACGAGCGGCTCCGCCGGCGGCCGCGCCGCGGCGTCGAACGCGGCGCTCAACCTCGCGTCGGTGCAGGTCGACGAGTGGCCGGAAGCGCGCCGCCGCGAGATGTACGGCGTCGCGATCGCGCTCGGACGCTCGAGCGGCACGCCGCTCGGCGCCACGTGCGCGCAGGCCGCGGAACGCGCGTTGCGCGGCGGGGACGAGGACGGCGTGGAGGACGAGAGCTAGGCGCCCGCGCCCGGGGGCAGCAGCATGTCCTCGAAGAAGAAGGCGGCGAGCTCGGCGCGGCCGCGCAGTCCCGACTTGCGGTACACGGCCACCGCGTGCTGGCGCACGGTGCGCTCGCTGCGCCCGGTCAGCTGCGCGACCTCCTTGTGGCTGTAGCCCTTGAGCAGGAAGAGCGCGGTCTCGCGCTCGGCGGGCGTCAGCGACCACGTCCCGAACTGCGCGTCCATCGCTTCGCCGAGCCCGCGCAGCGCCTCCTGCGCGCGGGCGCGCCAGGCGTCCCGTTCGGCGGTGTGCTCGGCCAGCGCGGCGCGCGTGTCGGCGAGCGTGGCCTCCGCCTCGCCCCAGCCGCGCCAGAGCAGGACCGCCGCGGTCGAGCCGAGCAGGACGAGCGCGAGTTCGACCGCGAGGTGCGCCGGCCGCGATTCGCGCGGGGAATCCGTGACCAGGTCCCACGCGCCGAGCAGCACGGTCACGAGCAGCAGTACCGCGACACGGCGCCGGGCGGGGAAGGCGGGTATGCGGGAACGGGCCTGAGTCATTTGCCGGATCCTCGGTCGGACAACGACTTACGGGGGCACCATACGGCATGTGCCCGATGGACGGAACCACCCCTGCGGGCGAGGCTGATCGTGCAGGCGCCACGAGGCCGCGTGGCGACCGCGGTTGCGAACCCGTTCGCGGGACTCGCACTGCACAGACCCCCCGGAAGGAGCCCGACATGCCGTCGTCCCGCACGCTCACCCTCGCGCTGCTCGTCCCCGTCGCGATCGCGATCCTGATCCAGCTCGTGCCCTACGGTCACGACCACACGAACCCGCCCGCGGGCCGGCTCGTGCAGTGGGATTCGCCCCGCACGCAGGAACTCGCTCGCCGCGCCTGCTTCGACTGCCACAGCAACGAGACGAAGTGGCCCTGGTATTCGTCGATCGCCCCGATCTCGTGGCGGATCCAGACGCACGTGCGCGAGGGCCGCGAGAAGCTCGACTTCACGGCCTTCGACCCCGCGAACGAGGACGTCGCCGACGCGGCGGGCGAGGCCAGCGAGACGATCACCAAGGGCGAGATGCCGCCGTCGGACTACCTGCTCGCACATCCGGAAGCCCGGCTGACGCCGGAGGAGAAGCAGGCGCTCATGCGCGGGCTCGACGCGACGTTCGCGGCTTTCGGCGAGGGCGGCGAGAAGGGTGAAGGCGGCGCGGGCGGCGAAGGCGGCGAGCGGGGCGAGCGCGGTGAGGCCGGCGAGCGCGGCGCGCTCGCGCCCGCACGTGGCGACTCGCTCGCGGGTGCGCGCCGAGCGGCCGGCGAGCGTGACCGCGACGGGGACCGCGACTGACGGCACGCGAGGCGCGGCGGTACCCGCGGGCCCCCGGCCCGGCGGTACCGCCGCGGCGGTTGCCCGCCACGGCGCGTTCCGCGTAAGGTGCCGGGTCGCACGTTCCGTCTCGACCCTCCGGAGAACACCCCCGCCATGCTCACGTCCGCCGAACTGCGCAAGCGCCTCGAACCCACCTCGCAGAGCCTGGACGGGTTGCGGAGGTATCTTTGACCTCGAAACGCTGACGGCCGAGGTCGCGGGCCTCGAAGCCCGCATGGCCGAACCGGGCTTCTGGGACAAGCCGGAGGAAGCGCAGCGCACCGTCGCGCGCATGAAGTCCGCCAAGCGGGCGATCGACGACTTCACGGCCCGCGACGCGTCACGCCGGAGCATCGCCGAACTGCTCGACATGGCCGAGGCCGAGAACGACCAGGGCATGCTGGCCGAGATCGAGCAGGAGATCGTCGCGCTCGAGAAGCACGTGGCCGATCTCGAGGTGCGCAGCCTGCTCAAGGGCGAGCACGACCGGCTCGGTGCGATCGTGATCATCCATCCCGGCGCCGGCGGCACCGAGTCGCAGGACTGGGCCGAGATGCTCATGCGCATGTACCAGCGCTGGGCCGAACGCAGTGGCTACAAGGTCACGCTGCTCGACTACCAGGCGGGCGACGAGGCGGGCATCAAGGACGCGACGCTCGAGATCGACGGCGAGTACGCGTACGGCTACATCAAGGCCGAATCGGGCGTGCACCGGCTCGTGCGCATCTCGCCCTACGACGCGAACGCGCGCCGGCACACGTCGTTCTCGTCCATCACCGTGCTGCCCATGCTCGACGACACCATCAAGGTGGACATCGCGCCGGGCGACCTGCGCATCGACACGATGCGCGCCGGCGGCGCGGGTGGCCAGCACGTCAACAAGACGGAATCCGCGGTCCGCATCACGCACCTGCCCACGGGACTCGTGGTGCAGTCGCAGGCGGAGCGCAGCCAGCACCGCAACAAGGACGCTGCGATGAAGATCCTCATGGCGCGGCTGTTCGTGCTCAAGGAGGCCGAGGCCAAGGCCAAGACCGAGGCGCTCGCGGGCCCCAAGAAGGACATCGACTTCGGCAGCCAGATCCGCTCGTACGTGCTCCAGCCGTACACGATGGCCAACGACCACCGCACCGAAACCAAGATCCCGGACGTGCACGCCGTCCTCGACGGCCAGATCGATCCGTTCATCGACGCATGGCTGAAAGCGCAGCAGCCGGCGAAGGAGCGCTCATGATTCCCGGTCACATCTTCCGCGAGTACGACATCCGCGGCCTGCACGCCACCGAGCTCACCGACGAGACCGCCGAGGCGGTCGGCCGCGCGTTCGCGAGCGTGATCCGCCGCGAGGCGCAGGCCGCGGGCAACACCGGGCCGCGCGTTGCGATCGGCCGCGACGTGCGCCCGAGCAGCGAACGGCTCGCCGCCGCCGCCGAGAAGGGCATGCTCGCGGCCGGCGTGAGCGTGGATCGCGTCGGCACGGTGCCGACGCCGGCGCTCTACTACGCGGTGTCCGCGCGCGGGCTCGACGGCGGCATGCAGATCACGGGCAGCCACAACCCGCCCGAGTTCAACGGCTTCAAGATGGCCAAGCGCAAGCTGCCGCTCTTCGGCGCCGAGATCCAGGGCATGAAGCAGATGATCCTCGCGCAGTCCTGGGAGAGCGGCTCGGGCAGCTGGACCGACCGGCCGATCCTCGACGACTACCGCGCGATGCTGGTGGAGCGCTGCAAGTCGCCCCGCGGCCTGCGCATCGTGATGGATTGCGGCAACGGCTGCGCCGGCACCGTCGTGCCGCAGGTGTTCGAGCGCATGGGCCACACGGTGATTCCGCTCTACGCCGAGCTCGACGGCAACTTCCCGAACCACCTGCCGGACCCGACCGTGCCCGCGCTGCTCGTCGACCTGCAGAAGAAGGTGGCCGAGACCGGCGCCGACTTCGGCATCGGCTTCGACGGCGACGCCGACCGCATCGGCGCGATCACCGGCAGCGGCCGCATCGTCTGGGGTGACCAGCTGCTCGCGCTCTTCGCGCGCGACGTGCTGCAGCGCGTTCCGGGCGCGCCGATCATCTTCGACGTCAAGTGCTCGCAGGGCCTGATCGAGGACATCGCGGCGCACGGCGGCAAGCCCGTCATGTGGAAGACGGGCCACTCGCTCATCAAGAGCAAGCTGCAGGAAACGGGCGCGCCGATCGCGGGCGAGATGAGCGGCCACATGTTCTTCAGCGAAGGCTTCTTCGGCTTCGACGACGCGCTCTTCGCCGCCGGCCGCCTGCTGCGTTACGTCGCCGCGAGCGGGAAGTCGCTCGACGAACTGGTCGCGAGCATCCCGCAGTACCACTCGACGCCCGAGACGCGCCTCGCCTGCCCGGAGGAGAAGAAGTTCCAGATCCCCGAGGCGCTCAAGGCCGAGTTCGCGGCGAAGTACAAGGTGATCGACATCGACGGCGCCCGCGTCGAGTTCGGCGACGGCTGGGGCCTCGTGCGCGCCTCGAACACGCAGCCCGTGGTCGTCGTGCGCTTCGAGGCGCGGACGCCCGAGCGGCTCGCCGAGATCCAGGCGATGATGATGGGGCCGCTCGAGGCGCTGGGTGTCGGGGAGGCGATGGGCCACTGAGCGCGGACGCGTTCGGCTCGCCGCTGCCGCGGTCCTTCTACGCGCGCGACGCATGCGTCGTCGCGCGCGCGCTGCTCGGCCGCGTGCTCGTCTGCGACCTCGCGCGCACGCGCGTCGCGGGGCGCATCGTCGAGGTCGAGGCCTACCGCGGCGCGCACGATCCGGCCAGCCACGCGTTCCGCGGCCGGACGCCGCGCAACGTCGTGATGTTCGGCCCCGCCGGACACGCGTACGTCTACTTCACGTACGGCATGCACCACTGCCTGAACGTGGTCTGCGGCCGCGAGGGCGTCGCCGCCGCGGTGCTCGTGCGCGCGCTCGAGCCGCTGGCGGGGGAGTCGCTGCTCGCGCGCCGGCGCGCCGGCGTGCCGCGCGAGCGCTGGCTGCGCGGTCCCGGCTGCGTCGCCGCCGGTCTCGGACTCTCCCGGGAGCACGACGGCACCGACCTGGTCGCGGGTGGGCTCTGGGTCTCGGCCGCGCCGCCGCGGCGGGAGGGCCGCCGCATCGCGACCGGTCCGCGGATCGGCATCCGCGTCGGGCTCGAGCGGCCGTGGCGATACTGGCTCCTCGGGCACCCTGCGGTATCGGGTCCGCGCACACCGAGTTCCGCGTTGACACCCGCGCGCGGGCGTCCCTAGTATCGCGCCCTCGTGCTCCGCACAGTTCGTTGACCGTGCGCGCTTTCGCTTCTACGAGCGGGAGCGCTTTGGCGTGTCGACGTTCCCCAACATATCGAGAAGAACGGTGGAAAGGAGTGCTATGAGGCCGTCGCGCAGGATTCTGGCGAAGGCGGTATTCCTCGCCTCGCTGGCCGGCGTGCTCGCCGCCGGTTCGGCCTTCGCGCAGTTCTACGATCCGGCGCTCACGACGCTCGGTCTGTCGACCGACGTCGCTCGCAGCCCGCGCCTGCTCGGCATGGGCGGCCTGAGCCTCGCGGTGCCCGATCGCAACCAGAGCCTGACGCTCTGGGACTTCGCGGGGAGCCCGGTCGGGGCCTACGGCACCGACAGCTCGTCGACGATCGATCTCTGGCCGGGCTCCGGTTCGGCCGACGCGCTGGCGTACGGCGTGGATCATCCGGTCCGCCAGAACCTCGCGGGCCGGGCCACCGACGGCCGCTTCGAGGCCTTCCATCGCGACGCCGAAGGCACGGCCTGGGGCGTCGCCGGCGTCGTGCGCTCGCTCCGGCTCGACCAGCTCGCCTCGGCTTCGACCGAAGCGCGCCGCACGGTCGCGCTCCCGGAGGCCACGCCGCTCATCACCGGTCCGTTCCCGTACTTCGGAGGCGGCAAGCTCCACTACGCCGTGCGCTTCAACTTCTCGCGCGAGCACGTCGAGGACACGTACCTCGGCACCGTCAGCAACGCGGCGGGCGAGTTCATCGCGCTCGACGGCACGACGCTCACGCCGCCCAGCCTGTTCGACCCGGTCCAGTGGGACGTGCGCCGCGTCGGCATCGGCACGGCGTGGTCGTATCCCCTCGGCCGCAACGCGACGCTGGCGGCGGGGGTGGACGTCGACCAGAACCGCCTGCTCGGGACCAACGACCAGAAGAAGTCCTCGTCGCAGGTCAACGAGAAGCGCCCGGTGCGCACGTTCCAGGGAACGCTCGTGGGCAAGCTCGCGAAGAGCCTCGAGTACGGCTTCGACGATCGCTACTGGACGTCGTCGTCGCAGCAGAACTGGGTCATGTCCGTCTCGGCCGGCGTCGGCACCTACCCGCTCAATGGGCGCGGCAAGCTGCTCGAGCGCGAGGAGAAGGGCAACGCGTTCGCGGGCCAGATGCGCTGGACCCACGGTCCGGTCGTCTTCGGCGGACGCTACTGGACGCGTGCGGGGCAGGTGACGCTCACGCCTCCGGACGCGAACGATCGCACGGCCTTCAACCTGTTCCTGAACCGCGTCTACCAGATCCCGACCGCCGACTCGCTCGCGCTGCCGGACAGCATCGTCGCCAACGAGACGAAGGAACGCTCGTTCGGTTACGGCTTCGGTGCGTCGTGGAAACTGTCGCAGCGGGCGCTGGCCGGGGCCGAGTACCACTGGGGCCGCCGGGCCTACTCGCAGGATATCGCCGGCAGTGGTCCGAAGCCGATCCAGTGGGACTTCCGGGCGGGCCTCGAGTACCAGTGCAGCCCGATCGTCACCGGCCGGATCGGCGGTGGCTACGGCTGGCGGGACGCCGACGACCTGACCGAGCACAACGAGTTCAAGTCGCAGATGGTCAGCCTCGGCCTGGGCCTCAAGCCGCCGGGCGCCAGCTACGGCGTGGACATCGGCTGGTCGATGACCTGGTCGCAGAACGATTTCGACGATCCGACCGGGCAGCACGGCAGCCATCAGCAGGTGCTCGCGCTGATCCACTGGGGGCTGTAGGCGCCTTCGGGAATCGAGGCGCGTACGCGCGCGAAAGCTGTGGGGGAGAGCCCCGGCGAAAAAAATCGTTGACGTTTCGCCGGGGCTTTCCGATAGTGTCCTTGACCGGGCGGTTCCGCCGCCCAGAGCGCGCGCCCTCTTCACCGGCGCCCTCGGCGTGTTGCCGCAGCATCGCACCGCCTCGTCCACCCGACCGTGTGCGCTTCGAGTCGCATCGCGTCGCCTCCCACGCAGCAAGGGATCGGCGATCCGTTCGTGGAACTCGCGCTTCGCGAACGAGTTGAAGCCCGGAAATGCGTTGACACCTCGGTGTGAAGTTGGCACCTTGGGCGGGATTCTGCCAAGGACTCAACGTGTCGCTATCAGTGAGGGTCGTAGCCCCATGCTCTTGAACGCCAGACGCTTCTTCGCAGCCACGATGGTTGCCTGCGTGATGCTGGCGGTCGCGGTCCCCGCGCACGCCCAGACCAAGCCGGCGCCCAAGCCGGCTCCCAAGTCGACCGCACCTGCGGCCAAGCCGGCGACTCCCGCGGCGAAGCCCGCGACGCCGGCGCCCGCGACCGCGCGACCCGCGACGCCCGCTGCGACGCCCGCGCGTCCTGCGGCTCCCGCGGCTCCGGCGGCCGGCGCCACCGGCAAGATCGCCGGGCGAGTCATGGAACACGGTTCGCCGCTCGGCTACGCGAACGTGATCGTGCTCGGCACCAAGCAGGGCGCGGCCTCCGACGAGAACGGCAACTTCGTCATCGCCGGCGTTCCCGTGGGCACGTACCAGGTGAAGATGATCGCGACCGGCTACGACCCCGTGATCCAGCAGGTGCAGGTGAACGCGGGCCAGACCGCGAGCCTGACCTTCACCGTGGGCGCCTCCAAGACGGTGAAGACGCTCGAGGAGATCGAGGTCCGGGCCGAGAAGAAGATCGACACCAAGTCCTCGACCACGAAGCAGACGATCAACTCCGAGAAGCTGCAGGAGATCCCGGTCGACAACCTGAGCCAGGCCGTCGCCACCAAGGCCGGCATCGTGGCGCAGGGCGGCGAGCTGCACTTCCGCGGCGGCCGTGGCGGTGAGGTGAAGTACCAGTTCGACGGCGTCGAGGCCACCGACCCGGCCTTCGGCGGCAGCGCGAACATCGCGACCCTCGCGGTCGCTGGCGCCGACGTGCTCTCGGGCGGGTTCGACGCCGAGTACGGCAATGCGCTTTCGGGCGTCATCAGCGTGACCACGAAGGAAGGCTCGGACCACTTCAGCGGCGACGTCCGCTGGGACACCGACCGCTACGGCGACCCGACCAAGACCTTCGACGACTTCGACAAGTTCACGTTCGGGTTCGGCGGCCCGACGCCCATCAAGAACCTGACCTACTTCGCGACCTACGAGGGCACGTTCGCGAACGCGTATCCGCGTTCGAACCTGACGCAGCCGCGCCGCACGCTGCTGGACTTCGTCCAGTTCGGCAACCGCGCGAACAACCAGGTGAACACGAACTTCAAGCTCGCGTACCGCGTGAACACCAAGAACAAGGTCACGTTCGAGACCATCAACAACCACACGATCAGCACGGCGTACAACCACATGTGGAGCCGCAAGGGCTACGTGCAGGTCCTGTTCGACACCACGCGTGTCGTGGGGCAGCCCGACAAGATCACGCCCCGCTACGGCTCGTGGTCGCCGACGCAGGTCGACTCGACCTACTCGGCGATGAACATGGCCGACCACTACCCGACGTTGGACGACCGCTTCCAGCAGTTCACGAGCGTGTGGACGAACCAGCTGTCGGACAAGAGCGTGTGGACCACCCGCGTGTCGAACCTGAACTTCCACACGCTCTACTCGGTGGGGCAGAAGGAGCCGTGGGAGTACGACACGCAGAGCCCGTTCTACTGGAACGGCAACCTCGCGTACGGCACGGAGAACAACCCGTACTTCGCGACGCACGGCGACTACCCGGTGTACTTCAACCGCAACACGCAGGTCTGGAACGTGAAGAGTGACTTCACCACGCGTCGCTGGAAGCAGCACACGGTCAAGACCGGCCTCGAGGGCAAGTACAACCGCGTCCAGAACCTCTCGCTCAACTCGCCCAACGGCGAGTCGAACGGCCTGCCCGGTGGCACGCGCTCGGACTACGTGAACTACAACCCCGAGGGCGCCGCGTACGTGCAGGACCGGTGGGAGTTCGAAGGCCTCGTTCTCAACGCCGGCATCCGCTACGACCTGTTCACGCCGGGCCAGCAGATCGCCCTCGTGGACCTGCCCAGCGGCCGCCGCTACAAGCAGCAGTTCAGCCCGCGCCTCGGCATCGCCTACCCGGTGTCGGATCGCGACGTGCTGAGCTTCCACTACGGCTGGACGTACCAGACGCCCGCGCGCTCGTTCGTCTTCGAGAACCGCGGCATCAGCTCGTCGGTGGGCATCAAGGGCAACCCGGACCTCGAGCCAGAAACCAACATCGCCTACCAGGCCGGCGTGCAGCACCTCTTCTCGCGCGACATCTCGGGCCAGTTCTCGGTGTTCTTCAAGGACATCTACGGCCTGATCACGACGCGCCAGGAGCGTGACGACAGCGGCAACCTGGTCAACGTGTACTTCAACGGCGATTACGCGTCGGCGCGCGGCTTCGAGGCGAGTCTCTCGAAGAGCTTCAGCCACAAGTTCTCGGCCGACATCAACTACACGTACTCGATCGCCACGGGCGTCGCGTCGGACCCGAACCAGGCGCTCCAGTTCTTCAACGGCGGCGTGCTCTACCTGCCGATTTCGGAGCAGCCGCTCGACTGGGACCAGCGCAACACGATCAGCCTGAACGCGACGATCCGCGATCCCGGCAAGTGGGGCTTCCGCATGCTGTGGACGTACGGCTCGGGCTTCCCGTTCACGCCGACGTTCCGCAATGACCGCCGTCCGGATCCGGTGCTCAACAACTCGCGGCGCATGCCGTCCGAGTCGCGCCTGACGATCGACGGTGACAAGTACTACAAGGTGTGGGGCCAGAACGTGACCCTGTTCGTCGACGCCCGCAACGTGCTCGATGCGAAGAACATCGCCAGCCTGAGCGTGGGTTCGTACCCGAACCCGAACGTGAACACGGCCGGTGGCGACGACTACATGATCTACTACACGGAGACCGGCCGTGCGGGTGGCGCGTACCTGCAGGACCTCAACGGTGACGGCGTGCCCGACTGGGTGCCGGTGCACGATCCGCGGGTGTTCGAGGAAGGGCGCAGCGTGCGCATGGGCGTGAGCATCGCGTTCTAGCGGCGGACTGCGTCGCATGAGGAGTTTCGACGAAATGAGACGAACTGACATCCGCATCGCGATGGTGGCGCTGGTCGTGGCCACGGTCGCCGCGTGGGTCGTGCCGGCGTTCGCCCACATCCAAGAGGGCGATCCCGAGTACCAGCAGATCCAGGAGCTGGAAAAGCAACTGGCGGCGGACCGCAGTGCCACGACGATGAACTCGGGCCGGCGGCAGCGCCCGGCGGACATCCCGGACATCTTCGGTCCGGGCGCCGTGCTCACGGTCGGCAACGTGGTCATGAAGTGCACGAACTACGGTCTCGACGGCAATCCGTTCCCGGCGTTGTCGTCGGATCCGTCGGGCCAGTGGCCCGGCGCGTCCTCGGTCGAGTACCTGAACTACATCGGCATCGCGGTGGGCGCCGTGAATCCGTTCGCGACCGATCCGACCGCCGTCCGGCGCGTGAGTTCGATCACCGAGTGGCGGCCACCGACGCTGGATCCCGAGGACCGCATGTACCGGTCCTACGACGGCATCCTGAACGGCCAGCGCTACGTCAACGACGATGGCGACTTCGATCCGCTCACGGGCGAGGCGCGTATCGACGAGGACTTCCTCGACGGCCGTGACAACGACGGCGACGGCCTGATCGACGAGGACTTCGCGGCCATCGGCCAGCAGATGTACACGTGCGTGATGCGCGACGACACGCCGGGCGCGATCAACTCGGCCGGCACCGAGCGCCACGTCCCACTGGTGATGGAGATCCAGAAGAGCGACTGGGCGTACTCGATTCCCGGGTACACCGACTTCGACGTCATCCAGTACGACATCTACAACCGCTCGGGGCACCAGCTGGACTCGGTCGTCATCGGTATTCGCGACGACATGGACTGCGGCCCGGCGAGCGAGTCGAGCTACTGGAGCGACGACTTCAACCTGCCCTTCTATCCGCACGGCAATTTCATCGTCCAGACCAAGGACAGCGACCTGCGCGCCCAGAAGGCGACCGATCGCACCGACGTGATCGGCGTGGCGGCCGACTCGGCGCTCTGCCCGAGCTACAAGCTGCGCGTCCAGGGCTGGTCGGTCGCGGACGACAACGGCGACAACGGCAAGACGAAGGGTATCGGCAGCATCCTGCTGATCGACCACACGATCGATCCGACCGGCGCCGAAGGTCCCAGCACGGTGGGGATCCGCTCCTTCCGTTCGTTCACCGGCGGTACGCCCTACGGCCAGGGTGGTGCGCCGACGATCGACCAGCAGCGCTTCGAGTCCATGACGGGCAACGAGAACATCGACCCGGTGACCGGGTTCATCACGCTGCCCACGGGTGACCAGAAGGGCGACTACTCGGAATGGGTGTCGTTCGGGCCCTGGCTGCACCTGCCGGACGGCGGGCACCTCACCCTCACGCTCGCGTTCGCGGTCGCGCTCGGTCAGTACGAGAAGGTGACCAACTACACCTCGGACTACGACCGTGCGGTCGACCAGGCCGCGGGCGCCGTCACGAACGGTGCGGAACTCCTCGCGAAGTATCCGTCGCTCGAGAACGCGCTCGCCGCCCAGATCGCCTTCGAGGGCGCGTACGAAGTGCGTGTGTGGCCCTGGCTGACCAACAGCTACGGCCGCGAGACCAAGCTCAAGGTGCCGCGCGGTGGCGGTACGATCTTCAAGAAGGACTGCCGCGACCAGGTCGAGCGTCCGGTCGGCGAGAACCAGTACGAGTGGTTCGACTTCGATTGCGACTACTGCACGGGCGCCTTCTCCAAGTCCAAGGGCGGCCTGTTCCACCGCTCGTGGCTGGCCGAAGCGCCGCCGCCGAGCCCGGCGACGAACCTGGCGACGACCTACAACTACACCGACAATCCGGACCGCCGCTTCATCGCCGCCGGCAACAACGTGGTGACGCTGGCGTGGGACAACCTGTCCGAGGTGACGCCGGATCCCAAGTCGGGCCAGTTCGACTTCCGCGGCTACAAGATCTGGAAGGTCGCCAACTGGCAGCGGCCCGTGGGCGCCGGTGGCCCCTACGAGGACGACTGGACGCTGCTCTCGGAGTACCGGCTGTTCGACCACGCGGCGACGAACGCGATCCGTCCGTGCCCGCCCGAGAGCATCGGCCCGGGCAAGCCGTGCGGTACCGGCGTCGCGCCGGGCGACACGCTGTGGCCGGTGGTGTTCGTGCCGCAGACGGGCCAGTACAAGACCCTCAAGCTCTACAACGGCGACCTGTGGGACAAGCAGAGCGGCACGGTCCTGCACCCGGATCCGACGGTGAACTGCACCAACTGGCCGGACTGCAAGACGGTCCTCGGCTACCCGCTCGGCCTCACGACGGGTGCGCAGATCTCGCGCACCCAGTACCCGGTCGGTCGCTGGCACGTCGAAGACCACCAGGTGAAGAACGGCTTCGTCTACTTCTACTCGGTCACCGCGTTCGACTCGACCGGCCAGGGCCTTACGCTGGCCGAGCTCAACAGCCGCCGTTCGGCGGTCGAGGCCGACGGTGTCGTGCCGCAGGCCGCGGCCGACACGGTGAACAAGGGTTCGAAGGTCTGGGTGGTCCCGAATCCGTACCGCGGGGTCAAGCAGATCAAGGACCGTCCGTCGACCTGGGACCTGACGCCGAACGCGTCGGACCCGACGGGCACGCACGTCGACTTCCTCGGCCTGCCGCGCGGGGAGTGGGCGATCAAGATCTTCACCGTCTCGGGTGACCTGGTCCAGACGCTCCATTCGTACGATGCCGTGAACGAGTCGATTCGCAGCTCGGTGACGGACAACGAAGGCCAGACGCATCCGGGTTACAATCGCCAGTCCGACAACTACAACGACGGCGAAGCGCGCTGGAACCTGATCTCGCGCAACGGGCAGGACGTCGTCAGTGGTATCTACCTGTTCACCGTCGAAGTGGGCGGGAGCGTCAAGCACCGCGGCAAGTTCGTCATCATCCGCTAGCGGCGAGCTGAAGGAGGAGGAATCGTGAAGAGATGGATCGCGGCGGTGGCCCTTGCCGGTGTGCTGGTGCCGGGACTGGCTCACTCCGCCAATATCTTCGAGAAGGTCGGTACGTTCGACGGGCAGTTCCTCAAGATCGACGTCGGCGCGCGCGGCTCCGCGATGGGCGGGGCGTTCGTGGCCGTCGCGGATGACGCCACCGCGCTCTACTGGAACGCGGCCGGCATCGCCCGCATCGACGCCGACAAGTCGGAGCTGTCGCTGAACCACGCGAACTGGCCCGCCGAGCTGTCGTTCGACCAGATCGGGTACGTCTTCCACCTGAAGAAGATCCCGGGTGCGTTCGGCGTGCACGCGCGGGCGCTGTCGATGTCCCCGATGGACGAGACGACTGCCTACCAGCCGTACGGTACCGGCCGCACGTTCGACGCGGGCATGATGGCGTTCGGCTTCACGTATGCGCGCTCGTTCACCGACAAGTTCAGCGCGGGTGTCACGGCGAACGTGCTCCACGAAGGACTCGCCGACTACAACGTGCAGACGATGTCGTTCGACGTCGGTACGCTCTACGACGTGGGTACGGCCGGCATGAAGATCGGCATGGCGATCTCGAACATCGGGTCCGAAATGCAGTTCATCGACCGCAGCGCGCGCATCCCCGCGATCTTCCGCGTGGGCACGTCGGCGACGCTGCTGTCGAACCCGGACCAGAAGCTCGTCGGCTCGTTCGAGTTCTCGCATCCGCCGGACAACTCCGAGCGCATGAACGTCGGTGGCGAGTACTCGTTCCACAAGTACCTGTTCCTGCGTGGCGGCTACAACCTGAACTACGACTCGCAGGGCCTCGCCGCGGGCGTGGGCTTCCACTTCCCGGTGTCGGTCGCGGGCATGGCGGATCTCGACTATGCCTACACCGACATGCTGGACCTGGGCGCCGCGCACCGCTTCTCGCTCAAGTTCCAGTTCTGAGGCGGCCACGGAACTCCTCCTCCGCTCCGCTTCGAGATCGGCGCGCTCCCGCTCGGGGGCGCGCCGATCGTGCATTGCGGCGCTGATCGCCGCGGCACTGGCCGTCGCGGCTCCGGCGGCGCGGGCCGAGCGCATGGAAAGCGATCCGCCCTGGCGAGCGGGAGGGGGCGTCGCCTTCAGCGTCGATGCGATCGCCATGCCCGATTCCACCGCGGGTTCGCTCGATCTCTCGATCCGCGTACCGCCCGCGACGATCGCCAAGCTGTGGCGGGCCGAGGACGGCTCCGCGAAGCTCCACCTGGAAGCGGTCGTGAAGGGCCGTCCCGTCGGGACGCGGCGCTCCGAGCAGGACATCGTGCTGGCTGCCGGAGACTCCGTCCTCGGCTACGGCAAGGTGCTGGCGATGCGGTTCGCGGCGCCCGCCGGCCGGTACGACGTACGCGTCCGTCTCGTCGACATGCTCTCGCACAAGCGCGGCATCGCCCTGCGCACCGAGGACACGCACGAGGCCTCCGCGGTCTCGGGCACCGTCATCGTCCCGGCGCCTCAGGCCGGGAGGGACTTGTCGGGGATCCAGTTCACCTGGCCGGAGCCCCGCGGCGGTGGTTCGCTCGCGTTCGTGCGCAACGGCCGCATGTCCGTGCCGAATCCGGACCGTCTCTACGGCCTGTTCGCCGAGCATCTGAGCGCGCGGTTCGTCGCCCGCGCGCGCAGCGCGACCGACGTGCGCCCGTGGCACTGGGTGGCGCGCGTGTTCGACTCGCAGGGCCAGGGCGTGGCGCAGCACGAGACGACGACGGTGGCCACCGCGGTGCTCGACGCCGAAGTGGCGTTCGACGTGTCGCACGAGCCCGCCGGCGCCTACTCGCTCGAGATCAAGGCGTGGCAGGACGGCGACGCCGGAGCGCTCGTGCGCCGCGGCATCTTCAGCATCGGCTGGCAGAAGGACACGTGGCTCCGCAGCGCGGTGGACATCGCCGACGACGCGCACTTCCTGCTCAGCGCCGACGAGGAGCAGGACTTCGTCGTCATGCCGCCGGGGCAGCAGGAGCGGCTGCTGCAGGACTTCTGGTCCCAGCGCGATCCGTCGCCCGAGACGGCCGAGAACGAGGCGTACGAGACGTTCGTGCGCCGCGTCGAGCACGCGAACGAGGTCTTCTCGCGCACGGGCGTGGGCAAGGGCATGTTTTCGGACATGGGCCGCGTCTACATCCGCTACGGCGAGCCCACCGAGGTGCTCAAGCAGGTGATGCCGGCCGGCAACGAGACGCTCACCGAGCAGCTGCAGTCGATCCTCAACACCGAATCGCGCAGCCCCGACGGCGTGCAGTCGCACGGCCTCGGTGGCGACCAGCGCCCGTACGAGGTGTGGGAGTACGAAGGCGAAGTGCCGCTGCCGCTCGACGTCGATCCGCACGATCCGTCGCGTGGTCACTCGAAGCGGCGCATCCTGTTCCTGTTCGTCGACGAACAGGGCACGGGGCAGTATCGCCTGCGCTATTCGACCGAATAGCGGCGACGTCCCGTTTCACTCCATTTTCCGCTGCGAATCCTCCCGCCGGGGTCGCACACTTGACCGGCCCGATGCGGTTCGCCATAGTCCAATCGGATTCAGACGGCCGCCCCACATCGTGTTTCATGCACGGTTTTCGCGGCCGCAGCGGGGGTGGAGGAGTTTCGAGATGCGCCTGGGGATCCTCACGGGTGGGGGCGACTGCCCCGGACTGAATGCGGTCATCCGAGCCGCAGTGGTGCGCACCATCCGCACCTACGAAAGCCAGATCACCGGCTTCCTGGACGGCTGGGTGGGGGTTCTCGAGGGGCACACGCGTGAGCTCACGCTGGACTCCGTGTCGGGCATCCTGCCCCGGGGTGGCACCATCCTCGGCACGTCCCGCGTCGATCCCGTCCGCAAGGCCGGCGGCGTCGACGCCGTGCGCGATGCCGTGCGGCTCTTCGGCCTGGACGGCCTGATCGTCTGCGGTGGCGAGGGCACCCTGGCCGGCGCGTCCGCGCTGGCCGACGCCGGCGTCCCGATCGTCGGCGTCCCCAAGACGATCGACAACGACGTCCCCGGCACCGACTACTCGTTCGGCTTCGACACCGCGCTCGGCACGGTCGTGCACGCGGTCGACGCGCTGCACTCCACGGCGGAGTCTCACGATCGCGTGATCGTCGTGGAAGTGATGGGGCGCAGCGTCGGCTGGATCGCCGTGGGCGCCGCGCTCGCGGGTGGCGGCGACGTCGTGCTGGCGCCCGAGTTCCCCATGAACGTCACGCAGGTGTGCGACGCGATCCGCGTGAGGCGCGCCCGCGGCCGGCTCTTCAGCATCGTGGTCGTGGCCGAGGGCGCCGAAATCGCGCCCGAGCCCGACGGCACGCGGCTCGAGATCCCGCATCGCCTCGACGAGTTCGGCCGCCCGCGGTACGGCGGGATCGGCGACGCGCTCGCGCGCGCGATCGAGCAGCGGCTGAAGATCGAGGTGCGTACCGTCACGCTGGGCTACGTGCAGCGCGGCGGCACGCCGAGCGCCTTCGACCGGCTCCTCGGCACCCGCATGGGCACGCACGCCGTGGACCTCGTGGCGCGTTCCGAGTTCGGGCGCATGGTGAGCCTCCAGGGCACGCGCGTCCTGTCCGTTCCCTTGTCCGTGGTCCGGGAAGGCCCGCGTCAGGTCGACGCGGGACTGCTCGAAGTCTCCCGGGCCTTCTTCGGTTGAACCGACGGCCCGGGCGGAGCCCGCGGCCTGAATCACCCCAGAAAAGGAGAATCCCAATGGCTCTGAAGGTCGCCATCAACGGCTTCGGTCGCATCGGCCGTCTCGTGGTCCGCGCCGCCAAGGAGCGCAAGGCGCCCATCGACTTCGTCGCGATCAACGACCTCACCGACGCGAACACCCTGGCGCACCTGCTCAAGTACGACACCGTGCACCGCGTGTGGGGCCGCGCGGCGAGCAAGGCCGTGGACGGCAAGCTCGTCGTCGACGGCGACTCGATCGCCGTGAGCGCGGAGAAGGATCCGAGCAAGCTGCCGTGGGGCGCGCTGGGCGTCGACGTCGTGCTGGAAGCCACCGGCAAGTTCACGGATCGCGAGAAGGCCAAGGTGCACCTCGACGCGGGCGCCAAGAGCGTGCTCGTGTCGGCGCCGTCCAAGGGCGCGGATCTCACGTTCGTGATCGGCGTGAACGACCATCTCTTCGACCCGTCGAAGCACAAGGTGTTCAGCATCGGCTCGTGCACGACCAACTGCCTCGCGCCGGTCGCCAAGGTCCTGAACGAGACGTTCGGGATCGAGCACGGCTTCATGACCACGATCCACGCGTACACGAACGACCAGAACGTCCTCGACATGCCGCACAAGGACCTGCGTCGCGCGCGCGCCGCGGCCCAGAGCATGATCCCGACCTCGACGGGCGCCGCCAAGGCGATCAGCGAGGTCATTCCGGAGCTCAAGGGCAAGCTCGACGGTCTCGCCGTCCGCGTGCCCGTGATGGACGGCTCGCTCGTCGACCTGGTCGTGAAGGTGAAGAAGTCGACGTCGAAGGACGAGGTCAACGCCGCGATGAAGGCCGCGGCGACGGGCGCGCTCAAGGGCTACCTCGAGTACTGCGAGGACCCGATCGTGTCGACCGACGTGATCGGCAACCCGGCGAGCAGCGTGTTCGACGCGCTCTCGACCAACGTCATCAACGGCGACATGGTCAAGGTGATGTCGTGGTACGACAACGAGTGGGGCTTCTCGAACCGCGTGGTCGATGCCCTGCTCAAGATGAAGTAGGCCGGCCATGACCGCGACCAACGCCAGTTTCGCCAAGAAGACCGTGCAGCAGCTCGACTGCGCCGGGAAGCGCGTGTTCATGCGCGTGGACTTCAACGTCCCCACCAAGGACGGCGAGGTCACCGACGCGACGCGCATCGAGGCCGCGCTGCCCACGATCCGCTACCTGCTCCAGAAGGGTGCGCGCCTCGTGCTCGCGTCCCACCTGGGCCGGCCCAAGGGCGGGCCGGAGCCCAAGTACTCCATGAAGCCCGTCCAGGTGCGTCTCGAGCGGCTGCTCCGGCAGCCGGTCGCGTTCGCGTCGGACTGCGTCGGCCCCGAGGCCGAGGCGGCGTCGAAGGCGCTGAAGAACGGCGAAGTGCTGCTGCTCGAGAACCTCCGCTTCCACCCGGAAGAGGAGAAGAACGACGCCGGCTTCGCCGAGGCGCTCTCGAAGCTGGGCGACGTCTACGTGAACGACGCGTTCGGCACGGCGCATCGCGCGCACGCGTCGACGGAAGGCGTGACGAAGTTCCTGCGCCCGGCGGTCGGCGGGTTCCTGATGCAGAAGGAACTCGACTACCTCGGCAAGGCGCTCGACCAGCCGGTGCGGCCCTTCGTCGCCGTGCTCGGCGGCTCCAAGATCTCGGGCAAGATCGACGTGATCACGGCGCTGCTGGGCAAGGTGGACCGCCTGGTGATCGGCGGCGCGATGATGTTCACGTTCAACAAGGCCAAGGGCCTGCCGACCGGCAAGTCGCTGGTCGAGGACGATCGCATCGAGATGGCGAAGGCGGTGCTCGCGCAGGCGGCCGAGAAGAAGGTCGAGATCGTGCTGCCCGTCGACTGCATCGTTTCGTCGGCCACCGACGGCAGCGCGCCCGGCGCGCCCAAGTCGGTGGACGCGCTCGGTGCCGACGACATCGGCGTCGACATCGGCCCGAAGTCGATCGAGCTCATCACCGAGAAGCTGCGCGACGCGAAGACCGTCGTGTGGAACGGCCCGATGGGCATCTTCGAGGTGCCGGCGTTCGCGGCCGGGACGATGGGCGTCGCGAAGACGCTCGCCGAGCTCAAGGACCGTGGCGCGATCACGGTCGTGGGCGGCGGCGATTCCGTGGCGGCCGTGCAGGAGAGCGGCCTCGCGGAGCGGTTCTCGCACCTGTCGACCGGTGGTGGCGCCTCGCTCGAGTTCCTCGAGGGCAAGGTCCTGCCCGGCGTCGCCGCGCTCGAGGAGGCTTCGGCGTGAGCGGCTCCTGGCCTCGCCGCCCGCGGCTCGTCGCGGGCAACTGGAAGATGCACAAGACCGCGTCCGAGGGTGCGGCGCTGGCGCGCGAGTTCGTCGCGCTCCGCGCCGCGGATCCCGCGGGCTCGAACTGCGCGATCGCGCTCTGCCCGCCGTTCCCCGCGCTCGCGGCGGTCGGCGACGCGGTGCGCGGCAGCGGCGTCCACCTCGGCGCGCAGAACATGCACGCCGAGGAGAAGGGCGCGTTCACGGGCGAGGTCTCCGGGGCGATGCTCGCCGCGGTGGGCTGCCGCTTCGTGATCCTCGGGCACTCCGAGCGCCGGCACATCATGGGCGAGACCGACGAGCAGGTGGCGAAGAAGCTGCGCGCCGCCCTGCGCGACGGGCTCACGCCCATCGTCTGCGTCGGCGAGCTGCTCGCCGAGCGCGAGGCGAACCAGACGGCGGAGGTGCTCGTGCGGCAGATCGCCGCGGCCTACGCCGGGCTGGACGCCGCGACGGCGAAGTCCACCGTGGTCGCGTACGAGCCCGTGTGGGCGATCGGCACCGGCAAGGTGGCGACGCCCGAGCAGGCGCGGGACGCGCACCGGGTCGTGCGGGCGACGCTGGACAAGGTCGTCGGCGCGGGCACGGGCACGGACGTGGCGATCCTCTACGGTGGGAGCGTCAACGCGGCCAATGCGGCGACGTTGTTCGCCGAGGACGACCTGGACGGTGCCCTGGTGGGCGGAGCGGCCCTCGAGGCCGCGTCGTTCTGGAAGATCGCCGCGGCTGCCGCGGCGGCCCGCTGAGGGACGGAAACGGGGGTGGGCCGGGCCTCGCGCCCGGCCCGCCGGCTCCAGGCCCGGTCCCGTTGACGCAGGGGCGGGCCGGCTGGTAGATTGTTCGACCGTTTCGTGCCCTGTGGGCGCGCGAGCTTCCATCTTCGTGAGGACAGCATGTACGGCGTCGTTCTGGGACTTCATCTCGTCGTCTGCCTTGCCTTGGTCGGGGTCATCCTCGTCCAGTCCGGCAAGGGCGGCGGCCTCGCCGGTGGTGCATTCGGTGGTGCCACGCAGACCGTCTTCGGCGGCCGCGGTGCGACCGACTTCATCACGCGCGCGACGATCATCCTCGGCGTGACGTTCTTCGTCACCTCGTTCTCGCTCGCGCTCATGACCGCCAACGGCGGCCGTGGCGCCGGCAAGAGCCTGATGCAGGCCGAGGCCAAGCGCGCGGCGGCGGCCCAGTCCGCGCAGCCGACGCGCGGCAACATGGCGCCCCAGCAGGGCGGCCAGACGGCGCCCGCGGCGCCCGCGCCGGCCACGCCGGCTCCGGCCGCCGGAGGAACGCGCTGACGCCGGACCGAAAACGGACTTCCGTGCCCGGGTGGTGGAATTGGTAGACACGTACGTTTGAGGGGCGTATGGGGAAACCCGTGCGAGTTCAAATCTCGCCCCGGGCACCACGGAGATCGCAGGAGGCCTCGCCGACAGGCGGGGCCTTCGTGTTTGTGGGCGCGAGCTGGTGATGGGATGGCTGCGCGATGCGGGGGCACCCGCGGCAACTCGGGATTCCGGGAATGAAAACGCGCCGGGCGGGGTATCCCGTCCGGCGCGTCGTCCTTCGGTCGCGCGGGAGTGTTCCGGCAGCGGACCTAGGGGAGGATCTCGCGGGTGTAGCCCTCGAGCGTTTCGGCATCCACGTAGCCGACCACGCGGCGCACGATCTGGCCCTTGCGGTTGATGAAGATCGTGGTCGGGATCGAGCGGATCGGGCCGTACGCGTCGAGCACCTCGTCGTTGGCCAGCGCGATCGTGAACCGCAGCTTGAGCCCGTCGGCGAAGCGCCGCACGGGCGCGGGGCCGGTCTCGTCGACCGACATGCCGATCACGGCGAGACCCTTGGAGGCGTAGCGCTGGTTGAGGGCGTTCAGGTGCGGCATGCTCGCGCGGCACGGGCCGCACCAGGTCGCCCAGAAGTCCACGATCACCGGACGGTTGCGGTAATCCGAAAGGCGGACCGGGCGGCCGTCGAGGCTCTTCACCGAAAACGCGGGAGCCGCGACGTCGCCGGCGAACGCGGGCGCCGCCGACGCGAGCGCGACCGCGAGAGCCAGCGGGGCCAGCCGGGAGGAGAGCGGGAAGCCGTGATGCACGTTCGGTCCTTTCGTGGGGGACGATCGGGTCACGCGGTGGGGCGCGTATCGACTCGACTCTAGCCAATTGGAGCACGAGGACCGCATCGCGACGCGAGGATTTTTCGATCACTTGACCCGCAGCGGGTCAACTTTGTTCGCGGCCGAAGCGCCCCGCGCGGCTCGACGGCGTGCCGGGCGATTCGCGCGGGGAGTGCTCTTGACGGGGTTTTGCATGTTCGCCGGGGGGACCGCTGTGCTAGCGTCGCCACATTCTCCCCAGCACACTCGACGGCCGCGTCCAGAGCGGTCCGGCACGACTTCACAAGGAAGGTGAAGCCGATGGTGATCGCATCCATGATCCTGCAGCTGGGCGCCGGCGCCCGTGCCACGATTCCCGGCCTGGTGGCCTCGGCCAGCCCGTTCTCGAAGGCCGTGCTGCTCGTGCTGCTCGCGCTCTCGGTCTACTCCTGGGCCGTCATCTGGAACCGCATGCGGCTCTACGCCCGCGTCGCGAAGCAGGACGAGTCGTTCCTGACCGCGTTCCGGCGGCTGCCCGCGAACGGTGACCTCCGACTGATCGCGGACCAGCATCCCGCCAGCGTGCTCGCGCGCGCGGCGGTGGCGGGCGCGAAGCAGCTCGACCAGCTCCCCGCGGGCGAGGTGGGACCCGCGGCACGCTTCGAGCTGGCCATGCGCGCGATGGACCGCGCGGCCAACGACGAGGTCGCGAACCTCGAACGCCACGTCGGCTTCCTCGCGACCACGGGCAACGTCTCGCCGTTCATCGGCCTCATGGGCACGGTGTGGGGCGTCATGGCGGCATTCGTGAACATCGGCGCGCAGGGTTCGGCGACGCTCGTCGTCGTCGCGCCGGGCATCGCCGAGGCGCTCATCGCGACCATCGCGGGACTCGCCGCGGCGATTCCCTCCGTCATCGGCTACAACCACTGCCTCGGGCGGTTGAGCGAGTTCGGCAATACGGCGGGCTCGTTCACGAGCGAGTTCCTCGACAAGCGCGTCGGGGCCCACCTGTGATGACCGGCGGTCAGGGCGGCCGTCGCCGCCCCATGGCCGAGATCAACGTCACGCCGCTCGTCGACGTGGTGCTCGTGCTGCTCATCATCTTCATGGTGACGGCGCCGTTCCTGCAGGGCGGGCTCGAGATCGACCTGCCCAAGGTCGCGGCCAAGGGCCTCGACGTGCACGAGGGCCTCATCGTCAGCATCCGGCGCGACCAGACGATCGCGGTGGGGCAGACGGTGGTGACCTCCGCGCGTTTCGAGCAGGCGCTGACCGAGGCGCGCGCGCCGCAGCGGCCGGTGTTCCTCAAGGCCGACGCGGCGGTGCCCTATGGCACGATCGTCGACCTGATCGCGCGCATGCGCCGCGCGGGCGTCGTGCAGCTGGGCCTCGTGACGCAGCCGCCCGCCGAGGGCTCGCGATGAGGTCCGCCGTGATGGGCTCGGCCGCGGTGCACGTGGTGCTCACGCTCGCGCTGTTCGTGGTGCGTTCGAGCAAGACGCTGCTCGTGCCCGGTCCCGACGTCGTGCAGGTCTCGCTCGTCGACGCTTCGCTCGCCGCGATGCCCGCGCCGCCCGCGGCGAAGCCGGCCCCGGAGCCGGTGCCGGACGTGGAAGAGCAGGGCGTGCGGATCGAGAAGCCGAGGAAGGAAAAGCCCCAGCCCGAGCGCACACAGCAGGCCCCGGCGCCGCCCGCACCCGCGCCGGCCGCTCCCGCGGCGCCGCAGCGCGTCGTGCTCCCGTACGCGAGCATGGGCGGCGGCATGGCGGGGCAGGTGGCGGTGGACGCGAGCAACTTCGAGTTCGCGTACTACCTGCAACAGGTGCGGCTGCAGATCGCGCGCAACTGGACGCCCCCGGGCGGCATGCCCACCGGCACGCGCGTCGAGATCTACTTTCGCGTCGCGCGCGACGGCTCGCTCACGTCGCCGCGGATCGAGACCACGAGCGGCAACGGCTACTTCGACCAGTCCGCGGCCCGCGCGGTGATCGTGACGGGCCACCTGCCACCGCTGCCGCTCGGCTACGACGGGGGCGACCTGGGCATCCACTTCGGCTTCGAGTACACGGGACAATGACGCGAACCTTCCTCGTGACGGCGGCGCTCGCGCTCGCCCTGGCCTCGGCGGCGTTCGCGCAGGGCGACGTGCACCTCGAGACACAGTCGGGCGCGAGCGCGCGGCTGCCCGTGCGCTGCCTGTCGCTGAAGCCTGCCGGCGATCGCGGCGCGGGCACGACCAGCGTGCAGGCGGACGAAGTGCTCGCCAACGACCTGCAGAACTCGGCCGTGTTCGCGGTCGCGCGCGGCTGGGATCCGGCGTCCGCGTCGGCGACGCCGCAGGCGGAGATCGGTGGCACGTGGACCGTGACCGGGACGCAGGTGAAGCTCTCGGGCGAGGTGCACGACTGGCCGGGGAAGAAGCCGATCCTCGTGCAGGAGTACAAGGGCCCGCTCACGCAGTGGCGCTCGCTCGTGCACCGCTTCGCCGACGACATCGTGATGCAGTTCACCGGAGAGCCGGGCGTCTCGTCCACGCGCATCGCGTACGTGACGCAGGAGGGGCGCAACAAGGAGCTCTGGGTGATGGACGCCGACGGCGCCAACGCCGAGCCGCTCACGCGCGACGCCTCGATCGCCCAGTCGCCGAACTGGTCGCCCGACGGCTCGCTGATCGTGTTCACGTCCTATCGGGGGAACACGGGACCGCGCCTCTGGGTGATCTCGCCGGCGCAGAAGAAGCCGTTCCTGCTCTCGGGCCGGCCCGGCCTGAACGCCAGCGGGGCCTATTCGCCCGACGGGCGCTGGGTCGCCTGCACGCTCAGCCAGGACGGCAACGCCGAGCTCTACAAGCTCGACGCGCGCGGGACCACGGCGCAGCGGCTCACCACCGGGCGCGCGATCGACACCTCGCCCTGCTGGTCGCCCACGGGTCGTGAGATCGCATTCACGACGGACCGTTCGGGCTCGCCGCAGGTCAACATCATGGACGCCGACGGTGGCAACGTGCGCCGGTTGACGTACGACGTCGGCTACACCGATTCTCCCGCGTGGTCGCCGAAAGGCGACCGGATCGCCTTCGTGTCGCGCACGGATGCCGGATTCGACATCTGGGTGTGCCGGCCGGACGGAACCGGGGCGATGCGGGTCGTGACCGGGGGCAGCAACGAGAATCCTCACTGGTCGCCCGACGGGCGGCACCTGGTCTTTTCCTCGAACCGCGACGGTACGCGCTCGCTCTGGGTCACCGACCTCGACGGCGCACCGCCGCGCAAGCTGGACACCGCCGGCCGTAAGACGCTCTCGCCCGCGTGGTCGCCTCGCGGCAACGCGGCCCCACACTAGAGCCACAAGGAGGCATCGCATGCGTTCGACTCTCCGTTACGCCCTGCTCGCGGCGTGGATCGTCTCGATCCCGTTCGCCGCGGGCTGCCAGAAGAAGGCGCCCGTGCCGCCGCCGGCCCCGCCGGCCGCGCAGCAGACGACTCCGACGCCGACGCCGACTCCGACGCCGACGCCCGCGCCGGCCGAACCGGCCACGCCGGCCGTCACGGTGGGGGACCTGAAGACGGTCTTCTTCTCGCTCGACAGCTACGACCTCGACGACGCGGCGCGCGCCGTGCTCGACCAGGACGCGCGGCTGCTGCGCGATCATGCCGACCTCAACGTGCGCGTCGAAGGGCACTGCGACGAGCGCGGGACGGTCGAGTACAACATGAGCCTCGGCCAGAAGCGCGCCGACGCCGTGCGGGCATACCTCGTCGCGGCCGGCGTCAACGGCTCGCGTCTCTCGACGATCTCGTACGGCAAGGAGCGGCCGGCGGACGAGGGGCACGACGAAGCCGCGTGGGCGAAGAACCGCCGGTGCGAGTTCACCAAGCCGTGAGCGCGCCGCGGCGGGGCCGCCCCGCGGAGGTCCGGGCGCTCGCGCGTGCGGGCGCCCTCGTGGCGCTGCTCGCCGCATCGGTGCTGCTGCCGGGCTGCTACACCACGCAGCTCGGGCTGATCCGTTCGGGGCTCGACAGCCTGCGCACGCAGGTCGACACGCTGACCGTGCGGGACTCGATCGCGTACCGCGTGCTCGCGGAGACGCGGCGCGAGCTCGCCTCGCAGCGCGACCTGCTGCTCAGCACGCGTGCCTCCTCGGGCAGCACGATGCAGGAGATGTTCGACCACATGGACCGGCTCGAGGGCAAGCTCGACGACGTCATGCACCGCTTCGGTGACTGGGCGGCGCGCACGACGTCGAACCTCGCCGCGCCCACGACGCCGGCCGGGCCGCCGGCGACGCCGGGCACGTCTCCGGCGACGGGCAGCCCACCGCCCGTGGTCGCGGGACCGCCGCCGGCGCAGCTCTACGACCAGGCGACGCGTGACCTCACCGAGGGGCGCTACCCGCTCGCGCTCTCGGGTTATCGCGATTTCCTCGCGCGATACCCGGATGCCGAGCTGGCTCCCGGCGCGCAGTACGGCGTCGCGGAGTGCTTCTTCGCCGAGGCCGCATTCGACAGCGCGGTGGTGGAGTACGGGCGCGTGACGGCGAGGTGGCCGAAGAGCGACCGCGCGCCCGCGGCGATGTACAAGCTCGGTCTCTGCCAGGACCGGCTCGGCCGGGCCGCCGAGTCGCGCAAGACGTTCGAGGACCTCGTGCGCCGCTTCCCGACGGCGAGCGAGGCCGCGCTCGCGCGAGACCGGCTCGGTGCGGGCAAGCGCTGACCGTGACGCCGCGCCGCGCCTCGTGCGCGGCGCGGCGTTCGCGTTGCTGGCGGTGGCGCTCGGCGCGGCTGCGGCCGGCGCGGGGAGCCCCGAGGCCGATGCCGCGGCGGCGCCGCTCGAAGGCCGCGTCATCCGTCACATCGAGCTCGTCACGCGGACGATCTTCGATCCGCCGCCCGAGCGCGGACGCGGCTTCTACGCGCTCGCGAACCGGCTGCACGTGCGCACGCGGCCGGCCACGCTGCGCGCGGCGCTGGTGCTCAAGCCGGGCGATCGCTGGACGGCGGCCCGGCAGGCGGAGAGCGAGCGCCACCTGCGCGCGCTCGAATACCTGGTGCCGGACAGCGTGGTCGCGACGCCGGTGGGTGCGGACTCGGTCGACCTGCGCGTCGTCACGCACGACAACTGGACCACGAGCCCCGAGTTCGGGATCGAGAGCGGCGGTGGCCAGCGCTACGGCTCGTTCGCCTTCACCGAGCGCAACCTCTGCGGGCTCGGGACTTCGCTGTCGATCGGTTATCGCGACGACGTGAACGGCATCTCGCGCCAGGCGGGGATCGAGGACAACGAGATTCTCGGCACGCACTGGCGCGCCCGCGGCAGCCTCTCGGAGGGCACGGCCGGGCACGCGCAGGCGGCCATGGTCTCGCTGCCGTTCTGGTCCGACGACGCGCCGCACGCCTTCGGCGTGCTGGCGCAGCACGAGCGCGTGGACAGCGATCTCTTCTCCGACGATGCCGAGGCCGCGCACGTGAGCGGCCGCCGCGACCGCGTCGAGTTCTTCGCCGGTCTCGGGCGCCGTGGGCCCGACGGCTCGATCCGCCGCCTCGTCGCCTCGTTCGAGTCGCGCGACCGCCAGCTCTCGGCGCCGGTGCTGCGCGCCGGTGCGCCCACGGGCTTCGCGCGCGCCGCCGAGGACGTGCGGCACCGCCGGCTCGCGCTCGAGGGCACGTGGGCACGGCCCGCGTACATCGTCCGAGGCGGCGTCGACCAGATCGACCGCGAGGAGGACTTCGACGTCGGTGTCTCGGCGGCGCTCAAGGGGGGCTTCGCGCCGCGCGCGTTCGGCAGCACGGCCGACGAGGGCTTCGGGCAGGTGAAGCTCGGCTTCGGCGTCGACGCCGGCCGCGCGGGCTTCGGCCTGCTGCGCGCCACGGGCTCGACGCGTCTGCGCGGCGGCGTGCCCCGCGAGGAGCTGATGGACGTCTCCGCGCGCTGGATCCAGTCGCCGGCGCCGCGCCTCACCGCGGTGGTCGGGGCGATCGCCGTCGGCGGCCGCAACATGCCGGCCGACTACCAGCTCACGCTGGGCGGCGTGTCGGGTCTGCGCGCGTTCCCGGTGCACGAGATGACCGGCACCGAGGTCGTGCGCGGCAACGCCGAACTGCGCTGGGTCGCGGCCCGCGACCTGCTGCACCTCGTGAGCCTGGGCGCGGCGGCCTTCTGGGACGGCGGCCGCACGCGCGGCACCGGCGCCGAGACCGACACGTGGCATCACGACGTCGGCTTCGGGCTGCGGCTCTCGCTGCCGCACTCGGCGCTCAACGCCGTCGCGCGCTTCGACGTGGCGTGGCCGATCGCACCCGCGATCGACGGCCGCCACGGGCCCGCGTACTCGTTCGGTTCCGGCCAGGCGTTCTGACCACGCGCGGCCGTCGCGCGCGTGCTTGACGCTGCCCGGGGCCACTCGTAGCGTCCGCCGATCGAGGAGGAGCCCCCATGAACATCGTCGCCGTGCCGCTCGAGATCCCGGCCGACTGCAACGTCGTCGGCGGGCAGTCGCACTTCATCAAGACGGTCGAGGACATCGCCGAGATCGTCGTCACCACCGTGCCCGGCGCGAAGTTCGGGCTCGCGTTCTGCGAGGCGTCGGGGCCCTGCCTCGTGCGCACCGAGGGCAACGACGACGCGCTCGTCGCGACGGCGGCGGACAACGCCGTGCGCGTGGGGGCGGGGCACACGTTCTGGCTGCTGCTTCGCGGCGCCTACCCGATCAACCTCCTGCCGGCGATCAAGGCCTGCCAGGAGGTCTGCCACGTGATCGTGGCGACCGCGAACCCGGTGCAGGTGCTGGTCGCCGAGCACGCGCAGGGGCGCGGTGTCGTGGGTGTGGTGGACGGCGGTTCCCCGCGGGGGATCGAGGACGCGGCCGCCCGAGAGGCGCGCCGCGAGTTCCTGCGGAAGATCGGCTACAAGCGGTGATCGCGGGCTCTCCGGAAGGGCCGCGGACCGCTCGATTCGGCGCCGCGGCTGTCTTAGACTGCCCGTGGCCGGCGGCCTCCGCCGGCATGCCACGGCGGTCCGCATGAGCCTCCGCTTCGGGACGTCGGGGATCCCGCGCAGTTCGGCGAAACCCGGCACCGTGCACGGCATCCGGCGCGCCCGCGAGCTGGGGCTCGACCATCTCGAGATGGCCTGGGTCAACGGCGTGCGCATGTCGGATGAAGCCGCCGACCGCATCGCGGAAACCGCTCGCGAATGCGACCTGACGCTCACGGCCCACGCTCCGTACTACGTCAACCTGTGCGGCGCGCCCGAGATCGTCGAACGCAGCCGCGCGCGGCTCGTCGAGGCCGGACGGCTCGGCACGCGCTGCGGCGCGCAATCCTTCTGCTTCCACCCGGGCTTCTACGGCACGCTGGGAGCGGAAGAAGCGTACGCCCGCGTGTGCGCGGAACTGCGCCGGGTCCTCGCCGAGACGAAGAAGCTCCGGGTCACGACGGACGTGCGCACGGAGCTGACCGGCAAGCCGACGCAGGTCGGCTCGCTGGAGGAGACGCTCGCGTGGTGCCGCGAGGTGAAGGGGATCCACGCGTGCGTGGACTTCTCGCACCGGTACGCGCGGGAGCAGGGGAAGCACAACCGCTACGAAGACTTCGCGGCGACGCTGACCGCGATCGAGCAGGCGCTGGGCCGTGCCGCGCTGGACCGGCTGCACGTGCACATCTCGGGCATCCAGTACGGGCCGAAGGGCGAGCGGCGTCACGAGCCGCTGCGCGAAACGGCGTTCCGCTGGAAGGAACTGCTGCGGGCGCTGAAGGACCTGCGGGTGTCGGGATGGGTCGTGTGCGAGTCGCCGGCGATGGAGGACGACGCGCTGCTGTTGCAGAAGACCTATCGGAGGCTCCAGTGAGCTCAGGACGCGACACCGCCCCCGTGGTGATCGTCGGCGCGGGCTGCATCGGCACCGCGATTGCGTACCACCTCGGCAAGCGCGGCGTGAAGGACGTCGTGGTGCTCGAGCGCGAGCTGTTCTCGGGCGCGGGTTCCACCGGCAAGTGCGCCGGCGGCATCCGGCAGCAGTTCTCCTCGAAAGTGAACGTGCGGCTCTGCCAGGAGTCCGTGCGCCAGTTCGAGCGCTTCTCGGACGAAATGCAGACGGGGCCCGTGTTCTGGCAGGTGGGCTACCTGTTCCTGCTCTCGGATCCCGCGATGTGGGCGGCGTACCAGAAGCAGGCGGAGTTCCAGCGCTCGCTGGGCCTGCCGGTCGAGACGCTCACGCCCGTGCAGGTCGCCGAGCGCTGGCCGATCATCGACGTCAGCGGCGTGCTGGGCGGCACGTTCTGCCCGACCGACGGTCTCGCCGATCCGCACATGGTCACGCAGGCCTACGAGGCGCGCGCGCGTGCGCTGGGCGCGAAGTTCCGCTTCGGCGTCACGGTGACCGGGCTGAATGTCGCGAACGGCCGCGTCACCGGCGTGCGCACGACCACCGGCGACATCGACGCGCCGGTCGTGGTGAACGCCGCGGGCGCGTGGGCCGCCGAGCTCGTTCGCGAGGCGGGGATCGACCTGCCGGTGCAGCCGTACCGGCGGCACTGCTTCACCACCAAACCGCTCGAGTTCGTGAACGAGACGCTGCCGATGGTCGTCGACATGAAGAGCGGCGTGTACATGCACCGCGAGAGCGGCGGGCTGCTGCTGGGACTCGCCGACAAGGACGAGCCGCCGGGATTCGACACCAGCGTCAACTGGGACTTCCTCGAGAAGGTGGTCGAGGGCGCGATCGGCCGCGTGCCGGCGCTCGAGACCGCCGAGATCGGGCACGGCTGGGCGGGGCTCTACGAGACCACGCCCGACCACAACTCGATCCTCGGTCCGGTCGCGGCGCTGCCGGGGCTGCTGCTCGCGAACGGTTTCAGCGGTCACGGCTTCATGCAGGCGCCCGCCGTGGGGCAGGTGATCGCGGAGTGGATCGTGGACGGCCGCCCGAGCATCGACGTCTCGGAGCTCCGGCTCGAGCGCTTCGCCGAGCAGGCCACGGCGCCCGAGGTCAACGTCATCTGACATGGCGCTGCGCATCGAGTCGCTCCCGCTCGGGCCGCTGGACAACAACACGTACGTGGTGAGCTGCGAGGCCACGGGCGAAGCCGCCGTGATCGACGTCGGCTTCGAGCCCGAGGCCGTGATCGAGGCCGTGCGACGCGAGCAACTGCGCGTGCGCTGGCTCCTCGGCACGCACGCGCACTACGACCACGCGGCGGGCATGCGACCCGTGCAGGAGGCCGTGGGCGGCGACTACGCGCTGCACCCGCTCGACCGGCCCCTGCTCGCGGCGCTCTCGATGCAGGGCTCCATGTTCGGTTTCCCGCCGGCGGTGGCGCCCGAGATCGCGCACGATCTGGTGGACGGCGAACGTATCCCGGTGGGTGAGGAGTCGCTCGAGGTGATCTTCACGCCCGGGCACGCGCCCGGGCACTGCGCGTTCCGCTGGAACGGCGTGCTGTTCGTGGGCGACGTGCTCTTCCGCGGGTCGGTCGGCCGCACCGACCTGCCGGGCGGCTCGTGGGACGATCTCGAGCGCTCGATCCGCGAGCGCGTCTTCCCGCTCGGGGACGACGTGCGTTGCCTCACGGGCCACGGCCCGGAAACCACGATCGGCCACGAACGGCGCACGAACCCGTACGTCGGGATCGTGGCCGGAGGGATGCGATGAGCGAGCGGCACCGGAACTGGCCCGTGAACCTGCGCATCGACCCGACGGCGTTCATCGCCCCGGGAGCCGTCGTCGTGGGCGACGTCGCGATCGGGGCACGCTCCAGCATCTGGTTCAACACCGTGGCGCGCGGCGACTCCGAGCGCATCGAGATCGGCGACGACACGAACGTGCAGGACAACAGCACGGTCCACGTCGACGAGGGCATGCCCGCGCTCGTCGGCCATCGCGTCACCGTGGGCCACCGCGCCATCGTGCACGGCTGCGTGATCGAGGACGACGTGCTCGTGGGCATGGGCGCCGTCGTGCTCTCCGGCGCCCGCATCGGCCGCGGTTCGCTGATCGGCGCCGGCGCGCTGGTGAAGGAAGGGCAGGTGATCCCGGCCGGCGTGCTCGCGGTCGGCGCGCCGGCGAAGGTGATCGGCGAGGTGAAGGACACGCACCGCGAGGCGATCGCCGCCGGCGCGAAGCATTACGCCGAGCTGGCGCGCACGTACGTGGCCCGTGGCATCGCCAACCTCGTGCCGCTCTCGGCGCGCGGCGCGGCCGCGTACCCGCGGCTCACGTCGCCCATGGACCACCTCGAGTGGGAGCAGCGGCTCGAGGTGCTCGCCGCGGGACCACGCCGGGCCGCCGAGGCGTTCGAACGGCACGGGATCGAGGCGTTCCGGCGCGCGCCCGAAGGCGGTGGCTGGAGCGCGCTCGAGATCGTGGTCCACCTGCGGGACTGCGAGCGCGAAGTGCTCCTGCCGCGGCTCGAGCAGGTGCTCGCGGAGGATTTCCCGGCGCTCACGCCGATCGACATGACGCGGTTCGAGGAGGTCGCCAAGCATGCCGATCTCGCCGCGGCGCTCGCCGACTGGGCGAGCCTGCGCGCGCGGCTCGTGCGCCGGCTCGCGCCGCTGCGCCCCGAGGACTGGCAGCGGCCGCTGCTGCACCCGCTGCGAGGCCCGCACACGCTGGCCGACATGGTGCGCCAGTGGGCGGAGCACGACCTCTCGCACCGCCGGCAGTGGCGCGCGGCGCTGGGGGAGTTCGCGTGATCGTCGTCCCGGGCCCGCTCGATCCGCCGGCCGACCGGCTGCTGGCGGCGGTCGAGGCGCGCGGGCTGGGCGCGACGATGACGGTGCAGACGCTGCCGCCGGGCGAGGAGCCGGTGACGGTGGCGGTCTCGAGCGGTCCGTTCGTGTTCGACTTTGCGGCGCTGGTCGCGGCGCTGCGCCGGCCGTTCCGCGTGCTGATGCTCTCGCGCCTCGGCGCTCACCCGGACGCGCGCGCCGCGGCGCTGCAGCGGCTGTGGTGGCTCGAGGAGCACGTACGCGGCGGCGGCGTGCCGACGCTCACGCTGCGCTTCGCGCCGCTGCTGGGGCCGGGTGCGCCGCTCTGGCAGCGGTTGCGCTCGCGGCCGCACCTGCCGCGCGGCGGCCGGCAGCTCGTGAACCCGGCGCTGGAGTCCGACGCGGTCGAGACGCTGGTGCGCGCGCTGGACGGGCGCGCGGCATGGAGCGGCTGGTACGAAGTCGCGGGACCGGAGGCGTGGACGCTCGCCGAACTGCGCGACCTCGCGGCGGCCGCGGGGCGCGACCGCGACCGCGGCGCGTGGGTGCCGACCCTCGAGGAGATCGCCGAGCACCGGCTCGCCGAAGCGGGCCCCTGGATCGAGCACTTCGGCGTGACGCCCGCGCCGCTCGCGGGTGCGCTCGCGGGGAGGGCCGCGTGAGCGCGCGCCGCGCCGCACCCGCGCGTGCCGCCGCGCCGAAGCGCTCTGGCCGCGCCCGGCCGAAGCTCGCGGTGGTGCGCGGCGACGTGCACGGGACGCGGCAGGTGCCGCCTCGCCCGGTCGGCTTCGCGATCGTGACGGTGAGCGACACGCGCCGCGGCCGCGACGATCGCAGCGGCGCGCTCGCGCACGAACGCATCGAGCGAGAGGGCCACGAGGTGGTGCGGCGCGCGTGGGTGCACGACGCCGTGCCCGAGATCCGCCGTGCGGTCCGCGGGCTGCTGCGACTGCGCGCCGTGGACGTCGTACTGGTGACGGGCGGCACCGGCCTCGCACCGCGCGACGTCACGCCCGAAGCGGTGGCGCCCCTGCTGCAGCGCGAGCTGCCCGGTTTCGGCGAGGCGTTCCGCGCCGCGTCGCGCGCCCAGGTCGGCAGCAAGGCGTGGCTCTCTCGCGCCGGCGCCGGGGTCGCGTCCGGACGGCTGCTCGTCTACCTTCCCGGCTCCACGGCCGCGGTGGAATTGGCGCTCCGCGAGCTGCTGTTGCCCGAAGTCGTCCACGCCGTGCGGCTGCTCGGCCGCTTCGAAACCGGGGAGTGACCATGTCCATCCGTCCCGACCACTGGATTCGCCGGATGTGTCTCGAACACGGGATGATCACACCGTTCGAGGAGAAGCAGGTGCGCCAGGGCGTCATTTCGTACGGCGTGTCGTCGTACGGCTACGACATCCGCGTCTCCGACGAGTTCAAGATCTTCACCAACGTGATGTCGACGGTGGTGGACCCCAAGAACGTCGATCCGCAGTCGATGATCGACTTCAAGGGACCCGTGTGCGTGGTGCCGCCCAACTCGTTCGCGCTCGCGCGCACGATCGAGTACTTCCGCATCCCGCGGAACGTGCTCACGATCTGCGTGGGCAAGAGCACCTACGCGCGGTGCGGTATCATCACCAACGTGACGCCGTTCGAGCCCGAATGGGAGGGACACGTCACGCTCGAGATCAGCAACACCACCCCGCTGCCGGCGCGGATCTACGCCAACGAAGGCATCGCGCAGGTGCTGTTCTTCGAAAGCGACTCGCCGTGCGAGACGTCGTACAAGGACAAGGCGGGCAAGTACCAGGGCCAGACCGGGATCACGCTGCCGCGACTGTGACGCTCCCCGCGTCGTGGCGATGCAGCGAAAGGAAGGCCGCATGAACGGCCGGAACGTGCAGTGGATGGTGCGGACGCTCGCGATCGCGGGCGCGGGAGTGGCGGTGCTCGCGGCGCTGGCGAGCGCCCAGATCGTCAGCGGAGTGGATCCTTCTGCGCGCGCGGGAGGCATGGGCGGCGCGACGGGCGCGATCGGGTGGGGCGGCACGCCCGACCTGTGGGCGAATCCGGCGCTCGCGGCGACGGTCCCGGGCTTTTCGATCCAGACCTCGGCGCAGCAGCTGCTCCCGGAGTTCGCGTCCGACCTGCGGCTGCACTCGACGTCGATCACCGCGACGTTCGCCGGGCTGTCGTTCTCGAGTACGGGCCGGCCGTTCGGCGGCACGGAGCTGCGCGAGCGCGACGCGATCCTGACCCTCGACACGTTGCGCAGCATCGCCGTGGTGCCGTGGGCGGAACGCTCCGAGAGCCGTGCCGCGGCGATTTCGCTGGCGTCGCTCGCCGACGCGGTGCTCGCGCTGCGGGGAGGCGCGCACCCGCGCGTGTCGGAGTGGGCCGACGTGGGCTTCGGTCGCCGCTGGAAGCAGCGCGCGCAGTACGGCCCGTTCCTGACCGAGGGAGCGAGCGCGTCGCGCGACGAAGGCTGGTACGCGCGCGTGGTGCCGCTCGATCCGCGCCGCGGCGTCGACGTGCCCGAAGGCGGCCTGCGACTAGAGCTGGCCGTCGCGCACGCGGTGATCGACGCGCGCACGTCGCCGGCCATCCCGGCCACGGCTGTCGCGCCACTTCAGCGCCGCGACGGCGCCGCGCTCCACGCCTCGTGGTTCGGTCCCTCGCGCCGCGGCGCGCCCGGTGCGGCGATCACGGACGCGTTCCGCGGCGGCGGCTTTGGCCCGCCCGTGGACGTGACGCTGGCCTACGAGCGCGAGCGCGACGAGCCGCTGCCCGGGCGCGGCCCGTTCGGGGAGGTCTTCCCGGCCGGCGCCGGCTGGACCGTGAACCACTACGGGCTCGAAGCGACGTTTTTCGGGCTGCTCACGGGTCGTGCGGGGTACATCGATGACCCCTCGGGCGAGATCCGCAAACCGACGTTCGGCTTCGGCGCCTGCCTGCCGCTCGGCCGCGGGGGCGAGGTGCGCTACGACATGGGCAGCGTCCCGCAGGCGAGCGGACTGGAGAAGCGCGTGACGCGGCACGAAGTGGCCGTCCGGCTCGACCCGGTCGCGCGCTGGTTCGGCCCCCGCTCGAGCGCCGCGACGCCGTAGTCGACGTTCTCGGAAGACGAATCGTTTCGTACCGTTCCCCACAGGTCAGCGTCCCCCGAGGAAGGCAGTTCGCCATGCTGTCGCCGATTGGCCGGCGAATCGTCACCGCGGCGCTCCTCACCGCGGTCGCTTCGAAAGCTCACGCGCAGGGAACCGCGCGCTCGCAGGACATCGACACCTCCATCCGCGCCGTGGGAATGGGCGGCACGAGCGCCGGCGTCACGTGGGGGGATCCCAACGTCTGGGGCAATCCCGCATCGCTCGGGCGCGTGGAGGGGTTCCGGTTCGAGCACGGGCATACGCAGCTCGTGCCGGGGCTCGCGACCGATGTCTTCCTCGACTCCGACCGGGCGTGCTTCGGCGCCCACGGCGTCGGTGTCGCACTGATGGGGCTTCCGAGCGGGGTCGGAGGGCTTCGATTGTCGTATGGGTCTTCGGAAGTCACCGATGCCTACGGGATCCCGATCGGGACGTTCGATTCCGAAGAGACCGTTCACGCCGCATCCATCGGAGTGTCCTTCGCCGGCGTCCGCGATGCGCTGCGTGCTCGCCGTGGAGCCGCTCCGGGTTCGAGTGCGTGGGATGTCTCGGGGGGGCTGAGCGTCAAGCGCGTGCGGATGTCACTTGCCCCCGTGTTCGGGACGGCTTCGGCCACGACGGTCGATGTGGGCGTGCTGGGGCGGCTCTCGCCGCTCGTGTTGCTCCCCGCGGGAGCTTCGGGAGGCGCGTGGACGCGCTGGGCGCTCTTCGACCTGGGAGCCGGTTACAGCGTGCTCGACGCGAATCACGCCATCTTCGATTTCGGCCCGGGCGGCTCGAGCCCGCCCACGCGCATGCACCGGCTGGGTGGTTCGGCACGCGTGGGGCTCCAGTTGCCCCCGGTGGGTGGTGATCCCTGGGTGCGGGCGATCGTCTCGGGGTTCTCGCCGCTCGTCGCGGTGGGTTACGCGCGCGACCACGATGCGGTCAGCGCGGCAGGCACGAATCACGGTCGCTACCGCGTCGAGCACGAGGGCGTCGAGATCAGCGTCGCCAACGTGTTCACGTGGCGGCATGGCTACTGGACCGACCGGCTCGGGGACATCGTGGACGACACGAGTGGCTACGGCTACGGGTTCACCCTCGGGCCGTGGGCGGGTTTCCGTCGCGACCATGCGAGCATGCCGCAGGCGACGGACTCCGGATTGCCGCGCGTGAAGCGCGACGGCTGGACCGCATGGCTCGACGTGATGCGCGTCGTCCACGACCTGCGTGGCCCCTCGATGAGCACCGCTCCGGGAGCCGGGCGATGAGGCCTGCGAGCGCCGTCGGCGCGTTCGTCCTGCTCGCGTGCGTGCTCTCGGCGCCTGCATTCGCCGCGGTCCGCTTCGGGATCGTCGGCGGCATGCAATCGACGTGGATGCAGCAGGGCGACCAGCACGAGACGGACGGGGCTTATCCCGTTTCGAAATCCGTCTGGTCCGGCTGCGGCGGCCTGTCGCTCTCGGTGCCGCTCGCGCACGGCTTCGCGGTTGGGACCGGGCTCGAGTACCAGCCGTTCGTCGACCGGCGCGAGGTGGTCACGTCGTTCCTCTCGATAACGGCCTTCGACTCGACGCAGGTCTGGGGCACCTCGCGAATCGAGACGCGAGCACACACGATCGTGCTGCCACTGCGCCTGGAGTACGCGCATCGGGGCGTGCGGCTGGGGTTCGGGCCGCAGGTCCGCTTCACCGTCTCGGCTCGCCAACGGCTCGAGGCGACTCTCGGCGGCGCCCCGCCCGTCGCGCCGGCCGCTTCGGCACGGAAGGCCGGACCCTCGGGGGCGCGCGCGAACATCTTCGAGTCGGTCCGCTCCGGCCAGTGGTACGACGCCACCGACGCGTTCCTTCTCTGCAGCGTGCAGCCCGTCGCGCTGCTGGGGATCGACGTCCCGCTGCACGGACACCGCCTGCGGCTCGAAGGGCGCGAGTCCTGGGGAGGCACCGAGATGATGTGGCGCCAGTCGGAGGGCCTGAGCCCGATCGCGGTGCAGATCGCCGCCGGCTGGGAGTTCTGAGCGGGGCAGGAGACGCTGTCGCGACCCGCTTCTCGGCCGGCCGGGGAGCGGGTTGCGCGATTCGGGGTGCGCGGCTAACTTCCTCGGGTCCGCTGTCCCGTACCTTCAGGGAGTGAAGCGATGATCAAGGAACTCGCGACCGGTCTCGGCGTCACGTTCGGGAACATGTTCCGCAAGCCGTATACGGTCCTGTACCCCGACGAGAAGCTCGAACTCTTTCCCCGTTTCCGCGGCCGGCACATCCTGGCGCGGCACGAGGACGGCCTCGAGCGCTGCGTGGGTTGCGAGCTGTGCGCCGTGGCCTGCCCGGCCGACGCGATCTTCGTGAAGGCCGCCGAGAACGACCCGGCGAACCCGGTGTCGCACGGCGAGCGCTACGCCGAGCGCTACGAGATCAACATGCTGCGCTGCATCTTCTGTGGCATGTGCGAGGAAGCCTGTCCCGAAGACGCGATCTGGCTCGAGAAGGAATACGAGCTCGCGGACTACGACCGCGACGCCTTCATCTACACGAAGGACGAGATGGTCGTGCCGATGGAGAAGGCGGGCTACCTGCCGCAGCGCTGAGCGGTACCGATTTCACGCGAGGCGGTCGTCCACGGACGGCCGCCTCGCGGCGTTTCCGGGGCCCGGGCTCTCGCGCCTAACGCGCGGAGAGGGCCGCGTCGAACGCGACGATCAGCCGCTCGACCTCGGCGGGCGTGTTGTAGTGGGCGAGGCTGGCGCGGACGATGCCGCCGCGCGCGTGCAGGCCCAGCGCCTCGATGGCGCGATGCGCGTAGAAGTGACCCCAGCGCACCGCCACGCGGGCAGCATCCAGCCGTGGCGGGAGCGTGCTCGCGTCGCGGCCTTCGACCGTGAACGCCACGATGGGCACGCGCCGTGCCGGATCGGCGTCCGGCTCGCCGACGATCCGCACCTCGGGGCGAGCCCTCAGGAACGCGAGCAGCGGCGCGACGAGTGCCGCCTCGTGCGCGGCGATGGCGTCGAAGGCGCGCGCGAGCCGGGTGCGCTCGTCGCCGGCGCCGCCGCCCGGCAGGCGCGCCTCCAGCGCCAGGAGGTACTCGGGCACCGCGGGCAGGGCAGCGGCCAGCTCGTGCGGCACGCTGCCGGGCTCGAGCTTGTACGGCACCTCGTGCTCGCCGATGAAGAAGTGGTTCTGCGACGCCGCGCGCCGCAGCAGCTCGCCGCGGCCCCACAGGAGCGCCAGGTGCGGGCCGAAGGTCTTGTAGAGCGAGACGGCGTAGAAGTCGGCGCCGGTCGCCGTCACGTCGACGAGCCGGTGCGGCGCGAACGCGACGCCGTCGATGCACGCGAGCGCGCCCGCGGCGTGCACGGCGCGCACGATGTTCGCGGCGTCGTGCAGCGTGCCGACCACGTTGGAGCAGTGCGTGAACGCGACGAGGCGCGTGCGCGCCCCGAGCAGCGGCTCGAGGTCGGCGAGTTCCAGCGCGCCGGTCTCGGGCCGCAGGCGCCACTCGCGCACCACGACGCCGCGCTCGGCGAGCCCGCGCCACGGGCCGATGTTCGATTCGTGGTCGAGGTTGGTGACCACGACTTCGTCGCCGGGCACGAGCCCGGGCGCGAGCGCGCGCGCGAGGAGCCGCAGGTTGGCGGTGGTCGATGCGCCGAGCAGGACCTCGCCGGGCGCCGCGCCCACCAGCTGCTCGGCCGCGCGATGGCCGGCTTCGACGCGCGCGGTGGCCGCGGCCGAGAGCGCGTAGCTGGCGCCCAGCTGTACCGAGCCCGCGAGCATGTGCGCGCGCACGCGCTCGATCGCGCCGGCGAGCGGCACGCTGCCGCCGGCGTTGTCGAACAGCGCCCAGTCGGTCGCGAGCGCGGGGAACTGCGCGCGCACGAACTCCAGCGTGGACGACGGGAAGAGCGCGGGAGCGATCATGCGGCGAGCCTAGCACGCACGCCGCGGGGCGTGCGGCGCGTTCAGCGCCCGGCGGCCGGCCCCAGTTGCGCGAGCAGCTTGCGCGCGAGCACCGGCCACGCCCACGGCGCGGCGCTCGCGGGGCCGGCTTCGGCGAGACGGCGGCGCTCGTCGGCGTCCACCAGCAGGGCGCGGATCGCGCGGCGCAGGAACCACGGGTGGCGCCACGTGACGCGCGCGTTCTCACGGTCGCGAGCGAAGTCGCCCGTGCCGCTGCGCGTGCACACGAGCGCGCATCCGCACGCGAGCGCTTCCAGCGCGGTGTTGCACCAGCCGGCCTTGCGCTCGGCGGCGACGAACAGGTGCGCGGACTGGTAGAGCGCGGCCAGTTCGTCCTGCGTCGGGCTCATCACGAAACGGGCGTTGGGCGGCAGCGGCGCGCCGTCCCGCGGATCCTGGCGGTTGTGCGCGTCCACGTGGTCGAACAGCACGATCTCGAACTCGGGCACCTGCCCCGCGAGCCCGGTGAGAGCCTCGAGCACGAGATCGGTGCCCTTCTTGGGCCGCGAGCGCCGGCCGTTGACCAGCACGCGCAGCGGCGCGACCGCGCGCCGCTCGGGCGCGGGGCGGAAGTGCGTCGTGCGGATGCCACCGATCCCGTCGATGACCGGCCGGCGCGAACGCCGCGCGAGCGCGTGCACGAGTGCCCCGGAGTTGCCGGCGAGGCGTACGCCCGGGTCGGGGATCGCGCGCGCGAGCCCCGCGTCGCCCTCGAGCACGCAGTAGTAGAGATGCGTCCCGGCCCGGTGCGCGCGGAACGCGTCGTACGTGTGCGGGTCGGCGCCGATCGCGAGGTCGCTCTCGGCCCCGGCGGCGTCCGCGAGCGGTGCGACGGCGCCGGCGTACGCGAGCCACTCCGGGCGGGTGCCCTCGGGGTGGTAGAGCGTCACCGCGTGGCCCATCGCGGTCCACTCGTTGCCGAGTTCGAGGAAGCGGCGGACGCCGCCGAAGACGCCGACGTGCGGCAGGAAGGTGGCGATGCGCATGCGGGCCGCACGCTAGCAGAGCGGCCCCGGGCCCGCACGCGCGGGCCCGGCGTGAACGGTGGTGTTTCGCGGCGAAACGCCCGCTGTTCCGGCCCGAAACGCTCGCCCGCGGCCATTCCGGGCGGCGCGCGTCCCGCGTACGGCGCGACACGTACTTGCGGCTGCGGTGGCCCGTGGCACGTCGCCTGCAAAAGGGAGTTCGCGAACGTGATTGCAAGGCGGCGCGCCGCGTCCATCCGAAGTGCGGCGGCTGCATGAACCACCCGCAGAGGAGGAACCGATCATGACGCTCATCCGCTGGACGCCCAACCGCAACAGCAGCCTCGCGAGTTTCCGCGACGAGATGGACCGCCTGTTCGACGGCTTCGTCAACAGCCGCGCGCTCACCACGCCCGGATTCGATCCGCTGGTGCCCCCGGTGGACATCGAGGAGACGCCGGAGTCGTTCGTGCTCCGCGCCGACCTGCCGGGCGTGCCGCAGAAGGACGTCAAGGTCAGCCTGACCGGCGACACCCTGACGATCCGCGGCGAGCGCAAGCGCGAGACGTCGGCCCGCGAGGGCGCGGTGCACCGCACCGAGCGCGTCTACGGCAGCTTCGAACGCTCGTTCACCCTCGTCTCGCCGGTCCGCGGCGACCAGGTCAAGGCCACGGTCCGCGACGGCGTCCTCGAGGTCGTCGTGCCCAAGGCCGAGGAAGCCCGGGTGCGTGAAATCGAGGTGCAGGTCGGCTAGTCTGCAGCGCTCTCGAATGCATGTCCGCGGCCACGCGGGCGCCTCCCGGCGCCGCGTGGCTCGCGGCTGAAACGAACCGAGGAGGAATCATGGGTAAGGTCATCGGCATCGATCTGGGCACCACGAACTCGTGCGTGGCCGTCATGGAGGGCGGGGAGCCCAAGGTGATCGCCAATGCGGAGGGCTTCCGCACGACGCCGTCCGTGGTGGCGTTCTCCAAGTCCGGCGAACGCCTCGTGGGGCTCGTCGCGCGCCGCCAGGCCGTGACCAATCCCACGAACACGATCTACTCGATCAAGCGCTTCATGGGCCGCCGCTTCGACGAAGTGAGCAGCGAGATGAAGCTCGTCCCGTACGAGGTCGTGCGCGGCACGAACGGTGACGCCCGGGTGAAGACCACCAACGGGGAGAACTCGCCGCCCGAGATCTCGGCGATGATCCTGCAGAAGATGAAGCAGACGGCGGAGGACTACCTCGGCGAGAAGGTCACCGAGGCGGTCGTCACCGTGCCCGCCTACTTCAACGACAGCCAGCGCCAGGCCACCAAGGACGCCGGCCGCGTCGCCGGGCTGGACGTGAAGCGCATCGTCAACGAGCCCACCGCGGCCGCGCTGGCCTACGGCCTCGACAAGAAGAAGGACGAGAAGGTCGCGGTGTTCGACCTGGGCGGTGGCACGTTCGACATCTCGATCCTCGAGATCGGCGACGGCGTGTTCGAGGTCCGCTCGACCAACGGCGACACGCACCTGGGCGGCGACGATTTCGACCAGAAGATCATCGACTGGCTCGCGGAGGAGTTCCGCAAGTCCGAGGGCATCGACCTGCGCAAGGACCCGATGGCGCTCCAGCGGCTGAAGGAAGCGGCGGAGAAGGCCAAGTGCGAGCTGTCGGGCACGGTGCAGACGGACGTCAACCTGCCGTTCATCACCGCCGACGCCAACGGCCCCAAGCACCTGAACCTCACGCTGACGCGCGCCAAGCTCGAGCAGATCGTGGCCGACCTGGTCGAGCGCTGCCGCGGTCCCGTGCTGCAGGCGCTCAAGGACGCCGGCCTGCAGCCGTCGCAGATCGACGAGGTCGTGCTGGTCGGCGGCTCGACGCGCATGCCGCGCGTGCAGGAGCTGGTGAAGGAGATCTTCGGCAAGGAGCCGCACCGTGGCGTGAACCCGGACGAGGTCGTCGCGATCGGCGCGGCCATCCAGGGCGCCGTGCTGGCGGGTGACGTGCGCGACGTCGTGCTGCTCGACGTGACGCCGCTCTCGCTCGGCATCGAGACGCTGGGCGGCGTGATGACGACGCTCATCGCGCGCAACACGACCATCCCGACCAAGAAGAGCGAAGTCTTCTCGACCGCCGCGGACAGCCAGCCGTCGGTCGAGGTGCACGTGCTGCAGGGCGAGCGCAGCGTGGCGTCGGCCAACAAGAGCCTCGGCCGGTTCCACCTGGACGGCATCCCGCCGGCACCCCGCGGCATCCCGAAGATCGAGGTGACGTTCGACATCGACGCGAACGGCATCCTGCACGTGTCCGCCAAGGACCACGCGACCAACAAGGAGCAGAGCATCCGGATCGAGGCCTCCAGCGGACTCAAGGAGGACGAGATCAAGAACATGGTCGCGGACGCCGAGGCGCACGCCGACGAGGATCGCCGGCGCAAGGAGGCCGTGGAGGCCCGCAACCGTGCGGACAGCCTCGTCTACGAGGTGGAGAAGAACCTCAAGGAGCACGGCGAGAAGATCGACGGCGCCCTGAAGTCCCAGATCGAATCCAAGGTCACCGCGGTCAAGGATGCGCTGAAGGGCGAGGACGCCGCCGCGATCACGACGGCGAGCGAGCAGCTGCAGCAGGCCTGGCACCAGGCGGCGGCGGCGCTCTACCAGCAGGCCGGTCCGCCTCCGGGCGGCGCGCCGGGTGCGGATGAGGGCGGCAGCCCGCCTCCGAGCGGCAAGGATCGCAAGGAAGGCGGCGACGGCGCGGTGGACGCGGATTTCGAAGTCGTCAACTGAGCCGGACCCGGAGTCACACGTGCGGCGGCGGGACGTTCACGTCCCGCCGCCGTCGCGTTTGCGGCCCACGGGCGGCGCTCGCTAGTCTCGGCGCGGCCGCCGCCCACGCGCCCGCCGGGCGCATGCCGGACCCTCCGGAGCCCTCGTCGCGATGACGTCCGTCCAACCCGATCTCGCCGCCGCCATGCTGCCGCTCGCGCAGGGCGCCGCCGTGGGCGCCTACGGCCTCTGCCAGCTCGCGCTGACGGCCTGCTCGGCCCATCGCTGGACGCTGCTGCTGGGCCGCCGCGTGCGGCCGGGAGCGCCGCTGCCGCCGCTGCCCGGGGCGCCCCCGGTCGTGACGGTTCAGCTGCCGGTCTACAACGAGCCGCGGGTGGTCGAGCGGCTGGTGGACGCGGCGTGCGCCCTGGACTGGCCGGCGGACCGGCTCGAGATCCAGCTGCTCGACGATTCCACCGACGAGACTCCGGCGATCGCCGCGGCCGCCGTCGCCCGGCACCGCGCGCGCGGGATCGACGTGCGGCACGTGCGGCGCACCGCGCGCGACGGCTGGAAGGCGGGTGCGCTCGCCGCGGGGCTCGCGGAGGCGCGGGGCGAGCTGGTGGCGATCTTCGACGCGGACTTCGTCCCGCCGGCGGACTTCCTGCAGCGCATGGTGCCGCACTTCGCCGACCCGGGCGTCGGAATGGCGCAGGCGTGCTGGGGGCACCTGAATCGCGACGCGTCGACCCTGACGGCGGCGCAGGCGGTGCTGCTCGACGCGCACTTCCGGATCGAGCACGCCGCGCGAGCCGCGCGCGGCTGGTTCTTCAACTTCAACGGCACCGCCGGGCTCTGGCGCCGCGCCTGCATCGAATCGGCGGGCGGGTGGTCGCACGACACGCTCACCGAGGACCTCGACCTGAGCGTGCGTGCGCAGCTGGCAGGCTGGCGGTTCGTGTTCGATCCCGCGGTCGTGGTGCCGGCGGAGTTGCCGTCGGACATGGAAGCGTTCAAGGCGCAGCAGCGCCGCTGGGCCAAGGGCGCGATCCAGTCGGCGCGCAAGCTCCTGCCCGCGATCGCGCGCAGCCGCCGCCCGCTCGCGGTGCGGCTGGACGCCGCGCTGCTGCTGCTCGCCAACGCGGCGTTCCCGCTGCTGCTCGCGCTCGGCCTGCTGCTGCTGCCGGTGCTGCTCGGGCGCAGCGTGGTGCCGCCGGCCGTGGTCTGGGCCGCGCAGGCCGCGGTGCTGGCGCTGGGACTGGTGCCGGTGACGCTCTTCCTCGCGGCCGGCCAGCATGCCGCGGGCCGGCGCGGTCTCGCGGTGGTGCGCGACGTGGCGTCGGCGCTGGTGCTGTGCGCGGGGCTCTCGCTCAACAACGCGCGCGCCGTGCTCGAGGGCCTCGGGCCCGCGGTGGGCGCCTGGGAGCGGACGCCCAAGACGGGGGAGACCGGCCCGGCCCGCGCGCGCCGGGTGGCCGCGCCCCGGCGCCGGGGTGCGGGCTGGGGCGAGGCCGCGCTTGCGGGCTACTTCGCCGTGCTGCTCGCCTGGGCCGCGACCTGCGGCCACCGGCAGGCGGCACCGTTCGCAGCCGTCCTGGCCGCGGGGTGCGCCTGGGTGGCCGCCGGGTCGCGGCCCGGCGCGCTCACGACTTCGCGGGTGCCCCCGGGGCGCGCAGCGGAACGTCCGCCTTCTTCCGCTCGAGCATGAGCACGCGCGCGTCCGGGTCCACCACCAGGTGCTCGGGCGCGAACGCGCAGCGCAGGACCACCTCGCGCTGCTCGCCCGCGGCGAGCGTCACCGTGGTGCGCGCGTCCTTCCACGCGGCCGGCTTCGCTTCGCCGTGCGGGAAGCGCAGCCCGCGCGTCGCCGCGACTTCGATCGGCATGCGCCCTGTGCCCACGTTCTTGAGTTTCGCGCGCACGAGCCAGCCGTCGCCGTCGCGCGTCACGACCGCGTCGGAGAACTGGTACTGCGGCACCACGACGCTCTCGAACCACTGGTGCACGACGGTGTCGAAGCCCGTGGTGTCCGCGGCGTGCTCGCGCATGATCGCGAGGTAGTCGTGCAGCACGGCGTGGTCGCGGCTGTCGCGGTAGCGCTCGAGGTAGTCGCGCTGCGCGGCCAGCCCGCGCTCGCGGCCCATCTGCTGGAACAGCATCCAGAGCGCGAAGCCGCCCTTGTCGTAGATGATCCGTGAATCCCCCGGCAGCTCGCCGTTGATCTGCGTGAGCGGCCGCTCGGAGTCCGCGCGGCGCGTGCGCGAGTAGCGCTCCTCGATGTTCCGGCAGAACGCGATCCGCTGTTCGAGCCCCTTCACCTGCTCGGTGAGCAGGATCGTCGAGAAGTGCGCCATGCCTTCGGACAGCACGTCGCCGCCGGGACCGCGGCCCATCATGGCGATGTTGGGCCACCACTGGTGCGCCGACTCGTGCGCGGTCACCCAGAAGGCCGCGTTCGCCTCCGGCTTGCTGCGCGTGAGGAAGCCGATGCCCTCGGAGAACGTGATGTTGCCCGGCGAGCCCTGGGCGTAGCCCGCGAGCCCGGCGAACTCCGACAGCCGCAGTTCCTTCCACGGGAACGGTGCGAACCATTCGCCGTAGAAGCGGCGCGCACCCTCGAGCGCCTGCAGCATCTCGTCGACGTTGTACGGGTGGCGCGGGTCGTAGTAGACCGCGACGCCGTCGCCGCGCTTCACCTTCCAGCGTCCGGCGACGACGTTCCAGATGCGCACCGGGTGGTCGCTGCGCCACTCGGTGACGCGGTCCTTGCCGTGCACGACGTCGCTCACGCACACGCCGGTGGCGTTCACCTGCAGGTCGGCCGGGACGGTGATGCGCAGGTGCGTGCCGAGCCAGCTCTCGGCCATCGGCAGGCCGGCGGGCGTGTCGCCCTTCCAGAAGTCGGCCGCGTACTCCTGCGGATCCTGCTGGTTCTTCTCGTCCTCGACGCCCACGTCGGGCGCGTAGCCGAGGTAGGGTGCGAGGTTGGTGCCGCTGAAGCCGGTGAGCACGATGCTGGACGGCAGCACGAACTCCATCCGCCCGCCGCCGTTGCGGCTCACGCCCTGCGGCACGCTGGCTTCGAACGACCAGCCGATGCGGGCCGTGTCGCCCACGGCGAGCGGCGGATCGAACGCGAAGACCTCGAGCCCGGCGCGATCCTCGGGCTTCGCGGGCCTGCCGTCGAGCGTCCACGAGATCTTGCGCCACTCGAGCCCCTGGCTCATCGGGATGCGTGCGAGCGGGCCGTCCGTGCGGTTCACGAGCGTATAGGTGCCGCGGCTCGCCACGCCGCGCGTCGCGGGCGAGAGGCGGATGTCGGCGTCGACGTACACGGCCGAGGGCAGGGGCACGTCGCGGTACGTGAGCGAGTTCTTGCGCCAGTAGTCGTGCGCCTTCTTGCGCATGGCCGCGCTCTCCCAGCCCTGCGACACCTGGAGCGCCAGCGCGATGCCGGCCGCGAGCGGCAGGATCGCCCACGGCAGCATGGCGAGCGCCGAGCGGCCGATCGCGCCGGGCGCGAGCCGCTGCAGGTTCCGCGTCGCGTCCCGCTCGCGGCGGGCGAACGCCCGCAGCGCGACGACCACGAAGAACGCCGCGAGGCCCAGCGCGAGCACGCGGTTGAGCGCGAGCGGCAGCGCGTCCAGCTGGAACGGCGCGATGTCCGTCCAGCGCGTCGCGCTCCAGAGGTCCCAGTTGCCGACCCAGTTCAGCTTGCCGCGCATCTGCAGCCAGCCCGTGAGGCTCATGGCGCCGAGGCCGATGCTGTAGGTGACGAAACGGTTGCCGGCGATCGCGTACGACGCCGAGACGAACGCCGTCCACAGCAGGAACGTGGGGATCAGCAGCAGGCCCCAGAGCATCGCGAACGGACCGACGGAGAACGGCACGGTGTGCTGGAATGCCAGCACGACCGCGCTGCCGAGCATCGCGGCGACGAGGATCGCGGCGCCGAGCACGGCGTTGGCGAGCGACTTGCCGAGCAGCAGCGCTCCCGTGCTCACGGGCGTGGACCACGCGATCGAGCCGAAGCCCGCGCTGGCTTCGCGCTGCAGCGATTCGGTGGTGTAGAAGAGGATGAGCATGCAGACGAGCAGCGTGAGCGTGTTCATGTCGCTCGAGGCGAGCGCGCCCGGCGTCTGCAGCAGCGGCGTGTCGAAGGCGCCCACCTGCACGACGCCGGCGAGCACCTGCACGAGGATGAGCGGCACGAAGAGGTAGAGACCGGGGTGGCGGCCGAGCAGCTTGATCTCGGCCGCGACCACGTGCCCGACGCTGGCGAGGAACGTGGGCCGTCCGGACCGCATGCCGAGCGGGACGAGCCCGGCGGGCTCCGTCCGCTCCGCGGACACGGCGGGTGCCGCGGCCGCGCGCGCGACGTCGGCCGGCCGGACACGCGCGCCGCGAAGCCGGGCCGCGACCGCCCCGGTCGTGGCCGCGACGGCGCCGAGGCCGACGGCGGCCGCGAGCAGGCGCTGCGCGAGGAAGAGCAGGTCCGGCGTCACGTGGGCGTGGTTGTAGAAATCCACGCCGCGGTCGACGTTGAGGTAGTTCTCCTTGAGCCAGCGCAGCCCCGTCAGGTCCACGAACTGGAGCAGGCGGTTGACGGAGGGCGACAGCCACTCGGGCGACCACTCCCACAGGAACCCGATCCCGAGCACGAGCACGACGATCGGGAGCGAGAAGACGAGCACCGGCTGGCGCGTGAAGCCGCCGATCGCGAAGCAGGCGCCGGTGTACAGCAGGAGCGACGGCAGCCCGAAGAGGAGCAGCGGGCGCAGGTAGGCGCTCCAGCGCAGCGGCCCGAGGAACTCGGCATTGGTGCCGTGGGGCACCGCGTGATTGAAGAAGAGCTCCATCGCCAGCTGGGCCAGGAGCACGACGCCGAACGTGAGGAGCACCGCGAGATACTTGCCCCACACGTATTCGCGCACGCTGAGCCGCGTCGAGTGCAGGATCTCGCCGACCTTGAGTTCCTCGTCGCGGATCAGGCTCATGCCGGCCACGACCGAGATGAAGAACACCTGGATCGTCGCCATCATGAGCACGAGCAGCTGCGAGTTGGCGAACTCGGAGTTGATCCACGCCTTGGATCCGCCGACGCGGGCGTCCCCGGAGCCGATCTGCGCGTGTCCGCTGGCGAGCGCCGAGGCCATGAGGCCCAGGATCAGCAGCAGGAACCAGAACGTGGGGCGCTTCAGGTGGTGCGCGAGGTCGCGCGAGGCGACTTCCCAGGTGCGCCCGTTCACGGCCGCGCTCCGGCGGTGGCGGGTGCGTTCGCGGCGGCGTCACCGGATCGCATGAACACGAGGTAGGCGTCCTCGAGCGACGGCGAGACGGGTTCGAAGCCCTCCGGCGGCGGCGCGCCGGGGGAGTGGACGCGCACGCGGTGGCGGCCCTCGACGAGCAGCGCCTGCGTCACGGTGCGCTCGCGGCGGAGCGCCGGCAGGTCGGCCGCGCCCACGCTGCCCTCGTAGATCGATCCCGCGAGCGCCTCGCGCGCCTCGCGCGGGGTCGTGGTGGCGACGAGCCGCCCGGAGCGGATCACCGCGAAGCGCGGGCAGAGCACGGCGACGTCCTCGACGATGTGCGTCGACAGCACGACGGTTCGCTTCTCGGCGAGCTCGGCGAGCAGGTGGTAGAACCGCAGGCGTTCCTCGGGATCGAGGCCGGCGGTGGGCTCGTCGACGATCACGAGCCGCGGGTCGCCGGCGATCGCCTGCGCGATCCCGAGCCGCTGCCGCATGCCGCCCGAGTAGCTGCGCACGGGGCGCTTCGCGGCGAAGGACAGGTTCACGCGCTCCAGCAGCTCGCGCGCGAGGCCCTTGAGGCCGCCCGGCGCGCTCACGCCCTTCAGTCGCAGCAGGTGCAGCAGCATCTGCTCGCCGGTCAGGTGCGGGTAGAACCCGAAGTCCTGGGGCAGGTAGCCCAGCCGCTCGCGCAGCCAGCCCGGGTTCGCGATCACGTCCTGGCCGTCGATCTTCACCGAGCCCGAGGTGGGTTCGAGCAGTCCGGCGAGGATGCGCATGAACGTCGACTTGCCCGCGCCGTTGGGGCCGAGCAGGCCGAACATGCCCACCGGGATGTCGAGGTCCACGCCCTGCAGGGCGGCGACGGGTCCGGGGTAGATCTTCACCAGGCTGCGGATCTCGAGCATGGGACGGCCTCGCGGGGTCGGGGTGAATGCCGTGACGGTTCGATGGGTCGGAACGGTTTACGCCGTACTGTCATCTCGGGTTGCAGCCTGCGCGTGCCGAACGGGCATGCCCACCCCTGGCCGCCCATCGCGGGCGCACGGCGGACCGGCGCCCGGAAGCGCGGGGAGAACGCGAAACGGCCCGGCGTGCGGGGCACGCCGGGCCGTCGGTGCGTCGGGTCCGCTACAGCCGGACGATCTTCTTGGAGCGCTTGCCGCGGAGCGCGTTGCGGGTGTCGACGACGGCCTTCGACCACGCGAGGACCTTGCCGTAGTCGAACGTCTTGTGCGCCGTCGCGATCACGGCGCAGTCGTACTTGCGCAGGCTCGCGGCCGTGAACGGCACGCTCTTCAGGACGCCGTTGCCGAACCGGATGCTCTTCACGAACGGGTCGCAGTACTCGATCTTGGCGCCGCGCTCGCGCAGCTTCTCCATGATGTCGAGCGACGGGCTCTCGCGCACGTCGTCGATGTCGGCCTTGTACGCCACGCCCAGCACCAGCACCTTCGAGCCGCGGAGCGCCTTGCCCGACTGGTTCAGCGCGTCCACCGTCAGCTCGACGACGTGCTCGGGCATGTGGCCGTTGACGTGCCCGGCCAGCTCGATGAAGCGCGCCTCGAAGCCGCTCGCACGCGCCTTCCACGACAGGTAGAAGGGATCGATCGGGATGCAGTGACCGCCCAGGCCGGGGCCGGGGTAGAAGGGCATGAAGCCGAACGGCTTGGTGGCCGCGGCCGAGATGACCTCCCAGACGTCGATGTGCATGCGCTTGCACATGAGCGCCAGCTCGTTCACGAGCCCGATGTTGACGCTGCGGAAGGTGTTCTCGAGCAGCTTCACCATCTCGGCGACCTGCGTCGAGGAGACGGGGACGACCTTCTCGAGCCGCTGCTCGTAGAGCTTCACCGCGACGCGCGTGCACTCGGGCGTCACGCCGCCGACGACCTTGGGAATGTTGCGGGTCTGGAAGTGCGGGTTGCCCGGATCGACGCGCTCGGGCGAGAAGGCGAGGAAGAAGTCCTTGCCGACCTCGAAGCCGTTCTTCGAGAGCATCGGCAGCAGGAGCTCGTCGGTCGTGCCGGGGTAGGTGGTGCTCTCGAGGATGACGAGCGTGCCGCGGTGCAGGTACTTCTGCACCTGCTCGGCGGCGGCCACGATGTAGGAGACGTCGGGGTCCCGCTGCTTGCTCAGCGGCGTCGGGACGCAGATGTTGACGGTGTCGCACTTGCGCAGCACCGAGAAGTCGGTGCTGGCATGCAGGCGGCCCTGGCGCACGAGCGCGCGGACGTCGGCGGTCGGCACGTCCTGGATGTAGGACTTGCCCTGCTGGAGCTGCTTCACGCGGGCTTCGTCGATGTCGACGCCGAACACCTCGAATCCGGCCTGGGCCAGTTCGACGGCGAGGGGCAGGCCGACGTACCCCAGCCCGATGACGCCGAGCCGGGCGGTGCGATTGTCGAGGCGGGCGACGAGAGTGTCGGCCGCGGAGCGGGTGCTGCGGCGGTTCTGGGTCATGGTGGAGGCAAGCTAGCAAGGGCCTGTCGGGAGCGTCAAACCTCGTCCCCCTTGGCGGAAAACGGCCTCCAACGCGGCCCCTGCGCGCGTTTTGGGCCCTTTTCCCGCTTGACCGGGGGCGGTCGCCATCGGATATCGTTATCGGCCGAGAGGCGTCCTGTCTTCGCCGTGCATCCGCGCTCCCCGACACCCCGTGATAGCGAAGTGGACGTGCCATCGTTTCCGGGGTACCACCGAGGTCCGCGTCACGCGTCCGACGGGTGCCTCCATTTTTTTGCGCCGGCATTTGTGGCTATGCTGTCGTTCCATTGACCCCCGCCGACCCGCCCGCCCTGCTCGCCCGCTACCGTGCCCGAGACGAGGTCCACCACGGCCTCCTCGAGGGCTCGCGCCTGCGCCGGCTCGGAGCCCCGCCCTGGGCCGGGGGGGCCCCCACGGGTGATCTGGACGAGGTGTCCGGGGTGGCCTGGCTGCCGCCCTGCGTGCCCACCAAGATCGTCTGCGTGGGCCTGAACTACGTCGAGCACGTGCGCGAGAGCCTCACGGTGACGCCGGAGCATCGCGAGGTGCCGCCCGAGCCGCTGCTGTTCCTCAAGCCGCCGAGTGCCGCGCTCGCGACCGGCGGGAGCATCCGCCTGCCGGAGGGCGTGACGCGCATGGACCCCGAGGGCGAAATGGCGCTGGTGATCGGCCGCCGCGCCTCGCACGTGCCCGAGTCCGAGGCGCTCCGGTACGTGGCGGGCGTCACCGCGTTCAACGACGTCTCGGCGCGCAACTACCAGAAGACCGACGGGCAGTGGGCGCGCGCGAAGGGCTTCGACACGTTCGCGCCGTTCGGGCCCGTGATCGCGCTCGGTGTCTCGCCGGACGACCTCGCGCTCGAGCTGCGCGTGAACGGCGAGGTGCGCCAGCGCGCGCGCACGTCGGCGATGCACTACCGGCCCGCGTTCCTCGTCGCGCACATCTCGCGCATCATGACGCTGGAGCCCGGGGACGTGATCGCGACGGGCACGCCGGCGGGCATCGCGCCGATCGTCCCGGGCGATCTCGTGGAAGTCGAACTGGAGGGCGTGGGCGTGCTCGCCAATCGTGTCGTGGGAGTGGACGCGTGAGCGCGGCGAACGACCGGCCGCTGCTCGTCACCGGCGCGCGGCTCTGGCCCGCGGCCCGCTGGGCCGGCGCCGACGCGGTGTTCGTGCGCGGCGGCCGCATCTCGGCCGTCGGGCGCGCGCGCGACCTGCTCGCCGCCGTGCCGGGCGCGCCGCGGATCGACGCGCGCGGCGCCACGGTGACGCCGGGGCTGACCGATGCGCACCTGCACTTCGTTCCGTGGGCGCAGGGGCGCCGGCAGCCGGACCTGATCGGCGCCGCGACCCGGGCCGAGGCGCTGGAGCGCGTGCGTGCCGCGTTGGCGGCAAGTGCGGACGACGCGCCGCTGCTCGGCCGCGGCTGGGACGAGATGGGGTGGGAGGCACGCCCGGATCGCGCGGCGCTCGACGCGCTCGCGCCCGTGCGCCCGGTCCTGCTGCACAGCCACGATTTCCATTCGCTGTGGGTGAACGGCGCCGCGCTGCGAGCGGCCGGCGTGACGCGCGAGACGCCCGATCCGCCCGGCGGGCGGTTCGAGCGCGACGCGGCGGGCGAGCCGACCGGCGTCGTGCGCGAGAACGCGGTGCCGTGCTTCGCGGCGCTCGCCGGCCAGGCGGGCCCCGCGATCGACGCCGAGCTGCTCGACGACGGCGCGGCGGAGCTGCACGCGGCCGGCGTCACCTCGGTGCACGACTACCAGCGCAACGCGACGGACCTGGCGCGCATGCGCGCGCTGGCCGCGCGCCGCCGGCTGCGCGTGCTGCAGCACGTCGGCCCCGAGCAGATGGACGCGCTCGTGTCCGCGGGGCTGGCGAGTGGCGTGGGCGACGCGTGGTTCCGGATCGGCTCGCTCAAGCTGTTCGCCGACGGCGCGCTGGGTTCGCGCACCGCCGCGCTGCTCGAGCCCTACGACGACGGCCACGGCCTGGGCGTGGTGACGATCGAGCGCGACGAACTGCTCGCGCTCGTCACGCGCGCGGCGCGCGCGGGCTTCGCCGCGGCCATCCACGCGATCGGCGACCGCGCCGTGCGGCATGCACTGGACGCGTTCGAGGCCGCGCGGATCGCCGCGCACCCGACGCCGCTGCCGCCGCGCATCGAGCACGTGCAGCTGCTGCACCCGGACGACCTGCCGCGGTTCGCGGCGCTGGGCGTGGCGGCGAGCATGCAACCGTCGCACGCGACGTCCGACGCGTTCGCCGCGACCGCGGCGTGGGGCGCGCGCTGCGCGCTCGCATATCCATGGCGCAGCCTCGAGGCCCAGGGCGTCCGGCTGGCGTTCGGCTCCGACGCGCCGGTCGAGCCGCCGCGGCCGTGGGAGGGCCTGCACGCCGCGCTGACGCGGGTGCGCGCCGACGGCACGCCCGCCGGTGGCTTCGTGCCGGAGCAGTGCATCGGCATCGACGCCGCGCTCCGTGCGTACACCGAAGGTGCCGCCGTCCTCTCGGGACTCGCGGGCCAGCTGGGCACGCTCGAGCCGGGCGCCGAGGCCGATCTCGTCGTGTGGGACCGCGACCTGCACGCCACGCCGCCGGCCGAACTGCTGGCGGCGCGGCCGGCCGTCACGGTGCTCGGCGGCGAAATCGTGTATGTATCTCCGGACGCGGGGGCGGCGACGGGCGCGATGCCCGGCACCCCGCGGCCTCCACGCGATGGACGATGACGATGCCGTACAGCGAACGACCGGACGCGGAACTCGTACAGATCGCGCAGGGCGGTGAGCCCCGCGCGTTCGACGAGTTGGTGCGCCGGTACCAGGACAAGGTCTTCCGCCTCTGCTTCAAGATCCTCCGGCACGAGGAGGACGCGGCCGAGGCGTTGCAGGACGCGTTCCTGTCGGCGTTCCGCGGGCTCAAGAACTTCAAGGCGGAGTCGACGTTCTCGACCTGGCTCTACCGCATCGCGACCAACGCCGCGCTCATGAAGTACCGCCGCCGCCGCGACGGGCACGTGTCCTACGAGCAGTCGCAGGGGGCGATCGAGGACGCCGAGCCGATGGCGATCGCGGACTGGTCCACGCAGCCGCTCGACGACCTGCTCGACGCCGAGACGCGCGAGATCCTGTCGCAGGAGGTCCAGCGCCTGCCGGACAACGAGCGCGAGGTGTTCGTGCTCCGCGACATCATGGAGCAGTCGAACGAGCAGGTCGCGCGCGAACTCGGGCTGACCGTGGCCGCGGTGAAGTCGCGCCTGCACCGGGCGCGCGTGCACCTGCGCGATCGCGTGAACCGCTACTTCAAGGACAAGCTGGCCCGCAAGCCGAAGTCCTGAGCGGCGGCGCGCCTCAGTGGCGCGCGAGCCACGCGACGATCACGGCGGCGAGCACGGCGCGGTAGGCGAAGAAGACGCCGAACCCCACGCGCCGGAGCATCCCGAGCAGCAGGCGGATCGCCAGCACGCCGAAGATGCCCGCGCTCACGACGCCGAGCGCGAGCGTCGCCGGCGGCACGTCGTGCGGGACGTCCTTCAGCTTGAGCACGAGCGCGCCGAACGTGATCGGGGTCGCGAGCAGGAACGAGAACCGCGCCGCGGACACGCGCGAAAGTCCCGCCGCCCGTCCAGCGGTCATCGTGATGCCCGAGCGCGAGACGCCGGGGACGAGGGCCAGGCACTGGGCGAAGCCCATGCCGAGCGCGGTGCCCCAGCTGGGCGAGCGCTCGTCGCGTCCCGCGCCGCGCGCGCGATCCACGAGCCAGAGCACGAGCCCGAACAATGCCAGCATGGCGGCCTGCAGGACGAGCGAGCGGAGCTTGGTCTCGGCGAGTTCGTCGAGGAGCTTGCCGGCGATGGCCCCCGGGATCGTGGCGACCACGAGCTTGGCCCAGGTGAGCCGGGCCTCGCGGGCCACCGCCGGGACGGCCGAGAAGGCGTCCGCCAGCAGGGACATCCAGTCCTTCCAGAACGCGATGACGAGGGCCACCAGCGTGCCGCCGTGGAGGGCCACGTCGAACGCCAGTCCCTCGTACTTCCAGCCGAGCAGGGTGGGCACGACGTAAAGGTGGGCGCTGCTGGAGATCGGGAGGAGCTCGGTGAGCCCCTGGACGGCCCCGAGGACGAGGGCCTGGAACGGCGTGATCGTGGTCGCGAGCGTGAGAGGGGGCGTCAGCATGGCGCGGCACGCTAGCACGCACCCGGAGACGTGGCCAGCCCGGGGGCGTGTTCCCCGGCCGGAGCAGGACGGACATTCGTGCAGGCCGTCACGCAGTTGTCCAGTCCATGCGGCGTTCGGCGCCGAACATTGCTATCCTGCCTCGCGTGAAACGCCTCACGTGCCGATGAGCGACGTGAGGTGGTTCCACCACCAGCCAGGACGACGCCCCGCGGCCGGCGCCACGCGCGCCCGCGGGCCCCGAAAAGCTCGCGAGCCGTTTCGCTTCGAGGAGGAAGTTCGATGTCGACCCAGACCGTGACCACGGGCGAGGCCACCCTCACCCTCAACGGCAAGACCATCACGCTGCCGACCGTGACGGGCAGCGAAGGCGAGACGGCGATCAACGTCGAGAAGCTGCGCGGCCAGACGGGCGCGATCACGCTCGACCCGGGCTACGGCAACACGGGCGCGTGCCGCAGTGCGATCACGTTCATCGACGGCGACAAGGGCATCCTGCGCTACCGCGGCTACCCGATCGACCAGCTCGCCGAGAACGCGAGCTTCCTCGAGGTGGCGTGGCTGCTCATCTACGGCGAGCTGCCGAGTGCGGGCGAGCTCGAGAAGTTCAAGGCGAGCGTGACGCACCACACGCTGCTGCACGAGAACTTCCGTCGCTTCTTCGAGGCGTTCCCCAAGGACGCGCACCCGATGCCGGTCTGCGCGTCGGCGGTGTCGGCGCTCACGACCTTCTACCAGCAGGCCGAGACGGACGAACTGGTCAACGAGGCGATGATCCGGCTGATCGCCAAGATGCCGACGATCGCCGCGTGCGCCTACAAGCACTCGATCGGCCAGCCGTTCATGTACCCGAAGAACAACCTCGATTACGCGTCGAACTTCCTCTACATGATGTTCGCGACGCCGTGCGAGGACTACAACCCCGATCCGGTGCTCGCGCGCACGCTGGACATGCTGCTCATCCTGCACGCGGACCACGAGCAGAACTGCTCGACGAGCACCGTGCGCATGGTCGGCAGCTCGCGCGCGCGGCTCTACGCCAGCGTCGCGGCCGGCATCAACGCGCTCTGGGGCCCGCTGCACGGCGGCGCGAACCAGGAAGTGATCGAGATGCTCGAGCGCATCGACCAGGAAGAGGGCAGCGCCGAGAAGTTCCTCTACAAGGCCAAGGACCGGAACGACACGACGCGCCTGATGGGCTTCGGCCACCGCGTGTACAAGAACTACGATCCGCGCGCCGCGATCCTCAAGAAGCACTGCGACGAGGTCCTGAAGCGCGTCGGCGTGTCGAACCGCCTGCTCGAGATCGCGATGAAGCTCGAGGAGATCGCGCTCAAGGACGACTACTTCGTCTCGCGCAAGCTCTATCCGAACGTCGACTTCTACTCGGGCGTGATCTACAAGGCGCTCAACATCCCGGTGAACCTGTTCACGGTCATGTTCGCCATGGGCCGCATGCCGGGCTGGATCGCGCAGTGGCTCGAGATGCGGCGCGATCCGGACTTCAAGATCTCGCGCCCGCGCCAGATCTACACGGGCTACACGCAGCGCGACTACGTGCCGGTGGACCGCCGCGGCTGATCGGCGAAGCCACGGACGCCACGTTCACGACGCGGCCGGGTCCTTCACGGGCCCGGCCGCCGTCGTCTTGGGAGAGGGCCCGCGGGCGTTGTGGCGCCCGGGGTGAGCGCTTATGCTGCGCCCCCTCCGGGCCGCCGTCGGCGGGCCCGCGCCACGGAGGCCCGTCCATGAACGACCGCCGCGCCTACGTCACGCTGCTCGCGACCTCCGACTACCTCCCCGGAGTCGCGGCGTTGTCGGCCTCGCTCGCGGCGACGGGGGCGAAGCACCCGCTGCACGTGCTGGTGACCGAGGACCTCCCGGCGGCGACCGTGGCGCGCGCGGAGCGGCTGGCGGCGTCGGTGATCCGGGTGCCGCCGATCACGAACCCGGCACCGGGCACGACCTACCGGCACTGGAACGCGACCTATTCCAAGCTGCGGATCTTCGGGCTCGTGCAGTTCGAGAAGCTCGTGTTCGTGGATTGCGACATGGTCGTGTGCGCGAACCTCGACGACCTGTTCGAACGCCCGCACTTCTCCGCCGTCAACTCGGGCGGGATGCTGCCCGAGCACGCGGACTGGATGACGCTCAACTCCGGCCTGCTCGTGCTGCAGCCCGACGCTTCGGAGTCCGAGCGCATGCTGTCGCTCGTCGGCAAGCTGAAGACCACCGACCACGGCGACCAGACGTTCCTGCACGCCTACTTCCCCGAGTGGCCGCAGCGCGCCGACCTGCACCTCGACCACGGAGACAACATGTTCCACGACCAGGTGGATCGCTACGCCGAGGAGTTCGGCTACCGCTTCCCGCGCGGGGAGGAAACGCGGACCGGGAAGCCCGCGGGCCCCGGCCGGCTGATCCGCGTGGTGCATTTCGTCGGCGGGCTCAAGCCCTGGCACCGGAGCGCGCTGCGCGTGCACCTGACGGGCCTGCTGGGGGGCGAGACGGCGCGGCATCGCGAAGCCCGCAGCCGCTGGTACGCCGCGGCGCTCGCGGCGCGGTTCCTCGGGCGCGCGCAGCGCTGACGCGCGCCGGGACGCAAGCGAACGGGCCGCGCTCCGCAGGGGAGCGCGGCCCGTCGCGTCTCGGCGTCCGTCAGCGCAGGCGCACGAGGTCGCGCACGAGCCGGTCGCGGCCGGCGTGCACCACGGCCCAGTAGAGCCCGGCGTTGGCCTCGCGGCCCGAGGCGTCGCGGCCGTCCCACGCCAGGGCGTGCTGGCCGGCGGCGAGGTGCCCGTACGAGACACGCCGCACGAGGCGCCCGGTGACGTCGACCACGTCCAGCGTGACGTCGTCGGCACGCGGCATCGTGAGCCGCAGCGCGGCCTTCCCGTGGAACGGGTTGCCCACCGCGGTCAGGGCGAACGCCAGCGGCGCGCCGCCCGGTCCCACGCTCGTGGTGACGAGCCGCAGCGAGTCGGCGAGCATGCGGACCGGGGTCGACTTCCCGCGCGTGGACCACGCGGTCATCAGCGTGTTCCCCGCGGTGTTGGTCGAGTTCTCGGTCTGCAGGAACTCCACGTACTCCTTGGAAGCGGTCTGGTACCAGACCTCCGCCGTCACGTTGCGTGCCGTCGGCGGCAGCGGGTACGACGTGTCGTCGTAGTTCTGCCCGTCGGCGTAGCGCGGCGAGGGCCGCGACGAATCCACCGGCTTGCCGCCGAACACGTCGAATGACGCGTTGGAGAAGCCGAGCGGCGGGATGCGGTTGTCCTTGTAGATCGTGTCGTTGAGCGCGAAGTGGAAGCTCGGTCCCGACGGCAGCGTCAACGCCGAGGCGAAGCCGGGCGAGAGCCCGAGTTCGGCCTCGTACACCTGCGCGTACGCGTCGCTCGCCAGCGTCCCGGTCGAGCCGTCGTAGGCGCCCGACTCGAAGACGACGTTGCCACCGTCGTCCTTCGCGACCAGGTGGACCCACATGCGCCGGCCTTCCGGATAACCGGTGGGCAGCTTGTGCCCGGTGTTGTTCGTGATCCGCACGGTGGCGCGGAAGCTGTCGCCGGCCGCCGCCGAACTCAGCTGTAGCGAGGCCGCGTTCTGGAGCATGTAGGTCGCACGGGCGCTCGTCGCGGCGAGTGCGATCGTGTCCACCTCGCTCGTGTAGAGCGACGCGACGACGCCGGGCATCCACGCGTTGCCGCCGGTGAAGTCGTGCAGCGGCAGGTTGGTGCGCGTGGGCGAGCCGGGGATGTTGCAGCCCGGGCCCGTCACCTGGCGCATGTGGCAGTCCTGGCAGGACGACACCACGCCGCCGGGGGCGTTGCCCGCGAACGCGGGCGAGTTGACGCCGAACGGGAAGAGGCTCGCCTTCCACTCGGACAGCGTGCGCTCGAGCGGCATCAGCGTGTTCGGGCTGATCGAATCCGCCGGGGCGTCCAGCGGTCCGGCGGCGTACTTGGCGCCGCTCACGCGGTTGAACACCGGGTTCGAGACGTCGTGGCAGGTGCCGCACATCTCGCTGCGCGTGTGGAACGAGGACGTGAGGAACGAGTGCGGCGCCGCGGCGTCCGAGAACGGCCCGCGCTTGCGCGGGTCGGAGTCGACGACGTACTGGCCATTGCCGTACGTGGTCGGCCGGTGCGCGGGCAGCATCCCGGCGAGGATCGTGGCGTCCTCGACCGGGTTCACGCCGGGCTTGTAGTTGGGATCGACCATGCGGTGGCAGAAGTCGCACGTCACGCCGTCGCGCGTGGTCGCGTCGAGATTGGCGCCGCTGGTGGGCTGGCTCTTGCCGGAGAGCCACGCCATGGGCGAGTGGCAGCGCAGGCACATGTCGCCGGAGGAGGGCGCGTCCTGCTCCGCCACCGCGAGGCAGGCGTAGAAGAGCGGGTCGCGCGCGGCCTGGCCCATCATGGAGCCCTTCCAGTTGTGGCCGGGCTCGACGGCGGCGTTGTAGCCGGCGTGGCACGTGAGGCACGAGCTGCTGGTCGAGATCGAGCCCGCGTTCAGCGGCTGCGTGCCCGCCTGGAAGAAGTCGCGCAGCGTGGTCGGCACGCGGCCGCCCGGTGTCTGCACGATGTTGAACCACGCGTGGCTGCTGTCCGAGCCGGCCGCGTTCGACGCGTCGTGCGCGACCACGCGCACGCGCGCGTGCGGCGTGGGCGTGTTGTGCACGGCCCACGGGAACGTGCCCGAGTTCGTGATGCCGACGGCGAGCGGCGTCCACGGCGAGGTGTCGTCCTCGCGGTAGGCGACGTCGATGCTCGTCACACCGACGTCGTCGGTCGCGTTCCAGGTGATGTTGTGCGTGGTGCCGCCGGTCCAGCTCTCGCTGCCGGTCGGCGAAGTCACCGTGACGCTCGGCGCGCTGTTGGTGAACGTCCAGTTGCCGCCGCCGAAGTCGTCCCACGTCGTCGCGCTGAGGTCGGTGGGCATCCAGCCGATGTAGCCGCTGTTGGCGTGGTAGGCGAAGCCGACCACCGACACCTGCGCGATCGGCGTCGCGTTCTTGTAGATCTCGAGCAGCCCGTTGCCGAACGCGCGCGCCCCGAAGCGGTCGCCGGCCGCGAACGTGACGTTGTCGATGTACGCCCAGTCCTGGAAGCCGACGTTGGGGTCGAAGCTGTTGACGTGGATGCGGTGCCGCACGGCGTCGTAGTTGACGCCGAGGAAGCCGTACGCGAACCCGGGGCCCTGCGCCTTGAGCATGAGCGCGTTCTCGGGCGCCGTGGAGTCGTAGGTCGAGAACGTGATGTAGCACTCCTGGTCGGCGCCGAACGACTGGCCCATCCAGACGGCGGTGGCGCCGTTGCCGGTGATGCGCAGCTTGTTGCTGTTCACGGACAGGGCGGCGAGGTCGCCGGCCCACGGGCTGCCGATGGCGCCGTTCGCGCGGTTGAAGTTGTCGCGCACCGGCGTCGTCGGGAAGGCCGAGTTCGTGCCGACGTTGACGTTCACGGTCGCCTGCGACTGGCCGCCGTGGCCGTCGTCGACGGTGAGGATCGCGGTGAAGGGTCCGGACGTCTGGTAGACATGGCTCGGGTTTGCGCTCGTGGAGGTGCCGCCGTCGCCGAACGTCCACGCGTACGTGATCGTGTTGCCGTCCGGATCGAAGCTGCCCGAGCCGTTGAAGTTCACGCTGAGCGGCATCACGCCCGAGGTGACGGACGCGATGGCCGAGGCGACGGGCGGCGTGTTGCCCCCGGTCGATCCCGTGTAGCGGATCCGGCGCACCTGTCCGGTCGTGATCGAGACGTAGTAGACGTTGCTGTCCGGCCCCATCGCGAAGTCCACCGGCGCGTCCATGTTCTCGCCGAAGGGCGAGATCGCGAGCAGGTTGCCGTAGGAGTCGAACGTGGCGACCTGGATCCAGCCGTCGGCGTAGTCGCCGAAGAAGTAGCGGCCGCGGTAGCTCGCCGGGTAGCTCGTCGACGTGTAGAAGATGCCGCCCACGGCGGCCGCGCCCACGTACCCGGGGGGGACGCTCAGGTTGGGATTGCCGTGGTTCCAGTACGCGGCCGGCGCGCGATAGGGCGCGGGATTCGTGCCCGAACCGACCGAGCCGCAGCCGTTGTGTGCCGGGGTGGCGGTGGCGTAGCCGGGGCCGGGATCGGACTGCGGCCCCTCGACACAGGGCCAGCCGAAGTTCTGCCCGGGCGCGGTGACGACGTTCATCTCCTCCCACGTGTTCCAGCCGACGTCGCCGAGCACGATCTGGCCGGGATTGCCCGCGGTCGTGTCCACGCTGCCGGTGCCGGGGCGGATCACGAACCGGAACGGATTGCGCAGGCCGTAGGCCCAGACCTTCGCGCGCGTCGCGCGGATGTCGCCGGAGGTGTAGGGGTTGCTCGCATACCCGAAGCCGTTCTCGGGATTGATGCGGAACACCTTGCCGTTCATGATCGTGATGTCCTGCGCGCGGAACGCCCCGATGTCGTCGTACGTCGATGTCATGCCCGGGCCGACGCCCGCGGGCTGGTGCCCGCCTTCGTCCACGTAGTCGAAGCTCGCGCCTTCGCCTGCCGTGAACATCAGCGAACCGTCGCGGCCCCAGCGCAGTGAACCGATCGAGTGGGAGTTCGAGAGCTGGGTCGGGCCGTGCGGCCAATCGACGCCCACGAGCACGGCGCGCGAAGCGAGGTTCACGACGTTCGTGTCGCCGGTGGTGTTCATGGTGAAGCGCACGAGCCGGCCGAAGCCATAGAGGTTCGCGTCGACGCCGTCGGAGTCGGGGTCGACGGTGTAGAGGAAGTAGACCCGGTGGTTCACGAAGTAGTTCGGGTCCACCGCGATGCTCAGGAAGCCACGGTCGTTGTTGTCGAGCACCTGGTTCTGGTTGTCCCAGACCGGCGTCGGGCGCTTGACGCCGTTGACCACCATCCACACGGTGCCCTGCTTTTCGCCGACCAGCGCCCGGCCGTCCGGCAGGAACGCGACGCAGGTGGGTACGGTGAACGACTGGCCCGACCAGGCGTTCTCGACCACGAACTGGCTGGGGACCGTGACGGCGCGCGCGGGCGGCGCGGGCCAGCACGCGAGCGCGAGACCGAGCGCGAGCAGGCGGAGGGAGAGCAGGCGCAACGACACGAAGAGCCTCCGGGGAGAGCAGACCGGCGGAAAGATGTGGGGTTTTCCGAACTTCCTGAGCATAGCGCGCGCCGAAACCCCGACCTAGCGGCTTTACGCCCGATTCGAGGCGTTTCGAGCGCTCGGAAAGCGGCTCGAAACACTTTTCGGCGGGCGCCCGGCGAACCGCTTCCCGTTTCCGCCAAGCCCTGCGGATTGCATTCCGCACGCCCGCCGGGCCGAGGGCAACGGCGGACGGACGCAGCGGCGGGTGCTTCGCTCAGCCGCGCGTGAGGATGCGGCGGTAGATGCCCGCGAGCGTGCGGACCTGCGCCTCGAGCCGGAACGTCTCGCTCGCGCGTTCGCAGGCCGCGGCGCCCATGCGTTCGAGCGCGGCGCGATCGGCGAGGAGCGTCGCGAGCGTCTCGCCCAGCGCGGCCGCGTCGCGCGGAGGCACGAGGCGGCCGTCGACGCCGTCGCGGACGATGTCCGGCAGTGCGCCCTCGGCCGGCGCGACGACGGCCGTGCGGGCCGCCATGGCCTCGACGACGACCATGCCGAAGGGCTCGGGCTGCACCGACGTGTGCACCGCGAGGTCGGCGGCGGCGAAGAGGTTCGCGAGATCGGCGCGCTGTCCGGCGAGCACCACGCGGCGTTCGAGCCCGAGCGTGCGGATCCGCTCGCGCAGCTTCTGCTCGAACGCGGGCTCCACCGTGCTGCCGCAGAGCAGCCAGCGGAACGCGATCCCGGCGCTCGCGAGATGATGCGCGGCCTCCACGGCGAGGTCCTGGCCCTTCCACGCCTGCAGGTGTCCGGCGGTGACGAGGAGCGCCTCGCCGGGGGCGAGGCCGAGCGACACGCGCGTCGCCTCGGGCGGTGCGAACGGGCCGAACGCCTCGCGCGGGACGCCGTTGGGGAGCAGGTCCACCCGCACGTTGCCGCCGCAGAACGCGCGCACGCGCTCCATGCGCTCGTGCGTGAGGCACAGCACCGACGCCGCCTCGCGCGCGATCACGCGCCACGCGCCGGCGGGGGCGCGCCAGAGGCCGTGCTCGTGCAGCACGAACGGCACGCGGCGGAGTTTCGCGAGGTGGTACCACGTCCAGTCCGAGTGCATGCCACCGTTGAAGTGGATCAGGTGCAGCGGCCGCTTCGCGTGGGGCAGGAGCTTGCGCGCCGCGCGCGGGTCGCTCCAGTGCATGCGCATCGCGCCGCGCAACTCGCGCACCGCGTGGCGTGGCCACGAGAGCTTCGGTTCGCCAGTCGCGGTGCGCGTCACGCCGGCGGCGAGCAGGCGGCCGCTCACGCCCGCCGGAGCGTCGTCGGCCGGCGGCGTGGCGCCGGCGAGTTCGGCGGCCACGGTCACCGGCACGCCGCGGCGAGTCAGGTCGCCGACCCACGGGCCCTGGCGGACGAACAGCACGCGGACGGCCCATGCATCGGGGTCGAGGCCGGTCGCGAGGTGCACGAGCACGCGCTTGGAGCCGCCGTACGACGCGTACGGGCTCGGCTCGACGAACAGGATCGCCGGGCGGCGGTCGGGACTCGGGGCGGGGCTCACGTCAGCGCCCTCCGCGGCCGCCGAGGCGGCCGAGCGCCACGCGCGCGAGGCGCAGCGGGTCGAAGTCCCAGCGCACGCTCTCGGCGGCGCAGCGCAGCGCGCGCACCGGGTCGTGCGTGCGGTCCATGAAGTCGCGCGCGAGACCCCACAGGCGCCGCGCGAGGATGCGGCGGTAGACGCCACCCTCGCGCTGCGCGAGCGGGCGATGGTGCCGCGCGAACAGCTGCTCGTACGCCGCGAGCAGCCGCGGCCAGTTGGACGTGATGCTGCCGGCGGTCTTGATGTAGCGGTAGAGCGCGCCCGGCGCATACACGGGCGAGAGCCCGGCCTGCAGCATGCGGATCGAGAGCTCCCAGTCCTCGTACGTGCGGAACGCCGGATCGTAGCCGCCCAGCGCGAGCACCGTGTCGCGGCGCAGCAGCACCGTGCGTTCGACGAAGTTGCGTTCGAGCATCGCCGGCAGCCAGCCGCTCGTGGGCGGCGCCGGCAACTGCGTGCGGAACACCTCCTCGCCGGTGCCGTCCTCGGCGACGCGCACGATGTCGCTCACGCACCAGCACGAGCCCGGCACCGCGTCGACGGCGGCCTTCGCGAGCTCGATCGCGCGCGGGTCGAGTTCGTCGTCGGCGTCGAGCGGCACGACCCATTCGCCCCGCGCGGCGCGGAAGCCCGCGTTGCGCGCGCCCGAGAGCCCCGCGTTCGCCTGTCGCACGAGCACGATCCGCCCGCTCGCGGCGATGGCGTCGAGGATCTGCGGCGTGCGGCCGTCGCGCGAGCCGTCGTCCACGACCACGATCTCGAGCGGCCGCACCGTCTGCGCCTCGACCGACTTCAGCGAGCGCTCGACGAGCTCGCCGCAGTTGTAGGCGGGAATGCAGATGCTGACCGCGCCCGGGACGGGCGAGGGGCTCGAGCCGGCGGTCGCGCTCATGTGCGGCGGAACCTCGCGCCGAGCGCCTTCGCGCCGGGCAGCACGTTCCAGAGCCGCGCGATCTCGCGCGGCCCGAGCGTCGCCAGCAGCGAGCCGGCGAGCGCGAGCGCGCCGCCCAGGACGCCGCCGGCGAGCACGCCCGCGAGCGTGCCCTGGAACAGCGGGCGCGCGAACCAGAGGAGTACGAGGCCCGGCGCCGCGCCGGCGATCGCGAATGGCAGCGGGCGGTACACCTGCGCGACGGTCGGGAACGTCGGGTCGCCGCGCATGGCGAGCATCACCATGAGCAGATTCTTCACCGCGAGCGCGAAGCTGTTGCCGAGCGCGAAGCCCAGCGGCCCGAGCTTGAAGACCAGGGCCAGCACGAGGCTCAGCGACACGTTGAGCACGGCCACCACGATGTCGGCGGTCGCCACCCAGCCGATCTTGCCGCGCGCCGTGAGCGCCATGAACACGGGGCTCAGCGCGCCCTCGATCACGGCGGGGCCGAGCATCGCGATCAGGTACTTCGTCGAATCGCGGTACTCCGGCCCGACCCAGCGCAGGAGGAAGAGATCGCCCACGACGCAGGGCGTGAAGCACATGGGCACCGACACCGCCGTCATCACCGCCACCGTGCGGAGCAGCGCCTGGCGGCTGCGATCACTCTCGCCCTTGGCCTCGAGCATGGTGAAGAAGGGCGTCAGCCCGGAGGTGAGCGCGAACAGCAGCCCGAGCACGATCGGTGTCCACCGAACGCCCAGCGAGTAGTGCGTGATCGCCGTGGGGCCGAACAGCCGCCCGATGAACAGGTTGTCGGCCGCCACGTAGAGCAGGATCGCGATCTGCGACACCAGCGCCATGCCGCCGTAGCGGAACAGTTCGCCGCGGATCTCCGGCGTGCCGACGCTGAAGCGGGGGATCACCGCGCCCACCGTGCCGCGGCGCTGGCCGACGATGGCGGTGGTGAGCATGCCGACGAGTTCGGTGGCGACGAGCGCACCCGCGTAGACCGGCAGGCTCGAGCGGAAGAACGTGAGCGCGGCGAACACGAACGCCATGCGGATCCAGCCCTGCGCGATCTGGATGCGCGAGAGCGCGGCGACGCGGCCGGTCACGTAGATCGGCACCGCGAGCACGATCGCGAGGTCCGTGATCACCGCGGCGAGGATCTGCAGCGCGACGCCGAGCGAGGCCTCGGGCCGGAGCGCGCGGTCGAGGTGCAGGTAGGCGGTGATCGGCCACGCGAGCGCGAGGCCGAGCAGCAGAACGAGCGTGCGCAGCAGCATCGTGAGCCAGAAGCCGGCCGCGTAGTACTGGCGCGCCTTCTCGTGCTCGCCCGCGTGGTGATTGAGCGTCACGTAGCGCTGCATCGCGGCGCCGACGCCGCCGCGCACGAGCGAGAGGTAGTCGTAGAGCGAGCCGATCACCACGACGACGCCGTAGATCTGCGCCGTGAGGTGCCGCAGCACGAACGGCGTCAGGATCAGCGCGACGACGAGGATCGAGAGGCGCGCGCCGACGGCCGTGATGGCGTTGCGGGAGGCGTGCGAGGCGAGGCTCTTGCTCGCCGGCGGCTCGCTCATCGTGGCTGGAGGCTCCCGTCCCGGAAGCGCCGCGGGTGCGGCGGGTAGGTGGACCGCGCGAAGCTCTTGCGGACTCGTCGGCCCGTGGCGTCGGGCGGTGTTCGCGGGCTCCGTTCCATGGAGCGGGGCAGAGCAAAGCCGAGAGCCCGTGCAGTGTCAACGCCGCCGGGAGTTATCGGCCGGATGGGTCCGCGGGTTCGGCCCCGTCGCGGCAGGCCCGCTCAGCGGGCCCGGCGGCCGCTTTCGCGCCAGAGCCGCATGAACACCGGGAACGCCCGCAGCCGGTCGCGCCGGAACGGCGAGGAGACCAGCTCGATCACGAGCCACGCGCCGTAGACCCAGCACAGTTCCTCGCGCCACGTCGGGTGCAGGAACTGCGCGAACCAGAGCGCGAAGAGGCCGAGCGCCTCGTAGGCCGCGAAGTTGAAGTTGGAGAGGATCACCACGCCGAGGATGCCCTGCAGCAGCGTCAGCACGAGCTCGACGCGATGGGTCGCGAGCGGCACCGAGGCGGGATGCCCGAGCGAGAGCGAGTAGACGATCGGGATCATCGCGGCGAGCACGGTCCACTGGTTGATGTTGCTCGACGCCATGTTCATGAGCGCCATGCCCGCCTTGTCCCGGCCGCGCGCCCAGTAGGTCGTCGTGACGAACTCGGGGAACTCCGACAGGAACGGCGCGACCCACTGGACGAACACGAACTGCGAGACGCCGAGCACCGTGGCGAGCCCGATCATGCTGGCGAGGAACGGCGTCGCGGCGAACCACAGCAGCACGGCACCGCCGACGAAGAGCACGACGATCGCGAGCACGCGCCACGGCGCCGGCAGCCCGACGATCGTGCGCGGCACCCATTCCGCGTCGCCGACGTCCTCCGATTCGCGCGGCGGGATCCGCTGCAACAGGGCGAGGTAGGCGCCGTAGAGCGCCAGCAGCACGGCCGCGTCGACGAGCCCCAGCGAGCCCTTCGCGATCACGAAGGCGAAGTAGGCGAGCGCGGGGACGAGCCCGACGACTTCGACCGCGTGCTCCTCGTCGAGTTCGATGCGCGTGAAGAAGCCGCGCTCGCCGCGCGCGCGGCGGGCGAGGGCGAAGACCGTCCAGATGACCGGCCAGCCGAGGCCCGTGAGCAGGCGCAGGGCGCCCGTGAAGTTGGCCGTCATGAGCGGCACGTCCTGCTGCCACGCGATCGCGGCCTCGACGGCGAACTCGGGCAGCACCTGCACCCACGCGAGCACCGCGAGCGCCAGGCCCTGCGAGACGTAGAACTGCGCGGCCTCGGCGGCCCATGCGACGATGAAGGCGCTCGAGAGGATCGACGGGAACGTCCACACCGCGGATGTGGCGGCGCGGCGCGCGTCCTCGGGCGAGAGATCCGAGCCGGGGATCATGCCCGGGGATCGCTCGCGTGCGGGCGGCGGGCTCGGTTCGGGGTCACGGGCACCTCGCGCTCTCCGTCGGGGTTGCGGAAGGATCGAACGCGCCGATAGTGTGCGAGCCCCATGACAGCGTCAAGATCCGCACTCCCGCCCGCGCTGCGCGCGCTCTGCACGTTCGCCGGCGCGATGGCGCTCGCGCGCGAGGCCGAGGCCACGCGCGCACTCGCCGCCGCACGTGCGGCCGGCGCGACGCGCGCGCAGGCCGAGGAGTGCGCGCTGATGCTCATGCTCTACGCCGGCTACCCGGCCGCGCTCGAGGGCCTGCGCGTGCTGAACGCCGCGTGGCCCGGCCGCGCGCGTGCCCGCGACGCGGGCGATCCGCGACGCTGGCGTGCCGCGGGCGAGCGGCTGTGCGCGCGCGTCTACGGGCCCGCGTACGCGCGGCTCGTGCCCGCGGTCGCAGCGCTGCACCCGGATCTCGCGACGTGGATGCTCGAGCACGGCTACGGCCGCGTCCTGTCGCGGCGCGGACTCGGTGCGCGCGAGCGCGAACTGCTCACGGTCGCCGCGCTCTCGGCGCTCGCGTGGCCGCGCCAGCGCGTGAGCCACCTGCTCGGCGCGCTGCGCGTGGGGGCATCGCCCGCGGCGGTCGAGGCCGCCATGCTCGCGGGCGCCCGCGCGGCCGGCCCGGCGGCGGTCGCGGCGGCCCGGGCGGAGTGGAAGCGGCTCCGGGCGACCGGGGCGCGTGCCCGCACCGGTTGAGTCCGCTCCCGCGCCGGCGGGCCGTTCCGCATCCCCGGAGCGCGACCGGCATCGCAAGGTGTCCGCGCCGTTGACCCTGCGGGAACGCCCTCCTAGGATGCTTGCGCTCATGCCCTGTCCCGAAGCCGACTGTCCTGCCTGCCACGTGGTCGCGTGGACGACTCGCTCGCGCTCGACGCCCGTGCCGCGGTGACGCCCGCCGCCCTGCGCGTCCTCGCGCGCGTCGCCGGACGCGCCGAGGCTCCTTTCGACCTGCTCCGCGATCCGGTCACCGCCGACCTGCTGGCGGGAGGGCCGGTCGCGCGCGAGCGGTTCGTCGGCCGCTGGACCCAGGACGACGCCCTGCGCGCGCTCGTCGACGCCAAGCGCGCGCCGCTGCCCGAACCGCTCGCGCGCGAGCTCGCCGACTACCATCGCCGCCTCGGCGCCTCGCCGGCGTCGCTCGCCGCTCTCGATCGGCTCGCGCGCGGCGAGGCCGTCGCCTCGGTCGCGGGCCAGCAGCCCGCGCCACTCGGCGGCCCGCTCTATTCGCTGCACAAGACGGCCTCGGCCTGCGGCATCGCCGCCGCGGTCAGCGCGCGTACCGGCGCGCCGTGCGTGCCGCTCTTCTGGATGCACGGCGAGGATTCGGACTTCGCCGAGATCCGTCACGCGTCCGTCGCGGACGCCGCGTGGGTGGTGCACGACCTCGCGCTGCCCGACGACGCGCACGCCGACGGCGGCATGGTCGGGCACGTGCCGGTCGCGCCGCTGCGCGCGCTCGCGGACGCCGCGCTCGCACACTGGGACGGCCTCGCCGGCCGCGCGGACGTCGCGGCTCTGCTCGAGCGCGCACTCGCGCCGGCGCGCGACCTCGGCGAGGCGACGAGCGCGCTGCTGCTCGCGCTCTTCGCGGACCAGGGCCTCGTCGTGATCGACCCGCGCCTGCCGGCCTTCCGCGCCGCGGCGCGCACGGTGATCGACCGCTATCTCGCGAACGCCGATGCGCTGCAGGCCGCGGCGCGCGCGGCGGGGGACCGGCTGCAGTCGCTCGCGGGCCGGCGGCCGCTGTCGGACGCCTCGCTCGAATCGTTCGTGTTCGAGGTGCGCGACGGCCGCCGGCACAAGCTCGCCGCCGCCGAGGCCCGGGCGGCCGGCCTCGTGCTGAGCCCCAGCGTGGCGCTGCGGCCGGCCGTGCAGGACGGCGTGTTCCCGACCGTCGCGATGGCCGTCGGGCCCGGCGAGATCGCCTACCTCGCGCAGCTGCGCGAGGTGTTCGAGGGCGTCGGCGTGAAGCCCGCGCTGCTCGTGCCGCGCTTCGGCGCCACGTGGCTGCCCGCCGAGGGCTTGACGCTCGCCGCGGCCGCGGGAGCGGAGCCGTGGAGCGTCGTCGCAGGTGCCGACGCGGTGCTCGCGCGCGTCGCGGACGCGCGCATCCCGGCCGACCTGCGCGACGGGCTCGAACGCGCGCGCACCGCGGCGCTGGAGGGGCTCGCGAGCTTCTCCGAGGCGTCGCGGGCGCTCGATCCCAGCCTGCCGCAGATGGTCGAGTCGGCGCGCGGCAAGGTGGACTTCCAGTTCTCTCGCCTGCACGAAGGGCTCGCGGGCAAGGCGCGCGCGCGGCTCGACCGCGATCATCCGGCGTGGCGGCGGCTGCGTTACGTGCTGCTGCCCGGCGACAAGCTGCAGGAGCGCCGCATGGCTTCGCTCGAGCCGGTGGCGCGCGCGGGGCTGCGAACCGTCACGGGTCTCGCGCCCCTCGCGGCCGAGCACGCGCTCGCCGCCGCGCGCGGCGTGCACGAACACCACGTCCTGGAGCTCGGCGCATGAGTGATGCCCTCTTCTTCGGCGCGCATCCCGACGACGTCGAACTGACGAGCGGCGGCCTCGCGGCGCTGCTGGCCGAGCAGGGCCACGCGGTCGCGATCGCCGACTTCACGCGCGGCGAGATGGGCACGCGCGGCGACGTCGCCACGCGCACGCGCGAGGCCGAGGCGGCCGCGCGCGAGCTCGGCGTCGCGTCGCGCGAGTGCCTCGACCTGCCGGACTGCGGCCTCGATCGCGCGGACCGCGCGCAGCTGGTCGCCGTGGTGCGCTGCCTGCGCCGCCACCGTCCGGCGCTCGTGGTCGCGCCCGACGCCGACGACGCGCATCCCGACCACGTCGAGGCCGCGCACCTGGTCGCGCGTGCCTGCTACCTGTCCGGACTCGCGCGCTACCCGGCCGAGGGCGAGCGCTTCCGGCCCGCGCGGCTGCTGCACGCGATCTACCGCGCCGGGGTGCGGCCGCACCTGGTCGTCGACGTGACGCCGGTATGGGAGAAGCGCATGGCGGCGCTGCGCGCGCACCGCAGCCAGCTCGATCCGGCGGCCGGTCCGTCCACGTACCTCACCGCGCCCGGTTTCCTCGCCGAGGTCGAAGGCCGCGGCCGCGCGCTCGGTGCGCTCGCCGGCGGCACGTTCGGCGAGGGCTATCGCTCGCGGGGGCCGCTCGCCGTCACCGACGTCCGCCTGCTGCTCACCGGAGGACCTCACGCATGACGCCGTCCCGCACGCCGAAAGCCGCGGTCGCACCGGCGAAGAAGCGCCGCACGCTCCGCCGGCGCAAGCAGCGCATCGGCATCAGCTGCTACGCGCACTTCGGCGGCAGCGGCGTGGTCGCGAGCGAGCTCGCGCTGGAACTCGCGCACCGCGGCTTCGAGGTGCACCTGATCGCGTCGCGGCTGCCCTTCCGCCTGCGCAGCTTCGAGTCGAACATCTTCTTCCACGAATCCTCGCCCGCGTTCTACCCGGTGTTCGAAGACGCGCCGTCCAACCTGGCGCTCGCGACCAAGATGGTCGAGGTGGTGGAGAACTACTCGCTCGACGTGCTGCACGTGCACTACGCGATGCCGTTCGCGACGAGCGCCTACCTCGCGCGCCAGATCATGCTGCCGCGCCACCTCGGCGTGGTCACGACGCTGCACGGCACCGACATCACGGTCGTCGGCGCGGAGCCGTCGTTCTTCCGCGTCACCCAGTTCAGCATCCAGTCCAGCGACCGCATCACATCGGTGAGCCGGTTCCTCAAGGAACGGGCGGAATCCACGTTCGGCATCACCCGGCCGATCGACGTGATCTACAACTTCGTCGACCCCAACGTGTTCTCCCCGCAGAAACACGGCCGGATGCGCCTGGCCGGACCCGACACCAAGGTCCTGATGCACGCGTCCAACTTCCGTCCGGTCAAGAACATACCGGCCGTCATCCAGACGTTCGCCGAGGTCCGGGCCCAGATGCGGGCCAAGCTGGTCATGGTCGGGGACGGCCCCGAGAAGGCGGGGGCCGAGCAGCTGGCCCGCGAGCTCGGGGTGCACCGGGACGTGCTTTTCCTCGGAAACCAGGACTGCATGGAGGAATTGCTCCCGCTGGCCGATGTATTCCTATTGCCGAGCTCCACGGAGAGTTTCGGGCTGGTGGCCCTCGAGGCGATGTGCGCGGAAGTGCCGGTCGTCGCCTCGAATGCGGGTGGCCTGCCCGAGGTCGTGGAGCACGGTTTCACCGGTTTCCTGCACGACCCCGGCAACGTCGCCGGCTACGTCCAGTCCGTGCTGAAGCTGCTCGGCAACGAGTCGCTCCGGCGGACCATGGGCCGCCGAGGGCGCCGGATCGCCCGTGAACGCTTCACCGCGGACGAGATGGTCGGGCGTTACGTCAAGGTATACGAGTCGTTGCGCTAGCCTCGGCCCGCGGTCGCGGGCGGACGCAGCGACCGTGGTTCGACCTCGAGGCTGATCGAAAGGTCCGGATGCTCGGGAAGCGCAGACGCCTGGCCGTGCTGGCCGAAGGGAACTTCAACGCGACCGACGCGAAGACCGCCGTCGGCGTGCTGCGGTATCGCCCGGAGGAAGTCGTCGCCGTCATCGATTCGACCCGCGCGGGGCGCACGGCTCAGTCGTGCGCGGGCGTCGGCGGCGAAGTGCCCGTCGTCGCGAACCTCGAAGCCGCGTCGCAGTACGACGCAGACACGCTGCTGATCGGCATCGCGCCGCAGGGCGGCGCACTGCCGGCCTCCTGGCGCGGCGTGGTCGCCGAGGCGCTGCTGCGCGGCTGGGACGTGATCGCCGGGCTGCACGCGTTCCTGGGCGACGACGCCGAACTTGCCGCACTCGCCGAATCGCAGCGCTGCCAGATCCACGACCTGCGCCGCCCGCCGGCGCGCCGCCCGATCGCCGCGCGCCGCGCGGCGGGGCTGGACGCGCTCGTGGCGCTCACCGTGGGCAGCGACTGCAACGTGGGCAAGATGACGACCGCGCTGGAAATCCGGCTCGAGCTCGAGAAGCGCGGCGTGCGCACGGCGTTCGTCGCGACCGGCCAGACCGGCATCGCGATCGCGGACCAGGGCATCGCCGTCGACGCCGTGCCGTCCGACTTCGTGGCCGGCATCGTCGAGGAGATGGTGATCGAGGCCGCGCGCGACGCCGACATCGTCGTGGTCGAGGGCCAGGGCGCGCTGCAGCACCCGGCCTACTCGGGCGTGGCGCTCTCGCTGCTGCACGGCGCCTGCCCGGACGCGCTGATCCTCTGCCACCAGCAGGGGCGCACGCAGCTTCGGATCGTCGACGCTGGTCCCGCGCCGCGCATCCGACCGCTGTCCGAGCTGATCCTCGACAACGAGCGCGCCGCGAGCTGGCTCGCGCCGGGGCGCGTGCTGGGGCTCTCGCTCAACACGATCCAGCTGGAAGAGGCCGAGGCGAAGCGCGCGATCGAGAACGCGGCGCAGCGCACCGGCCTGCCCGTGACCGATCCGGTGCGTTTCGGTGCCGAGCCGCTGGCGGTGACCCTGATGCGCCGGCTCGAGGAGAGGAGACGGCGTGCGGATTCGGCTTGAGCCACTCGAGCTGAGCACGCGCTTCACGTTCCGTATCGCGCATGGAGCGCGCCAGCGTCACGACAACACCCTCGTCCGCCTCGAGCACGACGGGCTCGAAGGCCTGGGAGAGGCCGCGCCGTCGCACTACTACGGCGAATCCGCGGAGACGATCCGCGAGGCGCTGACCCAGTGGGCCGCGCACCTCGGCGAGGACCCGTTCGCGCTCGACGCGATCGACGCGCGCCTCGACCGCGTGCTGCAGGGACACTCGGCCGCGCGCGCCGGGCTCGAGATGGCGCTGCACGACTGGATCGGCAAGCGCCTCGGCCAGCCCGTGTGGAAGCTCTGGGGGCTCGACGCCGCGCGCACGCCGCTCTCGTGCGTGACGCTGGGCATGGCCGACCCCGAGGAGATGGAGAGGAAGCTCGAGACGGTCGCCGACTTCCCGATGATCAAGGTCAAGCTCGGCGCCCCGGGTGACGTCGCCAACCTGCGCGCGATTCGCGCGCGCTACCGCGGCAAGCTGCAGGTCGACGCCAACGCGGCGTGGGCGCCCGCCGACGCCGTGCGCGTGCTGCTGGAGATCGCGCCGCTCGGGATCGAGCTGGTCGAGCAGCCGGTCGCGCGCGAGGACCTCGACGGCCTGAAGTGGGTGCGCGAGCGCAGCCCGATCCCGGTGTTCGCCGACGAGGCGTGCCATTCCCTGCGCGACGTCGGCAACCTCGCCGGCCGCGTCGACGGCGTGAACCTGAAGCTCATGAAGACGGGTGGCATGCGAGAGATGCGGCGCATGATCCATGCCGCGCGGGCGCACGGCATGAAGGTCATGCTGGGCTCGATGGTCGAGAGCAGCCTCGCGCTCACGGCCGCCGCACAGCTGGCGCCGCTCGCCGACTACCTGGACCTCGACGGCCACTGGCTCCTCGCCACCGACCCGTTCGCCGGCGCGCCCGGCGAGCGCGGCGTGATCGCGCTGTCGGACCGGCCCGGGCTGGGCGTCGTACCCGCGGAGGCCGCGTCGTGAACCGCCGCACCCTGGCCTTCGTCACCGCGACCAGCGTGCTCGCGGTGGCGCTGCTCGTGCTCCAGTCGCCGCCCGCGTTCGCGCAGCGGTGGGAGCACTACGTGGCCTGGGTGGTGATCTGCCTGATCTCCGAGACCATGTGGAGCAACACGCTGACCGGCGACGCGACGTGGAGCGTGGCGAGCACGGCGGGCTTGTCGGCGGTCGTGCTGCTCGGCCCCGAGGCCGGCATGCTCGTCTCGGGCGTCAGCACGTGGATCGCGGATCTCTTCCTGCAGCGCAAGGAGTGGTACAAGGCGCTGTTCAACGGCTCGCAGAGCACGCTCTCGGCCTGGGTCGCCGGCATGGCGTTCACCGCGCTCGGCGGGCGGGCCGGCCTGCCGCTCGTGAACGGCGTCGCCGAACTCGACCGCACGGTGGCGACGGCGCTCGTGCTGCCGTTCGTGGGCCTCGTGCTCGCGTACTTCGCGCTCAACCGCGCGAGCGTCGCCACGGTGGTCGCGTGGAGTTCGGGCCGACCGTTCTGGCGCGTGCTGCGCGAGGACTGGCTCTACCTGGCCAAGCTCGAGGTGGACACGGCCTCGTTCCTGCTCGTGCCGCTCGTCGTGATCTCGTTCACCGCGGTCGGCTATCCCGGCGTGCTGCTCTTCTATGCGCCGCTCTTCATGCTGTTCCAGTCGGACCGTCGCTACCTCGAGCTCAAGCGCGCCGAGGCGCAGAACCTGCGCAACGCGGCCTTCGCCGCCAAGGGCGAGATCGCGGGCGGCATCGGTCACAACCTGAAGAACATGCTGGTCGGCATCCAGAACCCGGCGCAGCTGATTCGCCTCGCGATCCAGAACGGCCGGCTCGAGGACGCCCAGCGCCACGCGCTCAAGATCGAGGAGAACGCCAAGCGCATCTCCGAGGTCGCGAGCTGGCTGCAGGACTACAAGCGCGCGGGCGTCGACTCGCAGCCGCTGGACCTGAACGCGCTGATCCTGCGCACGGTCGACCTGGTGAAGGGTGACAAGCGCCTGAACGGCGTGGCGTGGGACGTGGAGCTCGACGATCACCTGCCGACCGTGCAGGGCCAGTCCGGCATGCTGCAGGACGTGTTCGTGAACCTGTTCCTGAACGCCGCCGATGCGATGTCGGCGCAGGAGACGCCGCGGAAGATCTCGGTGCAGACCGAGTTCGACTCGGGCACGCGCGACGCGATCGTGCGCGTGATCGATTCCGGCCCGGGCATCTCGGCCGAGAACCTGCCGCGCATGTTCCGGCCCACGTTCACGACCAAGCCCAACGGCCACGGCTTCGGGCTCTCGACCGCGCAGCGTTCGATCGAAGGCCACGGCGGCCGCATCTCGGTGACGAGCCCGCCCGGCAGCGGCGCGCAGTTCATGATCCAGCTTCCGCTGCAGCGGCCTGCGGGGGAACGCTGAGCCATCCGGCCGGCGACGCGCGCGCCACGACGGGCCCGGGGCCCGGGGCGCGACCGCTCGAAGCGATCGTCCGGCGCGTGGACTTCGGCGCCGTGGCGCTCGTGGCCGACGACGGCACGAGCCTCGAGGCCACGGTGCGCGGGCGCGTCATGGGCGCGCGCAAGGCGCTCGGCAACGCCGTCGTGGTGGGTGACCGCGTCACGCTGGAGTGGGAGGGTGAGCGCGCCGCGGTGACCGGCGTCGCGCCCCGCCGTTCGGCGTTCTCGCGCCGTGCGAGCGGCGAGCGCGTCGAGGAGCAGGTCGTGGCGGCCAACGTCGACCAGGTCGTGATCGTGGCGTCGCTGCGCCGGCCCGACTTCAAGCACGGACTCGTCGACCGCGTGCTCGCGCAGGCGGACGTGGCGGGGCTGCCCGCGCTGATCGCGATCAACAAGACCGATCTCGGCGACACCGACGAGGCCGAATCGCTGATCGCCGACTACGCGCCGGCGGGCGTGCGCGGCGTCGCCACGTGCGGGATCTCCGGCCGTGGCGTGGACGCACTGCGCGAGGCGTGCCGGCGGAAGCGCTCGCTGTTCGTCGGGCACTCGGGCGTGGGCAAGAGCACACTGCTCGACCACCTCGCGCCCGGCCACGAGCTGCTCGCGGGCGAGGTCAACGCGCGCACCGGCAAGGGCCGGCACACGACGACCGCCGCGCTGCTGTTGCGACCGGCGCCGGATCTCGAGTTGATCGACACGCCGGGCGTGCGCGCGTTCGGGCTCTGGGGTGTCGACGCCGAGAACCTGGCCACGCACTATCCCGAGATCGCACCGCACCTGGGCCAGTGTCGTTTCGGTGACTGCCGCCACGACCGCGAGCCCGGCTGCGAGGTGCGCGCGGCGCTCGCGCGCGGCGAGATTCCGGCCCGCCGCTGGGAGTCGTACCTGCACCTGCGCGAGGAACTCGCCTCCGACTGACGTTCGGTCCGCGCGTAGGCTATCCTGCGCGCTCCATGGCGGGACTTCCGGCGTTCCAGCGCGGGCTCGAGGCCCTCGAGTGTCACGACTGCGGCGCGTCCTGCGACCTCGCGCAGCCGCGGAGCGTGTGCCCCGCGTGCGGCCGGCCGCTGGTGGCGCTCTACGACCTGGCGCGGATCGCGCGCGAGGTGCCGCGCGACTCGCTGGGCCGCTTCGGCAGCGATCTCTGGCGCTACCGCGCGGTGCTGCCGTTCGCGCCCGAGTTCCCGCTCGTGCGCCTGGGCGAGGGCGGCACGCCGCTGCTGCCGCTGCCGGCGCTCGCGGCCGACGTGGGCGTCGCCGAACTCTGGATGAAGGAGGAGGCCGGGAACCCGACCGCCTCGTTCAAGGCGCGGGGGCTCGCGCTCGCCGTGAACGGTGCGGTCGCGTTCGGCGTGCGCGGCATCGCGCTGCCGTCGGCGGGCAACGCCGGCTCCGCCGCCGCCGCGTACGCCGCGGCGGCCGGGCTGCCCTGCCGCGTCGCGGTCCCCGACGACACGCCCGAGGCGTTCGTGCTCGAGGCGAGGGCGTTCGGCGCCGAGGTCCGGCTCGTGCCGGGCACGATCGCCGACGCCGGGCGCGAGATCGCCGCGTGGGCGCCCGCGCCGGAGTGGTGGAACGTCGCCACGTTCAAGGAGCCGTTCCGGCTCGAGGGCAAGAAGACGCTCGGCTACGAGATCGCCGAGCAGCTCGGCTGGAACCTGCCCGACGTCATCCTCTACCCGACGGGGGGCGGCACCGGGCTCGTGGGCATGTTCCGCGCGTTCCGCGAACTGGCGACGCTCGGCTGGACGGACGGCCGCATGCCGCGCCTGGTCGCGGTGCAGGTCGAGGGCTGCCGGCCGGTCGTCCGGGCGTTCGACGAAGGCGCCCCCACGGCGCGCCCGTGGGAGAATGCGAGCACGGTGGCGAGCGGCCTGCGCGTGCCGTCGCCCTTCGCCGACACCCTGATCCTGGCCGCCATCCGCGAGAGCCGCGGCACCGCCATCGCCGTGTCGGAAGCGGACATGCTCGACGCCATGAACGAGCTCGCCCGCAGCGAGGGCACCTACGCCTGCCCCGAGGGCGCGGCCACCCTCGCCGCCCTGCGCCAGTTGCGGCGCAGCGGGGAGGTGGCGGCGGGCGAGCGCGTGGTGATCTACGATACCGGCAGCGGGCTCAAGTACCCCGAGGCCTGGCGCGCGGCACTCGCGCGCCGGGGGCCGCAGGAGGTGTCGAGATGAGACGCGGGATCGCCATCGTATTCGCCGTGCTCGCGGCGTGCGTCCTGGTGGCCGCGACGCCGCGCCGAGACGCGGCGCCGGTTCCGGCCCCGCGGCACGTGCTGGTCGCCACGCTCACGGGCGTCGTGTCGCCGGTGATGGACGAAGCGCTGCGCGACGCGCTCGCGCGGGCCGAGGCCGAGCACGCGACCGCGCTCGTGCTGGAGATCGACACGCCGGGCGGGCTCGAGTCGAGCATGCGCAGCATGGTGCAGCGCCTGCTCGCGTCGCCGCGGCCGGTGATCGCGTGGGTGACGCCGTCCGGCGGGCACGCCGCGTCGGCAGGCGTCTTCATCGTCATGGCGTGCGACGTCGCCGCGATGTCCCCGGGGACCAACATCGGCGCGGCGACGCCGATCTCGATGAACGGCCCCATGGACTCGACGCTCGCGCGCAAGGCGACCAACGATGCGGCGGCATTCGCGCGCACCGTGTCCGCGCAGCGCGGACGCAACGGCGTGTGGGCCGAACGCGCGGTGCGCGAGGCCGTCGCGCTCTCGGAGACCGAGGCGGTGAGCGAGCACGTGGTGGATTTCGTCGCGGGCGACCTGCCCGACCTGCTCGCGCACGCCGACTCGCTCACGTGGCGGCGCGGCGAGCAGCGGCTCGTGCTCGGGACACGGGGCGCGGCGGTGACGCGCATCGAGCCCAACCTGCGGCAGCGCCTGCTCGGGCACCTCGCGGACCCGAACATCGCCTACCTGCTCATGATGCTGGGCTTCTACGGCCTGATCTTCGAGCTGCAGAATCCTGGCTCGGTGCTGCCCGGGATCGTGGGCGGGATCAGCCTCGTGCTCGCGTTCTTCGCGCTCTCGACTCTCCCGGTCAACTCGGCGGGCGTGGCGTTGCTGGTCCTCGGGCTGGCGTTCCTGCTGGCCGAGATCAAGGTGCACTCGCACGGCATGCTCGCCGTGGGCGGAGCGGTCGCGCTCGCGCTCGGCGCCCTGATGCTCTTCCAGGCCGGCACCGTGCGTGTCGCGCTGCCGGTCGTGATCGGCGGCACGGCGGTCACGCTGGTGTTCTTCCTCGGCGTGATCGGCGCAGGTCTCGCCGCGCGGCGGCTGCCCGTCACGACGGGCAGCGCCGGGATGACCGGCCGGCGCGCCACGGTGATCGAGCGCCTCGCGCCCGGCGGGCGCGTGCGGCTCGGAGACGAGGTGTGGAACGCGACGGCCGATGCCGCGATCGATGCGGGGGCCGTCGTCGAAGTGCTGGGAATCGAAGGGATGACATTGAAGGTTCGACTCGTTCGCCAGGAGGCATGAACATGGGACCGTTCGCTGTTCTCGTATTGTTCCTGATCTTTCTCGGGGTGGTGTTCCTCGCCAACGCCATCCGCGTCGTGCGCGAGTACGAACGCCTCGTCGTCTTCCGTCTCGGCCGGCTGATCGGCGAGAAGGGACCCGGCCTCGTGCTGCTGATCCCGGTGATCGACCGCGCGGTGAAGGTGGGCCTGCGCACCGTGACGATGGACGTGCCGCCGCAGGACATCATCACGCGCGACAACGTGTCGGTGAAGGTGAACGCGGTGATCTACTTCCGCGTCGTCGATTCGCGCCAGGCGGTCGTGCAGGTGGAGAACTTCCTCTACGCCACCAGCCAGATCGCCCAGACGACGCTGCGCTCGATCCTCGGCCAGCAGGAACTCGACGAACTGCTGTCCGAGCGCGAGAAGCTGAACCTCGCCCTGCAGCAGGTGATCGATCGCCAGACCGAACCGTGGGGCGTCAAGGTGACCACGGTCGAGGTCAAGAACGTGGACCTGCCGCAGGACATGCAGCGGGCGATCGCGCGCCAGGCCGAAGCCGAGCGCGAGCGCCGCGCCAAGGTCATCAACGCCGAGGGCGAGTTCCAGGCCGCGCAGCGCCTGGCCGAGGCGGCCGCGGTGATCTCCAAGGAGCCGGCGGCCCTGCAGCTGCGCTACCTGCAGACGCTGGCCGAGATCGCGACCGAGAACAACTCGACCACGATCTTCCCGATTCCGATCGACCTCATGGGCGCGCTGACGAACTTCCTCCAGAAGAAGCCCTGACGTTCCGGCGGGCGTGAAACCGGCGCGGCGCCGGCGCATCCAACGGGCCGGGAACGCGCGGTCCCGGCCCACGGGGGCCGGGACCGTCGCGCGCCGGGAAGCAGGGGGAACCGTGCAGGAGTTCACGAGCGCCGCGCTTGCCGCGGAGGCGCTGCAGCTCTACGACGAGGCCTTCGAGAAGCACTCCGGCGTGTTCCTCGACAAGGGCACGACGCTGTTCGAGACGCTGGCGCGGCTCGACGCCGCCACGGCGTCGCGTGCGGTCGGGCCGGATTCGGGTTCGATCGCGGCGCACGTCGAGCACCTCGCGTTCTATCTCCAGGTCTCCGAGGCCTACTGGCTGGGCACGCCTCCCGAGAAGGTCGACTGGAAGGCGATCTGGCGCACGACGCGCGCGGTGACGCCCGAGCGCTGGGCCGCGATCCTCGCCGAGCTGCACGCCACGCATGCGCGCGTGCGCGCGCGCCTCGCCGATCCCGCGGCGTGGCCGGCCGGCACCGAGGCCGGCCAGCTGTTCGCGCTCACCGTCCACACGGCGTACCACCTCGGCGCGATCCGCCAGATCCTCCACGTCGCCGCGGCCTGACGGCCGCGGCTTGTCGCGCGCTCCTGCGCGCACGAGGCTCCCCAGATGCGAGTCCTGATCGCCGGTTCGAGCGGCCTCATCGGCGGCGCGCTGCGCGACGCGCTGGCCGCGCGCGGGCACGTGGTGTCGCGCCTGGTGCGCCGCGGCACGATGGCGCCCGGCGAAGTGGCCTGGGATCCCGCGGGTGGCACGCTCGACCGCGCGGCGCTCGAGGGCGTCGACGCGGTGGTGAACCTCGCCGGCGCGGGCATCGCGGACGAACGCTGGAGCGACGCGCGCAAGGTCGTGCTGCACGACAGCCGCGTACGCTCCACGCACCTGCTCGCCGCGGCGATCGCCGAGCGGCCGGTGCGGCCGCGCGTGTTCGTCTCGGCGTCGGCCGTGGGCTGGTACGGCGACCGCGGCGACGAGTGGCTCGACGAGTCGAGCGATCCCGGGACCGGCTTCCTCGCGGCCGTGGGCCGGGCGTGGGAGGAGGCCGCCGCGCCGGCCGCGGAGGCCGGGGTGCGCGTGGCGCACCCGCGCACCGGGCTCGTGCTGGCGACCTCGGGTGGTGCGCTCGCGAAGCTGCTGCCGCTCTTCCGGCTCGGCCTCGGCGGACCGGTGGGTTCGGGCCGGCAGTGGTGGAGCTGGATCACGCTCGACGACGCGGTGGCCGCGATCGCACACGCCCTGGAGCACGAGGCGGTGACGGGCCCGTTCAACGTCGTCGCCCCCGCGCCCGTCACCGCCGCGGCGTTCGCCACGCAGCTCGGGCGGGCGCTCTCGCGCATCGCGGCGCTGCCCGCCCCGGCATTCGCGCTGCGGGCCGTCATGGGCCGCGAACTCGCGGACGAAGTGCTGCTCGCGAGCCAGCGCGTGCGGCCGGGCGTGCTCGTGCGCACCGGGTTCGCGTTCCGCGACCCGGCGCTGGACGGCGCGCTGCGCCGGCTGCTCGAGCCCGCGGGGGCGCGGGCGTGAGCGGTGCCGCGCCCGCGCTGAGGCTCGATCGCGTCACGCGCGAGTTCACGCTCGGCGCCGAACGCGTGCACGCGCTCGACGGCGTGACGCTCGAGATCCCGCGCGGCCAGTTCGCCGCCGTGGTCGGGCGCAGCGGTTCGGGCAAGAGCACGCTGCTGCACCTCGCCGCCGGTATCGACCGGCCGGACGCGGGCGAGGTGTGGGTCGACGGCCGCTCGCTCGCGTCACTCTCCGATGACGACCTGACCCGCCTCCGCCGCGAATCGATCGGCATGGTGCACCAGTTCTTCCACCTGCTGCCCACGCTGACGGTGCGCGAGAACGTGGCGCTGCCGCTGCTCCTGGGGCGGGGGAGCGAGCGCGAAGCGCTCGCACGCGCGGACGCGCTGCTGGCCGAGGTCGGGCTCTCGGCGCGCGCCGGGGCACGGCCGCACACGCTCTCCGGCGGCGAGATGCAGCGCGCCGCGGTCGCGCGTGCACTCCTGCACGAGCCCGCGCTGGTGCTCGCCGACGAGCCGACCGGCAACCTCGATTCCCGCGCCGCCGGCGGCGTGCTCGCGCTGCTCGCGACGCTGGCGCGCGGCCGTGGCGCGACGGTGGTGATGGTGACGCACAGCCGCGAGGCCGCGCAGTCGGCCGACCGCGTGATCGAGTTGCGTGATGGCCGCGTGGTCGGGGACGGACGGCCGGCGTGATCGCACTGATCCGCGGGCTGGTGCTGCGGCGGCTGCTGCGCGAGCGCGGCCGAACGCTGCTCGCGGTGGCGGGCGTGGCGCTTGGCGTGGCGGTGTTCGTCGCGGTGCGGCTCGCGGCCGGATCGGCGATGGCGTCGTTCGCGGATACCGTGGACGCGGTCGCAGGCCGCGCCAATCTCCAGGTGCTCGCGCGCGGCGACGGCTTCGACGAGCGGCTCTTCCTGCGCGTGCGGTCGGCGCGCGGGGTCGAGGCCGCGGCGCCGGTGGTACAGGTGAGCGTGCTCGCGAAGGCCGGCGGCGCGCGCGGGGGCGGCGCGGTCGAGGCCGGCTCGCGCGGCGGGTACGACGAGACGCTGCTGGTGCTCGGGCTCGACCCGCTGGTCGAGGCGCCGTTCGTGCGGCTCGAGACCGCGGGCGGCGCGGGGATCGGCGGTGCCGCGGGCGCGTTGCGGCTCATGACCGACCCGAGCGCGATCGCGGTGACGCGCGCGTTCGCCGCGCGGCACGGCCTCGCCGCCGGCGACACGGTGACGATGCTGGTGGCCGGCGCGCCGCGCCCGTTCACGATCGGCGCCGTGCTCGAGACCGCCGGCCTGCAGCAGGCCATGGGCGGCAACGTGGTGATCTGCGACCTCGCGACGGCGCAGGAGGTCTTCGGGCGCATCGGCCGGCTCGACCGGATCGACCTGGTGGTCGCGCCGCGCGAGCGCGACCGCGTGCGGCGCGAACTCGCGGCGATCCTGCCACCCGACGCGGGCGTCGACCTGCCGGTGGCGCGCACGCGCCAGGTCGAGAACATGGTGCGGGCGTTCTCGCTCAACCTGACCGCGCTCACGTTCATCGCCGTCTTCGTCTCGACGTTCCTGATCTTCAACGCCATGGCGATGGCGGTCGTCCGCCGCCGCCGCGACATCGGCGTCCTGCGCGCGCTCGGCATGTCGCGGGCGCGCGTCGCCGCGCTGTGGCTGGTGGAAGCGGGACTGGTCGGCGTCGCGGGTAGTGCGGCGGGGCTGCTGCTCGGCCGGGCGATGGCGGGCGGCACGCTCGGGTTCGTGGGGCGCACGCTCACCGATCTCTACCTGGTGCCGCACACGCGCGACGTCCGGATCGATCCCTTCACGCTCGCCGCCGGCGCCGCGATCGGCGTGGGCGCGAGCCTGCTGTCGGCGCTGCTGCCGGCGCTGGAGGCGGCCTCGACGCCGCCGGGCATGACGCTGCGGCAGGGCGCGCTGCTGGAGGCGCAGCCGCTGCCGCTGCGGGCGCTCTCGTTCGCCGGCGCGGGCGCGCTCGTGCTCGCCGCGGCGACCGCCGCGTGGACGACGTGGGCGCGCGTCGCGTGGGGCGGGTTCGCGTGCGCCGGACTCGTGCTCGTGGGCTTCTCGCTGCTCGCGCCGTTCGCGACGCTGGCCGCCGAGCGGCTCACGCGCCCGTTCGCGCGCCGCTTCGGGATCGAGGTCGCGCTCGGCGCCCGGGCGCTGCGCGAGACCGTCGCGCGCGCGAGCGCGGTGGTGGCGGCGCTGATGGTCGCGGTGGGCATGCTCGTGGCGCTGACGATCATGGTCGGCAGCTTCCGGCGTACGGTGGACACGTGGATCACCCAGACGCTGCGCGGCGACCTCTACGTGGAACCGGTCGGCCATCGCGTCTCGGCCGCGGCGACGGTGCTGCCGCCCGAACTCGTGCGGGCCGCGCGCGGGATTCCCGGCGTGGTCGCGGTGGACACCTACCGCGCGACGCCGATCACCTGGCGGGGGGCGATCGCGACCGAGGTCGGGATCGACTTCCGCGTCCAGCGCGACCACGGCCATCTCGCGTTCGTGGACGGCCGCGACCACCGCGTCGTGCTGGACCAGGCGCTGCGCGAGGGTGGCGTGATCGTCACCGAGAGCTTCGCGCACGCGCACCACGTGCGTACCGGCGACGCGCTGGCCCTGCCGGGCCGCGCGGGGGCCGAACGTGCGATCGTGCGCGGGATCTTCTACGACTACAGCACCGAGGGCGGCGCCGTGCTCATGGACGGCGCCGAGTTCGCGCGCCGCTGGGGCACGGACCGCGTCGAGAGCATGGCGCTCTACGTGGCGCCCGGGGCCGACGTCGAGCGGGTCCGGCGCGCGTTCGTCGCGGCGTGCGGGCCCGGCCGGCTCGTGCACGTGACGCCGAACGTGGCCCTGCGGCGGCGCGTGCTCACGGTGTTCGACCAGACGTTCCAGGTCACGTGGGCGCTGCAGGGGATCGCGGTGCTGGTCGCCGTGCTCGGCGTCGTGAGCACGCTCACCGCGCTGGTCCTGCAGCGCGGGCGCGAGATCGGCATCCTGCGCGCGAGCGGCGCGACGCGCGCGCAGGTGCGGCGCATGGTGCTCGCCGAGAGCGGCCTGCTGGGGCTCGCGGGCTCGGGGCTCGGCTGCGTCGCCGGCGTCGCGCTGGCGCTCGTCCTCACCGCGGTCATCAACCGGCAGTTCTTCGGCTGGACCGTCCAGTTCACCGTCGACCCGTGGGTGTTCGTGCGCGCCGTGGCGCTCCTGCTGGCCGTCTCGCTGCTCGCCGGGCTCGTGCCCGCGCACCTCGCCGCCGGGCGCGTCTCCGCCGAGGCGATGCGGGTCGACTGATGCGCCGCGCCCGTTTCGCGTCACCCGCCCGGCTCGCGCTGCTGCTCGCGCTGCTCGCCGCCACCGCGGCCACGCCGCGGCGCGCGGTCGCGCCGCCGGTCGACGCCGACGGCTACACGCTCGCCGTGGCGCCCTACACGTTCACGTTCCCGCGCGATCACGCGTCGCATCCGCGCTACCGCACCGAGTGGTGGTACTACACCGGCCACCTCGCTGCGGGCGAACGCCGCTTCGGCTACGAGCTCACGTTCTTCCGCGTCGGGCTGCCGCGCCGCCGCGCCGCGATCGAATCGGCGTGGGCGGCGCACGATCTCGTGTTCGTGCACGTCGCCCTCACCGACGAGGCGCGCGGGCGCTTCCGGGCGTTCGACGACGTCCGCCGGCCCGCGCTGGGCATCGCCGGCGCCGACACGGCACGCTACGACGTGTGGCTCGAGGGCTCGCGCGCCGGGCTCGATCCCGACGAGCGCACGCACCGCCTGCGGGGCGTCGCGCCCGATTTCGCGTTCGAGCTCGCACTCGCACCGCTCAAGCCGCCCGCGATCCACGGCGACGGCGGCACGAGCCCGAAGGCCGCCGGCGCCGGCAACGCGTCGCACTACTACTCGCTCACGCGCATGGAGACGCGCGGCACGTTGCACGTCGACGGCGATTCGCTCGCGGTCACCGGGACGTCGTGGATGGACCACGAGTTCGGTTCCAACCGCATGGCCGCGACGCACGCGGGCTGGGACTGGTTCAGCCTGCAGCTGGGTGACGGCCGTGAACTCATGCTCTACCGCATGCGCCTGCGCGGGGGCGGCGTCGAACCGCTCTCGAGCGGCACGCTGGTCGAGCCCGACGGCCGCACGCGCCACCTGCCGCTCGCGAGCTACACGATCGAGCCGCGCGGCACGTGGACGAGCCCGCGGACCGGGGCGCGCTACCCGGCGTCGTGGCGCGTGCGCGTGCCCTCGGCGGGAATCGACGTCGAGGTGGATCCCACGGTGCGCGACCAGGAACTGGTCGCCACGCGCATGGGCGGCGTCGCGTACTGGGAGGGAAGCGTTCACGTGCGCGGCAGTTCCGCCGGGCGCGACGCGGCGGGCGAGGGCTACGTGGAACTCACGGGCTACGCGGGCCCGCCGCCCTTCTGATCTGCTCGTCCCGGGACGACGGGCCCGGCGGCCGCAGCGCGCGCTTCACCTCGGCCGGTGGCTGTCGTAGGCTGCCCGCCATGACGACCCCGACCCGTTGCCTGCTCGCGGCGATGGTGCTCGCCGCGCTCGCGGGCTGCTCCGCGGCGCCCGCGCCGCAGGGCTCCACGCCGCCGCCCGCGCCCCTGCCGGCGGCCGCACCGAACATCGTCTCCGGCGCGCCCGACACGGCGGAAGCCGTGCCCGGCTCGGCCAACTCGCCCTACGTGTTCCGGTTCAAGCAGGTCGAGCCCGGGAGCAGCACGTTCAACTTCCGCGACCGCGACCTCTCGTTCTGGTTCAAACCCTCGCCGACCGCGCTCACGTTCCGGGTCGAGAACCTGCAGGGACGCCCGGTGCAGATCGACTGGGATCACTGCACGTTCTACGACGTCGACGGCCGCAGCGGGAAGCCCGCGCACGGCACGACGCGCTGGCGCGACCGCTTCTCGCCGCTCGCCTCGACCATGATCGGCGGCCTGCAGCAGTACGGCGACTACATGTTCCCGATGGACTACCTCGTCGATCCCGGCGCGGCCGCCGGTCCGGACGACCAGCCGCATCGCCCGATCGTACCCGAGGACCAGAGCGCGCCGACCTACTCGGGCCGCACGTTCGGCGTCGATCTCGTGTTCCTGATCGACGACCGCCCGCGCACGTACTCGTTCCGCTTCCAGGTCGCGAGCGTCATCCCACGCTGACGCGCGTTCCCGGTCCCGCCCGGTCCGCGGCGCGAGCGCTGCTCGCGCCGTTCGCGCTGGTGGCGTGCGCGACGGTGGCGCTCGCGCTGCCGCTGCAGCCGCCGCGCTGGACGCGGGCGCAGATGGAGTCGCCCGGGGCGCGCTGGACCGTGGTCTGGGGCACGCGCGACGCGGCGCTCGAACCGATGCTGCGCGAACGCGCGCGCGCGATCGCCGCGCGGCTGCCCGGCGCCGACAGCGCGCGCGTGCTCGCCGATCGCGACGCGCCCGACGAGGCGCTCGCGGCCGGGCCGGTGATCCTGCTCGGCGGCCCGCGCCAGAACGCGTGCGCGCAGCGCCTCGCCGCGGGGCTGCCGGTGACGTGGACCGCGACGGGCTTCCGCTGGCGGGGCACGGCCTACGAGCGCCCCGGCGACCTGCTCTCGCTCGCGTACCCGAACCCGGTCGCGCCGCGCCGGCTGCTCGTGCTGCTCGCGCCCAACGCGGCGGCGGCGCTGCGCGGGCACGCGGGCGGGTTCATGGGCGAGGACGACTGGCGCATCGTGCGCGAGGGCGAGCGCGTCCGCTGGGGCGCGTTCGCGCAATCGGCCGCGGCGCCGTGGCGCTACGACCCTGTGCTCGAGCGCGATCGCGAGGCGGAACGCGCGCGCTGGGCGCGCACGCTCGTGCCCGCGGGCGGCGGCGCGCTCGTGCTGCGCGCCGCGCCGGGCACGCCTGGC
>JBGAML010000029.1:0-25002 GCA_044223005.1 Candidatus Eiseniibacteriota bacterium
ATCGTGCAGGATGCACGATCCGGCTCCCGGCTTTCCGGGGGGAGGGCCGGCCGACGCTCAGGTCCGAACCCGTTCGGGCCGATGGTATCTTCGTCGCCCGACCCTCCCGAGGACCATGGCCACGATCCCGAACGAAGCCGCACCCGCCACGCCACGTCGCGTCGTCCTGATCGACTTCGACTGGCAGGACGCGGAACTCATGCCCGACCTGCTTCGCCGGCCGGGCGTTTCCGTACGGCTGGTCGCCGGTGATCGGGGCGAGGATCCGGGAGTGCGGGTGGCCGAGCTCTGCGGCCTGCCGCGGACGCTGGACCTCGCGGACCTCACGCGAGAGATCTTCGACCTCGCGCTCGTCGGCGAACACAGCTCGCGGCGGACGCAGCTCGAGAGCCTACTGCTCGCGCTCGGCACTCCGTGCCAGACGCCGCAGGAGTTCCTGCGCGGATCGCGGAACGAGGCCGTGACACCCACGATCGAGGCACCGCTCGCGTTGCACGCGGCCGCGCTCGAGCACACGCTCGGCGGCAGCGACTTCGACGCCCTCGTGGAGCAGGCGCTGCCCGACCTTGGCGCGGACGCCCCGGTGAAGCCGGAGCCGCCGCGGATCCTGCCTCACACCATGGTGCGCGTGATGAGCCTCGAGGATTTCCCCTCGGTGGAATCGCGGCGCCACCTCGAGAGCGCGCTCAAGTCGCTCGTCAACGTGTCGGGCGCCGGCACCGCCGAACTCCACGCGGGACGCAGCGACGCGCTGCAGCTGGTCGCACAGGTCGGTCCCGAGGACAAGCTGCTGCGCGGCCTCGTCGACCTCGCGCACGAACTGGGAACGCCGCAGGTCGTCACGCGCATGTCCGAGCCGGGCAAGGGGCGGGCATGGGGCGCGTGGCCGTTCCAGACGACGCAGCGGCGCGGCGTGCTCGCCGCCGCGGCGATCGACCCCGAGGAGGGCTGGTCGCGCTGGCAGACGATGGTCGACGAACTCCGCACCACCTGGGACGAGGAGGATCGCGAGAAGGCGGGCGCCTCGTTCCCGTTCACGCCGCTGCGCTCGACGGGCTGGCTCGAGCCCGAGGACTTCCGGGTGCGCGTGGACCTCGCCGTGGCGCGGCACCGCAACGACCGGATGCGCTTCGAGCTGCATCGGATCGACTTCCCCGAATCTCAGGCGGCGGTGGACGCGATGTGCACGTGGCTCCCGAGCCAGCTCCGCGACACCGACTGCATCAGCCGGCCCGGGCCCCGCAGCGTGCTGATGCTCGTGGCCGGGACGCCGGAGGGTTTCTCGCACGTGCGCCGGCGGCTCGTGGCGCTCTGGGACACGGCGTGGCGCGACGCGGGCGGTGGATCGCCGGCGCCGGCGCTCGTGGACCAGCACGTGGCGCTCGCGGGCCCCGAGGATGCCGATGCGTTCCTCGCGGCGGCCGCCGTCTGGATGACGCGCGCCTGAGCATCCGGGCCGCGCGCGCTTGACCCGCGCGGCCGTCCGACCGCATCCTCCGTGACTTCCATCCGGAGGTCCCGTGTCCCGCCGTATCCGCCGCCTTTCGTCGGAGACGGCCTCCCGTATCGCCGCGGGGGAGGTCGTCGACCGGCCCCTTTCGGCCCTCAAGGAGATCGTCGAGAACGCCATCGACGCGTCCGCGCGCACCATCGAGGTGCGGGTGGAGCGCGCGCTCGACCATGTCTTCAGCGTCGCCGACGACGGGACGGGGATCGCGGCCGACGATCTCGAGCTGGCGCTCGAACGGCACGCGACGAGCAAGCTCGCGGCGCTCGAGGACCTGGACCGGCTGCGGACGCTCGGGTTCCGCGGCGAGGCGCTGCCGAGCATCGCGGCGGTGAGCCGGCTGCGGCTCGCGTCGCGCCCGAGCGGCGAGGACGCCGCCGTCACGCTCCTCACGGAGGGTGGCGCGGTGGTGGAGCGCACGGCATCGGCGCGGGCGACCGGGACCACGGTCGAGGTGCGCGACCTGTTCTTCAACACGCCCGCGCGCCGCAAGTTCCTCAACACGCCGGGCGGGGAGCTGCGCGCGGCGATCCGCATGCTCGAGAGCTACGCGCTGGCGCGCCCCGACGTCGGTTTCCGGCTCGTGGTCGACGATCGCGAGCGTTTCGACTGGGCCGCGACCGGAACGCGCCGCGAGCGGGCGGCGCAGATCTGGGGCAACCGCCACGCCGAGCAGCTGCTCGCGGCCACGGGCGAGCGGAACGGCATGCAGCTCGAGGCGCTGCTCGGGCTGCCCGAGCATGCGCGCGCGACGCGCGAGGGCCAGGTGTTCCTCGTCAACGGTCGCTGGGTCGCGAGCCCGGCGCTGTCGCAGGCCCTGCGGCACGCCTACGGCAACCTGCTCCCGGGCGGACGGTTCCCGTCGGCCGTGCTGTGGCTCACGGTGCCCCCGGACCGGCTCGACGTGAACGTCCACCCGACCAAGCGCGAGGTGCGTTTCGCGGACGACGACTCGGTGTTCTCGCTCGTCGCGTCCACGTGCGCGCAGCCGCTCGCGAGCCTTTATCCGCCTTTCACGGTCGTGCAGGGCGGCCCCAAGCGCGAGGAGCCGCAGCCCGCGTGGGCCGAGCACGTGCGCGAAGTGCCGCGGGACGAATCGCAGCTCGGGCTCGCGTTCGCGCCGCCCGCGGCGCCCGGCGCGCCGCCCGGAGGCGTGACGCCGCTGCCGGTGGCGCCGCCGCCCGCGGCCGCGGCGGCCTCCGCCGAGCCGGAGTTCTGGCAGCTGCACCGCACGTACATCCTCGCGCCCGTTCGCGGCGGGCTGGTGATCGTCGACCAGCACGCGGCGCACGAGCGCATCCTCTACGAGGAAGCGATCGCCCGCCTGCAGGGTCAGCAGGGCACGTCGCAGGGCCTCGTGTTCCCGGAACTCGCCGACCTGACGCGCGACCAGTTCGAGCTGCTGCTCGAAGCCGGTCCGCTGCTCCAGCAGCTCGGGTGGGAGCTCGTACCGATGAGCCCGCCGACGGTGTCGATCCACGGCGTGCCCTCGAACATCCGCGTCGGCGACGCGCCGCAGCTGCTGCGCGACGTGCTGGACGGCGTGGGCGAGGGGCCGCACGCGACCACCGCTCAGGCGGACCTGCTCGAGCGCGTGGCGCGCTCGCACGCGTGCCACACCGCCATCAAGGCCGGCGATCCCCTCGGTCGCGAGGACATGCGCGCGCTGGTGGACCGGCTGTTCGCGACCACGCGGCCCCACGGCGATCCGCACGGGCGGCCGACGTTCGTGCGGCTCGATCTCGACGAACTGCACCGGCGCTTCGGCCGCGCCTGATCGGGAGGGTCGCGTGCGCCGTGCCGTGATCCTCGCGGGCGCCACCGCCACCGGCAAGACCGACCTCGGGGAGGATCTCGCCGCGGCCCTCGGTGGCGAGATCGTCTGCGCCGACGCGCGCCAGGTGTTCGCCGAGCTCGAGATCGGGACGGGCAAGCCGACGCCCGCTCAGCGCGACGCGCTGCCGCATCACCTCTTCGACGCGCTCGCGCTGGGCGAGCGCGCCAGCGCGGGCGAGTGGGCGCGGCGCGCGCGCGCGACCTGCGAAGCGCTGTTCGCGCGTGGCGTCGTGCCCGTGCTCGTGGGCGGCTCGGGGCTCTACCTGCGCGCGCTGCTCGAAGGCCTGCACGCCGAGCCGCCGCACGACGCGGCGATTCGCGAGCGGCTGCGCGCCGAATGGGAGAGCGAGGGCGCCGCGGCGATGCACGCGCGGCTTGCCGCGAGCGATCCCGCGACCGCTGCCCGGCTCGCGCCGCGCGACCGGCAGCGCATCCTGCGCGCGCTCGAGGTGGAGGCCGCGAGCGGCCGCCCGCTCTCGGCGTGGCACGCGGCGCCGACGCGTGAGGCGCTCGCGGCGGACTGGCGCATCGCCGAACTCGTCTGCGACCCGGAGCAGCTGGCGGCCCGTATCGACACGCGGACGCGGGCGATGTTCGCCGGCGGGCTGCTCGAGGAGACGCGGGCGCTGTTGGACGCGGGGAAGGGGCCGGCGCTCGCGGCCCTGCGCGCGATCGGCTACGACGAGGCGATGGCCTGCCTCGCGGGGACCTGCGACCGGGCCGAGGCCGAGGCGGCCACCTCCCTGCGGACCCGGCAGCTCGCCAAGCGGCAGCGCACCTGGTTCCGCCACCAGCTCGCAGCCGTCCGGGTCGATCCCGGCGCGCGCACCGGGCGCGAGGGCCTGGCGGCCCTGCGTGCAGCGCTCGACGCCTGACGCGTACCCGGGAACGCGAGCGGGCGTGGGTCCGGTTGACACGTCCCCGGGGCTCCCGTAGCGTGCATCGGCGCTTCGGACAGCACGTCTTTCGCGGGCATAGCTCAGTTGGTAGAGCGCGAGCTTCCCAAGCTTGAGGTCGCGGGTTCGACCCCCGTTGCCCGCTCCATCTTCGCGACGACAGCGGCGCGCCGGCCCTTCCGGACGGCGCGCCGGCTCGCGTCCGGCCACCCGTCGGGATCCTCATGTCCGCTCCGGTCGTCGCCATCATCGGCCGTCCCAACGTCGGCAAGTCGACGCTCTTCAACCGCATCCTCGGTGAGCGCCGCGCCGTCGTGCACGACCGGCCGGGCGTCACGCGCGACCGCAACGCGGTGCGCGCCGAGTGGACCGGGCGGTCGTTCGTGCTCGTCGACACGGGCGGTTTCCTGCCCGGCTCGGCCGAGACGCGCGACGCCGACATCCGCCGCCAGGCCGAGACGGCCGTGGGCCTCGCCGACGTCGTGCTGTTCCTCGTCGACGCGCATACGGGGGTCACCGACCTCGACCAGGCGATCGCGAACCAGCTCCGCCGCTCGGGCGCGAACGCGATCGTGGTGGTGAACAAGGTGGACCAGGCCGGCGATGCGATCGTGCACGACTTCCACCGGCTGGGCCTGGGCGAACCCATGCCCGTCGCCGCCGAGGGTGGGCTCGGGATCGGCGACATGCTGGATGCGATCCTCGCGCGCATGCCGCGCGAGACCGAGCCCGCCACGGAACCCGACGCGCGGATCGCGATCGTCGGCCGGCCCAACGTCGGCAAGTCGTCGCTGGTCAATGCGTTGCTGGGCGAGGATCGCGTACTGGTGGAGCCCCGGGCCGGCACGACGGTGGATTCGATCGACGCCGAGTGGAATACGCCCAACGGGCAGTTCGTGCTCGTCGACACGGCGGGCATCCGCCGGCAGGCCGAGTTCGACGACCAGGCGGAGTTCTACGCGACCATGCGCGCGCTGACGGCGCTCGAGCGCGCGCACGTCGCCTGCCTCGTCGTGGACTCCCCGCAGGGCTTCCAGAAGCAGGAGGCGCGGCTCGCGCACCACGCGCTCGACGCTGGGTGCTCGGTGCTGCTGCTCTACAACAAGTGGGACCTCGTCGAAGGGCGCGAGCAGGCGTGGAAGGACGTGCAAGCCGACCGTGCGCGGCGCTTCCCGACGCTCGCGGACCTGCCGGCGCATCCGGTGTCCGCCACGGAACGCATCCACCTGGCGCGGCTTCCGGAGTACATTGCCGAGCGGGCCGCCGAACACGCCCGCAAGATCCCCACCGCGCAGCTCAACGACTGGCTCGAGAACGCGCAGCGTCGCCGGGCCGTCCCGAGCAACTCGATGGGGAAGAGCCCGCGGATCTACTACATGACGCAGACGGGGTCGCGCCCGCCGCAGTTCACGCTGTTCGTGAACTCGCCGTCGCGGCTGAGCGAGAACTACCGTCGCTACCTGTGGGGGCAGTTCGTGGACCACTTCGGTTTCCGGGGCACGCCGCTGCGCTTCAAGGTGAAGAAGAGCGAGTAGCGCCATGCACCCGACCGCATCGCTGCTCGCGTGCCTCGGCATCGGCTACCTGTGCGGCTCGCTGCCCTGGGGGCTCTGGCTCGGGCGCATGCTGCGTGGCGTGGACGTGCGCACCCTGGGCTCGGGCAACCTGGGCGCCACGAACGTCTATCGCTCGCTCGGCCCCGGCATCGGCATCGCGACGCTGCTGCTGGACATCGCGAAGGGGGCGCTGCCCGTGGCGCTGCTCCCGGGTTCGGCGCTGGGGCTGGCGTTCCCGGGCGGGCCCGCATGGTGCGCGATCGGGGTCGGCGTCGCCGCCGTGGCCGGCCACGTATGGACGTTCCTCGCCGGATTCAAGGGCGGCAAGGGCGTCGCGACGACCGTCGGGGTGCTGCTCGCGCTGTCGTTGCCCGCGTTCGGGGTCTTCCTCGGGGTCTTCCTCGCCACGCTCCTGATCACGCGCTACGTGTCGCTCGGCTCGATCCTCGGCTCCGTGGCCTTCACGATCGCCCTGGCCCGCTTCGCGCCGGACGGCGTCCGCAGTCCGGCGTTCCTGCTCGGCAGCCTGCTCGCGCTCGTGGTGATCGTGCGGCACAAGGACAACATCGCCCGCCTGGCCCGTGGCCAGGAAAGCCGGTTCTCGTTCACGCGGAGGAAGGCATGAGCGCGGTGGCGATCCTCGGGGCGGGCTCGTGGGGAACGACGCTGGCCGTCCATCTCGCGACGGCGGGGCACGACGTCCGGATCTGGGGTAACGATGCCGCGGAATTGGCGGCGATCGTCCGGGACGGGGAGAACCGCAAATTCCTTGCTGGCATCCGGGTACCGCCGGGCGTTAAGGTTCAGCCGCAACTGGAGAAGGCGCTGGAGGGGGCGGAGTTCCACTTCTACGTCGTCCCGGCACAGGCGGTTCGGTCGGTCGCCACGACGATCGCGTCGCTCGGCGCGTCACGCGCCGTGCCGGTGTGCGCGAGCAAGGGACTGGAACTCGGAACTCTCCGGCGGATGTCGGAGGTGCTGACCGAGACTCTGGGTGACGCGGCGCCCGTGACGTTCACGGGTCCGAGTCACGCGGAAGAGGTCGCGACGGGCATCCCGACCTCGATCGTCGCCGCGTGCGCCGACGAGGCCCGGGCCCGGGCGGTGCAGTTGCTGTGCTCGACGCCGCGGCTGCGGGTCTACACCAACGACGACGTCGTGGGCTGCGAGTACGGCGGGGCGCTCAAGAACGTCATCGCCATCGCGGCCGGTGTCTGCGACGGGCTGGGGTACGGAGACAACACGAAGGGCGCGCTCCTCACGCGCGGCCTCGCCGAGATCAGCCGGATCGGCGTGGCGCAGGGTGGGCGGCGCGAGACGTTCTCGGGACTCACGGGCATGGGCGACCTCATCACGACCGCGATGAGCCGCCACAGCCGCAATCGCCACGTCGGCGAACGGCTCGGCCGCGGTGAGACGCTCGAGCAGGTGCTCGGCGCCATGGTGATGGTGGCCGAGGGGGTCACGACCTCGCGCGCCGCCCGCGATCTCGGGCGATCGCTGGGCGTCGAACTCCCGATCACGGAACAGGTGTGCGCGATCGCGCTCGAAGGGCGCGACCCGCGCGAAGCGATGCAGGCGTTGATGACACGCGACCTCAAGGCCGAGCGCTAGGGGGCGCGAATCGAGGAGGTTCCCGTGGCGATCCGCAAGACCACCGTCGAGCCCGACACCAAGCTGTACCGCTCGATCAGCGAGGTCAGCGAGATGTTGGACGTGAAACCGCACGTCCTGCGCTACTGGGAAACGCAGTTCAGCATGCTTCGCCCGAAGAAGAACCGGGCCGGCAACCGCATGTACCGCCCGGACGAGGTGAAGATGCTGCTCCGCATCAAGGAGCTCCTCTACGCTCGCCGGTACACGATCGAGGGTGCGCGCCGCACGCTCCTCGACGAGCGGCGCGAAGAGTCGCCACAGCGCGAACTGGGCTTCGAGACGGCCGAGCGCCAGATGGTGATCTTCGAGGTGCGCGAGAGCCTGCGGGAGATCGCGGCGCGCCTGCGCGCCCGCCCGGGCGCCCCGGTTCCCGACCGCGACTGACATCCGATTCCCAGGGGAGAGGCGGCTGCGGCTTTCGTTCGTGCCCCGCGTCCGATAGATTCCCCGGTGATCGGTCCGGCCGCCGTGCGTGGCCCCTCGATCCCGAGTCCCCCTCGGACCCCGTGGGCCATCGCGATGAACGCTGCATCCCCCGATGTCGGGCGCACACCACGGCTGTTGCCGCGCTTCCTGCTCGTGGCCGCCATCGCGCTCGCCGCGGAACTCGCGGTCATGGTGCTGGTCGTCGCGCCCGGGGAGCGCGCCGCCGCGCGGACCCGCATCCACCACGATTTCGAGCTGATCGCGGAGGCGCGCAGCACGGCGATCTCGCTGTGGTTTCGGGGCATGCTCACCGCAGTGCGGACGGTGGCCACCTTCCCGTCGAGCGTGCGCATCGTGCAGGCGCATCCGAGCGAGCCGCCGGATCCGCACTTCGGCACCATCCTGAGCGAGTTCGCGGACCAGCACACGATGCGCTCGCTCGCCGTGCTCGACTCCGCCGGTCGCGTGCGCGCGGAGTCGCTGCGGCCGCTTCCGGTCTCGCCAGAGATCCTGGCGTTCGTGGGTACGGCGGAGCGCGCGAACCGCGACACGGTGGGGTTCTTCCTGGACGCGACGCTGCGGCCGACGGTCGTGGCCGTGGCCGACCTGCCGGTCGGTCTGGGAGGAGTAGTCGCGGTCGTGGACCCCGGTCACTGGCTCCTGCCGCTGCTCCATCCGGCTCCCAAGAGCGTGCCCCGTTCGGAAGCGCTGCTCATCGAAGTCGGTGATGCCGTCACCTTCCTGACGCCCGGGTACGGCCACGAGCGCGCCCCGATGCGGACGCGCGCCGCCCTGGCGTCGATCGGCGGCGAGCCGCTCGTCTACGCGCGCTCCGGATTCGTGCGCGGTGAGGACGAATCGGGGGAACGCGTGCTCGCCCTCGTGACGCCGATCCCGTCGACGCCGTGGCGGCTGGTCCTCAAGACCGACGAGAGCGAGGCGCTCGCGGTGGTCGAGCGCGCGCTGTTCGCGCAGACGGTGTCGGGTGCCCTGTTCGTCCTCGCGCTCGTCGGGCTCGCGTTCTCCCTGCTCTGGGGACAGCGGCGAGCGACGGAGGCCTCGGTGGCGCACAACCGGGCCCGCTTCGCGGCGGTGATGGACGACGCCAGTGACGCGATCGTGCTGCTCGACGAAGGCGGGACCGTGCGCGAGTCGAACCAGCGCGCCGACGAACTCTTCGGCGACGGCCGGAGCCTGCTCGGCAGTTCCGCCATCGGCCGGCTCGTGCTCGAGGACGCGCCGGACCGACCGGAGCGTTCGCTGTGGGAGGTCGTCCGGGACACGCCCGCGGGACTTCGGGTCGCCGTGCACCGCACGGCGGGAGGCCGCAAGGTCCCGATCGAGGTCAGCGCCCGGCGCTCGCACGTCGAGGACGAAGGCGGCTGGATCGTCGTCGTCCGCGACGTGTCCGGGCGGCGCGAGTCCGAGGCGCAGATCCGGCGGCTGAACCGGCTCCTGCGCGCGACGTCGGACATCCGGACGGCGATCGTGCACGAGGAGGACGAGCAGCGGCTGTTCGACAGCGCGTGCCGCGTGGCCGTCGACACCGGTGGTTTCCGCCTCGCGGTCATGGTGCTCGCGGACGAGCGTCGCGGGACCCGCCGCGTCGCGGTCGCGCACGAGACCGGCTACGGCCGCTGGAAGGACACGCTGCTCGCGTCGGCGAACGACGCGGTGCGCGCACACACTCCCTCGGCGGAGGCCATCCGGACGGGCCGGACGATCCTCTCGAGCCACCTGGCCGTCGATCCCCGCTTCTCCCGCATCGCCCACCTGTTCGAGGATGCCGGCCTGCACGCCTGCATCGCCACGCCGCTCGTCGTCTCCAGCCAGGTGCGGGGCGCGTTCGCGCTCTATTCGGGCGAGGCCGAAGGCATGGACGACGAGGCGCTCTCGCTGATCCACGGGCTGGTGTCGGACCTCGGGCTGGCGCTGCGCGCGATCGAGGAGCGGACCCGGCGTCGGCAGCTCGAGGATCGCCTGCGCGCGGTCTTCGCCAGCGGCCCCGCGGGCATCGTCGCGCTGGACGCGAGCGCCCACGTCACCGACGCCAACGATGAGTTCCTGCGCATCGCCGCACGCACGCGCGCCGAAGTGGACTCGCATCGCATGGCGTGGGGCGAGTTGTGCGAGGTCGGGGCGCGCATCCCGCCCTCGGTGGGCGCGCCGCGCGCCGTCGAAGGGCTCGTCCGCCGGCCGGACGGCACGTCGGTGCCGGTCCTCGTCGGTCGCGTGGCGGTCGACGGAACGTCGGGCGAGTCGGTTGCGCTGCTGCTCGACGTGACGCAGGAGCGCCTGACGGCCGAATCGCTCCGCCAGACGCAGCTCCAGCTGCTGCAGGCGCAGAAGCTCGAGACGGTGGGCCGGCTCGCCGGCGGCGTCGCCCACGACTTCAACAACCTGCTCACGGTGATCCACGGCTACACCGAGCTCATGCTCGCGGGTCCACCGCGCGACGCCGAGGACGGCATGCGGCTCGAGCAGATCCAGCGTGCGGCCGAGCGCGCGTCGGGGCTCACGCGCCAGCTGCTCGCGTTCAGCCGCCGCCAGGTGCTCGAACCGCGCGTGATCGACCTCGCCGAACTCGTTCGCGACGCCGAGAAGATGCTCCGGCGCCTGATCGGCGAGGACGTCGAACTCGCGATCGACTGCGCCGTCTCGGACGTTTTCGTGCTCGCCGATCCCGGGCAGGTCGAGCAGGTGCTCATGAACCTCATCGTCAACGCTCGCGACGCGCTGCCCCAGGGCGGGCACGTTCGGGTCGGTCTCTCGCGGCGGCGGCTCGAGCCCGGTGCCGCCGACGAGAAGTCGCTGGCGCCCGGGGAGTACGTCGCGCTGGTGGTGGAGGACGACGGCGACGGCATTTCCGCCGAAGTGATGCCGAAGATCTTCGAGCCCTTCTTCACGACGAAGGAACTCGGCAAGGGCACGGGGCTCGGCCTCGCGACGGTCGAAGGAATCGTGCGCCAGAGTGGCGGCGCGATCGAGGCCGCGAGCGAGCCGGGCCGGGGCGCGCGCTTCACGATCCTCCTGCCGCTCGTGGCGAGCGCGGGGCCGGGGGAACGCGCACCGCGCGACCTGCAGCCCGGTCGCGGCGAAAGCGTGCTCCTCGTCGAGGACGACGCCACGGTGCGCGCACTCGCGCACGGCATGCTGGCGCGCATGGGCTACGACGTCTGCGCCGCCGACGGCGCCGCGACGGCGCTCGAAGTCGCCGCGGACCGCTCGCGGCGGATCGACCTGCTGCTCACCGACGTGGTCATGCGCGGTGGCAACGGGCGAGACCTGGCGCGGCGGTTCCTGGAGCTCCGGCCCGGCGTGCCGGTGCTGTTCGTGTCGGGTTTCGCGCACGACGCGTCGGCGCTGCAGACCATGGTCGACGCGGGCCACGCGTTCCTGCCCAAGCCGTTCTCCGCCGCCGGACTGCAGCGGGCCGTGCGCGACGCGCTCCAGCGCGCCGCCCGCGTCGGGTGAGCGCACGCTCGCCGGTGGCCGGCCCGCTTGCGCGCGGGGGCCGGGCGGGATAGATTCTCGGCCCGCTTTTCCAGTGGATCCGGTCGGGGCGTAGCGCAGCTCGGTAGCGCACCTGCATGGGGTGCAGGGGGTCGCTGGTTCAAATCCAGTCGCCCCGACCATTCTTCCTTCCACGGGTCCTCGCATGCTCGCCGTCCTCGCGTACCGCGCCGCAGCCGCCGGGGCCGAAGTGCTTCCCGTTCCCGTGGCCGACGCTCTCGCGGCGGGTATCGCCCGCGCCACGTTCGCGGCCCGGGTACCCGCCCGCCGGGCGCTCGAGGCCAATCTCGCCCGGGTGCTGCCCGAAATGGCCCCTCGCCGCCGCCGGGCCGTCGCGCGCCAGGCCTTCGTCTCGTTCGCGCTCTCGTTCACCCGTTTCCTGCGCCGCCACGAGCCGCTGCGGGACGTGCCGGTGCACGGCGCCGCCCACCTCGAGGCGGCGCGGGCGAGCGGGCGCGGCGTGATCGTGCTCTCGGCGCACCTGGGCGACTGGGAGAGCGGCGCCGCGGCGCTGGCCGCGCGGGGACTGCCGCTGCACGTGCTCGCCCGGCCGCAGGCCGCGGCGGCCGTGCAGGCCCTGTTCGGCGCCCGGCGCGAGTCGGCAGGCGTGCACGCCCTCTCGGCGCGGGCGATCTACGCGGAGACGGCCGCCGCCCTGCGACGTGGGGAGTGGGTGGCGCTGATGGCCGATCGTGGCGCCGTGCGCGGCGCGGGTTCCGTCTGCGCGTGGGCGGCCGCGCTCGCCGAGCGCACCGGCGCGCTCGTGCTCCCGGCGGTGTGCGTGCGCGAGCCCGGCGGCGAGCTGGCGCTCCGCGTGGAGCCGGCGCTGGATCCCGCGCGCTGTCGCGAGGGCGCCTTCCGCGTGACGCTGCGCGACTGGCTCGCGCGCTGGCCCGGCCAGTGGGCCGCGTTCGAACCGCTGCCCGAAGGCATCGCATGACGCTGCGCGCCGCCGCGCTGGTGCCCGCCTACCAGGCCGCCGCGCATCTCGGCGAAGTGCTCACGGGCCTCGCCGCGCTCCCGGAGCCGCTGCACGTCCTCGTCGTCGACGACGGTTCGCGCGACGCGACGGCCCAGGTGGCCCGGCAGTTCGGGGCCGAGGTGATCTCGTTCGCCGCCAATCGCGGCAAGGGGCACGCTCTCCTCGCGGGCTTCGAGGCGCTGCGCGCATTCGACGCCGTGATCACGCTGGACGCCGATGGCCAGCATCCGCCCGCGTGCGTGCCCGCGTTCCTCGCGGCCGCGGAAGCGGGCGCCGACCTCGTGCTCGGCACGCGCGAGATCACGCCCGACATGCCGCCGCAGCGGCGGTTCGCGAACCGCTTCAGCAGCGCCTGGTGCTCGCGCATCGCGGGGCAGCGGATCGGCGACAGCCAGTGCGGCTACCGCCTCTACCGCCGCGAGGTCCTGCGCCGGACGCCCGTCCGCGCCAGCCGCTACGAGGTCGAGACCGAGATGGCGGTGCGCGCCGCGCGGCTGGGCTTCCGCATCGCCGAGGTCCCGATCCCGACGGTCTACGGCGACGAGACGAGTCACCTGAGTCCGACGCGCGACGTGCCGCGTATCGTCGCCATGATGGTCCGGCTGTCCCTCGAGCCGCCTCCCACCGCGAAAGGATCCTGATGCATTTCCTCGTCACCAACGACGACGGCATCCATTCCCCGGCCCTGCAGCAGCTGCGCCGGCGGCTCGAGGCGTTCGGGCGCGTCAGCGTCATCGCGCCGGATCGCAACCAGAGCGCCACGTCGCAGGCGCTCACGCTGCACCGGCCGCTGCGGATCCACGCGCTCGGCGAGAACACGTGGAGCGTCGACGGGACGCCCGCCGACTGCGTGCTGGTCGCGTTCCACGGCAAGCTGATCGAGCCGCCGACCTTCGTGGTGTCGGGCATCAACCACGGCCCGAACATGGGCGAGGACGTCTTCTACTCGGGCACGGTGGCGGCGGCGATCGAAGGCGCGCTCCAGGGTGTGCCCGCGCTGGCGGCGTCGCTGGTGACGCGCAAGCCCACCGACTTCGCCGAGCCCGCCGACATGATCGGCGAGATGATCGGCCAGATCCTGCAGCGCGGGCTCCCCGAGCGGCTGCTGCTCAACGTGAACTTCCCGTTCCGCCCGCGTACCGAGCTCACCGGCGTCCAGGTGACGCGGCTCGGGAGCCGCGCCTACGAGGACACCCTGGTGCACAAGGTGGATCCGCGCGGGCGCGACTACTGGTGGATCGGCGGCGAGGATCCCGTGTGGCGGCCGGACCCGGGGACGGATTTCCACGCGGTGCACGACGGTGCGGTGAGCGTGACCCCGCTGCAGCTCGAGCTCAGCGACCGCGCGCGCATCGAGGAGATGCAGGGATGGAACCTGCGGATCTGACGCCGGCCGCGGACGCCCCGCGACGAGCCGAGCGACTGCGCATGGTCGAGGAGCAGCTCGTGGCGCGCGGCATTCGCGACGCGCGCGTGCTCGCGGCGATGCGCGCCGTCCCGCGGCACGTGTTCGTGCCCGAGGCGTTCACGAGCGAGGCCTACGCCGACTCCGCACTGCCCACCGCGGAAGGGCAGACCGTGTCGCAGCCGTGGATCGTGGCGCGCATGCTGGAGCTTGCGGAGCTCGCGCCGGGCATGACGGTGCTCGAGGTCGGGTCCGGCACCGGGTACCAGGCCGCGCTGCTCGCGCGCCTCGTCGGCCACGTCTGCACCGTCGAGCGCCTGCCGGGGCTGGCGGTCACGGCGCGCGAACGCCTGCGCGCGCTGGGCGCCGCGAACGTCGACGTCCGCGTGGGGGACGGGAGCCTCGGTTGGCAGGAGTTCGCACCGTATGCTAGTGTGCTTGCCGCTGCGGCGGCACCGCATGTCCCTGAAGCACTGCTTCGGCAGCTGGCGGACGGAGGCGTGCTGGTGGTGCCGGTCGGCGGGGCTCGCGGGCAGCGCCTGGAAACCTGGCGGCGCCGGGGTTCGAAGTACGAGTGCCAGCGGCACGGCGAGTGCCGGTTCGTCCCGCTCATCGGCGCGGACGCCTGGCGCAGCGATTCGCATCACAACTGAAATCCCGTTTCGGTCGGGGCGTAGCGCAGCCTGGTAGCGCACCTGGTTCGGGACCAGGGGGTCGGAGGTTCAAATCCTCTCGCCCCGACCATCCATTGCCGAGGACCCGTTCCCACGAACGGGTCCTCGCCGTTTCCCGTGCGCTTGCGCGGCTCCGCGCGGCGCGCGATGCTGGAGCCATGAACGTCGTTCACGCCGTGATCCATGGTCGCGTGCAGGGAGTGGGCTTCCGGGCCTTCGTCCTGCGCCGGGCGCGCGAGCACGGCGTGCACGGCGAGGCGCGCAACACCCCCGACGGCGGCGTCGAGGTGATCGCGGAGGGCGATCCGGAGCGGATCGACGCGTTCATCGAGGAGGTCCGCCAGGGCCCGACGCTCGCGCGCGTCGAGCACGTCGAGCTCCGCGAGCACGAGTCCGAACCGCGCTACCGCAGCTTCACGATCACCGGATGAGCCTCGTGAACGCCCCCCAGTTGCTCGATTTCCGTGCCCGCCTCGAGGCGTGGCGCCTCAAGGTCCAGGGCGCCGGCGAGCTGACGCGCCGCGACGTCGACGCGATCCTGCTGGAGCCCGACTTCGACGAGGTCGCGTACGCCGAATGGCGGGACGATCTCGCCGAGTCCGGCGTCACGCTCGCGGACGAGGAGGGAGAACCCGGCCCCGGGCTGGGCGTCGACCGCCGCGCGCTGCGCGCCGAAGCCGGGCGCGACCTGCTCGACCTGTACCTCGACGAGATCGGCCGCGTGCCGGTGCTCCCGCACGACGTCCTGCTCGAAGTCGCGGCGCGGGCGCGCGCGGGCTCGGAGCCGGCCCGGAAGCAGATGATCCTCGCGAACCTGCGGCTCGTCGTGCACGTCGCGCGCGGCTACCGCGAGCGGGGCCTGCCGTTCCTCGACCTGATCGAGGAAGGCAACCTCGGTCTCATCCAGGCCGTGGACCGTTTCGAGCCCGAGCGGGGACTGCGCTTCTCGACCTACGCTTCGCTGTGGATCCGGCAGGCGATCCTGCGCGGACTCGCCGAGCAGTCGCGCGCGGTGCGCATCCCCGTGCAGATGTTCCGGCAGATGAACCGGCTCGTCGCCGTCCACCGCATGCTGCGCCTGAAGCTGGGCCGCGAGCCGCTCGACACCGAACTCGCGCGCGAACTGCAGATCAGCGTCGTGCGCGTCGAACGCCTGCGGGCGCTGTTCGCGGGCATGCAGACGCTCGACGTCCCGAGCGGCGCGGACGCCTTCGAGGAACTCTCCTCGGAGGTGCTCGATTCGGCGCCGCCGTCGGTGGAGCGACTCGTCGAATTGCAGCTCGAGCACGAGAAGATCGACCGGCTCCTGCGCTCGCTCGACCGGCGGGAGGAGCAGCTGATTCGTCTGCGCTACGGATTCCAGGACGGAGTCGCCCGCTCGCTGCAGGAGACCGGCGAACACTTCGGCATCTCGCGCGAGCGCGTCCGGCAGATCGAAGCGCGCGCGCTCCAGAAGCTCCGGGAGGCGATCGACCTCGCCGACTCCGGGGCCGCCATCCAGGAGGCCCGCTTGTGAAGGACCTGACCGGCTACGTGCGCGACGTTCCCGACTTCCCGAAGAAGGGCATCCTGTTCAAGGACATCACGCCGCTGATCGGGACGCCCGACGCGTTCGCCGAGTCGGTCCGCCAGCTGGCCGCGCGGGCCAGCCGCCCGGACGCGGTGGTGGCGATCGAGTCCCGCGGCTTCATCTTCGGGGCGCCGCTCGCCCAGCACTGGAACGTGCCGTTCGTGCCCGCGCGCAAGTTCGGCAAGCTGCCTGGGCGCACGGTGCGGCAGGTCTATTCGCTCGAGTACGGCGAGGACACCCTGGAACTGCACGCCGACGCGCTGCAGCCGGGATGGAAGGTCGTGGTCGTGGACGACCTGCTCGCGACGGGCGGGACCGCGGGCGCGACGGTCGGGCTCGTCGAGCAGCTGGGCGCGCGCGTGGTCGCCGCGCTGTTCGCGATCGAGTTGCAGGGGCTCGGCGGGCGGGAGCGTCTTGCACCGACGCCGGTCGAAGCCCTGATGGCGTTCCGCGTTTCCGAGTAGCCGCGCCGCCGCGTCAGCGGCCGAGCGCGTCGAGCTTCTTGCGGAACGCGGCGATGCGCGCGGGGGAGCGCTGCTCCTCCGGGAGCGCTTCGGCGTAGGCGATGCCGGCCGTGAGCGTGCTGCGCGCGGCGGGGAGGTCGCCACGGCCCTTCTCGATCTCGGCGCGCAGGTCGTAGAAGTTGAGCTTGCGCGGACCGTAGGCGAGGGCCATCGCGCGATCGCACGCCGCCAGCGCGTCGTCCCAGCGCTTCATCGCGCGGTACGCCGCCGCGAGGCGGGCGGGCGGGTTGTAGTCGCCCGGCATGTCGCGTTCGGACTGCTGCAGCATCGTGACGGCGCGCTCGGGCTCGCCGAGCTCGAGGTACGCCGAGAGCCGGTGCGGATCGAACACCGCGCGCTGCTCCGGCGTCCGCGCGCGAGCGGCCTGGCCGTCGAGGAAGTCCGACCACCGGCGCGCGACCGCGCGGGCCCCGAGCGAGTCGTCCAGCTGCTGGCGCGCGTCGAGCAGCGCGATCCACGCACCGGAGCGGTCGTCCGCGGCCGCGACGTAGGTCGTGTCCTCGACCAGCGTACGGGTCGCGGCGTCCATCTCGGCGATCGCTCCCGCGCGGCCGGCCGCGGAATCGGGCAGCGCCAGCGCGGAGGAGAGCGCGGAGGACGCGACGTTGAGCGCCGACACGGAGCGGCCGAGCCGGGGCAGCCAGGCCCGCGCCAGGTCGACCACGCGGCCGTCCTGGTGCGTCTGCCCGAGCGCGAAGAGCTGCGCCTCGACCACGCGGATCGCGCCGTGCCAGCCGGCGGGAGCGTCGGCGAGAACGTGGTCGTACGCCGGCACCGCCGCGGCGTAGTCGGGCACCCCGTAAAGGCTGTCGGCGCGCGCGAGCGCCGTGATCAGCGCCTGCGGTGCGCCGCCGTGTGATTCGGCGTCGTCCAGGAACGCGTGCAGCTGCGGCAGTGTGAAGCCGCCCAGCCAGCTGACGCTCACCGTGGCCGTCGCGGGATCGATCAACATGAACGTCGGGACGCCGGTCACGGGGAAGCGCCGGCGGAACTCCGAGTTGGTCGCGTTCTCACGGTCGATGTCGAGCCAGACGAACCGTCCGGCGTGCCGACGAAGGCTGGTGTCCGAGAGGACGAAGGCCTTCATCGATCGGCACGTGTGTCACCACGGAGCCCAGTTCTCGACCAGGATCGGGACCTTGCGTGCCCGCGCCAGCGACAGCGCTTTCGGCCAGTCGTTCTCGATCCACGGCAGGGGCCCTCGGGCCGCGGGCGGCCGCCGGGCGCCCCGGGCGGGGGCCGCGGCGGACGTGGCCACGAAGGCCGCCAGGAGCAGGCCCGCCATCGCCATGAGCCGGAACGAGATGCGCATGGGTGGCAGACTACCACCGCTTCCGGACGTCCGGAAGCCGGGGCGCGGACGGCCTCAAGTCCCGGCCCGAAAGCACCGAAAATCGGAAGGAGGGTCCATGCGCTCCCCGCGCGTGGCGAGACCGAGGGGGCTCCGATGCCGGATTACCAGCAGAAGCGCGAGTTCACGCGCGTGCCCGTCCACATCTGGGGCACGTTCAAGGACGGGGACCGCGAGCTGCTCACGGCGGAGATCACCGCCTTGAGCCTGCGAGGCTGCTACGCCTCGACGTTCGAGGCGCTGCCGCAGGGTGAGGAGCACATGCTCATGCTCTTCACCGAGGACGACGCGCACGCACTCCACATCACGGTGAAGGCGCGCATCGTGCGCTCGACCGAGGACGGCATGGGCGTCGAGTTCATCGAGATGCCGCTCGAGAGCTACGACCACCTGCGCCACATGGTGCTGCTCAACGCGTCCGATCCCGACACCGTCGAGCACGAGTTCCGCACGCACGTCGGCATCAAGCGCGCGAGCTGAACCCTGCGACGCGAAGCGGCCCGGGAGTCCTGCTCCCGGGCCGCTTCGTCTTTCCGTCCGTACGGACTCAGCCGCCGAGGACGGACATCGCCTTCTCGGAGTCCTGCGGGCGCATGTAGAGCACGGTGCCGTAGAAGCCACGGCCGTCGGTGACGGCACTCGAGGCGTAGACCTGCACGCCGCCGCGATGGAGCTGCGAGTGGAGCTTCGCCACGACGCCGAGTTCGTCCTCGCCCTGCACGAGCAGCGCCGCGTGCGGACCTTCGAGCGCCAGGCCCACGGCACGGGCGGCGTCCTGCATGCGCGCGGCGTCCTCGGGGAAGAGCGTCAGCTGCATCGCGTCCGGCCCGAGCGGCATGGTGTTGAGGGCGAGCAGGTTCACGCCCTTGCCCGCGAGATGCGTCAGCACCTCGAAGGCATCGTCCGGTTCGCCACGCACCGTGGCGTAGAAATACTGCACGCGCCGCACCGACGCCGCCATGCTCCACCTCCGTTCCCGTACGCGGCCGGCACCCCCGGCCACCCGTGCAGGGTAGGGCCGCCAGGCGCACGGACGCCAGCGAAGAGGATGCCGCGGGAGAACGCAGGCCCGCCGGCGTTCAGCGCGTGCCGGTGTGCCCGAAGCCGCCGCCGCCGCGTGCCGTCGGGGTGAGCTCCGTGGCCGGCTCCCATTCCACGCGCGGCACGCGCGCGAGCACCATCTGTGCGATCCGCATGCCGCGCTCGATCGTCACGGGCTCGTGGCCGAGGTGGACGAGCGCGACGACGATCTCGCCACGGTAATCCGAGTCGATGGTGGCGGGCGTGTTGGGGAGCGTGACGCCGTGCTTCGCCGCCAGCCCGGAGCGCGGGCGGATCTGCATCTCGAAGCCGGGAGGAACCTCGATCGCGAGCCCCGTGGGCACGCGGACGATCGCTCTGGGCTCGAGGCGCAGCGGTGCGTCCACGGCGGCCCGCACGTCGAGCCCCGCGGAGCCCGCGGTCTCGTACGCGGGCAGCGGCAGCCCGTCGGCGTGCGGCAGCTGCACGACCCGGACGCGGACCGGGGCCGGCGGATCGCCGGCCCCGGTCCCGTCGTGGCGTGGGAGCGGGGTGCCGCTCACCGGCCGATCGTCTCGTCGAGGAAGTTCGCCATGCGTTCGTAGAAGTAGATGCGGTTGTCGAGCTTGACGAACCCGTGGCCCTCGTCCGGGGCGATGAACACCCGCGGGTTGCGGCCGCGGTCCTTGAGCGCCACCGCGAGCTGCATCGCCTCCTCGACCGGCACGCGCGGGTCGTTGAACCCGTGCGCGATGAAGACGGGCACCTGGATCTTGTCCGGCCGGCGGATGCTGGAGACGCTCTGCAGGAACGTCGAGTCCGCGAGCGGGCCGTACTCGGCTTCGCGCAGCTTGCGCCGGTAGCCGCTGGTCTTCTCGAGGAAGCCCTTCATGTTCACGATCCCGACCACGTCGACGCAGGCGCCGAACAGCCGCTGCGGACGCTTGCCCGCGTCCACGCGCTCCTGGTCCTCGACCACGCACGCGACGGACATGAAACCGCCGTACGATCCGCCGTACGTCGCGATCCGCCCCGGCGTGGCGTAACCGCTGGCGACCAGCCATTCGGCGGCGTCGACGCCGTCGCGCACGGAATCCCAGCGCTTCGTGTAGTCGTCGAGCATCTGGTAGGCGCGGCCATAGCCCGTGCTCCCGCGCACGTTCGGCATCAGCAGTCCGTAGCCGCGCGAGAGGAAGTACTGCATCGTCGCGCTGAACTCGGGCCGGTGTTCGCTCTCGGGGCCGCCGTGGTAGACGACGACGAACGGGATCGCCTTGCCCTTCGCCGCGCCGGGCGGCATGAAGAGGAACGCGGGGATCGAGCGGCCGTCGAACGCCGGGATCTTCACCAGCTCGGGCAGCGGGAACGAAGCGAGGTCGATGCCCTGGTCGTCGACCCACGTGAGCTGGCGGGTGACCGGCGCCGCCTTGAGATCGCGGCTCCACGTCGTCGCGTAGCTCGTCCGCGGCGTGCGCGCGTTCGAGATGGACCACACCATCGTGCGACCGCCGAAGTCGGTCACGGCGGCGACGCCGCGCTCCATGGCCGGCATCGGCACCGTGGTCCAGCCGGGGAGGGCGTAGACGCGGATGTTGCCGTAGCCGTCTTCGTTGGTCTCGACGGAGACGAGGTCGCGGTCCTGCGACAGCCCGGCACCGTCGAGCTCGAACTTCGCCAGTGCCGGCAGCGGCTCGGTCACGGCGCCCGTCTTGAGGTTCTTGACGTACAGGCGGTTGATGCCGTCCTTCCAGTCGGACGTCATCAGTACCGACTTCTCGTCCGGCGTGTACCCGACGCCGACGCAGACCGAGGTGCCGGTCGCCGGTTTGAGTGAGAGCTCGGTCAGCTTGCCGGTCGCGGTGACCAGCTCGAAGCAGCGGACGTCGGACGCCGAGAACTCGTGCATGACGATCATGCGGCTGCCGTCCCGGGTCACGTCGGACGCCCGCCAGGAGCCTTCCTCGCCCAGAAGCCGGGTCGCCTTCCGGGTCGCGAGGTCCCAGCGGTACAGGTGGAAGTCCGACGGGCTTTCGTCGTTGGCCGTGTAGACGAATCCGGAGCCGTCGCGCAGCCAGAAGTTCACGGCGGCCTGGACCTTCGGGTTCTCGAGCACGGGCACGGTGGGCGCACCGGCCGGGGCCGTCAGGTCCATGAGCGTGAGCTGGGTGTTCTCGTTGCCGCCGATCGCGTGCAGGAGCACGACCCAGTGCCCGTCCCGCGACGGCGCGAAACTCGCGAGCCCATCGGTGTAGTTCGTCAGGCGCGTGACCGTGACGTCGCCGGACTTGTAGGAGGGACTGGTGGCCGTCTTCGGCGTGACGCGGTACAGCTGGAACACGCCGTCCGGCCAGTCGCGCTGGAGCAGCGAGCCGTCGGGCAGCACCACCGGTGCGCCCGGGACGCGGATCTTGAGGAACTGGCTGATCGAGGGTGGTGCCGCGAACGCGGAACCCGCGGCGAGCGAGCCGGCGAGTCCGAGCAGGGCGAGCAGCATTCGTCCGTGATGACGCATGAGAATCCTCCGGCCGACGTGGGGTCCCCGGCCTGGACCGGACGGGGAGGCGGAACCTACCGCCTCGCGGGCGCCGGGCACAATGCACGGAGCGACGAACGCGCCTGCGGGATTCACGAAACGTGGAACTTCCGGGTTGCCTGCCACGAAACTTCGTGCACTTCCCGGTGTAAGGCGACGTGCCGGACGACGCGATTCCGGCGTAGGATGTCCCCGCCGGCCGGAAGCCCCCAACTTCTCCAGGGCCGGGAAGCCGTGTCACGGGTGTCCCTCCGATCCATCCCGGAGTGGAAGTCGCCATCAGGATCACCCGCGTGCCGTCGCGGCCTCACCGTGGTGCCACTCGAGGAGTTCCAGGTCCCATGCGCGTTCCGCCCGCCGTTCGCATCCTCGGGCTCGCCGCGTTGCTCGCGGCTGCCCCGGGACTTCCGGCCGCATTCGCCAAGGGCCGGGCCGTCCCGGCCCCCGCCTTCACGCTGCCCACGGAGAAGGGGAGCGTCAGTCTCGATTCGCTGCGCGGCAAGGTCGTCCTCGTCGACTTCTGGGCGTCGTGGTGCGGCCCGTGCCATCGCTCGTTCCCGTGGATGGCCGAGATGCAGCAGAAGTACGGGCCGCGCGGATTCGTCGTGGTCGCCGTCAACCTCGACAAGACACGCGACGCCGCCGCGACCTTCCTCGCTTCGGTGCCCGCGCCGTTCACCGTCGCGTACGACCCCTCCGGTCACATTGCGTCCGCCTATCGCGTCGAAGGAATGCCGACCAGCGTGCTCGTCGGCCGGGACGGCACCGTGCTCGAGAAGCACATCGGTTACGAACCCGCCCGCGCCGCGGCGTTCGAATCCCTCATCCAGGAGGCCTGCACCCGATGACGCACCGCCGTCGCCGGATCGCGTTCGCCGCACTGCTGCTCCTCGTCGCCGCCGCGTCGGGCGGCTGCGCCGCCATGGCCGTGAAGCCCTGGGACCGGGATCTCCTCGCCGAGAAGCGCATGAGCTTCACGCCGCTGCCGATGCACTCGGCGCTCGACGACCACATCTACTTCAGCAAGGAGGGCTCGACCGGCGGCCAGGAGGTCGGTGGCGGGGGGTGCGGATGCAACTGACCTCCGGGAGCGGGGCCCTGCGGGCGCGGCTGCGCGCCGCCGCCTGCGTGCTGCTCGCGGTCGGCGCGCCCGTCATCGCGCGTGCCGAGGCACCCGCCGCGAAGTGGCAGTTCGACGCGACCGGGCTCGCCTACGGCGAGAAGGGGCGCACGACGATCGTCGAACCGGTCGGGCGCCTGACGCGGCTGTTCGCCGACGGCCAGTCGTTCTCGGCCCAGTTCACCCTCGATGCGATGACCGGCGCCTCGCCCAGCGGCGCGCAGCCCTCGGGCAAGGTGGTCACCACGACCTCCGCGTCCGGAACGGTGTCCACGTCGCGGGCCAACGAATTGCCGACACGACCGTTCCGCGACATGCGCGGCGCGCTCGACCTCTCGTGGGTCCGGCCGATCGGCGGCGACTTCACCCTCACGACCGGCGGGCACGTCTCGCGCGAGCGGGATTACTCGTCGGTGGGCGGGCGCGCGCAGGCGGCGCTCGATCTCGACCATCACCTGCTCACCCTGAGCGGCGGGGCCGGCGTCAATCGCGACCGCGTGTTCCCGATGGGCGGGATCCCCGTGGGTCTGCAGGATCGCAGCGTGCTGCAGGCGGACGGCAACCAGGGCAAGGAACTGACGGACGTGATGGTGGGCGTCTCGCGCGTGCTGACCCGGCGCTGCCTCGTCGCGGTCAACGCCACGCGCACGCACGAGAGCGGCTACTTGAGCGAGCCGTACAAGGTGGTGAGCGTCCTCGACGCCACCGGGGCCCCGGCGAGCGAACTCGCGGAGAAGCGCCCCGACACGCGCGACCGCACCGCGATCCTCGGCAGCACGGTGTACCACCTGCGGCGGGACGTCGTGTACGGCTCGTACCGCTGGTATCACGACGACTGGGGCGTGCGCTCGCACACGATCGACCTCAAGTACCGCACCGACCTGCCGGAGCACGACTGGCTGCAGCCGCACCTGCGCTGGTACTCGCAGAGCGCGGCGGACTTCTTCGTGTTCGGCCTGCATCCCGGCGCGCCGATCCCGCGGTACGCGACGAGCGACCTGCGCCTGGGACCGCTGCGTTCGGCCACGCTCGGGCTCACGTACGGTTGCCCGGTCCCGAACGGTCCGGGAGAACTGACGGTGCGTGGCGAGTACATCCGGCAGTGGGGGAACGGCCATCCCGCCGATGCGATCGGCGTGCAGCGGAACATGGACCTCTTCCCGGGCGAGGACACGTTCACCGTCGTGGCCGGCTGGAGCGTGCAGTTCTGAGCACGCCCTCCGGTCCGGAACGTTCCGTCGCCGCGGGCGGGCTCGCCCGCGGCGACGGGCACTGGATCGGGCGTTTCACGGCGCTGGGCGGCCCCTGCGAGGTGCTCGTCGACACGGACGACCGCCGGGTGGCGACGGAACTCGTCGCGGAGGCGCGCGAGGAGGCCCTGCGGATCGAGCGGAAGTTCAGCCGCTACCGCGACGACAGCGTGGTGTACGCGATCCACGCTGCGCGCGGCCGGCCGTTCGAGGTCGACGACGAGACCGCGGCGCTGCTGGACTACGCCGCGCTCTGCCACGAGATGTCCGGCGGCCGCTTCGACATCACGTCGGGCGTCCTGCGCCGGGCGTGGACGTTCGACGGTCGCGAGGTGGAGCCCGATGCGGGGGCCATCGCCAGACTGCTGCGCTTCGTCGGCTGGTCGCGTCTCTCGTGGCGGCGGCCCGAACTCGTCCTTCCGGAGGGAATGGAGCTCGATTTCGGCGGCATCGGCAAGGAGTTCGCGGTGGACCGGGCGGCGGGGCTCGTCGCGGGCTCCACCGAGGCCGCGGTGCTGGTGAACTTCGGCGGCGATCTCTTTGCGAGCGGACCCCGCCGTGGCGGCCAGCCCTGGGCCGTGGGCGTCGACGACCCGGCACACACGGGAGAGGGCGCGGTCGCGACGCTCGACCTCGAGCGCGGCGGCCTCGCGACCAGCGGCGACGCGCGGCGCTTCGTGACGTGGCGCGGGCGCCGGCTCGGGCACATCCTCGATCCGCGGACCGGCTGGCCGGTCGAAGGCGCGCCGCGCTCGATCACGGTGCTGGCGCCCACGTGCGTCGAAGCGGGCACACTGTCGACGCTGGCCTACCTGCGAGGCCCCGACGCGGCGTCATTCCTCGCCGAGCAGGCCGTGTTCCACCGCATCACCTGAGTTGTGCTCGGATGAATGCAGTTGGCGCGGGAGGTGCAGTGATCCTCCGGTATGACGACCTTCATCCCGCCGTTCTGCCCCAACCCGAGCTGTCGCTACCACAAGGCCGAGCGTGCCTTGTGGCGCTGGTCCCACGCCGGCTACTACACGCGCCAGGCCAGCCCCCGGCGCATCGCCCGTTTCCGCTGTGACCACTGTGGGCGCAACTTCTCCACCCAGACCTTCGCCACCACCTACTGGCTCCGCTATCCCAAGCGGCTGATCCCCGTCGCCCACCGGCTGCTCGGGGGCTCGGCCCTGCGCCAGAT
>JBGAML010000010.1:0-164794 GCA_044223005.1 Candidatus Eiseniibacteriota bacterium
TGAAGCGGCGCGAGTGCGAGGGTGAGCCCACCGAGTGGATCTTCTACCACCGACTCAACCGCTCCAAGCCCAAACTCAGCCACTACATGCTCGCCGGATCGACGAGCGCGCCGCGAACTTCTCGTGATGCGGTTCCGGCCTACGTCGCCGGGGCCGGCTGGATGCCCGCGGCGCCGCTGGCGTCGGGGCGCGGCTCGAGGATCCCGAGCCAGTGTCCCGAGCGCTTCTGCTTGGTGAGCAGGTAGCTCGCGTTGTGCCGGTTCGCGGGCATGACGATCGGGATGCGCCCGGAGACGCGGATGCCCTGTTCGCGCAGGCCTTCGACCTTGCGCGGATTGTTCGTCATCAAGCGGACGCTCTTGGGCCCGAGCGCACGGAGCATGTCCGCAGCCACCTGGTAGTCGCGCTCGTCGTCGCCAAAGCCGAGCAGGTGGTTCGCTTCCACCGTGTCGTGCCCGCGATCCTGCAGCGCGTACGCGCGGATCTTGTTCGTGAGCCCGATCCCGCGGCCTTCCTGGCGCAGGTAGAGCAGGATCCCGAACGGCTCCTTGCCGAGCGCTTCGAGCGAGCTGGTCAACTGGTCGCGACAGTCGCAGCGCAGCGAGCCGATGACGTCGCCGGTCAGGCACTCCGAATGGATGCGGAGCGGCACGTTCGACTGCCCGCGCACGGTGCCGCGCACGAACGCGATGTGCTCGTCCCCCCGCGCGTCGGCGGTGAACGCCACGGCGCGGAAATCCCCGAACCGCGTCGGCAGTTCGGCGACGGAGACCATTTGGACGGCCGACGGGACATTGGCTTCGGCGGGTGCAGCGTGTCGTTGCAGCGCTCTCATCGAAACTCCTCCCTCGCGGCAGCCGTGTGGACCTTCTTGGATGCGCGGTTCGCGGAGGGGTGCGGAGAATTCTGCGCAAAAGCTGCGCAAAGCATGGAGAGCCCGGCGAGGCTCGGGAGCTTCGCCGCGGGCGCTGCGAATCGGAGGTGGGATATTCGGAGAACGGACGAACTGCCGGGCGCGTGACACGGCCGCCCAACGGCGCGTCAGGCGCGTTCGACGGTCGCCTGCGTGGCGGCGGGTGATCCGCGCGACGCGAGCAGTGCCGCCAGCAGCACGAGCGCGGCGCCGACGAACTGCACCGGCCGCAGTTGCTCGTGCAGGAAGATGCCCGCGGTCACGATCGCGACGAGCGGCTCCGCGGTGGCGATGACGCTGGCTTCGGCCGCGGGCAGCCGGTTGAGCCCGGCATAGAAGAGCGCGAACGGAACGAGGGTCGAGAGGAATCCGAGCAGCACGAAGACGCCCCAGACCCGCGGCGGATAATGCTCGCCCACGATCCGCCACGGGGGCGTGACGATCGCCCAGAAGACGGCCGCGATGGCGAAGGTGTAGAAGAGCACCGTTTCGGGCCGGTAGCGGAGCATGCCGCGCTTGGAGTAGACGATGTAGAAGGCGAAGACGAATGCGGAGAGGAAACCGATGCCCCAGTAGAGCGGCTTCGCGTGCAGCGCATTCGTATCGACGCCGCCGACCAGGAGTGCGGTGCCGGCGAGGGCCGCGAGAACGGCGGCGATCATCGACCACCCGACCCAGCGTCCGCGCGCGAGATCGAACGCGACGATCAGCGTCGGCGCGAGGTACTGCACCAGGATCGCGAGCCCGACGCCGAGCTTGGAGATGCTGAAGTAGTAGCTGCCCTGGACGGCGGCGACGCCGAAGAGCCCGAGCGTGAGGAAGTACGGAACGTCCTTCCGCTCGATGACGAGGGCCTCCGGGCGTCGCGCGCGCAGGAACACGAAGAGCGCTGCGGCGGCGATCGCGAGTCGCATCTCGACCACGGTGAGCGGCGGGATCTGCCAGTCGCGGAAGACGTGGCGCGCGAGCGTTGCCGTCGAGGCCCAGAAGACGGTCGCGGCAAACACGAGCCAGCGGCCCGCGGCGGCGGAGCGGGCGCTCGCGGCCGGGCCGGGCTTGCCGGTTGATGACGCGGCGTTCGGCGAGCTCTGGGCGAGGCGTTCCCTGTCCACCGGGCTCCGACCTGCGCGGCGGGCCACGTCCGGCTCAGCGCCGCTGCTGGTGTGATTGCAAATGACTACACGATTTCGTTCGACATACCTATGCACGTAAGAGCATACTTCAGCGGCCGCGGTCGGAGCCTCGCGCCTCGCTGGTCATCTCGACGGACCCGCCACCGGCCTCGAGCATCGTGCAGCGGCCGGTGAACGAGACGCCGGGCTCGATCCCGACGGTCATTGCGGCGACGTCGCCTTCGACGCGGGCACCGGACTTCATCTCGATCGTCCCGAGCGCGCGGACGTTGCCGAACACGCGTCCCATGATGACGGCCTCGCGAACCTCGACGTCGGCACGCATCACACCGTGCTCGCCGACCTCGAGGCGCTCACAGTTCAGGATGTCGCCTTCGAACTCGCCGTCGATCCGCAGCGTGCCGGTGACCATGAGCGTGCCGCGGAAGCTCGAGCTCACGCCGATCACGGTGTTCGGGGCGGGCGGCTCTTCCTGCTGGCCGCGCGAGCGGAACTTCATCATGACCCCTCCGAGGTTCGTGACGCCGTCCTTGGTCAGAGCACGCCCCAGGATTCGAGCAGCCGCTCGAGGTCTTCCTGGCTGTAGAACTCGAACTCCACCTTGCCGCCCTTGCGCCCAGGCGTGATCACGACATGGGTGCTGAAGCGGGACTCGAGCTTTGTCGCCCACTCCTCGAGCCCGGCGAGCTTCTGCGCCTTCGGCCGGGTGTGCGCCTTGCGCTGCTTGCGGCGCACGAACGACTCCGTGCGGCGCACCGAGAAGCCCTTGTTTGCTACATAGCGCGCGGCGGCGAGCTGGTCGCCGCCGGACTCGAGGCCGAGGATGGCCCGGGCATGGCCGGCGGACAATGTTCCACGTGAAACCATGTCCATGACCTCGGCCGGCAGGGCGAGCAGCCGGAGCGAGTTCGTGATCGACACCCGCTGCTTTCCGACGCGCTCCGAGACCTGCTCATGCGTGAGACCGACCTTCTCGATCAGGCCCTGGTACGCCTTGGCCTCGTCGATGGGGTTCAGGTCCTCGCGCTGGATGTTCTCGATCAGCGCCAGCTCCATCATGGCCCGATCGTCGTAGTCGCGGACGATCGCCGGGATCTTTTCGAGTCCGGCCAGCTGCGCGGCACGCATGCGGCGCTCGCCGGCGACGAGCTGGTAGTCGCCGGGGCCCACTTTGCGCACCAGGACGGGCTGGAGCACGCCGGTCGCCCGGATCGAATCGGACAGTTCCTTCAGCGCGGCGTCATCGAATCGCGTGCGCGGCTGGAAGGGATTGGGGCCGATGTCCGCGATCCGCAGATCGGCGACGGTGTGATCCGGGGCGACCGCGGTGGCGGTCGCCGTGCGCCCGTCGACCGCTTCGGCAGCGGTCGACGTCGAAATCAGGGCCTCCAGGCCGCGCCCGAGCACTTTCCTACTCATGTTCGATGACCTCCCGTGCGAGCTCGCGGTAGCTCTCGGCTCCGGAGCTGTGCGGGTCGTAGAGAACGATGGGCTTCCCGAACGACGGCGCTTCGCTGAGGCGCACGTTTCGCGGGATGACCGTCTTGTACACGCGGTCGGAGAAGAACTTTCTCGCCTCGTCCGCCACCTGCTGCGACAGGTTGAGGCGCGCGTCGAACATCGTGAGCAGCACGCCTTCGATCCGCAATGCTGGATTGAGGTGGTCCTGCACGAGCCGGATCGCGCCGATCAGCTGGGTGAGGCCTTCCAGCGCGAGGTACTCGCACTGGAGCGGGATCAGCACCGAGTCTGAAGCGGTGAGCGAGTTGATCGTCAGCAGACCCAGCGACGGCGGGCTGTCGACCAAGACGTAGTCGTAGTCGCCCGCGATCTTGCCGAGGCAGGTCTTGAGGCGGGTCTCGCGCGCCATCATCCCGACCAACTCGACCTCGGCGCCCGAGAGCCGCTGCCCGGCGGGCAACAGGTCGAGCGTCGCGAGCGCGGTGGGCATGATGGCCTGCTGGACCTCGCACTGGCCGATCAGCACTTCGTACGTCGTATTGCGCTGGTCATTGCCGTTCACGCCGAGTCCGCTGGTCGCATTACCCTGCGGATCGATGTCGACGATGAGGACGCGCTTGCTCTCCTGGGCGAGGCACGCACCGAGGTTGATCGCGGTGGTCGTCTTGCCCACGCCGCCTTTCTGGCTGGCGATCGAGATGATTCGTCCCATTCCTTAGGCTCGCTACGGCGCCGGGCGCCGAGATATGGGCTTGGATTGCGGCACGCGCGGCAGTCGCGCGAGGCACCGGGGGCGGCTGAAAGCCGCGATCGCGACCGTGGAGATGGCCGCGGGGGCGCTGGCAGGATAGCAGCGCCGAGCGAGTGCGCTCAAGCGCTATGTTTCACGTGGAACCGTCAGCGCGAATTCGCGAAAACTGTTATTTGCGAACGAATACCGCGAGGCAGTTTGGGCCTTCTAGAATCGTGGTCGCGTCCTCGAACGTCCAGTCGTGGCTCCAGTCCGATTCCGAGGCCAGGCGCTCGTCCTCGAACCCGCTGCCCTTCCACAGGAACGCGCGCCCACCATGCACGACGACGTGGGTGGCCAACTCGAGCGTGGGCCCGACAGCCATCGTCGCCCGCGACGTGAAGCCATCGAAGTCGGCGAGGAACTCGGGCTCGTCGATCAGCGTTTCGAGCCGGGAACAGGCGACTTCAATATGCTCCATTTTCATGTCGCTCAACGCCTTGCGCATGAACAACGTCTTGTTCCGCCGCGACTCGACGAGCGTCCACTTCTCGCCGATGCCGGCGATCGCCAGCGGAATCGCGGGCAGCCCGGCGCCCGATCCGAGGTCGAGCAGCTTGCGGCAGCCGGCCTCGCGCATGCGCGCCACGGGCGCGAGCGATTCGGCGATGTGCCGCTCGACGAGACGCATCTCGTCGTTGCGCGAGACGAGGTTCGAGACGCCGCGGTTCCACTCGAGCAACTGCCGCGTGTACTCGCGCAACTGCGCGATCGTCGCTTCGACGTCGCCCACGCCCGCCAACAGCGGCCGCAACGCGGCCCACGGCTGGCGCGCGAGCACGCGATCCGGATCGGAAGGCGCGGGGTCGCGGCGCTGCGTCGCGGGCTTGCGCGGAGCGCTCGGGCGCGAACGTCGATCGGGGCGATTGCGCGAACCGTCGCGCGACGAACGGAATGGAGTCATGGGCCACCCACTCTAGCACGCCCTCGCGCGGCGGGCGCGCCCGCGCACGCGGCGGTGCGGCGCGCGACGCCGGAGCGTCACGAGGCCGCGCGGTGCTTCAGCTCGCGGCTGGCGTCCCCGCGGCGCGGCGCTTCGCGTGCACGAGCAGCACCGCGATGTCCGCGGGCGAGACGCCCGCGATGCGCGCGGCCTGCGCGACGTTGGCCGGCCGCCAGCGGCGCAGCTTCTCGCGCGCCTCCACCGAGAGCCCGCGCAGTTCCTCGCCCCAGAGCGCGTCGTCCAGCGCGAGCCGCTCCATCGCCGCCGCGGACGCCGCGGCGCGCTGCTGACGCTCGATGTAGCCGCGGTACTTGATCCGCACCTCGAGGCCCTCGCGCAACGGCTCGGACAGCGCCGTCGTCACGCCCAGCCCCGCGAGCGCGGCGAACGAGCCCTCCGGCCGCGCCAGGTAGTCGCTCGCGCGCACCGCGCGCGGCGCGGCGCCCGGCACGCCCGCCGGCACCGTCACCGTCACGCGCTCCAGCCGCCGCTCCTCCGCCGCCATCGCGGCGTAGCGCTCGTGCACGCGCGCACGCTGCGCGTCCGCCACCAGGCCGAGCGCGTGTCCCGTCGCGACCAGCCGTTCGTCGGCGTTGTCCGCTCGCAGCAGCAGCCGGTGCTCCGCGGCCGAGGTGAACATGCGGTACGGCTCGCGGTGCTCGCGCGTCACGAGGTCGTCGACCAGCACACCGACGTACGCTTCGTCGCGCCGCGGCACCCACGCCTCGCGGCCACGCAGCGCGAGCGCCGCGTTGACGCCGGCGACGAAGCCCTGCGCCGCGGCCTCCTCGTAGCCCGACGTGCCGCAGATCTGGCCCGCCAGATAGAGCCCGCCGATCGCCTTCGTCTCGAGCGTCGGGCGCAGCTGGTGCGGCAACAAGAAGTCGTACTCGACCGCGTAGCCGGGCCGGATCATCTCGGCACGCTCGAGTCCGCGGATCGTGTGCACGAACTCGAGCTGCACCTCCTCGGGCATGCTCGTCGAGACGCCGTTCACGTAGATCTCCTCCACATCCCGGCCCTCGGGCTCGAGGAAGAGGTGATGGCTCGTGCGTTCGGCGAAGCGGACGACCTTGTCCTCGAGCGAGGGGCAGTAGCGCGGCCCCGTGCCCTGGATCCGCCCCGCGTACATCGGCGAGCGGTCCAGGTTGGCGCGGATCACGTCGTGCGTGCGCTCGTTGGTGTGCGTGCTCCAGCAGAGCACCTGGTCCAGTTCGAGCGACTCGGTCCAGTGCGAGAACGGCACCGGCGGCTCGTCGCCGGGCGCCGGCTCGACGGCGTCCCAATCGATCGAATCGCGCTTCAGGCGCGGCGGCGTGCCGGTCTTGAGCCGCCCGCGCTCCAGCCCCAGTTCGCCGAGACACTCGCTGAGCGCGCGCGCCGCGTGTTCGCCGATACGGCCGCCCGGCAGCTGGCGCTCGCCGATGTGGATCAGCCCGTTCAGGAACGTGCCCGGCGTGATCACCACCGCCGCGCACTCCAGCACGCGGCCGTCCGCCAGCTCCACGCCCGTCACGCGGCCCGCCGCGCGCCGCACGTGGTTCGCCACGCCCTCGACGATCGCGAGCCCCGGCACGCCGTCCAGCTCGCGCAGCATCTCGGCCGAGTAGAGCGCCTTGTCGCACTGAGCGCGCGGCGACCACACGGCCGGACCGCGGCCGCGGTTCAGGATCTTGAACTGGATCCCGGCGCGGTCCGTGACCTTCGCCATGAGTCCGCCGAGCGCGTCGAGTTCGCGCACCATGTGGCCCTTGGCGACGCCGCCGATCGCGGGATTGCACGACATGCGCGCCACGTGCTCGCGCTGCACGGTGAGCAGCGCGGTCGCGAGCCCCATGCGCGCGCAGGCGTGCGCCGCCTCGCAGCCCGCGTGGCCACCGCCGATCACCACCACCTCGAAGCGCGCGCCCGGCATCACTTGCCCACGCAGAAGCGCGCGAAGATCCGGTCGAGGATCTCCTCGCTCACGTGCACCCCGAGCAGCTCCTCGAGCGCGGCGATCGCCGCGCGGAGGTCCGCCGCGACGATCTCGCCCGGCGCGCCCGCGTCGCCCTGCTCGGCGGCCCGGGAGAGCGCCTCGCAGGCGCGGCCCAGCGTCTCGGCCTGACGCTCGCTCGCGAGCACGTCGCCCGGCTCGAAACCGGCCGCGGCGACGAGCGCCGAGACGACCGCATCCAACCCCTCGCCGGTCCGCGCACTCGCGCGCACCACGGCGTGCCCGGCCGACGCGAACGCCGCCGCCGCGGGTGCCGCCGGCAGGTCGCACTTGTGCAGCACCAGCACCGCGCGCCGGTCCGCGAGCGACGCGGGCGGCGGCACCGGCGCCGCCGAATCGCTCACCCAGAGCACCACGTGGCTCGTGTCCATCGCGTCCCGCGCGCGCGCCACGCCCAGCGCTTCGACCTCGTCGTCCGAATCGCGCAACCCGGCCGTATCCGAGAGCGTGAACGGCGCGCCCTCCCATTCGACCGTCGCGCTCACGCGGTCGCGGGTCGTGCCCGGGATCGCCGTCACGATCGCGCGCTCCTCGCCGACAAGCCGGTTGAAGAGCGACGACTTGCCCGCGTTGGGCGGCCCCGCGATCGCCACCTGCACGCCCTCGCGCAGCGCGCGGCCCCACGCCGCGCCGCGGCGCCACGCCGCGAGCGCCGACTCGAGCGCGCGAATGCGAGCACGCACCGTCGCCGGCACCTCGACGCCGCCCACGTCCTCGGCGAAATCGACCCGCGCCTCGACCTCGGCGGCCAGGTCCACGATCGCGTCCAGGCGCGCGCGCAGCGTCCGGCTCGTCTCGCCGGCCAGGCGCGAGAGCGCCGCGCGGTGCATCGCGTCGCTGCGGGCGTGGATCAGCTCGGCGACCGCCTCGGCTTGGACGAGATCGAGCCGGCCGTTCAGGAACGCGCGCAGCGTGAACTCGCCCGGGCGCGCCGAGCGCGCGCCCGCGGCGAGCAGCCGCTCGAGCACGCGCGCCGCCGGCAGCCGGCCGCCGTGGCAGGAGAACTCGACCACGTCCTCGCGCGTGTACGACGCCGGCGCGCGAAACACCGCCGCCACCACCTCGTCCACCCGCGTCGCGTCGTCGCCGAACCAGCCGTGGTGGAGCGTGTGCCCCGCCACGCCGGCGAGCGGCGCGCGCCCGCGGAACACCGCGTCCGCGACCGCGAGCGCGGCCGGGCCGCTCACGCGCACGACCGCCAGGCCCGCCTCCCCGGCCGGCGTGGCGATGGCGGCGATGGTGTCGTCGAGGGCGAAGGACAAGAGAGGAGCACTCCGGTTCGGGACGAAACGAAACGGCGCCGGGCCCGTGGAGGCCCGGCGCCGGGAAAGCGCGATCCGCGAGGGCCTCAGCCCACCTCTTCCTCGCCCGTGCGTTCGGGGAAGTCGGCGGGCGCGACGGCCACGCGTTTGATCATGCCGGTGCCGAGCGCGTACGTCTTCACGCGCGGATCTTCCTTGAGCGTCACGTGCACGATCCGGCGCTCCTGCGAGTTCAGGTACTCGGTCACGACCTCCACGTTGCCCGCGAGCGCCTCCTCGGCGAGCGAGCGGGCGAGCGCCGCGAGTTCGTTCTCGCGCCGCTGCCAGAAGTCGTTGATCTCGAGCTGCAGGTGGTAACGCGAGCCCTCGCCACGGTTCACGTAGCGATTGAGCAGGTGCTGCATCGCCTGCCGGACTTCGCCCTTCTGGCCCGTCAGCAGGTCGTCGTCGTGCGCGACCTCGACCGTGACGTCGACACGATTGCCCTCGGCGGCCGCGTTCACCGTGGCCTCGAAGCCCATCGCCTTGAGCAGGTCCTCGGTCACGCGCTGGCTCATCGCGGCCAGCTCGGCCGGCGGCATGTCGGGTCCATCGTGGTGGCTCGGCTCGCGATCGCGGTCGCGATCCCGGTCGCGGTCACGATCCCGGCCGCGGCCCCGATCACGATCGCGGTCACGGCGCGGCCCGCGGTCCTCGCCGCGGAACGGCGCGGGCGCAGCGGCCGGCGCCGGCTCGTCGCCGCGCGCCATCGCGCTCACCAGCTCGGGCTCGGGACTCGGCGTGACCGCCATCGGCGGGACCGGCGGCACGATCTCGGCGATCGCATCGACCGGCGCAGCGCTCGGCGCGTCCTCGAAGTCACCCTCGGCGTCCTCGTGGTCGGCGATCCCGACACCACCCGCGAGCTCGAGCGCTCCCGGCGCGGCACCCGTGCGGCGGCGGCCACGGCCACCGCGGCGACCCCGGCGGCGGCGGCGACGCGCGCTGTCGGCATCAGTCTCACCGGCCTGCGACTCCCCGGCGGCCGGCACGGCACCCGCCGGCATCGCCTCGTCGAACTCGTCTTCCTCGGCCCGCGCGTTCACGGCCTCGACCGGCGCCGGACGCTGCGGACGATCCTCGCGCCGCTCCGGACGACGCTCCTGCCGCTCCGGACGCTCCGCGCGTTCCGGACGCTCCGCGCGCACCGGGCGATCCTGGCGCTCGCCGCGCTCCGGGCGATCCTGCCGCTCCGGACGGCGCTCGTCGCGACGTCCTTCCCGACGGCCCTCGTCCTTGCGGCCCTCGTCGCGGCGCCGCTCGTCGCGGCCACCCTCGGCGCGGCCACCGCCCTGCGCCTGCACCGGCTGCGGACGCTTCTCGTCGCGACGTCCATCGCGCTCGCCACGCCCCTCGCGATCCCCTCGGCCTTCGCGCTCGCCGCGTCCGCCGCGATCGCGATCCCGGCCGCCGCGCTCGTTGCGGCTGCGGCGCTCGTCGCGCCGGCCGCCGACCCGCTTCTCGCGCGTCTCTTCCGGCTCGCGCACCGGCCCGCCGGGCCGGCGCATGATGCTGACGCGGAACGGCCGGGCGCCGATGCCCAGGAACCCGCCCTTGCCCTCTTCGATCAGCGTGATGGTGGCTTCCGCCCGCGCCAGGCGCAGGTCCTCGAGCCCCTTGCGAACTGCTTCCTCGAACGACTTGCCTTCGTAAACCGAACCCTTGGCCATGATGTCCCCGATTCCCGGACGCCTTCCCCGGATGGAGGCGCGGCCCCTGGGGGCTTCCCCGGGCGCGCCGGTCGGGCGTTCCGTGACGGACTGCAGTGATGGCTCCTCGGCGCGGCGGATTCGCGCGGCGCTCGGAAAGAGCCGCCTGCGCGCGTCGCGTGCGCTGCCGGAGGAACCGCGAATGAACGACGGGTCAGCTTACTTCGGCGCGCGCCCCGCCTGCCACGCCGAAGGCTCCAGGCCGTGCGCTCAGCGCGCGCGGCCCTTCCCGGGGGATTCCGTCACCACGACCGCGTTGCTGTTGCCCTGGTCGTGCCGCATCGCCAGCCACTGCTGGAGGGCGGTCAGCAGGTTCATCACGGTCCAGTACAGCACCAGGCCCGACGGCATCGGATAGAAGATCCCGAGCATGACGAGATTCATCATGTACATGGTCGGGGCCTGCCGTGGGTCGGTCGGCGTGAAGGCCTGCGAGAGGAATCCCGTCCCCGCCATGAGCAACGGCAGGAGCCGGATCGGGAACCCCGCCACCGAGAAGAGCTGGTCGGGGGCCGAAAGATCGTGGATCCATCCGTAGAACGGTGCCTGGCGCAGGTCGATCGCGTTGAAGAGCACCGAGTACAGCGCGAAGAACAGCGGCATCTGCGCCAGCATCGGCACGCAGCCGCCGGCCGGGTTCACCTTGTTCTCGCGGTAGAGCGCCATCGTCGCGTTGTTCTGCGCCTGCGGATCGTCCTTGTACTTCTGCTTGATCCGCTCCATTTCGGGCTGCAGCCGCTGCATGGCCCGCATGCTCTTCATGCTCGCCATGTTGAGCGGGTGCAGGACCAGCCGCACCAGCGTCGCGAGCAGGAGGATCGTGAGGCCGAAGTTGTGGATGACCGTGTTGATCTGCCGCAGCAGCCAGAGCAGCAGCTTGCTGACCGGCAGGATCCACGTGAAGCCCATGTCGACCGCGCGCTCGAGCTCGAGCGGACCGCTCTCCTTCGCGAGCGCGTAATAGTCCGACGGGCCGAAGTAGGTGACGAAGCGCTGCGTGCCCGCGCCCGAGAGCGGCAGCGGCATCACCAGCGTCCCCGCCGCGCCCGCCTCGTCGCGCTTGGCGTTGGCGGGCAGGCGATCGAGCTGCTCGCGCGTCAGCGTGCGCGTGAAGCCCTCGGTGCGCGCCGCGCGGCCATCGGGACCGGTGGTGGCGACGAGGCCGAGGAAATAGTGGCTCTGCACGCCGGCGAAGTGCGCCACGCCTTCGTGCACCTTGGGCGCCTTGCCGGCCAGGCCGGCCGCACCGTCGCGGTGCAGGTCCTTGCCGACGAGGTTCACGCCGCGCAGGCCGCGCAGGTCGTTCTGCTGGTTCGACTCGTTGAGGAGCGGCCACGTGCGCACGGTGAGCGAGTAGTCGGTGAGCCGCCACGCCTGCGGCAGGCCGCGGGATTCGACCTCGAAGTCGATCAGGTACGAATCGGGGCGGAAGCGCCACGTCTGGCGCAGGTAGAGCCCGCTCGAATCCTGCGTCGTGTAGGTGAGCGCGCGCACCTGGCCGGCGGCGTCGAGGCTCTCGGAGACGGCGTAGGCCGTGGCGGCGAGCGAACGCAGCGACGTGCCCGAGCCCAGGTCGACGCCGAACGTCGGCTCACCGGTGAGGTCGACGCGGTCGCCTTCCGGCACCTCGGCGCCACGCTTGGGGCGCTTCTCCGGATGCTCGGCGTAGACGCTCGCACCGTAGGCGGCGGCGTAGTGCTTGAGCTCGAACGAGAGCATGCGCGCGCCGGCGCTCGAGAACACGGCGCGGTAGAGCGGCGTCTCGACCACCGTGCGCTTCTCGGGCAGCACGGCCGGCGCGGCCGCAGCGGCCGCGGAAGCGGCGCCGCCCGTCGCGGGTGCGAGCGTCGCGGTCGCGCCACCGGGAACGGCGGGCGCGGCCACGCGAGCACTGTCGGCACGGGTGGGTGACGGGCGCTTGGGCGCGTAGCGAGCCTGCAGCGCGGTGAAGCCGGCGAAAACGAGCAAGGCCAGCGCGAGCGCCAGCGCGGTTCGACGATCCATCAGGGGACCGGGTCGTATCCCGCCGACCCGAGCGGATGACAGCGTGCGATGCGAACGAGCGCGAGACGGCCACCTTTGAACAGGCCGTGCCGCGCGATGGCTTCCTTCGCGTATTCCGAGCAGGTCGGGCGATGCCGGCAGGCGCCGCGGAACGACGACGGCGTGAGCGCCTGGTAGAGCCGGATCAGGCCGATCGCGAGCGCGCGCATGACGTCAGGCCGCGCTCATCGGCGCGAGTGCGCCGGCGTGCGCGAGCAGGCTCTCGATCTCGGAGGCGAGTTGCTGGTGCGGAGCGATCAGCACCGGTCGCGAAGCGATGAACACGAGCAGGAATCCCTGGTGGGGAATACGAGGCCAGCGGCGCCGAACGATCTCGCGGATGCGGCGGCGGGCGCGGTTCCTCTGGACGGCACCGCCGACGCCGCGCTTGCTCGCGATCCAGCCCAGGCGCGTGACTTCACCGGGACTCGGCAGTGCCAGCAGCAGACAGCAACGACCACGGTAGGCCACCCCGTTCTGCCGCACGAGGGCGAAGTCGCGCGCCGCCCGCATGCGATGCTTGGGGGCGATGCGCTCGGGGCGCGGTCGGTTCATCGAGATCCGGGAGCGGGCGAGGATACATCCGGGGACCAGCTCGGCCTCGGGCTCCGTTCGGGTAGGTCGCGGGGGGCGAAGATGCGACGGAGCGGACCGCGGCCGGAAGACGCCGCGGCCTTACTTCGCAGCGGACTTGACGGTCAGGCGCTTGCGGCCGCGCGCGCGACGGGCGGAGAGGACCTTGCGGCCACCCTTCGTCTTCATGCGGGCACGGAAGCCGTGCGTCTTGAGCTTGTGACGGTTGCGGGGGCGGAACGTGCGCTTCATCGAAGGCCTCTGGATTCGGCGGTGAACGGACCAAAGCAAAGAGCGCCGAAGGTTACGCGACGGACCGGCGAGGGTCAAGCACCCTCGGGAGTACGCCGCCGGGCGCCCCGCGAGGGCGTTGGGATTGCCGGAATCAATTCCGTACCGATCGGCCGGGATGCCGAATCGGGGCTCAACCCGGGTCCGGCCCCCGCCGATAACGCGTTGGAAATGCGCACACTGTCTCGTTCGAATCGGCGCATGGACCGAGGCCGGCAGGGCGTATGAGCAGCCGTTCGCGATCCGCGTCTCAATCCGCCGGGAGGCTCTCCCCCGCGGCACTGAACCTGGCCGAGTGGTTCCGGCAGGTCCAGCGCCTCGTCGCGCTCGCGCGCCAGCACGGTCCGGCCGACGACCGCGTCACCCACGTGATCGAGCGGCTGGTCGAGGAGTTCGCCCAGCTCATCGAGTACCACGCCCCCGTCTCGCTCCGCTGCACCCCGGTCGAGCTCTGGCTTCGGCAGGAACTCGTCGTCCGCCAGGCCGAGGGCCCGGACGAGGAGCCGCTCGAGCGCGGCGTCCCCTTCCTCCTCTTCCGCGACGGCATCCGGACGATCACGTTCGACGCCAACGCCTCGCGCGACGACGCCCGGGCGCTGCTCGGCGCCCTCGCCCGCGTGGCCGGTGCGCCCGGGACCGACGAAGACCTCACGACGCTCCTCTGGCGGCACGAACTCCACGGCCTGGTCGTCGAGCTCGCGCCGTTCGAGGAAACGACCCCGCGCACGGCGCCCATCACGCTCGGCTCCAACGTCGCGCCGTCGGCCTCCGTGCCGGTGCCGGCACCGGACGCCAGCCACCTGCCGTGGCTCGATTTCGGCACGCCGGGCGACCCCGTGGCACTGCTGCCGACACTGCGGCGCGCCGAGGGCCCGTCGCTGGACGCGTGGCAGCGCGCGTGGCACGAGGCGGCCGCGAGCGGCTGGGCCGAACGGATCGAGACGCTCGTGCACGACGTCCTCGCCCGCGACGAGAGCGACGCGACGCGTGAAGCACTGACGGCGGCGGTCGCCAGCGCGCTCGCCTCCGCCGCGCAGCGCTGCGACTGGGCCGAGGCCACGCAGGCGCTCGAATGCCTGCGGCGCACCGATCCCGAACGCCGCTGGTCGAACACGCAGCTGACGACTGCGATGGCCGCGCTCGACGCGGAGCAGGTCGCGGCCCGGCTCGACCACGCCGACCACGACGAACTCGCGCGCTTCTTCGCGCTCGCCGTGCGCATCGGCCCGTGCGCGGTGGACCTCGTCGTCCGCGTGCTCGCGTACGCCTCGCGCCAGCGCGTCCGGGCCGCCGCGACCACCGCGCTCGGATACGCGTGCGCCGAGGATCCCGCCCGGCTGCTGCCCTACCTGCGCGACACCCGCTGGCACGTGGCGCGGAACATCGTGGTCGCGCTCGGCCAGATGGGCGGCGAGGAGACCGGGGAACCGCTCACGTTCGCGCTGCGCCACCCGGACGTGCGCGTCCGTCGCGCGGCCGTGACCGCGTTCGGCCAGGTGCCCGTGCACCGGCGCACGCCGCTGCTGCTGCGCGAGCTCGACACTGCCGACGCCCTCACCCTCGCCACGATCCTCGGCATGCTCGCGCGCGAGCCCGATCCGCGCACGGCGGCCGAGATCCTCGCCCGCATCCAGAGCGCCGACTTCGAGTCGCGCCCCGAGGACGTCCGGCTCGCCTTCGTCGGCGTGCTCGGCGAACTGGGCGACGACCGCGTCGTGCCCGCGCTCCACGCCCTGCTGCACGAGGGCGGCTGGTTCGCGCGCCGCACGCCCGAACGCACCGCGGCTGCCGGTGCGCTCGCGCAGCTGGGCTCGCCGTCGGCGCTCGACGTGCTGCACGGCGGCCTGCGCTCGCGCGCCGAGGCGGTGCGCATCGCCTGCGAGGAGGCGCTCGCGCGCCGCCCGCGACGGGAGACCGCATGAGCTTCGGCGGCGACGACCTCCGCGAACATGGCCTGCAGGTCGCGACCCGGCTGATCGCCGTGGTGCGCATGGGCCGCTCGTACGCGATCGGCAACCCCGTGTTCACGAGCCAGCTCGAACAGCTGCTCGAGGTGCTCGCGCCGGTGCTCGCCGAATGCGGCGAGGCGCGGATCGCGGACGTCGGTGGCGACCTGCACCTGAACGACGTTGCGGTGCCCGCGCGCCCCGCGAGCGTTCGGTTCACCGAACAGCTGCTGCAGGAGTTCAGCGTCCGCGGCATCGCCGGCCTGCGCTTCACGCCCGGCCTGCAGCTGCGAGAGCTCGAGCTCTTCATGGGCTACTTCCTGCCCTCCGAGATCTACAAGGCCTCCGACCTCGAGCAGGCCTGCGTGTCACAGGGCTTCTCGCACGTCGCGCCGCTGCTCTGGCTGCCGGTGATCCCGGAGGCCGAGCTCGCCCCGCGCGTGGTCCCGCCCGCGTACCAGCTCGGCGCCACGACGTGGGCCGCGGCCATGCGCGACGCGCGCGCACTGCTCGAGGACGGCCTGCCGCCGGGTGTCGCATCGCACCACTACAAGCGCGTCGTGCGCCCGCTCGTGGACGCGGCGCTCGCGGGTGACGCGCTCACGGTGGGACTCGCGGACCTCGACGAAACGGGCAGCGGCCACTGGCTGCACGGCCTGCGCATCGCGGTGCTCGCGATCCTCGTCGGCCGCGCGCTCGGGCTCGAGCGCGCCACGCTCGCCGAGCTCGGCGCCGCGGCGCTCGTGCACGGGACCGCCGGCTACGACGAGTCCGCGCCCGACGCCGACACCGAACCGGGCCCGCTCGCGGCGACGCTCGTCCCGCGCGCGCACGTCGCGCCGCTCGATCCGGTGACGCTCGTCGTGCTGCGCGCCGCGCTGCCGCCGACCGGCAAGGCCGGCACCGGCGCCTCGCCGCTCGCGGACATCGTGCGGCTCGCCGAGGCCTGGGTGACGCTCGCCGCGCGCCGCGACGGTGGCGTGCCCCGCTGGACGCCGAGCGAGGCGCTCGGCGGTGTGCTCGGTCCACTGGGGAGCCTGTTCCATCCCGCGCTCCGGCTCGCGCTCGTGCAGTCGCTCGGCGTGCATCCGCCGGGGCAGATGGTGGAACTCGACGACGGCACGGTGGCGCGCGTCGCGGCGGCGGATCCCGCCGACGCCGAACGCCCGTTCCTCGAGCGGATGACCGGACCCGCGGGCGCCCGGCTCGACGGCGAGGCGCGCGGCGAGGTGATCGCCCTGCCCGAGTCGCGCTCGATCGCGCGGGCGGTGCCGTTCGCGCGTCCCACCACCCCGCGCGGCGACGCCGCGGCGTAGCTCGCGCGTTCGCAGAACGGAGCGGCGGCGCGTTCCCGGAGCGCCGGACGGCACCCCGGGATCACGCGGCGGTCAGCGCTCCAGGGCCTCCGACGCCCACCCGCTCAGCTCGTGCAGCGCGTGCTCGGAGGTGTGCAGGATCGGTCCGAGCCTGGCTTCGCCGCCCGGCGGGCAGATGCACCGCTGGCCCTGCGGAACCATGAGCGTCTCGCGCTCGAGCTTGCCCTCGTCCTCTTCCTCGTAGGACACGGCGACCTTGCCCTGCATGACGCACACGCAGGTGCCGTCCTCCTGGTACCGCAGCACGGCGAGCGAGGTGCCGGTGACGTGGGCGTTCGCTTCGGGCGTGATCATGTCCAGCGTGGCGCCGTGGAAGCGCCGGCCGGTCTGGATGTAGGCCTCGCCCACGTTCACGCGACCACTCACATGCCGTGCGAACCAGCGGTTCGGCGCCGGCGGCAGCTGCGCGTCGGTGCCACCGACCAGCGAGACGGCCAGCTGTCCGGGCGCGACCAGTTCGAGCGACGCGCTGTCGGGCAGCACGACGTGCCCGCCGCGGCGAAGCATCGGCGCGAGAGCTTCGGCCGTGAGCGCGACCGGGCGGCCGTCGACCATCGCCGACCCGGCCCCCGAGGCCGTCACGACCCGCCACTCCGGGCCGCGGTTGAACGCGAACGCCACCACGACGAACGCCGCCGCGGCCGCGAGCGCGAAACCGAGCTCGCGAGCCGGGAACGCGGGGCGCGCCGGCACGGTGGACTTCAGGGCACCCGACGCGAACGCGCGGCCGATGCGGGCTCGGTACTCGGGGTCCGGCCGCTCCGCGGCCATCGCCCGCACCGCGTCCCGCACGCGCTGCTCGGCTTCGGTGTACTCGTCGTCGCGATTCGTCACGTGAGCTTTCCTTCGAGGAGCTTCGTGAGCGCCGCGAGCGCGCGCGAATACCGTTTTCGCGCCGCCGCGTGCTCCACGCCCAACTGGTTCGCGATCTCCTGGTGACTCAACCCCTGCCAGTCGTGCAGCACGATCACCGCGCGCAACGATTCCGGCAGCTGCTGCAGTGCTTCGTTCACGAGCCGGCTGCGTTCCGCCGACAGCGCGTCGCGCTCGGGCTCGTTGTTCCCCGTGGTGAGCCGGGCGGCCAACTCGGGCTGGTCGATCCCCGCCGCGCGCCGCCGCGACATCCGGTAGGCGCCGGAGCGCCAGAGGTCGCGACACACGTTGGTGGCGATCGTCATCAGCCATGGCGCCGGATCCCGGTGGGGATCCAGCTGGTGCGCTGCCCGGTACACCTTGAGGAACACCTCCGAGGCCGCATCCTCCGCCGCCGCCCGGTCTCCGAGGAGCCGGTGCACCAGCGCGTAGACGGCATCGAAGTACCGCTCGAACAGCACGCCGAGCGCCTCGGGATCGCGCATTCTCACGCGCTCCAGGACGGCGGCGTCGGGCGGCGGGATCGACGGTCGCGCCGCGGCCGGCGCGCCCACGGTCTGCCCCCCTGATCCGGGTACGGGCGAGGTCGTCAATTGTGTCCGGGAATCGGAATTAATCACGGTTCCGCCACGCCCCGAGGAACTCCGGATCGAACGGCGCGGGCAGCAGACGGGATCGAGGGCCGCCGTCGCCGGGGGCCGCGCGGCCGGAGTATGGCACAGGCACGCGAGTTGTCGCACTGCGATCCGCGGCAAGAAGCTAATTTCGGTCGGGGCGCGCGGCGGGCTCAGGCGGCGCGGGCCGTCTCCACCGGTTCCGGCAACGCCGGGGCCACCGGCTGCGGAACGGGAATGCGAACCCAGAACGTGCTGCCATCTCCGAGCCGGCTGGTCACTCCGACGTGGCCGCCGTGCAGCTCGGTCAGCCGCTTCACGAGGTGCAGGCCGATCCCGAGGCCGCCGCGGGCGCCACCCTGCTCGCCGGGCCCCTGGCCGAAGAGCTCGAAGATGTGCGTCGTCAGCTCCGGCGGCACGCCCGGGCCGGTGTCGTTCACCTCGAGCCGTGCGAACGCGCCGTCGAGCTTCGTGCGCAGGGTCACGGTCGCGCCGCGGGGGCTGAACTTCACGGCGTTGGTGATCAGGTTCACGACCACCTGCCGCATCTTGACCTCGTCCAGCGTCAGGTCGGGCACGTCGGCGGCGAGGTCCTGCGCCAGCGAGACGCCGTAGCGGTCCGCCATCGCGCGCGAGGTCTCGAGCGCCGTGCTCGCCACCTCGGCGAGCGACATCGGCCGCGCCTTGAGCGCCATCTTGCCGCTCTCGAGCCGCGAGAGGTCGAGGATGTCGTCGATCAGCCCGAGCAGCCGCACGGCCTCGCCGCGCAGGCGCGCGACGAACTCGCGCGACTGCTCGCGCGTCAGCTTGCCGTCGTTGTCGTCGAGCAGCTCCGCGTACGCGATCACCGAACTGAGCGGCGTCTTGAGCTCGTGGCTCGCCGTGGAGAGGAAGATGTCCTTCATCCGGTTCAGGTCTGTCAGCTTGACGTTGTCTTCCTCGAGCTGGCGGTTTCGGGTGCCCAGCTTCTCGAGCGCCGAAGCGTGCTCGATCACGGCCGCGATGTGCTGGCCGAAAGCCTTGAGCACGTCGAGATCGTGCGCCGTGAACGGCTCCGGATGGTTGATGCGGTTCACGTTGAGCACGCCGACCACGCGCTCGCCGATCGCGAGCGGCAGCGACAGCGCCGACGTGATCGCGCGCTCGGGCTTGTAGTGCCGGCCGAGCTCGGGATTGGGCGCCACGGGACCCAGCACGACGCCTTCGCGACGCGCGGCGACCCAGCCGGCGATGCCCTGGCCCATGCGCGCGCGGCCGCCGCGCGAGAGCTCGGCCTCGAGGCCGTAGGCGACGCGAGTGGCGAGTTCCTGCGTGGCCGGATCATGCAGCATGATCGAGGCCTGCTGCGCGCGCATCGTCGCGACGACGCGGCGCACGATGATCTCAAGCACGTGGTCGAGCTGCAGCTCGACGTGCAGCGTGGTCGAGAGCTGGAAGAGCGCCGAGACCTCGGAGAAGCGCGCGCTGGCGTCCTCGTGCCCGCGCTCTTCCTTCTCGAGCGCGCGGCGCATGCGGTTGATCTCGCGCTGCTTGATGACGGTGTGCAGGCAGAAGACCAGCACGAGGCCGATCAGCGAGACGGCGGTCATGCGCGGATCCGGCAGCAGCGCCGCTTCGCCCGTGCGGCGCAGGGCGTCGACGAGCGGCGCGTAGATCGCGGGCAGCGTCAACGCGAACGCGAGCAGCAGCGTGAAGGTGACGACCCAGAGCAGCCAGCCGGCGCGCTCGAGCCGCGACCAGCGTTCGGCGTGCTCCGCGTGGGGGGACATGATCGGGAACGGCCTCCGGAAAGAGCGGGGGACGGGACTCTCCCTCCGTTTTCGGCCGGAGCCGGCCGGCGGTTGAGGCCCCAGCGCCCGGGCGAGCGGCCGCTGGCGGCCCCGGGGCCGCAGCCGTTAGCGTGCAGGCGACGACCGCCATTTCCGGGAGGTGCCCATGAGCCGAGGTCGAGTCGAGATCCACGAGTTCGAGAGCCGGGTGCTGCAGGGCAACGCCGCCGGCGACCCGCACGTCCGCCGCGTCCCGGTCTGGCTGCCCCCGGGCTACGACGCCGAGCCGGGCCGGCGCTGGCCGGTCGTGTTCGTGCTCACCGGCTTCACCGGCCGCGGGCGCATGCTGCTCAACGACAATCCGTGGTCGCCCTCGCTGGACGACCGGCTCGACCGGCTCGTCGCCGAGGGCTGCCCGGGCCTGATCGCGGTGATGCCCGACTGCTACACGCGCTACGGCGGCTCGCAGTACCTGAACTCCGCCGCGACCGGCCGCTACGGCGATCATCTCGTCGACGAGCTCGTGCCGTGGGTGGACGCGACGTTCCGCACGCTCGCGGCCCGCGACCACCGCGGCGTCGCGGGCAAGTCCTCCGGCGGCTTCGGTGCGCTCACGCTGGGCATGACGCGTCCCGACGTCTTCGGCGCGGTCGCATGCCACAGCGGCGACATGTACTTCGACTGGTGCTACCGCGTGGACCTGCCCAAGGCGTGCACGGTGTTCCAGGAGGCCGGCGGCACGAAGGCGTTCCTCGAGCGCCTCGAGTCGCGCCCGCAGAAGAGCAAGGACGACTTCCTCGCGCTCAACATCCTCGGCATGGCCGCGAGCTACTCGCCCGATCCTGCCGCCGAACTCGGCATCGCGCTGCCGGTGGACCTCGAGACCGGCGCATTCCGGCCCGACGTATGGGACCGCTGGCTGGCGCACGACCCGTACCTGCGGCTCGCCGAGTGCGAGGCGGCGCTGCGGTCGCTGCGCCTGCTCTACCTCGACTGCGGCTCGCGCGACGAGTTCCACCTGCACCACGGCGCACGGCTGTTCACGCGCGAACTCGCGGCGCGCGGGATCGCGCACGAGTACGAGGAGTTCGAGGACGGCCACATGAATGTGAGTTACCGCTACGACACGAGCCTGCCGAAGCTCGCCCAGGCGCTGACGGCGTGAGCGTCTGCATCGCGGGCGCCGCGCGTGCATCGGAGAGAACTCCCATCCCTCCCGGAGCCGACGTGAAGCCCGTCCTCGCCATCGTTCCCGACCTGTTCTTCGCCGAAAAGCTCGCCGCCACCGCGCGGGCGAGCGGCATCGACCTGCGCTTCACGGCCCCGGCGGAGGCGCCGGCGCGCTGCGCCGCCGAACCGCCGGCGCGCGTGCTGGTGGACCTGCACGCTCCCGGCGCGCTCGATGCGGTGCGTGCACTGTCGGGGCTGGACGCGGCGCGCGGAATCCCCGTGATCGGTTTCTACTCCCACGTCGAGACGTCGCTGCGGCAGCAGGCGCTGTCCGCGGGCGTCACCGAAGCGCTGCCGCGGTCGGCGTTCGTCGCGCGGCTGCCGGCGCTGCTCGGCGCGGCCGGGCAGGACTCCGAGGACTGACATGCATCCGCTGATCGTGGAACTCGAGACCGATCTCGAACGCATCGTGCGCGGCATGCGCAGCGTGGCCGTGGTCGGCATCAAGGGCGCCAACCGCCCCGACGAACCCGCGTACACCATTCCCGCGATGCTCGCCGAGCAGGGCCGCGAGGTCATCGGGATCAACCCGACACTGCCCGAGGCCCTGGGCCGCCCGACGCTGCCCGATGTCGCCGCGCTCGACCGCGCCGTCGACGTGCTCGACGTGTTCCGCCGCAGCGACGCGATTCCTGCGCTCGCCGACCAGCTGCTCGCGCTGCCCGCCGAGCGCCGGCCCAAGGTGGTCTGGCTGCAGACGGGCATCCGCCACGACGAGGCGGCGCAGAGGCTCGCCGAGGGCGGCATGCAGGTGGTGCAGGACCGCTGCCTGGGCGTCTACGCCCGCCGCTACGCCTGACGAGCGGCCGCTGGCCGCGCGTTCGGCCCGGGCCCTATACTCCGCCCGCTCGAATACGACGGCGCGCGCGAGGGCCGCGCGGCGCGCCCGGCGCAAGAACCCGCGCGGCGATCCCGGAGCGGTTCCATGAACTCGAACACCACGCCGCCGGCGAACGGCGAGCGCGTGCGCATCTCCTGCCCCGGCTGCGGGCGCCACGACTGGGTGACCTGGCCTGCCGGCGCGGAGACGCTGCGCCACAAGTGCTTCAACTGCGGCAAGGAGTCGCAGCTCTCGGCCGCTCACGGCCACTGACCGCGCGTTCCGGCCGCGTGCGCGCACCGGAGGAATCCTCATGAAGCGCACGCACGCCCTCGTCGTCGTGCTGCTCGCGATCCCGCTCCTCGCCGCGCACGCGACCATCCCCGCGAAGGCGCCGGCCGCGAACGCCGTCGCGCACCAGGTCATGGACGCGCTCGGCGGCAAGGCGCGTTGGGACGCGCTGCCGGGCCTGCAGTGGACGTTCCGCGCCGTGCGGCACGACAGCGTGAAGGCGCTGCGGCGGCACGCGTGGGAGAAGGCGACCGGGCGGCATCGCGTCGAAGGCTCGCTGCCCGACGGCCGGCGGTTCACGATCGTGGGCACGCTGGGCGATTCGCTGCACGGGGCCGCGTGGCTCGACGGCCGCGCGCTGCACGGCGATTCGCTGAAGACCATGCTGCGCCAGGGCTACGCGATGTGGGTCAACGACAGCTACTGGTTCCTGATGCCGTACAAGCTGCTCGATCCCGGCGCGCATCTCGTCGCCGACGGCACCACGACGGATCACGGCACCCGGTACGACGTGCTGTCGCTGACCTTCGACCACGTCGGCCTCACGCCCGGCGACCACTACTGGGTGTACGTGAACGCGGCCAGCCACCGCGTCGAACGCTGGACGATGGTGCTGCAGGGCCGCCAGCCCCCGCCGGTCGCGTACACGTGGGAAGGCTGGGAGCAGCACGACGGGTTGTGGTTCCCGACGAAGCACCACGGCGACCAGCTCGACGTGTACACGGACGACGTGAAGACGGTGAAGCAGTTCCCGCCCCGGACATTCGATGCCCGCTGAAGCCCCGACCGCGATTCGCGTCGCCGAGCTCTTCCATTCGCTCCAGGGCGAGGGCCTCTCGACCGGCGTGCCGGCGCACTTCCTCCGCCTGCAGGGCTGCGACGTGGGCTGCCGCTGGTGCGATACGAAGTACACCTGGGATCCCGCCGGCGGGACCGCGACGACCGTGGACCGCGCGCTCGCCGACCTGCGCGCACTCGGCGCCGCGGACCTGCTCGTGGTGACGGGCGGCGAGCCGCTCGCGCACCCGGGCGTCGCGGACCTGCTCGCGGCGGCGCTCGAAGGCTGGGCGCGCGTCGAGGTGGAAACCAGCGGCCTCGTGGCGCCGTCGCGCCCGCACCCGCGCCTCCATTACAATGTGTCGCCCAAGCTGCCCTCGGCGACCGCGCGCTGGCTCGAGACCTGGGCCCACGCCGACGCGTTCGCCGCCGACCCCAACACCACCTTCAAGCTCGTGATCGGCGGCCCGACCGACGCCACCGACGCCCTGGCGCTCGTCCGCGAGCGGGCGCTGCCCCGGAACCGCACCATGCTCATGCCCGAAGGCCTCACCGACGACGCTCTGCGCGAGCGAGCGCGCGAACTCGCCGACCTCTGCCGCCGCGAGAACCTGCGGCTCACCCCGCGCCTGCACGTCTGGCTGTGGGGCGCGAAGCGGGGCGTCTGATGAAGCGCGCCGTCGTCATGCTCTCGGGCGGGCTCGATTCCGCCACCTGCCTCGCATGGGCCCGCGCCGAAGGCTTCGAGACGTACTCGCTCGCGTTCGACTACGGCCAGCGCCACCGCGTGGAGCTCGCCGCCGCGGAACGCGTCGCCGCCGCGCTCGGCGCGCGCGAGCACCGCGTGGTGCGCATCGACCTGTCGGCGATCGGCGGCTCGGCGCTCACCGCCGACCTCGACGTTCCCAAGGGCCGCGACGAGCAGGCCATGGGCGCCGACGTCCCGATCACCTACGTCCCGGCGCGCAACACGGTCTTCCTCGCCGTCGCGCTCGGCTGGGCCGAAGTGCTGGGCGCCGCCGACCTCGTCGCGGGCATGAACGCCGTCGACTACTCCGGCTACCCGGACTGCCGCCCCGAGTTCGTGCGCGCGTTCGAATCCGTCGCCAACCTCGCGACCCGCGCGGGCATCGAGGGCACGCGCTTCACGGTGCACACGCCGCTCATGGCGCTCGACAAGGCCGGCATCATTCGGCTCGGCGTGTCGCTGGGCGTCGACTACGGCCTCACGCACTCGTGCTACGATCCTGCCCCCGACGGCCGCGCCTGCGGCGGTTGCGATTCCTGCCGGCTGCGCGCGCGTGGTTTCCGTGCGGCCGGCGTTCCCGATCCCACGCGCTACGTCCATCCACCCGAGGCCTGATTCCTTGCGCGTCGAGCTCACCAAGACGTTCCGATTCGAATCGGCGCACCGCCTGCCCATGGTGCCGCCGACCCACAAGTGTCACCGCGTGCACGGGCACTCGTACGTGATCGAGATCGCCGTGGCCGGCGAAGTCGACCCGGCCATGGGCTGGCTCGTGGACTTCGGCGAGATCGCGGCGAAGGTGGACCCGGTCCTGAAGGCGGAACTGGACCACCGCCTGCTCAACGACGTTCCGGGTCTGGAGAACGCCACGTCGGAGGTGCTCGCGGGCTGGTTGTGGAAGCGGCTGCAGCCGCTGGTCCCGCACATGGCGGCGATCACCGTCCACGAAACCTGCACGGCGCGCTGCACCTACCGCGGCGAGTGACCTTTCCGGCTCCACGGTTGTCCGGAACCTGACGCAGCGCCGGGAAGGCATTCCGCATCCCGAGCGTAGAGAACATGGTCAGTCCGTCGAGTTCCCGCCATATCCCTCAAGAGCAGTACGGGCGGGCCGATGCTAGGGTCCAAACGGGTGCGCGCCGCACGTGCGACGCCACGCCGAACGAGATCAGGGGCCGGGACACCGGCCAGGGAGAACCGTCATGAAGCACCGCGTTTTCGTCACGGGAGCCACGGGATACCTCGGCAGCGCGATCGCCGAGCGCGCCGTCCGCGCCGGCCACGACGTCTGGGGCCTGACGCGCGACGAGGATCGCGCCCGTTCGCTGGAGGCGCGTGGCGTCCGCCCCGTGATCGGCGATCTCGCCGACCCGACCGAATGGACGGGCACGCTGCAGAACTGCGACGTGGTGATCCACGCGGCGTTCGACTCCGAGAACGGCGCCTCCGACGCCGACGCCAACGCGCTCGACGCCATCCGCACCGCCGCGCTCGACGGCCGCGTGCGCCGGCTGCTCTACACGAGCGGCATCTGGGTGCACGGTCCGAGCCGCACGCCGATCGACGAGACGGCGCCGCTGCGCGCGCTGGAACTGGTGCAGTGGCGCGTCGCGCACGAGCAGATCGCGCTCGACCTGTCGATGCACGAGGTGGCGACGGTCGTGCTGCGCCCCGCGATGGTCTACGGCGAAGGCCGCGGCATCCTCGGCGCGTGGTTCGCCGAGGCGCACGACCACAAGACGCTCACGTACCCCGGCGACGGCTCGCAACACTGGCCGATGGTGCACCGCGACGACGTCGCGGACGCCTACCTGCTGGCGCTCGAGCACGGCAAGCACGGTGATCACTACCTGCTCGCCGACGAATCGCACTACACGGTGAAGCAGCTCGCGCAGGCGGCCGCCGCCGCAGCGGGCGTCCCGGCGAAGCCGTGGCCCGCGGACGAGCTGGTCGCCAAGCTCGGCGTCTACGGCAAGGCGCTGCTCAACGACGCCCAGGTCACCTCGGCCAAGGCGCGCCGCGAGCTGGGCTGGGTGCCGCGGCACACGTCGTTCGTGAACGAAGCGCCGCAGCTCTGGCGCGACTGGCAGGAAGCGCGCGCGGCCAAGGTCGCGTAGCGCGGGAATCGACGCGGTTCGCGCGGGCCCGGCGCCGGAAGGCGCCGGGCCCTTCGTGTTTCGCCTGTGGCGGGGCGCCGTCACGCGCGGGTAGGCTGCCCGCGACATGAAGCCTCCCGCCCCGATCCGATTCGCCGGCATCGCGGCCGCCACCGTCCTCGCGCTGCTCGCCGTGGGCGCGATCCTCGTGCCCCGGCTCGCGGCCTCGCGCGTGCGGGCGGCCGCACGCGCACGCGGACTCGAGGCGACGTGGAGCCGGCTCGACGTGAGCTTCCCGGCGCGCGCGCACATCGAGGCGCTGCTCGTGCGCCGCATCGCCAGCGGCGAGACGCTGCTCGTCGCCGAGCGCGCCGACGTCGCGCTGCGCGCGCTGCCGCTGCTCGCCGGGCGGGCGCGCATCGCGGACGCCTCGATCGCGGGCGTACGGATCGCGCTGCCGGCGCCGAGCGCGGCGCTCGCCGACACGCTCGTGCCCGACGCCGAAGCGTCCACGCCGGCCGTCGCGCCCGCGGTGCGCGCCAAGGCCGATGCGCTCGTGCGCGCGCTGCTCGCGCCAGCGCGCTCGGCGCCGGCGCTGCACGTCCGCGACCTCGAGGTCGCACGCGGCGGCGAGCGGCGGCTCACGCTCGGCGCGCTCGACCTCACCCACGACCGCGGCGCGGAGACGATCGCCGCGCAGGGCGCGCTGCACGGCGAGACCGACACGCCGTTCGACGTGCTCGTGCGCTGGCAGCGCGACGACCGCCTCACGGCCCGTGCCGAGTTCCGGCTCGGCGCGGCCGAACCGCCGTCGCCGGCGGCGCTCGTCGTACAGCTGGCCGGCCGCGTGACCCAGGACCACCGCGCCCGTGAGCTGCGCATCGCCGAAGGCACGCGGCTCACCGTCGGCGAGCTCGCGGCCGCGATCACGGGCGTGGTCGCCGAGCGCGGGCCGCGCTTCCAACTCGCGATCGCCGCCGACGGGCTCACGGCCGGTGCGATCCTCCGCAGCGTCCCCGCGAGTGTGCTGGGCCCGCTCGCCGGCCTCGCCCTCACGGGATCGTTCGACTGGCACGGCGGCGTGGACCTCGACCTCGCGCGGCCCGACGACGTGAGCTTCCGCGCCGACGTGATCCCGCACGGGCTCGCGTTGGACCCGGCGCTCTCGCGCCCGTCCCTGGCGGCGCTCGCGGGGCCGTTCGTCGCCCACGTACACCTGCCGCACGACCGGATCGTCGACCGCGCGATGTCGGACGCGAACCCGCACTTCCGCACGCTGGATCGCATCAGCCCGTTCTTGCGCGACGCCGTGGTCACCAACGAGGACGGCGGCTTCTGGAAGCACCGCGGCTTCAACACCGAAGCGATCGGCAGCGCGCTCGCCGACAACCTGCGCGCGGGCCGTTACAAGCGCGGCGCCGGCACGATCACGATGCAGCTCGCGCGCAATCTCTGGCTCGGGCACCGGCGCACGCTCTCGCGCAAGGCGCAGGAAGTGGCGCTCACGTGGCTGCTCGAACACCAGGGCGGCGTCGCCAAGGAGCGGCTGCTCGAGATCTACTTGAACGCCATCGAGTGGGGCCCCGACGTGTTCGGCGCCGACGAGGCCGCGCAGTACTACTTCGCCGAGGACGCCTCGCAGCTCTCGCTGGCCGAGGCGCTCTTCCTCACGATCGTCGTGCCGAGCCCGACCAAGTGGAAGTGGCGCTTCGCGCCCGACGGCACCCTGCGCCCCTTCGCCCGCGCGCAGATGCGGTTCATCGCCGGGAAGATGGCGAGCAAGGGCTGGCTGGATCCCGCCCGCGTGCCGCCCGCGGATTCGCTGCACGTGACGCTGCGCGGGCCGGCGCGGGCGCTGTTCGCGGCGCCGGATTCGGCGGTCGGCGCACCGGCGGACACCGCGGCGGCGATCGCCACCTGAGCGGCCGGTCGGGCGCTTCCCGCCCGGAGGCGGGAGCGGACGGCGCGCGGCTGCCCCTGCTATGCTGCCGCCCCTCTCGATCCGCCCACGAGCCCGCGAGCCCCGAATGAGCCGAGCCCCGCTCTACGAGTTCCATCTCTCCCGCGCCGCGCGCGAACGCTGCCGGTTCGACGGCATGCTGTTCGCGCAGACGGGACGGCTCGTGCTCGGCGATCCGGCCGCCGCACGCCGGCTCGCCGCGGCGCTGACGCGCGCGCGAGGCGGCGCGCCGGTGGCCTCGGGCGCGGACATCTACGCGATCGGGCTGCTCGACGAGGCCTTCCACCTCGCGGTCGCGAAGTACCGCGAGAGCCACGACCCGCGCGCGTGGCTCGACGCGCTGCCGTGGTTCGCCGCGCGCCTCGGGCACGAACGGTTCGAAGCGACGCTGCGGCGCTTCTGCGAGGACTTCCCGCCGCTGGTCGTGCACCGCGGCACGCAGTCCGCCGCGGAGTGGCTCGCGGCCGAGACCGGCGGCGTGCCGCACCGCGCCGTCGCGCTCGAGGAACTGGTGATGCTGTGGCTCGGCAACGCCAACCCCGCGTGCGGCGCCTATCGCGAACTGTTCGACGATCGCACGCTCGTGCAGGAGACGGGCTACGCGACGCTGGTCGCTTCGCTGCGCGAGTACTTCGAGACGCGGCCGCGGTTCGGGCCCGAACAGGCGAACCTCGTCGACTTCCTGCGCGCGCCCATGGCCGCGGCGCCGGAGTCGCTGTTCGCGCAGCTCGACTGGTTGCGCGAACGCTGGGCGTGGCTGCTCGGCGACCTGCTCACCCGCGTGCTGGTCGCGCTCGACGTGCTGCGCGAGGAAGCGCGCTGGTTCGAGTCACGCGAACACGCGCGCCGGCTCGCGGCGGAGCGCCACTTCGGCGGCGACTCGGGCCCCGGCGCGATCCCGCACTTCGGTACGCGCGACGTGGAATACGAACGCTTCAGCCGCGACGAGCACTGGATGCCCGAATGCGTGCTCATGGCCAAGAGCACCTACGTGTGGCTCGACCAGCTCGCGCGCCAGTACAAGCGTCCCGTCACACGCCTCGACGAGGTCCCCGACGAGGAGCTCGACCGCCTCGCGGCTTTCGGGATCACGGGCCTCTGGCTGATCGGCCTCTGGGAGCGGAGCCGCGCGTCGCAGCGCATCAAGCAGCTCTGCGGCAATCCCGATGCCGCCGCGTCGGCCTACTCGCTCTACGACTACACGATCGCCGCCGACCTGGGCGGCGAGGACGCATGGCGTTCGTTGCGCGACCGCGCCGCCGCGCGCGGCGTGCGGCTCGCGAGCGACATGGTGCCGAACCACATGGGCCTCGATTCGCGCTGGGTGGTCGAGCACCCCGAGTGGTTCCTGTCGCTGCCGCACAGCCCGTATCCCGCCTATACATTCGACGGCCCGGACCTCTCCGGCGACGCGCGCGTCGAGATCAAGATCGAGGACCACTACTTCGACCGCTCGGACGCGGCCGTGGTGTTCCGCCGTCACGACCGCTGGAACGGCGACACGCGTTTCATCTACCACGGCAACGACGGCACCAGCTTCCCGTGGAACGACACGGCGCAGGTCGACTACCTGAACCCGGCGGCGCGCGAGCACGTGATCCAGGTGATCCTCGACGTCGCGCGGCACTTCCCGATCATCCGCTTCGATGCCGCGATGACGCTCGCGCGCCGTCACGTGCAGCGGCTGTGGTTCCCGGAGCCCGGCGCGGGTGGTGCGATTCCGTCGCGCGCCGAGCACGGCATGCCCGCCGACCAGTTCGCGCAGGCGATGCCGCACGAGTTCTGGCGCGAAGTCGTGGACCGCGTCGCGGCCGAGGCCCCGGGCACACTGCTGCTCGCCGAGGCGTTCTGGCTCATGGAGGGCTACTTCGTCCGCACGCTGGGCATGCACCGCGTCTACAACAGCGCGTTCATGAACATGATGCGCGACGAGGCGAACGCGAACTACCGCAGCGTGATCAAGAACACGCTCGAGTTCGATCCCGACATCCTGCAGCGCTACGTCAACTTCATGAACAACCCCGACGAGCGCACCGCGGTGGACCAGTTCGGCCGCGGCGAGAAGTACTTCGGCACCTGCCTCATGCTCTCCACGCTGCCCGGCCTGCCGATGTTCGGTCACGGCCAGATCGAGGGCCTCGAGGAGAAGTACGGCATGGAGTTCCGCCGCGCGCAGCGCGTCGAGGACTCCGACGAGGGCCTCGTCGCCGAGCACTGGCGGCGCATCGTGCCGCTACTGCGCCGGCGCTGGCTGTGGACGGGCGCGAGCGAGTTCCGGCTCTACGACTGCTGGAGCGAAGGCGGGTACGTCAACGAGGACGTGTTCGCGTACTCCAACCGCGCCGGCGACGAGCGTGGCGTCGTGCTCTACCACAACCGCTGGGCGACCGTGCACGGCTGGATCCGCTCCTCCGTCGCGTTCGCCGACAAGCGCGGCGAGGGCCGGCCGCTTCGCCAGGTGACGCTCGCCGAGGCCCTCGGGTTCGACCCGCACCGCGCACCATGGGTGCGCTGCCGCGACGTGGTCTCGGGTCACGAGTTCCTCTACGACACGCACGATCTCGCGCGCCGCGGCCTGCGCGTGGAGCTGGAAGGCTACGGCTCGCGCGCGCTGCTCGATTGGCGCGAGGTGCCCGCCGACGGCCGGCCGTGGGGCGAGCTCTGCCACGCGCTCCAGGGCCAGGGCATCGCCAACCTCGACGAGCGCATGCTCGAGCACGAGCTCGCGCCCGTGCAGCACGCGTTTGCGGCCGTCGCCGCGAGCTTCCCGCTCGCCGACACCGCGGCTCCCGCCGCCCGCGCGATGCACGCCGCCGCGGCGCGGCGCACGTTCGAGGAGCGGCTGCGCGCGTTCCTCGCGCAGGCCCGCGCGTTCACGCACGGGCCCTCCGCCGCGGCCGCGGGGCTCGACCCCGCGGTGGCGTGGACCGGCGACGAAGCCGCGGCGATCGCGGCCGCGGGCGAAGCGTTCGCTTCGCTCGCGCGACTGGCCGAGCTCGCCGCGCCGCGGCCGTGGGCCGCGGATGCCGACGCACTCGCGGCGCTGCCGATCGTGCCGCTCACCGGCGAAGCGGACGTACCCGCGCACGGCGGTCCGTACGCGCTCGCGCTCGCGACGCTCGCGCTCCGCGCGCTCGGCGCTACCGCCAGCCGCGAGAAGCCGCGCGAGAGGGCGACGCAGCTCTTCGACGGCCTGCGCCTGCGCGCCGGGATCCGCGAGGCGCTGCGCGCGCGCCACGTCGCGGGCGACGACGAGGATCGCTGGCGCGCCGCCGCGATGGTCCGCTCCACGTTCGCGCACGCGGCGTGGGCGCCGGGCAGCACGAGCGCCAGCGTCGAGCCCTGGCGCGACGACGCCGACGCGCGCTGGCTGATCGGCGAGCACGAAGCGGGCGGCGCGCGCTGGTTCCGGCGCGAAGCGCACGCGCGCTACACGTGGGGTTGCGTGCTGCCCGCGCTGCTCGCGCTCGCCGCCGGCGAACGCGGCGCGGCGACGCTCGAGACGATCGAGGCGTGGGTCACCGCCGAGCTCGCGCGTGCCGAGGCCACCGCTTGGCGCTACGACGTGCTGCTCGGCGAGACGCCGGTCCCGGCGAAGCCCGAAGCGGGTCCGCTCGCCTGAACGTCGCGCCGCCCGGCAGCCGGTCGTGGCGGCGAACTCGAGTGCCCGGGCCCGGAGGTCCGATCGGGCTGGCCGGCACCACCGGTCCGGGGGTAGCGTTTCGGACGGGCCCCCGGACTTCGGCAGGAGGCAACCCCGAGATGCGTTCAGCGCCGACGTTCCCGCGTGTGCCGGCATCGCGTGCGGCGAGCATCGCGTGGACCTGCGGCACGCTGCTCGCCCTCGCGCTCCCGGCGTACGCGACCGTGGTCGCGAACCTCGACCAGCGCACGCTTGGCGTGAACCGGCTCGCGCTCCCGCTCACCAACGCGGGCTCGTTCGCGTCGCACCATCTCCTCGACGGCGGCACGGCCGCCCCCGGCCTCGAGTTCCCGCGCGGCAGCGGCAGGTTCGTCGCGTTCGCCGGCGGCGTCTGGCTCGTGGGCCGCGACGGCCCGTCGCTCGCCGAAGCGATCGTGGAATACGGGACCGAGTTCCGGCCCGGGCCGTTCCAGGCCATCGCCGGTCCGATCCCGCCCGGCGCGTTCCCGGTCCACGCGATCTCGCGTGCGGACACGTCGGGCACCGCCGACTGGATGGCGTACGCGGTGCCGTACGGCGCGCCGCTCGATTCGACCGGCGCGCGGCCGGGCCACCTCGGCGACCAGACGCTGTGGACCGTGTGCACGGACCAGGGCGTCACCGAATCGCAGCGCGGCGGCGGCACGCGCGGCCCGCTCGGGCTCGAACTGCAGACGACCGCTTGGGGATTCGACCGCGGCCTCGCGCTGCGCGACGTGGCGTTCCTGCGCTTCCGGCTCGTGAACCATCGCGGGCTCCCGATCGACAGCGCGTACGTCGGCGTGTGGTACGACGCCGATATCCGCTCCGCGGACAGTCCCGCGGCGTCGGACACCGCGCTCGACATGGCCTACGTCTATCGCACGACGGACGACACGCAGTACGGCGCGGCCGGACCCGCGACGGGCATCGTGCTGCTGCAGGGCCCGCGCGACGCGGGCGTGTGGCTGCGGCCCGGCGCGATCGTCGGCTACGCGAACGGGGCGGACCCGACGGGCCCGGAGCAATACGCGAACGCACTGCACGGGCTCTTTCCGTGGGGCGCCCCGATGATCGACCCGACGACCTCGTCGCCCGCGCGCTTCTTCGCGCCGGGCGATCCGGTCACCGGCACCGGCTGGCTCGAGCCCGGCGTGATCCACCCCAAGGTCGTGGTCGCGATGGGGCCGTTCACGTTCGCTGCGGGCGACACGCAGGACGTGATCGCGGCGATCGTGGTGGGCCAGGGCGCGAACCGGCTCGCCTCGATCGCGGCGTTGCGCGCGAACGCGCGCGAGGCTCGCGCGGCGTTCGCGGACGATTTCCGCTCGCTGCCGCCGCCCACGCCCGAACCGCGGCGCGCGCTGTCGGCGTGGCCGACGCCGGCCACGGGCGAGGTCCGCTTCGCGCTGCACGTACCCGCGGGCGGCGCGGCAGTCCGGATCGAGCTCTACGATCTGCTCGGCCGGCGCGTGCGCACGCTCGACGCGGGCGCGCTCGACCCCGGCGTGCGCACCGTCACGTGGGACGGCCGCCGCGACGACGGCACCGCGGCGCGCACGGGCGTCTACCTCGCGCGTGCGACCGTGGGCGGCGAGGAGCGGAGCGGCCGCATCGTGCTCGTGCGTTGAGCGCGGCCGGGCCCGGCGATCGGCGGCCGCGGGGCCGCGTTCGTCCGGCATCCCCGCGGGCAGTCCCAACGTTGCGCCGCCGGCCGCTATCGTAGCCCGCATGCGCACCTCCCCGATCCGGCGCGGTCTCGCGCCCCGCACGTCCCTCGTCGTCTTCGTACTCGCCCTCACGACCGCGTTCGCGGCCATCGCTCGCGCCGACGAACCCGTCCGCGTCGTCCGCCGCACCGTCTCGCCCGCCGACGGCGCGCCCGCGCCGCTGCCGCAGAGCGGCGCGCTGCCGCCGCCCCACGCGATCGATTTGGCGGGCGAGCGCGTCGAGATCCCGATGCGGCTCGTCGACCGCCGTCCGGTGGTCGAAGCGCGCATCGACGGCAAGGGTCCGTTCCGGCTCGGCATCGAGACCGGGGCCGCGTTCGTCGCGCTCACGCGCGTCGCCCTCGACTCGCTGCACCTGCAACCGTCGCGTCACGACGAGGCGGGCGACGTGTACGCGGTCAGCGCGATCACCACCGGCGGGGCGACGTTCCGCGGGGTCGAGGTGCGGGACGCGGCACCGGTCGACACGCGGATCGACGGGTTCCTCGGGCTCGGCGCCTTCCAGGACCTGCTGCTCACGCTCGACTATCCGCACGAGCGCGTCGTGCTCGAGCGCGGAGCGCTGCCCGCACCGGACGGCCAGCACGTGTTCGCCGCAGCGCACGCCGGTCCGTTCGTCGCGCTCGACCTCGACGTCGCCGGAAGATCCGTGCGTGCGGTGCTCGACACCCGCGGCGCGAGCGCGTTCGGCGTGACGCCCGACGCGGGCGCGGCGCTGTCGTTCGCGGCGCCGCCGGTGGTGGTCGGCCAGGCCCGCGGCGCGGCGATCCCCGTGACCGAGGTGAAGCTCGGCCGGCTCGCGGGCGACGTGCGGATCGGCGACGTCGTGTTCCAGCGGCCGCTGGTCTCGGTGCATGCGGCGCCCCCGGGCTTCCCCGATGCGATCCTCGGTGCGGGGGCACTCGTGAACCTCGTCGTGACGCTCGACCAGCGCGCGATGCGCGTGCGGCTCGTGCCGGGAACACCCGGCCCCATCGCGGCGCCGCCGCCGGTCACGGACCTCGGCATGCGGCTCCGCCAACGTCCGGGCGAAGCGCCCGAGGTGGGCGACGTGCGCCCGGGCACGCCCGCCGATTCGCTGGGCGTGCGCGCGGGCGATCGCCTGATCGAGGCGAACGGCATGGCGAGCGCGCAGCTCGATCCGGCGCGATGGCGCTCGCTCGCGGGCGCGGGCCAGCCCGTGGCGCTCAAGCTCCAGCGCGGCGAACAGGTGCTCGAGCTCGTCGTGCCGCCGGCGATCCTGGTGCCCTGACCCCGCGTCAGTTCCGGCGGGCGACCGCCGAGACGATCGCGACTACGAGCCCGAGCGCGGCGAGCCCGATCGTCACCGCGAGCGCCACCGTGCTGCGTCCGCCGCCGCCGAAGCGCGCGGCGGCTTCGGCCGCGATCGGGTCGACGCCGAGACCCTTCTGGGCAATCGCCACCTCCCGCGTCTCCTCGCGCAGCACCGCGAGGAACTCGGCGTATCCGGGTGAGCGGCTCGTGAGGCCGAAGTGCCGCGTGTCCCCGGTCGCGCCGTCGCGCAGTGTGATCCGCGTGTGGAGATCGCTGCCGCCCTTGTCCACGTAGCGGTACGTGTCCACGGCGCGCACGTCCGCCCAGCGCGCGCGCACCTCGCGGAAGATCATCAGCCCGCCGAGGCCGCGGTCGACGTACGTGAAGCCGTCGTCGTCGGTGCGGACCAGCACGTCGGGCGTACGCACGAAGTAGAGCGCGAGCCACGCGAGGCCGAACGCCACGCCGTAGCCGAGTTCGTGACCGGGCGAGGCCTGCGTCCACGCGAGCCAGGCGAAGAAGGCCGCGGATGCCAGCCACGCCGCGACCGTGACCGCCCGCGTGGCAGGGGCCAGGAAGCGCACCTCGACCGCACCTCGAACCACGAGTTCCTCCCGGGGGGCGCGGGACGGATCGGCACTCCCGCGCCGGGATCCCCTCGCCGAAACGGCGGTACGGCCGGTGCCCACGCGAAGGATCCCCCAGACCTCACGCGCGGGTCGCCCGGCCGCCCTCTGTTCCGGTCAACGTCCGAGGCGGCGAAATCAGTCGGGGAATCGGCGGCCCCGAGGCGTCGGCGCGGCGGGCGCGGGCCGGCCGAAACGTCCCGGCCGGCGAACCCGTGCGAAGTTTCCCCCGAAAGCTCACGCGCGGGCCGCCGAACCGGTACGGAGGAGAGAACGCCGCGGCGCCCGAAACCGAACGGGAATTCGCGTCAGCGCAGCGTGACCGCCACCGGCACCGGCGCGGAACGCGCGAGCCGCTGGAGCACGGAATACGGCACGGCGCGGTCTATGCGCGGCTGCGCGCGCACGGCAGCCGGAACGCACGCGGGCCGGGGCGGATCCTCCGCCCCGGCCCGCGTCGATTCCGCTCTTCCCGTCAACGCGAGAACACGATCTCCCCGTCGTCGTTCAGGTCGAACTTGCCCGCGAGCGGCTCCTTGGGCAGGCCCGGCATGCGCATGATCTCGCCCGTGATCGGGATCACGAAGCCCGCGCCGGCGGCGAGCTGGATCTCGCGCACCGTGACGAGGAAGTCCTTGGGCCGCCCGAGCAGCGCCGGGTTGTCCGACAGCGACTGCTGCGTCTTGGCGATGCAGACGGGCAGCTTGCCGAAGCCGGCCTTCTCGAGCTGCGCCAGGTCGCGCTTGCCGCGCGCGGTGTAGTCCACCGCCTGCGCCCCGTACATCTCGTGCGCGATCGTGGCGATCTTCTTCTCGATCGGGTCGTTCCAGTCGTAGAGCGGCGTGAACTTCGGCTCGGTCTTCGCCACCAGGTCGCGCACGACCTCGGCCAGCTCGACGCAGCCCTTGCCGCCTTCGCTGAACGTCTTCGCCACCACCGCGGGGATCCCGAGCGAGGCGCAGTGCGCCTTCAGCGTGTCGATCTCTTCCTTCTGGTCGGTCGGGAAGTGGTTGATCGCGACCACGCAGGGCTGCCCGAACTTCTTGATGTTCTCGAGGTGCTTCTCCATGTTGGCGAAGCCGCGCACCATGGCCGCCGCGTCGAACTCGCCCACGTCCGCGAGCCGCTTGCCGCCGTGCATCTTGAGCGCGCGGATCGTGGTGACGAGCACCGTGCATGCCGGCGCGAACCCGCCGTAGCGGCAGTTGATGTCGAAGAACTTCTCGGCGCCGAGCTCGAACGCGAAGCCGGCTTCCGTGCAGACGATGTCGGCGTAGCTGAGCGCGGCCTTGGTCGCCATGATCGAGTTCGTGCCGTGCGCGATGTTGGCGAACGGCCCGCCGTGCACGAACGCGGGCACGCCCTCGGTGGTCTGCACGAGGTTGGGCTTCACGGCCTCCTTGAGCAGGGCCGCCATCGCGCCCACCGCGCCGAGGTCGGCGGCGGTGACCGGCGTGGCGTCGGCGCGGTAGCCGACCACGATCCGGCCGAGGCGCGCCTTGAGGTCGGCGATGCCGTCGGAGAGGCAGAGCACCGCCATCACCTCGCTCGCGGCGGTGATGTCGAAGCCGGTCTCGCGCGGGATGCCCTCGGTGCGGCCGCCCAGGCCGATCACGATGTCGCGCAGCGCGCGGTCGTTCATGTCGACGACGCGCTTCCACGTGACGCGGCGCGGGTCGAGACCGCTCGGCGCGCCGTAATGCAGGTGGTTGTCCACCAGCGCGGCCAGCAGGTTGTGCGCGGCCGAGACGGCGTGGAAGTCGCCGTTGAAGTGCATGTTGATGTCCATCACCGGCAGCACTTCGCTCGCACCGCCGCCGGCGCCGCCACCCTTCATGCCGAACACGGGCCCGAGGCTCGGCTCGCGCAGCGCCGCCGCCGCGCGCACGCCGATCTTCGAGAGCCCCTGCACGAGGCCGACGGTCGTCGTGGTCTTGCCTTCGCCGGCGGGCGTCGGCGTGATGGCCGAGACGAGCACGAGCTTGCCGCGTCGCGGGCGGCTCATGAACGTCGGCAGCGGGAGCTTGGCCTTGTAGTGGCCGTAGGGCTCGAGCTGCGAGGGATCGATGTCGAGCGTGCGGGCGACTTCGGCGATCGGCTTCATGCGCTTCAGCCTCTCCTGACCGGACGGCGGGTGGGATGTCGCGATTTCGGGACGGGGCATCCTCGCGCCTCCCCCGGCGCCGCGCAACCGCCGCAGCGGCACGGCTCGGGACCGCTTCGGCGGCTGCCGAAGGGCCGCAATCCCCCGTTGTTGCCGCCACTTCGGGCTCAAGGGTGAGGCGCCCCACGCCGATCTCACCCCGTGGCAGGCATCCGACCCGTGGCTTACGGCCCCTCAGCCCAAGCGTCGGGTGACACACTTCTCGCACTCGCACCTTCGTCCTCCGGAGCCTCGCCGGTCGCACCGGCGCGCGGTTCACCGCGCGTCGGGGCGCGCGTCGTCCGTTGCATCGGACTCACACGGGAGGTTTCGGCGATGAAGGGATTCCGCAAGCGAGTGCTCGCGCTCGCGATCGCGACCGCGGCGGTGATGCCGCTGGTGGCGTTCGCGGCCGGCGACGTGCACGTCGCGCTGACCGCGCAGGCGGTGAGCGTCGTGAACGGGCGCGATGTGTACCAGCCGGCCGACAAGGCTCGCCCCGGCGACGTGCTCGAGTACCGGGCCACGTACCGGAACGACGGCAGGACGGCCGTCCGTGACTTCCAGGCGACGCTGCCGATCCCGCGCGGACTCGAGTTCGTGCCGGGCACGGCGACCCCCGGTGCGCTCGCCAGCCTCGACGGCACCACCTTCGAGCCCATGCCGATCGTGCGGAAGGTGCGCACGGCGGACGGGCACTGGGTGAACCGCGAGGTGCCGGCGTCGGAATACCGGTCGCTCCGCTGGCCGCTCGGCCAGGTGGCGGGTGGTGCGCAGCGCGTCGTCGTGGCGCGGGCGCGGATCTCGCCGCTGCAGGCCGCGGCCGTCACGCGCTGACCCTTCGTTCCTTCCGGATCCGCCGCGCGTGATGCGTGCGGCCGTGGCCACCCTTGCGCCCCGGCCGTGACGGCATGCGCCGTTCTCGAGCCCCGGTACCGCCGCCCAAAACCCTCGGAGTCACCCGATGATCGCAGGCATCCTCAACGGCCGCCGGTCCCTCGTGGCCACCACGTGCGCGCTCGCGCTCGCGGTGTTCGCCACGTTCGGACCGGGGACGGCGTCCGCGGCCCCGCCCGCGGGCACGTCGATCGGCAACCAGGCCACGGCCACGTACGTGGACGCGGCCTCGCAGAGCTTCACGGTCACCTCGAACGCGGTCGTGACGATCGTGCAGCAGGTGGCGAGCTTCACGCTCACCGCCCCCGGCACGCGCACGGCGGCGCCGGGCGGTTCGGCCGTGTTCCCGCACGTCCTGACCAACACCGGCAACGGCACGGACGCCTTCAACCTCGCGACGATCAACCTCGGCGGTGACAACTTCGACCTCACCGGCCTGGCGATCTACGCGGACGCGGACGGCAACGGCGTGCCGGACAACTTCACGCCGGTGACCACGACGGGCCCCCTCGCGGCGGGCGCGGCGTACCACTTCGTGATCATGGGCAGCGTGCCCGGCGTGCAGGTCGGCGGCGACATCGCCCGCGCCCGCATCACCGGCACGAGCGCGTTCAACGCCACGATCACCGCCAGCAACGACGACCAGGTCACCGTCACGGGCAACGCCGTGATGAACGTGACCACGGCGATCAGCCAGCCGAGCGGGCCGTCGCCCTCGGGTCCGTACACGTACACCGTCACCTACACCAACGCCGGCAATGCCACTGCGACGAACGTGCGCCTCACGAACACGATTCCCGCGGGCATGACGTACGTCCCGGGCTCGGCGCGCTGGAGCGTGACGGGTGCGTCGGTGCTTTCGGACGCCGACTCGACGGATGCGCAGGGCACGGTGCCGTCGACGATCCGGTACGACTTCAACGTCGCCACGCCGGGCGCGGCGACGGCGATCGTGGCGCAGGTGCCGGCCGGCCAGTCCGGCAGCATCACGTTCATGGTCAACGTCAACGCGGGCCTCGCGCCGCAGGTCATCAACGACGCGACGCGCTACGCCTACTTCGACGGCGCGGCCAACGCCGGTCCGTTCACGACGAACGTCGCCTCGTTCACCGTGACGCAGACGGTGTCGCTCACGTTCACGGGCCAGACGATCGCGAGCGCGCTGCAGGGCGCGGCGGTCTTCTTCACCGACCACCTCGTCAACACGGGCAACGGCACCGACCGCTTCAACATCACGGGCCTGATCGGCTCGTTCCCGGTTGGCTCGACGTTCCAGCTCTTCCAGAGCGACGGCGTCACGCCGCTGTCGGACAGCAACGCCGACGGCATCCCGGACACCGGCCCGCTGGCCGGCGGCGCGTCGTACGACGTGGTCGTGCGCGTGCAGCTGCCGACCAACGCCACGGGCGGCCCGCAGTCGATGACGGTCACGGCGACCTCGGTGGCCAACCCGGGCGTCTCGGCGACCGCGACGAACACGCTGACCGTGATCAACGGCAACTCGGTCGACCTCACGAACAACTCGGCGCTGCCGGGTGCGCCCGGCGCCGGTCCCGGCCCCGAGGCCACGTTCGTGATCCGCAACGCGACCAACCCGGGCACGACGACCCGCTTCACGCTCGTCGTGAACAACACCAGCGGCCAGCCGGACAACTACGATCTCGGGGCGAGCACGAACGCGACGTTCGCCACGACGACGCTGCCGGCGGGCTGGACGGTCTCGTTCCTCAACACGGCGCTGTCGGTCATCACCAACACGGGCGTCATCCCCGGCGGCGGCAACGTCACCGTGTACGCCGACGTGACGGTGCCGGCGGGCTTCGCGGCCGGCGACGTGGACCTGTACTTCCGCTCGCGTTCGCCGGTGTCGGCGGCGTCGGACCGGATCCACGACCAGGTGCGCGTGAACGTCGTGCGTGCGCTGACGCTGGTGCCGAACAACACCGCGCAGGTGATCCCGGGCGGCTTCGTCGTCTACTCGCACACGCTGAGCAACAACGGCAACGTGACCGAGGGTGACGGCACCGGCTCGCTCGTGACGCTGACGCGCGCGGACGACCAGTCCGGCTGGAACTCGGCGCTCTACTGGGACGCCAACTTCAGCGGTTCGTTCGACGTCGGCGACCTGCCGATCGTCAACCTGTCGTCGTTCGGCGGTCTCGCGCCGGGCGGCAGCCTGCGCATCTTCGTGCAGGTGTTCGCGCCGGCCGGCGCCCCGCTCGGCCAGCTGAACACGACGACCGTCTCGGCCACGACGGCCAACCTCGCCTACACCAGCGCGGTGCCGGCGGTGGTCAACGTCACGGACGGCACGACGATCATCAACGGCCAGCTCGTCATCACGAAGACGCAGAGCCTCGACAAGGATTGCAACGGCGTCGAGGACAGCACCTTCACGTCGACGAACCTGGCCTTCGGCGCGATCCCCGGCGCCTGCATCCGTTACGAGATCACGGTGACCAACATCGGCACCACGCCGGTGACCAACGTGGTGGTGAACGATGCGACGCCGGCGAACACCGTCTCCTCCAACGCGGCGGCGGCGTTCATCTCGATCGGCACGCTGACGGTGCCGGCCGACGGCGCGACCGGCCCGGTGACGGGCGTGGTCGGGTCGCTCGGGCCCGGTCAGTCCTCCACGATCCGCTTCAGCGTGAGGATCAACTTCCCGTGATCCACCCGGCGCGGCGGGAGGGACGCTTCCTCCCGCCGCTCGCCGCGTTCGCGCTGGCGCTGGGGCTGATCGCCCCGGCGCCCGCGCACGCGGCTCCACCCGCGGGCAGCGCGGTGGACAACACCGCGTCCTGCAACGCCCGCGATTCACTCTCGGGACTGGCGGTCTCGGGGACGAGCAACACCGTCTCCGTCACCGTCCAGCCGCTGGAGGGCCTGTCCCTCGCCCCCGACCGGGGCGGTACGGGACTGCCCGGCGCGACGGTCCTGCTGCGCCACGAACTCGCCAACCGCGGCAACGTCGCGAGCGAGGTGCGGCTCGATCCGCTCCCCCTGCCCGGCGGCGACTTCGCCGTGGCGGCGATCGGCTTCGTGCGCGACCGCGATCGCGACGGCACCGTGAGCGCGGGCGACACGCCCGTGGCCTCCGGCGGCACCGTCACGCTCGCCGCCGGCGATTCGGCGTCGCTGCTCGTGCTGGCCACGCTGCCCACGGGCGTTTCCGCGTACGCGCGCGCGCGTATCCAAGTCACGGCGACCACGCTCGGCCAGGGCGCGACCGCCGCGGTGACCGACACGCTGGTCGCGCTGCCCGCGATCGCGCCGCCGGCGCTGGCGTTCTTCGACGGCCCGGGCTTCGCCCGCGTCGCGCACGCCACCGCCCTCGGCGCCCCGCTGTGGCTGCAGGCGACCGCGGTGCTCGGCGACCGCGACACGCTCGCCGCCGACACGCTGACCGTCACGCTCGCCTCGCGCATCGCCGCCGACCAGTTCGTCGCGACGCTGGTCGAGACCGGCCCACACACCGGCGTCTTTCGCGCCGCCGGCGTGCCGGTCGCGCAGTGGTCGCCCGGCAACGGCGCGACGCAGCAGAACGCGCTGCTCCAGGCGCGCGGCGACCAGATCACCGCGGACCTCGCGGGCTTCGGCGCCACGAGCACCCGCGCGAGCGTGTGGGTCGAGCCGGGCGGCGTGGTGTTCGACGCACGCACCGGCGCCACCGTCGCCGGCGCCGGCGTGCGGCTCGTGGACGAGACCGGCGCCGGCAACGGCGGCGTGCCCGGTGGCGACGCGCGCGTCTGGCAGGACGACGGCACCACGCCGGCGGCGGCGCGCGTGCGCAGCGACGGCGAGGGTCGCTTCGCGTTCCCGCTCGTCGCCGCGAGCACCTACCGCGTCGAGGTCACGCCGCCCGCGCCGTACGCGTTCCCGTCGCAGGCGAGCGCGGCGTCGCTCGCGATCGGCCACGTGATCGACCCGGCCGGCTCGTGGGGCGGCAGCTTCACGATCGCCGAGCCGTTCGCGCCGGTCGTGCTCGACCTGCCCGTCGACGCGCACGTCCCGGTCGTGCTGTTCGCCGAGAAGACCGCGAGCCCGGCGGTCGCCGAATGGGGCGACGGGATCGAGTACCGGCTGCGCGTCGCGAACCGCTCCGACAGCACGCTCGACTCGGTGCGCGTCGAGGACGCGCTGCCGGCGGGCTTCGCGTTCGTTCCCGGCAGCGCGCGGCTCGGCACCGCGGCGCTCGCGGTGGTCGCCGACGGCCACGGCCACGTCGCGTTCGCGCCCGGCGCGATGGCGCCGCAGGCCGTGATCGAGATCCGCTACCGCGCCCGCATCGGCTCGGGTGCGCCGCGCGGCGAAGCCACCAGCGCGGCGCAGGCGCACGCCGGCGCGGTGCGCTCGAACCTCGCCGCCGCCACGGTGCGCGTGCTGCCCGACGCGTTCGCGGACGAGGGCACGATCGCGGGATCGGTGTCCGCGGTCGACGCGCGCGGCGCCGTGCTCGCGGGCCTGGCCGGCGTGCGGCTCTGGCTCGACGACGGCACGTGGGCGGTGACCGACGAGCGCGGCCGCTTCAGCTTCACGAACGTCGCGCCGCGCACGCACGCCCTGAAGCTCGACCCGGTGACGCTGCCCGCGCACGCGCACCCGGTCGCGCTCGACCACCGCGACGCCGGCACGCCCGGGCTGCGGTTCGTGGACCTCGTGCGCGGCGAACTCGCGCACGCGGACTTCGCGGTCGCGGGCGACACCACGCTGCGCGAAGCCGCCGAGCAGCGCCGGCAGGTGATCGCCGCGCGCGCCGCCGACGAACGCACGCGCGCGCTGGCGCTGGGCTTCGAGCCCCGGCCCGCGGCGCTCCCGACCGGCGACGCCCGCGCGCTGCCCGCGGCGCGCATCGTGACCGGCGAGTCGAGCGCGCCGGCGCTGACCGCGGCGCTCGCCGTCGCCCGCACGCCCGCACCTGCGGCGGCGGCCGTGCCACCGCTCGAAGCGCGGCTCGCGTCGTTCACGCCCGAGCCGGGCTTCGTCGGGATCGCCGATCTCGACACCGTCAACGCCTCGCAGGTGACCGTGACGGCCAAGGGCCGCGCGGGCGACGTGCTCACGCTGCGCGTCAACGGCGAGGACGTGCCGGCGTCGCGCATCGGCCGGCAGCTGACCGCGGCCGCCGCGGGCATCGAGGCACGCGAATGGATCGGCGTGCCGCTGCAGCCGGGCGTCAACGCGCTCGAGCTCGCGTCGTCGTGGACCTCGACGCCGGTGCGCCTGCGCGTGGTCGCGCCGGGCGCGCTCGCGAAGCTGCTGCTCGTGCCGCCTCGCGGCCTGCCCGCCGACGGCCGCTCCGCCGGCACGCTGCGCCTGCGCGCGGTCGACGAGGCCGGCGTGCCCGTCGCGGGCCGCACGCTCGTCACGCTGGAGAGCGGGCTCGCGAAGATCGACGCGACCGACCTCGACCCGGCCACGCCGGGCGTCCAGGTCGCGCTCGACGACGGCCGCGCCGACGTCGCGCTGGTCGCGCCGGCGACGCCGGGGCCGCAGCGGCTCGCCGCGAGCGCCGGCGAGGTGCGCGGCAGCGCGCTCGCCGACTTCCTGCCCGACCTGCGGCCGCTCATGCTCGTCGGCGCCGCCGAGGGCGTGATCTCGCTCACCGGGTTCCCGCGCCGCGGCCCGGCGGGCGCCGCCGACGGCGCGTCGTTCGAAGCGCCCATCACGCAGTTCGCCTCCACCAGCACCGACGGTGCGCTCGGCGCTGCGGCGCACGGTGCGCTGTTCGCGCGCGGGCGCGTGGGCGAGCGCACGCTCCTCACGATGGGCTGGAACTCCGACGTGGCGCCCGACCAGCGGCTCTTCCGCGACCTGCAGCCGGGGCACGAGCCACCGGTCGTGGGCGACGCGTCGACGCGCGGCTACGAGGCGCAGACGACCGGCCAGCTGTACGCGAAGCTCGAGCAGCCCGGCGCGTCGGTGCTCTACGGCGACTTCACGAACACGGGCACCGGCACGCGCACGCTGGGCAACTACAGCCGCAGCCTGACCGGCGCGACCGCGGACTGGAACCGCGGACGGGCGCACGTGGTCGCGTTCACGAGCCGCACGCATTCGCACCGCGCGACCGTCGAGCTGCCGGGCAACGGCACCTCGGGCCCCTACGTGATCCCGCACGCGCCGCTCGCGGAGAACTCGGAGCGGATCGAGATCGTGACGCGCGACCGCGCGCAGCCCGCGGTCGTGGTAACGAGCGAATCGCGCGAGCGGTTCATGGACTACGAGCTCGACCCGCTCACGGGCCGGCTGCTCTTCCGCACGCCCGTGCCCAGCGTCGACGCGGACCTGAACCCCGTGTCGGTGCGCGTCACCTACGAGACGGAAGGCGACGGCGAGGCGAGCTGGGTCCACGGCGTCGACGCGCGCACGCGCGTGTCGCGCCACCTCGAGGTGGGCGCGCTGGTCGTGGACGATCACGATCCGGCCGCGCCGTTCGAGCTGCGCTCGGCGTCCGCTTCGGCCGCGCTCGGCCCGCACACCGCGCTCGACGCGGAGTGGGCCGGCACGATGCACCCCGGCACGAGCGCGCTCGCGAACGCGGGCCGGTTCGAGTTGCGGCACGACGCCGGCGGCACGCAGGCGCGGGTGTGGGGCGTGGCGACGGCGCGCGGATTCGACAACCCCGGCGCCGGCGTGGCGGGCGGCCGCAACGAATCCGGCGCGCGGCTCTCGCTGCGCCTGCCCTCGCGCGCGCACCTGGTCGCGGAAGCGCTGCGCAGCGCCGACGCCGCAGGGCGCGACGTCACCGAGGGCGCGCTCGTCGCCGTGGACCGCCCGATCGCCGAGGCGCTCCGCGGCGAGTTCGGCGTGCGCGTCGCGCAGTCGCGCCACGCCTCCGGCGTCGCCGACGAGCCCGCGAGCACCGCGCTGCGCGGCAAGCTCACGCTGCAGCTGCCGCGCCACCCGGCGTGGAGCGGCTACGGCGAGTTCGAGCAGGACACCCGCGAGGGCGAGCGCCGCATGGCCGCCCTGGGCGGCGAGTACCGCTTCGCGCGCCGCGGCCGGTTCTACGCGCGGCACGAACTGTTGTCGGGCTTCGCGTCGCCGTGGGCGCTGACCGGCGCGCAGCAGCAGCTGTCGAGCATCGCGGGCGTCGACGCCGACCTCGCGGGCGACACGCACTTGTTCGGCGAGTACCGCCTGCCGCAGGCGATCGCTTCGCGCGACGCGCAGGCGGCGGTCGGCCTGCGCAACGGCTGGACGATCGCCGACGGCACGCGCCTCGGCGTCACGTTCGAGCGCGTGACGCCGCTCGCCGGCAACGCCGCCGGCCCGAGCACGGCGGCGAGCGCGAGCGTGGACTTCACCGGCAACCCGCAGTGGCGGGGATCGTCGCGGCTCGAGATGCGCACGAGCCGCCCGAGCGACCAGTACGTGCAGAGCATGGCGGCCGCGATCAAGGTGGACAGCCTGTGGACCGCGCTCGGCCGCTGGCTCGTGACGCTCACCGACGGCCGTGACGGCCGCGGCGAGGCGCAGGCGCGGCTGCAGGTCGCGCTGGCGCGGCGCGGCCCGCACGCCGACGCGCTCGGCCGCTGGGAGCTGCGCTACGACGGCGCGACCGCCGTGGGCGAGACGCGTCACGTGCGCGTCGCCAACATCGCCACGCTCGCGGGCGGTGCGCGCTGGCGCACGTGGGCGGGCTCGCTCGGCTGGGCGGGCAAGCGCACGATGGATCGCGCCGACGGCTTCGCCGCGCCCGGCGGCGCGCAGTGGCTGCACGGCCGCGTGACGCGCGACCTCGGCCGCGACTGGGACGCGGGCGTGAACGCCGGCGTTCTCACGGGCGCGCGGCTGTCGGACCGCCAGCTCGGGCTCGGGATCGAAGTAGGCCGCGTACTGCCCGGCGGCACGTGGCTGTCGGTGGGTGCGAACCGGTTCGGGTTCGAGGACCGCGAGCTGGCCGGCGAATCGTGGACGAAGCAGGGTGCGTACGTGCGCCTCCGCGTCAAGTTCGACGAGTCGCTGCTGCGCCGCGACGCGGGGGTGGTGCCGTGAGCGCGCGGTTCCGCCGGATCGCCCTTGCGCTGCTGCTCGCCGGCAGCGCACTCGCCGCACCGCACGCGGCGCGGGCGCAGATCGTGCGCGCCTTCACGCCGCGTTTCACCGCGAGCCAGCCGGGCGACATCACGATCGTCGGCAACACCGTGATGACGTGCAATGGCGGCGGCACGTGCGCGAACGGCCAGGCCGGCGCCGGCACGAACGTCAACGACAACGACTTCACCATGGTCTACGTCGACGTGGACGGCGACGGCACCACGGTCAGCTCGAGCAACGCCACGCTCACGCTCCCGACCGGCGCGGGCGTGCTGTGGGCGGGGCTCTACTGGGGCGGCTACACCGGCGGCGGCAACCGCACGACGGTCCGGCTGCGCACGCCGGTCGCGGGCTACGTCACCGTAAACGCGGCACGCACCGACGCGTCGGGCCAGGCGTACCAGTGCTTCGCCGACGTCACGGCGCAGGTGCAGGCGGGCGGCGCCGGCAGCTACATGGTCGGCAACGTGCGCTCGACGCCCAACAACTCCAACGTGCACGCCGGCTGGGCGCTGGTCGTCGTCTACTCCGACGTCGCGCAGCCCTCGCGCAACCTCGTCGTCTTCGACGGCTACGGCATGGTCTCGGGCACGACCAGCATGGGCTTCACGGTGAGCGGCTTCGTGACGCCGCCCGCGGGCGTGGTCAACACGCGGCTCGGCGTCGTGGCGTACGAGGGCGATCTCGGATTCACCGGCGACGCGTTCCAGCTCAATGGCAGCCCGCTCTCCGACGCGGCGAATCCCGCGGACAACTTCTTCAACAGCACGATCGCGCGCTTCGGCACCCGCGTCGTCGACCGCAATCCCGCCTACCAGAACCAGCTCGGCTTCGACATCGACATGATCAACGCGTCGGGCAAGCTCCCGAACGGCGCGACCAGCGCCAACGTGCTGCTCACGACGAACGGCGACACCTACTACCCCGGCGTCGTGAGCTTCGCGACCGACCTCTACTCACCGGTGTTCGACGCCACGAGCTTCACCAAGACCGTGACCGACCTGAACGGCGGCACGGTGCGGCCCGGCGACGTGCTCGAGTACACGATGACGATGCGCAACACCGGCCAGGACAACGCGCTCGCCTGCGCGCTGCGCGACACGCTACCCGCCAACGTCACCTACGTTGCGGGCTCGCTGAGCGTGGCGAGCGGCCCCAACGCCGGCACCAAGACCGACGCGTCGGGCGACGACGTGATGGACTACCTCGCCGCCGCGCGGTGCGTGGTCGCGCGGCTCGGCACGGGCGCCACCGCCGCCGCGGGCGGGCGGCTCGACATCGGCGTCACGACGAGCGTGAAGTTCCGCGTCACGGTCAACGCCGGCACGGCTTCCGGCACCGCGATCTCGAACCAGGCCGTGCTCACCGTGACGGGTGCGCAGACCAACGCCACGTTCGTCTCGCGCAGCGACGGCGATGCGGTCACGCCGGGCGTGCAGCCGACCACCGTCACGGTGACGAGCGGCGTCTCCGTGAGCGGCACCGTCTACTCGGACGCGAACCACGACGGCGCGCGGCAGTCGGGCGAGCTCGGCACGGGCACGGCGCTCTACGTGAAGCTCTTCACGCCGTCGGGCACCACCGCCGTGCAGGTGGCCGCGGCCTCGCCCGCGAGCGGCGACTACGCGTTCGGCGCCGTGAGCCCCGGCACGTATCGCCTCGTGCTCGACGGCTCGAGCGACCCCGCCGACGCGACGCCCACGATCCCGCCCGGCTGGCTCGGGCTGCAGAACGGCAGCGGCCTCGTCACCGGCGTCGTGGTCGGCAGCACGTCGATCGCGGGCGGCGATTTCGGGCTCTGGCACGGCAGCCGGCTGGACGGCGTCGTGTTCCGCGACGACGCCGGCACGAGCGGCATCGCCAACAACGGCGTGAAGGACGCGACGGAGACCGGCGTCGCCAACGTGCGCGTGCGCCTCGGTGCCGCGTGTGCCGGCGGCGCGTGCGACAGCGCGCTCACCGACGCAGGTGGCGCGTTCTCGCTGTGGCTCCCGTTCGCGGGAGCGACCGGCACCGCGACGGTGACGCTCGTCGAGCCGCTCGGCTGGCTCGCGACCGGCGGCGGCGCCGGCACCACCGGTGGCGCGTACGCGCGCACGCCGCTCGCCGTCACGTTCCCCGCCGCGGCCGGCGTCACATGGAGCGGCGTCGCGTTCGGCGAGGTGCCGGGCAACCGCTGGCTCGCGCCCGGCGCGCGCACGGTGGCGCCCGGCGGGGTCGCGTTCTATTCGCACACGTTCACCGCGGGCTCGGCCGGCAGCGTGCGGCTCGCCGGCGGCGAAACGCCGGTGCCCGTGCTGCCGGGCTGGGACCTCGAGCTCTATCGCGACAGCAACTGCAACGGCGTCGTCGACCTGGGCGAGCCACGTCTCGCCGCGACCGACGCGATCGCGCTCGCCGCGGGCCAGCAGGTGTGCGTGATCGCGCGCCACGTCGCGCCGCCGGGCGCGCCACCGCTCGCACGCGAGACCGCCACGCTGACCGCGAGCTTCACGTACGCCAACGCGAGTCCCGCGCTCGCATCGAGCCAGTCGCTCGACGACGTCACCACCGTGAGCGCCGCGGGCGGGCTCGTGATCACCAAGAGCGTCGACCGCGCCAACGCCGCGCCCGGCGACCTGCTCACGTACACGATCACCTACTCCAACCCGGGCAACGCGCCGCTCTCCAACATCGTGATCCGCGACGCGACGCCGACGTGGACCGTCTTCCAGTCCGCCGCCTGCGGCACCGCGGGCAGCGGCATCACGGGCTGCACGCCCGCGAGCCCCGCGGTGGGAGCGAGCGGCACGCTGTCCTGGACGCTGGCCGGCAGCCTCGCGCCGGGCGGCTCGGGCACGGTCACGTTCACGGTGCGGGTCCAGTAGCGCATTCGCAATCCACTGGGCGCCAACGCGTTTCGCGCGTGCGACGAGCGTGGAGCCGGGGCCTCAAGCCGGCGCCGAACCGACCGAGACTCCGAGAGACCGGAGCAGTGCCTGGAAGGGGTTCGCGCTTCGGCACGCGATCCGGCGTCGCCCTCGGGGTGGTGTCCGGAGCGGTGGAAGAAAAGCGATCCAGCCCCGCGGTCCCGAGGCCGCGGGGCCTCGCTTTTCCGGCCGCCGGCGCACCCGACGCGCGGCGCGACCGCACCGGTCGGAAGCGCGGAACCAGATGCGGCATGCGGAGGTAGGAACGAGTGCGACCGGGCGAGATGTTATCCTCACGGCACTCCGTCTCCATCCCCTCCCCTCTCCGGAGAACGAATGCCGTCGATTCCTCTCGTCGAGTATTTCCATGTCCTGCTCGGAATCGTCTTCACCGCCACGCTCTTCGCCTCGCAATGGAACATGGTCGCCGCACGCCGCACCGACAGCTGGCCGGAACGCGCCCGGCTCTTCGCGGCGAACCGCCGGCTCGCGCTGGTTTTCGCGCTGCCGTCGCTGCTCGCGGCCGGCGTTCTCGGGAACGTGCTCGCGGCACGCCTGGGCTTTCGCATGGCGGAGACTCGCTCGCTGCAACTCGTGACTGGATTGTGGATCGTGCTGCTGGTCATCCTGCTCGCGTTCGACCTGCCGCTCTCCTCGCAGCTCGCCGCCATGGCGAACACGGCGAGCAACGCCAGCAACGGCGGCCGGCCGGTCGGCTGGCAGGGTTCGATCACGCGCTGGCGAATGGCGAACGCAACGCAGATGATCGTGTTCCTGGTGCTGCTCTGGTTCATGGTCGCCGCGTGGCGGCAGTAGCCGTTCGCGCGGGCGGCGCACGCTGACCCACGGAGAACGCTCCTCATGTCGTCCATCCCTCGTCCGGCCGCCGTCGCGGCCGTGCTGCTCGCTGCCGCGCTGATCGTGCCCGGCCTCGCGTCGGCGGCGGGCGCCGCACGCGCGCCGATCAAGCGCTACCAGGCGCGGCTGCTCGCGCGCGAGCCGATGCACGAGAAGCGCGAGCGCCGCGAACGCTTCGAGCGCCTGCGCGAGCTGCGCAAGCTCGCGAAGCGCCTGCAGGCGAGCGGCCAGGCCAACCTGCGCGTGCGCGGCGAACGACTGCGTCCCGAGACGGGCGAGCCCGACGAGCACGGCCCGCGCGCGGTCGCATCGCCGGCGCGCGTCACCGCGCCCGCGACGCTGGACCGCGCACTTTCGCCGCCGCGGCCGAACGTGCGCTGCAACACCACGACGGGCGACGGCAGTTCCGACGGCCAGTGCGAGACGTCGATCGCGCGCTGGGGGAACTACATGCTCGCGGCCTGGAACGACGGCACGGGCTTCTCCGACGGCACCAACCAGACGCAGGGCTGGGCGACGTCCGTCGACGGCGGCGCCACGTGGGTGGACCAGGGCAAGTTCCCCACCCCGGCGGCCTACGCGAGCTGGAAGTGGACCAGCGATCCGGTGCTGATCGTGAACCCGGTCACGGGGGCCTTCTACTACGCGGGCCTCGCGGACGCGAACTCCACGACCAGCGCGATCGGCGTGATCAAGGGTCGCTTCTCGGGCACGACGTTCGCGTGGGGCGCGCCCTCGGTCGTGCGCACCGTCACGGGCAACGACTTCCTCGACAAGGAATGGATCGCGTGGGATCCGACGCGGTCGCGCGTCGACCTCAGCTACTCGCGCTTCCCGGGCGGCATCAGCCGGATCGAGTTCCAGAGCGCGGACAGCTCCCTCACCTCGTGGTCCACGGTGGCGGCCGTCTCGATCACGGGTTCGGGGCCCACCAGCGAGGACGGCTTCGTGCAGGGCTCGCGGCCCGTCGTCACGCCCGACGGCACGCTGGTCGTCGTCTACTACCTGATCGGGACCGCCGACACCGACCTCTATCGCATCGCGCGCTCGGCCGACGGCGGCGTGTCGTTCGCCTCGCCCAACGACGCGGTGACGTTCGCGCCCAACTTCGGCACCGGCGCGCCGGGCTTCAACCGCGAGATCGGCATCCAGTTCCCGTCGATCGCCGTCGACCGCAGCGGCGGCCCGAACGACGGCCGGCTCTACCTCGCGTGGGCCGAGTCGATCGACTGGATCGACGATCTCGGCAACCTCGGCAACGGCGGCCGCGTGCTCGAGGTCGAAAACAACGATGCCGCCGGTTCCGGCACACCGCTCACCGTGGGCCAGAGCGCGGGCGGCAGCTTCAGCTCCGGCGGCGACCTCTACGACTTCTACAAGCTGCCGCTCACCGCGGGCCAGAGCGTGATCGTGGCGATCGATTCGCTGGCGACCGGGCTCGCCCTCGCGACGCGCCTGTTCGCTCCCGACCAGTCGACGCGGCTCACGTTCACGCAGGCGAACTCGTCCGATCTCGCGTTCGGCCCGGCGCCGTGGATGTTCACCGCCCCGGTCACGGGCACGTACTACCTTCGCGTGGGCTTCATCACCGGCAGCGGCCCGTACGTGATCACGACCGGCGCCGCCGCGCGCAACACCGAGCGTGGCCGCGACCAGCGCGACGTGTTCGTGTCGCACAGCGACGACCACGGCGCCTCGTGGAGCACGCCGGTGCGCGTGAACCAGGGCGCCGTCGGTTTCGACGACTGGCTGCCCGAAGTGGCCGTGGCCGGCGACGGCCAGGTCTACTGCGCGTGGTACGACTTCCGCGACGCGACCGCCTCCACCGCGGGCGGCGAATCGTCCGTCTACCTGGCGCGCTCGAGCGACGGCGGCGTGAACTGGGCCGAACTCGGCGCCACGTCCGATGCGCGCACGGCGTGGACGAGCACGAGCAGCAACATCATTCCCAACCAGGGCGACTACCTCTCGCTGTTCGCCGACGCCTCGGGCCTGGTCGCCGCGTGGTCCGACGGCCGCGGCGGCACGCCCGACGTGTACATGTCGTCGTGGACCGCCGCCGAGATCTCGCTGCTGCCCGCGCTGCTCTCGGCCACGCTCACCAACAGCCAGGTCGACCTGCTCTGGAGCGTGGGCGCGCCACAGGGCTTTGCCGCGGAGCTCTACCGCCGCGTGGACGGCGCCGCGTGGGACTCGCTGGGCACGCTGCTTTCGGACGCGAACGGCCACCTGTCCTACACCGACACGCAGGTATCGATCGGGCACACGTACGACTGGCGGCTGGGCGTGATGATTTCGGGCAGCGAGTACTTCTACGGCCAGGCCACGATCCGCATCACCGGCGAGCTCGCGCTGGCCGGCGTGCGCCCCAACCCGGCCACGAAGACGAGCGTGATCGCGTTCACGCTCGCCTCCAACGCCCCCGCGACGCTCTCGCTCTACGACCTCACAGGCCGCCGGATCAGCTCACGCGACGTCGGCGCGCTCGGCGCCGGTGACCACGCGGTCCCGCTCTGGACCGGCGAGAAGCCCAACGCGGGCGTCTACTTCGTCCGCCTGAGCCAATCCGGCCGCGACATCACGAAGCGGGTCGTGGTGCTGTAACCCACTCGCGCACAACGCATCACCGGCGCGGGCGCCCCTCGGGGCGCCCGCGCCGGCGTTTTCGGGAGCGCGGCCGCCGCGCCGCATGCCCTCCGTCGCATGTGCCCCGGGCGGCCCGGGGCTCCGGCGCCCCGCCGCGGCCCCGCGATCCCCCTCGCAAGCCCGCGCCGGCGCGGCAGTTCGCCCGCAAAGTTCTGGCGCTCCCCGGCCGATTGTGTTTTTATACGGTCGTCCGCATATTTATGCATTCCGTTCCGGAGGTTCCGTGTCGCGTTCCCGTCGGCTCACCGTCATCGGCCAGTTGCTGGGCGAGCGGCGCTTCTCCAGCCAGGAGGAGCTCGCGCTGGCGCTCGGGCGCACCGGCATCGAGGTCACGCAGGCCACGCTCTCGCGCGACCTGCGCAGCCTCGGTGTCGCCAAGCGTTCCGGCGCGGGCGGCGAGTCGTACTACGAGCTGCCGGCGCCGGCGGCGGAGGCGTTCGATCGCAACCGCCAGATGCTCGACCTGAAGGTGTTCGTCAACGAGGTCCGGCTCGCCGGCAACCTCGCCGTGGTCCGCACTCCCCCTGGGCACGCGAGTGCCGTCGCGAGGGCCATCGACATGCTCGATTTCCAGGAACTCGTCGGCTCCGTCGCCGGCGACGACACGGTGCTGTGCGTCTTCGCCGGTTCGCCGTCGGCCCGCCGGTTCAAGCGCCACCTCGACGCGCTCTCCGGCCGCACGGGAGCCGCCCAGTGAGCGCGCCCACGATTCCCGCCGTCGAGAAGTCGCCCCGCGAGGGTGCCGCCCGCCAGACGGCACGCGTCGCCGTGCTCGGCGCCAGCGGCTACTCGGGCCAGGAGTTCGTGCGGCTCGCGCTCGGGCACGACGGCGTGCAGATCGCCGCGCTGGTCTCCCGCGAGCACGCGGGCCGGCCCGCGGCCGAGCTCATGCCCGGCGTCGACGCGCGCGCCGCGCAGCTGCCCGCGCCGGTCGCGCCCGCGGCACTGCCCGCGCTCTTCGCCGAGGGCGTGTTCGACACGCTCGTCGCCTGCCTGCCGCACGGCGCGTGGAAGGCGTTCGCCGCGGAGCACGCGTGGACCGAGCGGCTGCCGCGCGTCATCGATCTCTCGAGCGACCACCGCGACGGCGCGGCCGGCTACGTCTACGGCCTGCCCGAGGCGTTCCGCGACGCGATCGCGGGCGCCCACCGCATCGCGAACCCCGGCTGCTACCCGACGGCCGCGACGCTGGCGCTGCTGCCCGCGCTCGAGCGCGGCTGGCTCGCGGGCCCGGTGTCGGTCACCGCGCTCTCCGGCGTGAGCGGCGCGGGCCGCGCCCCGGCACTGCGCACGTCGTTCGTCGAGCTCGACGGCGGCGCCGCCATCTACAAGGCGGGCGAGGAGCACGCGCACGTGCCCGAGATGACGCGCAACTTCGCGCACCTTTCGCCCGAGATCTCGCCGCAGGTGGCGTTCGTGCCCCAGCTGACGCCCATGGCTCGCGGCATCCTGCTCACCGCGACCGCGCCGCTGGCGCACGAGGTGGATCCGGAAGAGGCGCGCGAGGCGTACGCGAGCCGCTACGAGGGCGAGGCGTTCGTGCAGGTGCTCGATCCGGGCGTGTGGCCCGAGACGCGCGCGGTGCGCGGCTCCAACCGCTGCGACCTCGGCGTCACCACCGTGCACGGCGGCCGCACGCTGCTGGCCACGGCCGCGATCGACAACCTCGTGAAGGGCGCCGCCGGCCAGGCGATGCAGAACCTGAACCTGCTGCTCGGCTGGCCCGAAGGCTGGGCGCTGCCGGTGCACGGGAACCCGTGGTGAACGTGAAGATGAACCTGTCGAACGGAGACGGAAGCGTGGGAACGGTGGCTCGGGGGAACCGGCGCGGGACGCCGGTCGCGGCCCATCCGACCGCGCGGGAGACCGTGCCGATGGCGACGGAGAAGCCCGTCGTCGTCAAGCTCGGTGGCCGGGCCCTCGAAGCGCCGGGAGCGCTTCGCGAGTTCGCCGCCGCGCTCGCGCGGCTCTCCCGCGTCGCGCTCCTCGTCCACGGCGGCGGTGCCGAGGTGACGTCCTGGTGCGCACGGCTCGGGATCGAGTCGCGCTTCGAGGACGGCCTGCGCGTGACCGACGAGCCGACGCTCGAGGTGGCGACCGCGGTGCTGGCCGGACTCGCGAACAAGCGGCTCGTCGCCGCGCTGCGCGCGCTCGACGTGAACGCGGTCGGGCTCGCGGCGCTGGACGGCGGCATCGTGGCCGCGCGGCCGCACCCGCTCGCCGACCGGCTCGGCGCGGTCGGCACGCTGGCCTCGGTGGACGGCACGCTGCCCGCGTCGCTGCTCGCATCCGGCTTCACGCCGGTGATCGCGAGCATCGCCGCGGGTCCCGACGGCGCGCTGCTGAACCTCAACGCCGACGACGCGGCGACCGCGCTCGCCGCCGCCGTCGGCGCGAGCGACCTGCTGCTGCTCTCCGACACGCCCGGCGTCAAGCTCGACGGCGCGCCGGTCGCGACGATCCGCTTCGAGGACCTGGCCGCGACGATCGCGCGCCCCGACGTGAGCGGCGGCATGGTGCCCAAGCTCAAGGCCGCGGGCGAGGCGCTCGCGGGCGGCGTCGATCGCGTCGCGCTCGGCGCGTGGTCCGGGCCCGACACGCTCGCGTCGCTGCTCGCCGGCACGGCGGGCACCACGATCGTCGCCGCACCCGAAGCGAAGGAGGCCCACCGTGGCTGAAGCGCCCGTCATGACGCCGCCGCAGGCCGGCTTCGCCACCGCGGAGCCCGCGCTGCTCTCGCCCACGTACCCGCTGCCGCGGCTCGAGCTCACGAGCGGGAGCGGCGCGCGCGTGCGCGACGCCGCCGGCCGCGAGTACCTGGACTTCGTGAGCGGGATCGCGGTCAACGCGTTCGGCCACGCGCCGGCCGGTCTCGCGGAAGTGGTCGCGGCACAGCTCGGCACGCTCGGCCACTGCTCCAACATCTTCGCCAACGCGCCCGGCGTCGCGCTCGCCGCCGCGCTGACGCGCGCCACGGGCTACGACCGCGTGTTCTTCTGCAACTCGGGCACCGAGGGCAACGACGCCGCGCTCAAGTTCGCGCGCGCCCGCGCCGGCAAGCTCGGCCTGCCGGGCCGCGACATCGTCGCGTTCCAGGGCGGCTTCCACGGCCGCACGGGCTTCGCGCTCTCGGCCACGCACACGCCGTCCTACCGCGCGCCCTTCGAGCCGCTGATTCCGGGCATCCGCTTCGGCGCCTTCAACGACGTCGCGGGGTTGGACGCGCTGATCGACGCGAACACCTGCGCCGTGATCGTGGAGCCCGTGCAGGGCGAGAGCGGCGCGGTGCCCGCGACGCCGGCGTTCCTGCAGGCGCTGCGCGCGCGCGCCACGGCGGTGAACGCGGCGCTGATCTTCGACGAGGTGCAGACGGGCATGGGCCGCTGCGGCACGCTGCTCGCGCAGGAGCATTTCGGCGTGCGCGGCGACCTCACCGTGATGAGCAAGGCGCTCGGCGCCGGCCTGCCGATCGGCGCGGTGCTCATGACGGAGGCGGTGGCCGCGTGCCTCGCGCCCGGCATGCACGGCTGCACGTTCGGCGGCAACCCGGTGAGCTGCGCGGCGGCGAACTGGTCGCTCGCCAAGGTGACGGCGCCCGGCATGCTGGACGGCGTGCGCCGCGCGGCGGCGGCGCTGGAGCAGGGCCTCGCCGCGCTGGCCGCGAAGCACCCGTCCGTGCGCGAGTCGCGCGGACTCGGCCTGCTGCGCGCGATCGATCTCGCTCCGGAGGCGCCGTTCGGCCCGCCGGAGCTGCTCGCGGCGGCGCGCGAACGCGGGCTGCTGCTCGTGCGGGGCGGAGAGCGGGCGGTGCGGCTGCTGCCGCCGCTCACGGTGACGAACGACGACATCACGAACGCGCTGGCGATGCTCGATGCGGCACTCGCGGCGCTCGAATCACCCGGAGGAGAAACGAAGTGAAGACGAAGGGACCGAAGATCCAGAAGGCGGCACTCGCATACTCGGGCGGACTCGACACCAGCATCATCGTGCCGTGGCTCAAGGAGCACTACGGCTGCCAGGTGGTGTGCTACTGCTCGAACGTGGGTCAGGGCGGCATGGAACTCGACGGCCTCGAAGCCAAGGCGCACAAGATCGGCGCCGACGAGGTGATCGTCGAGGACCTGCGCCTGCCGTTCGTCCGCGACTTCGTCTATCCGATGCTGCGCGCCGGCGCGACGTACGAGGGCAAGTACCTGCTCGGCACCTCCATCGCGCGGCCGCTCATCGCCTCGCGCCAGGTGTGGGCGGCCGAGCGCACGGGCGCCGACGCGCTCGCGCACGGCTGCACCGGCAAGGGCAACGATCAGGTGCGCTTCGAGCTCACCTACATGGCGCTGGCGCCGCAGCTGCCGGTGATCGCGCCGTGGCGCGAGTGGGACATCGTCTCGCGCGAGGACGCGCTCGCGTACGCGGCCAAGCACAATGTGCCGCTCGCGCAGAAGCCCGGCGACCTCTACTCGCGTGACGCCAACCTCTGGCACCTCTCGCACGAGGGCGGCCCGCTGGAGGATCCGGCGACGCCCGCGGTCGAGAGCATGTACAAGCTGACCAACGGCCCCGACCAGCAGCCGTCGAAGCCGGAGACGATCACGATCGCGTTCGAGCGCGGCCGTCCGGTGGCGCTGAACGGCAAGGTGCTCGGGCCCGTCGAGCTGATCGAGACGCTGAACCAGGTCGCCGGGCGCCACGGCGTCGGCCGCGTGGACATCGTCGAGAGCCGGCTGGTCGGCATGAAGTCGCGCGGCGTCTACGAGACGCCCGCGGGCACGGTGCTCTACGAGGCGCTGGAGGACCTCTGCCGCCTCACGCTGCCGCACGACCTGCTGCGCACGCGCGCCGAGCTGGCGCCGCGCTACGCGGACCTCGTCTACAACGGCCTCTGGTTCTCGCCGCTGCGCCGCTCGCTGCAGGCGTTCGTCGACACCACGATGGACGTCGTGACCGGCGAGGTCTCGGTCGAGCTCTACCGCGGCCACGCCAACGCCGTCGCGCGCACGAGCCCGTACACGCTCTATCGCCCGGACCTCGCGTCCTTCAACATGACCGGTTACAACGCCGGCCACGCGGAAGGCTTCATCCGGCTCTTCGGCCTGCCGCTCGCGACCGCGGCGCGGCGCGGCCAGCCCGCGGCCGAGCCGGCGGAGACGGTCCAGAATGGCTGACGCGCGTCCCGCCGTGTGGGCGGGCCGGCTCGCGGCCGGCCTCGATCCGCGTGCGCAGCGGCTCAACGATTCGCTGCCCGTGGACGGACGGCTGTGGCCGGAGGAGCTGCAGCTCTCGCGCGCCTACGCGACGACGCTCCACGAGTGCGGCGTGATGTCGGATGCCGACCACGCCGCGCTCCAGGGCGCCTGCCGCGCGCTCGAAGCCGAACTCGCGGGCGGCAAGGCCGCGCTCGCGGGCGAGGACGTGCACTCGGCGGTCGAAGCCGGGCTCGAGCGCCACTGCGGCGATCCGGCTCGCCGGCTGCACACCGGCCGCAGCCGCAACGACCAGGTCGGCACGCTCTTCCGCATGCGCGTGATGCGCCTCTGCGACGAGGCGATCGAGTTCGTGCGCGGCCTCGAGCGCGCGATCGCCGGGCAGGCGCGCCGCTCGGGCGACATCGCCTGCGCGGCGTACACGCACCTGCAGCCGGCGCAGCCGGTACTGCTCGCGCACTTCTGGCTGGCGCACGTCGCCGCGTTCGAGCGCGACGAAGAACGCTTCGCCGCCGCGCGCGAAGCCGCGGACCGCATGCCGCTCGGCTCCGGCGCCATCGCCGGCACGCCGCTCGTCTACGACCGCTACGCGCTCGCCACGCGGCTCGGCTTCACGCGCCTCGCCGCGAACAGCATGGACGCGGTGGGCGATCGCGACTTCGCGCTCGAGTACCTGAACGCCGCCGCGATCTTCGGCCTGCACCTCTCGCGGCTCGCCGAGGACCTCGTGCTCGCGTGCTCGCCCGGGTTCGGCTGGTTCGCCGCGCCGGACGGGTTCAGCACGGGCAGCAGCCTGCTGCCGCAGAAGCGCAACCCCGACCTCTTCGAGCTCGCGCGGGGCAAGAGCGCGCGGCTGCTCGCCAACGCGCAGCGGCTCGCGGTGCTCTTGAAAGGCCTGCCGAGCGCGTACCAGAAGGATCTCCAGGAGGACAAGGAGACCGTCTTCGACACCGCGGACCAGATCGAGATGCTGCTCGAGGCGCTGCCGCCCGCGATCGCCGCGCTGGTGCCCAACCGGGAGAAGCTCGCCGCCACGCTCACGCCCGACCTGCTCGCGGTGGAACTCGCCGACGCGCTGGTCGCCGAGGGCGTGCCGTTCCGCGACGCGCATCGCGCCGTCGGCCAGCTCTGGGCCGCCGCCGAGCAGGCAAAGCTCCAGCCCGCCAAGCTCGCCGACGACGTGCGCACCGCGATCCATCCGCTCTTCACCGCCGATCGCCTCGCGGCGCTCAGCGTCGAGAGCGCGCTGGCCCGCCGCAGCCACTCCCCCGGCACCGGCCCCGGCAGCGTCGCCGAACAGCTCGCGCTGGCCGAGGCGCGGCTGGGCCTGGGCGCGGGCAACCTTCCGCGCGCGAGCGCTCGCCGAGCTCCGTCCGAGGGCCAGGGTTCGACCCGGGGCCTCGCGGAGGCGAGCGAAGCAGGATTGCGGAGCGAGCCGAGTAGTGAGAGAGCCGTAGGCAGGATGCCGGAGGCGAACGTGCCCCGGGGCGAACCCTGGCCCTCGGACGGAGCGACCCTCGACGCCTCGGGCACGACCCACCGCCCGGACGGCATCGTGCTGCGGCGCGCGCGCATCGACGACGTGCCCGGCATCGCCGAGGTGATGTCGCGCTACGTCGCCACCGACGTGCTGCTGCCGCGCCCGGTCAGCGAGCTCTACCAGTGCATCCGCGAGTTCCACGTCGCCGAGCTGAACGGCGAGATCGTCGCGTGCGCCGCGCTGCGGCTGCTGTGGCGAGATCTCGGCGAGGTCCGCTCGCTCGCCGTCCAGCCCAGCGCCCACGGCAAGGGCCTCGGCGCCGCGCTCGTCGAGCGCGTGGTCGAGGACGCCCGCGCGCTCGGTCTGCCGCGCGTGATCGCGCTCACGCGGGAGGTCGAGTTCTTCCTCCGCTGCGGCTTCGTGGAAGAGCCGCGCGAGTCCATGCCGCGCAAGGTGTGGACCGACTGCTTGAAGTGCGCGCGGCGGCACGCCTGCGACGAAGTCGCGGTCGCGTTGGACCTAGTGCCCGGCGCGTCCGCCGAAGCGGCGCGCGAAGCCGTGTCGTACACGCTGCCCATGCCCCAGACGGCTCACGCCGAGCCGTCGTTGCCGGTCCTTCCGTGAGCAAGGAGAGCACGGTGTCCCAGACGCCCGTCCACCTGATCGACCTGCTGGGCCTCGAGAAGCCCTGGGTGCTCGACCTCTTCCGCAGCGCCGATCAACTTCGCGCCGTGCGCGGCACGCCGCAGGCGCCGCGCCCGCTCGCCGGCAAGACCGCCGCGATGGTCTTCCACAAGCCGTCGCTGCGCACCCGCGTGTCGTTCACCGTGGGCATGCACGAGCTGGGCGGCGACGCCGTGGACCTCACCGCCGTCGAGGTCTCCGAGAACGGCCGCGAGAGCCTGCCCGACGTCGCACGCGTGCTCGCCGAGATGGTGAACCTGGTCGTGATCCGCACGTTCAAGCACTCGCTGGTCAAGACCGTGGCCGAGCACTCGAGCGTGCCCGTGATCAACGCCCTCACCGACCAGTCGCACCCGTGCCAGATCCTCGCCGACCTCTACACGCTGTGGCGTGCCGGCCGCGACCTCGACGCGATCGAGATCGCCTGGGTGGGCGACGGCAACAACGTGCTGCAGTCCTGGCTCGAGGCCGCGACCATCTTCGGCTTCGGCCTGCGCGTCGCGGTGCCGGAAGGGTTCGAGCCCGACGCGAGCCTGTTCCTCGAGGCCGAGCGCCGGAGCAACGGCCGCGTGCGCCGCTTCCGCGATCCGCGCGAAGCCGTGCGCGACGCCGACGTGATCTACACCGACACGTGGACCAGCATGGGCCAGGAGAAGGAGAGCGAACTGCGCCGCGTCGCGTTCGCGGGCTACACCGTGGACGAGGCGATGATGTCGCTGGCGAAATCCGACGCCTCGTTCATGCACTGCCTGCCCGCTCACCGCGGCGAAGAAGTCACCGACGCCGTGATCGACGGCCCGCAGAGCATCGTGGTCGAGGAAGCCGGCAACCGGCTCCACCTCCAGAAGGCGCTCATGGTCGCGCTCGCGGCGCCGAAGGCAGCGGGCAAGCCCGCCGCGAAGGCGCGCAGCGCCTCGCTCGTCGGCGCCTGAGAGAAGAGTCCCCCGAGCGACGCGGCCGTTCCGACCGGGAACGGCCGCGTTCGTGCTTCCGCCCGCTCATGTTCCGTCCGCCCCGGCCGAGACTTGGGGCCGGCGTGGCGGTGTCCCGGGCCGATCCCGGCCGACCCGCGTTGGGCGCCGTGGCATTCCAGGGAGGGCCTCGCATGTTCTCGCAGCTCTGGCGCCGACTGACCGGCGGATCGGCCGCACCCGCGGCCACCTCCGCTCCTGCACCGACGACGCCCGCGGCGATCGAAGCGCCGCTGCCCGCGGAGCCCTCCGTGCCCATCACGAAGGACGAGACCCGCGCCGGGCCGCCGGTGGCGACCGAGGCGTCGCTGCACCGCTCGCTGCACTGGCGCTGCAAGGTGCTCCTGGACGGCGCCTCGCGCGATGCGAAGCACTCCGACGGTCCCGAGCTGGTCGAATCGCTGCGCAACGCCAACGATGCGGTGATCCGCCAGCCTCCCGCGGCGGCGCAGCGCGCGCTCATGGTGGCGCGCGACCCGAACACGCCGGTCGACCGCGTGACGACGCTGTTCGAGAACGACCCGATGCTCGCGCAGGGCCTGCTGCGCCAGGCGAACTCGGTCTACTACCGCCGCGACGGCACGCCGTGCACGTCGCTGCACACGGGCGTGCAGCGGATCGGCATGAAGGGCGTGCAGGGCGTACTCATGGCCAGCATGGTGCAGCAGATGCTCTGCCGGCCGGGTGGGAGCTACGACACGCTCGTGCAGAAGGTCTGGTCGCACATGCAGCGCACCGCCCCGATCGCGCGCGCCATCGCGCCGGCGTTCGGCGTGGACCCCGAGTCCGCGTACTCGCTCGCGCTGCTGCACGACGTCGGCAAGCTGGTGGTGTTCGACCACCTTTCGCGGCTGCGCCACGACCACCGGCGCGAGATCAAGATGCCGGACCACTTCTTCCGCCAGCTGCTGGGCCACCTGCACGAGCCCATCGGCGGACTCGCGGTGCTGCGTTGGGAGCTGGGCCCCGAGGCCGCGCACGCCGTCTCCGAGCATCACCGCCGCGTGCCGCCCGAGGTGCGCGACCCGGTGACGGAGTGCCTCTTCGCGGCGGAACGGATCGAGCTCGCCCACACCAACTTCACCAAGCTCGACTGGGACGCGATCTGGGCCGACGGCGCGCTGACCGCCGACGTGGCCGCGGTGCAGGAGCGGTTGAACCAGATGGAATCCTGAGCGCGCCGGGGCGCGATGCCGCGCCTCCGGCCAGCGCCGGCCGCAGCGGAACGTCGCGGGGCGTGTGATACCTTTTCCGCCCATGAACGCTCGTCCGCTGTCCGCGCTCGCGCTCGCCGCCCTCGCGCTCGCCCTGCTCGCCGCGACGCCGCGCTCCGCCGCGTCCGCACCCGCCGATTCCGCCTCCATCCGCATCCGCCGCCTGCTCGGCAATCCGCCCGCGCGCACGCCCGCCGAGGCGCTCGGCGACACGACGCGCACGCGACCGTCGCTGCCGCCGCGTACCACGATCGTGGCCGTGCCGTCCGCGCCCGAGGCGCCGCCCGAGGGGCCGGCCATCTCGGACAGCCTGCCGAACCTCTGGCGCACGCGCGCCGAACGCACGGGTTGGCGGCAGACCGCCAACTACGAGGAGACGATCCGCTACTGCCGCCAGCTCGAGGCGGGCTCGAACTGGGTCCGCTACGTGAGCTTCGGCACCAGCGGCCAGGGCCGCGACCTGCCGCTGCTGGTCGTCTCGCGCGATCGCGCGTTCACACCCGAGGCCGCGCGCGCGACCGGCAAGCCGGTCGTGCTGATCCAGAACGGCATCCACTCGGGCGAGATCGAGGGCAAGGACGCCTCGCTCGCGCTGGTGCGCGACATGGCCGTGCTGCGGACGCGCGAGCACCTGCTGGATTCGTGCATCGTGCTCGTGATCCCGATCCTGTCGGTGGACGCGCACGAGCGCCGCGGGCGCTTCAACCGCATCAACCAGAACGGGCCCGAAGAGATGGGCTGGCGCACGACGCCCGTGGGCCTGAACCTGAACCGCGATTACCTGAAGACCGACGCGCCCGAGATGCGCGCGCTGATCGAGAACGTCTACACGCGCTGGTGGCCCGAGGTGCTGGTCGACGACCACACCACCGACGGCGCCGACTACCAGCACGACGTGACGTACGGCTTCGCGCACGGCCCCGTGGTGCCGCCGTCGATCGAACGGTGGTGCGTCGAGGCGTTCGAAGGCCGCGTGGTGCCGCGCCTGGCGGCGATGGGCCACCTGCCGGCGCCCTACCTGAGCTTCCGCAAGGGCAACGATCCCACGAGCGGCATCGACTTCGGCAGCACGCCGCCCCGCTTCTCCACCGGCTACACCGCGGCCCAGGGACGGATCGGCCTGCTGGTCGAGACGCACATGCTCAAGCCCTACGGCACGCGCGTCGTGGCGACGTACGACCTGCTCGTCGCGCTGCTCGAGGAGATCCAGGCGCGTCCGCGCGCGGTGCGCGCCGCCGTGCGCGATGCCGACGCCGCGATCGCCGCGAAGGCGCGCGCGACCGATCCGGCCGCGCGGACCGTCGTGCTGACCGAGCACACCAGCGACCGCTCGGTGCCGTTCGCGTACCGCGGCCGCGTGACGCGCTGGGAGACGAGCCCCGTCACCGGCGCGCGGGTCGCGCGCTATTCGCCCGCGCCGTGGGACACGCTCGTGCCGCTCTACCGCGAGATGGTCGCCGACATCGCCGTGCGCGAGCCCGCCGGCTACCTGATCCCGCGCGAGTGGACCGCGGCGATCGCCCTCCTCGAGCGCCACGGCGTGCGCGTGCGGCGGCTGGCACGCGCGTGGAGCGACACGGTCGAGGTGGCGCGCATCACCGACTGGACCGCCGACGCGCAGCCCACCGAGGGCCACCACCCGATCCGCGTCCGCGGGGTCGCGACCGAGCGGCGCTGGCGCACATTCGCCGCGGGCGACGCGTGGGTGCCACTCGACCAGCGCGGGGCGCTGCTCGCGGTGACTCTCTGCGAAGCGCAGGCGCCGGACGGCATGCTCGCGTGGAACCTCTTCGATACGGTGCTCGAGCGGAAGGAATACGCCGAGGACTACGTCATGGACCCGATCGCGCGCGACATGCTGGCGAAGGACGCGAAGCTCGCGGCGGAGTTCCAGGCGAAGCTCGCGGCGGACAGCACGTTCGCGAAGAGCCCGGGCGCGCGCACCGACTTCTTCTACCGGCGCTCGCCGTGGGCCGATCCGCAGCAGAACCTGCTGCCGGTCGTCCGCGCGCTCCAGCCGGTGCCCGAGAGCGCGCTCGCGCCCGCGACGCGCTGAGCCCTACTCCCAGCCTTCGCGCAGCGCGCGCGCGTACGCGGCCCAGTAAGGGTCGGGCGCGGGCGTGTCGAACGTGAGCACGGCGCCGTCGGGCTCGGCGAGCCACACCTTGCCCGAGCCCTTCATCACCTCGCCGATGTCGGCGGCGACGATGCCCTCCTCCGCGAGCGCGGCCAGCACCGCCGCCGCGCGGTCCGGCTTCGCACCGACGAGCAGCGCCCCCTCGGCCAGCGTCGTGTAGGGATCCACGCCCAGCACGTCGCACGCCACTCGCACCTCCGGCGCGAGCGGAATCCGCGCCCGCTCGACACGCAGGTCGTGGCCGCACGCCTTCGCCAGTTCCACGAGGCCGCCGAGGACGCCGCCCTCGGTCGCGTCGTGCAGCGCCGTCACGCCGTGTTCGCGCACGCCCGCGCGCAGCGCCGCGCGGCAGTCGGCGACCACGCTCACCTGGGTCTCCAGCGCGCGCAGCTTCTCGAGGCCCTCGGCGTCGAGCTGCTGTGCGAGCCGCTGCGGGCAGAGCCACGCGGCCACGGCCGCCGTCTCGATCGCGCAGCCCTTGGTGAGGATCACGCGATCGCCCGGCGACGCCATCGCCGGCGTCACGTAGCGGCCCTCGTCGCCGACGCCGATCAGCGTCGCCGCGCCGAGGATGCTCAGGTCGCAGCCCTCGTAGCGCCCGGTGTGCCCGGTGACCACCGCGACGCCGAGCGCCGCCCACTCGTCGCTCATCGCGGTCCAGTAACGCTCGAACGCCTCGTCGCCGAAGTGCGGCGGCAGGTTGAAGTCGATGCTCGCGTAGGCCGGCGGGATGCCCGTGGTCCACAGGTCGGAGGCGATCAGGTGGCACGCGAGCCGCGCCGAGCGCTCGGGCCCGAGCGCCGGGATCACCGAGAGCGGATCGGTCGTCACCGCCATCACGCGCCCGGCGCCCACCTTCACCACCGCCGCATCGTGGCCCGCGCGCGGGCCGGCGAGCACCTCGGGACGCTCGGCGCCGAGGCGCGGCGCGATCACGCGCGCGAAGAGCTCGGGCGAGACCTTGCCCAGCGCGGGACGCGCGGGCGGCGGGAAGGCGTCGGGCACGGCGGACCTCCGGTGGGGATCGAGACGAGCGGCCCGCGCAGGGTAAACGAGGGCGCCCGGGCCGGCCACGGCCCGGGCGCCTCGCGAGCGAGCGCGGCTACGCGGACGGGCTCATGAGCCCGACCTTCGCCCCCTGCGGATCCGCGATCACGGCGATCGTGCCGCCGCCGTGCACCACGCGCGGCGCCACGAACGACCGCGCGCCCTGCGCGAGCGCCTGCGCGTGCGCCGCGTCGACGTCGGCGACGACGAAGTACGTCAGCCAGTGCGCGCGCGCCTCGGGCGGCACGTCCGGCGGCATCGGCAGCATGCCCGCGACCGGCCCGTCCGGCAGGCTCCACATCGTGTAGGGCGCGCCGTTGGTGGCGGGGACTTCCTGCGCGCTCCAGCCGAACACGTCCGCGTAGAAGCGCTTCGCCGGCTCGGGATCGCGCACGTTCAGCTGCTTCCATCCCAGCGCACCGGGCTCGTTCGCCACGCCGATCCCGGGGAAGCGGCGCGCCTCCCAGAGCTGGAACGTTGCGCCGGACGGATCGGCGGCCGCGACCATGCGGCCGAGGTCGGCGACGTCGAACGGTCCGGCGATCACGGTGCCGCCGGCGGTCTTCACGCGCGCGGCCGCGGCGTCGGCGTCGGCGACCATGACGTAGTCGCCCCAATGCGGCGCGGTGCCCTGCGCGCGCATCGCCTCGGAGAGTTCGTAGCCGGCGGCGGTGTCGCGGCCGCCGAGCGAGAAGAGGACGTAGCGTCCGCCATCCATCGGCGCTTCGCGTGCGCTCCAACCGAGGAGCGAGGCGTAGAAGCGAATCGCGGCGTCGAGGTCGGACGCGACGAGTTCGGGCCAGCCGAAGCGGCCCGGCGTGAGGCGGGGGTCGGGGGACATGCGTGCTCCTCGTCGAGGGGTTCGGGAGGTCGGCCAGCGGCGCGCACGCTAGCAAAAGACGACGGCCCCCGGCGAGCGCCGGGGGCCGTCGTCGAACGAACGCCGAGGCTCAGCGAACGAGCGCGACCTTGGTCGAGACCTGCCGCGATGCCTGCGACAGCGTCGCCCAGTACATGCCGGGGCGCACCGACGAGGCATCCAGCGACACCGTGTGATCGCCGCTGCCGAGGTTCGCGAGATCCATCCCCGCGACGCGGCGGCCGGTGACGTCGACGAGGTCGATGCGCGCGCCGCCGAGACCGGGCAGCGACACGGCGAACTGCAGCGGACCGTTGCCGCCGTTGGTGATGGAGCGGAGCGCGAAGGCCGCCTGCACCGGCACGTCCACCCACACCTGGCCGAGGAACCGCTCGCCCGACGCCGAGGGCAGGCCGATGCGGTACTCGTAGCTGCCACCCGGCTGCGTGGCCTCGTCCGTGTACGTGATGAGGCCGCTCGCGTCGGCGCGCACCGAGCCGACGAGCTGGAAGTCGCCCGGCACCGCGCGACGGTAGAGGTTCATCTGCTCGTTCGCGCCGTCGGCCGAGTACCACGTCATGCGCGGGTGGCCGTTGACGATCTCGGCGCCGACGAGCGCCAGCTCCGTCGCCGTCGCCTGGTCCACCGCGCGCTCGAAGATGCCGCGGCCGTGGGTGGCGCAGCGCAGGGTGCGGTTCGACGGCTGCAGCGACATGTCGAACACCGACACGACCGGCATGCCGGTCGTGAACGGCGCCCACGTCACGCCACCGTCGAGGCTCTGGTAGACACCGATGTCGGTGCCGGCCCAGAGGCGGGTCGGCTGCAGGGGGTCGACGACGAAGGCGTTGACCGGCACGTCCGGCAGGCCGGCGCCCGAAGCCGCCCACGTCGGCGTGCCCGTCATGAGGTTCGTGGTCTTCCACACGTGCTGGCCCGCGGCGACACCGAAGCCGCCGAAGCAGACGTAGGCGACGTTCGTGTTCGTCGGGTCGATCGCGATGCGGCCCACGTACTTCGTGAGCGGCATGCTCGCGTTCGTCCAGTCGAGCAGCGTGCTGGAGCCCGTGATCGTGCCCATGATCTTGATGTTCACGGCCGCGCCGGTGGACACGTTGAAGTTGTTCGTGGCCACGAGGCGGACGTTGTCGTTGGTCGCCGCGATCGCGACCGCCGAGATCGGCACGCCGGTGCCGTTGATCGGCGCCTGGCTGACCGTCGGGTTGGTCGCGCCGCCGTCGGCCGACCGGTGCAGCCGGTCGGTGGCGTAGTAGATCGTGTTGAGCGGGCTGCCCGGGCCGCGCACGAGCGGCGCGTAGAAGTTGCAGTACTCGGTCAGCGAGATGTTGTTCGAGCCGTTGCCGAGGAGCGACCACAGGCCGTCCGACGCGCTCGCGGTCGACGTGACGCGCGCGTACCCGACCAGCGCGGAACGCTGGTTGTAGTACGTGTGGTACATGCGGACGTTCGTGTTGTCGACCGCGTTCTGGTCGATCACCGCGAAGCCACCGTCGCCGTAGTCGGCGCGGAACCACGTGCCGGCCGGCTGGTACCACTGCGTGCCGTTGTCCTGCGTGCCGCCGATCGTGAAGTTCGCATCCAACGGATGGGTGTCGAGGCTCATGTACTGCGACGCGCTGACGCCGGCGTTGATGCTGACCCAGCTCGCGCCGCCGTTCGTCGACTTGTAGATGCCGCCGTCGTTGCCTTCGTACACGATGTTCGGGTCCGACGGGGCGAACGCGATCGCGTGCGCGTCGGCGTGCAGGCCGATGTCACCGACGCCCGCGCCGGTGAACGTCGCGCCGCCGTCGATCGAACGCGCGTAGACGCGCGAGCAGGTGCCGTTGCCCGCACCGCCGATCAGCACGATGCTCGAGTTCGTCGGGCTGATCGCGACCGGCAGGTCGTAGAAGCACTGGCCGCCGCAGAAGCCGCCACCACCGGTGAGCTTGCCGGACCACGTCAGGCCGCCGTCGGTGGACTTGCGGAGGCAGCCGCTCCCCGACGTGCAGCTCGTGCCCGTCGCCGCCTCGCCCGTCGCGACGATCATCGTGGTCACGCCGGCGACACGCGACACCGCGAACGCGCCGCGCGAGCTCCCGAGCGTGGTCGTGAACGTGTTCGTGAACGTCGGCGTCGCCGCCTTGGCGTTCGTGGTGCGCCACACGCCGCCGTCGCCGGCGACCGCGTTGCCGTAGATCCAGCACACGATCGTGTTGCCCGTCGCGTCGCCCGGATCGTAGGCCATGTCGGTGACGATGCGGTTGCCCGACACGTCCGGCGCGATGCTGCCCAGGTTGACGACCGTCAGCTTGGCGAAGCTCGGGCTGCCCGAGGTCGCGTTGGTCGAGCGGTAGATGCCGCGCAGCGACGTGATCGGGGGCGTCGAGCCGAACGCCTCGCCGCCGATGCCGCCGATGCCGCTGCTCGTGGAGACGAAGATGGTCGCCGGGTCCGACGGGTCGACGAGGATCTGCGAGATCGAGCGGCCCGTGAACGTCTTGGCGCCGATCACGTCCGTCGTGGGAGTCGGGTTGAAGGGCCCGTTGAGGATCGGCGACGTGTCCGCGTTGTCGATGCGGTAGAGGCCGATGCCGAAGAACGAATCGGCGGAGAGGTTCGCTTCACCGGTGCCGACGTAGAGGATCGAGGGATTCGACGGCGCCAGCGCCAGCGAACCGATCGCGAGCGAGGCCGCGCCGTCGAAGATCGGCGTCCACGTCGCGCCGCCGTCGAGCGTGCGCCACACGCCGCCCTGCGCCGCGCCGATGTAGACGATGTTCGGGTTGGTCGGGTGCACCGCGATCGCCGAGATGCGGCCGCTGATCGAGGTGGACACGGTCGTCGTCTGGCCGTTCGGGATCGGGAACGGCCCGAGCGCGGTCCAGAAGCCGGTCGCCGCGAAGGGCCCCTGCTTGCCGACCTGGTGCTGCATCTGCGAGATCGCGTCGAGCCGGGCGCCGAAGGCTTCCGCGAAGCCCTCACCGAGCCGCTGCTCGAAGAACTGGTTGCGCGCCGCCATGTAGGACGCCTTGTCGAGGCCGTTCGCCAGCGCGCCGGGCATGTCCGGGTCGTCGTCGACGGGCAGCGACGCCTGGATCGAGACCGGAGGCACCCAAGCGGCCGGGCCACGCGCCGCGAACGACGCGGTCGCGGCCAGCGACGTCAGGGCGAGGGCGGCGAGGAACATCGCGAGCAGTCGTTTCATGGATGCGCTCCAAAGGCAGGGGAAATCAGGGAAGGGCCGGAGTGGGGCTTCGGCCGGGAGCGAACGTGAAGGCGGAAGGATAGATGCGTGAAAGCCTGACAGAGAACTGAAATCTTCACGAAAACGTCAGCGGCAAGGCGGTTTGCAGGTCGGGAAGGGGCCGCTCGCGTGCGAATCGACAGGTCCGGCTCGCCTCGCGGGAATCCATTCGCAACAGTGCCCCTCGGATGCCGGGCACCGCCGCCGAATCGCGAGCCCCCGAGCGTGGCCGAAGGTCAGCGCTCGGTCGGCGCCGGGAGCCCGAGCAGCTGCAGCTCGTGCGCGAGCGTCTCGCGCAGGCCCTGCTCGAGCGGCCGCGCGGACCAGCCGAGCTCGCGCTGCGCCTTGTCCGAACGCCCGAGGTACGTCGCCCCGGCCAGCACGCGCAGGCTCTCAGGATGGTAGTCGCCCGTGATCGGCAGCACCGCCGCGAGCGGCGCCATGACCGCGGCCAGCGCGCGCAGCACGCCGGGCGCGACCACCCGCGGCCGCGGCACGTTCGTGATGCGCTCGGCCAGCGCGAGCGCATCCGCCAGCGTGCTCACCGGGCCGGCGAGGTGATAGCACTCGCCGGCGCGCCCACGCTCCATCGCGAGCCGGTGCCCGCGCACGACGTCCTCGACATGCGCCCACGCGTACGCCGCACCGCCGGGCACCATCGGGAGCCGGCGCTGCAGGTAGCGCACGAGCGTCGTGCGCACCGTACTGGTGTCGCCCGGACCGTAGATGAGCCCCGGCTGCACGATCACGAGCGGCAGCCCCGCGCGCATGCGTGGCGCCGCGACTTCGTAGTGGGCGCGCCACTTGCCGCGGTCGTAGGCGCTCTCGAACGGGCCGTCGAACCGGTACGTCTCGTCGACCACGCGGCCGCGCGTGTTCCCGTGCACGGCGAGCGTGCTGGTGTAGACGCCGCGCGGGATGCGAAGCGCCTGCATGGCGTCGAGCACGTGGCGTGTGCCGTCGACGTTGATGCGCTCGCCGGCCGCAGCGTCGCGCGCACCGAGCTTGTACCAGGCCGCGAGGTGGTAGACGCCGTCGCAGCCGGCCATGGGGCCGCGAAGCGTGCCGGGCTCGAGCACGTCGCCGCGATGCACCTCGACGCCGAGCGCGCGCAGCGCACCGGCGCGCGCGGGGTCGCGCGCGATCGTCACGACCTCGTCGCCGTCGGCGCGCAGCCGCGCCGCCAGCACGCCACCCACGAATCCGGTGGCCCCGGTGACGAACCAGCGCGCCATGCGTCCTCCTCGGGCGGGAGCGTCGCCGCGACCCGGATCGCTCCGGACCGCGGCGCGCGAGGGACTACTGCTCGTCGGCGCTCGGGCCGTAGAGGCCCGGAACCGGCACGTCGAGCATGCGCAGGTACACGGTCAGCTGCGCGCGGTGGTGCACCATGTGATTGAAGACGAAGCTGCGCAGCACCGCCGCCTTGGGCATGGTGAAGAACACCTGCTCGCCGTCGCGCATGGTCCACGGCTTGCCGAACGCCGCGTCCTCGGTCTCGAGCAGCGCCTTGCGCCCGGCGGCGACGTTGCGGTCGAAGAGCGCCAACAGCTCCGCACTCGACCCGGACACCTTGCGCATCTCGCTCATGTCGAACTTGGAGAAGTCGAGCTCGTCGAGCGTGAGCGTCTCCTTGGCCCAGCCGGGCACCTGCGCCACGTGCTGGGCGAGCGCCAGGAGCGCGAACGACTTGGCGTGCGGCTTCCAGTCGGCCTTCTCGAACGGCACGCGCTCGAGCACCTTGCGCGTGCCCGCCGTCTCGTGCTCGAACTCCGCCAGGAACACCTGGTTCATCGCCATGCTTCGTCCTTTCCGCGCCGGAGCGCGTGCGGCCGTGGGGCCGCGCAGCGAGGTCGCGGCCGGGACGCGGCGTGCGCCCGGACCGGTCCGTCTCGACGTGCGGGGATGCCGGCGGGCGCGCGGCGCGGCGGGGATCGTCTCGGCGCGTGCACCCGGCGGAAGCGCGACGTTAGGCCGGCCCGCCGGCGCGCGGCAAGCGCGGATTCTCGCGGCGACCCTTCCGGGCGACGGACGCGCGCGGACACCCGACGGGCGCGGCCGCACGCGCGGGCGGACGGGCTTCGCTATACTCGTCGCCCGTCGTTCATCCGCCCGCCGTCTCGCGCCCACCCGATCCGCGGCCGCCCGCACACGAGGACGCATGTTCCGCGACCAGAAGGTCGTCGTCATCATGCCGGCCTACAACTCGGCCCGGACGCTGCAGCGCACGCACCAGGAGGTGCTGGCGCAGGGCGTGGTCGACCTCGTGATCGTGGTGGACGACGCGAGTCGCGACGAAACCGTCGCGATCGCGAAGACGCTGCCGCAGACGCGCGTCGAGATCCATCCGAAGAACCGCGGCTACGGCGCCAACCAGAAGACGGCGTACCGGCTCGCGCTGGAAGAACGCGCGGACATCGTCATCATGGTGCACCCCGACTACCAGTACACGCCGCAGCTGATCCCCGCGATGGCGAGCCTGATCGGCAACGGGCTCTACCCGTGCGTGCTGGCGTCGCGGATCCTGGGCGGGCAGGCCCGCCGCGGCGGCATGCCGTGGTGGCGCTACGTGTCGAACCGCTTCCTCACGCTCGCGGGCAACGTACTCATGGGCTCCAAGCTGTCGGAGTTCCACACCGGCTACCGCGCGTTCAGCGCGAAGCTGCTCGCCTCGCTCCCGCTCGATGCGAACTCCGACGACTTCGTGTTCGACAACCAGATCCTCGCCGAGATCCTCTGGAAGGACGAGACGATCGCCGAGATCAGCTGCCCGACCAAGTACTTCCCCGAGGCGTCGTCGATCAACTTCGCGCGCTCGGTCCGCTACGGCTTCGGCTGCCTCGGCACCGCGATGGCGTTCCGCCTCGCGAAGCTGGGCGTGGTGCGCTCGCCGATGTTCCCGCCGCGCGGGTAGCGCGCCCTACGCCACGCCCAGCGCCGCCCCCGCGTGCCGCCGCGCGTGGCGCAGCAGCGTGCGCACGACGGCGGCGACTTCGCCCAGCTCGAGCGTCTCGCTCGTCACGATCGCGGTGCACGCGCCGTGCAGCGCGCGGCGCGTCGTGTCGGCGAGCGCACCGGCGACCACCACGAGCGGAACGTCGGGCAGCGCGCGCCGCACCAGCGTCAGGATCGCGAGGTCCACGGGCAGCTGGTGCCGGAGTTCGTAGACGATCGCGCTCGGCCGCTGCGCCGCGGCCGCTTCGATGAGTTCTTCCTCGTCGTCGTACGGACGCACCTCGCATCCGATCGAGACGAGGGGATGGGTCACGGATTCGGCGTGGCCCGGGTGGGAGTCGCACACCACCAGCGGATGATCGAACGGTCGCCGCATGACCGCCTCCTGCCGCGGAGCATTCGCACGGCGGGGCGCCCGCTCGTGGGGTCGGGCGCGAGGCCGGCGAGCTCCTCCGGCGAGGCCCAGTGTGCTCCCGCCGGGAACGGAACGCACGCGGATTCCGGCGACGCCGGAAGCCCCGTGGCGCGGCCTCGATGCGCGCTCGGGCCGCGCGCCGCGGCGGGTCACCTCCCGCCTGCCTCCAATGTGGCAATGCATTCCGGGCGTCCGAGGCGTATCATTTCTGTTTCACCTTCCCGAAACGGAGGCGAACGGCCTTGTTCAAATCGAAACCCGGAAGTACCGCCCGGCTGCTGGAACTCTGCACGGCGTACTTCTTTTCCTATGTAGTCACCGGGCTGCTGGTGAAATGGTTCACCGGCGGCCTGCACGAGCCCAGGATGTCGGACGTTGCCTACAGCGTGAACAACACGCTGGGCGGCAACCTGTTGTGCCTCATCGCCGTGTTCGCGCTCGGCTGGATCCCGTGGCCGGGCAAGCGCGGGGGCAAGTGGCCCCGCGAAACGGGGTACATCCTCGCGTCGGGCGTCTGCACCGCCATCATCATCCCGGGCACGACGCTCCTCTACACGCTGCCGATCTCGGTGATGGTCGCCATGGTGATCATGCGCGGCAGCATCATCGTGATCAGCCGGCTGATCGACGCCGTGCAGATCCAGCAGGGCATCCTGAAGCGCAAGGTCTACGCCGAGGAGAACTGGGCGGTGGCGTTCGCGCTCATGGCCGTGGGCGCGAACCTGCTGCCGGTGCCGCTCGCGCCGTGGTTCGAGCAGCACACCAGCACCGCGCACGCGCTCGGGATCGACCCGGCCAAGCTGCACGGCGGTTTCGATTTCGTGCACAACGTCTTCGCGATGTGGGTGCTCGGCGCGTACATCACCGCGTACGCGATCCGGCTCTACCTCATGAACTACTTCAAGAACACGCGCACCGGCCCCGCCGACGTCGACAACCGCGGCTACTTCGCGCTCGAGCAGCTGAGCGCGAGCCTCGTGATCTTCGCCGCGCTCGGCGTGCTGTGGTGGGGCGTGCGCAACCTCGGCTGGACCGATCCGCACCTGCAGATCGCGCACGACACGATCCAGGCGCCGAACGTGTGGGGCGTGCTCTCGGGTATCCCGTTCGGGCTCGTGGCGTTCTTCTCGGTGTTCCTGTTCATGTTCCAGGGCCGCACCGCGACGTTCGCCGGGCTCGTGAACCGGCTGACCTCGCTGCTGGCCGGCACCGCGTCGACGCTGCTGCTCGCGTGGTTCTTCCACCTGAAGCCGCCGGCGATCACCGACTGGATATCGTTCGGCTTCATCCTCGTCGCGGTCGCGTTCCTCTCGCGCGCCGAACAGCGGCGCACCGCCGAGCCCACCACCTGAGGCCGCGCTCTCGACTGCCTGTCGAGAAGACAACACGGGGTCAAGATCCGCGCGTGACGTGAACCTCCGTTGCGCGCGGTGTCTCTGATGGATCAGGTTCGCGTCACTCGTGCCGAAGCATCGGGATGAGAGAGACGCGACTCTCGGATCTGGATCGACTTCGCCCCCTCGGCCGCACCGGGTGTCCCCGTGAACGTCGTGCCGCCGCCGTCGTACCCATTCACCCGTTTCACCCGCTCGCTCCGCGCGAGCCTGCGCATCGCGCTGTTCGCCGCGAGCGCGCTCGCGTTCGCGTTCACGCGCGCCCACGGCGCGACGGAGGCGCCGCAGAGCCTCGCCACCGTGCCGCTCGTCGAGAGCGTGCCGCGGCCGCACGTGTTCGGCGCCCCGGAGGCGCCGGCGAACCCGCGCGCCGAGCCGGCGTTCTATCACTCGCTTCCCTACGGCAGCGAAGCGCTCGTGAACCCAGTCCGCCTGATCGTGAACGGTGGCTTCGGGATCCTGCAGTTCGACAACCGCGACAACGCGTTCGGGTCGGTGCGCTACGGAGCCGGCTGGCATCGCGTGTGGAGCGACGTCGGCCATCCGGTGCGCGCGATCGAAACGGGCGGCTGGCGGAACTTCGTCGAGTCCGAGCTGCTCCCGATCAGCATGAACCACCGCGACGCGCGCTACTGGCCCAACTACACGCTGCACCTGGTCGGCGGCGGCATGAGCTACGCGAACATGACCGAGTGGTACGCCGCGCATGGCTACGCGCATCCGCAGCGCTGGGCGCAGCGCACGCTGGTCGCGTACCACCTGCTCAACGAGGTGGTCGAGAACGACGACCAGCCCGGACCCACGACGGACGCGCTCACCGACCTGCTGATCTTCGACCCCGCGGGCGTCTGGCTCTTCAGCCATCCCGGCGTGCGGGGCTTCTTCGGGCGCACGCTCGAGATGCGCGACTGGTCCAACCAGCCGGCGATCGACCCGCGACGCGGCACGATCGTGAACAACGGCCAGAACTTCTCGATCAAGTGGGGACCGCGCTGGAGCGGGCCCGTGCGGTTCTTCTACTACTTCGGCAACCACGGCGAAGCGGGCCTGAGCTTCCGGCGCGCGAACGGCTCGTCGTTCTCGGCCGCGGGGGGCTTCAGCGCCAGCACGCTGGTCGACCTCGGCCGCGGCGACCGCACCGCGGAACTGCTGCCGTCCTCGGGGCTCTTCTACGATCGCAACGGCTCGCTGCTCGTCTCGGTGATCGCGACGCGCTCGCACCGGAACCGGCTGCGAGTGAACGCGTACCCCGGCTGGCTGCGCGTGCACGGCCACACCGCGGGCGCGTTCGCGATCTGGAACGACCGCGGCGAGGCGACGCTGGGCCTCTCGCTGGCCGGGCTGCCGGTCGGCGTCGCCGGCCGGCCCTGACGCCGGAACGCGAACGGCCGGCGCCCGTCCGCGGGCGCCGGCCGTCGCGTGAACCGGAGGCCGGTCAGGGCTTCGGGCCCACCAGCACGCGCGCGTCGAGCGCCACGCACCCGCGCCCGGGCGGCATCACCTTGAGCGGGTTCAGGTCGAGCTCGCGCAGCTCGGGCACGTCGCCCACCATCTGCGACACGCGCAGGATCGTCTCCTCGAGCTTCGCGACGTCGCCCGGAGGCGCGCCGCGGTAGCCGTCGAGCAGCTTCGCGCCGCGGATGCCGCGCACCATCTGCGCGGCGTCGCGGTCGGTGAGCGGGTGAACGCGGAAGTAGACGTCCTTCAGCAGTTCCACCTGCACGCCGCCCAGGCCGAACAGCATGAGCGGGCCGAAGCTCGGATCGCGCGTCATGCCGACGATCGTCTCGAGCCCTTCGCGGATCATCGGCTGGATCGTGACGCCGGCCATCTCGGCGCGCTTGCCGATCTCGCCGAGCTTCTTCTCGATCGCACCGAACGCCTCGCGCACCTCGCCCGCGTTGCGCAGGTCGAGCCGCACGCCGCCCACGTCACTCTTGTGCGTGATCGTGTCGCTCGCGAGCTTGACCGCGACCGGGAACCCGAGCTTCGTGGCCGCGGCCGCCGCCTCGTCCGCGGTCTTCGCGAACTCGACGGGCGGCGTCGCGATGCGATACGCGGCGAGCAGGGCGGTCACTTCGTCGGGCGTCAGCCACGCACCCTTCTCGTCCGCGCGCTTGAGCGCCCCGTCCACCACGGCGCGAGCGCCGGCACGATCGACGTCGGCGTACACGGGCACGACGCCGTCGGGCGACTGCAGCCAGCGGCCGTAGCGAACCGCGTGCGAGAGCGCGATCGCCGCCGCCTCGGGGAACGTGTACGACGGAATGTGCCCGGCCTGCAGGCTCTTGAGCCCCTCGGGCACGCCGTGCGAGCCGAGAAAGCACGAGAGCACCGGCTTGGGGTCCTCGCCGCGCGCACGTGCGTCGGCCTTGGCGGCCTCGTTGCCGCGCACGATCGCCTGCGCCACTTCCATCGGGTTGGTCACGATGGGCGGCACGTAGAGCACGATCAGCGCGTCGAGGTTCGGGTCCTTCGCCATGATGCGCACGGCCTTCTCGAACGCCTCGGGCGTCGCGGACGCGATCATGTCGACGGGATTGCGCGTGCTCGCCTCGGCCGGCAGGAACGCCTGCAGCTCGGCGCGCGTCGCGTCGGTCAGGCCCACCACCTCGAGCCCGCGGGTCTCGCACGCGTCGGATGCCATGATCGCGGGCCCGCCCGCGTTGGTCACGATGCCGACGCGATGCCCCTTCGGCACCGGCTGGTTCGCGAGCACGATCGCGACGTCGAAGAGCTCTTCCAGCGTGTCGGTGCGGATCACGCCGGCCTGCGCGCAGAGCGCGGTCACCGCGGTGTCGGCGCCCGCGAGCGAGCCCGTGTGCGACGACGCGGCGCGAATGCCGGCGCTCGTGCGACCGCTCTTCACCGCGAGGATCGGCTTCTTGCGGCCGACGCGGCGCGCGATCTCGAGGAAGCGATGCGGATTACCGAACGACTCCAGGTAGAGCAGGATGATGCGCGTGCCCGGATCCTTCTCCCAGTACTCGAGCAGGTCGTTGCCGGACACGTCGGCCTTGTTGCCCACGCTCACGAAGTGCGAGAGCCCGACGTTGAGCGCGTTCGCGTATTCGATGATCGCGAGCCCGAGCGCGCCGCTCTGCGACGAGAACGCGACCGGTCCCGGCGGCGGGAACGGCGGCGCGAACGTCGCGTCCATGCTCACGCCGGCTTCGGTGTTGAGCACGCCGAGGCAGTTGGGACCGACCACGCGCATGCCGTACTTGCGCGCGATCGCGAGCAGTTCGCGTTCGCGCTCGACGCCTTCGCCGCCCACTTCCTTGAAGCCGGCGCTGATCACGACCGCGCCCTTCACGCCCTTCCTGCCGCACTCCTCGAGCGTCGCGTTCACGTGCTTGCCCGGCACCACGATCAACGCGAGGTCCACGGATTCCGGAACGTCGGTGATGCTCGGGTAGGCGCGCACGCTCTGCACGGTCGGTGACTTGGGGTTCACCGGGTACACGGCGCCCTGGAAGTCGTGCTTGATGAGGTTGTGGAACAGGGCGCCGCCGACCGTCGTGCGGTCGCGCGAGGCGCCGATGACGGCGATCGAACGGGGACGGAAGATGGCGTCGAGGCCCGCGCCCCCTTCGGGCTTGGGCGCGATCGGTCCGGTGGCCTTGGCGGCCGGCGTGGCGGGAAGCGTCAGGTCGGGCTCGTTCATGGTCGGCTCCGTGGAGGTCCGCGCAGGGCGCCGGGTCGCCCGGCCACCGCGCGTTCGCACTTGCGTTTCGAGCAATCCGCGAGCCATCCGGACGGCGCCGGAACGTCTCCCGCCGGTGGATGCTCCCCGCTGTGCGCAGCGAAGATGCACGCGCGGACCGGCGAGCGCCAAGTTGCGACCCGAGTCCCGGCGCCGACATGCGCGCAGGCCGTCTGCCACGCTGGCAGGCGCCCCGCGCGGACCGGACCGTGCTAGTTTCGCGTTCCCGTTCCCCGGCACGCGCCTCGCGGGCGCGATTCCCTCGAGAGATGCCATGTCCCGCCTGATCCGGATCGCCTCGGCCGCCGTCACGCTGGCGCTGTTCGCCGCGAGCTGCGGCAAGACCACGTCGACCTCGGGTCCCACGGGGGACGACAAGGGCGAGCACCTGCTCGCATTCACGACCACGCGCCTCTCGGGCGGCGCCGAAGCCGACGTCGCGCTCTACGACATCGACACGGGCGTGTTCCGCTCGGTCGCGGGACTCAACACGTCGGCCGGGCAGTCGGAGCCCTGCCTCACGGACGACGGCAGCGTGATCGTGTTCGCGAGCGCGCGCAGCGGCAGCGTGGGCGGGACCGATCTCTGGATCTACGACCGGCTGCTGCAGAAGGTGCAGACCGCGCCGGGCCTGAACAGCGCCGTGAACGAGTCGTGGCCGCGCTTCACGCACGACGGCAAGCGCCTCGCGTTCGTGCGCGACACACTGGGCGCGAAGCGCGTGCGGCTGTTCGATGCGACCACGTCGCGGCTCGTGCCGCTGCCCGGGCTCGACGCCGCGGGCGCGGCCAGCGACGACCAGCCCGCGCCGGATCTCGCGGGCGACCGGATCGCGTTCGCGTCCGACCGCTCGGGCGCCGGACACGTGCTGGTGTGGAACCGCGTGGGCGGGCTCGGCACGTACATCGGACTCGACGGCGACACGGTGGACACCGAACCGTCGCTCTCTTCCAACGGCCGCTGGCTCGCGTTCGCGAGCAACCGCTCCGGCGGCGCGGGCGGCTGGGACGTCTATCTCTACGACCTGCAGATGGCCGCGCTGGTGCGCCTGCCGCGCTGCAACACCACGGGCGACGAACGCCATCCGTCGGTGAGCGCCGACGGCCAGCGGATCGCGATGCAGGCGCGCACGAGCCCCACCGGCCACTGGAGCCTCTGGGTCTACACGCTCGGCGATTCGTCGCGGCTGCAGCCCACGCCGCTCGCCGCCAGCAGCGCGGACGACGTGCAGCCGGGCATGCGCTGGCGCTGAAATCGCGCCACGCGCGATCGCGACGCCGCTCGACGCGGGGCTGCCCGCAGGCGAGCGCTCGCTCGCCCGGGACGGGCGCGACGGCGCCGGGGGTCCACCTCGTTTCGCTCGAGAGCGTCGGCGCGCGGCGCCCCGCGCGGCTGGTCCTTCTGGAGTAGCTCCGGCGGAGGAATCGCGATCGAACGGCGGGGAGCGGCGGGCGTAACATCGTTCCACGCACCCCGCAGGACCTCCCGGACTTCGACGCCGTCCCCCGGCCGAGAGCATCGCCTGCCCTCCCGATTCCCGACGTGGAGGTCGTCGCCATGCGCACGTTCGCGCCGCTCGCCGCAGCACTGCTGCTCGCCACCTCCTTCGCGGCGCCCGCGCACGCCGCGTGGCCCACGTCGCCCACCGTCAACGTGCCCGTGTGCACGGCGGCGGGTTACCAGCTCCAGCCTTGCGTCACCTCCGACAGCTCCGGAGGGGCGATCGTCGCCTGGGTGGATTTCCGCGGCGGGATCCCCGCGCCCGCGAGTGGCATGTACGCGCAACACCTGCTCGTCACCGGCACCGTCGACCCGGCCTGGCCCGTGAATGGTGTCCAGCTCTGGAGTGGAACCGGCTGGCTGCCCAAGATCGTCGCCGACGGCGTCGGCGGCGCGATCGTCACGTGGACGGACCTCGCGGCGGTCGACCGACGAATCCTCGCGCAGCATGTACGAGCGGACGGCACGCTCGATCCCGCGTGGCCGGCGGGCGGGGTCGTGCTGTGCGCCGCACCTGGCCTTCGGAACGACGACGCGATCGAGGTGGGCTGGGGCTACCAGCTCGCGGCCTCCGACGGCGCGGGCGGGCTGCTCGTCGCATGGGATGACCAGCGCAGCGGTACGTGGGACATCTACGCCCAGCGCGTACTGGCCTCGGGCGCGATCGCACCGGGATGGCCGACGAACGGCCTCGCGCTCTGCACTGCGGCCGGGGATCAGTTCTTCCCCGCGCTCATGCACGACGGTGCGGGCGGCGCGATCGTGTGCTGGGAGGATCGCCGCGGCGGGGCCAATCTCCGCACCTACGCGCAGCACGTCCTCGGTTCGGGCAGCGTCGATCCCGCGTGGACCGCGAACGGCAACCTCGTCAGCGACGCCACCGGCTGGCGTCCGAGCCTCGTCACCGACGGCAGCACCGGGGCGATCGTCGCGCAGCGCGCGGAGCCGTACTCGATCCGCGCGCAGCACCTGCGCATCGACGGCACTGCGGACCCGGCGTGGCCCATCGGCGGCCGCAAGATCCCCTGGCGTGACAGCCTGCTCATCGGTTACTCGCACGGCCCCGTACGCCTCGCGCCCGACGGAGCGAACGGGGCGTTCCTCGCGTGGCTCGAGATTCCCGCGCAGAGTGGTGGCTGGTACAACGTGGGCGAGGCCGCGATCGACGCATCCGGAAACCTCACCGCCTCCTTGACGGTGGGTGCGATCGCGTTCGTGAACGCCTCGTTGGCCTCCGTCGACGGGGTCAGCGGCGATTGGTCCGGCATCGCGATCGCCCCGGGCGGCGGCGGCGTGCTGATGCTGCAGTCGACCTACCCGCCATCCGCGTTGGGGCCCGTCAACCTCGAGGCCTGGCGCTTCTACCGCACCGGGGACGACAGCCCGGCCTGGAGCGCGAACGCACCGACCTCCGTCACGATCGCGCCGGGCAAGCAACTCAACCCCGACCTGGTTCCCGACGGCTTCGGGGGCGCCATCGCCGTCTGGCAGGACAACCGCGCGGATTCCTCCGGCGGGAACTTCGACATCTACGCCCAGCGCCTCTCCACCGCCGGCCAGATGGTCGGCGTCGGCGATCCGCCGACGCTCGCGACATCGCTCGCGCTCGCCGCGCCCGCGCCCAACCCGGCGTCACGCGCGACCACGCTGCGCTACGCGCTGCCGGCCGCGGCGCGCGTCTCGCTGCGCATCTACGACGCCGCGGGCCGGCTCGTGCGGACGCTGGCCGACACCGAGCAGGGCGCGGGCGCACATGCGGCAACGTGGGACCTGTGCGACGACGCGGGCCGCATCGCGAGCCCGGGCCTCTACTTCGCGCGACTCGAGGCGGGCGGACACTCGGCTGTTCGCCGGATCGTGCTCGAACGTTGGGAGGATTAGCGCACCGCTCGCGAGATTCTCCGAAGGTCCGGGGGGATTCGCGGCTACTGTGCGGATCCCCCGCACGTTTCCCGCCGAACCGTGCTCCATCCCACGGAGGCCGTCATGGTCCCGCACGCCCGCCCCAGCGCGCGCTCGTCGCGCCCGCTCGCCCGGCTGCTCGTCATCCTCGCGCTGCTCGCCGGCGCGTTCGTCCCCACCGCACGCGCCGCCGATCCGGCGGTCAGCTTCAACCCGACCTTCAACGGCGGCGCGTTCACGTACGGCTGGGCGCCCGCGCTGGGCGGCACCTTCACCGCGTTCACGAACCACAATACGGACGGCTTCGGGCTCCAGTACTGGGACTTCGCGACCAACCAGGCGCGCGTGAGCCGGAACGGCACCGGGGTCGCCAAGAACATCGGCTCCAACACGACCGTCCAGCCCGGCGACCTCGTGCTGCTGCCGGGCTCGACGACGCCGTACGTGATCGTGCGCTACACGGCGCCGGCCGCGGGCTCCTATGCGATCAATGCGCGCTTCACCCGCCGCTCCACGAACACGTTCTTCGGCGCCGACGTGGCCGTGGTGCAGGGCACCAGCGTGCTCTGGTCGCGCTGGATCTCCGTGGACATGGGCGGCCTCGCGAGCGTCTCGACCAGCGTCACGCTGGCCAAGAACGACGTCGTCGACTTCGCGGTCGGGCCGGCGGACGGCTCGAACAACTCCGATGCGATCGCGCTCGATGCGACGATCGACCTCGAGCCCTCCCCGGGCCCGGCGGGCGCGGTGATCCCGTTCGGTGGCCAGCGCTATGTCGCCTGCCTCGGCGACTCGGCGGGTGAATCGATCGCGTTCGATCCCGTGAACAAGCGCACCGTGTCCAACGACGCGATCCGCAACCCGTGCGGCGGGATCGTGTACTCCACCAACATGTTCGCGCCCGGCCTCGCCTGGGACCAGCGCACGAGCACGTTCTGGCAGATCAGCAACACGCGCGTGGTGAAGAACTACACGCCCGCCGGCGTGCTGGTCAGCACGCAGTTCACGATCCCGCTCACGTTCACCGTTCCCGGCTGGGGCCTCGACACGCTCGAGACGCCCAAGGGCATCGCCACCGACTCCAACTTCGTCTACGTGGTCGACGCGGGTGACGGCGGCGTGCAGGGCCAGATCCACGCGAACGAGTGGTTCAAGTTCACCCGCACCGGCACGCCGGTCACCTCGTCCAAGCTCACCAACTTCCACGCCAACCTGGACCTCGCGCCGGACTGCATCGTGGACGACGTCGTCTACGTGCCGTTCTCCTCGCCGATCTACCCGGGCAAGCTGCTGATCCCGCTCGAGCACAGCGGCATCCAGGTGATCGACCCGAACGGCAACTTCGTCGCCAAGTTCCGCTGGACCGACGTGGGCGTGCCGTTCGGCGTCAAGGTGTCGGCGTTCGCCGGGCTGACGATCGATCCGACGACCGGCAATCTCCACCTGGTCGAGAACGACGGTGGCGGACCGTCCCAGGGCCGCACGCAGGTGTGGACGCGGCTCCCGCAGGCCGCCGCGACCTCGTACGTGGTCGGGGTGGGCGGCAGCCTGCCGCGGCTCCAGTACCCGAACCCGGGCTGCAACCGGCCGCTGCTCCTGCCGTCGCCCGCGTCGGCGAGCCTGACGTTCGGCATCGCGTACCGGCCGGCCAACGCTTCCGTTTACGGCGTGGATTTCGGCGGCGGCCAGATGCACCGCTTCAATCCCGCCACCGGGTACGCGGATCGCGTGGCCGCGACCGGCATCCCCGACATCTGGGGCGTGGCCTACGACGCCACCCGCGACGTTCTCTACGGGATCGACCAGGCCGTCTCGCCGTCGCCGCGGATCGTGAAGATCGACCCGGTGACCGGCAGCGCGAGCCCGCTGCCGGGCTACGTCGGCTACTCGATGGACGACATCGCATTCGACACCGTGGACAACAGGATCTATGGCGTCGGGTTCAACGGCGTGAACCCGCAGCTCGTGCGCATCGATCGCGACACCGGCGTGGGCACGCTGGTCGGCGGAACCACGGTCAACACGCGCGGGATCGAGTTCGACCCGGTGAGCAACAAGCTGGTGGCGATGACGAGCGGTCCGTCCACCTCCACGCTCTACAGCATCGACCCGGCGACCGGGGCGTTCACGACGCTGGCATCGGGGCTGCAGACGCAGGGCTGGGAAGGGCTTGCGGTCGTGCCCGTACCGGCGGCGACGTCAGTGGCGGACGCCCCGCCAGCGGCGCGCGCGCCGACCGCGGAGCTGGCCGTGGCGCCGAATCCCTCCCGCGGCGACGCATCGATCGCGTTCTCCCTGGCGACGGGAGCGGACGTCGACGCGTCGGTGTACGACGTGAGCGGGCGCCTGGTGCGGCGTCTCGTGCGCGGGCATTTCGCGGCGGGCCGGCATGCGCTGACGTGGGACGGCCGCGACGGCGACGGCCGCACCGTCGCGAGCGGCGTCTACTTCGTGCGCGTCGATCGCGGAAGCGAATCACTCGTCGCGCGCACCGTGCGGCTCGAATAGCGCGTTCGCTTCACGTTTCGCGCGAACCGGATCACGCGCGCGTCGCGAGCACCGCTCGTGGCGCGCGCGCGTTTTCATCTCGGGCACGGCGCGGTCCTTGCGTGACGCGAGAGACTCTCGTTGGCGAAATCACGCGCGCGGCGCGCGTCCGCACCAGTCGCGGGCGGCGCGTGTCCAGCGAAATAATTGCGGCGATTCATGCGGGAATTTTTCCGGTTGAATCGGTGCGTGCGCACGGTGCATAAACCAACTCCCCCGCAGTCGCGAGCCGACTCCTCTGCGACTGGCGAGACATTCACTCACGCGAAGTTCGAGAGCAGGAACTGGCTTTGATGATCAGGCCAGCCCGGATGGCGTCACGAGTGGCCCCTGGCCCCGGCGCCGTCCCGGCCGGACCATCGTCAGGGATGCAGGTCCAGCACCGCAGCACGGACCAGGAGGGTCCTTCCATGTCCAATCCACTCGTTTCGGAGACCCAGGCCCAGGACACCACGACCCAGCACGAACCGACGCAGGCAGGTCTTCGGGTGCCGCGACATTTCACCCGAGCGGGCGTGAGCCCGTTCGACGAGGTGAAGTGGACCAAGCGACGCACGGTGATCTCGAACCCCGACGGTTCCGTCGTCTTCAAGATGGACGACGTCGAGGTGCCGGAGAACTGGTCGCAGCTCGCCACCGACATCGTGGTGAGCAAGTACTTCCGCAAGGCGGGCCTGCCCGGAACGCCCGGCCACGAGGTCAGCGTGCGGCAGGTGGTGCACCGCCTCGCGCACACGATCCGCACGGCCGGTGAGCAGCAGGGCGGCTACTTCGCCACGGGCGAGGACGCCGACGCGTTCGAGGCCGAGCTGCAGCACATGCTGGTGAACCAGATCGGCGCGTTCAACTCGCCGGTGTGGTTCAACTGTGGCCTCTGGCACGAGTACCAGATCAAGGGCTCCGGCGGTTCGTTCGCCGTCGATCTCGAAACCAACGAGATCCGGCCGACCACGGACTCGTACTCGCGCCCGCAGGCGTCGGCGTGCTTCATCCAGTCGGTCGGCGACGACCTCATGAGCATCTTCGAGCTGGTGAAGAACGAAGCCCGCGTCTTCAAGTACGGCTCGGGCACCGGCACCAACTTCTCCAAGCTGCGCGGCAAGATGGAGAAGCTCTCGGGCGGCGGCACGTCGTCCGGCCTGATGAGCTTCCTCGAGGTGCTCGATCGCGGCGCCGGCGCCACCAAGTCCGGCGGCACCACGCGACGCGCGGCCAAGATGGTCGTGCTCGACATGGATCATCCGGAGATCGTCGAGTTCGTGCGCTGGAAGAGCCGCGAGGAGAAGAAGGTCGCGGCGCTCGTCGCGGCGGGCTACTCGTCCGACTTCAACGGCGAGGCCTACGCCACGGTGTCGGGCCAGAACTCGAACAACTCGGTGCGCGTGCCCGACTCGTTCATGAACGCGGTCGCGGCCGACGGCGGCTGGAACACCACCATGCGCACCACGGGCGAGGTCTACGAGACGCTGCCCGCGCGCAAGTTGTGGCGCGACGTCGCGGACGCGGCGTGGGGCTGCGCCGATCCCGGCGTGCAGTTCGACGACACGATCCAGAAGTGGCACACGTGCAAGGACACGGACCGCATCCACGCGACCAACCCGTGCTCCGAGTTCGTCTTCCTCGACGACACGGCGTGCAATCTCGCGAGCGTGAACCTCATGAAGTTCCGTCGCGAGGACGGTGGCTTCGACATCGACGGCTACCGCCACGCGAACCGCGTGTTCTTCCTCGCGCAGGAGATCCTGGTCAGCTTCGCGTCGTACCCGACCGAGAAGATCGCCCGCAACAGCGAGGACTACCGCCCGCTCGGCCTCGGCTACGCCAATCTGGGCACGCTGCTCATGGTCGAGGGCCTGCCGTACGACAGCGACGCGGCGCGCGCCTATGCGGCGTGCATCACGTCGATGATGACGGGCGAGGCCTACGCGCTCTCGGCCGAGATGGCCGCGAGCAAGGGGCCGTTCCGCGGCTACGCGCGCAACGCGGGCAGCATGATGGGCGTGATGCGCCTGCACCGCGAGTCGGCGCGTGCGATCGATCCGGCCCGCGCGCCGCACGACCTGCGCCGCTCCGCGATCGAGGCGTGGGACCGCGCGGTCGCGTACGGCGGCCTGCACGGCTTCCGCAACGCGCAGGCGACGGTGCTCGCGCCCACGGGCACGATCGGCCTGCTCATGGACTGCGACACGACCGGCGTCGAGCCCGACTTCGCGTTGGTCAAGTTCAAGAAGCTCGCAGGCGGCGGCTACTTCAAGATCGTGAACCAGTCGGTGCCGCTCGCGCTGCAGCGCCTGGGCTACGACCGCAACGAGATCGAGCGCATCGTCCGCTACGCGATCGGCTACGGAACGCTCGCCGGCGCGCCGCACGTCAACGACTCGAGCCTGCACAACAAGGGCCTCTCGGACGCCGACATCGAGACGATCGAGAAGGTGCTGCCCAACGTGCTCGACATCCGCCAGGCGTTCGGCCGCGGTATCGTGAACGACGACACGCTCACGCGTCTCGGCGTGGCGATGGCCGAGCGCGAGAAGCCGGGCTTCAACGTGCTGCCCTTCCTCGGCTTCACCGACACGCAGATCGACGAGGCGAACCTCTACATCTGCGGCACGCAGACGGTCGAGGGCGCGCCGGGGCTGCGCGTCGAGCACCTGCCGGTGTTCGATTGCGCCAACCGCTGCGGCCCGCGGGGCGCGCGCTTCATCCAGCCGATGGGCCACGTGCGCATGATGGCGGCGGTACAGCCGTTCATCTCGGGCGCGATCAGCAAGACGGTGAACCTGCCCAACGAGGCGACGGTCGAAGAGGTCGAGAACATCTATACCGAGTCGTGGCGGCTCGGGCTCAAGGCGGTCGCGCTCTACCGCGACGGCTGCAAGCAGAGCCAGCCGCTCAGCAGCTCGGCCAAGAAGAAGACCGAGGAGCCGGCCGCCGCGGCGATCGACGAGATCGGTCCGCCCAAGCTGCGCCGCCGCCGCCTGCCCAAGCGCCGTCACGGCTTCACGCAGGAGGCGCGCATCGCCGGCCACAAGGTGTTCCTGCGCACCGGCGAATACGAAGACGGCGGGCTCGGCGAGATCTTCATCGACATGCACAAGGAAGGCGCCGCGTTCCGCAGCATGATGAACTGCTTCGCGATCGCGGTCTCCATGGGCCTGCAGTACGGCGTGCCGCTCGAGGACCTGGTCGACCAGTTCTGCTTCACGCGCTTCGAGCCGCACGGGCGCGTCGAGGGCCACGACAACATCAAGGTCGCGACCAGCGTGATCGACTACGTGTTCCGCGTGCTCGGGCTCGAGTACCTCGACCGTACCGATCTCGCGCACGTGATCGACGTCGCGCCCGAGGGCAAGCTGGTGCGGCATCCGTCCGCGACCGAGGTGCCGGTGGGCCGCGAGCACCATCAAGGCATGGCCCGGCCGATGGGCGAAGGACGCGCCATGCGCGTCTCGCGCGTGCAGGGTCCGGAGGGCGATCCGCTCGACGTGCAGGGCGTGATGGTCGAGCAGAACAAGCGCCTGCTCGGCGACGCGCCGGCGTGCGACAACTGCGGACACATCACCGTCCGCAACGGCACCTGCTACAAGTGCCTGAACTGTGGGAGCTCGATGGGCTGCAGCTAGACCGGGACATCAGCGAGCTTCTCCGCGGGCGGGGCCGAAAGGTCCCGCCCGTTTCGTTGCGGCGTGCATCGGGCGCGCGCGTTACGCTTCGCGCATGCGTTCGCATCCCCGCCGTGCCCTCGCCGCCGCGCTCGCGGGCGCGGCGTGCCTGCTCGCCCCGCTCGTCCACGCGACCCCGATGCGGCTGGTCGTGCCCGCCTACCAGTACCCGACCGAAGGCGGCACGTGGGCCGGTCTCGCCGCGGCGGCATCGCACGTCCCGCTCGCGGTGATCCTCGATCCCGCGAACGGTCCCGGCGACGTACAGGATCCCAATTACGTCGCGGCGGTGAACGCCGTGCGGGCCGCGGGCGGCAAGGTCTACGGCTACGTGTACTCGCATTACGCGGCGCGCGGCGCGGACACGGTGCTCGCGGACGCGGCGCGCTATCCGTCGCTCTACCCGATCGACGGCGTGTTCGTCGACGAGGTGACGGCGGACGCCGCGCCCGCGCACCTCGCGTACTACGCGGGGCTCGTCGCCGGGATCCACGCGGCGCTGCCGGGCCTGCCGGTGATGGGCAACCCGGGCATCGCGTGCGACTCGGCGTACGTCGCGAGCGTCCACTTCGACGAGCTGCTCGTGTTCGAGCACTTCGCGGGCTACGAGTCGTGGTCGCCCGCGGCCTGGATGCTGCGCCAGCCGCCCACGCGCTTCGTGAACCTGCTCTACGCGCGGCACTCGGCCGCGAGCATGCGCGACGCGATCCGCCGCGCTGCGTCGCTGAACGTCGCGGGCGTCTACGTGTCGGCGGACTCGCTGCCCAATCCGTGGTACGCGCTGCCGCCCTTCTGGGCCGACGAAGTCGCGATGGTGGAAACGACCACCGTGGCACCGGCCGGACTCGCCGCGCCATCCGCGGCGGCGTCGATCGCGCTCGCGCCGCTCGCGAATCCCGCGCGCGGCGAAGCGCGTTTCGGGCTCGCGCCCGCGAACGCACCGCGGGCCCTGGAGATCTTCGACGCGCGTGGCCGGTGCGTGGGCCGAGTGGTCGTGGGCGCGTCCTCGCGCGAAGCGGTGTGGGATGGACGCGACACCGGCGGACGGCGAGCGCCCGCCGGTGTCTACTTCGCGCGCGTCACGGGCGGCACGTCCGGGCCCGCGCGGCGCTTCGTCCTGCTTCGCTGATCCCCCAGCGCAGCCAGTATTCGCCGTCCGGTCGCACGGACCGGATCAGCAGGCCGATCAACTGCCGTCGCCGTCCGCGTCGCCGTGGCCGCCCGAACCGTTGCGGGCGTACGTGACCGAAGGCCCGGTCTTGCCCATCGACGGCACGTAGCGGTCGACCGGCGCCGGCACGCGATCCGCGTTGCCGAGGACCGTGCGCACGGGCTTGACCGGCGCGTTCGTGACGACCGACTGCACCGGCGAGAAACTGCCGATTCCGGAAACCGCGTTCATCGAAGCTCCCTGCGATCCGGGTCGCGCGCGGGATGCGCGTGCCCGGGGGGAGAGTGTCGGCGGGAATCGCGGTTCCTGAAGCCCCCCGATCCGGATTTCACGCGTTCCGGACCAGCCGTGCGTCCTGCGCGGGATCAGCCGGCGATCGGCTCCCGGGCCCGGCTCCGCGGCGCGGCGGGCCGGCGGCGCGCCGGGCGCGTGTCCACGAGGAAGAGGTGCTCGCGATTGGCCGCCGGGCCCGGCGTGCCGACCTTGCGGCCCTGCAGGTCATGGATCCCGATCTTGTGCCCGATGTAGCGCGGGTGCGCGAGCGCGAGCTCCTGCAGCTCACCGCGGGCGGCGAGCATCTCGCGCAGCGTCTCGAGCGCGAGAAATCCTTCGTCGCTGAACGAGACGAGCAGCCAGCGCGCGCGCACCGCCGCGAGCACGTCGCTCAGCGCGCCGGCGTGCTCGTGCCGGCGGTTGAACGCGCTCGCGCGCGTTCGCACGTCGGTGCGTTTGAGCGCCACGCCGTAGGTCTCCGGCCGGTCCCAGCGCACCAGCGATTCCCACACGTGGTAGTTGCCGAGGTAGCTGTGCTGGTTGTACGGCGGGTCCACGTAGGCGAGGTCGGCCTCGACCGTGCGCGCGGCCTCGAGTGCGTCGAGCGCCGTCGCGGCGCCCTCGCCGTCGAGCATCGCCGGCACGCGCAGCCGCAGCGGCAGGTGCGAGCGCGGCGCCCAGGCTTTCAGGTACGCCATCTGCACGCCCACCGTGGAGTCCACGCGGTCGGCAGCCTCCATCAGGCTCGTGAGCGCGATCGCCTCGAGCTCGGGCTCCAGCGCCATGGCCGCGATGCGGTCGCGGATCGCGTCCACGCGCGCGCCGTTGGCGGGCTGCAGGTAGCGGCTGCGCTCGCAGTAGGTCTCGGTGAACCAGCCCGGGCGGCCCGGCAGCGCGTCGAGTTCGGCGATCACGCGCTCCGCGGGCGCGCGCCAGCGGCGGGCGTCGGCGGCCACGTGGCAGGTGGCGAGTACCCACGCGTAGGCATTGTGGTCGTTCGCGTGCACCCGGAACCCGCGCGCCTTGAGGGCGTGGCCGACGCGCGAGGTGCCCGAGAACAGGTCGAGCACGCGCCGCACGCCCGCGCACGCCTCGACGCGCGCCACGATGTGCGACACCAGCCGCCGCTTGGAGCCCAGGTACTTGATCAGTCGAGCCGCCTCCCCGCGCGGCACGGGAGCGTGCGCGCGCGCCGCAGCGTAGCGCATCGGTGCGCCGCGCCGCAGCGCGCCGCTTGCGCCCGGCGGCGGCGCCCGGCAGAGTGCCGCGCATGACCTCCGCGGCCCCCACCCGTCCGTGGCGATTCTCCCCGCAGTGGCTGCTGCGCGCGCTGCTCGTGTTCGTGGCGATCGCGCCGATCGCGCGCGCCACGGGCGCCGGAGCGCTGCCCGTATTCGTGTTCAGCGCGCTCGCGATCGTCCCGCTCGCCGGGCTGATGGGCGAGGCGACCGAGTCCATCGCCGCACGGCTCGGCGCCGGTGTCGGCGGCCTCCTGAACGCCACCTTCGGCAACGCCGCCGAGCTGATCCTCGCGCTCGTCGCGCTCTCGCGCGGCTACCCCGAGGTCGTGAAGGCGTCGCTCACCGGCTCGATTCTCGGCAACACGCTGCTGGTGCTCGGCGTCGCGATGGTCGCGGGCGGCGCCCGGCGCGAGCGCCAGACGTTCGACCGCGCGGCCGCCGCCGCGTCGTCGACGCTGCTGCTGCTCGCGGCGATCGCGCTGGTCGTGCCGGCCGCGTTCCACTTCGTGGCCGAGAGCGCCGAAGCGCGCGGTGCACTGACGGCGGCCCGCGAGACGGACATCGAGCACACGCTCTCGGTCCTGATCGCGATCGTGCTGTTCGCGGCCTACCTGCTCAACCTGCTCTTCTCGCTGCGCACGCACCGCCACCTCTACGCCGGCGGCGCCGCGCACGCCCACGCCGCGCCCGCGGGGCCGGTCGGCCGCGCGGTCGTCACCCTGCTCGTCGCCACCGCGCTGGTCGCGTGGATGAGCGAGCTGCTGGTCGGCGCGGTCGAGGGCGCCTCGCACGCGCTCGGGTTCACCGAGGTGTTCGTGGGCGTGATCGTGGTCGCGATCGTGGGCAACGCCGCCGAGCACTCCACCGCGGTGACGGTCGCGATGAAGAACCAGATGGACCTCGCGTTCAACATCGCGATCGGCTCCAGCATCCAGATCGCGCTGTTCGTCGCGCCGCTGCTCGTGTTCGCGTCGCGCCTCATGGCCGGACGGGCGATGGACCTGCTGTTCTCGCCGTTCGAGGTGCTGGCGGTGATGGTCGCCACCGTGGTCGCGAACCTGGTCGCCGCCGACGGCGAATCCAACTGGCTCGAGGGCGCGATGCTGCTCGCGGTCTACCTCGTGCTCGCGGTGGCGTTCTACTTCCTGCCCTGAGCGCGCTGCGGCTCAGGCCGCGCGGTCCAGTCCTTCGGCCGCCGCGCCGGGCGCCGCACCACTGCGGCCGATCGCCACGGCGAGTCCGTCGAGCGCCACGGGGCAGAGCCCCACATTGCGGTCCCGCTCGAGGATCGACAGCACCTGCTCCGACTCGAGCGCCGGCCGGTATGGCCGCCGCGTGCTCAGCGCGTCGTAGATGTCCGCGACGGCGAGCACCCGCGAAAGCTCCGGCACCTGCGCGCCGCGCAGGCCGCGGCAGTAGCCGCCGCCGTCCAACCGCTCGTGGTGCGAGGCGCTCGCGAAGGCGAGCCATTCGAACCCGCGCACGTGCTCGAGGATGCGCTCGGTGTAGTACGAGTGCATGCGCATCACTTCCCACTCCGACGGCGTCAGCGGCGCGGGCTTGTCGAGGATCGAGTTGGGCACGGTGAGCTTGCCCAGGTCGTGCAGCAGGCCCGCCCGGCGCAGTTCGGCGATGTCCGCCTCGGGCCAGCCGAGCTGGTGCCCGATGCTGACGGCGAGCTGCGTGGTCCGCTGCGAGTGCGCGCCGGTGAAGGGGGACTTGGCGTCGACGACCTCAGCGAACACCTGGGCGATCCGGTCCATCAGGCGCGTGCCCGCGAGCAGCGCCGCACCGCCCGGCTCGGCAGCGACGACCGCCTCCTGCAGCTCGCGCGTCGACAGCGAACGCCAGCGCGCCAGCGGCGCCTCGATGCCCTCGCACGCGGCGACCACGACCGGATCGAACCAGCGCCCCGCGCGCCGCCGCACCAGCGCCAGCGCCTGCGTCTCGCCGTCACGCACGGCGAAGACCTCGAGCGTCTGCGCGAGCGTGAGTATGCGCGCCACGATCGGGATCTCGTCGCCGCGCAACCCACGCGGCTGCCCGCGCCCGTCCCAGTGCTCGTCGAGCGCGCGCACGGCGTCCGCCGCGCCCGCGCCGAGCCCGAGCTGGCCGACGATCGCCGCACCGCGCTCGCAGCGCGTCTCGACGAGCTCCTTCGCGAGCTTCGGCCCGCCGCGGCCGATGCGCGCCACGCGCGCCGCTCGCTCGAACCACGACGCCGCCGGCGCCACGTGTGCCATCGCGTAGAACGCGGCGCGGAAGTAGTTGGTCCAGTCGACGCGCATGCGCGCGCCCTTGGCGATCCGTTCGTCGCCGCCGAAGAGCGTGAAGAGCTGCGCCGCGTTGCTCGAGCAGCCGACGTCCTTGAGGAGCGCGGCGTAGTAGAGGTCGCGCTGCTGCGCGAGCGTGAGCCCGAGCCGTTCGCCGATCGTCTGCGCGACCAGGCACGTGCGCAGCGCATGGCCCATCGGCTGCCCCTCGGTGAGATCGAGGGCGAACGAAAGCGCCGAGAACACGTCGGAAAGCAGGACGGACTCGGGCGCGGGGGTGCGGGTTCGCAGGGTCACGTCCGGATTATCGGAATGCCCGGTCCCGGGTTTGAGGGCGAGACCGATTTTTCCGCCACTTGCCGGGATTCCCGTGCGTGTTGCGAGACGCGTTGCAGGAAGCCTCTGGCGCTTCCGACTCGACCCGTTCTAACATTGACGTGGCACCAATACACATGTCGGTACCCGGCTCGGGTCCCGTTCGCGCCTTCCCCCCGGGCGAGCGGGCACCCCCGGCCAGAACCGCAACCTGCTAGGAGTTCTCCATGGCCCCCGAGCCATTCCGGAACGCCGCGCGTTTCGCGGCGATTCTCGCGTTGCTGATTCTCGCGGCGCCCGCGCACGCGCTGCGCGTCGTCGACTGGAACGTCTTGAACTACCCGGGCAACACGGGCCCGGCGCGTGACCCGCTCTACCGGACGGTGCTCGCGCCGCTGGGCGTCGACATCCTGGTGACCGAGGAGCAGGTGTCGCAGGCGGGCGTCAACGAGTTCGTGGGCAGCTTGAACACGATGGAGCCCGGACAATGGGCCGCCGCGACGTTCGTGCCGGCCGGAGACACGCAGGCGGCGATGTTCTACAAGCCCGCCAAGGTCCAGTTCCTCGGCCAGCGTGCGTTCTGGCCCAACGCGGCGAACCTGCTCCGCCAGATCAACGTCTACCGCTTCAAGCCCGTCGGCTACAGCTCCGACGCGGCCGAGTTCGACGTCTACGCCGTGCACCTGAAGGCCTCGACCGGCTCGACCAACGTCGCGCAGCGCCTTGCCGAAGCGACCGGCCTCCGCGACAGCCTGAACCTGCTGCCCGCGGGCACGCACGTGCTGGTGATGGGCGACTACAACTTCTACACCGGCCTCGAAGGCGGCATGCAGAAGCTGGTCGAGAACCAGGTCAACAACATCGGCCGCCTCTACGACCCGCTCGGGCTCGAAAATGTGACCTGGCAGGACAACACGTCCATGCAGATCGCGTGGACGCAGTCGCCGTGCAAGACCGGCGACACGGGCTGCGCCAGCGGCGCGGCCACCGGCGGCCTCGACGACCGCTTCGACCTGATCCTGCCCACGTACGCGTTCAACGACGGCGCCGGGCTCGAACTCGTGCCGGGCAGCTACGCGACGGTCGGCAACGACGGCCTGCACCACAACAACAGCATCATGGACCCGCCCACGATCCCCGAGGGCGCGACCTACGCGGCCGCGCTGCACGGCTCCAGCGATCACATGCCGGTGCGCGTCGACCTGCGGCTGCCCGCGATCTTCTCGGCGACGACGAGCCCGATCGCGTTCGGCACCGTCATCACGGGCGCGCCCGCGGCGCAGTCGCTGTCGGTCACGAACGGGGTCGCGGCGCCGGGCGAGGCGCTCCAGTACTCGTATGCCGCGCCCGCCGGCTTCTCGGCGCCCGCGGGCACGATCGTGCTCGCGGCCGGCGCAAGCTCGGTGGACGGCCTCGCGATGGACACGTCGACGCCCGGCGCGAAGGCCGGCAACCTCGTCGTCAGCTCCAACGCGGTCGATGCGTTCAGCACCTCGATCGCGCTCTCGGGGGCGGTCCTGCGCCACGCGGTCGCATCGCTCGATTCGCTCGTCGCGACCCCCACGGGCGAGCTCGCCTTCGGCACGCACGATGCGCCGTCGTTCACCCCGCTGGACGTGCGGCTGCACGACCTGGGCTGGGACGCGCTGCAGGCGCAGCTGCTGGTCGACGCGGCGACGATCACCGGCGGCGACGGCCACTTCTCGCTCGTCGCCCCGTTCGCCCCGGCGACGCTCGCGGGCGTCGGCCAGACGTGGTCGGTGGCGTTCGACCCCACCAATGCCACGGCCGACTCCGAGTACACCGCGACGCTGGCGTTCGGCTGCGCGGACGAACCGCTCCCGGGCGCCACGGCGCTCGCGGGCCCGAGCGTGACGCTGCGCGCCACGCTGCAGGGCTCCGGCACGACGGCGGTCGCCGACGCGAAGCCGACGCGCACGCTGCTCTTCTCGCCGTACCCGAACCCGCTGCACGGCTCCAGCACGCTTCGCTTCGACGTGGCGCGCGGGGGTGACGTGCGACTGGACGTGTTCGACGTCAACGGCCGCCGTGCCGCCACGCTGCTCCGCGGCGCGCTCGAGCCCGGCCGCTACACCGCGAGCTGGAACGGCGTCACCGAAGGTGGCTCCGTCGCGCGCGCGGGCCTGTATTTCGTGCGCCTGGTCGCTCCGGGTGCGGACCCGCAGTCGGTCCGGCTCGCGGTCGTGAAGTAATCACCATGCGGGCGGCCCCGGAACCGAGGCCGCCCGCCGTTCTTTCGGGGGATCCGTGACCATTCGCTCGACGTTCCGCGTGACGTGCGCCGCCGCGCTCCTGGCGCTGCTCGCGTTCGCCGCCCCACCCGCGCACGCGCTCAAGGTGGCGACCTACAACCTGATGGGCTACGAGAACCCGGGCGAGGGCCCGGGGCTGCCGTCGCCCTACATCACCGCGCGCCAGGGCAACTTCCGCACGGTCATGACCGCGCTGGACCCGGATGTGATCATGGTCCAGGAGATGAACTCCGCGACCGCGCGCGACTCGTTCCTCCTCAACGTGCTCGGCGTGATCCAGCCCGGGCAGTGGGCCGGCAGCCCGTGGTTCAACCTCAGCTCGGGCGAGGGCGGCGCGTTCTTCTGGAAGACCAGCGTCTGCACGATGTCCAACTTCGTCTCGCTCGGCACCGGCGGTCCGCGGCTCGTCGCCGTCGGCGTCGTGAAGCCGGTCGGCTACGTGAAGAACTCGGCGTGGTTCCGCCTCTACTCGCTGCACCTGAAGGCCGGCACCACCGCGGCCGACTCGACGCGCCGCGGCGACGAGTGCACGAGCCTGCGCACGCAGATCAACAACACGGTGACCACGGTCGTCGGCCCGAACTTCGTGGTGGGCGGCGACTGCAACTTCCAGGGCGGCCTCGAGCGCGGTTACCAGCGGCTCACGGAGTCGCAGGCGAACAACAACGGCCGCGGCCTCGATCCGCTCGTGCTGCCCTCGCTCTGGCACAACGGCGGCTCGGTGGGGCCGTACTTCACCCAGTGCCCGTGCCAGACGTGCACCGTGACGGGTCAGTCCGGCGGCGGCATGGACGACCGCTTCGATCTCATGCTGCTCTCGAGCTCGATGACCAACCCGAACGCGCTCTCGCTCACCACCTACACGACGTTCGGCAACGACGGTTTCCACACCAACACCGACATCAACGGCCTCGGCTTCAACAACGCCGTGCCCATGTACGTCGCCGACGCCCTGCACGACGCGGCCGATCACATCCCGGTCATGATCACGCTGCGCCTGCCGGCGAGGTACTCGGTCGCCTCGCAGCTGGCGTTCGGGGACGAGATCGTGGGTGCCACGACCACGCAGGACTTCGCGGTGAGCAACGTCGCGGTCGTCCCAGCCGCCCCGCTCAACTACACGCTGGCGGCGACCGGGGCCTTCACCGCGCCCGCGGGCAACTTCAGCGCCGTGGCCGGCGCAGGCGCGAACCTGCACGCGATCGGCATGGACGCGAGCACGCCCGGCGTCTTCACGGGCACGCTGACGATGGCGAGCAACGACAACGACACCACGAGCAAGGTCGTGCAGCTCTCGGGCCGCGTGCTCGCGCACGCGGTGCCGTCGCTCGATTCCGCGACCGTGATCGCGGCCGACACGCTCGACTTCGGCGACCACGAGGTCGGCAGCTTCGCCGACGGCGACGTGCGCGTGCACGACCAGGGCTGGAACGCGCTGCAGGCGAAGCTCGCGGTCACGGGCGCCGTGATCACCGGCGATCCGCGCTTCACGCTCGTGGGCGCCTTCTCGCCCGCGACGCTGGGCGGCGTCGGCCAGACGTGGACGGTGCACTTCGACGACACCGCCGCGCCCGGCGACTCCACGTACGAGGCCACGCTCGCGTTCGCGACCAGCGACGAGGCGCTGCCTGGTGCGACCGCGCTCTCGCCGCTCGCCGTGACCCTGCGCGCGCACGTCAGCGCGGGCAGCACCGGCGTCGGCTCCGAGCGTTTCGCGCTGCGCTTCCTGCCGCCGTCGCCGAACCCGCTGCACGGCGGCACGCAGCTCGCCTACGAGCTGCCGTCCGCGGCGCACGTCTCGCTCGGCATCTACGACCTCGGCGGCCGGCGCGTGGCCAGCCTGGCGAACGGATTCGTGGGTGAAGGCCGCCACGCCGTGCGCTGGAACACCCAGGATGACGGCGGCCGGCCGGTCGCGGCGGGCCTCTACTTCGTCCGCTTCGAGACGCAGGGCCTGCGCACCACGTCGCGCCTCGTGGTCCTGCCATAGCCTCGACCGACGAACGCGAGACCCCGTCCGGCGCTCAGCCGGACGGGGTCTCGTCGTTCGGGGCGGGCTCGTGCCCGGGGCACTCGCGCACCGGGAGCCGGGGATAGCGAGGATAGGCGGGATCGTCCCGGGACCGCTCGCAGAGCCGGAAAACGCTGCGTGGCGTGCGCACGAGCCGCGCGTGGCGGCACGTCTCGCAGAGACCCGCGGGGGGCGGGATCGAGGCGGTCAGGGGCGGCTCCTTTCGGGTGGTGGGTGTCGGTCCGGACGACACTTCTTCGGATTCGGGCCGCCTCCGAACGGAGCACGGGGACCGCTCCGAGGCTGCTGTCCGTTGCCCGAGAGCCGGTTGGGCGATCGGATCGGGTACTGGCCCGGGGATTGCTCTAGCTAGCAGGTAACCATAAACGACCCCCCTTGCCTCTCTCCAAGCCCCAAGAGGAGCGCAACTCCAATGAAGAAACTGATCCTCTTCGCGATCGTCTCCCTGATGACGGTGGGTATCGCCCAGGCGACCGACCTGCCGTTCTCCGGGAACTCGCAGAACATCGACCCGGTGCAGGTCGATCGCCGCCGTGGCGGTGACAATCCTGCCCGCCCGGTCCCCGAGCCCGGCACGATGGCGCTGGCCTCGATGGGCCTCATCGCTCTCGGCGCGGCGGCGCGCGGCCGTCGCAAGTAACGCAACTTCTCGGCTCGCGCTTGTCCCCACGGGCGCGACGCCACGGACGAACTGAGCCCCTTTGCTCCCCACCTGGGGACGGCGGCGAGGATCTACATCCTCGCCGCCGCGTCCGTTTGTGGCGGATCGCGGCTCGCCCGCCGGTGCGTGCGACGCGCCATCCCTCGCACGGCGCGAAGCCGCCGGGCTAGAATCGCCGCTCCATGATCCCCGACTTCCGCCGCGGGTCCCGCCGGTGAGCCGCACGCCGCGCCGCTCACCCGCACGTCCCGCACCGCCCGCCGCGCGCCCCGCGTCCACGCCCGGCCCGCTCGTGCCCGCGCGCGGAGCCGAGCTCGCCACGGCCGCCGTGGTCGCGATTTTCGCCGCGACGGCGCTGGCGATGGTGCTGGGGCCGCACCGCATCGGCGACGTGTTCACGGAGTCCGACTTCTACGGCGCCTACGGCCCCGGCGCGCGCGCGCTCCAGCACGGGCGGCTCGATCCCGCTCGCTACGCCGTCGTGGGCCCGGTGTTCGAGTTCGTGCTCGCGGCGGTGGGATTCGTGGTGCGCGACCTCTTCCTCGCGGCCCAGCTGGTCTCGCTCGTCGCCATGGCCGCGAGCCTCTGGCTCTGGGCCCGCATCGTGCGCACGCACGCCGGTCCGCTCGCGGGCCTCGCGACGGCGCTGCTGCTCGCGACCCAGGCCCAGTGCTTCCGCTACGCATGGGCCGCGACCACCGACGCACTCGCGCTCGCGCTGCAGGCCGGCGCCCTCGCGCTGCTGCTCGCCGGGCGCGCACCGCGACGGCGTGCCGCGCTCGCGGGGCTCGTCGCCGGGCTCGCGTTCCTCACGCGCTACAGCGCCGTGTCGCTGCTGCCCGCGGGCGTGATCGCGCTGCTCGCCGGCTGGACCGCGACCGAGCCGCACGAGCGGCGCGCCGCGGCGCTCGCGTTCGCGGGCGGGTTCCTCGCGCCCGTGCTGCCGTGGGTCGCGGTCTCGCTCGCGTCGGGCGTGCACATGCGGTTCATGCTGCACCACAACATCGCGTACGAGGTGTTCGCGCGCGCGAACGGCATCCCGTGGGACGTCTACGAGCGCACGATGGAGCCGCAGTTCCCGACGCCGTTCTCGGTGCTCGCGCGCGATCCCGCCGCGGTGATCGGGCGGGTGTTGTTCAACGTCGGGGACCACCTGCGCCTCGACGCCCTGGCCGTGGCGGGCGCGCCGCTCGCGCTCGCGGCCGTGGCCGGCGTGGTGCTGGGTGCGCGCGACGGCACGCTCGCGCGGCTCCGTGGCGCGTGGCTGGCGCTGGCGCTCGCGTTCCTCGCGCTGGTGCCCGCGTTCCATTCCGAGCGCTACTCGCTCGCGATCCTGCCGGCGTGGGCGGCGCTGGGCGCGCTCGCGGTCACCTCGCGGGCGCGGGCGAGCGCGGCGCGGCCGGCCCAGGGTGCGGTCGTCGGGCTGGTGCTGCTGGCGGCGCTGCTGGTGCCCGCGCTGCGGACCAGCGTGCGGGTGCAGCGGCGTGCGCTCTCTCAGCTCCCGGTCGAGGCGCGCGTGCTCGGCGAGCGCGCGAAAGCGTGGACCCGGCCGGGCGAGCGGGTGTATGCCCGGAAACCGCACTTCGCGTGGTACGCGGGGCTCGAGGCGACCGCGTTCCCGTTCGTCGACTCGCTGCCCGCCCTCGCGGATCGCGCCCGCCGCGACGGCGTGCGCTGGCTCTACTTCTCCTGGCCGGAGGCCGAGATGCGCCCCGAGCTCGCCTGGCTGCTCGACACGACGTCCGCCGCGCCCGGGCTCGCCGTACGTGCGACGAGCGCCGGGAACCCGGCCGTGCTCTACGAGATCGGCCCCGGCTTCGGCGCCGCCCCCGCGTGGGCGGGCGACCCGGCCGCGCTCGCCGTGCACCGCGCGCGGGCGATGCTCCAGGTGAACGCGACCGACTGGCGCTCGCGCCTCGTCGCGGCCGACGATGCGCAGCAGCACGGCCGCTGGGCGGAGGCCCAGCCCTGGCTCGAACAGGCGGTGCGGCTCGTCCCGAACGCCCCGGAGGTGCAGGTCATGCTCGCGGACAACCTGGTGCACCTGGATCGCCTCGCCGAAGCGCGCGCGGCGTACGAAGCGGTCGAACGCATGGTCCCGGGCGATCCGCGCACGCGCGCCGGGCTGGGCTGGGTCGCGCTGCGCTCGGGCGACGAGGCGGGAGCGGCGGCACTGTGGCGGCCGATCGTCGGCGAGGTGCCCGATCGCGAGACGCTCGAACGCATGGAGCAGCTGTTCGCGAAGCTCCACGACGACGCGGGCGTCGCGGCCGTGCGCGAACGCCTGCGCGGCACCGGAGCGCGGCCGTGAGCGCGCGGCGCGCCCTCGTGGCGCTGCTCGTGGCGTGCGCCGGCGTGCTCGTGGGCTGCGCGGCGCACGGGCCGGCCGCGCGGCCGCGCGTGCCGGCGGCCGAGTCCACGGCGCCGCTCGCCGATTCGCTCACGCGAGCGCTGTGGCACCTCGACGAGAACGGCGGCACGCACGCCGCGGACTCGGGCCCGTTCCGGCTCGACGGCGTGGCCGGGCTCGACACGCGCACCGACTTCGGCCGCTTCCGCAGCGCGCGGCTGCTGCATCACGCGCTCGACTCGTGGGTGGTCGTGCCCTACAACCCCGCGCTCGAGACGCCGTCGTCGTTCACGATCGAGGCGTGGGTCCGCGTCGACAGCCTCTCGCAGTACGAGATGTCCGTGATCGCCGCGCGCTGGACGCCGGTGCCGGGGCAGCAGGAGTGGGTGCTCGGCGTGACGGGCCTGAACCTCGCACCGCCGTCGATCCCGGCCGCGGCGCCCGGCTGGTTCCGCCCGCTCACGGGCCTCGCGGCGCCGCTCCACCTCGTCTTCGGCTACCAGCCGGTGGGCGCGGGCGGCCTGCACGCGGTGCAATCGATCACCGAGCTGCCGCTCGGGCGCTGGGTGCACGTGGCGGCGACCCTCGACGGCGACGTGATGCGTCTCTACGTCGCCGGGCGGCTCGACGTCACGATGGCGACCACGGCGCCCATGCGCGCGAGCGACGCGCCGCTCACGATCGGCGACGCGTTCGACACCCGGCTGCTGACTTCGTACGGCGGCGACCTGCGCGTGGACCCCAACACGATCGCCCACTCGTACTACAACTTCACCGGCGCCATCGACGAAGTCCGGCTCTCGAACGGGGCCCGCACGCGCTTCGAGAGCGCCCCCTGACGCCGGCGGCGTCGCGGGCGACACCCTCGTGCCCGTGGCGGGACCGTGGTGCGAACGGCTAGGCTTTCGTCCGTCGCCCCCGCGTCACGCGCCCCCCGGGAATCCGTCATGCGCCGCTCGTTCCGTCTTCTCGGCCCCCTGCTCGCGCTGACCCTCGCCCTCGCGCCGGCGCCGCCCGCGCGCGCGGCGTGGATCGTCGCGCAACTGGCGCCCGCACCCACGGCCGCTCCCGCACCCGCACGCGGCACCGCACGGCTGCGCGCGTCGCGCCCCGACGCCGCGGCGCTCGCGGCCGCGGCGCCGCGGCTCGCCGCGCTGGGCATGGTGCCGCGCCGCGCGTTCCTCGACGCGCTGCCCGCGCCGGCGGCGTCGGCGCACCCGCAACCGCTGCCGGAGGGGTTCGCGCCCGAGCGGATCGTGCTCGTCGAAGCGCCCGCCGACACCGGCGCCGCGGACGCCGTGCGCGCGCTGGTCGCGCGCGGGCTCGCCGACTGGGCCGAGCCGCTGCGCACGCGCACCGTCGAAGCGGCGCCGCTCGACACGCTGCCCGGCGAGTCGCTGTTGCGCGACGGGCACCAGTGGTTCCTCTGGAACCTCGGGCTCGCGGGCGGCAGTCCCTACGGCGGGCTCGCGCGCGCCGACGCGCACGTCGTCGAGGCCTGGCGCGTCACCACCGGCGACGAACGGATCAAGCTCGCGATCGCCGACACGGGAATCGACCCGGCGCAACCCGAGCTGGGCGGCGCGCTCGCCGACGGCTCGCCGCGCATCGTCGACGCGCTCAACGTCACGGGCGAGCCGGTCGCGGCGGTGGGCGATTCGTTCGGGCACGGCACCCCGGTCGCGGGCATCGCGGCCGCGCGCACCAACGACGGCCCGCACTTCTCGGGGCGCGGCGTCGCGGGCGTGTGCGGCGGCGACGGGTTCACGTCGGCGGGCTGCCGCATCGTGCCGATCAAGATCGCGCCCGGGCACTCGGGCGAAGCGTCGTCGTTCGACATCGCACGCGCGATTCTGCACGCCACCGACGTGGGCGCGCGCGCCATGAATCTTTCGTTCGCCGGGACCGGCTCGAGCCGGCTCGAGCGGCTCGCGCTGGGCTACGCGATCGTGCGCGGCTGCGTGGTGGTGGTCGCCGCGGGCAACAAGGGCGCGGGCATCTTCGCGACCCAGCCGCAGTACCCGGCGGCCTACGCCGTGGACGGGCTCTGCGTGCAGGTCGGCGCGAGCGACGAGAACGACGCGCGCACGGTGTGGTCCTCGTACGGTCCCGGGCTCGACCTCGTCGCGCCCGGCACCGACATGTGGGCGCCATGGATGACGTATCCCAGCACCAACGGCGCGAGCTACGACGGCTACGTGCCGGTCGCCGGCACGTCGTACGCGGCGCCGGTCGTGACCGGCGCGATCGGGCTGCTCGCGAGCATGCGCCCCGACCTCGCCGACACGGACATCCAGCACGTCCTGCGCGAGAGCGCACACGACATCGGTACGCCGGGCCCCGACGCGAAGACGGGCTGGGGCCGGCTCGACGTCGGCGCCGCGCTCGCCGCCGTGCCGGCGCGCTTCGGCCTGTGGCACGACGAGGTCGCGGCGCAGGCGTTCGCCCCCGACACCACGGCCGACACGCTGGTGATCGGCGAGAGCGGCCCGGGAACGCTCGACCGCTGGAGCGGCGCGCTGCCCGCGCAGCGCTGGGCCGCGACGGCCACGGTGACCCTGCCGGACTCGTTCGCATGGGGCGATTCGGTGCGCGTGTGGGTGCGCGTCGGCGGCACACTGGCCGCGCGCGGCGACTACCAGCTGCCGTGGTTCGCGCCGACCGCGCAGGTGATCGCGCGCACGAACCGCACGTTCACGCTGCGCGGCTGGCTCTACCGCGCCGACCGCGACACGTGCGCGACCTGCCCGGAAACCTGGATCCCGCTGCCGCCGGAGTACGTGCGCTTCGGCTTCAGCGTGCTGGGGCCCGTCGTGCGCGACTCGCTGCGCGCCCCGGAGTCGGTACCGCCGCCGGCGACCCTGGTCGCGGGGCCGAGCCCGTTCCGCGACGCGCTCGTCCTGCGGCTGCCGGCCGCGGGCGAGGTGCGCGTGCTCGACGCCACGGGCCGCGTGGTGCGCGCGTTCCGCGCCGGCGCGGGCGACGCGCGCTGGGACGGCCGTGACGGCGACGGCCGCGTGGCGCGGCCGGGGCTCTATTTCGTCCGCTGGCGCGGAGGGACGGAATCGCGCACCGTACGCGTCGTGAAGCTCGGCTCGTAGGTCATGGCCCGGAGAGCCCGCCCGTGAACGCCCGCCGCCTCGTTCCGCTCGTCCTCACCGCCGCGCTCGCCGGCTGTTCGCCGGCCGCCGCGCCGCCGGAGTGGTCGTCCGTGCGCGAGGTGACACCGGCGTTCCTCGCGAACGCGCCGGCGTTCGAGCCCTCGCTCGCCGCCGACGCACGCGGGCGCGTCGCGCTCGCGTACGTGACGCGCGGCGACGCGGGCGCCGATCTCTGGCTCGCGCTCTCGGCGGATTCGGGCGCGCACTTCGGGGCGCCGCAGCGGCTCAACGCGCGCGCCGGCAAGGTGAGTTCGTACCCCGAGAGCCGGCCGGTGCTCGCGTGGGTCGCAGGCGGACGGCTGGTCGTGGGCTGGGCGAGCGCACGCGACACGGGGCAGATGGCGGACGACATCGTCGTGCGCGCGAGCGGGGACGACGGCGCGTCGTTCGGCCCCGAAGTGTTCCTCAACCACGACCGCGACCGCCCGGGGTCCGCGTACCACGGCTTCCTCGTGCTGCACGCGACGCCCGGCGGCCGCGTGAGCGCGGCGTGGGTGGACGGCCGCGACGCCGATCCCGCCTCGGGCCCGGAACCGTTCCGCGCCTCGATCTACGCCGCGAGCAGCGACGACGGCGGCGAGCGCTGGAGCGCCGAGCAGCGCGTCACCGACGCCGCGTGCCCGTGCTGCCGGCCCGGGCTCGTGGCGAGCGACGGCGGGCTCGTGGCGCTCGCGTACCGCGGCGAACGCGACAGCCTCCGCGACCCGCGGCTCGCGATCTCGCGCGACGGCGGCGTCACGTTCCGCACCGACACGCTGGTCTCCGCCGACCGCTGGAAGCTCGCCGGCTGCCCGTCGACGGGCCCGGCGATCTCGTTCCGGCGCGGCGGCGGCTGGATCGCGTGGTTCACGGGCGCCGGCGCGGCGCCGGGCGTCTACGCCGCGACGTGGCGGGGCGACGCCGACGCCACCGGCTCGCCACAGCCGCTCGGCGACGGCCTCGCCGAGGCGCAGCACCCGCAGCTCGCCGCGTTCGGACCGGTCACGCTCGCCGGCGTGCTCGGCCGCACGAAGGACGGCCGTCGGACCTTCGCGCTCCGCACCCTCGCCGACGACGGCACCGCGTCGCCCTGGCTGTTGCTGGGCGCGAACGCGAGCGCGCCGGCCCTGGCCGTCGCGGGCGCGAACCACGCGCTGGCCGCCTGGGTCGAGCCGGCCGGGGCCGCCTCGCGCGTGCGCCTGGTGCGCGTGACACGGCGCTGACGTCCCGGCGCCGGGGCGCACGCGACGGACGCGGTCCGGACGCGCGCACGGTGATTGAAGCGCGCGAAAGCCCCGGTGTACCCTCGTGGGCCACGATGACGCACGGCGGAGCGTCCGGTCGCATTCCGGCCCCGCCGCACCAGCCCGAACGGGCATCCCTCCCGAGGCGCGAGTGAGCGACGCGAACGATCTCCAGGCCGTCCAGCAGCTGACCCAGGCGCGCGAACGCATCCTCGCCGAACTCCGCAAGGCGATCGTCGGACAGGACGAGGTCGTGGACCACCTGCTCACGGCGCTCTTCGCCGGCGGCCACGTGCTGCTGGTCGGCGTGCCGGGCCTCGCCAAGACGCTGCTCGTCTCGAGCCTCGCGCGCGTGCTCGACCTCCAGTTCTCGCGCATCCAGTTCACGCCCGACCTGATGCCGAGCGACATCACCGGCACCGACATCCTCGAGGAGGACGCGACGACCGGGAAGCGCGCGATGCGCTTCATCCGCGGCCCCGTGTTCGCCAACGTCGTGCTCGCCGACGAGATCAACCGCACGCCGCCCAAGACGCAGGCGGCGCTGCTGCAGGCCATGCAGGAGCGCGAGGTGACCGCGGGCGGGCAGACGTTCCAGCTGCCGCCGCCCTTCTTCGTGCTCGCGACGCAGAACCCGATCGAGCTTGAGGGCACCTACCCGCTGCCCGAGGCGCAGCTCGACCGCTTCATGTACAACGTGCAGGTCGACTACCCGAGCCAGTCCGAGGAGGAGAGCATCGTCGCCTCCACGACCTCGGCCTACGCGCCGAAGATCGAGCGCGTGCTGGGCGCGGCCGACATCCTCGCGCTGCAGCAGCTCGTGCGCCGCGTGCCGGTCACCGAGCACGTCGTGCGCTACGCCGTGCAGCTCGCACGCGCGACGCGCGGTCGCGACGGCGCGCCGGACTTCGTGAAGCAGTGGGTGAGCTGGGGCGCGGGTCCGCGCGCCTCGCAGTACCTGGTGCTCGGCGCCAAGACGCGCGCGGTGCTGCGCGGCCGCTTCGCGCCCGGGATCGAGGACGTGCAGGCGGTCGCGCCGTCGGTGCTCCGCCACCGCATCGTCACCAACTTCACCGCCGAAGCCGAAGGCGTGAAGCCGGACCGCATCGTCGCCGACCTGCTGAAGACGATCCCGGCCGCGTAACGCGCGGCGACCGCCGTTCCACCCGCGAGGCCCCGCATGAGCGCTCCCGCGCTGCGCCGCCAGATCGGGCTGTACGCCGCGACCGCGATCACCGTCGGCAACATCGTCGGCTCGGGCATCTTCCGCTCGCCGCACACCGTGGCGCAGGAGCTGCCGGGCTTCGGGCCGGTGATCCTGGCGTGGATCGTGGGCGGCATCCTCTCGATCTGCGGCTCGCTCGTGCTGACCGAGCTCGCCGTGCGGCACCCCAGGACCGGCGGGCTCTACGTGTTCATCCGCGAGGGCTTCGGCGACGCGTGGGGCTTCGTGTTCGGCTGGGCGAACCTGTGGGTGATCAAGCCGACCGTGATCGCGTCGATCACCAGCGTGTTCGCGCTCTACTTCTGCCAGGTGCTGGGGGTCGGGCACGCGGCCGAGCTGCCCGTCGGCTGCGCCGCGATCTTCCTGCTGACGTTCGTCAACGGGCTGGGCGTGAAGGAGGGCGCCGGCACGCAGTCGGTCTTCACCACCGCCAAGGTGATCGGCATCGCGGCGCTCTGCGTGCTCGCGTTCACGCTGCCCGCGACGCACCCGGCGACGCCGCTCGAGACCGCGAAGACGGCCGGCAACGCGGGCCACCCGCTGCTGCTCGCGTTCGCGCTCTCCATGATCACGATCCTGTTCGCCTACGACGGCTGGACCGACTCCACGTACGTGGCCGGCGAGGTGATCGACCCGCAGCGCACCATGCCGATCGCGATCCTCGGTGGGACATGGCTCGTGATCGCGGTCTACGTCGTGACCAACTTCGCCTACTACCACGTGCTTTCGCCCAACGAGGTCGCGGGCTACGAGGCGGTCGGCTCCGAGACGATCCACCGCCTGCTCGGCGACTGGGGCATGCGCGCGCTCGCGGTGCTGGTCGCGGTGTCGACGTTCGGCACGACCAACGGCGCCATCCTCACCGGGCCGCGCGTGACGCAGGCCGCGGCGGCCGACGGCCTGCTGTGGAAGCCGCTCGCGGCGCTCGACCGCAAGCGCGAGACGCCGACGACGGCGCTGTGGCTGCAGGCGGTGCTCTCGTGCGTGTGGCTCTGGGCCGCGGGCGGGTTCGAGGACGTCTCGGGCTGGTTCGTCACCACCTCATGGGCGTTCTACGCCGTCACCACGGCGACGATCTTCGTCCAGCGCGCCCGCGAAGCGCGCGGGCAGCAGGAGCGCGCGAGCTACCGCACGCCGCTCTACCCGATCGTGCCGATCGTGTTCCTCGCCGTGACGGGCATCATCATCTGGAGCGACTTCACGAACAGCGGCGCCATCCCCGGCACGCCGATCCCGCGCGCCATGGCCGGCGTGCTGATCGCCGCGACGGGCTTCCCGGTCTACTGGATCTGGAAGGCGCGCGCGCGCAGGACCGCATGAGCGAACCGCTCTATCGCGACAGCGCGCTGTACGACGCCATCTACGGCGATCTCGTCGCCGACGTGCCGTTCTTCGCGCGGCTCGCCCGCGAGGCGGGCGGCCCGGTGCTCGAAGTCTGCTGCGGGAACGGCCGGCTGCTCGTGCCCGCGCGCGAAGCGGGCGCCGACGTGGACGGCATCGACCTGGCGCCGGCCATGCTCGACGGCCTGCGCGCGAAGCTCGCCGCGCGCGGGCTCGCGGCCGACGTCCGCTGCGCCGACATGCGCACGTTCGAGCTGTCGCGGCGGTACGCGCTCGTGTTCGTGGGCTTCAACTCGTTCCTCCACAACCTCACGCAGGCCGACCAGCTCGCGACGCTGCAGCGCTGCCGCGCGCACCTCGCGCCGGGAGGCCGGCTGGCGATCGCGGTGTTCCATCCCAAGGCGCAGGCGCTGATCGACTGGGCGGCGGGCGAGAAGCTGGCCAAGGAGGTCGCGGACCCGGCCGGCACCGGGCGCGTGCGCGTGATCGATCACGCGGTCGACGACCGCGTCGAGCAGGTGCGCCGTGTCGCGCGGCGCGTCGAGTTCCTGGATGCCGCGGGCACGGTCGTGCGCACCGAGCAGGCGCCGTTCGAGCTGCGCTACGTCTACAAGCCGGAGATGGAGCTGCTGCTGCGCACCGCGGGGTTCGCCCGGTGGACCGTGCAGCCGCTGGATCCCGGCGCCGACGGCGGGCTCGCTCCCGCGGACCGGACTCCACAGGAAGGGGACACCCTGCTGTGGACGGCGTGGCAGGATTGAGCGCATGAGCACGCCCCCCACCGGCACGCGCGCGGGCGCCGAAGCGCGCCGCTACCTCGATCCGGCGATCGTCGCGCGCCTCGCGCATCTCGACGTGCGCGCGCGGCTCGTGGTCGAGGGCTTCATCGCCGGCATGCACCGCTCGCCGTTCCACGGCTTCAGCGTCGAGTTCGCCGAGCACCGGCCGTACATGCCGGGCGACCCGCTCAAGAACCTCGACTGGAAGGTGCTCGCCAAGAGCGACCGCTACCTCGTGAAGCAGTACACCGAGGAGACGAACCTCCGCTGCCACCTGCTGGTCGACCTCTCGGGCTCGATGAAGTTCCAGTCGGCGCGCGCGAGCCTGTCCAAGCTCGAGTACGCCCGCTCGCTGGCCGCGGCGCTCGCGTACCTCATGCTCGGCCAGCAGGACGCGGTCGGCGCGCTGCTGTTCGCCGAGCAGCCGATCTCGTTCGTGCCCGCGCGCTCGGTGCGCTCGCACCTCGACGTGCTCCTCAAGACGCTCGCCGCCGGCCAGCCCCAGGGCCGCACGCGGCTGGGCCCGGCGCTGCACGAGCTCGCCGAGCGCATCAAGCGCCGCGGCCTGGTCGTGCTGCTCTCGGACCTGATGGACAAGCCCGAGGACGTGCTGGCCGGCCTGCAGCACTTCCGCCACCGGCACCACGAGGTGATCGTCTTCCACGTGCTCGACCCGGACGAGATCGAGTTCCCCTTCCACGACACGGCGACGTTCGTGGACCTGGAGACGGGCGAGCGGCTGACGACCGAGCCGTGGGAGATCGGCGCGCGCTACCGCGAACGCCTCGAAGCGTGGCGCAACCGCTACCAGCGCGCCTGCCGCGAGCAGCTCGTGGACTACGTGCCGCTCGACACGCGCACGCCGTTCGATCGCGCGCTGCTGGCGTACCTCGAGAAGCGGGCGAAGCTGCTGTGAGCACGCGCCCGGCGGGCCGCCGCGCAGGAGACGCGGCGTGAACTTCCTCCAGCCGCTCTTCCTCGCGGGCCTCGCGGCCGCCGCGATCCCGATCCTGATCCACCTCTTCACGCGGCGGCGCCCCAAGCCGGTCGAGTTCTCCTCGCTCGAGTTCCTCGCCGAGGTCCACCAGAGCGAGGTGCGCCGGCTCAAACTCCGCCAGTGGCTGCTGCTGCTCCTGCGCACGCTCGCGGTCGCCTGCCTCGCGCTCGCGCTCGCCCGCCCGGTGTCGCAGCGCGGCGCCGGCGCCACCGGCGGCTCGAGCAGCATCGTCGCGCTCGTCGACGTGAGCGGCAGCATGGGCGCGATCGGCACCGACGGCCGCCCGCTCACGGCGTCCGCGCGGCGCGTGGTCGACGACCTCGTCGCCACGCTGGGCCCCGGCGACGAGATGTGGCTCGTGCCCTACGACCGCGCGCCGCGGCCGGTGTCCGAGAAGCCGCTCGGCGACGCGGGCCGCCTGCGCGCCGCCGCCAACGCGCTCGCGCCCGGCGCCGGCACGACCGACCACGTGGCGGCGCTCGAAGCCGCCGCACGCACGCTGCGCGAGGCGCACGCGCTCAACCGCGAGATCTTCTGGATCTCCGACTTCCAGCGCACCGGCCTCGCGCACGGCGCCGCCGCGCCGGGCCGTTTCACGGCGCCCGCCGGGCCGTGGGACGCGGCGCGCGTCTACCTCGTGCCCATGACGCCGCGCAGCCGCGCCAACGCGGCGCTCACCGGCGCCGCCCTCGCGCCCGCCGACACCGGCGTCGCGCTGGCGGTGGACGGCGCGGCGTTCGGGATGACGGCCGGCGACCTGCCGGTCGAGGCGCGCGCGTTCGCGCCCGGCGGCGGTGCGGGCAACGCGCTCGGCCGCGGCTACCTCTCGCTGCCCGCGAACGGGCGCGCGTCGGCGCTCATGCCGCTCGCGGCGACGCCCGAAGCCGGCGGCGAGGCGCTGATCCCCGACGACGCGCTCGCGCTCGACAACCGGCGCGTGTTCGCGGCGGGCCGCGCCGGCACGCTGCACGTGCTGCTGCGCGAGGACGGGCCGCCGTCGGCGCTGCGCTTCGCGCTCGAGGCGGGCATGCCGGCATCGGGCCTCGACGTGCGCGCCGTCGACGCGGCGGGACTCGCCGCGCAGGCCGCCGACGCCGACGTGATCGTGATCGGCGACGTCGAGCAGCTCGGCCCCGCCGAACTGCAGGCGACGCTCGACGTCGTCCGCGGCGGCGGCGCGCTGCTGCTGGTGCCGGGCACGCGCGCCGACGCCGCCGCGTGGAACGGCTCGCTGCTGCGCGAGCTGGGCGCCGGCACGCTGGGCGCGCCCGAGGCCGCGCCCGCGGGCGCGGCGTGGCGGCTGCGGCGCGAGGTCGCCGGGCATCCCGTCCTCGAGGGCTTCCCCGCGAGGCCGGGCGAGCCGCTCTCCGCGGCGAGTTTCACCACCGTGCGCGCGCTGCGCCCGGGCCCGAAGGCGCGCGTGCTCGCCGCGTTCGACCGCGCGCACCCGGCGCTGCTCGAGGTGCCCGGCGCGATCGTGCTGGCGACCCCGCTCGATCCGGCGAGCTCCGACTTCGCGCTCTCGGGTGCGTTCCTGCCGCTCGTGCACCAGTGCGCGCGCGTGCTCGGCCGCGGCACCGCCGCAGGCTCGTTCGTGCCGGGCGACGTGTGGCGCGCTCCGGCCGCCACCGGCACGTGGCGCGTGGTCGACGAGACGGGCCGCGAGGTCGCGCTCGGACCCGGTGCGGGCACCGCGCGGCTCGAAACGGCACCGCTCGAGCGCCCGGGTCTCTATCGCGTCTATCGCGGCGAGGAACTGCGCAGCACGTTCGCCGTGAACCCGGACCCGGCCGAGTCCGATCTCGCTCCGGCGCCCGAGGCCGAACTGCTCGCGGGCTTCCCGCGCGGCCGCGCGGCCGTGCTCGCCCCCGGCGCCGACCTCGCGCGCCGCGTGCGCGAGGCGCGCTACGGCCGCGAACTCTGGCCGACGTTCGCGCTGCTCGCGCTGCTGCTGCTGGTCGCGGAATCCGTGCTCGGGCGGATCGGCATGCCGGCGGCCGCGCCGAAGCCCGGAACGCCCGCGCCGCGCTGACGAGCGCCGCCGCGAGTTCGCGGTGTGCGGCGCGCGTGATCGGGACTAGACTGCGTGCTTCCCCCGATTCGACGGCCGGCTTCCACACGAGAAGGGGTGACCCCTCATGGCGTACATGCCCCCGGAAACGGGCGCGGTCCCGCGGCAGCTGCATCCCATCGACGCGCTGGGCGCCGCATGGAACACGTTCAAGAATCACGTCGGGCTCTGCCTCGGCGCCGCGGCGATCCTGTTCGTGGTGATCGTGGTCGGCGAGATGATCCCGTTCGTCAACCTCCTCTTCGGCATCCTCGTCGCGCCGGCCCTCGTGGCGGGCGGTGCGCGCTTCGTGGTCCGGCTCGCCCAGGGCGAACACCCGACCATCGAGTCGCTCTTCGACGGCTTCAAGCGCTGGGCGACGGTCACCGGCGTCTACTGGCTGCAGGCGGCGGGGGTACTGCTCATCCTCAGCCCGCTCCTCGTCACGATCATCACCGCCGTCGGCCTCGAGGCCTTCTCGCATCCCGATCAGTTCACGCGCGGACACAACCCGTTCCTCGTGCTCCCGGTGCTGGGCGCCGCCGCGATCTTCTACCCGCTCGCCATCTGGTGGATGCTGCGGACGTGGCCCGCCACGTTCCTCGCCATGGAGCCGAAGGGCCCCGGCGCGGTGGATGCATTGAAGGGCGCGCTCGCCATGACGGCCGGGAACACGTGGCGTTCGCTCGGGATGTTCGCGCTCATGCTGCCGCTGGAGCTGGCCGGGCTCGCGGCGCTCTGCGTGGGCATCATCCCCGCGATGATCGTCTGCTACCTGCAGTGGGCCCACGGCTACCTGCAGCTGCGCGGCCCCGCCCCGTCCGCGCCGCTCGCCGGCGAGACGGCCCCGCCCGCGCCGACGATCGTCTGACGCGGTCCGCTCCGGCGCGACCCGTCGCGAGGGCGACGGGTCGCGCCGCGCGCGTTCAGCGGCCGGCCTCCACGCTCGAGAACATCACGAACGTGTGCGAATCGCCGACCGACCAGTGCGAGCAGTTCGCACCGAGCTGCCGCAGGATCTGCAGCCCCGTGGTCGGGTCGTGCGCGGTCACGGTGAGCGCGAGCACCTGCCCCTGCGTGACACCGCTCCCGCTGGTGTCCGGGACGGTGTAGTTCTCCCAGTCGAGCTCGTACGCCGGCCGGCGGAACGAAAAGCCCGCGGGCAGGAAGCCCGTGAGACCAGCGGGGATGCTGCCGCTGGGCGCGTCTGCCGGATAGCTGCCCGTGGCCTCGAACTGGGCCACGACCCCGGCGCGGACGGCGTTGAAGTCGCCGAGCGCCTGCGACGCCACCGCCTCGCGGCGGATCGCGTCGTAGGCCGGGATCGAGATGCGCACGAGGATCGACACGACGCACAGCACGACCATGGCCTCGACCAGCGTGAAGCCCGCGGCGGACCGCAACGCCTTCATCGCACCCCTCCGACCGACAGTGTCGCCTGCAGGAGCGAGCGCCCGACGAGCATCGCCACCGAATCCGACGAGGTGTACACGACGCGCTTCGGGCCGTTGCCGGCCTGGAGCTCGTAGGTGTCCGACGTCCGCGGCGTGTACTCGACGCCGTGCACGGGCGGCCCGGCCTGCTGCACGGAGCTGGGCACGTGCCCCGTCGTGCTGCGGTATTCCTCGATGCGGTTGCGCTGCAGGTAGACGGCGACCTTCCAGCCGTTGACGTAGTAGTCGTAAGTCGGCGGCGGGGGCAGGTTGAACTCGAGCCACTTCGGCTTTCCGAACCACACGTAGGCATTGAAGAGCAGGAGCGCGAGCAGCAGCCACTGGCGCAGCGACGGCGCCGACGGCCGCGCGCGCTCGCGCGCGGCGAGCCGCGCGACCTTCAGCTCCTCGCGCTTCAGGACGTCCGCGACGGCGGCCTCGGCCTCGGCGCGCTCGAGCGCGCGCTGCCGCTGGTCGAGCGTCTCGAACCCGTCGGGCGCCGGCGTGCCTTCCGGCGGGCCGTCCGGGGCCCGCATCGGTGCGGTCATGGAATGGAATTCCCCCTCGTGCCGGCGCACGGTTGGCGCCGGGAGCGGTGTGGACCTGCTCGTGGGAGGTATCGGTGCTGGGGCGATTCCCTTGAGGGCCGGCCCCGCTTGTTCGCTGTCAGTACCGCTGTTAGCGTGCAGGGCGGTGCCGGAACCGGCGCCGAATCGAGCCGCGACCGCCGTGGGAGACCCCGCGGCGGCTTTCCGCGTTTGGAGCCTCATGTCCACGCCCGACGTCTATCTCCGCGACGAACTTTCCGAGCGCCTGGCCGGGTACGGCGAGCGCAGCCCCGAGCTGCGCGACCTCCTCGGCTGCGTGCGCGACGGCTGGTCGCGCGCCGACGCGGCGGGCAAGCGCCCGCGCGTCGCGGTGCGCGGGCTGGCCGGCTCGTCGCGGGCATACGTCGCGGCCTGGCTGCAGCGACGGATCGACGCGCCCGTGCTGTACGTCGTGCCGCACGGCGAGGCGTTCGAGGCCGCGCGCGACGATCTCGAGTACTTCCGCGGCCGCGGTGCGACGCTCGCGTTCCCCGAACCCGACGCGCTGCCCTACGACCCCTCGTCGCCGCATCCGTCGATCACCGCCGACCGCCTCGACGCGCTCGCGCGCCTCGCCGCGGGCGAGAAGGGCGTGGTGCTCGCCACGGTGCGCGGCGTGCTGCAGCGCGTGCCGCGGCCCGACAAGCTCGCGCGCGCCGTGCTGGTGCTGCGCGCCAACGAGGAGATCGACGAACGCGCGCTGCTCGAACGGCTGGTGTTCATGGGCTACGAGCGGCTGCCCGAGGTCGAAGCCGTGGGTACGTTCGCGCGCCGTGGCGGCATCCTCGACGTCTGGCCCGTCGGCCAGCCCGAGCCGCTGCGCGTGGAGCTGGACGGCGACACGGTCGCCTCGCTGCGCCGCTTCGACGCGGGCACCCAGCGCTCGCTCGAGAAGCTGGGCGAGGCGCGCGTGCTGCCGCGCTACGAGATCGTGGTCGAGCCGCACGAGGCGCCCGCGATCGTCGAGCGGCTGCGCGATGCGGGAGACGAGGCGGCCCAGGGTGGAGCGAACCTCTTCCACGAGGGCATGGAACGCTTCGCGGGGCTCTACGACGCCGCACTCGGCACGCTGCTCGACCACCTGCCGCCCGACGCGGTGGTGCTCGTGGACGATCCGGCGGCGCTGACCGACCGCGCGCACGACCTCGACGACGGCGTCGCGCGCGCGTTCGCCGAAGCGAAGGCGCACTATCCGCTGATCTCGCCGCCCGAGGCGCTCTACCAGCCCGCGTCCGCGTGGGAGGCGCTGCTCGAGACGCGGCGCGGCGCCGACTTCATGGGCCCGGTCGCCGTCGCGGGCGAGTCCGACCGCTGGGCGCGCACGATCCTCGTGGACTGCCAGCCGGCCGAGCCGCTGCAGCGCTCGATGGAGAAGCTGCGCAATCATCTCGCCGAGCTGTCCGCGAACGCGCTCGATCCGTTCATCCTGTGCGACAACGCCGGGCAGCGCGACCGCCTCTGGGAGATGCTCGGCAACGAGCACGGCACGCTGGGGGTCGGCCTCGTCTCCGCCGGATTCACGCTGCGCAGCGCGGGCTTCTCGCTGCTCACCGATCACGAGATCTTCGCGCGCTACCGGCGCCGCCGCCGACGCATGCGGCGCACGGGCGGGCTCTCGGTCGCGGAGCTCTCGCAACTCAAGCCGGGCGACTTCGTGGTGCACGAGGACCACGGCGTCGGCGTCTACCGCGGCATGAAGCGCCTCACGCTGGGCGGCCAGGAGACGGACTGCATCGAGCTCTCCTACGCCGAAAAGGACACGCTCTACGTGCCGGTGCACCAGCTCGCGCTGGTGTCGCGCTACGCCGCGGGCGACGGCGCGCGGCCGAGCCTGCACCGCCTCGGCTCGACGTCTTGGCAGAAGACGAAGGCGCGCGCCAAGAAGGCCATCCAGGACATGGCGGACGAGCTGATCCGGGCGTACGCGGCGCGCCGCGCGCTCCCGGGCCACGCGTTCAAGCCGGACAGCGTCTGGCAGCGCGAGCTCGAAGCGTCGTTCCCGTACGACGAGACGCCCGACCAGCTCAAGGCGATCGAGGACGTGCGCGTCGACATGGAGACGGGCTCGCCCATGGATCGCCTGATCTGCGGCGACGTGGGCTACGGCAAGACCGAGGTCGCGATCCGCGCCGCGTTCAAGGCCGTGCAGGACGGCAAGCAGGTGGCGGTGCTCGTGCCGACCACGATCCTCGCGCAGCAGCACGGCATCACGTTCCGCGAGCGGCTCGCGGATTTCCCGGTGAAGGTCGAGGTGCTCTCGCGCTTCCGCACGCCCAAGGAGCAGAAGGCCGTGCTCGAGCGGCTCGCGCGCAAGGACGTGGACATCGTGATCGGCACCCACCGGCTGCTCAGCAAGGACGTCGTGTTCGCGGACCTCGGGCTCGTGGTGATCGACGAGGAGCACCGCTTCGGGGTCGCGCAGAAGGAGAAGATCCGCCAGCTCACGCGCACCGTGGACGTGCTGGCGCTCACCGCCACGCCGATCCCGCGCACGCTCAACCTCTCGCTGGCCGGCGCGCGCGACATGAGCGTGATCGAGACTCCGCCGCAGAACCGGCTGCCCGTGCACACCGAGGTGCTCGAGTACGACCCCGAGGTCGTGACCGACTCGATCCTGCGCGAGATCGACCGCGGCGGGCAGGTGTTCTTCGTCCACAACCGCGTCGAGACCATCTACAACGCCGCACTGCAGCTCCAGCACTTGGTGCCGCAGGTGCGCGTGGGCGTGGGCCACGGCCAGATGAGCGAGCGCGAGCTCGAGCACGTCATGCTCGAGTTCACCGAGGGCCGCCTCGACGTGCTGGTGGCGACCATGATCATCGAGTCCGGGCTCGACATCCCGACCGTGAACACGCTGATCGTCGACCGCGCCGACACGCTCGGCCTGGCGCAGCTCTACCAGCTGCGCGGCCGCGTCGGCCGCTCGTCGCACCGCGCCTACGCCTACCTCATGGTGCCGAGCCGCCGCGTGCTCACCGAGGACGCCGAGAAGCGCCTGCGCGTGATCGAGGAGTTCGACGAGCTGGGTGTGGGTTTCAAGGTGGCGCTGAAGGACATGGAGATCCGCGGCGCGGGCAACCTGCTGGGGCCCGAGCAGCACGGCCACATCATGGGGCTGGGCTTCGATCTCTACGTGAAGCTGCTGGAAGAGGCCGTCGCCGCGCTCAAGGGCGAAGTCGAGGCCCTGCGACCCGAACCGCGGCTCACGACCGACTGGAGCGCGTTCCTGCCGGACGACTACGTGCCGGACGAGCACGAGAAGCTGGCGCTCTACCGCCGCCTCGCGGGCACGCGCGACGAGGGCGAGGTCGACGACTTCACGCTCGAGCTCATGGACCGCTTCGGGCAGTTGCCGCCGCCCGCGGTGGCGCTCGTCGAGCTGCGGCGCCTGCGCGTGCTCGGCCGCGGCGCCGCCGACCAGCCCGCGCTGGTCGAGAGTCTCAAGGTGATGCACGACGTCGCCGAGGTGACGCTGCGTCGCCCGCTCCTGCCACGCGAGATCGCGGCGGTCGTCGGCTCGCTCACGTTCCAGGTCGAGTTCTTCAGCGGCCGCGAGTTCGGCCTGCGCCTGCGCGGCGCCGACCTCGTGCTGCTCCACCGCACGCGCGAGCTGCTCGCGACGCTCGTGCGCGCCGCGAGCGCAGCGGCCACACCGCCCACGCCGGAACCCGCGCCCGCGGGCCCGCGGAAAGGCCGCGCGTGACCCGCGCCGCGCTCGCGCTGGCGCTCGCCGCCACGCTGCTCGCCGGGCCCGCCGCGGCGGCACCGCCGGATTCGCTGGCAACGCCGGGCGGCCTGCGCTTCGGGCCGCGCGACGCCGTCTTCGGCGCGGTGGCCGCGGGCGCGCTGGCGCTCGCCGCCACGCACGACCGGCGCGGGTCGGCCGAGGCGGCGGGCAACGACACGCGCGTCGCGCTCGATCTCGCCGCCGACGCCAAGCGCCTCGGCGACCCGGTCACGGTGGGCGCCGCCCTGCTCGCCACCGACCTCGGCGCGCGCGCGCTCGGGCACCCGCGGCTCGGCGCGGCCACCGAACGCATCGCGCTCGCGTGCGTGGCCGCCGGCCTCGCCACTGCCGGCGCGAAGCTGGCGCTCGGCCGCGAACGGCCGGACGAGAACGCCGACCCCGGCGTCTTCCGGCCGTTCTCGCACCACGACGCGCTGCCCTCGGGCCACGCGACCACCGCGTTCGCGCTGGCGGCCGCCCTCGACGCCGAGACGCGTACGCCCGTGGTGCCCGCGATCGCGTACCCGCTCGCGGCCGTCACCGCGTGGTCGCGCGTGCGCGACCAGCGCCACTGGCCGAGTGACGTCGTCGCGGGCGCGGCGCTCGGGGGCTGGATCGCGCATCACGCCGACCGCTGGGCGCAGCAACGCCTGCCGCAGGGCCTCTGGGTGATCGTGTTCCCGGCGCACCACGGCGCCGCCGCGCGGGCGGGCCTGCGGTTCTAGCCGCCGCGCTCGGCCTCACGTAGGCTGCGCGCATGGACACGCCCGGGTTCGACGCCGCGCGCGACGACCACGTCGCCCTCTACGACGAGCTACCGCTGTGGTCGGCGCTCGCGGGCCAGCTGCTGCTCGAGCACGTGCCGCTCGCGGCGAGACGCGCGCTCGACGTCGGCTGCGGCGCCGGCTTCCCGCTGCTGGAACTCGCCGAACGGCTCGGCCCGGGCGCGTTCGCGGCCGGCATCGATCCATGGGCGGCCGGCCTGCGGCGCGCGGCGGCCAAGCGCGCCACGTGGCTCGTGCCGTGCGCGGCGCTGGTGCGCGGCGACGGGGCGTGCCTGCCGTTCCGCGACGGTGCGTTCGACCTCGTCGTCTCGAACCTCGGCGTCAACAACTTCGCCGACGCCGGCGCCGCGTTCGCCGAGTGCCGGCGCGTGCTCGCACCCGGCGGCCACCTGGCGCTCGCGACCAACCTCGTCGGGCACTTCGCCGAGCTCTACGCCGCACTCGATCGCGTACTCGAACGCGCGGGCGACGCGGCGGCACGCGAGCGGCTGCGCGAGCAGGTGGCGCACCGCGCCACGATCGCCGGGCTGCGCGAGACGCTCGCGCGCCACGGCTTCGCGGTCACGGCGGTGCACGAGCGCACGGTGCCGTGGCGCTTCGCGACCGGCGCAGCCGTGCTCGCGCACCACTTCGTGCGGCTCGGCTGGGGCGACGGCCTGCGCGAGATCGCGGGCGCGAACGCGGACGCCATGCTCGCGGCGCTCGCCGCCGAGATGCACGCCGCCGCGCATGGCGGCGCGATCACGCTGACCGTACCGCTCGCGGCCGTGATCGCCGTCGCGCGCTAGCCGAAGAGCTTCGCGAGCCCGAATGCCGCGCCGGCGGCCAGCCCGCCGACGAGCGCGGTCTGCAACGCGCTGCGCACGGGCTTCGCGCCCGTGAAGTGGCCCTTGAGCCAGCCGAACACGAACAGCGCCACCAGCGTGAAGCCCACCGACATGCCGAGCGCGCGGTGCGCCTCGGACAGGAAGAAGTAGGGCGAGAGCGGCACGAGGCCGCCCGCCACGTACGAGCCGGCGATCGTGAGCGCGCTCGCGAGCGCGCGCCGCGGATCGGGCTCTTCCAGCCCGAGCTCGAACCGCATCATGAAATCGACCCAGGCCTTCGGCTTGGCCTCCATCGCGGTCACGAGCGGCGCGATCGCCTCGTCCGCCAGTCCGTACGCGCGGAACACGCTGCGCACCTCCTCGCGCTCGGCCTCGGTCTTCTCGACGATCTCGGCCTCCTCGCGCCGGCGCTCGCTGGCGTAGTGCTCGGCGTCGCTGCGCGCGGCGAGGTAGCCGCCCAGGCCCATGGCGATCGAGCCCGCGGCGATCTCGGCGAGCCCCGCGGTCACCACGATGCGCGTGCCGGCGACGGCGCCGGAGAGGCCGGCGGCGAGCGCGAACGGCACGGTGAGCCCGTCGGACATCCCGATGACGACGTCGCGGACGGTTTCGCCCGCGGTGAAGTGCTTCTCGACGTGCGGCGTGGCCGGCATGGTGACGCTCCTGCGATTCGTGGCGGAGGAATGCGCCGGCGGGCCCGCCGGACGCGAGTGCCGCGAGCATCGTCCGGCGCTGCGGCGCCGACAAGCGGGCCGCTGCTTGCCGCACCTCATACGCGGGCCTAATCTCCGCTCCCGCTGGACTTCGCCGCCCCATCCATCGAGGGAAAGGACGTCTCCGTGAAGCGCTCGCCGTTCCGCGCCGCCGCCGTGGCGCTGCTCGTTCTCGTCACGATCGCCGGCTGCAGCCCAGGCTCCCGCCCGGTCGCGCGCGTCGGCAACCGCACCATCACCGTGGACGACTTCGCCCGCGCGGCGGAGGTCGCCGCGCCGAACATCCCGCTGCCGCCCGAGCAGGCGAAGGCGATGCTGCTCGAGAACCTCGTGCGGCGCGAGATGCTGATCGTCGCCGCGCACGCGCACGGGCTGGACACGACGAAGTACGCGCGCGGATACCTCGAGGCGAATCGCGAGCAGGTGCTGCTGCAGGCGGTCACGGCGCGCTTCACGCCCTTCGATCCCGGCGTGACCGAGGCCGAGATGCGCGAGATGTACGAGTGGCAGAAGCAGGCCGGGGACCTGCAGGTGGTGTTCGCGCCCGACCTGCGGACGATCCGGCTCGCGCAGGAGAAGATCGCCGCGGGCGCCGACTTCGGCGCGGTCGCGGACATGTTCAGCGCGGGCTCGCTGCAGCCCGGGGGCCGCATGGGCCGGCGCTCGCCCGGAACGCTGCCGCTGCCGCTCGACGACGCGCTGCGCACGCTGCCGGTGGGCAAGATCAGCGAGCCGATCCAGACGCAGCAGGGCTGGTACCTGGTCCGCGTGCTGGACCGCAAGGCGATGGACGTGCCGCCGTTCGACATGCTGCGCGCCCAGGTCCACGAGATGGTGCGGCAGCGCAAGTGGCAGGCCGCGTTCCTCGACGCGGTCGCGCGGCTCGAGCGGGCCTACCACGTGAAGGTGGCGCCGGACGCGGCGCAGACGCTGTTCCGGCTCTTCACGCCCGGGCGCGTCCCCGGCGTCGAGCCGTGGCACCCGGACGCGAAGGAGCAGGCGCAGGTGCTGGCCACGTTCGACGGCGGCACGTTCACGCTCGCCGACGCCATGGAGGACCTCGACCGCGCCGATCTCGAACGGCCCAACGGCGCCATGATCCCGGCGCTCTACAACTGGGTGCGCGAACGCTGCATGACCCGGGTCGCGATGCTCGAGGCGAAGTGCCGGCACCTCGCGGAGGAGCCGGACGTCGCGCGGACGCTGCGCGACAAGGAGGACGACTACTTCCTGAAGAGCGAAGTGGCGTACGCGCTGTCGTCGCTGCCGCCGCCGGACGCGGCGACCGTTCGCGCGACGTGGGACGCGGTGAAGGAGCGCTACCCGCAGCTCGTGTGGGCGCGCGTGGCGTGGTTCGACACGCCCGATTCAGCGAAGGCCGGCCGCGTCGCCGCCGAGCCGCATCCGGCCTCGCTGGCCGACGCGGTGCAGGGCGTCGATCCCGCGGCGGCGCCGGCGGTCGAAGTCGTGCGCTTCCCGAACCCGGACCCGCGCTGGAACACCGCGATGCCGGAGCTGATGCGGCTGCAGCCCGGCGAGTGGTCGGGCCCGCGTCCGGTCGAGGGCGGGTACCGCGTGCTGCAGCTGCTCGAGAAGCAGCAGGGCGTGCTCGCGTGGGAGCAGCTCACGCCGCAGATGCAGCAGGCGGTGGCGAACAACGCCATGCAGGGCGCGCGCGAACAGCGGGCGCAGGCGTACACGGATTCGCTGCGCCGCGCGATCAACCCGGTCCCGATCCCGGACGCCCTGACCCACGTGCCGTGGCCGGCGCCGAGCGCGATCGAGCCCTGATCCCGTGACCCCCGTGATCGCCCGCCGCGTCCTCGTCCTGATGTGCGCGGTGCTCGCGTTCGCGGCGCCGCGTCCGTCGCTGGCCGATCCGGTCGCCGAGTCCATCGGCGACCGGATCGTGCGTTTCTGGGCCGACTCGAGCGCGCGCGCGCTCGCGCTGCCGTCGATCGCGCTCGTCTCGCCGCGGCCCGCGCAGGGACCGGCTCCGGCGGAGTTCCGCACGCGGCCGCGATTCACGAGCGCCGGCGGCGGCACGATCGTCCGCGTCGAGGCCGGCCGCGGCACGTCGCTCTACGGCACCGGCGAGGCCGCCGGACCGCTGCAGCGCAACGGCCGCACGATCGTGTGCTGGAACCTCGACGCGTACGGCTGGAGCGAGAGCTCGCCGAACCTCTACCAGTCGCACCCGTGGGTGCTCGGCGTGCGCGCAGACGGCAGCAGCTTCGGCGTGCTCGCCGACACGCCGGCGATGGTGACGATCGACCTGTCGCACGACGTCGAGTTCCGCGTGCAGGGGGCGGGCTTCCCCGTGATCGTGATCGAGCGCCCCTCGCCACAGGAGGTGGTGCGCGCGCTCGCCGACCTGACCGGTCACATGCCGCTGCCGCCCCGGTGGGCGATCGGCTTCCAGCAGTGCCGCTACTCGTACGCGCCCGACACCGAGGTGGTGCGCATCGCGCGCGAGTTCCGCACGCGCGGCCTGCCGTGCGACGTGCTGTGGATGGACATCGACTACATGGACCGCCACCAGCCGTTCACGTTCGACCCGGTGGGCTTCCCGCACCCGGACGTGCTCGACGACACGCTGCACGCGCGCGGCTTCCGCTCGGTGTGGATCCTCGATCCCGGCATCCGCGAGGACGGCAGCGACCCCGTCTCCGCCGAGGGCACCGCGAAGCGCCTCTGGGTGACGATGCCGGACGGCGAGCCGTTCCGCGGCCGCGTCTGGCCGGGCGACTGCACGTGGCCCGACTTCACGAACCGCGCGACGCGCGCCTGGTGGAGCCGGCTCGTGGGCGAGTTCGCGATGCGCACGAAGGCGGACGGCATCTGGAACGACATGAACGAGCCCGCGGTGTTCGGCGTCGACGGCAAGACGATGCCCGTCACCGCGCGGCACGAGGCCGACGCCGAACTCGGCGGCCCCGGCTGGCACGCGCGCTACCACAACGTCTACGGCATGCAGATGGCCCGCGCGTCGTGGGAGGGCCTGAAGGCCGTGCGCCCCGGCGCGCGGCCGTTCGTGCTCTCGCGCGCCAACTACCTGGGCGGCCAGCGCTGGGCCGCGGCATGGACGGGAGACAACCACGCGAGCCCCGAGCACCTCGCGATGGCGGTGCCGATGGTGCTCAACATGGGTCTCTCGGGGCAGCCGTTCGCGGGCCCCGACATCGGCGGCTACGCGGGACCGCTCAACGGCACCGAGTTCGCGCAATGGATGGGCGTGGGCTCGCTGCTGCCGTTCTCGCGCGCGCACACCGAGAAGGGCGGGATCCGCAAGGAACCCTGGAGTTTCGGTCCGCAGGTCGAAGCCCTCTGCCGGCGCGCGCTGCTCACGCGCTACCGGCTGCTCCCCTACCTCTACACCACGTTCGAGGAGGCCGCACGCACGGGCCTGCCCGTCGCGCGGCCCGCGTTCTTCGCGGCGCCGGCCACCGACTGGGTGCGCACGGTGGAGCACGAGTTCCTGCTGGGCGGCGACGTGCTCGTGGACCTGTGGTTCCGGCCCGAGTGGAAGGACGCGCGCCGGCTCTCGGACGACCACGCGGCGTGGCGCGAGGCGATCGTGGAACCGGGCGAGCCGAACGACGCGATCCCGATGCTGTCGGTCCGCGCGGGCGCGATCGTGCCGCTGGGCCCCGAGATGCATTGGACGAGCGAGCGGCCGCTCGACGAGGTCGAGCTGCTCGTCGCGCCCGACGCGAACGGCCGCGCCGAGGGCACGCTCTACGAGGACGCGGGCGACGGCGACGGCTGGACGCGCGGCGAGTTCCTGCGCACGCGCTTCGTCGCCGAGACGCGCGGCCGCACGCTCGCCGTGCGCATCGCGGGCCGCGAGGGCACGTGGGCGCCGCCCGCGAACCGGCGCTGGCGCGTCACGGTGCTCGGCGGCGTGAAGGGACTGAAGGTCGAGGGGCCGTAGGCGCCGGCCGCGTCACAGCGTGATCACGCGCTCCGCGCGCAGCTGTGCGTCGAGGATGTCCGGCATGCCGCAGGCGCGGCCGGCGCGGAGCTTGTCCTTGAGGCCGAAGTACTCGAGGCACGTCGTGCAGACGAGAAGCCGGCAACCGCGGCGTTCGAGTTCGGCCAGCGCCTCGAGCACCGGCGAGCCCTCGCACGCGAGGTGCACGCCCTCGGTGTAGAAGCCGATCGCCGCGGGCACGAGATCGCCCGCGAGCAGCAGTCCGAAGTACTTGGACGCGAGCGCCTGCTGCAGGGGCGCCTCGGCGAATCCGAGTCCGTCGCGGGTGACGAGCAGGGCGGTGTTCGCGAAGCGGGCGTCGGAACTCATCGGACCTCCGGGGTCGGGAACGGTGCGGGCGCGCCGGACACGGCGCGCCCACGAAGCGCGACCCCGGAAGCGTAACGCGGGCACGCGGCGCTGTCGCGCGGCGTGCCCCGGCGGGGCGTCCCCGGCCGGCGCTCAGTCGAACTCGTACTCCGGCTTCGGCGGCACCTGCTCCAGCCCGGTGCGGCCGGCGACGATCTCGGCGCGCGAATAGTTCTCGCCCTTCATCTTGTGACCCGAGAGCCGCCGCAGCATCGCGAGCTGGCCCGTGTGCGTGAGTGCGTCGGCGAGGCCGGCCTGGAAGAGCTCACCCGGATCCCAGCGCAGCGGCGCATCCGAAGCGAGGTGCTGGTCCAGCGCGCCGATCGCGGCGAAGAAGCGTTCCTGCTCCGCCGCCCACGGCAGCGGTGTCGCGGTGGTCCAGCGCCGCTCGCCGTCGCGCGCCATGCGCAACGACCAGTCGAGCAGGTCGCCCATGTGCGCGAGCAGCGTGCGCGGCGAGTTGGAGTCGGGCGACGCGAGCCAGTCCGCGAACGCGTCCGGCGTGCCGCGCACGGTCTTGCCGGCGCGGTACGCCAGCGTCGCCAGCACGTGCCGCAGGAACGCGCGCGCGCCCGGGTCGGCCAGATCGAGCGCGCTCACCGCAGGCGGCGCCGCACTTCGGCCGCGCGGCGCTCGCTGGCCTCGACGCGCGTGCCGTCCTTCAGCCGCAGCACCAGCACGCCGTCCTCGGCGCCGTAGCTCTCGATCGCGTTCACGTTGACCAGTGCGCCACGGTGCACGCGCACGAACTGGCCCTCGGGCAGGCGCGTCTCCAGCTCCTGCAGCGTGTAGTCGACCAGGTACTCCTTGCCCTCGCTGCTCGCGAGCACCAGGCGGTCGCGCGAGAAGACGAGCGGCACGTCGGACAGGTCGAGCAGCTTCACCTCGCGACGGTGCCGCACGGGCAGCCGCAGCAGCGGCGGCGCGCCCTGCTTGGCCGGCGGGTTCGCGAGCACGTCGCGCGCGACGGTCGCGGCGGGTGCCCGGCGCGCCCCGTCGTGCACCTCGGCGCGCACGCGCGCCACGGTCTCGGCGAGCCGCTCGCGGCGGATGGGCTTCAAGACGTAGTCCAGCGCCGCCAGCTCGAACGCCTCGACGGCGTGCTGGTCGTACGCGGTCACGAACACCACGACCGGGGCGTCGTCGCCCTTCAGGTGCCGCGCGACCTCGAGCCCCGACACGTCGGGCATGTGGATGTCGAGGAAGGCCGCGTCCGGCTTGGCGCGCGCGATCTGCGCGAACGCCTCGGCACCGTTGCGCGCCGAACCCACCACCTCGACGCCGTCGTGCTCGGCGAGCAGCCGCTCGAGATACTGCCTCGCGCGAGGTTCGTCGTCCGCGATCACCACGCGCAGCGTTTCGCTCCGGTTCACCGCTCGCCTCCCTCCTCGCGGGACCAGCGCATGCGCACGACGAACCCGCCGTGCTCGCCCGGCCCCGAGGTCACGCGCGCGCCCGCACCGCCGAAGCGGCGGACGCGCTGTTCCAGGTTCTCCAGCCCGACACCCAGCCCCGGTCCGCCGTTGGCGTGCGGGCGGCCGTCGTCGGCGAACTCCAGCTCGAACCAGCCCTCGCCGGCCCGCGCGCGCAGCGTCATGCGCAGCGGATCCTGCGTGACGGGCACGCCGTACTTGAGACTGTTCTCCACCAGCGGCTGCAGCACGAGGGGCGGCACGCCCACCGAGAGCAGCTTCGGATCGCCGTCGTAGCGGAACTCGAGCGGGTTCTCGTAGCGCTCGCGTGCGACGCCCAGGTAGTCCTCGACGAACCCGATCTCCTCGGACAGCAGCGCGACGGGACGCTTTCCGGCCTCGACCGTGTAGCGCAGCATGCCGGCCAGGCGCTCCGTGAAGCGTTGCGCGGCGGGCGGGTCGGTCTCGATCAGGTACGCGAGCGCGTTGAGGGCGTTGAAGAGGAAGTGCGGCTGCACCTGCGCCTGGAGCGCGCGCAGCTCGGCGCGCGTCGCCGCCTCGCGCATCTCGACCGCCGCGCGCTCGGCGGCGGCGCGCTCGTCGGCGAGTCGCAGGTTGTCGAGCCGGATGCCGGCCTGGCGCAGCAGCGCCTCGAGGTCCGCACGCGCGTGTTCCGGCGCCTCCTCCGGATCGGCGAGCACCGGCGGGCCGTTCGTCGGCCACGCCACGGGCAGCGGCCGGCGCAGGCCGCGCGCGATGCCGGCCTCGACCGACCCGCGCACCATGGCGGGATCGAGCGCCGAAAGCAGCTCGCGGCCGGCCTGGTCCATGGAGCGCCGCAGCGCGACCGGGTCGCGACCGTAGACTCCGTCGATCGCACGCTGCACGCGTTCGCGCAGCGGCGCGAACGCGAACGCGAGCACGAGCGCGGCGAGCAGGCTGAACGCGAGCGTCTGTTCGCCGGTGACCGACGCGAACAGCCGCTGCCCGCCGAGCACGACCGCGAGGTAGATCGCCGCGAGCACGCCCGAGAGCAGCGCGTACGGCAGGCCGCCCGCGACGATCCGGCGCGGGTCGAACACGGGATCGTCGGCGATCAGGTAAGCGAAGATGAACGGCGCCGTCAGCCACGCGATCAGCACGCTGCTGAACAGCAGCCGCAGCGTCGCCGACGGCATCGCCGCCTGCACGCGCGGGTCGCTGGAGGCGAGGTTGAGCGCCGCGCCCGTCAGCACCGCGAACGCCGCGAGCAGCGCCAGCACGCGCTGGTGCGTGCCCGGCGCCCAGTCGTGGGTCGTCCGCGCGTAGCGCTCGACGAGGAACGCGATGCCGGTTGCGAGCGCGACGGCCTGGTACCAGTTGAGCGCGGCGTCGGGCGGGCTGTGCACCCAGCCGCGCCAGATGGCCCACATGACCACCGGCGTCAGGTAGGCGGCGATCGTGAAGCCGCGGCCGAGCGTGCGCCCGGGGCCGGGGCCGCGCGGCCGCGGGAACACCGACATGAAATGCACGAAACTCGCCGGGTAGAGCCACGAGAGCGCTTCATACGCCTTCAAGTACATGCGGAACGCGGGATCGAAGTCGCCCTGCGCGTACTGGTAGAGCCCGAAGATGAGCGCGAGCCCCTGCAGCGCGGCGAACCACAGGAACGCCCACGCGGACGGCAGGTCGGGCCGGCGCCACACGAGCAGGAACGCGACGAGCGGCGCTGCGATGACGGCGGCGATCGGGTAGAAGTAGAGTCGCAGCCGCTCCCACGCCGAGAGCCGCACGGGCGGCACGAGCATGCTCATCGGCTGCGAGCCGCGGCGGATCTCGAGCTGGAACGGACCGCGCGGCCAGCCGTGCAGCCGCAGCGAATCGCGCGTGGCCGCGTCCTCGAGCCGCAGGCCGTCGATCGCGACCAGCGTATCGCCCGCGAGCAGGAGCCCCTTCGCCGGCGGACCCTCGACGCGCTCCACGACGCGCTTGTCCACGTACGCGCCGAGGCGGCGGTAGGGCGCGTGCGTGAGGAATCGCGGCAGGGCCACGGCGACCGCCACCAGCACGACGGCGATCGCGAGGGCGCGGCGGGTGAGCAACGCGGAGTTCACTTCGGGCACCTTCCCACAGTCCGGAACCTGCCCTCAACGCGGCGCGCGCCACCACGGCGCGCGCCCACGGGAGTTCGAAACGAGCATGCGCTCGCGCGACCGCAGCGTCCGCCGCCGCCCGACGAGCGCGGGGCCGGGGCCGCCCGGCGCGCTGGCGGCGGGCCCGGCGCCGGGACCCCGGCGAGGCCCATGTCCAAGAAGCGCAAAAGCACGGAGGTGCGAGGGACGAGCGGCCCCCGGGCGGCGTATTTGAATGTGCGGCCCGGGACCCGGGTGATATAGAGTGCGGGCCGCTCCGCCCGCGCGCGATCGCTCTCCGCGGCGCGGGTTTCACCGTATCCCGATGGCGGCCTCCCGGCCCGTGGCCGGCCCCGCCCCGACTGGAGGTTTCACTTGATGTTCGCCCGCCGCGCGGCCGCCCTGGCGACGGTGCTCGCCCTCGCTGCCGTCGTCGCCCACGCCGCCACGACGCCCGCCCGCAAGCCGGCGCGTCCGGCGTCCACCCCAGCGCCGGCCGCGTCCCGCCCCGCGACGCCCCCGCCCGCGGCCGCTCCGGCCACCCGGCCCGCCGACGGCTCCGAAGCCGTCGATGCCGTGGCCGCCATGGTCAACGACGAAGCCGTGCTGGTGAGCGACGTCGAAGAACAGCTCTATCTCTTCCTGCAGCAGGTGCAGCAGCAGGGCGGGCGGCTGCCCGACTCGTCGCAGGTCGACACGCTGCGCCGCCAGGTGCTCGACCAGATGATCGACGACAAGCTGCTGGCGGGCGAAGCCAAGCGCCAGGGCATCGTGATCGCCGACGCCGACCTCGATCGCGCGGTCGACCAGGACGTCGCGGGGGCGCGCCAGCGCATGGGCAGCGACGCCGCGTTCCAGGAGCAGCTCAAGCGCGAGGGGCTCACGGAGTCGCAGCTGCGCGACCGGTTCCGCAACGACCGCCGCAAGCTGATGATGATCGAGCGGCTCAAGATGAAGCAGTTCCCCAAGCGCGCCGTGACGCAGGCCGAGGCCGAGGCCTACTTCAAGGAGCACAAGGACCGCTTCCCGAAGATGCCCGCCGAGGTCCATCTCCAGGTGATCCAGATCCGCCCCGAGCCGGATTCGGCCGCGGTGGCCGCGGGCCGCGCGCGCATCGAGGCGATCCGCAAGCGCCTGCTGGCGGGCGAGAAGTTCGCGAAGGTGGCGGCCGAGACGTCCGAGGACCCGGGCTCGGCCAACGCCGGCGGCGACCTCGGCTTCAACGTGCGCGGACGCATGGTGAAGGAGTTCGACGACGCGTCGTTCTCGCTCAAGCTCAACGAGATCAGCCCGCCGCTGCGGACGCAGTACGGCTGGCACGTGCTGCAGGTGCTCGATCGCGACACCGTGCGCACCGTCGCCGGCCGCGACTCGCTCGACGAAGCGGGCAAGCCGCTGCTCGAGGCGCACGTGCGCCACATCCTGATCCGCGTGTCGCCGACCGAGGCCGACGTGGCCCGCGCCGCGCAGCTCGCCGCGCACGTTCGCGACGAAGCGCGCAAGGGCACCGACTACGCCACGCTCGTGCGCCGCTACAGCCGCTACGAGGGACCGACCAACGCCGACGGCGACGTCGGCTTCATCTCGCTCGGCACGCTGCAGCCGTCGATCCGCGCCGGCCTCGACACGCTCGAGATCGGACAGGTCAGCGACGTGCTCGAGAACCAGTCCGGCTTCAACCTGTTCAAGGTGGTGGACCGCCACCCCGAGCGCGAGTACACGCTCGAGGAAGTCCGCGACCAGCTGCCGGACTACGTCGCGAACATGCAGCGGCAGGAACGCTACGACGCCTGGATCAAGACGCTGAGGACCAAGGCCCAGATCGAATACCGCTGATCGCCGGCGGCCCCACGGACGGGGACCGCGGCCAGGGAGGCTCGATGATCTCCTTCGAGCACGTGACGAAGCGCTATGGAGAGCGCCTCGCGCTCGACGACGTGTCGTGGCGCATGGACGAAGGCGAGTGCGTGGTCGTGCTGGGGCATAGTGCCGCCGGCAAGACCACGCTCCTCCGCCTGATCACCCACGAGACGCAGCCCACCTCCGGCAAGGTCGTGGTGGGCACGTTCCGCGGCGGCCGCCTCTCCCGCGGGCACCGGGCGCTGCTGCGGCGCACGGTGGGCGTGGTGTACGAGGACTTCCGCCTGCTCCCGGATCGCAGCGTGTTCGAGAACGTGGCGCTCGCGCTGCGCATCTCGGGGCACTTCGCGGACTCCGAGGTCATCCCGCGCACCATGCGCGCGCTCGAGGAGGTCGGCCTGCAGCACCAGCAGGCGCGGCTCCCCGGCGAGCTTTCGTTCGGCGAACGCCAGCGCTGCGCGATCGCGCGCGCGATCGTGAACCGGCCGGCGGTGCTGCTCGCGGACGAGCCCACGGGCGCGCTCGAGACGCGCAGCGCGGGCGAGATCCTCGGGCTGCTGCTCCGCATCCACCGCGAAGGCGCGGCGCTGATCGTCGGCACGACACGGCCCGAGGTCGCGGACGCGCTCGGCGGCCGCCGCCTGCTGCTCGAAGAGGGCCGCCTGCGCGAAGCCACGCCGGCCGGCGCCTTCATGCCGCCCGCCGGCGGCGCCCGCCCCGGAACGGAAGGAGCCTGACCATGCACCTCTTCTTCTTCCGCGAAGCGTGGCGCTCGTTCAACGCCCACCGGGGGCTGGCGTTCACCGCGATCTTCTCCATGACCGCCGCGCTGGTGCTGGCGGGCGCGTTCCTGCTCGCGAGCTACAACGTACGCCAGTCGCTGTCGGCGATGGGCGACCGGCGCGAGATGGTCGTCTACCTCAAGGACGAGGCGGGCGAATCGGACGTGAAGGCGCTGCAGGAGAAGATCTCGCAGTACTTCGGCACGTCCACGTTCGTGAGCCGCGCCCAGGCGTGGAACGAGTTCACGCAGCAGGTGGGCGACCCCGAGCTGCTGCAGGCGGTGGACACGAACCCGCTGCCGGCCTCGCTGCGGGTCAAGCTGCGGCCCGAGCTGCAGAACTTCGCCGCAATGGATACGAGCGCGCGCCAGATCGAGCGGTTTCCCGAGGTCGAGGCCGTGCGCTACGGCGCCGAGTGGGTGCGCCGTCTCGACGAACTCGACGACGCGGCCAAGCGCGCGGCGATCATCGTGGGCGCGCTCGTCGCGCTCGCGCTCGTCTTCGTGCTCTACAACACGCTCCGCCTGACGGTGTTCGCGCGCCGGCACCAGGTCGAGATCATGACGAAGCTCGGCGCCACCGACCGGTTCGTCGCGCTGCCGTTCGTGATCGAGGCGATGCTGCAGGCGGTGATCGCGGCGAGCCTCGCGCTCGCGCTGCTCTGGGCGGCGCAGGCCGCGCTCGCGCAGCGTCTGCAGAGCCTGGTGTTCCTGCCCACGACGTGGGCGCTCGCGTTCGTGGGCGGCGCCGTTCTGGTGGCGTGGCTTGCGTCGTCGCTCGCGCTGACCCGGATCCTCCGCAGCGTGGGATCGTGATGCGCGGCCGACGCCTCCTCGCGCTGCTCGCGCTGGCCGTCCTCGCCGCGACGCCGCTCGTCGACGTGCGCGCGCAGGACAGCCTCGAGCTCGCCAAGAAGAAGGAGCTCGAGGACATCCGGCGCCTGGCGAACGAGAAGCGCCAGGCGGCCGCGGCGCTCAAACCGCGGGAGACGCGCGCGATCGGCGAGCTGCGGCGCACCGAGCGCGAGCTCTCGCTCACGCGGCGGCGGCTCGCGAACCTGCAGTCGCGCCAGCGGGTGCTGGGCGCGCAGCTCGAGGTGACCAAGGCCAACCTCGAGCGCAGCATCGCCACGCTCAACGCGCAGCGCGCCAAGCTGCGCGCGCGGCTGCGCCGCATGTACGAGTACGGGCCGGCGCGCGAGCTCGAATACCTGCTCTCGGGCCAGTCGTTCGCGCAGCTCATGGCGCGATGGGACTTCCTCAACATGGTCGCCCAGCAGGACCGCGTGCTGCTCGACACGGTGCGCGAGCAGAAGCAGCAGGTCGAGGAGAACCAGCAGGAACTGATGGGCACGCTGCAGGACGTGCGGCAGACCGAGCGCAAGACGGTGAGGACCAAGACGGACCTGACGTCGCTGGCGACGCAGAAGGCGAAGACGGTCGCCGGCATCCAGTCGCAGCGGCAGGCGTACGAGGCGGCCGCCGCCGAGCTCGAGCGCACCGCGCGCCGCATCCAGTCGCTGCTCGCGCAGCTCGAGCGCAAGCGCAAGGAAGAGGGCGACCGCGCGCGCAGCGAAGGCCGCAATCCGCAGCCCTACAGCGGCGACTTCGCGCGCGGCCAGGGCCAGCTCGACTGGCCCGTGCGCGGCGACATGGTCGGCCACTTCGGGATCGAGACGCACCCGCGCTTCGGCACTCAGATCCACAACGACGGCGTCGACATCGCCGCACCCATCGGCACGTCCGTGCGCGCGGTCGCCAAGGGCCGCGTCGACTTCGCGAACGACGACTACGAAGGCATGGGCGGCATGATCGTGCTCAACCACGGCGACGGCTACTACACGCTCTACGGGCACCTGAACGACGTGCTCGTGAAGAACGGGCAGGAGGTGCTGCCCGGCGCGGTCATCGGCCGCGTGGGCGACATCGGCTCGCTGAAGGGCCCGATCCTGCACTTCGAAGTCCGCAAGGGCTCCGCGCCGCTCGACCCGGAGAGCTGGCTGCGCTGACCGGCGCGGGCCCGCGACGACCCGGCCCCGTTCGCCGGCGGGCACCGCCTGCGGCCCCGCGGGCACTCGACCGCACGGCGGCCCGTCCGGGTGCTACGCTGGACGCACTTCCCCCGACGAAATCCGCACCCCGGGAGGAATCCATGCGTGTTGCTTCCGCGCTGCTCGCGCTCGCGCTCGTCGCGGCGCTCCCCGCGCCGGCGAGCGCCTCCGGCTTCGTGATGGACGGCCAGCTCGACGCGGCCTACGGCGTCCCACGGGCGACGCAGACACTGCTCACGTCCCACGGCGACGCCACGACCGGCCTGCCCGTGTACTCGAACGGCGGCGAGCTCGACGGCGCATGGGCCGTATTCGACGGCGACTCGTTGCGCCTGTTCTTCTCGGGCAACTTCATGTGCCAGGGCAACCCGAGCGATCCGGGCACGTTCTACCACGTGCTCGACGTCTTCCTCGACACCGGATCGGGCGGCATGACCTCCATCGACACCGAGGCGCCCGGTCCACTCCATGGTCTCAACGGTTTCACGTTCGACGCCGGCTTCACCCCCGCGTGGGCGCTCCTGCTCCGCCCGCACCTGCAGGACGCCTACCAGCCCGCGAGCGCGGGGTTCCTCGCCGGCGAGTTCGTCGAGCTGCACCCCGGCGGCTCGCACGACGTCCCGCTGGGCCTGGCGCCCTCACCGGGCCCGGGCGTATTCGACGACAATTACGGCACCGGCATCCGCGGGACGATCGACAACCGGAACACCGCGGGCGTGGGCGCCGGCTGCGGCGCGAGCTCCGGGGCCGGTGCGACGACGGGCATCGAACTCGTGGTGCCGCTGGCGCGGATCGGCTCGCCGACCGACTGCATCCGCGTCAGCGCCGTGCTCACGTACGAATCCGTGGAGAGCACGAACCAGGTACTGCCGCCGCTGCCGGACGGACTCTGTCCGGTCTACACCGCGAACTTGCGCGACTTTCCGAGCCTCGCGGGCGATCAGTACTTCACGGTGTGCCCGGGCGGCACGCCCGTGCGCCGAACCACGTGGGGTGGGCTCAAGTCGATCTATCGTTGACGCCGCCGCACCGGAATCCCGCGGCGACGTCGGAGCTCCCACGCGAAGGGCGGGCCGCCGGCCCGCCCGTTTCGCAATCCTGGAGGAGAGTTCCATGAAGACCGTCGGCGATTACGCGCTCGAAGTCACCACGTCCCGTTCGTACGACGACGCGATCGCGCGCGTCACCGAACTGCTCGCACAGCAGGGATTCGGCGTGCTCACCGAGATCGACGTCCGCGCCACGCTCGCGAAGAAGCTCGGCGTCGAGACGCGTCCCTACAGGATCCTCGGCGCCTGCAATCCGCCGTTCGCCCAGCGCGCGCTGGACGCCGTGCCGCACGTGGGCGTGTTGCTGCCCTGCAACGTGGTGGTGTGGGACGCGGGCGACCATCGCGTGGTGGCCGCGATGGAGCCGAAGCTGATGGCGCAGGTGGTCGGCGACGCGGCGCTCGCACAGGTCGCCGACGAGGTCAGCGCGCGCATCCACGCGGTGCTCGCCGCGATCGACTGAGCCGCGGCCGGAGACGACGAGAGCCCCAGGCCTGCGAGAACCCGGGGCTCCGTTGGTTCACCCACCGCGGCGCTCAGGCCGGCGGGCGACGATGGAAGTTCGTCCACGCCGGCGTGCCGCTGGCGTCGCGAACCTTGAGGAACTTGCCGGCCTTCTCGATGCGCGAGGCGAAGATCGCAGTCGCGTTCTCGAACGGAACCAGGGCGCCGGTGATCACGACGGCGTCGCCGGCGGCGAGCTGGATCGCCTGCGCGTCCGCCCAGTACGACGGGCCGACGTGCACCCACAGCGAATCCTTGCCCGTCACGACGAGCGCGCGCACGCCCTCGGCCATGCCGGGCTGAGGCACGAAGTGCTCGACGCGGACGACGGTGGACGGTGCATAGACTTCGCGATTGGCGTCGTAGAGCTTGTCGTACGCGCCACCGCGGCTCCAGCCTTCGAGGCCGGGATCGGCCGGCGCGGCCCACGCCATCGCGGCGAAGAGGGCGCTCGCGGCGACCACCCACGCGATGCGGCTCCGGATCTTCATGGCGAACCTCCTGAACGAATCTCGACACGGGCGGATCGCCCGCGCCTGCACGCGGGGGAAGTTGCATCGGGCGCGCCAGCACGAAGCGACGACAACGTCCGCGAATCGTTCACGACCGCCCGTGGGGCGCCGCGAGATACGGCGACGCGGCGCGATCGCCCGTCGGGGAAACCGACACCGGCCCGCGCGGCCTGACTGCCACGATGCGCTCCGGCTGCCACGCTGACAGCGCGGGGAGCCGCGGCGGGAGCGGCCGCGACGCGTGCCGTGGCCGGCGCGCGCGTGGCCCGTCCCTCTGGTAGCTTGGGGGCGGCACCCGCCTCCCGCACGGTCCTTCCCGCACCCCGGAGCCACTTCCACCATGCCCGTCGTCCCGCTCGCCGGCCTGCTCGGCCAGCCCGAGGTTTCGGCCTTCCTGCGCGGCATCATCTCGCGCGGACGCTACGGGAACGCGTACCTCTTCCACGGACCCGCGGGCGTCGGCAAGGGCACGGCGGCGATCGCGTTCGCGCGCGCCGCGCTCTGCGACCGCGTGCCGGGCGCAGCCGCGTTCGCGCCGCGGCCCGGTGAGCCGTCTCTCTTCGGCGACGCACCGCCGCCGGCGCCGAGCACCGGCGACGACGCGTGCGGCGAGTGCCCGGCGTGCGGGCGCACCGCGCAGTTGATGCACCCGGATCTCAAGTTCCTCTTCCCGCTCTCGGGCGAAGAGAAGGAACTCGAGGGCCACATCGCCGAGACGCTCGAGGCGTGGCGCAGCGATCCGCTCTACGCGTTCCAATACGACCGTGCCGCGTCGGTGCGCATCTCGCAGACGCGCGACCTGCAACGCGAGCTCGCGTACCGGCCCTACGAGGCGTCGCGCCGCGTCGTGGTGATCCGCGACTGCGACCGCATGCGCGAGGACCAGTACTCCACGCTGCTCAAGTCGCTCGAGGAGCCGGCGCCGACCACGATGTGGGTGCTCACGACGGCACGGCTCGCGCGAGTGCCCGCCACGATCCGCTCGCGCTGCCAGAAGGTCGCATTCGCGCCGCTCCCCGAGACGCTGCTGCGCGACGTGCTCGTCGACACGGGGGGAGTCGACGACGACGAAGCCCGCATGCTCGCCGCGCTCTCGGGCGGCTCGCTGGCGCGCGCGCTCACGCTCCGCGGCACCAACGCGCGCGAGCAGCGCGACGCGGCGCTCGCGCTCCTCGAGCCGGCGCTGCGCGGCGACGTCGCGGGGCTGTGGTCGCGCGTCACCGCCGTGAGCCGCGGCGCGAGCAAGCAGCGCGAGGCGCTGCGGCGCACGCTGGAGTTCCACATGCTCTGGCTGCGCGACCTGCTGCGCGCCCGCTACGGCATGCCGCGCGAGGCCCTGGTCAACCGCGACCGCGACAAGGTGATTCTCGAGCAGGCCGCGCGGCTCGACGCGACCGAGATCCGGCGCCGGCTGCTGGTGATCGAGGAGGCCCTGCGGGCCATCGACGGCAACGTGTCCGTGGACCTCACGCTCGCCTCGGCCATGATGCGCGTGGCGGGCTCGCGGGTGGGCGAAGGCGCCTGGCCGCCCCACGCGACGGCCCGCTGGGACGCCTGAAACCAGCGCTGCGCACCCGGGGCGGGCTGGGGTATCGTCTGGGGCATCCGAGCCCTCCGGGGCCTGCCCGATAGCCGCCGCTCATCGCGGCGCGCACCCCTCGACACGTACTCCGCCGCCGGTCCGTCCGGCGTTCGCGTGGTGCCGCCCACGCCATAAGGCTGGTCATGTCCGACATCGTCCAGGTCGCCCTGCGCGGCTCGCGCCGGGATTTCTACCTGAACTCCCGCCATCTCTGGTTGCGCCTGCGCGACCCGGTGATCGTGCAGGGTGAGCACGGCGAGACGTTCGGCACCGTGCTGCTGACCGATCCCACGCTGATCGCCCTCAAGAAACCGGGCAACGTGACCTCCGAGGTGATCCGCAAGGCGACCGAGGAGGACCTCGACCAGTCCGACCGGAACGCGAAGCTCGAGGACGAGGCGTTCGAGTACTGCCGCGGCCGGATCGAGTTCCGCGACCTGTCCATGGAACTCTCCGAGGTCGAAGTCGCGTTCCGCCGCAACCGGATCACGTTCTTCTTCACGGCCGAGCACCGCGTCGATTTCCGCGAGCTGGTGAAGGACCTCGCGTCGCGCTTCCAGACGCGCATCGAACTGCGCCAGATCGGCGTGCGCGACCAGGCCAAGCGGCTCGACGGCTGCGGGCCCTGCGGCCGCGCGTTCTGCTGCTCGACCTGGATGAAGAGTTTCCATCCGGTGACGCTCAAGATGGCGCGCGAGCAGCAGCTCTCGCTCAACCCGACCAAGATCTCCGGCGCGTGCGGCCGGCTCATGTGCTGCCTCTCGTACGAGCTCGCGCAGTACCGCGACAGCGTGAAGCGGCTGCCGCCCGTGGGGACGAAGCTCAAGACGGGCAAGGGCGTGATGACCGTGATCCGCACCGAGTCATACCGCGAGGCGGTGTGGGTGCGCGACGACGAAGGCGGCGAGCACCGCATCGCCTACGACGACATGCCCCCGGGCCCGTACCACCAGTGCGGCGACTGCAACTGCGGCAAGAAGGACCCGCCCGCGACGCCCGGGGACCCGCCCGCCACCGACTGAGCCCGCGCCGCGTGCGGCGCGGCGCGAACGGCACGCAACCGCCGCATGCGCGGGGTATTGAGTCCGCGCGTGCGCACGAGCGGCGCGCCCGCCCCACCGGACGCCGCGGATTAAATGCGCGAACCTCGCGAGTTGCCTCAAGTCGGGCTGCTCCGGGCCCGATCTTCCCCGCAGGCCCCCCTGGCTCGGCTCGGTACCTCCACAGGACTCGAGGTCGTCTTGCCTTACCCACCGCTCCCACGCGCGGGTGGGCCGCGTGCGCCGTCGCTCCCGGGGCCGTTCGCACGCCGCCTCGTCGCGATCGTGCTGGCCGTGTCGTTCGCGACCGGCCCGGTCGCGTGCGCACGCCACGGGAGCACGCCGCTGCGAATCGGCATGAACGCCGAACCCGGCTACGAGTTCGCCTACCTCGCGCAGGTGCGCGGCATGTTCGAGCGCGAGGGCGTGAAGGTCGAACTCGTCCAGTTCTCGGACATGAGCGACTCGCGTCGCGCATTCGAGCGCGGGCAGGTGGACGGCTTCTTCGGCACCGTGTTCGAGGTGCTGCAGGCGCGCGCCGACGGCGATCGCTCGCCGCGCATCGTGCGGATCGTCGACCGCTCGCTCGGTTTCGACGTCGTGCTCGCACGGCCGTCGCATCCGCGAATCGACTCGCTGCGCGGGCGGCGCATCGCGGTGGAGCCGGGCTCGCTCAACACCTACCTGCTCGCCCGCGCGCTCGAGCGCCACGGCATGGGCCTCGGCGATGTGACGCTCGTGGGCATGCCGCCGGCGGAGATGCCTGCCGCGCTGCGTGCGGGTGGCGTCGACGCGGTGGTGACGTATCCCCCCGTAGCGACCAGCATCCAGCGCGAGGGTCTCGCGCGGCCCGTGTTCAGCAGCGCCGAGATCCCGAGCGAGATCGTCGACCTCCTCGCCGTGGACGAGAGCGTGCTGCGGTCCCGGTCGCGCGACGTCGCCGCGTTCCTGCGTGCCTACGACGCCGCGGTCGCGTGGATGACCGCGCACTCCGACGAGGCCTGCGCGATCATGGCCGCGCGCGAGGGCCTGACGAAGGAGGAGTTCCGCGGCTCGCTGTCGCAGGGGCTCGAACTCGTCTCGGCCTCGTCACAGCAGGGCTACTTCGTGCCGGGTGGCCTGCTCGACCACGTCGTGCGCGCCACGTCGGGCGTCCTGCTCGCGACAGGGCGCATCTCGACGCCGATCGAACCCGAGGACGTGCTGCCTTCCGCGGAGACGAAGGCCCCGTGAGTGCCCCGCGCCTGCGCACCCTGCGCGACACGATGCGCGCTCCGGCGGCGGCCACCGCGTTGCTGCTCGCCGCGGGCATGCTCTTCGGCATGGACCAGCTGATCGTGCGCCTCGCGCACGAACGGATCCTCGCGCGCAGCCGCTCGGTCGCCAACCTCGCCGCGAGCCTCGTGGAGCTCGAGGGCGTCGACGGCCACCTCGCGCGCGTGGTCCAGACGATCGGCGCGGAATCGCAGGTGGCGGAGCTCGTCGTGGTCGCCGGCGACCCACCCCGGGTCGTCGCGTCGAGCCGCAACGAGTGGACGGGGCATCCCGTCGCGGTGATCCGGCCCATCGCGCTCGGCCAGATGATCACCTCGACGCTGCAGTCGCGGCGCGAGCGCTACGTACCGAACCGCCGCGAGGGCCGCGTACTCGGCGCGGTCCCGATCGCCTACGAAGACTCGGGCGCATTCCGCCGCGGCGCCGTGGCCGTGGTGATCGACGGCCGCGTGATCCTCGCGCAGATGCGCCCATGGCGGCTCGGCATCGCGATCGCGGTCGTCCTCATGCTGCTCGCCCAGGCCGCCGCCGCCGAGCTCCTGCTGCGCCGGTACGTGCTTCGCCCCGTCGCCGCGATCGCGAGCGCGGCGCGCCGCCGCCGCGACGGCGAACGCGCACCGAGCACATCCGTCTACGCCGACGACGAACTCGGGCGGCTCGCCGCGGCGCTCGACGACGCCTACGCGCTCGAGCAGGCCGCCCGCCGCGAGCTCGAACACCAGCAGTTCGCGCTCGACCAGGCGGCCATGGTGGCCGTGACCGACGTGCAGGCGAACCTCGTGTACGTCAACGACACCTTCTGCAAGCTGTCGGGCTATGCTCGCGAGCAGCTGCTCGGCGAAAACCCGCGACTGCTCAACTCCGGATTCCATCCCCCCGAGTTCTTCCAGGAGATGCACGACCGCATCCGCAACGGCGGCGTGTGGCGCGGCGAGATCCGGAATCGCGCCCGCGACGGCTCGTTCTACTGGGTGCACTCCACGATCATCCCCTCGCCCGGCGAGGACGGAAAGCCCGTCCGCTTCACGGCGGTGCTGTTCGACATCACCGCGCTCAAGTCCGCGCAGCAGGCGCTGCACCGCAACGAGGCGCTGACTCGCCAGGTGCTCGAGGGCGCGCTCGACGCCGTGATCACGATGGACACCGGCGGGCGCATCACCGGCTGGAATCCCCAGGCCGAGGCCACGTTCGGCTGGCGCGCCACCGAGGTGATCGGCCGCTCGCTCGCCGAGACCCTGATCCCGGTGCAGTTCCGCGCCGCGCACGCGCGGGGGCTCGAGCGCTTCCTGCAGACACGGCAGAAGAACATCATCGACCAGCGCGTCGAGCTGCCGGCGTTGCACCGTGACGGCACCGAGTTCCCGGTCGAAATGAGCATCTCGGCGGTTCACGTGGACACGTCGGTGATGTTCAGCGCTTTCGTGCGCGACATCCGCGACCGCCGGCAGGCGGAAGCCGAGATCATCCGCGGGCGGGAGGCCGCTCAGGCCGCGAGCCGTGCGAAGAGCGACTTCCTCGCCACGATGAGCCACGAGATCCGTACGCCCATGAACGGCGTGATCGGCTTCACCGACCTGCTGCTCGGCACGGCGCTCGACCAGAACCAGCGCGAGTACGCCGAAATGATCCGCGGCTCGGGCGAGGCGATGCTCGCCCTCATCAACGACATCCTCGACTTCTCCAAGATCGAGGCCGGACGGCTCGACGTGGACCGGTTGCCGTTCGACGCGCGCGCCGCCGCGGGCGAGGTGCTCGAGTTGCTGGCCGCGCGTGCCGGCGCGCAGGGCATCGAACTGGTCTTCGACTGGCCGGCGGAGGCTCCGCGGACGCTGACGGGCGATCCGATGCGCTTCCGCCAGGTGCTCATGAACCTCGCGGGCAACGCGATCAAGTTCACCGAGCACGGCTCGGTGGTCGTGCGCGTCACGGCGGCGCCGGACGGCCAGGTGCGGATCGCCGTGCAGGACACGGGCATCGGCATCGAGAGCGACAAGCTCGTCACGCTCTTCCGCAAATTCACGCAGGCGGATTCGTCCACGACCCGCCGCTTCGGCGGCACCGGGCTCGGCCTGGCGATCAGCAAGCAGCTCGTCGAGCTGATGGGCGGCGCGATCGGCGCGGAAAGCCGCCTGGGCGAGGGCTCGACGTTCTGGTTCACGCTTCCGGTCGCGAAGGAGGCCGGCGACGAGCGCGAGCCACAGAGCCACGACTCCGCGGCGATCGATGGCCTGCGCGTGCTGGTGGTGGACGACTTCGCGCCCAACCGCACGATCCTCGCCGAACTCCTCGGCCGCGCCGGAGCCGAGGTCGGCACGGCCGAGGACGGCAGCGCCGCGCTCGAATCGATGCGCGCCGCCGTGCGCGCGGGGCGCCCCTTCGGAGCGGCCTTGATCGACCTGAGCCTGCCCGGGCTCGACGCCGACGCACTCCGCAGCGCGGTCGCCGCGGATCCGGGGCTCGGCTCGCCCGCACTGTTCCTGCTCTCCGGCAGCTCCTCGCGCGGCGAGGCGGCCGAACTGCGCGAGCGCGGGTTCGCGGACGTGCTGCTCAAGCCGCTCGTGCGTCCCGAACTGCTGCTGCAGGCGATCGCGCGCGCCGTCGCCTGCCCGGTGGCGCGCCCCGAAGCGGCGCCGCCGTCGCCCGCGCCCGACCCGCCCGAATCCCCGGCCCGCCGGCGCCGCGTGCTGCTCGCGGAGGACCAGCCCGTGAACCAGAAGCTCGCCCTGCGGGTGCTCGAGCGCCTCGGCTGCCGGGTGGACGTGGCCAACAACGGCGTCGAGGCCTGCGAGCGGAGCCAGCGCGGCGACTACGACATCGTGTTCATGGACTGCCACATGCCCGTGATGGACGGCTTCGAAGCCACGCTCGCGATCCGCGCCCGCGAATCCGCGTCGGCGACGGCCGATGGCCCGGGGCCGCACCTGCCCATCGTGGCGCTCACCGCGTCGGTCATGCAGTCCGACCGCGACCGCTGCTTCGCGACCGGCATGGACGACTTCATCTCGAAGCCGTTCCGTCCCGAGCAGATCGAAGCCGCGCTCGAACGCTGGGCGAGCCCGCCGGGCTCGGAAGCAGCGGCCTAGGACGGACGAGGCGGCGCACCCCGGGCCCGCGCCTGCGCGCGGCCCGCCCCCCCAACCCCAAGCGCCCCATCCGCCTACCTCCGGCCGGCGACGGCCGCGGGAACGCCCGCGCTGGACGTTTCCGCTATACTCCGTCGCGCCTTTCCAACTCCCGGAGACCCGTGTGTCACGCTTCTACATCACCACCGCCATCGACTACGTCAACGGCCAGCCCCACCTCGGACATGCCTACGAGAAGGTCCTCGCCGACGCGATCGCGCGCTGGCATCGCCAGCAGGGCCACGCCACCTACTTCCTGACCGGCACCGACGAGCACGGGCAGAAGGTCGCGCGCAGCGCGGCCGCCGCGGGCAAGGACCCGCAGGCGTACGTCGACGAGATCTCGAAGACCTTCGTGCACGCGTGGAAGGTGCTGGACGTGAAGTACGACCAGTTCTTCCGCACGACCGACCGGCGTCACGAGCTGGCCGTGCAGGAGCTCTTCCGCCGCCTGAAGGACGCGCTGAGCCCCAAGACGGGCGAGCCCGCGCTCTACGAGGACTCGTACGACGGCCTGTACTGCGAGGGCTGCGAGGCGTTCAAGACCGAGAAGGACCTGGACGAGAACGGTCTCTGCCCCGAGCACAAGGTGAAGCCGAAGGAAGTGCGCGAGTCCAACTTCTTCTTCCGGCTCTCCGAGTACGACGAGGCGCTGCTCAAGCACATCGAGGCGCACCCGGAGTTCATCCAGCCCGACTACCGCCGCAACGAGGTGGTCAACGTCATCAAGAGCGGGCTGCAGGACGTGTCGGTGTCGCGCCCGAACCTGGCGTGGGGCATCCCGCTGCCCGAGGAGATCGAGGGCGGCGAGGGCCACGTCGCGTACGTGTGGGCGGACGCGCTGCTCAACTACCTCTCGGCGCTCGGCTGGCCGGAGCGCAAGTACTCGCTCTGGTGGCTCGCCAGGCAGAAAGAGGTCGGTGGCCCCGGCGCAGCGCGGCAGGACGAGTTCCAGCACCTCGACGGCCAGGGCAAGCCCGGCGCCGCGTGGGCGGGCACGCGCGAGGCGTATTACACGAATGCGTTCCACCTGATCGGCAAGGACATCAGCCGCTTCCACTGCGTGCTCTGGCCCGCGATGCTGCTCGCGGCCGGCGTACCGCTGCCGCGGCAGGTCTACGTGCACGGCTTCGTCTACGCACGCGGCGAGCGGCTGTCCAAGTCCAGCGGCAACGTGATCGACCCGGTGCAGATGGCGACCGACTTCGGTCCCGACGCGCTGCGGTTCTTCCTGCTCGATTCGTTCCCCACGGGGCGCGACGGCGAGTTCTCGTACGAGCAGTTCGTCGAGCACGTGAACTCGCACCTCGCGAACAAGCTGGGCAATCTCGCGAGCCGCACGGTGACGCTCTGCCACAAGTACTTCGAGGGCGGCTCGCCCGCGGAGTGGGCGCCCGAGGCGTTCGCCGACCCGGCGGCGCGCGCGGGGCTCGAAGCGCTGGTGACGGCGGCGAACTCCGCCGCGGTCGACGCGCCGAAGGCGTGGGAGGAGATCCGCATCCACGACGCGCTCGATGCAGCGTGGACCGTGATCGAGCGCGCGAACGAGTTCACCGACCGCGCCAAGCCGTGGGAGTCGGGCAAGGATCCCGCGCGCCGTGCCGAACTGGGCACGACGCTCGCGGCGCTGCTCGAGACGCTGCGGCTCGCCGCGGTGTGGGCCTGGCCGGCCATGCCGGGCAAGTGCGAAGCGCTCTGGGCGCTGCTCGGGCTGCCGGGCTCGCCGGGCGACGTGCGCGGCGACGACGCGCGCCCGCGCTTCGGCCCGCTGCCGGCGCGGCCGCTGGGCGCGTCGCAGATCCTGTTCCCGCGCATCGACCTCGAGAAGGTCGGCGGCACGAAGTAGACGTGCGCGAGGGCGCGCGCCGGATTCCGGCGCGCGCCTTCGCGTTTCCTCCCGACAGGGCCCGACCGTGATCGACACGCACTGCCACGTCTGCGACAAGCGCTTCGACAAGGACCGCACGCACGTGCTCGACCGCGCCCGCGTGTCGGGCGTGACGCACCTGGTCGAGATCGCCTACGCGCCGGGCATCTGGGAGCGTGCGTTCGAGCTCGCGGCGGAACGCCCGTGGGTCTCGCTGGTGGTGGGCGTGCACCCGAGCGAATCGGGCAAGGTGCCCATGGAGGCGCTCGCGACGCTGCGCGACCACGCGCGGCACGCGCGCGTGGTGGGCATCGGCGAAACGGGGCTCGACTTCTACCGCGACTACGCCTCGCGCGAGGACCAGGAGCGCTGGTTCCTCGCGCAGCTCGCGCTCGCGGACGAGGTCGGGCTGCCGGTGGTGATCCACCAGCGCAGCGCGCTCGAGGACACGCTGGGCATCCTCGAACACGTGCGGCCGCAGGCGGGCGGCGTGCTGCACTGCTTCGACCAGGACGCGCGCGCCGCCGAACGCGCGCGCAAGATCGGCTTCAAGCTCGGGATCGGTGGCGTGCTCACCTACGGCCACGCCGAGCTCGACGAAGCGGTGAGGCTCGCGCCCGAGGACATGCTCGTGCTGGAAACGGATTCGCCGTACCTCGAGCCCGAGCCGCGCTCGCTGCGCCGCAACGAGCCGGGATTGCTGACCCGCGTGGTCGCGCGCCTCTGCGAATTGCGTGGCTGGACGCCCGAGCAGGCGGATGCCATCACCACGCGCAACGCCCGCGACCTGTTCCGCATGCCGATCGGGTGATCCGGCCCGGGGCGGCCGCCCGCGGCCCGCTCCGCGCACGCACCGCGCCGGCGAATCGGGCGCTTGCTCCCGATCGTTGCAAATCGCCACGCAGGTCGCGTATCGGCCGCCATTTGCGCGTTCAAGCCGGAGCGGCCGGCGCCGACAATAGGAATGCCATGTCCATTCCTCCCGCGCTCGCGCCGTTGCTGCCGTCCCTGATCGCCGCCGCGATCATCGGCTCGGCCGTGCTGCTGGGCGCGCTCGTGGCCCGCGCGGCGAAACGCTCCGCGCGCACGGGCGGCCGCCAGCGCGCGGCGCAGGTGATCGAGGCGCTCTCGGGCGCGCTCGCCGGGCGCCTGAGCTCGGGCGCGCTGCGCCAGGCCGCACGCGACGCCGAGGCCGAGCATTTCTGGAGCGCGACCGAGGCGATCGCCTCGACGCTGCGACGCAAGGAACGGCTGGCGCTCGCGCGGTCGCTGCGCCGCAACCGCCACGTGCTCGCCGAGGCGCGCACGCTCGCCACGTCCGACTCGCTCGCGCACCGCGAGCGCGCCGCGCGCCGGCTCGCGCTCCTGCCGACGCCCGCCCTGCGGCCGCTGCTGCGGCGCGCGCTCGTCCGCGGCCCCGAGCCGGTGCGCGTGATCGCCGGCCGCGCGCTCGCGACGCTGCGCGACCTGGCCGCGCTCGACTGGATCTGCCGCCACCCGCGCGCGTTCGCCGCGCGGCCGCTGCCCGCGATGTCGGGGCTGCTGCGCGCGTTCGGGCCCGGCGCCCGCGCGCACCTCATCACGGCGCTCGACCGCGCGCACACGACGACGCGCTTCGAATGCGCCGTGGTCGACGCGCTCGGCATCTCGCGCTGCCGCTCGGCGCGCGAGCGGATCGAAGTGCGCCTGCGGCACGAGGCGACCGACGTGCGCGTGGGCGCCGCCCGCGCGCTGGGCCGGCTCGGCATGGGCGAGGCGATCCCCGCGCTCATGCTGGCGCTCGCCGACGAGGAATGGCCCGTCCGCGCGCAGGCCGCGCACGCGCTGGGCCGGTTGCGCGCCACGCCCGCGGTGGACGCGCTGGTCGAACGCGTGACCGATCCCGCGTGGTGGGTGCGCCACCACGCCGCCTACGCGCTCGCCGCGCTCGGGCCCGAGGGCCGCGACGCCCTCTGCGAACTGGTCGTGCGCTCGCCCGACGCCTACGCGCGTGAGATGGCCCGCGAGGCGCTCGACCAGGAAGTCGCGCGCAGCGCCTGAGCCGGGCTTGGTGCCCGCGCGCGGGCGCCACTATGCTGCCGCCATGCCCCGACGCCCCGACCTCGCCGCGCGCCCCGGCGCCTCCGCCTACATCCGCGACCGCGCCGCCCGCGAGGGCAGCGAGGCGCGGCGGGTGAAGGACGCGCTCGCCTCGCGCGGGCTGTCGCCGCGCAAGCGCTTCGGCCAGAACTTCCTGATCCGCGACGAGCTCGCCGAGCGCATCGTCGAGCACGCGCACCTGCACGAGGCGGACGTGTGCGTCGAGATCGGCCCCGGCGCGGGCGCGCTGACGCCGCGGATCGCGCAGCGCTGCCGCCGCGTGGTGGCGATCGAGAAGGACACCGGGCTCGCGGAGTACCTGCGCGAGGAGATGGCCGAGTGGCGCGGCATCGAGATCGTCGAGGGCGACTTCCTGGAGCAGGACCTCGCCGCGATCGCCGCGGCCGAAGGCGCGGACAAGCTCGCGATGATCGGCAACATCCCCTACAACATCACGACGCCGATCCTCGAGCGCATCTTCGAGCAGCGCGCGGTCTTGCGCTCGGCGGTGCTGCTCGTGCAGAAGGAGTACGCCGAGCGCCTCGCGGCGGCGGCGGGCACCCCCGAGTACGGCTCGCTCACCCTGTTCGCGCGCTACCACGCACTGCTCGAGCCCCTGATGACGATCCGCTCGTCGGCGTTCTGGCCGCGGCCCGACGTGGACTCGATGCTCGTGCGCGTGATCCTGCGCGAGACACCGCCCGTCGACGCGCCCGAAGCGCTGCTGTTCGCGATCATCCGCGCCGCGTTCGGCCAGCGCCGCAAGCAGCTCGCGAACAACCTGGAGCGCGCGTTGGGCATGACCCGCGAGCAGGTCGAGCGCCTGGGCCGCCACGCCGGGATCACGCTCTCACGTCGCGGCGAGACGCTGACGCTCGAGGAGTTCGCGCGCCTCGCGAGGGCGGCTGCCGAGGCGGGCGTCCAGGCCTGAACCGGCGGGGCGGCTGCGACCAGGGATCGCCGGCTGGATCCGGGACCCGATCGCCGCGCCCGATCGAGACGCGCCGCCTGCGGTGCGGACTTCCGGTGTCGAGTCCGTGGCCGGATCGGCGCGTTCCCGGGAAGGGAGGCGGGCGCCTCCCGTGCGCCGCGCCACCCCGCAGCTCCGGAGTCCCGCCATGCCTGCTCGTCCATCCGTTCGCCGCCGCGCCGCGAGCGCGGCCATCGTCCTCACCCTCGCCGGCATCCTCGCGTTCGCGGCCGTGGCGGCCGCCACGCCGACCTACCAGCTCACGCTCTGGGGCTCGCTCCGCACCGACGGGGCGGGGAACGCCCAGGCCTACGCGATCAACGATTCCGGCGCGGTGACCGGCGAGCTGGCCGCAAACGACGGTGGCACGCATGCCTACGTTCGTACTCCGGGCGGCATCGTGCGCGATGCGGGCGCGTTGCTGGCCGGCACGTCGAGCTGGGGCCAGGCGATCAACACCTCGGGCCTGGCTGCGGGGTCGGCGTGGACGCAGTCGAACGGATTCGCGGTGCCCTTCGAGATCGTTGCGGGCACGGCCACGCTGGCGACGATGACACGCCTCCCGGGCGGCGGCGACGCGGTCGTCTACTCGCTCTCGGATTCCGGCGTCGCGGTGGGCTGGGGCAACTTCAGCTCCGGCTGCGGCTCGCCGCCCTGCCCGGGCAATCCCGGCCAGGCGGTCAAGTGGACCGTGGGCGGGACGCTGGTGCGGCTCGCCGCGCTGGGCGGCTACTTCAGCGCCGCGACGGGCATCAGCCACGATGGCTCCAAGATCTGCGGCTACGCCGCCAATCCATCGGGCCAGACGCGCGGGTTCCTCGCCGCCGCGGATGCCGCGATCGAGCTCGCGCCGCTTCCGGGCTACGACGCGGCCTACGCGTGGAGCGTGAACGATCAGGGCGTGGTCGTGGGCCACAGCGAGAAGGCCGGCACCGGTGAGCATCGTGCGACGCTCTGGAACGGCGGTGCGCCGGTCGACCTCGGCGTCCTGCCGGGCACGCTGGGATCGACGGCGTGGCACGTGGCGAACTCCGGGCTCGTGAGTGGCTGGCTGTACACGTCGCCCACCACCTACGACGCGGCGACATTCACGGCCGCCGGTCCGCCCGTAGACCTCAATACGCGCCTCGCAACCGGCACGTCGTGGACGCTCCGAAACGCGTACGCAAGTAACGCGCATGGGCAGGTCTGCGGCTACGCCGACAGCGGAGCCGTGACGCACGCGTTCCTCCTGACGCCGACCAGCACCGCGGACGTCGCGCCCGCGGCGCGCGCGACGGGCCTCGCGCTCGCCTGCACGAGCCGCAATCCCGGCACGGGCCCGGCGAAGCTCGCGTTCACGCTGCCCGCACCGGGCCACGTGCGGCTCGAGATCCTCGACGTCGCGGGCCGCCGCGTGGCGCGCATCGCCGACGCTGCCTTCGGTGCGGGCCGGCACGAACTCGCGTGGGACGGCCGCGACGACGCGGGCCGCACGCTCGGCGCGGGGCTCTACCTCGCGCGGCTCGTCACGGACGACGGAAGCGCGACGGCGCGGCTGGTGCGCACGCGGTGAACCGTGCGGCCCCGGCCGCGTCAGTACGTCGCGACCCGCCCCGTCTCGGCGCGCACGAAGCCGGTCGAATCGACCACGAAGCCCTGCGCGATGCCGCTCTCCACGTACGCGGCCATCGAGGGGCGCAGCGGCCGGCCGCCGATGCGGCCGCGCAGCACGATCGCGTCCTCGCCGTGGATGCGCGCGTGCACCACGGCGCGCGCGCCGGGCGCGAGGTCGGCGACGCGCGTGGAATCGGCCTCGCCGACCACGCGCAGCTCGGTGAGCGGCTCGCGCGAGGCGTTGGTGACGGTGATCGTCGCGTGCGGCGAGCAGCCGGCCAGCAACAGCGACCCCGCGAGCGCGAGCGCCCGCGGGGTCGTGAGGTGCCGGAACGTCGCGAGCGTCACGCTCACGGCTCCACGAACTTGTAGCCCACCTTGTGCACCGCGACGATGAACGGCCGCTCGAAGCCTTCGCCCAGCTTGCTGCGCAGGTTCGAGACGTGCGTGTCCACGGTGCGCGTGGTGACGCCGAGCTCCTCGTCGACGCCCCAGATCTCCTCGAGCAGCTCCTCGCGGCTCACGGTGCGGCCACGGTGCTCGATCAGGTACTTGAGCAGCTCGAACTCCTTGAACGAGAGCGCGACCTGCTTGCCGGCCTTGAGGACCTCGCGCGGCTCGAAGCGCACCTCGACGTCGCCGAACTGGTACGTCGTCGGCCCGGGCGTGCCGGTGTTCATCGGCCCGCGCGCGACCAGGCGCTTCACGCGCGCCATGAGCTCCTTGATGCTGAAGGGCTTGGTGACGTAGTCGTCCGCGCCCATGTCGAACCCCTTGAGCACGTCGGCTTCGAAGTTGCGCGCCGTCATCACGAGCACGGGAATGTCCCGGTGCCGCTGGCGCAGCTCCTTGAGGACGGTGAAGCCGTCCTTCTCGGGGAGCATGATGTCCAGGAGCACGGCGTCGGGCTTCTGCTTGAGGGCGAGCTTGAGGCCCTCCTGCCCGTTCTTGGCCGTGAGGACGTCGTAGCCTTCGTAGCGGAAGTTGTGCGCCAGACCGTCGAGCAGCCCTTCTTCGTCTTCAACGATCAGGATCTTCTTCATCGATGCCTGTCTCCCTCGGTGCGCCGGGGTCCGGACGCGCCGGTCAGGGGTTGCGCGGGGCGTCGGGATCGTCGACCCACTGCGGCAGCAGCAATGTGAAAATGCTGCCCTCGCCGGGGGTACTGGCGACCTCGACGCGCCCATGATGCGCGCGAACGATCTGATCCACAAGCGAAAGCCCGAGTCCCGCGCCCTTCACCGTGTGCACGAGCCCGGTTTCGACGCGCACGAACTTCTCGAAGATGCGCGCCTGGTCCTCGGGTGAGATTCCGATGCCACGATCCGAGACGGCGATGCTGACCATCGGGTCCCGTGGCCGCACGATCACGCGAATCTCTTTACGGTCTCGTGAATACTTCACGGCATTGTCCAGCAGGTTGAGCAGGCAGTGCTGGATCAGGATGGTGTCGGCCTTGATCGGGGGCACCCGTTCAGGGCAGTCCACGGTCCAGGTGAACCCCTCGTCCTCGAGCCGCAGCCGGAAGCTCTCGATCGCAGTCGAGATCACGTCGCGCACGTCCACGGGCCCGAACCGCGCCGCGGCCTGGCCCGACTCGAAGCGCGAGAAGTCGAGGATGTTGTTCACGAGTTGCGCGAGCTTGTCGCTCTCGCGCTGGATCGTGCGCAGGTACTTGTCGCGCTCGGCCTCGCTGCGGAAGCGCCCCATCTCGAGCGTCTCGACGGCGAGCTTGATGACCGCGATCGGCGTCTTGAGCTCGTGCGTGACGTTGGAGACGAAGCTCGACTTGGCCTGCACGAGCTCGATCTGCCGGATGATGTAGCGCACGCCGATGAACGTCGCCGCGAGCAGCACGCCGGTGAGCACCGCGATGAAGACGAACTGCACGGCGACGAACCGCACGGCGAGCGCCGCGGGCGCCATCTCGGTGGGCGTGACGCGCACGCGGAAGCCCTCGAACGGGCCGTCCATGTCGGCGGCGCGGCCGGCGAGCGAGCGGGCGGGGTCGCGCACGCGCGCGATCTCGTGACCGCCGGCGTCGAACACCTGCACGCTCAGCCGCCGCGTGATCTCGATGCCGCCGTACATGTGGCGGTTGGCCGAGAGCCGGCTGCGCACGACGTTCGCGAGGTTGGTGACGATGAACGCGCGCGGGTTGAACCACCAGCCGCCGGCGCCCAGCACGTCACCGGCCGCGCTCCGCAGCACCACGGCCGCGAACGGATGCTGGTGCTGGCCCGTCGGGTCGTCGCCGAACAGCAGCATCTGCGCGTCCACCATGTTCACCGAGATGCCGTCCATCTGCTCGACGGGCACGAAGTGCGGCGCCTCGAACTGGCGCGACCGCGACGCCAGCGCCCGCACGATCGAAAGCGAATCGCCGCCGTCGCGGGCCGCGTTCTCGGCGGGAATGATCGCGTCGCGCAGCTGCGCCACCAGCTCCTGCTCGAACGCCTCCGACACCATCGCCGACAGGTAGGCGTCGTAGCGCGCGCTCTCGGCTTCGACGCCGCGCGCGACGCGCAGCGTCAGCAGGGCCGCGACGCCGGCGAGCAGGATCGCGGGCAGCGCGACGGCCACCACCAGCAGCGCGAGCTTGCGCGGGCGCGAGAACGTCGCGACGGTCGGGAACGAGAAGCGCATGGCAGGCCGAGCCTAGGCTCGGGCCGAGAACGCCGCAACGCGGAGCGGCTCGCGGCCCGGAAACGCGCCGGGCCGGTCCGCCGAAGCGAACCGGCCCGAAGGCGCGAGCGAAGACGTCACATCTTGGCGCGCTGGGCCGACTGCGCGCCGGTCAGGCCGTGGATGCGGGTCACGATGCTCTTGTCGTTGGACGTGACCAGGATCTGGGCACCGTTCTTCACGTTCACGAGCTCGCGCGTGAACTTGCCGCTCGCCATGGCGCCGCGGAACACGCGGCAGCCCGAGCACAGGTTCGCCTCGCTGGTGCTGGCGAGCGCGTTCATGACCGCTTCGTTGTGGCGCCGGAGCGTGGACTGCAGCATGCGCACGCCCTCGGGCGTATCGGCGGTGTAGACGATCATGGCGCCGTTGCGCAGCGCGACGACCTGCGTGTGGGCGTTGACGCCGTGCAGCTCTTCCGAGCAAGAGGCGCCGTCCGAGCAGACCGCGCAGCCCATGTGCGTGTCGGCCATGGAGCCGTCGCACTTGCCGTTGGCGCTCGGCGCGACCGAAAGCGCGAAGCCGCACGCGCCGCAGTTCATGCCCTGGGCGGTCGCGGCGCCCTTGGCGCCGTGCATCGAGCACTCGCCGGAGTTCGCGCACTTGGCGTTGCCGGTGCAGCACGATGCGGACGCGGCCGACGCGCCCTTGGCCGTGCACTGCGCGGAGCCCGTCGGGCAGCCGGCGTTCGCAGGGCAGCCACTCGCGTGCGCCGATGCGGACGCGGCCGAGGCGGACTTGCCGTTGCCGCAACAGGACGAGGCGGCGGAAGCGCCGGCGGACTTGGCGCACGCGCCCGCGTGGGCGAAGGCGGCACCCCCGACGAAAGCGGCGAGGACGAGAGCAACGAGTCGAAGGTGCTTCATGACCGACCTCCCGGGGTGGCGATCGCGAGGGTCCGGACCCGGACCTCGCCCTTACGCGATGCAGCATCGGCCGACTGGTGGAAAAGGGTGTCATCGGGCATATCCCACGGTGTCAGATCGCTGCAAAAAGCGGCTCCGGCCGCCTCCCCTCGCAGGGGGGGCGCCCCCGGCCGGTTCCGGCCGTTGACGCCCCACGCCCCTCTTCTTAGTGTGCGGCCACCCCACCACCATGCCCCGCCGCCGATCGTCCTCCGCCTCGAGTGGCACGCCCTATCGCCTGATGGGCGTCCTCGCCGTCATCGCCCTGCTGGTATTCCTGGCGGGCGAGCTCTTCGCATGGGCGACGTCCGACCGCGGTCGGCTGGAAACCTGGCACTGGGCCCACCTCGGCCAGCGCGCGACGGTGGTGCGCATCGTGGGCAAGCGCGTGCAGGAGGGCCTGGCCGACGCGCGCGTGCCGCGCGCGTGCGTGCACGAGGACGTGGTCGCGGGCGAGGCCGGCGGCACGCCGCGCTGGCGGATCGAACTGCCGCACGACCTCTCGCCGATGCAGGTGAACTACGCGGTGACGCGCGCGGTCGAGCGCGGCGGCGCGCGCGTGACGCGGGCGCACGAGACGCCGGGCGAGCGCGGCGCGCTCACCGTGAACATGACGATCGGCTGGCCGGGCCGGCCGCTGCAGGAACTGGCGATCACGCGCGCGGGCCGCCCCGAGGAGCCGAAGACCGAGAAGGAGGCGCCTGCGGGCCGCGTGGCGCTGGTGCTGTTCGGGCTCGCCGACGACCTCGCGCTCGCGAAGCAGGTGCTCGCGCGCCATGAGACGTTCGCGGCGGCGGTGCCCTCGGCGGGTGACGGCCACGCGGCACTGCGCGACGCGGCGCGCAAGGCCGGCCACGAGCTGGTGCTGCAGGTGCCGATGGAGCCCGAGAACTACCCGCGCGTGAGCCCGGGCCCGGGCACGCTGCTGGTGAGCATGTCGGCGCGCCAGATCGCGGGCGAACTGCGCGGCGCGCTCTCGGACGCGGGCCGCGTGGTCGCGGTGTCCAACTACATGGGCTCGTTCGCGACGCAGGACGAGCCGTTCATGACCGCGTTCTACCGCGAGCTGCAGAAGGCGAAGCTGCCGTTCCTGCACGTGGCGGCCGTGCCGCGCGCGGTCTGCCGCCCGCTGGCGGCGCGGCTGGGCGTGGCCTACGACGCGCCGGACGAGACGCTCGACGGCGAGGCGCGCATGGAGACGACGGCCGCGCTCACGCGTGCGTGGAAGGTGGCGCTCACGGAGGCCGGCGAGCGCGGCCAGGCGATCGTGCTCCTGCGGGTGACGCCGCTGTCGGCGAAGTGGCTCGACGAGGCGCTGGGCGAGAAATCGCTCGGGCGCACGACGCTCGTGCCGCTCTCGGCCGTGATCCACCAGCCCGGAACTTCCTAGCGCCGTCGCTCGGGCACTCGCCCGCGTGCTATGGTGCGACGGTCATGACGACGGGACAGGACGTCCTCTCCGACTTCGAGCGTGCGAGCCGCCACGAGTGGCGCCTCGCGGACGGCCTCGGCGGCCTCGCTGCCGGGACCGCGTCGGGCATGCCCGGCCGCCGCGCGCACGCGCTGCTCGCCACGGCGTCGCCCACCGGCGCGCTCACGGCGCTCGTGCTGCGCTTCGAGGAGAAGCTCGCGCTCGGCGCCACGACCCACGAACTCTCGGCCGGCCTCGTCGCGGGCCGCGCGCGCGCGGGCGCGTTCGCGCAACTCGAGTCGTTCGAGAGCCTGCCGTGGCCGCGCTGGCGCTGGCGGATCGACGACACGGTGATCGAGCGCTCGTACCGGCTCGTGGACGGCCACCCGGCGCTGGTCGCGACCTGGCGCCTCATCGCGGGCGCGGGCGCGAAGGTGAGCGTGGCTCCGCTCGTCACCGCGCGACCGCTCGCCGGGCTCGCGCGCGAGAACGCCGAGTTCCGCGGCACCGCGCAGGGCATCCCGGGCCGGGTTCGCATCGAGACGCTGCCGGGCCAGCCCACCGTCACGCTGTGGCACAACGGGGCGTTCCTGCCGGCGCGCGGCTGGGCGCGAGCGCTCGGCTACCCGCTCGAGTTCGCGAGCGAGGACGACGGCACGGCGCCGGAGCTGCACGAGGACGCGTTCGTGCCGGGCTGGGTGCAGGCGGCCCTGCCGTCGCCCGGCGCGGCGCTGCACGTGGTGCTCTCGCCGCAGGAAGCGCTCTTTCGCAGCCTCGCCACCGAGGGCCGCATCGGCACGCCGCCGGCGCAGACGCTCAACGACTGCGTGGCCGCGCTCGACCGCGGCGCGCGCGAGCGGCGCGCGGCGTGGCGCCGGCACGCGCTGACCGGCGCGGACCTGACCGCGCGCCAGGCCGCGGCGGCGCACGGCGGCGAGGGCGGGGCGTTGGCGCGGCGCGACGAGCCGCTGGTCGGCGAGGCCGACGACGTCGCGGCGCTCGGCGCGGACCGGCTGCACGACGCCCGGCTCCAGCGCCAGGGCCAGGGCACGCTCGCCCCGCGCACCGCGGGCGACGCCGAGCGCGGCACGGACGTGCTGCGCGCGGCGGCGGCGCTGGTGACGATCCGCGCGTTCGAGCCGGCGCGGCAGGTGGCGCACCGCTATCTCGACTTCCTCGACGAGGGCCTCGCGCCCGAGGGCTTCGATCCCGCGACGGGCGCGCCGCAGTACGGCGATCCCGAACCGTCGCTCTGGCTCGTGCACCTCGTCGACCTGCTCGCGCGGCGTTCCAGCGTGCCGCCGTCGCAGGACCCGTTCCTGCGCGACGTCGCGTGGCCGGCGCTCGAAGGCGTGCTGCAGCACCTGCGCCAGGGCTCGAGTCACGGCGTCCACTGCGAGCGCGACGGCCTGCTCTGGGCGGGCGAGGGCGCGGCGGCGCGTGCGCGCGCGGGCACCAACGCGCTCTGGTACCACGCGCTGGTCGCGATGGCGCAACTGGGCAAGCTGCTCGGCCGGCGCGAGAACGCGGCGTTCTACCTCGCGTGGGCGCACGAGCTGCAGCGCCGCTACCTCGAGACGTTCTGGGACGAGCCGGTCGGCGCGCTCTTCGACGCGCTCGGCCCCGCGGGCCCGGTGCGTGGCGTCTCGCCCGCGCAGCTCTGGGCGGTGAGCCTGCCGCCGTCGCTGCTGCCGCCCGCGCACGCGGCGCGACTGCTCGCGACGCTCGAGCGCGAACTGCTCGGCGCGGCGGGCCTGCGCGAACGCCCCGACGAGGGCGCGGGCGATCCGGCGTGGCTCGGCGCGTGGGCGGCGGCGACCGCGCGCGTACACGGCCGCACCTCCGCGGCGCTGGCGCGCATCGACGCGCGGCTCGCGCGCGCGCTCCGCGAGGGCTCGCTCGATCCGCTCGTGGCGGCCGAAACGCTGCGGGCCTGGGTCGAAGAGGCCGATCGCGCCGACAGTCTCGCCGCGCGCTGACTGCGCGCCGGCCGGTCGCGTTCCGAGCACTTCTGTCACCCCACCGCTACACTTTGTCACCCGGAATCGCGCCAACGCGTGACGCTTCTCGTTCGCATCCACCCGGGGGCGCGCGCGAAGGGTGAGTGAAAACGTGGCTTGCGGGGCGCCCGCGCGGCCGGGCGACGGCCCGCCGGCGGCGGGCATGCGTCTTGCCAAGTGTGACGGCGAACGTGGTGGCTGCCAGCATGGCGCAGCCAAACGAGGCCACGTTCGGGCTCGTACCCCTTCTGGAGCGTCGCCGCCGAATTCCCCCATTCGGCGGCCGCCCGGAAGAAACGATCGGCCCCGCCCGAGCGCGATGCGTTCCGCGCCACGAGCGGGGCTTCGCCATTTCCGGCCCGCGGCTGCCGCGGGCCGTTCGCGTCAGTGCTTCGTCGTGTCCGCCGGCGCGGGCGGCGGGTTGCGCTTGCCGAAGAAGCCGTTGAGCAGCCCGCCGGCCGCCTTGCGCAGGCTGTCCTTCGTGGCCTGGACCGACGGCAGCGCGGGCGCCGTCGCGGTGCTGTCGTGCGCGAGGCCGAGCCGCTTCGCGAGTTCCGCCGCCGCGGCCTGCTTGGCCTGGGCTTCGGCCTGCTTCGCCTGCGTCTCGAGCTTGGCCCGCTGCTCGGCGATGGCCTGCGACGCCTTGCCCGCGAGGCGCGCGCGCATGGCCTGCGTGTCCCACGCGATCCGCGGCGACTTCGCGGTGCCGGTGACGCGCAGGTCGAGCAGCATGCGGCCCTGGTCGTCGGCGAGCGCGCCGGCGGCCAACGCCGAACGCGCCTGCAGCGCCGCCACCGCGTCGGGCGGCAGCGTGACGCTCACGGCGTAGTCGAGCGAGCCGTCGAAGCCGACGGCGCCCGAGAGCACCCAGTCGCCGCTCGAGCCGTTCATCGTCACGGGATCGGTGACGAGCCGGCCCTGCACGATGCGCATGGGGAGCTTGAGGTCCTTGAACTTCACTTCCTTCAGCTGCGGGATCTTCACGTACTCCGACAGCGCGGTGAGCGCGGGACCGGGGCCGAGCTGGCCCTGCAGCAGCGACGCGAGGCCGACGAGCGTCAGCGAGCGCTTCACGTCGTCGGGCGTCTGGCCGCGGCCGGAGAAGTCGATGTTGGTGTCGATCGTGCCCTGCAGCAGGCCCTTCGCGGGCGTCCACGCCGAGAGCAGGTCGTCGGCCTTCGCGCCCGCGACCTTCGCCTTCACCGCGTAGACGGGCTTCGCGGTGTCGTGCAGGTCGAACTGCGCGCTGCCGGTCACGGTGCCGCCGTAGCCCGCGAGCGAGAACGCGGGCGACTCGAGCGCGGCGGGCGTGAGCGCGATCTGCGCGGCCACCTTCGTCACGTCGAGCTTGCCCTGCTTGAGCCGGTCGATCGCGACCTTGCCGCCGCCCTTCGCGTTGGGCAGGAACGGCGCGCCGGGCGTCGTGGGCAGCAGTTCGGCGAGGTCGAGGTAGGGCGAGCGGAAATCGAAGTCCACGCCCGCGGGCGGCACCGAGTCGGGCTTCGCCATGAGCGCGAGCGGGCGCGTGACGTTGGCGTCGAGCGTGAACGAGGACTGCCCGGCCTTCGCGGTCAGGTGCTGCACCGCGGCGCGCTGCGGCGAGAGCAGCACGGTGCCGTTCACGTTCTCGATCGGCTTCGGCAGGTCGGGCTTGGAGACGCCCACGCCGTGCAGGTCGGCGCGGCCGTCGAGCGCGAGCGAGCCAGGATCCTTCGCGCGGCCCGAGCCGCGCACGTCGAGGTCCACGCGGCCGGTGAGCTTCGTCTTCGCATCGCCGGTCTGCTGCGCGAGCAGCGGCGACACCGCGGCGAGATCGACGTTGCCCTGCACCGCGAAGCGCACGAGCGGGTCGGCGAAACGCTGCGCGGCGAACTGCGCGCGCACGGGCTGGCCCGCGACGATCGCGCGCAGGTCGGGCACGCCGACCGAGTCGGGCGCGAAGCGGGCCTCGAACGCGAGCTGCTTCACGTCGGCCGGCGCGCCCGCGTACTGGAACGCGCCGTCCTGCACGCGCAGCCATCCCGCGATCGCGGGCAGCGCGGCGGCGGTGCCGGGCGCGGGCGCGGCGCCGCGGATCTTCAGGTCGAACGCCATCGTGCCGCTGCCCGAGAGGCCCTTCACGGCGGGCGCGTCGGCCACGGCCACCCACGCGAGCACCTGGCCGAAGTCGAGGTGGTCGGCCTGCGCGCGCAGGTCGAAGCGCGCGTGCGGGCCGACGTCGTCGACGAGCCCCGAGAGCCCGACCTGCGTGCGATCCAGCTGCAGCGCGAGCTTCTCGAGCGCGAGCCGCTTGCTGGGCGCGTCGAACTTGCCGGCGTGCTCGAAACGGAAGACCAGCTTGGCGAGCCCCTGGTTCAGGTCCGCGAGCCGCGTCGCCGTGAGCGGCCCGAACGCGAGCCCGGTGATCTCGGTGTGGCCGGTGGTGCCGATCCGCTGGCCGTTGCCTTCCACGACGAGGCCCGTCTTGGTCTCGAGATCGAACGCGGTGCGCTTGCCGCCCTTCAGGTCGTCGACCAGCACGCGGCCGCCGTGGATCGCGAACGTCTTGAGCTCCAGGTCCATGGCCGGGCCCTGCGCGGCGCCGGGCCTGGGCGGCGCGCCGAGGCTGTCGAAGTTGGTGGTGCCGTCCGCGCGCAGCAGCAGGTGGATCGCGGGCTTCTCGAGCGCGAGCGTGTTCACGCGCACCTTCTTCGAGAGCAGCGCGAACACGTCGAGGTCGAGGTTCACGGCGTCGGTCGAGAACGCGGCGCCGCGCTCGAAGCCGCCGGGCTCGGCCAGCTCGAGCTTGCGCACGGTGAGCCGCACCGGCGGCCAGATCCCGAGCGAGGCGTCGGCGAAGCGCACGTCGCGCGCGAGTGCCGAGCGCAGCTGGTCCTGCACGAGCGCACGCACCTTGGCGGGCGGGAAGAGCACCATCAGCGCGACCTGGGCGATCGCGACGATCGCGACGAGGGCGACGAGGATCGCGGCCCAGGGCGGGAGGCCGCGGCGATTCGGGGCGTTCATGGTCGTCTCCGTTCGAAGGGGGCGTTCGGCGGCATTGTGCCATACCCCGCGGCCGGGCCGCGCTCGCCCGGGGAACGTGCGTGGACGTGCCCGCGCGCGCCGCGTAGAGTCCGCCGCCCATGGCTCCCTCCGCCCTCGACACGCTCGCCGCGCTCCGCGCGCACCGGCTCGTCGCCGTGATCCGCGCCGCGACGCCCGACCAGGCGCTCGCCGCGGCCCACGCCGTGATCCGCGGCGGCGTGCGATTCGTCGAGATCACGTTCACGGTGCCGGACGCGCCGTCGGTGATGCGCGCGCTCGCGGACGCGGACGCGATCGTCGGTGCGGGCACGGTGCTCACGGCGGCCGAGGCCGACGCGGCGGTGGCCGCGGGCGCACACTTCCTCATCGCGCCCAACCTGTCGGCCGCGGTGGCCGCGCGGGCGCGCGAACACGGCGTGATGTACTGCCCGGGCGCCTACACCACGACCGAGATCCTCGCGGCGCTCGACGCCGGGGCGCACGTGGTGAAGCTCTATCCGGTCGGCGTCGCCGGCGGCCCGGCATACGTGAAGGTGATCCGCGATCCGCTGCCGCGCGTGCCGCTGCTCGCGGCGGGCGGCACGCACCTCGACAACGTGGCCGCGTTCCTCGAGGCGGGCTGCCTCGGCATCGGCCTCGGCGCCGCGCTCGCGGACCCGGCGCTCGCGGCGGCGGGCGACGTCGCTGAGATCGAGCGCCGCGCCCGCGCGTTCGTGGACCGCGTCGCGCCGTGGGCGGGGACGCCGGCGGCGTGAAGCGCGCGCTCGCCGTCGCGGCGCTGTGCGCGCTCGCGCTGTTCGCGCTGCCGGCGCGGGCCACCGTCGAGGAGTTTTCCTCGTTCGACGTGTTCGCGCCCGAGGAAGACGACGAGTACGTGATCGACCACTTTCTCGCGCGCACGCCGGTCGAGTGGCGCGCCGTGTGGGACACCGCCACCGCGGGCGCGCGCGCGGACCAGGGCTGCCTCACCTCGGCGCTGTGGTTCCAGTCCAACGAGATGCGGGGCCGCTCGAATCTCGGCCGTCGCACCTGGCTCGACGTGGACTTCCTGCAGCACACCGACGCCGGCGGATCGTGGCAATGGCTGCAGTTCGACGTGCACCGCCGCACCGCCCGCATGGGCACATGGGGCGCGCGCGTGCGGCCCGCGTACGACAAGAGCCAGCAGGATTTCGCCCTGCTCTGGGACTGGGGCGGCGCCACGTCGCCGCTGCGCCTGCGCGCGACGTTCACGCTCGAGGACGCCTTCAACAGCTTCTGGGAGTTCAAGCAGGAGCGGGTCGGCGACCACGCCGAGCCCTACCGCCGGCACCCGGTCGAGCCCGCGATCGAGGGCCTGTGGCGCGGCCCGAAGCACCGGCTCGAGTGGTCGGCCACGTGGCTCACGCCGTCGCGCAAGCGCATCTCGGATCCCGATCCGGCGCTGAACGGCTCGTACGCGCTGTGGGGCTCGAAGGCGCACGTGCTCGCGGAGCGCACGCTCGCGCCGGCCACGGTGATCGCCGGTTTCGACGTCGCGCAGGCGAGGTCGGCGCGCGCGTGGGACCTGCTCGCCGGCGACGGCCGCCTCTATCGCCGGCAGTGGAGCGCGGAGTTCGGCGCCCGCCGCGCGCTCGGCCCGCGCCTGACGGGCGAGGCCCGCTACGTCTACGGCGTCCGCGACCAGGCGTGGGGCCCGCCGGTGACCACGGCCACGTTCCGCGCGCTGGATCGCGTGGGCGAAGCCGAAGTCCGCTGGCGGTTCACGCCGGACTGGCTGCTTCGCACGGGCGTGCTCTACGATCGCATCGGCGTCTCGGAATCCGGCGCGCTGCCGGGTTCGACGTGGGGACGCCGCAAGGAGTCTCGCGCCTTTCTCGGTCTCGAGGCGCGATTCGAACAGGTCCGCGTGCAGGTCATCGAGGGCATCGAACTCGATGCGGAGCCCTACGACGTGGCGTTCCACCACGACAAGGGGTTCCTCCACGTGCAGACCACGTTCTGATCCCGAGGCCGTTCCGAACCCCTCGACGGGAGGTCGCAATCCATGAAGGGTTTCATCGATTTCCTCAAGCAGACGAACGCGCTCGCGCTGGCCGTCGGCGTCATCATCGGTGGCGCCGTGGGCAAGGTCGTGAGCTCGCTCGTGAGCGACGTGCTCATGCCGCTGATCTCGCTGGCGATGCCGGCCGGCGACTGGCGTGAGGCGAAGATCGCGCTGTCCACCAAGCCGGACGGCGCGATCGACAAGGCGATCGGCATCGGCTCGTTCTCGGGCACGGTGATCGACTTCGTGATCGTCGCGTTCGTCGTCTACATGATCACCAAGTCGCTTCTGAAGCCGGCCCCGGCTCCGCCGGCGCCGCCGACGAAGAAGTGTCCGGAGTGCACCGAGGAGATCCCCGCCGCGGCCAAGCGCTGCAAGTTCTGCGGCAGCGCGGCCTGACCGTTCCGCGCTTCCTCCCCCCCCGTCGATTTCGCTTCAACGCGACGCGCCGCCCGCTTCCGCGGGTGGCGCGTCGAGCGTTTCGCGCACGCGGCGCGCGAGCGTGTCGACCGAGTAGGGCTTGGGCAGGAACGCGTGGCCATCGGAGAGCCCCGGCCCGCCGGGATCGCCCGCGTAGCCGGAGGTGAGCAGCACGCGCAGCCCGGGGCTGCGGGACGCGGCGCGTGTCGCGAGCTCGCGCCCGCTCATGCCGGGCATGACGACGTCGGCGAGCAGCAGGTGCACGCGGCCACCGGACGCGAGCGCCGCCAGCGCTTCCTCGGCGCCCTCCGCCGCGATCACCTCGTAGCCGAGCTTCTCGAGCATCGCGCGCCCGAGCGAACGCACGGCCGGGTCGTCCTCGACGAACAGCACGCGCTCGCTGCCGCGCGGCGGCCCGCCGCGCCCGGCCACGGGCGGCGCCGGCGGCTCGGCGACGGGCCAGTGCACTCGCACGACGGTGCCGGGGTCCGATCCGGACAGGGCCTCGATGCGGCCGCCGCCCTCACGCACCATGCGCGCGGCGATCGCGAGATCGAGCGCGGCGGTACCGGGCGAGGCCAGCGATGCGTCGGGCGCGTCGAACGCGTAGCGGCGCTCGTCGTCCGGAAGCGGCGGCCCGTCGTCGGAGACCTCCAGCGTCACGGCGTGCGCCTCCTGGCGCAGCGCGAGCCGCAGCGTGCCGCCCTCGGGCATCACGTCGCGCGCGCGCAGCGCGAGGTTCACCACGACCTGCTCGGCGAGCCCGAAGTCGACGAGGCCCCAGCACGGCCGGCCCGGCAGGTCGGTGGCGATCGGGATGTTCTCGGGCATGAGCCGGCGGACGAGCGGCGTGAGGCGCTCGAGCATGGCGTTCAGGTCTTCGGGCTTGGGCGGCGACGGCTGCCGCCGCGCGAACGCGAGCAGGCGCCGCGTGAGGTCGGAGGCCTGCTCGGCCGCCTCGAGCGCGAGCGTGGCGTAGCCCTGCTCCTCGGTGCCCTCGGGCAGCCCGACCGCGATCAGGTCCATGTAGCCGATCATCGCGGTGAGCATGTTGTTGAAGTCGTGCGCGATCGCGCCGGCGAGCCCGCCCACGCCCTGCATGCGCTGCGCGTGCGCGAGTTCCTGCTCGAGCCGGCGCCGTCCGGCCGTCGCCCGCTCGCGCTCGAACACCCGCGCCAACACCGCGGCCACCATGCGCAGCCACTCGCGCGCCTCCGCGCCGGGCTCGCCCAGCCACGCGATCGCACCGAGCCGCTCGCCACCGCGCCAGTCGACCGGCACCAGCCACGCCCCGCGCACGCCCGCGGAGGCGAGCGCGGCGGCGATCGACCCCGCGGGCGCGGACGCGTCGCCGGCGATCGCGAGCGGCGCCGCGGGCGTGCCCGCGGGCCACGGCAGCCCGCGCTCGGCGGCGGCGCAGCAGGCATCGGGCACGTCGCGCGCCGCGACCACGCGCGGCACGCCGCCGGGCAGCACGTGCTGGATCCAGGCCGGCGCGTCGCCGGCGCCGCGGGCGATCGCCTCGAGCGCGCACGCGCACGCCTCGCTCGCCGACGCCGCGCACGCGAGCGTGCGCAACGCGGCGATCGCGGACGATGGCGAATCGGGCAGGCGATCGGCGTTCACGCGGCCTCCGAGGAGTGTGCTCCGGAGTGTCGCGTGCGCAACGCGCGCTGTCGACGGCGAAGCGTGCCCGTCACGGGGCGGGCGGTCCCATCAGCGAGTCGGCCCGCGCCACGGAGTCGCGCGCGGCGGCGGCGAGGCTGTCCGCGAGCTGCCGCTCGTGGATCGCGGCCCAGTCCGCGGCGTGGTCGCGCGAGCACGGCTTGGCCGGCTGCGTCCCGGTGAGGAACGCGACGCGCAGCGGCGACGGACAGTCGCCGCGCGCGAGCCCGCCGCTCCACGGATCGATCCACACGACCGTTTCGTCGGTGCGCGCCGGGAATGCCGTCGCCGGCGCGCCTTCGAGCACGCGGTTCATGATGCGCGCCCACACGGGCAGCGCGACCTTCGCCGCGGGCCGCGACAGGCTGCGCGGTTGGTCGTAGCCCAGCCACACGCCCGCGGCCAGCTCGGGGGTGAAGCCCATGAACCAGGCGTCGTGGTAGTCGTTCGTGGTGCCGGTCTTGCCGCCGCAGGGCCGCGTGAAGCCGTAGTCGGCGCGCAGGGGATACGAGATCCCGAACGTCACCACGTCCTCGAGCATGCCGCGCGCGATCGCCGCGTCGGCCTCGGGCAGCACGTCGATCCGCTTGCGCTCCGGCAGCGGCAGCGCCACGCCCGCGCCGTCGAGCACCGCGCGCACGGGCGTGGGCTCGCGCCGCCAGCCGCCGTTGGCGAACACGGTGTACGCGTCGGTGAGCGCGAGCGGCGTCACCTCGTGCGTCCCGAGCCCGATGCTCGCCACCGCCGCGGGCCGCCCGAGCCCGAAGCGCTCGGCGTACGCCGCCACGGTGGACGCCCCGATCGCCTCGACGAGGTTCGCGGTCGCGAGGTTGAGCGACTTGGCGAGCGCTTTCGCCAGCGTCACGGTCGGGTGGTAGTCGCCTTCGTCGTTGTGCGGCTCCCACGGCCCCTCGGGCGTGTCGAACGAGCGCTTGAGGTCGGGCACCGTGCTCGCGGGCGTCATGCGCGTGCCGCCGCGGCGCCGGTCGATCGCCGCCGAGTAGACGATCGGCTTGATCGCCGATCCCGGCTGGCGCTGCGCCATCACCGCGCGATTGAAGTCGCCCGCACCCGGATCGCGGCCGCCGACGAGCGCGCGCACCTCGCCGGTCGGCGCATCGAGCAGCACGAACGCGCCCTCGAGCCGCGTGCCGTCGCGCGACCAGTCCACGGCCGCGACGCCGTCGTGCAGTTCCTCCTCGGCCTGCGCCTGCCAGACGGGGTCCATGGTCGTGAACACCGTGAGGCCCCAGCCTTCGAGCGCGTCCTTCGGCAGCTGGCGCCCGAGCGCCTGCCGCACGTAGCCGACGAACGACGGGAAGCGGTTCGGCGGCGGCAGCTGCGGATGGAGCTTCAGCGGCTGCGCCGCCGCCGCGATCACGGCCGCGCTGTCGAGCACGCCCGACTCGAGCATGTCGTGCAGCACGACGAACCGCCGCCGTAGCGCGTTGTCGGGCCGGCGCACGGGCGAATAGAGGTTCGGCGCCGGGATCACTCCGACGAGCAGCGCGGCCTGGTCGAGCGAGAGCGAATCGACCGGCGCGCCGAAGAAGCGGCGCGACGCTTCGGCCACGCCCGCGATACCGCCCGCGGCGTCGCGGCCGAAGTAGGCGCTGTTCAGGTAGAGCTCGAGGATCTTGTCCTTGCTCAACAACCGCTCGAGCGCCACGGCCAGGAACATCTCGTTCAGCTTGCGCCCGAGCGTGCGCTTGCTGCCGAGGAAAAGCCCGCGCGCGAGCTGTTGCGTGATCGTGCTGGCGCCCTGCCGCACGCCGCCCGCGCGCACGTTGGCCGCGACGGCGCGCGCGTTTCCGCGCAGGTCGAGCCCCATGTGCGAGCGGAAGCGCCTGTCTTCGGACGCGATCACGGCCTGCTGCAGCACGAGCGGGATGCGCGCAAGCGGCACGTACTCGCGATCGACGTGATTCGAGTCGGAGACGGTCGCGACCAGCAGGGGCTCGAGCCGCGGCGCGTGAGCGAGATCGGGCGGCGCGTGACCGGGCAACCCGCCGAGCCGCTGGAGCGCGCCGACGCGGCCGTTGGCGATGCGCAGCCGCACGCGCTCGGGCCCCCCGTGGCCTTCGGGATCGGGCGCCGCGGTGAAGCCGCGCAGGAGTATTTCGTAGGCACCGCCACTGGCGGCGTACTGCCCGGGCCGCCGCGGCGTGCCGACGAGCTGGTAGTCGCGCGCGGCGAGTTCGTCGCGCAGTCGCGCATCGGGAAGGATGCTGCCGGCGACGAACGGCAGCCCGGCGGAATAGATGCGCGACGGGAACGACCACGAGGGCCCGGTGGCGTGACGCGCGACGAGCCGATGCACGCGCAGCGCGAGCGGGATGAAGAGCGCGAGCGCGACGGCGACGAGCGCGGCGGCGAGCAGCAGCCAGCGCCGGCGACGGGGCCGGGGCGCGGGTGGTGCGCTGTTCGGGGGGGCGGACATACGAGGGAACATGCTAGAGCGCGACGGGGGGAGTTGGCATCTGGGACGTTCGGAGGCGCTGGGGGCGGCGGGGTTTGCGCGTGCGGTCCGGGAGCGCAACGTCGTCCTCCCCCGCCGCGGCAGGCCGGGGGGGGCGCGATCGCCGCTCTTGACAGCTTTTGGCGGTGCGCCTGCTCGTCTCCGAGACCACTTCGTGGCGTCGCGTGTGCGCGTCGTGGTTCGCGTGGCGCGGGCGATCGCGGCGGCTTGCTCTCGCGTTGTCGTGAGGGCTCGAGTTTCGAGGCGCACGGGCGTGTGCGGCGGCCGAATTCGCGTGTGATACAAAAGCACTCGCTCCCGCGACTCGCCCCCGGATGGTGACTCGCGATGAACACGTTTCGAGTTTCGCATCTTGCGGACGGCGTGTTGCTGCGTGGGCTGCACGAGCTGGTCGCTCGTGACCGTGCGACGACGGCGGAGATGATCGCGCACCTGGCCGAGGCGGCCGCGCGGCGGCTCTACGCGGGCGAGGGGTGCAGCAGCATGTTCGCCTACTGCCTGCGCGTGCTGCGCATGTCCGAGGACATGGCGTCCAAGCGGCTGCGCGTGGCGGCGGCGAGCCGGGAGTTCCCGGAGTTGCTCGACGCGCTGGCCTCGGGAGCGCTGCACCTGAGCGGAGCGGTGCTGCTGGCGCCGAGGCTCTCGCGTGAGAACGCCGCCGAGCTGCTCGCGGCCGCGACGCACAAGACGCGCGAACAGATCGAGGCGCTGCTGGCGGCGCGCTTCCCGCAGGCCGCGATCGCCACGCGACTCGTGCCGCTCGTCGCGGTGACGAGCGAGTCCGGACCGGGAGCCACGCCGGCCGCGACTGCAGCCGACGACGCCACGCTCGCGCTCCCATCGATGGCCGATGCGAGCGAGGCGGCGGAGGCTGCGCGGCGCGGCGCGAGTCCCGCCAGCGACAGTCTCATGACCACTCCTGAACCTGTACCCGCCCCGGGGCGGGTACAGGTCAAGACTCCTTCAGATCGCGTGCAGCCATTGTCGGCGTCGCACTACGCGCTGCATGTCACGCTCTCGCGCGAGACCCACGACAAGCTCCGTCGCGCGCAGGAGCTGCTCGGGCACACGGTGCCGTCGCAGGACCTCGCGCAGGTGCTCGATCGCGCGCTGGACGCCCTGATCACGAAGCTCGAAAAGCAGCGCTTCGCGAAGACCGACTCGCCTCGCAAGCGCCGCAGCCGTGCCAACGGTGACTACATTCCCGCCGACATGAAG
>JBGAML010000011.1:0-163180 GCA_044223005.1 Candidatus Eiseniibacteriota bacterium
CGGTGACGCCGGACGCGGGCTACCACATCGCCGACGTGAAGGTCGACGGGGTGAGCCAGGGCGTGATCGGGACGTACACGTTCAGCAGTGTCTCGGCGAACCACACGATCGACGCGACGTTCGCGATCAACACGTACACGATCACGGCGAGCGCGGGCGCCGGCGGCAGCATCGCCCCGGCCGGCACGACGACGCTCAACTACGGCGACTCGCAGACGTACACGGTGACGCCGGATGCCGGCTACCACATCCTCGACCTCAAGGTCGACGGGGTGAGTCAGGGCGCGATCGGGACCTACACGTTCAGCAGCGTGTCGGCGAGCCACACGATCGACGCCACGTTCGCGATCAACACGTACTCGATCGTGGCGACCGCGGGCTCGGGCGGCAGCATCGCTCCGGCCGGCACGACCGCCCTCAACTACGGTGACTCGCAGACCTACACGGTCACCGCGGACGCCGGCTATCACATCCTCGACGTGAAGGTCGATGGTGTCAGCCAGGGCGCGATCGGGACCTACACGTTCAGCAGCGTGTCGGCGAACCACACGATCGACGCGACGTTCGCGATCAACACGTACGCGATCGTGGCCACGTCGGGCGCCAACGGCAGCGTCACGCCGGCCGGCACGACGACGGTCAACCACGGTGGATCGCAGGCCTACGCGATCACGCCGGACGCGGGCTACCACATCGTGGACGTGCTCGTGGACGGTGGGAGCGCGGGGGCCGTCTCGACCTACACGTTCAGCAGCGTGACGGCGAACCACACGATCTCGGCCACGTTCGCGATCAACAGCTACACGATCGTGGCGACGGCGGGTGCCAACGGCGCGATCGCGCCGGTGGGCAGCACGGCGCTGAACTACGGTGATTCGCAGGCCTACACGATCACGCCGGATCCGGGCTACCACGTGGCCGACGTGCTGGTGGACGGCGTCTCGGTCGGCGCGGTCACCACGTACACGTTCAGCTCGGTGTCGGCCAGCCACACGATCGACGCCTCGTTCGCGATCAACGTCTACACGATCGTGGCCACGGCGGGTGCCAACGGCGCGATCGCGCCGGCGGGCAGCACGAACGTGAACTACGGCGGCTCGCAGGCCTACACGATCACGCCGAACGCCGGCTTCCACGTCGGCACGCTGACGGTGGACGGCAACGCGCAGGCGGTGACGCCCGGCGTGATGACCTACACGTTCAGCAGCGTCTCGGCGAGCCACACGATCGACGCGACGTTCACGGCCAACCCGGCCGTATCGGCGATCACGGCGCTGGCCGCCGCGCAGGTCAAGTCCGGCAACGACGCGGACGGGACCACGAAGGTGCGCCTGACGTGGCCGTCGGTGGCAGCGGGCCAGACGGTCGCGGTGTACCGCGCGCCCTACGGCAACTATCCGGAATACGACGACGCCCCGAACTCCGGTGCGGTGCCCGTCGCGCCGGTGTTCCCGCCGCCGTCGCCGTGGCAGCTGACCAGCGTGACCACGTCCAACGGGACCGACGAAGTCGCCGGCCGCGACATCTGGTACTACGTCGCGTTCGTGACGGACGAGTACGGCACCGTGTCGCCGGTCTCGAACATGACCGGCGGGACGCTCAACTACTACCTCGGCGACGTCACCGACGGCAGCACGCCGGGCCAGGGCAACAACTGGGTGGACATCGCGGACATCACGCTGCTCGGCTCGCACTACGGCCTGAGCGGTGCGGCGGTCACCGCGGTGGACTACCTCGACGTCGGCCCGACGACGACCTACTCGGTGGACGCGCGGCCCATGACCGACAACTCGATCGACTTCGAGGACCTGGTCATGTACGCGATCAACTACCAGGTGCCGTCGGCGCCGCAGTCCTCGGCGAAGCCCGCGCTCGTCGCGGCCGCCACGGACGAACTCATGCTGGACGTGCCCGCGACGCCGACCGCGTCGACGATCACCGCGCAGCTGCGGTTCACGGGCACCGGCGCCGTGCAGGGCCTCTCGGCGAAGCTGTCGTGGGATCCGGCGGTGGTCGAAGTCGTGTCCTACGCGCCGGGTGCGCTGCTCGACGACCAGGGTGCGGTGGCGATGTCGCCGAAGCCCGGCGTCGTCGACGTCGTGCGCCTCGGCACGGGCGCGGGACTGGTGGGTGAGGGGGCGATGGCGACGGTGACGTTCCGCCGGATTGCGGCCGGCGACCCGAAGATCGAGCTCGCGTCCGTGACGGCGCGCGGCGTGGCCAACAAGCCGGTCACGCTCGCGTTCCGCACCACGGCGCAGCCGGTCGTGCCCGCGGCCACGTCGTTCGACCGCATCGCGCCGAATCCGTTCCGCGCCAACGCCAACCTGTCGTTCGGGCTGGCGCGCGCGGGCAGCGTGCAGCTGGCGGTGTACTCGGTCGACGGACGCCTCGTGCGCGAACTGGTGCACGGGACGCGTGACGCCGGCCAGTACCTCGTGTCGTGGGACGGCCGCGACGTCGCGGGCAACCCCGTGGCGGCCGGCGTCTACTACGCGCGACTGGTCACACCGCAGGGCACGTTCAACCGCTCGATGGTGTACCTGAAGTAGGACCGGACCGGAGATGGACCGTGTCATTCCGCGTCGCGTGACGGCAGGGCTCCTGGCCCTGTTCGTCACGTGCGCGGGGGCGCGGTGCGCTTCGGCCGCGCTCCACGTCGCGGTGCATCCCTCCGTGCAGACGGTGATCCCCGGCACCGACTTCGACGTCACGCTCGACGTGACGACGGGCGGAGCGGCGTTCAGCGGCTTCCACGCGATCGTCGCCTACGACCCCGCCGTCCTGACCCCCGTGACCCTCTCGCCGCTGCGTTACCAGCTGGGAAGCCTCGTGACCAACACCTGCAGCAGCCTCTTCCACGTCTTCAAGGCCGGCAACGGCCGCGACAGCATCGACGTCGCGATGCTGTGCGCCGGCAAGGACGTCTCGGGACCCGGAACGATCTACAAGCTGCGTTTCCACGCCTCGGCGGTGCCGCAGGTCACCACCATCGCGTTCCTGCCGACGCCCGAATTCGCCGACAGCGGCATCTACCTGCCGGACATCACGTGGTCCGACGCCGCGGTCGGGATCGGCGTCACGCCGACGCTCGACGCGACGGCGCCGCGGCCGGTTCCGGCGCTGCTCGCGTCGCCGAACCCGGCGCGCGGTCCCGTGGCATTCGCGCTCGGGGTCGCGGCGTCGGCGGGAGCGCGTCTGAGCGTGCTCGACGTGCAGGGACGTTCGGTGCGCCGCCTCGACGTTCCGGCCGGGGCGCGATCGGCCACGTGGGACGGCCGCGACGCCGCCGGGGCGCGCGTGCCGCCCGGCGTCTACCACGTCGTGATCGACGGCGCGGGCACGCGGGCGTCGACGACGGTCCTGGAGGTCCGGTGAGGCGATCCGGGTTCGCGCGGCGCCTCCTCGGAGTCGCCGCGCTGCTCCTCGTCTTCGCCACCGGCGCGCGAGCCGCGCACGCGGCGACGGCGAGCGTGTCGCCCGCGGACACCACCGTCACGATCAACGGCGCGTTCACGCTGCGCTTCACGGTCGACGCCGTGAGCGACCTCAAAGGCTGGCAGCTGATCTACACCTACCCGCCCACGCGCCTGCGCTTCGACGGCGCGACGGAAGGAGAGGTGCTGACGAGCGGTGGGCTCGGCCTGATGTTCGTCCGCGACGACGTCGCGCCGCACGACTCGCTGTGGCTCGATTGCGCCCGGCTGCAGGGCTCCACCGCCGGACCCGGCGTGCTCGCCTACCTGCACTTCACCGCGCTGCAGGCCGGCCTCGCGCCGATCGAATGCGCCTCGGTGGACTTCCGGGATTCGGCGAACGCGATGCTGTTCCCGGGCTGCGGGGGCGGGCTCGTGCACGTGCTCGGGCCCGTGGACGTCGTGCGCCGCACGTGGGGAGCGCTGAAGCACGCATATCGCTGAGCCCCCTCGACGTGCGGTCCAGTGCGTTGCGCGGCAACACGATGGCGGCGCGAGTGCAGGCGGAGCATGAGCCGCCCGCCGCCGCGGCGGCCCGCCCACTCACGAAATCCCCGCGTGAATCGCGCTTGTCGCGCACCGCGGAGCGGCGCACCATCATCCCAACACGATCGCGCTGGGCCCCCGCCGACATTCCCGGTGCACGGACGCTCCGTTTGGAGGAGCGCCCGCGGGACGCCGTCCCACCGTTCACGTTCCTGCGTACCTCGAATGGGACTCGAGCACCGGAGACTTCGCCGCATGATGCGACCGCGCCCCACGTTTGCCCGTTCCTTCGACCTCCGCCGCCTCGCGGTGCTCGGCACGCTGCTCGCTGTGCTGACCGGCGCCGCGCACGGCGCGCGCGCGCAGGATTCGGCGAGCGTCGCGGCCGGCGCCGCCCAGGGGCGCGCGTCCCACACGCACGCGGCCATCGTCCCGATCGACGTGGTGCGCAACTACTCGACGTCGGTGCGGCTCTACCACGTCACCTTCCAGCTCTCGCCCGAGCTCGCGCTGCAGGATGGCGTGAACAGCATCACGCCGGGCGAGTGGCTCGGCTCCGGCGGCGACACGACCAATCTCTGGGTGCTCGACAACGGTGGCGGCAGCTACACCGTCGACGCGGCGATCCTCGGACTGCCGTGCGCCGACACGCTGTTCGCGGGCACGCTGTTCCGGCTCGCCGTGACGAGCGTCGCCGACACGGGCACGGGCTCGGTGACCATCACCGACGTCGTGCTGCGCGACTGCGACAACGGCGATCTCGCGGTCTCGGCCGGGGCGGCCGGCAGCGTGCGCATCGACAACAACCCGCCGACCGTCACCGTGACCTCCCCGAACGGCGGCGAGACCTGGGTCGCCGGCACGTCGCAGGCGATCACCTGGACCGCCACCGACGACGACTCCGTCGCGACCATCGACCTCGCGCTCTCGACCGACGGCGGCGCCAGCTTCCCGACGACGCTCGCGAGCGCGCTTCCCAACACGGGCACGTGGAACTGGACCGTGCCCGCGTCGCTCGGCACGCAGGTGCGCGTGCGCGCCACCGCGCACGACGTTTCGGACAACGCGGCGGCGGACTCGAGCGACGCCGACTTCACGATCGGGCAGTGGATCCTGACGCCGTCGGCCGGCGCGCACGGCAGCGTGAGCCCCGCGGCCCCCGTGGGCGTGAACGACGGCGGCAGCCAGGCGTTCACGTTCACCGCCGATCCCGGCTGGCACGTCGGCGACGTGCTCGTGGACGCCGTGAGCGTCGGGCCCGTGCACAGCTACACCTTCGTCGACGTGCACGGCCCGCACACGATCGCGGTGAGCTTCGACGCGAATCCCGCGGTCACGCCGCTCAGCGGGCTGGTGGCCGCCCGGCTCTCGAGCGGCAACGACGCCGACGGCACCGAGAAGATCACGCTCTCGTGGCCGGCGCGCGGCGCGGGCGACACGGTGAAGGTCTACCGTGCGGCCTACGGCAATTATCCGCACTACGACGATCCGCCCACGCCGGGCTCGACGCCCGTGCTGCCGACGTACCCGCCGCCCACGCCGTGGCAGCTCACGGCCGTGTCGGCGCCCGAGGGTACCGACGAAGTCGCGACGCGTGACGACTGGTATTTCGTCGCGTTCGTGGTGGATTCGTTCGGCACGTTCTCGCCCGTGTCCAACATGACCGGCGGGACGCTCAACTACGCGCTCGGCGACGTGACCAACGGCATCACGAACGGCGTCGGGGACAACCTCGTCAACATCGCCGACCTCACGCTGCTCGGCGCGCACTACGGCCTCTCGGGCGCGCCGGTATCGGCGTACGCGTACCTCGACGTCGGCCCGACCACCGACCACACCGTGAACGGCCGGCCGATGACGGACAACATCCTCAACTTCGAGGACCTGGTCCTGTTCGCGATCGACTTCAACACGGTTTCGCCGCCGCAGTCGGGCAACCGCCCGGCGATCGCAGCCGCCGCGACCGACGAACTGCGGCTCGACGTGCCCGCGCCCGGTGACGATGGCGCGATCGAGGCGCACCTGCGCTTTGCCGGCACGGGCGCCGTGCAGGCGCTCTCGGCGCACCTCGCGTGGAACGCCGCGGCCGTGGAGCCGCAGTCGTTCGCGCCGGGCGAGCTGCTCGACGCGCAGGACGCGATCGCGCTGTCGCCCACGCCGGGCGCCGTCGACGTGGCGCGGCTCGGCACCGCCGCCGGCGGCCTCACGGGCGAGGGCGAGCTCGCACTCGTGCGCTTCCGTCGCATCGGCCCCGGGGACCCGGGCATCACGCTCGCGTCGGTCGACGCGCGCGACCGCTCCAATGTGGCGTTCTCGCTGGCGACACGGACGCTGTCGCCGAAACCGCTGCCGGCCGTGACCGCGTTCGGCCGCATCGCGCCGAACCCCGTGCGCGAGTCGGCGAACATCGGCTTCGCGCTGGCGCGGGGCGGCAACGTGTCGCTCGCGATCTACGGCGTCGACGGCCGCCGCGTGCGCACGCTGCTCGAGGGCGTGCGCGACGCGGGCGAGTACCAGCTCGCGTGGGACGGCCGCGACGACGGCGGTTCGCCGGTCGCCGCGGGTGTCTACTTCGCGCGCCTGGCGACGCCCGAGGGCGTCTTCACGCGCACCTTCGCGCGGCTGCGGTAGGCCGCTCCGGCCGGGCGGGGGACCACCCGCGCCCGGCCGGAGGGGGCCACCTCGCCGGGTCCGGCGGCCGGGCGGCCGGCCCGTGTTGGACAGCCCCCGGGCGAGCCGATATAACCAGTCGCTGCCCGCGCGGCGATGGCGTGCGGCCCGCGTGACCCGTTAGCTCAGTCGGTAGAGCACCTGACTTTTAATCAGGGTGTCGCTGGTTCGATCCCAGCACGGGTCACCAGTTTCCCGTGGCGATTCCCCGGGAGGGACGGGCCGATTGCAGCTGCCTGCCGGACCCCCGATCCTGCCGGGGGAGGGTTCGCACGGGGCACCAATTCCCCACAACTCCCGGACGGTTGCTGCATCGAAGCCAACGCGAGACGAAGCAGGGCCGCTGCACGGCCATCCATGGGTGGCCCGGACCGGCCGCGGGACCGCAATCGAGGAGACCAGACCGATGCGCGTGTGGGTCGTGGCGCCGTGAAGAAGCAGCTGCGCTGCGAGGACGTCCTGGACCAGCTCTGGGAGTACCTCGACGACGAGGCCCGGGCCGAACTGACGGCCCAGATCAACGAGCACCTGTCGCACTGCTCGGACTGCCGCGTGGAAGTGGACTCGCTCCGCAAGACGGTGTCGCTCTACCGCTGCCAGGAGACGGTCGCCGTCCCGATCACGCTGAGCCACTCGCTCCGCGAGGCGCTGGACCAGGCCTACGGCGAATCGCCGGGCCGCACCGATTGACGCCCGTTCGGAGCCGCCCGTAAAGTCCTCCATCACGACTCCTGCGCCCGCGGGTCGCCTGCCGCGGGCTTTCCTTTTTCGCCCTCCCTACGAGTCCGCACTCCCATGAAGCGTGTCGGTATCCTCGGACTGCCCCAGTCCGGCAAGACGACGTTGTTCGAGATCCTCATGCAGGGTGCCGGTGCGGCCGCGCCTCCGGGTGCCTCGGCGCGCGACCGGGTCGGCGTCGTGAAGGTTCCCGACGAGCGCATCGACAAGCTCACGGCGATGTTCGTGCCCAAGAAGACCGTGCTCGCGCAGATCCAGTTCGTGGACAGCGCCGCCGCGGGACAGGGCAAGCCGGGCAAGGGCCAGGACCTGTTCGCGAGCGTGCGCCAGTGCGACGCGCTGCTCGCGGTGGTGCGCGACTTCGAGAACCCGGCCGTGCCGTCCGAGAAGGGCGTCGACGCCGCGCGCGACCTGCGCGAGCTCGAGGCCGAACTCGTGCTGAACGATCTCGCGATCTGCGAGACGCGGCTCGAGCGGATCGAGAAGGAACTGCGCATCGGCAAGAAGGAAGCGGCAGCCGAGGGCGACTGCCTGCAGGTCTGCCGTCAGGCGCTCGAGGCGGAGCGCCCGCTGCGCGAGGTCGACTTCACCGCCGAGCAGTGGAAGCTGCTCCGCGGGTTCCAGTTCCTGACGCTGAAACCCCTGCTCGTGGTGTGGAACCAGGACGAGTCCTCGACGCGCCAGCCGCCCGCGCTCGGGCGGGGCGCGCTCGCGACGACGCTGCGCGCGCACGCCGAGCGCGAGATCGTCGCGCTGCCGCCCGAGGAACGCGCGACGTTCCGCGCCGAACTCGGCGTGGGCGAGGACGGGCTCTCGCTCGTCATCCGCAAGTGCTACGAGCTGCTCGGCCTGATCTCGTTCTTCACCGTCGGTCCCGACGAAGTGCGCGCCTGGGAGATCCATTCCGGCGACACCGCGGTGGACGCGGCGGGCGAGATCCACTCCGATCTCGCCCGCGGGTTCATCCGCGCGGAGGTGGTGGCTTACGACGACCTCATGGCGCACGGCAGCCACGCCAAGGCGCGTGAGAAGGGCCTGCTGCGGCTCGAGGGCAAGGACTACCGGGTGAAGGACGGCGACTGCCTCGAAATCCGGCACAACGCCTGACGCCGCGGGGTAGGAGCGGGAAGAGGAGGATCGAGATGAACCGAATCCTGGCCGCACTCACGATGCTCGCGATCGCCGTGGCCGCGCCCGCCGGGGCGCACGCGGGGCTCCGGCTCGACCGTTGGAAGGGCCACGTGGCCGTCGGCTTCGCGCACGTCGTCTCGGACTCGCTCGCGCCCACCGGCTCGTTCTCGACGTCCGCGGGCGTCGAGTACCCGCTCTCGGCGAAGTGGCGCGTCGGGCCGGCGATGTCGTTCGACCTGCTCGGCTCGAGCACCGTGCAGCGCGGCAGCATCGTCGCCGGGCTCGACTACAGCATGTTCGAAGCGGCGATGCTCTTCACCTACCTGCCGCAGAAGGGCCCGTTCTCCCGCATCTCGATCGGCCCCGGGCTCGCGAGCCCGCGCGCCGAGCTGTCGGTCGCGGCCGGCGGGCTGGGCTTCCGCGATCTCACCGTGGGCGAACTGCGACCGGAGTTCGCGATCGACGGCACGATCATGAGCCGGCACATGCCCACCGTCGCGGTCGGCGCCGAACTCGGCGCGCGCGTGGTGCCGATTCCCTCGAAGTCCACGTGGACGCTGCTCACGGCGCGGATGGCGATCCACTTCTGAAGGAGTGGGGCGAAAGCCCCGTGCCTGCGACGCTTGTCGCACGAGGCCCGGTTCGCGACGTCGCGAACCGGGCNNNNCCCGGTTCGCGACGTCGCGAACCGGGCCTCGTGCTTTTGACGCTCCCGAACCGCCCCCGTATGCTCCGGGCTCGTACTCCTTCGGGGCGGGGCGGAAGTCCCCACCGGCGGTACAGCCCGCGAGCGCGCACGGACCCTCGGGCCCGTGCGGGCAGACCCGGTGAGATTCCGGGGCCGACCGTCACAGTCGGGATGGGAGAAGGAGCGGAAGCGCGTGTCCGGGCCCGTGCGGGACGTCGTGTCCCCGTGCACGGGGCTCGTGCGCGTGCGTCCCTCCACGACCTTTCCAGCCCCGCGGCATCGCCGCGGGGCTTTGCGTTGCGAGGCGGCACCCATGGCGTTCGACGCCGACGACCGGAAGCACATGACGCGCGCGCTGCGGCTCGCCGAGCGCGGCCGCGGCCACACCGCGCCGAACCCGGTGGTCGGTGCGGTGATCGTGCGTGGCGGTCGCGTGGTGGGTGAAGGCTGGCATCGCGCCGTCGGCGGTCCGCACGCCGAGATCGAGGCGCTTCGCCGCGCGGGCGCCCGCGCGCGCGGCGGCACGCTGTACGTGACGCTCGAACCCTGCGCGCACCACGGCCGCACGCCGCCCTGCACCGAGGCGATCCTCGCCGCGGGCATCGGGCGCTGCGTCGTCGCCGTGCGCGACCCGCACGAGATCGTGAACGGCCGCGGGCTGCGCCGGCTGCGCGCCGGCGGCGTGCGCGTCGAGCTCGGCCTGTGCGCCGATGCGGCGCGCGATCTGCTCGGCGGCTATGCGCTCGCGCACGCCACGGGCCGGCCGCGCGTGACGTGGAAGGTGGGCGCGACGTTGGACGGACGCATCGCGGACGCGAAGGGGCACTCGCGCTGGATCACGGGCGCCGAGGCGCGCCGGCGCGCACACGCGATGCGCGCCGCGAGCGATGCGATCGTGGTCGGCGCGGGCACCGTGCGCGCGGACGATCCGCGGCTCGACGCGCGCGGGATCCGCGGCGCGCACCAGCCGCTGCGCGTGGTCTGCGACACGCACCTTTCGCTGCCGCTCGCGCGCCGCGTCTTCTCGCGGCCGCTCGCGGCGGGCACGGTGGTCGCGTGCGGCGCGAACGCGCCCGCGGCGCGCGAGCGCGCGCTCGCGGCCCGCGGCGTCGGCATCTGGCGGCTGCCGCTCGTGCGCGGCCGCGTCTCGCTGCCCGCGCTGGCGCGCCGGCTCGCCCGCGAGGGGCGGCACGAGGTGATGCTCGAGGGCGGCGCCACGCTCGGCGCCGCGTGGTTGCGCGCCGGGCTCGTGCACCGGCTCGCGGTGTTCGTGGCTCCCGCCGTGCTCGGCGAGGGGCTGTCGTGGTGCGCGCCGCCCGGTTGGCCGCTGGCGCGCGCACCGCGCGGCCGGCTGAGCCGCATCGAGCGGTTCGGTTCGGACGCGCTGCTCTGGGTGGACCTGGAGGACTGAGGGACGATGTTCACGGGAATCGTCGAGGAACTGGGCCGCGTCGCCGCCGTGGAGCCGCGGCCGGAGGGACGCCGCTTCTGGATCGAGGCGCCGCAGGTCGCCGCCGACGCCGGGATCGGCGACAGCATCGCGTGCTGTGGTTGCTGCCTCACCGTGGTCGCGCGCGAAGCATCGCGGTTCGCCGTCGAGGCCGTGCCGGAGACGCTGCGGCTGACGACGCTCGGCGAGTGGGCGGTGGGCGATCCGGTCAACCTCGAGCGCTCGCTGCGGCTCGAGCAGCGGCTCGGCGGGCACCTCGTGTCCGGGCACGTCGACGGCACCGGCATGGTGACCGCGGTGCGGCCCGAAGGCGACGGCCGGCGCGTGACGCTCGCGCTGCCCGCGTCACTGCGACGCTTCGTTCCCTACAAAGGTTCGCTGGCGGTGGACGGCGTCAGCCTGACGGTGGCCGGCCTGTCGGACGACGGCTGCGAGATCGCGTACATTCCCCACACCCTCGCCGTCACCACCGCCGGGCGCTACGAGCCCGGGCGGAAGGTGAATCTCGAGGTGGACCTGCTCGCGCGCTACCTGGCGCGCCTGCTGGAGGAGTCGGGGACGACGGGGAGGGTTTCCGGATGACGGCGGCGAAACAGGGACGCCGGAAGGGCACGACGCGCTCGCGTGGGGTGTTCCTCACGGTCGAGGACGCCGTGAAGCAGATCCGCGCCGGGCGCATGATCATCGTGGTCGACGACGCCGATCGCGAGAACGAGGGCGACGTCGTGTTCGCGGCCGAGAAGGCGACGCCCGCGATGGTCAACTTCGCGGTGACGCACGGCCGCGGCCTGCTGTGCGCGCCGATGGACCATGCGGAGGCCGAGCGGCTCGGGCTGACGCTCATGGTCGAGCGCAACACCGCGCGCTTCGGCACGCCGTTCACGGAGACCGTCGACGCGCGCCACGGCACGACCACCGGCACCTCGGTGCAGGACCGCACGCGCACGCTGCGCGTGCTGGCCGACCCGAAGACGAAGCCCAACGACCTCGACCGGCCCGGGCACGTGTTCCCGCTGCGCGCGGTGCCCGGCGGCGTGCTGCGCCGCGCCGGCCACAGCGAGGCCGTGCCGGATCTCTGCCGGCTCGCCGGCCTGCGCCCGGTCGGCGCACTGTGCGAGATCCTGCGCCCCGACGGCCGCATGATGCGGCTGCCCGAGCTGCAGGTGTTCGCGCGCGAGCACGGGCTCGGCATCCTCACGATCGCCGACCTGATCGCGTACCGGCGCCGGCACGAGCATCTCGTGCGCAAGCTGCTCACGGTGCCCATGCCCACCGCCGAGGGCGAGTTCCAGCTCCACCTCTACGAGAGCGTGCTCGAGGGCGACCACCACGTCGCGCTGGTGAAGGGCAAGCTCGGCGGGCGCTCGTCCGCGCTGGTGCGCGTGCACTCGCAGTGCCTCACCGGGGACGTCTTCGGCTCGCAGCGCTGCGATTGCGGGCCGCAGCTGCACGCCGCCCTGCGCGCCATCGCGAAGCGTGGAACCGGCGTCCTGCTCTATCTTCGCCAGGAGGGGCGTGGCATCGGCCTCGCCAACAAGCTCAAGGCGTACGCTCTGCAGGACCGCGGGCTCGACACGGTCGAGGCGAACCTGAAACTCGGGTTCCCCGCGGATCTTCGCGACTACGGGATCGGGGCGCAGATCCTCGTGGACCTCGGGTTGCGCCAGCTGGACCTGTTGACGAACAACCCGCGGAAGATCGTCGGCCTCGAGGCCTACGGTCTGCGGATCCGCCGGCGTGTGCCGCTGCAGGTGAAGCCGAACCGTTTCAACCGGCGCTACCTGTCCACCAAGCGGGACAAGCTGGGTCACCTGCTGGATCTGGAAATGGGGGAGACATGAGCGTCAAGGAAGTTCGTCCGAGCGACGACGCCCGGGGCCTTCGGTTCGCGATCGTCGCATCCCTGTGGAACGAGACCATCGTCCGCAAGCTGGTGGACGGCGCGATCGAGACGCTGCAGGCGCGCGGCGTGGGCGCCAACGACATCGACGTGCGCTGGGTCCCCGGTGCGTTCGAGCTCCCGCTCGCGGCGCGCTGGCACACGGACGCGGCGCACGCGGTGATCGCGCTCGGCTGTGTGATCCGCGGCGAGACCGATCACTTCCGGCTCGTGGCCGACGCCGCGTCGCAGGGCCTGCAGCGCGTCGCGCTGGACGCGGGACGCCCGGTGATCAACGGCGTGCTCGCGGTCGAGAACGTGGCGCAGGCCGAGGCGCGTTCGGGCGGCTCGCACGGCAACGTGGGCTCGCAGTGCGCGCTGTCGGCGATCCGCATGGCGAACCTGGCGCGCGGGAACTCGGCGGCGTGAGCGGTCCGGCGACGGGCATGCGGCGCCGTGCGCGCGAGGTGGCGTTCCGCGTGGCCTACCAGGCGGACGTCGCCGGCGATGCCTACGGGTTCGCGTGGTCCCTGCGCCGGGAGGAAGAGACGCTGTCGGAGGACCAGGTGGAGTTGATCGAGGACCTCGTGCGCGCGCTGGAGTCGCGCGGGGCCGAGATCGACGAGACGCTGCGGGCGGCCGCCGAGCACTGGCCGCTGCAGCGTCTCGCCGCCACCGACCGCGCGGTGCTGCGCGTGGCCGTCGCGGAGATGCTCGCGCGGCCGGGCTCGCCGGCCCGCGTGGTGCTGGACGAGGCGATCGAGATCGCGCGCCGCTACGGCAGCGCCGAGTCCGGACGCTTCGTGAACGGTGTGCTGGATCGGGCGGCGCGCGGGCTGCGCCCGGCGGAGTTCTGATGCGGGTCGCGATCCTCTCGGACGTGCACGGCAATCTCGAGGCGCTCGAGACCGTGCTCGCGCACGCCGACGCTGCGAAGCCCGATGCGATGGTGTGCCTCGGGGACTTCGTCGGCTACGGCGCCGCACCCAACGAATGCATCGCGCGGCTGCGGCCGCGCATCGAGGTCGCGGTCGCCGGCAACCACGATCTCGCCGCCTGCGGGCGGATCAAGCTCGGCTACTTCAACCAGGACGCCGCGCGCGCGGCGCGCTGGACCACCGAGATCCTCACGCCCGAGCACGTCGAATACCTGCGCGAGCTGCCGTTCTCGGTGCACTGGCGGGGCGTGCGCCTCGTGCACTCGACGCCGACCGAGCCGCAGGAGTGGCACTACGTGCTCTCGCCCGGCGACGCCGCCTTCGAGATGGAGTCGTGCGCCGAAGACATCTGCTTCATCGGGCACTCGCACTACCCCGGGACGTTCGAACTCGAGGGCTCGTCGGTGAGATACTCACGTGATCCGGTGGTCGAGGGCCGCGCCGGCCGGCGCTACCTCGTCAACGTGCCCAGCGTGGGGCAGCCGCGCGACGGCGATCCCCGGGCCGGGTACCTGCTGTACGACGACGCGCCGTTGCGGTTCGAGCACGTGCGCCTCGAATACGACATCGCCGGCGCCATGGCGCGAATCCGCGCCGCCGGCCTGCCGCCGTTCCTCGCGGAACGGCTGCAGTGGGGCGAGTGAACCTCGGGAGGCCACGCGTGGCGCGTGCATCGACGCTGGAACACTGGGAGTCCTACTGGAAGGGCCACCAGTCCGACATCGACGACACCTACTCGACCAACGGCCGCCTCGTGCGCGAGGTGCTCGCCGACGGGCCGATCGAGGGGCGCTGGGTGATGGAGATCGGCGCCGGCTCCGGCCGCGACCTGATCGAGCTCGCCCGCCGCGGCGCAAAGGGCATCGTGCTCGACTACTCGCCGGCCTCGCTCGCGCTGGTCAAGGCGCAGGCCGAGGCGCAGGGCGTGCCGGTGCTGCTCGTGCAGGCGGACGCGACGCGCATGCCGTTCCGCGACGGCGCGATCGACGTGTCGTTCCACCAGGGCCTGCTCGAGCACTTCCGCGACCCGATGCCGCTGCTGCGCGAGAACGCGCGCGTCACCGCGAAGACCGGCCGGTTCCTGGTCGACGTGCCGCAGACCTTCCATCTGTACACCGTGATGAAGAACGTCCTGATCCTCTTCAACGCGTGGTTCGCGGGGTGGGAGACGCAGTTCTCGCCCGCGCAACTCGAAGGTCTCTGTCGCGACGCCGGCCTCGAGGTCGTGCGCACGTACGGCGACTGGATGGTGCCCGGGCTGTGGTACCGGGTGCTGCGCGAGAGCTTGAAGCGCGGGCTGGGTATCCGCCTGCCGCTGCACCCGAAGGGACCGGCGTGGTGGTCGAACGTGTGGGACGCCTGGCGCGCGTCGCTGCGGAACCAGCGCTGGGCGTTGTGGACCTGCCACGTGATCGGAACGGTGGCGCGGCCGCGATGACCGCTCCGCGCCACCTGCTCGCCGTCAACTTCCGCGACCCCGCGCATCCGGAGGCGGGCGGCGCGGAACTCCACCTCGAGAAGATCCTGCTCGAGGCCGTGCGGCGCGGGGTGCGGGTGACGTGGCTCGCCAGCGGATTTCCGGGTGGCGCACCCGAGGCGGAGCATCGCGGCATCCGCGTGGTGCGGCGGGGCAACTGGTGGAACTTCAACCTCGTGGTCCCGGGCCTGCTGCGCGGCGAGTTCGGCGGCGCGGACGCGCCGGACTTCGTGGTCGAGGACATCAACAAGGTGCCGTGCTTCGTCGCGCAGCACACGCGCGCCGAGGTCGCGGTGATCGTGCCGCACCTCTTCGGCACCGCCGCGTTCCAGGAGGCGAATCCCGTGGTCGCGAGCTACGTCGTGGGCCTCGAGTGGATGATCCCGTCCGCCTACCGGGACAAGCGCTTCCTCGCGATCTCCGAGAGCACGCGCGACGACCTCGTCCAGCGCGGCGTGCCGGCGGGGAAGATCGCGGTCGTACACTGCGGCCTCGATCACGACCGCTACCGGCACGATCCGGCGGTGGCGAAGACCGCGTCCCCCACGCTGCTCTTCGTGGGCCGGCTGCGGCGCTACAAGGGGCTCGACTGGGTGCTGCGCACGCTGCCCCGCGTGCTCGAGCAGGTGCCCGGCCTCGTGCTCGAGATCGTCGGCGACGGCCCGTGGCAGGCCGCGCTCGTGCAGCAGGCGGCCGCGCGCGGCATCACGGGCTCGGTGCGCTTCCGCGGCTTCCTGCCGTTCGCGGAGAAGGTGAAGCTCATGCAGTCGGCGTGGGCGGTGGTGCAGCCGAGCCCCAAGGAAGGGTGGGGGCTCACCGTGGTCGAAGCGGGCGCGTGCGGCACGGCGGTGATCGCCGCCGACAGCCCGGGCCTGCGCGACTCGGTCCGCCGCGACGAGACCGGGCTCGTGGTGCCGTTCGACGACGACGCCGCGCTCGCGGCGGCGATCGTGCGGCTCGCCCGCGACACGGCGCTGCGCGACCGGCTCGCGACGGGCGGGCTCGCTTGGGCGGCGCGCTTCGAGTGGGACGACTGCGCGCGGCGTTCGCTCGACGCGCTCACCGGGGAGGCCGGCCGTGGCCGGTGACGCGAGCGGACGCCCGTCGCCGCGCGCGGCGCTCCTGTTGGCCGCGAAGATCGCGTTCTCGATCGCGCTCTTCGTGCTGCTCTTCCGCCGCCGGCTCGACTGGGCGGACGTCCGCGCGGCGATCGAGCAGGCGCATCCCGGTGGCCTCGCCGCCGCGTTCGCGCTGATGCTCTCGAGCAACCTGCTCGGTTCGTTCCAGTGGAACCGGCTGCTGCGCGCGGCCGGCATCCGGATCCCGTTCTGGAAGGTGTGCAGCTACTACCACGTGGGTCTTTTCTTCAACAACTTCCTGCCCGCGAACGTGGGCGGCGACTTCGCGCGCGTCCTGGACGCCTCGCGCAGCGGCGCGACCACGCGCGCCACGGCGTTCTCGACCGTGCTCATGGATCGCATGATCGGCACCGTGGCGCTGGGCGGACTCGCGGTGCTCACGACCCTGCCCGCGATCGGGGAGTTGAACCTCTCGACCGCCTGGCTCGTTACGTTCTACGGCGGCGTCGCGGTGTTCTTCGGCCTCGCCGTGCTGATGCTGTGGGCGGTCTTCCACCCGCGCGTGCTGGCCACGATCGAGCGGCTGCTGGAGCGCGTGGGGCTGGGGCGGCTCAAGCCGGCCCTGGACGATCTCTCCGAACGGCTCGCCGGATATCGCGGCAGGCCGAAATTGTTCATGGAATTGTTCGCCATCGCGGCGGCCGTGCAGGTCATGCGCATCGGCGTGCACGTGCTGGTGGCGCGGGCGCTGGGCCTGCGGGTCCCGCTGCCCTACTTCTTCCTTTTCGTGCCGCTGCTGGCGGTGATAGTGTCTTTGCCCATCTCGTTGAATGGCATCGGTGTGCGTGAGGGCGCCGGGGTCGTGTTGTTCGGCCTCGTCGGCGTCCCCAAGAGCATGGCCTTCACCCTGCAGTTCACCACCTACCTCGTCGCCCTGGCCGTGAGCCTGATCGGCGGCGTCGTCTTCCTCGTGCGCATCCCCCATCGGCGCGCGGAGGGCCGGGCGGCCCGGAGGCCCGAAGCATGAACCCGAAATCGAGAGCGGCCGCACTGGTTTCGTTCGCCGTGCTGGCCATCTCCGCGGTGGTCTATTTCCTGACGCTCACCCCGACCGTGCCGTTCTGGGATTCGGGCGAGTTCATCGCGGTCTCGAACATCCTCGGGATCCCGCATCCCCCGGGAACGCCGTTCTTCGTCCTGATCGGTCGCGTCGCGACGCTGATCCCGTACCTGCCGTCCATCGCGCAGCGCGTGAACGGCGTGTCGGCGATCTCCGCGGCCCTCGCGGTCTTCTTCACCTACCTGAGCATCCTGCGCATGGCGCGGATGGCGCAGGGTGGAAATCGCCAGCCGTGGCACGAGTGGGCGGCGATCGCCGGCGCGGCGTGCGGCGCCCTGATGCTCGCCTTCAGCGACAACTTCTGGGAGAACTCGATCGAAGCCGAGGTCTACCAGATGATGAGCCTCGCCTCGATCATCGTGTTCTGGCTCGGCCTCAAGTGGTGGGACGAGCACGACGTCAAGCCCACCGTGGCGCCGCTGCTCGTCGCGACCTACGTGATGTGGCTGAGCGTCGGCCTGCACCTCGGCGTGGGGGTCATGGGCGCGCCGCTGCTCGTGCTCGTCGCGATGGTCGACTGGCGCGTGGCGATGCTCTTCCTGATGCCCTTCCTCTCCCTGCTGCGCGTGCCCGCCGGGCTCGAGCACATGGCCGGCGCCGTGCTCATGCTGAGCGTGGTCCAGAACATCTGGTTCGCCTCCAAGGGCAAGCTGCCGGGCTGGATGCTGGCGATCAACATCGTCGGCAGCGCCGTCGGCGTGTACTTCGCCGAGAGCGACGCCACGTTCACGCCCGTCGCCGCCGGGTTCGCGACGATCGCGCTGCTGGGACCGTGGCTCTGGATGGCCCCGAAGCACCGCGAGGGCCGCATCCTGCTGCTCCTGCTGCTGCTGATGGTCGCCGGCTACTCGACGCACCTCTACCTGCCGATCCGCGCCGGGCTGCATCCGGCGATCAACGAGGGTGCGCCCGCGACGTGGGACCGCCTGCGCGACCTGCTCGAGCGCAAGCAGTACGGCGAGATGAACATGTTCGTCCGCCGCGCCCCGCTCGAGGCGCAGCTCAACAAGGAGTTCTGGCGCTACTTCAGCCGCCAGTGGCCGGTCATCCCGAACGGCGCCGTGCCGTGGAGCGCGCTGCTCCCGCTCGCGCTCGGCCTCGCCGGGGCGCTGTGGCAGGGCATGAAGGAGAAGAAGGGGTGGTGGTACAACTTCGTCTTCTTCGGCCTGAACACCGCGGGCCTGATCGTGTTCCTGAACTTCACCGACCACGAGGTGCGCGACCGCGACTACTTCTTCCAGAGCGGCTACCACGCGTACGCGATCTGGATCGGGCTCGGCGTCGTCTGGCTCGTCGGCTGGATCCGCGAATCGTTCGCCGACGACCGGGGCAAGAACCTGGCGACGTTCGCCTCGGCGGGCCTGCTGTGCCTGCAGCCCTTCCTGCTCATGAACAACCTGTGGTTCCGGCACGATCGCAGCCACAACTTCGTCGCGCGCGACTACGCGTACGATATGCTCGCGCCGCTCGCGCCGAACTCGTTCGTGTTCACGAACGGCGACAACGACACGTTCCCGCTCTGGTACATCCAGCAGGTCGAGAACTTCCGCAAGGACGTCCGCGTCGTGAACCTGAGCCTGCTCAACACGGACTGGTACATCCGGCAGCTGCGGGACGAAGACCCGAAGGTCCCGATCAAGCTCGACGACCGGACCGTGGACGCGCTCGGCGTGGGCGCGTTCCAGGACGAGAACGGGCGGATCATCTACACGAACGAGTTCATGGTGCACCACATCCTCGAGCAGTGCCGGAACGCCGACGGGACGTGGAAGCACCAGCCGTACTTCGCGGTGACCGTGCCCGAGCACTACGGCTACGACCCGTTCTTCGCGCTGCAGGGCCTCGTCTACGAGGTGAAGACCGACAGCACGAAGGCCGGGCTCGACGTGGCCGCGACGCGCAAGGCGCTCTACGAGACGTTCCTCTACCGCGGGCTCTTCAAGTCCGACGGCTCGTGGGACTCCACCGTCTACAAGGACGAGAACTCCGAGACGCTGTCGCGCAACTTCGCGGCGGCGCACCTGCAGCTCGCGCTCTACGCGCGCAATCACGGCGACTACGCCGGCGCGATCGCCGAGATGGAGCGCATCGCGCGGATGTTCCCGACCTTCTACGAACTCCAGGTGCCGCTCGGCCGCTTCTACCTCGAGGCGGGGGACACGACCAAGGCGATGGAGCTGTTCGCGCATCTCGCCGCCGTGAGCCCGAACGACCCCGAGGTGCGCTACAACAACGGCGCCGGGCAGGCGATGCGCGGGCATCTCGAGATCGCCCTGCGCGAGTTCGACGCCGCGATCCAGCTCGATCCCGAGTTCCCGCAGCCCTACTACGCCGCATTCTCGATGCTGCGGTCGGCGGGGCAGCATGAACGGGCCCTGCAGTACCTGCAGCGCTGGGTGGACTCGCATCCGGGCGACCGCGAGGCGTTGCAGCTGCTCGCGGCCGAACGCGCGCAGCTCGGCGTGCGCGTGCCGCAGAACACGCCGCCGCCGGTGGCGGTGCCGTAGCGGAGCGCGCATGCCGACCCGTGCACTGGTGACCGGGGCCGCCGGCTTCATCGGCTCGACGCTGTCCGAGCGACTGCTCGCGGACGGCGTCGCCGTGACCGGGGTCGACTGCTTCACCGACTACTACGATCCGGCGCTCAAGCGGAAGAACCTCGAGGCCGCGATGCGCCACCCGGCGTTCCGGCTGCTCGAGCTGGACCTCGGCGACGCCGACCTGAAGGCGCTGCCGGACGTCGACGTCGTGTTCCACCAGGCCGCGCAGGCCGGTGTGCGCGCGTCGTGGGGGCGCGAGTTCTCCACCTACGTGCACCACAACATCCTCGCGACGCAGCGTCTGCTCGAACGCTATCGCGACGCGAAGCTCGAACGGTTCGTGTACGCCTCGTCGTCGTCGGTGTACGGCGACGCCGAGAAGTACCCGACCGACGAGCAGCTCCTGCCGCGCCCCTTCTCGCCGTACGGCGTCTCCAAGCTGGCGGGCGAGCACCTCGTCCTGCTCTACGGCCGCAACTTCGGCCTGAACGTGGCGGCGCTGCGCTACTTCACGGTCTACGGACCGCGCCAGCGCCCCGACATGGCGTTCCACAAGTTCTGCAAGGCGATGCTGCGCGGCGAGGAGATCCCGGTCTACGGCGACGGCAGGCAGTCGCGCGACTTCACGTTCATCGACGACGCGATCGAAGCCAACGTGCGCGCGTGGAAGCGCAGCGCGCCGCAGGGCGTCTACAACATCGGCGGCGGCTCGCAGGTCGAGGTCGTCGAGGCGATCGCGATCCTCGAGAAGGCGCTCGGCGTGAAGGCGAAGGTGCGCTTCGAGCCGCGGCCGCCCGGCGATCCGCTGCGCACGCGCGCGGACGCGAGCCGGCTGCAGGCCGACCTCGACTACGCGACGCGCGTGAGCATCGAGGACGGCCTCGCGGCCGAAGCCGCGTGGTCGCGAACCCTCTACGGGAGCGGTGCATGAGCGAGACCCCGCGCATCTCCGCGGTCGTACCGGCGTACAACGAGGCCGAGAGCCTCGGTGAGATGCATCGCGAACTCACGGCCGGGCTGGACGCGCTCGGGATGCCGTGGGAGATCCTCTACGTGGACGACGGTTCGCGCGACGGCAGCGACCAGGTGATCGAGTCGCTCTGCAAGGCCGACCCGCGCGTGCGCGGGATCCTGCTGCGCCGCAACTTCGGCAAGTCGGCCGCGCTGGCGACCGCGTTCCGCAACGTGCGCGGCGAGTTCGTGGCCACGCTCGACGCCGACCTGCAGGACGATCCGGCCGAGCTTCCGCGCCTGATGGCGGCGCTCGAGAACGGGCTGGACCTCGTCTCCGGGTGGAAGGTGAAGCGCCACGACCCGTGGACGAAGCGCTTCCCGTCGAAGGTCTTCAACGCGGTCGCCTCGCGCGTCGCGGGCGTCACGCTCCACGACTTCAACTGCGGCTTCAAGCTCTACCGCCGCGAAGTGACCGACTCGCTCGAGGTCTACGGCGAGCTGCACCGCGTGCTGCCGGCGCTCGCGCACTGGCGAGGGTTCCGCGTCGGAGAGCTCGGCGTGAACCACCGCGCGCGCAAGTTCGGCAAATCGAAATTCGGCGCCGCACGGTTCGTCAACGGTTTCCTCGACCTGACCGCCGCCGCGTTCATCTCGACCTCGGCCCTCAAGCCGCTGCACGTCTTCGGGCGCATCGGCGCGGTGTTCCTCCTCGCGGGCCTCGGGCTCGGCGCGTGGTTCGTCGCGCAGTGGCTGCACGGCGATCCGCTGCGCGTGCGGCCGCTCATGCTGCTCGGCGTCGGCTGCATCCTGCTCGCGATCCAGTTCATCCTGATGGGCCTGCTCGGGGAGATGATCGCGCACCAGAACGCGCGTGCCGACTACCCCGTGCGCAAGCGCTTCAACCTGGAGTGAACGTGAAGGCCTTCGTGCTGGCGGGAGGGCTGGGCACCCGGCTGCGCCCCCGGTTCGGGGACCTGCCCAAGCCGCTCGCGCCCCTCGGTGGGCGTCCGTTCCTGGCGCGGCAGCTCGAGTGGCTGCGCGGCAAGGGCATCCTGCGCGCGGTGATCCTCGCGGGTTACGGCGCCGAACAGGTACGCGAGGCACTGGGCGATGGCGCCGCGCTGGGCATGTCGATCGAGTACTCGATCGAGGAGACGCCGCTCGGGACGGGGGGCGCGCTCAAGCTGGCGCAGCGCTTCGTCGACGGCCCCGTACTCGTCGTGAACGGCGACACGCTGGGCGAAGCCGATCCATGGGCGCTCGAGCGCGATCGCTGGGAACACGGCGCGATCGCCGGCGTCGCGCTGTACCGTGTCGAGGACGCGGCCGCGCGCGGCCGGGTCGACATCGACGGTCCGCGCGTCACGCGCTTCGTCGAGAAGGATCCGGACTACCGCGGCGCCGCGTGGGTGAACGGCGGCCAGTACGCATTCGCGCCGTCGCTCTGGCGGCTGCTGCCCGAGGGCCCCAGTTCGCTGGAGCGCGACGTCCTGCCGCGCCTCGCGGCCGAGGGCCGCGTGATCGGCGCGCGCTGCCCGGGCCGCTTCTGGGACATCGGCACGCCCGAGGACTTCGAGCGGGCGGAACGGGAGATGCACGCATGAAGCCGACCACGCAGCGCTACTACCGCGCCCGCGCGCCGCTGCGCCTGTCGTTCTGTGGCGGCGGGACCGACGTGTCCCCGTATCCGGAGGAGCACGGCGGCTGCGTGCTCTCGGCGACCATCAACCACTACGCCACCGCTTCGCTGCGTCCGCGCCGCGACGCGCGGCTGACGCTGGCGAGCCTCGACTACGACATGGTCGCCAAGTACGACCATCCGCGGCGTCTTCGGTTCGACGGTCAGCTCGACCTGCTCAAGGCCGCCGTGCGCGCGCTCAAGGTGAAGCGAGGCGCCGAGCTCTGGACCCAGTCCGACGCGCCGCCCGGGTCGGGCCTCGGCGCGTCGAGCACCCTGATGGTGGCGCTGATCGGCGTGCTGTCGGAGTGGACGCGGCTCGAACTCTCGCCTTACGACGTCGCGAGCCTCGCGTACCGCGTCGAACGCGTCGACCTGAAGCTCGCGGGCGGCCGCCAGGACCAGTACGCGGCCGCGTTCGGGGGCTTCAACTTCATCGAGTTCGGCCGCGACGCCACGGTCGTGACGCCGCTCAAGCTGCGGCGCGACACGCTGGCCGAACTCGAGTACCGGCTGCTGCTCTGCTACATGGGCCAGACGCGCCAGAGCGCGAAGATCATCGAGCGCCAGACCCGCTCGTACGTCGAGGGCAGGCCCGAAACGGTCGCGGCGCTCGACGCGCTCAAGGCCCAGACACTCGAGATGAAGCGCGCCCTGCTGCTCGGGCAGATCGACGGTTTCGGCGAACTGCTGCACCGCGCGTGGGAGCACAAGAAGCACCTCGACGCGGGCATCTCGAACCCGCAGGTCGACAAGCTCTACCAGCTCGCGCGCAAGGAAGGAGCGATCGGCGGCAAGATGACCGGCGCCGGCGGCGGCGGTTACTTCCTGTTCCTCACGCGGTTCGATCGCCGGCACCGCGTGGCCGCGGCGCTCGAGCGCCACGGCGGCCAGGTCGTGCCCTTCCAGTTCGAGCCGCGCGGGGTGCAGACCTGGTCGGTGGCCCGCGAGCGCTGACCGCCGAGGCGCGATGAACGTGACGCCCCCACGCACCGACGCCCGCCGCATCGGCCTGCTCGGGCCGCTGCATCCCTGGCGCGGCGGACTCGCGCAGTACCTGCAGCTGCTCGGCGAGGCGCTCGAAGCGCACGCCGACGTGCGCGCGGTCACGTTCACGCGGCAGTACCCGGACTTCCTGTTCCCGGGCACGAGCCAGTTCGATCCCGACGCTCCGCGGCCGCGCTTCCCGACCGAGGCGATCGTCGATTCGATCGGCCCGTGGTCGTGGCGCCGCGCGGCCGCGCACCTCGAGCGCTTCGCACCGGGCGCGGTGGTGCTCAAGTGGTGGATGCCGTTCTTCGCGCCCGCGTTCGCGTCGAGCGTCGGGCCGCTGCGCCGCCGCGGCACGCGCGTCGTGCTCGTCTGCGACAACCTCGTGCCGCACGAACCGCGTTTCTTCGACCCCGCGTTCTCGGCGTGGATGATGCGCAACTCCGACGGCTACCTCGTCATGTCCGACTCGGTCGAAGCCGACCTCGACCGGCTCAAGCGCGGCGCCCCGCGGCGGCGCGTGCCGCATCCGTTCTACGCCCAGTTCGATCGCGGCCGGCACACGCGCGACTCCGCACGGGCCGCGCTCGGGCTGACCGGCGACGTGGCGCTCTTCTTCGGCTACATCCGCCACTACAAGGGCCTCGACACGCTGTTGCAGGCGTGGCCGCGCGTGCGCGAACGCCGCCCGGGCGCGACGCTGGTCGTGGCGGGGGAGTCCTACGAGGACGCGGCGCCCTACCGGGCGCTCGTGAACGCGGCGGGCGAGGGTGCGGTACGCTGGCTGGACCGCTACATCCCGGACGAGGAGGTCGAGGCCCTGTTCCGCGCCGCGGACGTCACCGTGCTGCCCTACCGGAGCGCCACGCAGAGCGGCGTCACCCACGTCGCGTACGCGCTCGGCTGTCCCGTGATCGCGACGCGCGTCGGCGGCATCGCCGAGACCGTCCGCGACGGCGAGACCGGCCTCACCTGCGCGCCCGAGGACCCGGCGGCGCTCGCGGACACGATCGTCCGCTTCTTCGCCGAGGGCCTGCGCCCGGCCATGGCGCCGCACATCGCCGCGCTGCAGGCCCAGCACTCGTGGGAGGCGCTCGCGGCGTCCACGGTGGATCTCGTGACCGAGCTGGCGCCCGGGAGGGGCTGGTCGTGAACGAGATGCGCGAGCGCGTCCGCCGCCACACCGAGCGCAACGAACTCCCGTACCGCCCGCGCGGCGAACACCACACGCGGCTCGAGGCGTTCAGTGACGCCGTGCTCGCGTTCGCGATGACGCTGAGCGTGCTCTCGCTCGAGATCCCGCACGATTCGCAGGAGCTGGTCCACCTCTTCCGCTCGCTGCCCTCGTTCCTGCTCACGTTCGGCGTTCTCTTCGGCGTCTGGACGGCCATGAATCGCTGGTGCCGCCGCTTCGGGCTCGAGGACACGCGTACGATCTGGACGTTCGGGGCGATCCTGTTCATCGTCGTCTTCTACACCTATCCGCTCAAGTTCCTCGCCGCCGCGCGGCTGGACTCCCTGTTCGGCGCCCACACCGTGGAGATGCGGACCGAGGACAGCGGTGCCGTCCTCGCCCTCTACGGCGTGGGCTACGGCGTGCTCTGCCTGCTCTTCTGGAGCCTCTACCGGCACGCGTGGAGCCTGCGCGACGTGCTGGAACTGGACGAGCCCGAACGCCTCGACACGCAGTTGCAGATGCGCTCGTGGCTCGGCTCGTCCGGGTTCGGCGTGCTGCTGGTCGCGCTGCTGCCGATGCCCGCGCTGCGCCTGGTCGCAAAGGGTCCGCGGATCGCGATCGTGCTCGTGGTGCTGGCCGTGATGCTGGGTTGGACCGCCGTGTTCTTCCGCAATCTGGCGCGGATCCAGGCCGAGAAGAAGCGCTTCCTCGCCGGGTGGCGCGCCCGGGAGGCCGCGGCGGCCGCGAGTCCCGGCGCGCGATCGGAGGCCAGCCATGGCTGATCCGCACCGCGCTCCGACCCGCCGTACCACGCGACTCGTCGCGCTCGCGGCGTTCCTCGTCTTCGCGCTGACCGGCGGCGGCCGCATCTCGGGCAGCGACGAGGTGACCATGTTCGAGCTCTCGCGCGCGCTGCTGCACGGCCGGATCGACGTCCCGCCGGGCGCGACGCTGCAGGGACCCGACGGGCGCACGTACAGCAAGAACACGGCGGGGCAGGCGGTGCTCGCGCTGCCGCTCGTGGCGGTCGCCGAAGGCGCCGCGAAGGCGGCGCGCTTCCGCGACGAGAAGGCGGTGCTCGCCGCGCGCTTCGTCGCGTCGTTCTTCAACGCCGGCGTCGCCGCGGTGCTGCTCGCTGCGCTGTACGCATTCGCACGCCGGCTCGGCGTGCGCGCGAAACCGGCGCTGGCCGCGGTCGCGCTGCTCGGGTTCACGACCCCGATCTGGGTCTACGCCAAGAGCTTCATGGCCGAGCCGCTCGAAGCGCTGGGCCTGACGCTCGCGCTCGGCAACGCCGCGCTCGCGAGCGCGGGCGGCCCGCAGGCGCTGCCTGACGAGCGCCGGCGGCTGCTGTTCGCCGCGCTCGGCGCGTTCCTCGCGGTGAGCGTCAAGGCGAGCATGCTGCCGCTCGCGCTCGTCGCGCTGGTGCCGCTGGGCCTGAAGCGCCCCACGCGCTGGCTCGTGCCGCTCGCGGGCGTGGCGCTCGCGCTGGCGGGCCACCTCGCGTACAACGTCGCGCGTTTCCACGATCCGCTGCAGAGCGGCTACGGCGCGCAGGCGTCGTCGGCCGGGTTCTCGACGCCGCTGCTGGTGGGGCTCTACGGACTGCTGCTCTCCTCGGGCAAGGGTGTGCTCTGGTTCGCGCCGGCGATCGCGCTCGCGGTGCAGGGCTTCGCCGAGATGCGCCGCCCGCGCGCGCACTCGTCCGAGCCCCGCCACGGGATCGCCGCGCGCAATGCCGCGCGCGGCATCGCGCTGCTCTGGGCGTTCGGGCTCGTCGAGTTCGGCACGTTCCAGCACTGGGCGGGCGATGGCTCGTGGGGCCCGCGCTACCTCGTGCCGCTGCTGCCGGCCGCGTTCCTCGCGGTGGCGTTCGCGCTCGAGACCGCGACGCGCGTGCGCCGCCGCACCGCATGGGCGCTCGGGATCCTCGGCCTGCTCGGCACGCTGGGCGGCGTGGGCGTCTACTACGGCGCCGAGATGCGCTACGTGGGCGACTATCCCTACACGCTCGCGCTCGAGGATCCGCGCTTCATGGAGGCGAGCCACTTCAACCCGCGCTGGTCGCCGCTCGCGATGCACTGGCGCATGCTCGGCGAGGACCTGCTCGCGCACCTGCGTGGCGACCGGCCGCACATCGGCCAGGCCGGCGCGGCCGACCCGCGGCTCGGCGTCTCCGCCGCCGACCAGCAGGCGCTGGTCGGGGCGATCGACGCCTGGTGGATGTATGCGTCGTACGCCGGGATCCCCTTCGCCCCGCTCGCGCTGGCCGCGTTCGCGCTGCTCGCGGGCGCCGTGGCCGCGTGGGCCGCAGTGCTGCGCGCCGCCGGGGCCGAGGAGGCGCGCGTCGCGTGAAGACGCTCGCGGTCGTCGTGCTCGGCTGGAACGGCCTCGCGCTCACGCGCGCGACCCTCGACTCGCTCGCGCGCTGCCGCGTGCCCGAGGGCTGGACGGCGCGCGTCATTCTCGTCGACAACGCATCCTCCGACGGCTCGCCCGCCGCGATCGCGGCCGAGTACCCGTGGGTGACGCTGATCGCGCTGCCGGAGAACCGGCGCTTCGCCGGGGGCAACAACGTCGGCATCACGCGCGCGCTCGACGAGGGCGCCGACGCGGTGATGCTGCTCAACAATGACGTGCAGGCCGACCCGGGTCTCTACGAGAAGCTCCTCGCCGCGCTCGCCGAGCGTCCCGACGCGGGCGCCGCGGCGCCGCTGATCTACCACGCCGCGCCGACCGACGTGATCTGGTACGCCGGCGGCCGCTGCGACGTCGGGCTCGCGCACACCTCGCACGTCGGGATTCGCGAACGCGACCGCGGCCAGTACCGCGCGATCGAGGAGACGGGCTACCTGACCGGCTGCTGCCTGCTCGCGACCGCGGACGCGTGGCGGCGCGTCGGCCTGCTCGACGAGGGCTACTACATCTACGCCGAGGACGCCGACTGGTCGCTGCGCGCGCGCGCCGCCGGATTCCGGCTGCTGTTCGTCCCCACGGCCCGGCTCTGGCACGAGGTGAGCGCCAGCAGCGGCGGAGCGGCGAACCCGTGGAAGATCTACCAGCGCCTGCGCGCCAACCTCCGGCTGCTCTCGCGTCACGCCCGCGGCGTGGACTGGGTGACGTGGCCCGTGGCGTTCCTGGCGCAGCAGGTGGCGCTCTGGACGGTGCTGGCGCTGCGTGGGAACTTCGGGGCGGCCATGGCCGTGCCGCGCGCGCTCGTCGACGCGCTGGTGGCCCGCAACCCCGCGGAGGTGAGACCGTGACCCTGGCGCTCGCGCGCAAACCCGAAGCCGCTCCCGGCGAACCGCCGGTGTTCCTGCGCGAGGTGATCGCGTCGCAGCCGCAGGGCGCGCGCGTGCTCGACGCGGGCTGTGGCCCGGGCTCGTGGCCGTACGACATTCGCCCCGACCTCGACATCACCGGCTTCGACATCAAGTTCCCGCCGGGCCCGCCGCCGCGCTCGGCCACCGTGCGCGTCTTCCGCGGCGACCTCGCGCGGCTGCCGCTCGCGCCGGAGTCGTTCGACCTCACCGTGTGCCACTACGTGCTCGAGCACGTGAGCGAGCTCGAGGCCTGCGCCGACGAACTCGTGCGCGTCACGCGCACGGGCGGCACGCTCTACCTGTCGGTGCCGCGTGCCGCGGCGTTCGACGACCGGCTCTATCGCTTCGCCGGCTACTTCGCCAAGTACGCACTCATGAAGTTCAAGAAGCGGATCGAGCACCAGCAGCGCTTCGATCTCGCGGGGCTGCTCGCGCTCTTCGCGCGCCGGGGCATGCAGCCGACGGCGCACGCGTTCGTGCCCGCGGGCTTCTCGTGGATGAACGATCCGCGCACCAAGCCGCTGCAGGGCGCGTTCACCGACGCGCTCGCGGGGCTGCATCGCGTGACCGGGATCGATCTCGCCGCCGACGCCAACTTCGTCTTCACCTTCGTCAAACGTGGTGGGCCGATCGCGCCGCTCGTTCCCATCGCGCTGCCCGGCCACCGGCGCGTGACGCACGTCTGCCGCGACTGCGGCGAGCACGCGATCGTCGAGACGCGCCCGCCGTACCCCGTGACGTGGACCTGCCCGTGGTGCGGGAAGCCGAACCCGTTCGGGCGGCCGCGGTGAGCGGGGGCGCATCGTGAAGGTCCTGCAGGCGCCGTCGGAGATCGCGGGCCAGACGAGCATCCTCGCGCGCGCGCTCCGCGACCTCGGCGTGGAGGCGTGGTCGCTCGCGACCAACCCCACGTTCGCGGCCTACGCCGTGGACGAGATGCGCCCGTACGACGCGATGCCTGTGCTGCCGCGTTACGCCGGCTACGCGGGCCTCGCCGCGAAGCACCTGCTGCGCTGGGACGTGTTCCACTTCCACTTCGGGCGCACGCTGATCCCGCCGCACAACTTCGACCTGCCGCTCTACCGCGCGATGGGGAAGAAGCTGGTGTTCCACTTCCACGGCTGCGACGTGCGGAGCCGCGCCCACATGCGCGCCACGCACGCGCATTCCACGTGCACCGAGTGCGACCCGCCCTTCTGCATTCCCGCGCGCCAGAAGCGCGTGCTCGGCGAGGCCGAGCGGTTCGCGCACGCGCAGATCGTCTCGACGCCGGACCTGCTCGAGTCGGCGCCGCGCGCGCAGCAGGTGCACGTCGCGGTCTGGCTGCCCGACTACCCGGCCGCGGGGTTCCGCGAGACGCCGAAACTCGTGCTGCACGCGCCGACCAACCGCCTGATCAAGGGCACGCCGTACGTCGAGCGTGCGTTCGAGGCGCTCCGGCCGCGGTTCCCCGGCGTGGAGTTCCGCATCCTCGAGAAGAAGTCGTGGCCGGACCTCAAGGCCGCGATGGCCGAGTGCGACGTGTTCGTGGACCAGCTGCACATGGGCTGGTACGGCATGGTGACCGCCGAGGCGATGGCCATGTCGCGGCCGTCGCTCTGCTACATCCGGCCGGACTTCGAGCCGCGCCTGAAGGACTGCCCGGTGGTCCGCACGAGCGTCGAGACGCTCACCGAGGACCTCGCGGCGCTGCTCCAGGACGCGCCGCGCCGCCGCGAGCTGGGCGAGCGGGGGCGGGCCTACGTCGAGCGCGAACACGAGGCGCACGTGATCGCCGGCCACCTGATCGCGCTCTACCGGAGCCTCGGGGCCGCGTGAGCATCCGCGATTCCCTCAAGCGCCTCTCGGGCGATTCGCTGGTCTACGGCCTCGGCCAGGTCGGCGGGCGCGTGGTCAACCTGCTGCTCGTACCGGTGCTCACGCGCGTCCTCGTGCCGCAGCAGTACGGCGTCGCCGACCTGGTCACCGCCTACTCGGCCAGCGCGCTGCTCGTGCTCGTGTTCGGCATGGACAGCGCGCTCGCCCGTTTCTTCTACGAGCAGCCCGACCGCGAGGCGCGGATCCGCATGGCGTCGTCGTCGTTCGTCTGGCGCGTGGCGCTCGGCGGCACGGTCGCGGTGCTGATCGCGCTCTTCGCGGGCCCGATCGCCGAGCGGCTCCTGGGCGGCGCGGTGTACGCCAAGTACCTGCGCATCGGCGCACTCACGCTGCCCTTCACGCTGCTGGGACTGTTCGCGAACGACGTCCTGCGCGTCACGTTCCAGCCGTGGAAGTTCATCGCGCTCAACGTGAGCCAGACGGTGTTCGTGGGTGGCTTCACGCTCTTCTTCGTGCTCGAGCGCAAGCTCGGCGTGGCCGGCGTGCTCTACGGCAAGCTGATCGGCGACGCGTTCGCGGCGACGCTCGGCGTGATCCTCTGCCGCCACAGCTTGAAGCCCCGCTTCAGCCGCACGCTGCTGAAGCGCATGCTCGCGTTCGGCGCGCCGCTCGTGCCCGTGTCGATTGCGTACGGCGTGATCGGCTTCGTGGACCGCGAGGCGCTGCAGCGCACCACGTCGCTCGAGGCCGTGGGCATCTACGGCGTGGCCATGAAGTTCTTCGCGGTGATCACCATGGGCGTGCAGGCGTTCAACCTCGCGTTCGGCCCGTTCGCCTACGCTCGCGCCAAGGACCCCGACGCGCCGCGGCTGTACGCGCGCGTGATCGCGCTCTACGTCGCGCTCGCCTCGCTGGGCGCGCTGCTCGTCGGCGTCTTCGCGCCGGCGATCGTGGGCGTGCTCGCGACCGCGCGCTACGCCGACGCCGCTCGGCCCGCGCTCTGGCTCGCGTTCGCCGCGGTGGCGCAGGGCGCGTACTCGGTGGTGACGCTCGGGCTCACGCTGTCGCTGCGCACCACGTGGCTCGGCTTCATCGCCGGCGCGGCCGCGCTCGTCGCCGTGATCGCGAACCAGCTGCTCACGCCGCGGCTCGGCGCCGAGGGTGCGGCGATGTCGACGTTCCTCGCGCACACGGCGTCGTCGGTGTTCGCCTACCTGGCGGCGCAGCGCGTGATGCCGTTCCCGTACCGTGGCGCGCGGCTGGCCGCGCTCTTCGGCGGGGCGCTGGCGATCGGCGTCGCCGTGGTGCGCTTGGCGCCGCCGGGGCTGGCGGGCGCAGGCGTCAAGGCGGGAGGCGTGCTGGCGTACGTGGCGTTCGCCGCGGCGCTCGAGATCTGGAAGGACCGGGGTGCGGTGCGGCATCGGCCGTCCGCGCCCGTGACGAACGGGCCGCGAGGAGGAGCCTGACGCATGTGCGGGATCGCCGGACTCTGGGAACGCGACGGCCGGATCGACTTCGGGCGGCTGCACCGCATCGCCGCGATCATGCGGCACCGCGGGCCGGACGACGAGGGGCTCGCGCTCTTCGACGCCGCGAGCGGCGCGGTGCGCGTGCACGGCGGCCCGGACACGCCCTCTGAGGTGTTCGCCTCCGACCTGCCGTGGTCGCCGGGGCGCTCGAGCGACGACGCGCGCGACGCGTGCTGGTCGGTGGGGCTGCTGCACCGCCGGCTGGCGATCGTCGACTTGAGCCCGTCCGGGCACCAGCCCATGTGCGACGCGCGCCGGCGCCACTGGATCACGTACAACGGCGAGATCTACAACTTCCCCGAGCTGCGCGACGAACTCGCCGGCCTCGGCCACGTGTTCACGGGCACCTCGGACACCGAGGTGATCCTCGCCGCGTACGCGCAGTGGGGCGAGGACTGCCTGTCGCACTTCAACGGCATGTTCGGGCTCGCGCTCTGGGACACCGAGCGCCGCGCGCTCTTCTGCGCCCGCGACCGCCTGGGCGTGAAGCCGTTCTACTACCAGTGGGACGGCCGCTCGTTCGCGTTCGCGTCCGAACCGCGCTCGCTCGTGCTCACGCAGCGCACGCGGCCCGCGCCGCGGCTGGACGCGATCCGCGACCTGCTCGCGCTCGACTGGGTCGACCACGGCGCGCTCACGTTCTTCGAGGGCCTCGAGCAGCTGCCCGCCGCGCACGCGCTGACGCTGGACCGCAACGGCCTGCGCCTGCGCCGCTGGTGGTCGCTCGACCCGCACGCACGCGAGTCGGGGTCTTCCGAGGACCTCGCGCGGCGCTACGGCGAGCTGTTCACCGACGCCGTGCGCATCCGGCTGCGCGCCGACGTCGAGGTGGGCACGTGCCTCTCGGGCGGGCTCGACTCGAGCGCGGTGATCACCACCGCGGCGGGTGAGGCGAGGCGCGGCCTGCACGCGTTCTCGTGCGCGTACGACGACGGCCCCGCGTTCGACGAGCGGCCGTGGATGAAGGCCGCGGCCGAGGCCGCGGGCGCGAACCTGCATTTCACCATTCCGGACGGCGCCGACTTCTGGCCGGTGTTCGACGCGCTCGCGCTCGCGCAGGACGAGCCGACCGCGGGCCCGGGCGTCTACTCGCAGTGGAAGGTGATGGAACTCGCACGCGCGACCGGCCTCAAGGTGCTGCTCGACGGCCAGGGCGGCGACGAGACGCTCGCGGGCTACTTCCGCTACCTGCCCACTCGGCTGCGCGACCTGCTCGAGGCCGGCGACGTGAGCGGCTTCGTCGCGCTCTGGGGTTCGGTCGCCGACCGGCTCGGGACGCCGACCGCTCTCCTGCACACGTTCGAGCCGTGGCTGCCCGCGCCGCTCGTCGCGGCCGTGCGCCAGCGCTTCGGCCAGGGCAAGGACCGCGTGCTCGCGCGCGCGCTCGCCGCGCGCCGCACCGATCCGCCGGCGTGGCCGCGCGCCGAGCGTTCGGGCCTGTGGCGCCACCTCGCGTTCGACACGCTCGTGCGCCAGCTGCCGAGCCTGCTCCGCTACGAGGACCGCAACTCGATGGCGTTCTCGATCGAGACGCGCCTGCCGTTCCTCGACTACCGCGTCGTCGAGTTCGCGTTCGCGCTGCCCGACCACGCCAAGCTCGAGGGTTCGACCACCAAGGCGATCGCGCGCCGCGCGTTCGCCGGCCGCGTGCCGCCCTCGGTGCTGGCGCGCCGCGACAAGATGGGCTTCGAGACGCCCGCCGATCTCTGGATGCGATCGCGCTGGCCCGACGAGGTGCGGCGGCGCCTGCGCCGCCCGGGTCCGTTCCAGGACTGGGTCGACGCGGGCGAGATCGCCGCGCAGGCCGAGGCCGCGCTCGGCGGCCGCCGCGCGATCGGGCTGCAGCTCTGGCGCTGGCTCGCGCTCGAAGCGTGGTCGCAGCGCTTCGTCGCGCGGGATCCGCGCGTGATCGACCGCGTCGAGGACCGTTCCGACGAAGGCGCCGGCCGGCTCCTGACGCGCGAGGCGGCCGACGCTCGCGCCGGGGTGGGGGACTGAGGCCCGTGGACCTGCTCGTCCTCTCCGAGGTGCGCTGGGGCTACTTCCGGACCCGGAAGCAGTTCCTGCTGTCGCGCTTTCCGGCGCCCTGGCGGATCTTCTTCGCCCAGCCGCCGGCCTTCGGCGGGGACGACCCGTGGACGCCGCGGACCGAGGGCCGGGTCACCTACTTCACGGTGCCGTTCCTCAAGCCCGGCACGCAGAGTCCGCTCTACAACCGGGTCGCGGATACCGCCCCGGGCCGGGCCGGGATCGAGCTGGCGGCCGAAATCCACCTCGCCCGCATGCTCCGGCGGCTCGACGTGGACCCCGAACCGGTGGTCCTGGTGAGCAACATCTACTGCCCGGGAACGCTTTCGCGGCTGCGCAAGAAGCTGGTACTCTACGATTTCAACGACAACCCCTTCCAGTTCTCCACGAGCCCCCCGTGGGCCCGGGAGTACTGGCCGCGCACCGTCCGGCAGGCCGAAGCCGTGTTCGTGGTGTCGGAGTACTACCGCCGTCAGCTCGCCGGGGAGACCGATCGGCCCTTGATCCTGCTCGGGAACGGAGTCGAGATGGCGCATTTCGAGACCCCGAAGCCGGTTCCGGCGGACCTCGCGGCGCTGCCGCGCCCCTGGATCGGCTACGTGGGCCTGCTCTCGCACTTCCTCGATTTCGACGTGCTCGAGTCGCTGCGCGAAAACCGCCGCGGCGGGACGGTGGTCCTGATCGGCCCCGGCTCGCCCGCGACCGATGCCGCGATCGCATCCTTCGGGGCGCGCGAGGGCGTCGCGGTGCTGGGCCCGCGGCCCTACGCCGACGTGCCGGCGTACATGCAGGCGCTCGACGTCGGCGTGATCCCGTTCCGGGCGAGCGATCCGTTCGTGCAGGGGATCAACCCCAACAAGGTCTACCAGTACCTGGCCGCGGGCGCCGCGGTCGTCACCACGCCGGTGCTCGACCTGCCCGAGTCCGCGCCGGACCTGAACTACGCCGCCACGCCGGACGCGTGGGCGCGCGCGCTCGGCGCCGCGCTCGACGCACCGTCCGACCGCGCGCGGCGCCGCGCGCTCGCCCGACCCCACGACTGGGACGCGCTCGCGGCTCGCATGGTCGCCGAGATCGAGGCGCGGCTCGCCGCCGCCTGAACCCCTTCGAGGACGCATGACCCCGCCGAAGCCGACGCCGAAACCGGCCGCGAAGCCCGCGGCGACGCCGCACCACTTCACGCTCACCGCCGCGTGGGCGGCCGCGCTGCTGGCGCTGCTCACGGTCCTGTTCTTCCACGACGTCTCGCTCGGCGGCAAGACGTTCGTCTCGCCCGACGCCACCGCGCCGGTGGGCTTCGTGCGCATCGGCGAGCAGGTGCTCTGGCAGCAGCACGTCTACCCGCTCTGGAACCCGTTCGTCTTCCTGGGCATGCCCTCGTTCGGCTCGGGCGCGTACAACCCGCTCATCTACCCGCCGGACTGGCCGGTCGCGCTGGTGCAGAAGGCGCTGCCGCTGCCCGAGATGACGTGGATGCTGATCTACTACTTCCTCGGCGGGCTCTTCTTCTTCCTGCTCGCGCGCGAATGGAACGCGCGGCCCGAGGGGGCGCTGATGGGCGCGATCGCGTTCGTCTTCGCGCCCAACCTGGTCGCGGTCGGCGCGCACGGGCACGGCAGCCAGCTCGTCGACTCGGCCTACCTGCCGCTGCTCGTGTGGCTCGCCGCGCGCTGGATGCGGCGGGGGAGCCTCGCCGATCTCGGCTGGCTCGCGATCGCGGGCGGGTTCCAGTTCCTGCGCGGGCACGTGCAGATCTGCTTCTACACCTGGATCGCGGTGGTGCTGTACGGCGGCGTCGACCTGCTCGCGTCGCTGCGCACGCCGTCCGAGGTGGGGCCGAAGTTCGGCCGCGCGCTCGGCCTGGGTGTCGCGGCGGCACTCGCGTTCGGCGTGGCGGGTTTCTACAACCTGCCGCTCAAGGACTACGCGCAGTACTCGATCCGCGGCGGCACGGACGGCAGCGGCGGCGTGGGCATGGACTACGCGACGCAGTGGTCGATGGCGCCCTACGAGCTGCCCGCGGTCGTCATGCCCAACTTCGTCGGCTTCGGCGGCGCGACCTACTGGGGCTCGATGCCGTTCACGGACTACCCGAACGCGTTCATGGGCATCGTCGCCGTGCTGCTCGCGCTGCCCGCGTTCGCGCTGCGCGGCCGCCAGCAGGTCTACGCGTTCGCGCTCGGGCTGGTGGCGCTGCTGATCTCGTTCGGCAGCCACTTCCCACTCTACCAGTTCCTCTACGACCACCTGCCGCAGTTCAAGAAGTTCCGCATCCCGGTCATGGTGATCATCCTCTTCCAGCTCTCGGTCGCGCTCGCGCTCGCGTGGGGCTGGACCGCGCTGCTCGCCGGCGGCGGGGGAGCGAAGGCCACGAAGCGGAGCACCGCCGAGACGCTGCTGCTCGCGGGCGGGGCGCTGCTGCTGCTGGCCGGCGTGATCGTCTCCGCGGGCGGCGAGGGCCTGCGCGCCGGCTACGTGGCGTACGCGATGGCGCACAAGCCGCAGTTCGATCCGCGCCTCGCCTCGGCGGCGTTCGACGCATTCAAGGGCGACGTCGGCCGCACGGTGTTCCTCGGCCTCGCGGCGGTGGCGCTGGCGTGGCTCGCCGCGCGTGGCCGGCTGGGCGCGGGGCTCGCGAGCGTGCTCGTGACCGCGTTGCTGCTCTTCAGCCTGTGGCCCATCAGCCGCCAGGTGATGGAGCCGGTGATCGGCGATCCGGTCGCGCGCAACCTCGAGGCGGGCCGGGACGATGTCGTGGACTTCCTCACGCAGCAGGGTGGCTGGGGTGACTTCCGCGTGCTCGACGTGGAGAAAGGCAACAAGCTCGCCGGCTTCGGCATCGGCACGCTGAACGGCTACCACGCGGCGAAGCTGCGGCTCTTCCAGGACCTCTTGGACGGTCCGCTGTTCAACAGTCCGCGCTGGCTCGCGCTCGTCAACGCGAGGTACATCGTGCTGCCGCAGCCCATGGATCCCGGGCAGACGCCACCCTTCCTCAAGTCGGTGCACGAGGGTTCGGCGGTCGTCTACGAGAACCTCGCGGTGCTGCCGCGCGCGACGATCGTGTCCGGCTACGGCGTGCTGCCCGACACCGGCCGGGCGGCGATCGATTCGGTCGCGATCGGCTCGCGCGATCCGCGGAACTGGACCTGGCTGACGAAGGACCCGAAGGTCGCGCTCGGTCCCGTGGACGGTGCCACCGTCAAGGTCACGCGCTACACCCTGCACGACGTGGACATCGACGTCACCACGCCCGGGGCCGGCATCGTCCGGCTCGCCGACCAGTGGTACCCGGACTGGAAGGCGACGGTGGACGGCAAGCCCACCGAGATCCTCCGCGCCGACCACGCCCTGCGGGCCGTGGTGGTGCCGGCCGGCCACCACGTGGTCACGTTCCACTACGACTCCGGCAGCGTCCACCGGGGCTTCGCGCTCTCGCTGGGGAGCCTCGCCGTGGCGGTCCTGCTGCTGGTCGCCGGGCTCTTCCTGGGCCGCCGTCCGGCCCCGGCGCCCGCGCCCGCCGAGGGAGCCTGATGGACAAGCTCGTCATCGTCCCGACCTTCAACGAGCGGGAGAACATCGGCGCGATCATCGAGAAGGTGCTGTCGCTGCCGGAGGGATTCGACATCCTGGTGGTCGACGACGGCTCGCCGGACGGAACCGCGGCCCTGGTCCAGGAGTACCAGCAGCAGTCGGACCGGGTGCACCTGCTGCAGCGCCCGGGGAAGATGGGGCTCGGCTCGGCCTACCGCGACGGCTTCCGGTACGCGCTGGCCCACGGGGCCGAGTTCATCTTCGAGATGGACGCCGACTTCTCGCACGATCCGGGCGTGCTGGGAGAGTTCCTCCACCACGCCCAGGATGCCGACATCGTCCTGGGGAGCCGCTACCTGCACGGGGTCACGGTGGTGAACTGGCCGCTGAGCCGGCTCATCCTGTCGTACTCCGCCAACGTCTACACCCGGATCATCACGGGTCTGCCGCTCGCCGATTCGACCGGCGGATTCAAGTGCTTCCGTCGCCGGGCCCTCGAGGGCATCCGGCTCGACAAGGTGAAGTCCGAGGGTTACTCGTTCCAGATCGAGATGTCGTACCGCTGCTGGCGACGGGGCTTCAAGATCAAGGAGATCCCGATCGTGTTCGTCGATCGCCGCGCGGGCGTCTCGAAGATGAGCCGCAAGATCATCTGGGAGGCCGCCGGGCTCGTGTGGCGGCTGCGCCTGCTGGACCTGTTCGGACGCCTGGAGTGAACGGCATGACGCGTCTCGGGGCCCTGCTCGTCACGGGCCTGATCCTGGCCGCCGCGCTCGCGCCGCGGCCCGCCGCCGCGATCGACAATCGCGCGTGGACGAACTACGTCCGCGTGGTCACTTCGAACGACATCCTCGCCACCCGCGACACGGTCCTGGTCGCGAGCGGTGAAGCCGGGCTGCTGCGCTACCTGCCCGCGACGGGCAAGTTCGAATCCGTCACTCGTGCTCCGAACGAGTTGGCGAGCAACGCGCTCTCGGTCCTCGCGTACGACCGCACCGGGCGGCTCTGGGTGGGCACGCGCGGCAAGGGCGTGAGTCGCTGGTCCGAGACCCGCACGCACTGGGACCTGGTCAACGCGTTCGACGGGGTCCCTTCGGACACGATCACGGCGTTGCGTGCCGACGGCGACACGATGTGGATCGGCACCACGCGCGGCATCGCGCTGTGGGACGGCAAGCAGCTCGCGGGGGCCGTGCCGGACGTCGGCACCGTGTCGCCGTTCCGGAGCAACCTCGTCACCGGGATCGTCGTGTGGGGCGATTCGCTGTTCGTGGGCACCGCCGACGGCATCTTCGTCGCGCGGCTCTCGCAGAACCTCGCGACGTGGTCGGAGGCCGACGCGGGAATGGCCAACCTCTCGGTCGCCGACATGGCGAGAACTTCCGGGGAGATGTTCGCCAGCTCGGGCGGCACGGTGTATCGCTGGACGGGGTCGGGGCCCTGGGTTCACGTTCCGGTCCCCGGCGACAACACCTCCCTCGTCGCCAAGATGCGCGATGATTTCGGGATGGTCCTCGCGGCCTCGCCGAACGGCCTGTTCGCCTGGAACGGCAGCTTCTGGAATGGCGTTGCGGGCGGCTGGGGCACCGGCTCCGGGCCGGACCTCAACGAGTTCGCGACAGCCTCCGATGGTGCGCTCTACAACGTGCACAACGGCACGCTTTACCTCCGGCCCGCCGGGCAGTCGTCGTTCACGAACACTCGACCCGCGGGTCCCGAGGGCAACGTGATCGTCGGCCTCGCGCACGAACGCCAGTCGATCTGGATCGGCACCGACGGCCAGGGAGTGAGCCGCTTCGACGGCACGAACTGGCGGCTGTGGCCGAGGGCGCCGAAGGACACGGTTCCCGGACCGAACCAGGACACGGCCTTCGCGAATCCGACGTTCACCTACCTGATGAAGACCACGCGCAACGGTGAACTCTGGGCGTGGAGCTGGGGCAAGACGGGCGAGCGCGTGAAGCTCGGCCTGGATCCCATTCGCTTCCAGCACCTCGGCTGGCACAACGAGGTGAGCGGCGTCATCGACACGCTCGACGCCCACACGACCATGTGGTGCGCCGAGCAGGACAGCGCGGGCTTCCTGCTGGTGGGTGGAAACTCCAACGTGGTCCCGGACATGTCCCCGATCGGGGTGGACGTCTACGACACGTCCGGCACGCGCGTCGTCACCTGGAAGACGAACAACGCCAATCTCGGCAGCAACTTCGTGCGCGCGATCGCGAACGACAGGTACAACACGATCTGGGCCGGTTTCGCGTCGGCGGGCGTCGCGATCGCCAAGCTGAGCGACTGCGACTCCGATGCGAACACGCCGGGCAACGATCACCGGCGCTGTCCCCAGTTCAGCCCGATCACGGCGATCACGAGTTCGTCGCTGAACGACATCAGTGCCATCGCCACCTATGGTGACTCGGTCTGGATCCTGACGACCGGTGACCTGCAGCGCTGGAATGCGCGCGGCGTCTCGGCCGGGTCGCGGTCGGTCGCGAAGTACGAGATTCCCGCCGGTCCGCCCGACCGCCTCGGCGTCCACCTGCTGGACCTCGCCGCGGATGGGACGGTCTACGTCGGCTCCGCCGCCGGCCTGCGCGTGTTCTCCCCGATCCAGTCGGCCGTGGACTTCACTGCGGCCAACTCGCCACTCCTCAACGACGACATCCACAACGTCCTCGTGGAAAAGGGAACCGGCGTCGTCTGGATCGGCACGTCGGGCGGCTTGAGCCGCTACGACCCGCACTACACGCCGCCGGCGGCGCCGACGATCTCGGCGCTGAACGTGCGTGCGTGGCCCAATCCCGCGTCCATGAACGCGATGGGCATCGACGTGCGCATCGCGGGCAACGGGACGTCCTACTCGGGCGAGATCCTCGACATCAACGGCCGCGTGGTGCGCCGCTTCGCGGGCACCGCCGATCGCGGCACGGTGTGGGACGGCCGCGACACGGACGGCGATCTCGTGCGTGCGGGCGTCTACTTCATCCACACCCGCGCCGGCGGGCACGAAGCGACGGCGCGCATCGTCGTGCTCCGGTAGGTCCCGACGCCATGGACGGCGCCGCCGCGCGCTGGCACGACCGCGCCCCCGCGGAGTGGGCGGCGCTGCTCGCCGGCGATCCGTCCGCATCACCGTCGCACCGCCCCGAGGTGGGGCTCGCCTTCGCGGCGGCGATGCCGGGATACGCCTGGCGGCTCGTCACGTTCGAGGAACGCGGCGAGCTCGTGGGCGGCGCCCCGGTCGTGATCGCGCACCGCGCGGCGCACGCCTGGGTGCACGCGCTGCCGATGATGCTGCCCGCGCCGCCGCTCGCGCGGCCGGGCCGACACGCCGAGGTGGACGTCGCGATCGCGCACGCCGTCGACGCGTTCTGCCGCGAGCGCCGAGCGGTGGGCGGCCAGTGGTCGTGGTACCGGCCCGCGGGTCCGGAACCCGCTCCGGGCGCGCTCGAATCGCTCCCGGGAACGACGCGCGCGGTCGACGCGGGTATCGTCGAACTGGCGGGCGGCGTCGAAGGCGCGCTCTCGCGCATCGGCCGCAAGGAGCGTGCGGCGCTGCGGCGCCCCCGCGGCGCCGCGCTCGCGTTCTCCGACGACGCGGCCCGGCTCGAGGCGGCGTACGCGCTGCACGTGGCGCAGTCGCGCCGCTGGGGCGGCCACCGGCCGCTGCCGCTCGAGCTGTCGCGCCGGCTGCTCGCCTCGGGCGACGTCGCGCGCGTCTTCTCGCTCTCGGATTCGCGTGGCGTCGTGAGCGGCGCGCTCGCGCTGGACGGGCCGCACGAGACGTTCGTGTGGTGGAGCGGGACGCACCCGGACGGCCGCTCGCTCGGCGCGTTCGGCCTGCTGCTCTGGCGGATCGTCGAATGGGCCGCCGCGCGCGGCCGCGCGCGCGTGAACCTGGGCGCCAGCGTCGGCCTGCCCGGCGTCGCCGCGTTCAAGCGCTCGCTCGGCGTGCGCGACGTGCGCTATCCCGTGCGTGAGTTCGACGCGCGCCACGCCGGCGTCACCGGCCGGCTGCTCGCCGCGCTGCAGGCGCGACGGCGCGCGCGCGTGGCGGGGGAGGACGCGTGAGGATCGCGACCCTCTCCAACGCCTCGGTGGTGCACACGCGCCGCTGGGTCGAGCACCTGCGCGAACGGGGTCACGAGGTGCGCCTCTGGTCGCTGGAGCCGGGTCCGGCCGAACTGGGGGCCGAGTTGTTGCCGGCGGCGCCGCTGCCCGGGTTCCTGCGCTACCCGCTCGCCGTTCCCGCGGCGACGCGGGCGCTGCGCGCGTTCGCGCCCGACCTGGTCGACGCGCACTTCGTCCCCAACTACGGGCTCATCGGCGCGCTCGCCGGCCGGCACCCGCTCTCGGTCGCCGCGTGGGGCAGCGACCTGCTCGTTTCCGGGGGCCGCGATCCGCTGCAGCGCGCGCGCACGCGCTTCGTGCTCGAGCGCGCGGAGCTGGTGCTCGCCGACGCCGACAACCTCGGCCGCGCCGCGCTCGCGCTCGGCGCCCCGCGCGAGCGCGTGCGCGTGATCCCGTGGGGCATCGACCGCACGCGCTTCGCGCCTGCGGCCCGCCGTACGCCGGGCCTGCTGCTCAGCACGCGCATGCACGAGGAGGTCTACGACCTCCCGACGCTGCTGCGCGGCGTGGCGCCCGTGCTGGCGCGCCGCCCCGAGGCGTCGCTCGTGATCGCCGGCGACGGCTCGCTGCGCGGCGCACTCGAGCGCGAAGCGGCGGCGCTGCTGCCCGCGGGCCGGTTCCGCTTCGTGGGCCGGCTCTCGCCGGCGGAACTCGCGGACTGGCTCGGCAGGGCGGAAGTCTACCTCTCGGCCTCGCACTCGGATTCCACTTCGCTCTCGCTGCTCGAGGCCATGGCGGCGGGGGCGCTGCCGGTCGTGAGCGACATCGAGGGCAATCGCGAATGGGTCGCCGACGGCGACGGCGCACGGTTCTTCGCGTGTGGCGACGCCGTGGGCGTCGAGCGCGCGGTCGACGCCGCGCTCGGCGACGCCGCGTGGGCGCGGGCCGCCCGCGCGCGCAACGCGGAGGTCGTGGCGCAGCGCGGCGACTGGGCGCGCAACTTCGCGCGCATCGAGTCGGCGTTCGCCGCGCTCGCCGCGGGCCGGCCGCTGCCGGCGGACCCGGGCGCGCCGTGAGCCGCCGGCTGCTGCTGCTCGCGCACTTCTATCCGCCGCTCGCGGGCGGCGGCGTGCACCGCGTGCTGGCGTTCACGCGCCACCTGCCGCGCCACGGCTGGGAGTGCACGGTGGTGTGCGCGGGCGCCGAGGACTACTGGGTGCGCGACGAGAGCCTGCTCGCGCGCGTGCCCGCCGGCACCGAAGTGATCCGCGTGCCGGGCGGCAGCGCGCTCTCGACGCTGCTGCGCGGCAAGGGCGGCTCGGGCCGCCGCAGCGCGACCGTGTTCGGCGGCCTGCGTTCGCTCGCGGACTGGTGGCTGCTGCCGGATTCGTACGCGGGCTGGTCGCGCCGCGCGCGCGGCGCGGTCGCGGCCCGGCTCGCGGCCGGCGGGATCGACGCGGTGCTGTCCACGTCGCCGCCCGACAGCGCGCACCTCGCGATGGCCGACGTCCTGGGCGCGCGCTCGCTGCCGTGGGTCGTCGACTTCCGCGATCCCTGGATCGGACTCTCGTTCCGCACGCCGCCGACGGCGTGGCACCGCGCGCGCCACGAGGCGATGGAGCGCCGCGTGCTCGAGCGCGCGGACCTCGTGCTCGCCGCCTCGCGCACGCATCTCGACCAGCTGCTCGCCCGGACGGCGGGCCGGCCCCGGCGCGCCGAGTACCTCCCGAACGGCTTCGAGCCCGTGGGCGACGAGACGGCGCCGGAGCCCGACCCGGATCATTTCCGGCTCGCGTACACGGGCACGCTGTCGCTCATGGAGGACGCGGGGCTCGTGCTCGAGGCGGTGCACGAGGTGCTCACGCGCCACCCGGAGGCCCGGCGGACGCTGCGGGTCGACCTCGCGGGGCCCTACGACACCGACTACGAGGACCGCGCGACGGCGCTCGGGCTGACGGGCATCGTCCGCTTCCCGGGCACGCTGGCGCACGCCGAGTCGCGCGCGCTGCAGCGGCGCGCCGAGGCGCTGCTGCTGTGGAAGCCGCGGGGCGAGGGCTACCGGACGATGGTGCCGGGCAAGCTCTACGAGTACCTCGACAGTGGCCGCCCGATCGTCGCCGTGCTCCCGCAGGACGACGAAGCCGCGGCGCTCGTGCGGCGCGGCGGGGGAGAGGTGCACGCCCCGGGCGACCGTGCCGGACTGGCGCGCGCGCTCGAAACGCGGTACATGGCTTGGAAACGAGACGGGCGCGCGAGTGGCGCGCGCCCCGCCTGGCTGGCCGAGCACGAGCGCGCGCATCTCGCGGGCCGGCTGGCGGCCGGGCTCGACGAGTTGTGCGGAGGGAACGCCTGATGCCGGTCCAGCGGGGCCCGGTGACGCGCATCGAGATCGCGGGGCTGGTGGTGGCGCTCGCCCTCGCGCTCGCGCTGATGTGGCCGGTGCGCGGCTACCTCACCGATGACACGTTCATCCACCTGCAGTACGCGCAGAACCTCGCGCACGGCCACGGCTTCGTATTCAACCGCGGCGAGCACGTCTACGGCAGCACGAGCCCGCTCTGGGTCGCGCTGCTCGCGGACGCGATGATGCTCGGGATCGACGGCGTCGCCGCCGCGCGCGCGATCGGGTTCGCGTCGACGATCGCGGCGATCGTGCTCTTCTGGATGCTCATGCGCCGCTCGCTGCGGATCCCCGAACTGCGCGCGCTCGCCACGATCACGTGGGCGGGGCACGCGTGGATGATCCGCTGGTCGCTCTCGGGCATGGAGACGCCGCTGGTGGTGGCGCTCGTGCTCGCGGGCTTCGTCGCGTTCACCGACGGCGTGCAGTGGGGCTCGCGCCCGGTTCGCACGGGCGCATTCTGGGCGCTCGCGGCGCTCACGCGGCCCGAGGCCGTGTTCCTGCTCGTGCTCTGGGGCGTCTTCCTGGTGATCGACACGGATTCGCGCGAGGGCGTGCGCCGGCTGCTCGCGGGCGCGCTGCCGCCGACGCTCATCTATGGCGGCTGGCTGGTGTTCGCGCGGCTCTACTTCGGCACGTTCTGGCCGAACACGCTCGCGGCCAAGACGGCCGGCAGCGGCGGCATTCCCGGGCTCGTCGATTCGTTCCAGCGCCAGGTGCAGGTGGTGGGCGCGACCGACGCGGTGCTCGCCGGCGCGCTCGTCGCGGCGCTCTTCTTCGGCGGCCCGCGGCTCTGGCCGCGGCGCCGGCAGGCGCAGCGGCTGCTGCCATGGGTGTGGGTCGGCGCGATGCCGGTGCTCTACGGCATGCGCGGCGTGCCGGTCATCTCGCGCTACCTCGTGCCGATGCTGCCGGTGCTCGCGTGGCTCGCGTGGCGCGCCGTGGAGCGCTGGTGGGCGGGCGAGGAGCCCGAGCCCGCGGCGCGGCCCGGGGCGGTGCTGCTGGGGTTGGGACTGTGCGGGCTCGCGCTCGTGCAGAACCTGGTCTGGTACAACGCGGCGGTCGTCCCGCAGGTGCGCAGCTTCACGACGGGCCTGCGCCAGAGCCTGATCCCGTGGGGCCAGTGGTTCGCGACGCACACCGATCCGGGCGCGACGATCGCCGCGCCGGACATCGGCGCGATCGGCTACTACAGCCATCGCCGCGTGCTCGACCTCGCGGGCCTCGTGTCGCCGGCGATGATCCCGCTGCTCGAGCGCGCGACGCAGGAGGAGGTCGTCACGGGGTTCGGGTTCGCGAAGGTGGCGCGCCCGGCGTACCTGATCGATCGCGCGCCGCGCGCGTACGACCTGCTCGGGCGCAGCCGCTGGGCGGCCGCGCTCGAGCCCGTGGGGCACGCGGCCGTGCCCAATCTCGGCATCGCGCACCCGGGCAGCGCGGTCTATTCGATCTACCGCGTCAACTGGGCCGCGTACGACTCGATCCGCGCGACGCGCTGACGGTCGCGACGCGTTGAACAGCTGAGCATTTCGTCGCACCGCCCCCCGGTCCGAGGTGCCCGGGGATCCGCTGGAGGGACCGCTCCTCGCACGGCATCCTGCCGTGCTCGTCACTAGGCGTCCGCGCGCACCCGCCATCCCTGGCTCCTGTGCGCGCTCCCGACTTCCCTCCATCGGACCCCCGGGCACCTCGGACCTGCCGCCACCACCGCCCACTGCGGATCGACTTGCTGACGCGCTCACCGCGTGAGCGAATCGTCGCACACTCCCCGGGCACCTCGGACCTGCCGCCACCACCACTCACTGCGAATGGGGTGTGCGATGCGGTTGTCTATGCTGCACACACGTGCAGCGCCCGCTTTTTTCGCGGGTGCGCGCGATTTTTCTTTGACTCGTTCCCGGGCCGAACCTATTCTGCGGCGGTGGTGATTTTTGGGGAGGCGGGGGGAAATCGGAGGATCGGTGGATCCCCGCGGGAGCGAGCGTCATGGCGACTTTCTACGGCACGGCCAACTACTCGATCGACGACAAGGGACGCATCGTGGTCCCGGCGGCGATGCGCGTGGTCCCGGGCCGCAAGACCCCACTGACGACGTTCATCCTCCTGATGGGCCTCGGCGGCTGCCTGTGGTTGTACGCCGAAGAGGACTGGAAGGTCTTCGAGGAGCGCCTGGCCAGGATGGCCATGGGCAAGAAGGCACAGAGGGATTTCGCCCGGGCGTTCCTCGTGGATGCGAGCAAGGTGACGGTGGACAAGCAGGGACGCATCTCGGTTCCACCGTCGCTCATCGGCCGTGCAGGCCTCGGCAAGGATGCCGTCCTGCACGGCCAAGTCGGCCGGATCGAGATCTGGGCTCCCGACCGGTTCCGTGAATCGATCGAACCCGTCCTCGAGAACATGGACGCGCACTACGACGAAGCGCTCGGAGACCTGTGATGATGGTGGCGGCGCAGGCGGCACTGGACGTGCGGCAGGCTCTCGCGGTGAACCTCCAGTTCACCCGCGGGCGCCACGGCGCCGCGGCGCGGATCGAGCTCCTCGATCGCCCCGCGGGCCGGCTCGCCACGGTCGCGCTGCGCGGGTGGGTGGACCTGCCCGCGGGACGCCGCATCGAGCAGACGCTCGACGATCTCGCCGCACGCGGCGCGACGCAGCTGCTCGTGGACTGCTCGCAGCTGCGCCACATCGACTACCGCATGGTGCCGCGCCTCGTCGAGGCACTGGCGCGCTTCGAGACGCGGGTGGGACCGGTCGCGGTGTGCGGGTTGTCCCGCTACCTGCACGACCTCTTCCGTCTCTCGGGCTGCGACGGGCACCTGCACCAATGGCCGTCGGCGGCGGACGTTCTCGCCTCCGCCGCGGGGTCCGCGCGTGGACGTGCGTCATGAGCCGGTGCTGCGGCGCGAGACGCTGGAATTCCTGCTCGGCGGCCCCGGGCTCTACCTCGACGCGACCCTCGGCGACGGCGGGCACTCGCTCGCGCTGCTCGAGGCCGATGCAGGCGTGCGGCTGCTCGGCTGCGACCGGGACCCGGCCGCGCTGCGCGTCGCCGGCGAGCGCCTCGCGCGCTTCGGGGACCGTGTGATGCTCCGGCACGCCGCGTTCCGCGACCTGCCCGGTGCGCACCGGGACGCGGGCGGCGAGCCGCTGGCCGGCGCCCTGTTCGACTTCGGCCTGTCCTCGCGCCAGATCGACGATCCCGCGCGCGGCATCAGCTTCTCGCAGGACGGACCGCTCGACATGCGGATGGATCCCACGGCGGGCGACGCGCTGTCGGCGCGGCTCGCGCGCGCGGACGAGGCCGAGGTCGCGCAGGTGCTGCGCGAGTACGGCGACGTGCGCGGCGCGGCGCGGCTCGCGCGTGCGCTGGTCGCCGCGGCGCGCGAGGGCGCGCTCGCGACCACGCGCCAGCTCGCGGACCTGACCGGCCGCACGCTGGCCGACCGCCGTCCCGGTGCGCTCGCTCCGGTCTTCCAGGCGCTGCGCGTCTGGGTGAACGACGAGATGGGAGAGATCGACGCGGCACTGGACTGGCTGCCCGGCGCGATGCGCGACGGCGGCCGGGTGGTGACGCTCGCGTACCACTCCGGCGAGGATCGCCGGGTGAAGCACGCGCTGCGCGGTGCGCCGCGCGTGACGCCGAATCGCCGCCGGCCCGTCATGGATGACGGGGCGGCGGCGGGACCGTGGGAGGAACTGACGCGGAAGGTCGTCGTCCCCTCCGACGAGGAGCAGCAGGGCAACCCGCGCGCACGCAGCGCGCGGCTCAGGGCTTTCCGGAGGAAGCCGAGATGAAATTCGACCGGGTCCGATCGGTCCCCTCGTGGCGCGTTTCGGACACGCGCGCGTTCCGGCCCCACCTGGCGCTCGCCGCGGTGGCGGTGATGGGCGTCCTGCTCATGGAGGTCTGGCAGTGCTCCACCGTGGCCAGCCTGAGCGAGCAGGTCGGCCGCGCGACGCACTCGCTGCAGCAGGCGAGCGCCGAGTACGAATGGACGCGCGCGCAGCTCGAGCGGGCGTCGAGCCGCACGTCCCTGGGACCGGTCGCCGGTGCGATCGGGCTGCATCCCACGGATCCGCAGCGGATCGTGCTCCTGCCCGAGGACTACCTCGAGCCGGCCGAGTCGCGGCCGGCGCCTTCGTCGCGGTCGCTGCTCGCGCTCGCGGGCCGCGCCGTGCAATCCATCGTGCCGGACGCCTCGGCACGCGGACGCAACGTGAACTGATTCGATCGCTCACAACTCAACGGGCGACCGGTCCGATGTGCCGGCCGCGCCGCAGCACCGCGCAAGTGGGTCGGTGGTCCGCGTGAACCACCGTTCCATGGAGGGAACAGTTGGCCCACAGGGACATGCGCAAGAGTCGGGTGCTGTTGGCTGCGGCCGGCCTCTTTTTCTTCCTCGCCTGCCTCTGGGTACGCGTGGCGTGGCTGCAGGTGGCGCTGCACGAGCACTTCGCCGCGCGTGCGGCCGAGAACCAGCTCCAGCGCCACAAGCTCGTGCCGCGGCGCGGCGAGCTGCTCGATCGCTCGGGCCGCGTCATGGCGCGCGACCTGCCCGTCAGCCGCGTGGCCGTCTACCGGCCGCAGCTGGGTGACCTCGGCAAGGTCGCGAAGGCGCTCGCGCCGCTGCTCGGCCGCACGCCGGCCGCGCTCCTGCGCACGCTGCGCGAGGTGCGCGGCTTCGCGCTGATCTCGGGCGAGGTGCCGCCGGAGGTGGGCGACCGCGTGCGCGCACTGCGCCTGGGCGGCGTGGTGGTCGAGGACGACACGCGCCGTGACTATCGCTACGGCGTCGCGGCGAGCGAGGTGCTCGGCCGCACGAACCGCGACAACGTCGGCGCCGACGGGCTGGAGCTGCAGTACGACGCCGAACTCGGCGGCCAGTCGGGGTGGGAGACCATGGTGCGCGCGGGGACTTCGCGCGTGCTGCGGCTGCCCGGCGCCGACGGCCGTCCGGCCCGCGACGGCGCCTCGCTGGTCACGACGATCGACGCCGACCTGCAGGCGAGTCTCGAGCAGCACCTCGCGCGCGCCGTGGATACGCTGCACGCGCAGCGCGGTTTCGCCGTCTTCCTCGACCCGTGGACGGGCGAGGTGCGCGCGGCGGCGTGCGTGCCGCACCTGCCGCCGGGCAAGGCCAAGAACTGGAACGTTACCGACCAGTACGAGCCCGGCTCGACGTTCAAGATCGTGGTCGCGGGTGCGTCGCTCGAGGAAGGCACGGCGCGTCCCGACGAGTACTTCGTCGCCGGTCACGAGCTCGACGTGCCGGGGCGGCCCATCCACGACTCGCACGAGCACCCGGGCTACACGTTCTTCGGCGCGGTGCAGAACTCGAGCAACATCGTCTGCGCCAAGCTCGGCATGCGCCTGGGCGCCGAGCGGCTCTACCGCTACGCGACCTCGCTCGGGTTCGGCGAACTGACCGGGCTCGAGTTCCCCGGTGAGACGAGCGGCAAGCTGCGGCCCGTCTCCGCGTGGCAGCCGCGCTCGACGCCGACCATTTCGATCGGGCAGGAAGTGGCGGTGACGCCGCTGCAGCTGGCGCTCGCGTACGGCGCGATCGCCAACGGCGGCGTGCTCATGGCGCCGCTGCTCACGCGCGAACTGCGCGGCGCCGACGGCCGCGTGCTGCGCCGCTGGGAGCCGCAGCCGACGCGGCGCGTGTTCAGCGAGGCCACGACCTCGGAGCTGCGCCAGATGCTGTGCGCCGTGGTCGACAGCGGCACCGCGACCGCCGCGCGCCTGCACGGCCTGCGCGTCGCGGGCAAGACCGGCACCGCGCAGAAGGTCGACATGGTCACGCACCGCTACGGTGCAGGCATGTACATCTCGTCGTTCGCCGGGTTCGCGCCCGCCGACCATCCGCGTCTCGTGGGCGTCGTCGTGATCGACGAACCGCGCGGCTCGATCTACTACGGCGGCCAGGCGGCCGCGCCCGTCTTCCGCGAAGTCATGCTCGACCTGATGCGCCAGCCCGACGGTCTGCTGGGGCCGTCGAGCAGCCCCATCGCCGCGCGTCCGCCGGAGCTGCCCGCCGTCACCGCGCCCGACCTGCGCCTGCTGCCCGCGCGCGAAGCCGAACGCCGGCTGCGCGACTTCGGCCTGCGCGCGCACTTCGAGGGCGACGGCCCGCGCGTCCTTTCGCAGTCGCCCGCCGCCGGTGCTCCCGTGGAGCGCGGCGGTGCGGTCGTCGCCTATCTTTCGCCGCCTCGGGATTCGCTCGGCCGGACGCTGCCCGACCTGGTCGGGATGCCGGTCCGCGAGGCGTTGCGCCAACTCTCGCTGCGCCAGGTCAAGGTCCACCTCGAAGGCAGTGGACTCGTCGTGCGCCAGGAACCGTCGCCGGGAACGGCGCTGCCCCTCGCGGGTGGCTGCCGCCTCTGGTGCTCGGACTCCGGCGTCGCGTCGGGTCCCACGCGCCCGGACGAGGAGGCCCTGGCCGCGGTGCCGACGCGCCGGCCGTGACGCTGCGCGAGCTGCTGGCCGCGCTGCCGGGCGCGCGCGTGCGCGGCCCCGTGGACGCCACCGTCGCCGCGCTGACGCTCGATTCGCGCCGTGTCGGGCCGGGGCACGTGTTCTTCGCCCTGCCGGGTGCGAAGGCCGACGGGGCGCGCTTCGCGGCCGCCGCGATCGCCGCCGGCGCGATCGCCGTGGTCGGACCGCCGGGACTCGCGGCCGACGGCACGACGGTGGTCGAGGTGGACGATCCGCGGCTCGCGCTCGCGCAGGCCGCGTGCGCGTTCCAGGGCGAGCCCTCGCGCGCGATGCGCGTCGTCGCGGTGACGGGCACCAACGGCAAGACGACCACGACGTACCTTCTCGAGGCGATCTTCACCGCCGCCGGCTGGCGCGCAGGCGTGATCGGCACCACGGGTATCCGCATCGACGGCGAGGTGCGCCCGAGCGCGTTCACGACCCCCGAGGCGCCCGAGCTGCAGGGCCTGCTCGCGACCATGCGCGAGCGCGGCGTGCAGGCGGTGGCGATGGAGGCGAGCAGTCACGCGCTCGCGCAGCGCCGCACGTGGGGGCTCGCGGTGGACGTCGCGATCTTCACCAACCTGACGCAGGACCACCTCGACTTCCACGGCACCATGGACGCGTACCGGGACGCCAAGCTCATGCTGTTCGACGGCCGCAACGGGCCCGCGGCCAAGTCCGCGGTCGCGGTCGTGAACGCCGACGATCCGGCGGCCGGGCAGGTGATCGCGGCGGCGCGCGCGGGCGGGATGGAGGCGTGGAGCTTCGGCGGGCCCGCGGGCGATCGCGCGCTGGACGTCGCGCTCGAGCGCGTCGCGCCCGGCCCCGGCGGGCTCGAGCTGCGGCTCGTCACCGATCGCGCCGGCGAGCCGGCCGAGCGCACGCTCGCGCTGCCGATGCTCGGGCGCTACAACGCGTGGAACGCCGCCGGCGCCTACGCCGCGGCACTCGCGCTCGGGCTCTCGGCCGAGGAGATCGAGACCGGCCTGCGCAGCTTCCGCGGGGTTCCCGGGCGCCTCGAGCGCGTGGACGCCGGGCAGCCGTTCACGCTCGTGGTCGATTACGCGCACACGCCCGACGCGCTCGAGCGCGCGCTGGCCGCGTGCCGCGAGCACACCACGTCGCGCGTCCTGTGCGTCTTCGGCTGTGGCGGCGACCGCGACCGCGGCAAGCGGCCGCAGATGGGCGCGCTCGCCGCACGGCTCGCCGATCGCGCCTGGGTGACCAACGACAATCCGCGCTCCGAAGACCCGGACGCGATCGCCGCCGAGATCGTCGCGGGCGCGCCCGCGGGCGGGCTCGTCACGATCCTCGATCGCCGCGCGGCGATCGCCGCCGCCGTCGCCGAGGCGCGGCCCGGCGACGTCGTGCTGGTGGCGGGCAAGGGGCACGAGAGCACGCAGACGATCGGCGACCAGGTGACGCCGTTCGACGACCGCGTGGTGGCGCGCGAAGCGCTGGAGGCGCGCCGATGAGCGCCAACCCGCCGGCGATCACGCTGGTCCAGCTCGCCCAGTGGGCGAACGGCGATCTCGTCGTGACGCGCATGCCCGAGGGCGCCGCGGCGCGCGAGGCGTTCCTCGCGAGCGGCGTCACGGGCGCCTCGATCGACACGCGCACGGTGGCGCCGGGCATGCTGTTCGCGCCGCTCCCGGGCAGCCGCGCCGACGGTCACGCGTTCCTCGACGAGGCGTTCGCGCGCGGCGCCGCCGCGGCCTTCTGCGATCGCGCGGTGCATCCGCGCATCGCGCACCTCGATCTGGGGCCGCTCGTCGTCGTGGACGACGTCACGGCGGCGCTGCAGCGCGTCGCGAAGCGCTATCGCGAGGCGTGGCCGGGCCTGCTGGTGGGACTGACCGGCAGCGCCGGCAAGACCACCACCAAGGAACTCGTCGCCACCGCGCTCGCCACCGAAGCGCCGGTCCTGCGCACGCAGGGCAACCTGAACAACCATTGGGGCGTGCCGCTCACGCTGCTCGCGCTGCGGCGCGAGCACCAGGCGGCGGTCGTCGAGATGGGCATGAACCACGCGGGCGAGATCGCCGCGCTGGCCGAGATCGCGCAGCCGACCGCCGCGGTCGTGACCAACGCCGGCGTCGCGCACCTCGAGCACCTCGGCTCGCTCGAGGCGATCGCGGCCGAGAAGGCCTCGCTCGTGCACGCGCTGCGCCCGAACCAGCCGGCGTTCGTCGGCGCCGATTCGCCGCGCCTCGTGGCCGCGACGCGGGGCGCGAAGGCCGCGATCACCACCTACGGCTTCGAGCCGGGCGCCGACGTGCGGCCCGCGCGCTGGGAGGACTTGGGGCCCGAGGGCTCGCGGCTCGAAGTGGCGGGCTTCCCGCCGCTGCACCTCAAGCTCGTCGGCCGCCACCAGGCGGCCAACGCGCTCGCGGCGCTGGCCGTGGCCCGGCACTGGAAGCTCGATCCCGAGAAGGTGGTCGCGGCGCTCGCCGCGCACGCCCCGCTGCCGGGGCGCATGGAAGTGCTGCGTGCGGGCGGCGCGGTGATCCTCAAGGACTGCTACAACGCCAACCCGGATTCGACGGCGGCGGCGCTGGAGACGCTCGCCGGCTGGCCCGGCGCCGGGCGCCGGATCGCCATCCTGGGCGACATGCTGGAACTGGGCGCCACGGCGGCGGCATTGCACCGCGAGACGGGGGAGAAGGTCCGGGAGGCGGAGTTGTGGACAGTGGGCGACCATGCGAGCGACTATGCCGCGGGTGCGCGCCGGGCCCGGGTGGAGGCGCGCGTGTTCGCCGACAAGCCTGCCGTCGCGGCCGCGCTGCGCGAGGCGCTGGCGCCGGGGGTGGTCGTGCTGGTCAAGGGTTCGCGGGGCGCCGCACTCGAACAGGTGCTCGCAGGGTTGCCGGGGGAGGGCTGACGTGTTCTACGAGTGGATCTACCCGCTGCACAAGCTCGCCGGCCTCTCGGCCCTGAACGTCTTCCGCTACATCACGTTCCGATCCGCCTACGCGGCCGTGACCGCGCTGCTCATCAGCCTGCTGCTCGGGCCGCGCATGATCGAGTGGCTGCGCGCGGTCAAGCTCGGGCAGAAGGTGCGCCAGGACGGGCCGCAGTCGCACTACGGCAAGGCGGGCACGCCGACCATGGGCGGGTTGCTGATCCTCGCGGCGATCGTGGTGCCGTGCCTGCTCTGGGGCAACTTCCACTCGCGCCAGATGTGGCTCGCGCTCGGCGGCACGGTGTGGCTCGGCGGGCTCGGGTTCCTCGACGACTGGCTGCGCGTGGTGAAGAACCTGCCCAAGGGCCTGCTCGGCCGCTACAAGCTCGTCGGCCAGGTGATCGCCGGGCTCGCGGTCGGGCTCGCGATCGTGCTCTGGCCCGAGCCGGGCCTCTCGCCGACGGTGACGCACGTGCCGTTCCTCAAGTTCCGCTACATCGATTTCGGGCTGCTGTTCGTGCCCTTCGTGGTGTTCGTGGTCACCGGCGCATCCAACGCGGTGAACCTCACCGACGGCCTCGACGGCCTCGCCTCGGGACTCGTGGCGATCGCCGCCCTCGCGTTCGCGGGCATCTGCTACCTGAGCGGCCACGCGCGCTTCTCGGCCTACCTGAACCTCGACTTCCTGCCGTACACGGGCGAACTCACGGTCTTCTGCGCCGCGGTGCTCGGCGCCTCGCTCGGCTTCCTCTGGTACAACTGCCACCCCGCGAACGTGTTCATGGGCGACACCGGTTCGCTGTCGCTGGGCGGCGCGCTCGGCATCGTCTCCGTGCTCATCAAGCGCGAGTTCTGGCTCGTGCTCGTGGGCGGCGTGTTCGTCGCCGAGGCGCTGTCGGTGATGATCCAGGTCGCCTCGTTCAAGCTCACCGGCCGGCGGGTCTTCCGCATGGCCCCGCTCCATCACCATTTCGAGCTCATGGGCTGGGCCGAGTCGCGCGTGGTGCTGCGCTTCTACATCGCGGCCGCGCTGCTCGCCCTGCTCTCGCTCTCGACCTTCAAGCTGCAATGACCTTCGACCTGCACCACGGCATTCCCGGCCGCCGCCCGCTCGTCGCGGGCGCGGCCCGCAGCGGCCTCGCGGCCGCCCGGCTGCTCGCGAAGCACGGCGCCGACGTGCGCCTCTGCGACCGCCGCTCCGAGGCCGAACTCGGCGAGGTCGCGCGCGCACTCGCCGCGGACGGCATCGCGGGCGACTGGGGCCGCGACGATCCCGGCCTGCTCGACGGTCGCGACCTGCTCGTCTGGAGCCCCGGCTTCCCGTTCGAGCACCCGCTCGCCGCGGGCGCGCGCGAGCGCGGCATTCCGGTGATCGGCGAACTCGAACTGGGCTTCCTCGCGGCGAAGGCGCCGCTCCTCTGCATCACCGGCACCAACGGCAAGAGCACGACCACCGACCTGACCGGCGCGCTGCTGCGCGCGGCGGGGCGCGAGGTCGAGGTCTGCGGCAACATCGGCCGCGCGATCTGCGAGGTCGCCGAGCACGTGAGCGCTTCGGGCCTGCTGGTCGTGGAGGTGTCGTCGTTCCAGCTCGAGACCGTGCGGACGCTGAAGCCCTTCGTCGCGACGTGGCTCAACCTGACGCCCGACCACGGCGACCGCCACGGCACGTTCGAGGTCTACGGCGGCGCCAAGCAGCGGCTGTTCGAGCGCCAGGAGGAAACCGACTGGGCGGTGCTGAACGCCGACGATCCCGAGGTCGTCGCGCGCCGCACCGGCGCCGCGGGCCTGCTCGAGTTCTCGGTGCGCGGCGCGGTCGAGGAGGGCGCGTTCCTCGAGGCCGGCGAGTTGGTGATGGCGTGGCGCGGCGGCACCGAGCGGCTCATGCCGCGGCGCGACGTGCGCCTGCCGGGGCCGCACAACACCGCCAACGCGCTCGCCGCGCTCGCCACGGTGCTGCCGCTCGAACCCGCGCCGGAGACGCTGCGCGAAGTCCTGCGTACCTACGGCGGGCTCGAGCACCGGCTCGAACCGGTGGGCGAAGTGGGCGGCGTCCGGTTCGTGAACGACTCCAAGGCCACCAACGTCGGCTCCATGGAGGTCGCCCTCCAGAGCTACGACCAGAAGGTCGTCCTGATCGCCGGCGGTCGCGACAAGGGACAGGACTTCTCGCCCCTGGCCGGCCGGGTTCGCGAGGCGGTCAAGCACCTGGTGCTGATCGGCGAGGGGGCGCCGGCGATGGAGCGCGCCTGGACCGGCGTGCCGGCCGAACGCGCGACCACGCTGGCCGACGCGGTCGCGGCCGCCTGGCGTGCGGCCGGTCCCGGGGGCATCGTATTGCTCTCGCCAGGCTGCTCGTCCTTCGATATGTTCCGGGACTACGAAGACCGTGGGCGGCGCTTCAAGGACGAAGTCCGCCGGCTCTCGCAGGGAGGCGTGTAGGGTCTGATGCGTGGGGATCGCTGGCTGCTGGTACTGGCTCTCGCCCTGACGGCGGTGGGGCTGGTCATGGTGTACTCGTCCGGGTCGTTCTACGCCTTCGTGCACTACCACGACGAGAACTACTTCCTGCGCCAGCAGCTGGTTCGCACCGCCCTCGGCGTCCTGGTCCTCCTCGCCTGCGCGCGCTGGGTCAACCTGCGCCGCCTCGAGTCCGCCGCGCCCGCGCTGCTCGCCGGCGCCTGCGTGCTGCTCGTCGTGGTCGTGGTGATGGGGCACATGTCCAAGGGGGCGACCCGCTGGTTGCGCGTCGGGTTCATGTCGCTCCAGCCGACCGACCTCGCGCGTGTCGCCGCGGTGGCGTTCCTCGCGTGGTGGCTCAAGCGCCGCCCGGTCGCCGAGAACGGCTTCTGGCGCGGGCTCGTGCCGCCGCTCGCGTTCACGGGCTTCGTCGCCGCACTGATCCTCAAGCAGCCCAACCTCAGCTCGGCCGGGCTGCTGCTGCTCACCGGCTTCACCATGCTGTTCCTCTCCGGCGCCCCGATGCGCTACCTGCTCGCGCCGGTGGGCGCGGGAGCCGGATTCGTCGCCTTCGCACTCGCCACCCATCCCTACCAGATGGGGCGCGTGAAGACGTTCCTCCAGTTCCTCTTCGGCGCGCCCATGGACGCGCACGACGCGGGCTGGCAGCTCAACCAGTCGCTGATCGCCATCGGTTCCGGTGGCGTGTTCGGCCGCGGGCTGGGCGCGGGCATGCAGAAGCTGCTCTTCCTGCCCGAAGCGCACACGGACTTCATCTTTTCCATCATCGGAGAGGAACTGGGCCTGATCGGTGCGACCGCGTTGCTGGCCGTGCTGGGCCTCTTCCTCTGGCGGGGCATGCGCGTCGCGGCGCGCTGCTCCGAACCCTTCGCCGCCTTGCTGGCGGGAGGACTCACCGTGCAGATCGGTCTCTACGCCCTGGCCAACCTGGCCGTGGCCACCGGGCTCGCGCCCACCACGGGATTGCCGCTGCCGTTCGTGTCGTACGGCGGTTCGGCGCTGCTCGTGAACCTGGCCGCGGTCGGCGTGCTCTACCGCATCAGTGCCCTGAACGGCGAAACCGAAGCGCTGGCCCGCCAGCGCTGGGCGCGGGGGACGGCATGAAGATCCTCGTGGCCGGCGGCGGCACGGGTGGGCACGTGTTCCCCGGCATCGCGGTCGCCGAGGAACTCAAGCGCACCCGGCCCGACATCGACGTGGTGTTCGTGGGCACGAAGCGCGGACTCGAGGCGCAGGCGGTGCCCGAGGCGGGCTTCAAGATCCACTTCCTCGCGGGCGCGGGCTTCTCGCGCACGCGCTGGTGGACGTGGCCGTGGGCCGCGTTCCTGAACGTGCTGGGGTTCCTGCAGGCGGTGTTCCTCGTGCTCGGCGAGAACCCCAAGGCCGTGCTCGGCACCGGCGGCTACGCGAGCGCGCCCATGGCGTACGCGGCCCGGCTCTTCGGCCGGCCGCTGATCCTGCAGGAGCAGAACAGCGTTCCCGGGCTCGCCAATCGCATGCTGTCGCGCATCGCGAGCGAGGTGCACCTGTCGTTCCTCGAGGCGCGCACGTACTTCCCGCGCCGCGACCACCTCAAGGTCACGGGCAACCCGATTCGCGCGCACATCCTGACCGGCGACAAGGCGGCGGCGCTGCGCGAGTTCAAGATGGAAGCCGGCCGCCCGACGCTGCTCGTCTTCGGCGGCAGCCTCGGCGCTGCGACCATCAACGAGGCCGCGCTCGACATGCTGCGCCGGCTCAAGGATCGCCTCGGGCTCCAGTGCCTGCTCGTCACCGGGCGCCAGGAGCACGCGAAGATCAAGCAGGTGGTCGAGCAGGAGAAGTTGCCCGCGGTGGTGCTGCCGTTCGTGCGCAAGATGCACATGGCCTACGCGGTCGCCGACCTCGTGGTCTGCCGCGCCGGCGCGATGACGCTCGCCGAGATCGCCGTCTGCGGGCTGCCCTCGGTGCTCGTGCCGTATCCGTACGCGGCGCACAACCACCAGCAGGACAACGCCGCCAACCTCGTCGACCGCGGCGCCGCGGTGCTGATCCCCGACGGCGAGCTGAACGGCGAGCGGCTGGCGAAGGAAGTCGCGCACCTGCTCTCCGACCGCCAGGCGCTTTCGCGCATGTCCTCCAACGCGCGGCTCTTCGCGCGTCCCGACGCGGCGGCGCGCCTCGCGCGCTCGCTCGTCAGCTGGGCCGAGGGGCGCCAGGGCGCGTCCGAGGACGCCGGCGAGGGGGGAGGGCGCTGACGTGTACGGGCACACCCACCGGATCCACTTCATCGGCATCGGCGGCAGCGGCATGTCCGGGCTCGCCGAGGTGCTGCTCAACATGGGCTACCAGGTCACCGGCAGCGACCTCAAGGCGTCCGACGTCACCGAGCGGCTGATCCAGCTGGGCGGCCGCGTCTTCACCGGGCACTCCGCGCCCAACGTGGAGGGCGCGCAGGTGGTCGTCTACTCGTCGGCCGTGCGGCCCGACAATCCCGAGCTCACCGCGGCGCGCGAGAGCGGCGTGCCGGTGATCGCGCGCGCGGACATGCTCGCCGAGCTGATGCGCATGAAGTACGGCGTGGCGGTCGGCGGCTCGCACGGCAAGACGACGACCACGTCCATGGTCGCGGCGGTGCTGAGCCGCGGCGGGCTCGACCCGACGATCGTGGTCGGGGGGCGGCTGCGGGCGCTGGGCGCCAACGCCAAGCTCGGGCACGGGCGGTTCCTCGTGGCCGAGGCGGACGAGAGCGACGGGTCGTTCCTGCGCCTGGCGCCGGCCGTGACGGTGATCACGAACATCGACCGCGAGCACCTGGACCACTACGCCGACCTGCGCGAGGTGAAGCAGGCCTTCGTCTACTTCGCGAACCGTGTGCCGTTCTACGGCGTCACGGTGCTGTGCGTGGACGACGAGCACGTGCGGACGATCCTGCCGCTCGTCACCAAGCGCACGCTCACGTACGGCACACGCGACGAGGCCGAGGTACGCGCCGAGGCGATCGAGCTGCTGCCGCACGGCAGCCGCTTCAACGTCCGCGCCGACGGGCGCTCGCTCGGGACCATCACGCTGCAGGTGCCGGGTCACCACAACGTCCTCAACGCGCTGGCTGCGGTCGCGGTCGGGCTCGAGCTCGAAGTCGGCTTCGGCCACATCGCCGAGGCGATGACCGAGTTCCGCGGCGTCGGCCGCCGGTTCGAGACGCGCGCCGAGGTGAACGGCGTGCGCGTGATCGACGACTACGGCCACCACCCGACCGAGATCGCCGCCACCCTCGCCGCCGCGAAGCAGCTCGGCGGCCGCGTGCTCGTGATCTTCCAGCCGCACCGCTACTCGCGCACGGCCGCGCTCCGCGAGGAGTTCGGTCGCTGCTTCGGCGACGCCGACCACGTCTGGGTGATGGACGTCTACGCCGCGGGCGAGACGCCGATCGAGGGCATCTCCGGCCGCACGGTCGTCGACGCCGCGCGCGCCCATGGCGCGGGCCACGTCGCCTTCACGCCGAGCGCGGCCGAAGCGGCGGCGGCGGCCGTATCGGCGGCGCGCCCGGGGGACACGCTCCTCACGCTCGGCGCCGGCGACGTCAGCAAGCTGGCCGACGACCTCGTGCGCCGTCTCGGCGCGGCGCCGGCGGTGGCCGGAGGGCCGGGGGCGTGAGCCACTACCAGGGCCGGGCGCTCGCGCGCGGCGGCACGCCGCGCGTGCGCGGCGGAGGCGGCGCGGGCGCCGGCGGCGACGGCCGGCTCCTGCGCCGGGCCGGGCTCGTGCTCGGGGCGCTGCTCGCGATCGGCCTCGTGGCCATGCTGCCATGGCGAGAGCTGCGCAAGCGCTACGCCATCCTCACCGACGTGCGCGTCTCGGGACTGCGCTACCTCGACGCCGACCGGGTCCGGCACGACGCCGCGCTCGCGGAAGGTCAGGACCTGCTCGGCATCGACCTCGCGCGAGTCCGCCAGCGCGTCCTCATGGATCCTCGCATCGAGCGGGCCGAGGTGCACCGCCGCGGCCTGCGCGGCCTCGACCTGCACATCGTCGAGCGCGTGCCCGCGCTCGCGGTCGCGCACGGCGAGCCGTGGGAGATCGACACCTCCGGCGTGTTGCTGGAACCGCTGCAGGCGGGCGTCGTCGCCGACGTGCCCATGCTCACCGGCGTCGACCTCTCGGCCTGCCGCCCGGGCGCGCAATTGCGGACGCCGCCGGTGCAGAGAGGACTCGCATGGGCGGCCGTTTTGGGCGACAATGCGCTCCGGCTCGCGGGCCAGGTCTCGGAGGTGGACGTCGCGCAAGAGCGCACCACCCGGCTCGTGCTGATGAACGGCATCCGCGTGATCGGTCCGGCGTGGCCGGTGAGCACGCGGCAGCTGTCGGGCCTGCGTGCCACGCTCGCCGACCTCGAGAAGAAGGGCATGAAGCCCTTCGAGGTCGACGTGCGTTTTCCGGACCAGATCATCGTGCGCGACGCGCAACCGGTGGCCGTGCTCACGGCGCCGGGAGCGAGCACGAGCTAGCGAGCGGCCTCGACACCACGCGGGAGGGAACCCCATGGCCCAGGCGACACGGACGTTCGTCGGACTCGACATCGGAACCACCAAGATCTGCTGCATCATCGCCGACCAGGGCCCGGCCGGTGAGGTGCGGGTGGTCGGTGTCGGCAACGCCCCGAGCGAGGGGCTCCGCCGCGGCGTCGTCGTGGACCTCGACAAGACCGTCGCCAGCATCACGCGCGCCGTCGAGGAAGCCGAGCGCATGGCCGGCATCGAAGTGAAGGGCGTCTACGCGGGCATCGCGGGCGACCACATCCGCAGCATCAACTCGCGCGGCGTGATCGCGGTGGCGCGCAAGAACAACGAGATCGCGGACGCCGACGTCGAGCGCGTGGTCGAGGCGGCCAAGGCGATCGCGATCCCGATGGACCGCGAGATCATCCACGTGATCCCGCAGGAGTTCATCGTCGACGACCAGGACGGCATCAAGGACCCGGTCGGCATGAGCGGTGTCCGGCTCGAGGCCGAGGTCCACATCATCACCGGTGCGGTGACGAGCGCGAAGAACATCTGCCGCGCGATCCAGCGCGCCGAGCTCAAGGTCTTCGACCTCGTGCTCGAGCCGCTCGCCTCCGCGACGGCCGTGCTCGACGACGACGAACGCGACCTGGGCGTGGTGCTGCTCGACCTGGGCGGCGGCACGACGGACGTGGCGATCTACCACGAGGGTTCGATTCGCCACACCGCGATCATCCCGTTCGGCGGCGCCAACGTGACGAGCGACATCGCCATCGGCCTGCGCACCCCGATCGACAAGGCCGAGGCGATCAAGATCCAGTTCGGCTCCGCGCTCGCCTCGCGCGTCGGCGCCGACGAGACGCTGGGCGTCTCGGGCGTGGGCGGCCGCGCGGACCGCGAGATCTCGCGCCACGTGCTCGCCTCCATGATCGAGCCGCGGCTCGAGGAGATCTTCGCGCTCGCCAACAAGGAAGTCCGCAAGAACCACTTCGCCGAGCTGCTGGGTGGCGGCGTGGTGCTGACCGGCGGCACGTCGCTCATGCCGGGGATCGTGGAACTGGCCGAGCAGGTGTTCGAGATGCCGGTGCGGCTCGGCGTGCCGCGCGGCCTCGGCGGTCTCGGCGCCAGCGTCGCCGATCCGCGCTTCTCGACCGGCGTCGGCCTCGTGCTGCAGGCGGCCCGCCCCGAGGGCGGGCAAGGCTCGTTCGCGGAGAACGGCAAGGCGGCGCCCGGTGCGCGGCCACGGTTCGATCTCTGGAACTGGTTCGCGAGCCGTTTCTAGTGTAGAAGTACCCGCATCGGTAACCCGCCGGGGTCGAGCGGCCAGGATGGCCGCGGAAAGCCGGCACAAGGAGAGTGCCCATGTCCATGTTCGAGCTCGAGATCGATCGTACGGCTCCGGCGCGGCTGAAGGTCATCGGTGTCGGTGGTGCGGGTGGCAACGCCATCAATCGCATGATCGGCGCCGGCCTGCGCGGCGTGGAGTTCATCGCCGCCAACACCGACCTCCAGGCCCTCGGCCAGTCCCTCGCGCCCACGCGCATCCAGATCGGCATCCAGTCGGCGCACGGTCTCGGCGCGGGGGGTGATCCCTCGCAGGGCCGCAAGTCGGCGGAGGAGGACGAGCAGGCGATCGCGGACGCCATCGGCGAGGCCGACATGGTGTTCGTCACGGCCGGCATGGGCGGCGGCACCGGCACGGGCGCCGCGCCCGTGATCGCGCGCCTCGCGCGCCAGGCCGGCGCGCTCACCGTGGGCGTGGTCACCAAGCCGTTCGTGTTCGAGGGCCGGCGCCGCATGCGCCAGGCCGACGAGGGCCTCGAGGAGCTGCGCGCCGAGGTCGACACTCTGCTCGTGATCCCGAACGAGCGGCTGCTGTCGGTCGTCGAGCGCGGGACGCCGCTGTCGGAGGCGTTCGGCATCGCGGACGACGTGCTGCTCAAGGCCACCAAGGGCATCGCCGACCTGGTCACGATCCCCGGCCTCGTCAATGTCGACTTCGCCGACGTCAAGAGCATCATGGCCTCGCGCGGCAACGCGCTCATGGGCACCGGCCGCGCAACGGGCGAGAACCGCGCCGTCGAAGCCGCCAACCGCGCCGTCTCGAGCCCGCTGCTCGAGGACGTGTCGATCCACGGCGCCGAGGGCGTGCTGCTCAACATCACCGGCGGCCGCGACTTGAGCCTGCACGAGGTCAACGAAGCGTCGCAGGTCGTGACGCAGGCCGCGGGCGAGGACGCCAACATCATCTTCGGTGCGGTGATCGATCCGTCGCTCGACGGCGAGGTCATGGTGACCGTCGTCGCGACCGGCTTCGGGCAGGCGGTGCCGAACCTGCGCGTCGTCGACCGCGAGCGTTCCGCGCGCAAGGCGGCGGTCAACGACGAGGACATGGGCAACCTGGAGGTGCCGGCGTGGCGCCGCCGCGAGCAGCGTCCCCAGTGGGGCCGCACCGATTCGCGCGGCGAGTCGCTCGAGGTGCCGACGTTCCTCCGTCGCCAGATGGACTGAACGAAATGAAGTTCCTGGCGTCGCTCGTGAAGTGGGGGCATACCCGCGGCTACAACGCGGGAATCCTCCACTTCAACCGCGGCGAGTTCGCGCGCGCGGCCGAGTGCTTCGAGGAGGTCCTGGGCGAGAACCGGGACCCCGACGATCCGGATCACTGCCTCGCGCTGGTGCATGCGGCCGAAGCGCGCGCCAACCTCGGGCTGGCGTTCTTCCACGCGGGTGAGTTCGCCCGCGCCGAAGCCGAGTTCGACAGGGCACTCGAGGAGAACCCGACCTTCCCGGACCTGCGCTACTACCGCGCGCGCATCTACGAGCGCTCGGGGCGGCTCGCGGAGGCGGTCGCGGACCTGGAGCAGGCGCTCGCGGAGCACCCGCACTACCTCGAAGGCCACCTGCTGCTCGCGGTCTGCCTCGGCCTGCAGGGCGAGCGCGAGCGGTCGACGGCCGAGCTGGGCGAGGCCCTCTCGCTCGGGCTCGAGGCGCCGGAGTGGGTGACGCCGGCCGTCGCGCGCGAGTGGACCGGCGAGCAGTGGCGCCGGCTCCTGCCCGGAGGCGAGGCGCGGCCGCTCGGCAACGGCGCGCGGCCGCTCGATCGCGCGCTGGCGCACCACCAGGCCGGCGACCTCGCCGGCGCGGTGGCCGAGCTCAAACGCGCGGTGGAGGAGAAGCCGGCGTACGCCGACCTGCGCTGCCGGCTCGCGGGGCTGCTGCTCGAGGGCGGGCGCGCCGACGAGGCGATGGACCAGCTCAAGGTCGCGCTCGAGCTGAACCCGCGCTACCTCGAGGCGCGGCTGCTCGCCGCGCGCACCGAGCTGGAGCGCGGCCACGCGGGCGCGGCGTGCGAGCACGTCGAAGCGGCGATCGAGGCCAACCCGGACTATCCCGACCTGCACTTCTGGCTCGGGCTCGCGCGCTTCCGCGCCGGCGACCTCGCCGCGGCCGTGTCGCCGCTCGAGCGCGCCGTGGAGCTGAACCGCCAGTTCGCGCGCGCGCAGCGGCTGCTCGGGCTCGTCTACCACGCGCTCGGCCGCTACGACGACGCCCTGCGTGCGGTGCGCCGCGGGCTCTCGCGCGATCGCGAGGTGCCGCAGACGTCGCTGGCGATCGCGCAGCTGCTCTACGATACGGGCGACTACGACGGCGCCGAGGCCGCGCTCCTGCGCGCGCTGGCGGTCAACGCGTCGTACCCCGACCTGCACCTGCTCCTCGGCCGGCTGCGCCGGGCGCAGAACCGGCTCGAGGAATCCGCCGCGGCCTACGCGCGCGCGCTGGAGCTCAAGCCCGAGTACGGCGCCGCCGCGCTCGAGCGCGGGAGCGTGCTCATGGAGATGGGCCGGCTGCCGCAGGCGGACCATGTGCTCGCGGAGCTCGCGGCGCGCCGTCCCGGCTGGGCGGATGCGCACGCGCTGCTCGGCCGCACGCGGCTCATGGCGGGGGATGCGCCCGCGGCCGAGGCGCCGTTGCGCCGGGCGCTGGAGATCAACCCGGGCTTCGCCGCCGCGCGTGCCGACCTCGGCTGGGCGCTGCTGCTTCAGGGGCGCGCGAACGAGGCCGACCGCGAGTTCGCCGAGTCGCTCGAGATGGACCCCCTGAACGCCCTGCCGCGCCAGCAGCTCGAGTGGCGCGAACTCCTGGTCACCGCCCGCGAGAACTGACCCGGCGGCCCCGGCAGGGAGAGACACCGCGGCCCGGCCACCCCGAGGGGTGCCGGGCCGCGAACGTTTCGCGCGAAGGGCGTGTCAGACGGCGGTGTGCGCGGACTTGCGACCGCGGACGGCCTTCTCGACCTTGCCGCTGCGCAGGCAGCGGGTGCACACGACCACCTTCTGGGCGCGGCCGTCGACCAGCGCGCGCACGCTCTGCAGGTTCGGCTTGAAGGTGCGCTTGGTCACGTTGTTGGCGTGGCTGACGTTCTGGCCAGCCATGCGCAGCTTGCCGCACACGGAGCACTTCGCCATGGGTCTCTCCTGAAAGGGTGAAGCAGCGCTCGTCGGCTCGCCACACGGGCGGGGCCGGGCGCAGCCGGAGCGCCTGGATCAGTTGCGAAAAGGCCCGGGAACTATACGCGAGGGCCCCGGGGGGCGCAAGCGGGCCGGGCCGCGGAGCTTGCCGCCCCGCGGCCCGCCGCCGCAGGTCCTCCCGGCGCCCCGGAAGGCCCGTGGGGCGCTCCCGGGGCCCGGCGCGATTCAGACCTCGAGCAGCTCGCCGGGCACCGTGCCGGCCCGCTCACGGGCCGGCTCGGGCTTGCGCGCGAGGGCGGGTGGGTTCGAGCCACGGGGGGACCCGGGGCGCGGCGTCGCCACGAACATGACCGAGAAGCTGAACGGCTCGGGCACGAGCGCTCCCGGCGAGCGGCGTTGCTTCACGATCTGCATGTTGTGCCGGATCGTGTGCGAGAGCCAGCGCCAGTCGAAGCCCGCGTGGCCGGTGCCGTGCGGCGGCACGCGGTCCAGCTGGTAGAGCCCGGCCCAGAACACCTCGCGCCACGGGCGGTTCTTCGCGCGGCCGTAGCGCATGAGCCACGAGCCGCCGTTCTTGATCCAGATCGCCGGGCCGACCTCGATCGGCACCGACGCGACGAACAGCCGCGGCGAGAGCGCGGCGATGTTCTCGACGATGCGAACGACGTCGTGCTCGGGGATGTGCTCGAGCGTCTCGAGCGCGCAGACCATGTGCGGCTGCCCGAGTTCGCTCCAGAGCGCCGGGTCGGCGGCCGAGCGGTTCAGCACGCGGAAGTTCGCGCGGGGGCCGTAGCGCTCGCGCGCGAGCGCGCAGAACTCGGGGTTGATCTCGACGCCCGTGTACTCGATCGGCGCGCGCGCGTCGAGCACCTCGTAGAGCCGCGCCATCGCGCACCCGATCTCGACGATCCGCAGCGGCCGTTCGTCGGTCATGCGCTGCAGCAGCTCGAGATTGCGGAGCATGCTCTTGTAGCGGAAGGAGTGCAGCCAGCGGGTGATCGAGTTGTACTGCTGGTTCCGCTCGTAGGCGGTCTCGTTCGCGTAGCGGGTGTGGCGCATCGCACGCTCCCTCGCCCGCGCGGCAGGATGGGGGCCGTGGGTGCGCATCGATCGTTGGGCCGGGGTGCGCGCGGTCGCGTTCGGCTCGCGGGGAGCGGGGGGCGCGTGGGCGAGACGTGCCGTGGGACGACACCCCACGGACGGAGATTTGGCCGGCGGCGTTCGCCGGACGCCTCCATCTTCCGCCTCCGGCGCGTCCGGGGCCAAGCGGGATTTCGCGCCCCCGGGCGGGGCCGGGGCCCCGGTGACAAGCCGCGCCGCCCCCCGTAATCTCGCGCCATGACCGCATCCTCGCCGCCCGGCGGCCGCACGAGCGCCCCCCGCCACCTGGATCCCCGCTCTCGGGTCCAGTTCCTTCCGGGCGTGGGCCCGCAGCGGGCGATGGCGTTCGAGCGGCTGGGGATCGTGTCGATCGAGCACCTGCTGCGGCACTACCCGCGTGAATGGCTCGACGCGAGCCGGTTCGTGGCCGTGAAGGACCTGAAGCCCGGCGCCCTGCTCACGGTGGTCGGGCAGGTGAAGCACGCGGCCGCACTGCGCACGCGCGGTGGGCGTGGCGACTTCGCCGCCACGATCGCCGACGACACGGGCACGGTGGGCTGCTACTTCTTCGGCCAGAGCTTCCTCGCGCGCACGCTCACGCCCGGCGTGCGCGTGGTCGTGAGCGGCGAGTACGACGCGATCGACCGGCGCTTCACGAACCCGCTCTTCGAGGTCGTCGAGGGCGAGCTCGAACAGCTGCTGCACGCGGGCCGGCTCGTGCCGGTGCACGCGCTCACGAAGGGCGTCACGGCCCGCGGCATGCGCGCCGCGGTGGGCCACGCGCTCGAAGCCGTCGCGGACCAGGTCGCCGATCCCGTGCCGCCCGAGGTGCTCGCCGCGCGCGGGATGGGGCCGCTCGGCGCGGCGCTGCGCGCGATCCATTTCCCCGAATCGGCCGCGGCGCTCGACCAGGCGCGGCGGCGGCTCGCCTTCGAGGAACTCTTCCAGCTGCAGATGGTGATGGAGCTGCGCCGGCGCGTGCTCGCCGAGGAGGGCGAGGCGCTGGTGCTGCGCGCGAGCGGGGCGCTGGCCACGCGCGTGCGCGAGACGCTGCCGTTCACGCTCACCGACGACCAGGCCGCCGCGGTCGCCGACGTCACGGCCGATCTCGGCAAGCCGCGGCCCATGCACCGGCTCGTGATCGGCGACGTGGGCAGCGGCAAGACCGTCGTCGCGCTGCTCGCCGCGGCGCACGCGCTCGAGGCCGGGCACCAGGTCGCGTTCATGGCGCCGACCGAAGTGCTCGCGCGCCAGCACGCGCTCACGCTGTCGCGCTTCGCGACGCCGGCGGGGATCGAGGTGGCCACGCTCACGGGCGCCAGCACGGCGGCGCAGCGGCGGCTGCTCGCCGCCCGGCTCGCCGCCGGGGAGCCGCTGCTCGTGGTGGGCACGCACGCGCTGCTCGAGGACAAGGTGAAGATGCCCACGCTCGCGCTCACGATCGTGGACGAGCAGCACCGCTTCGGCGTCAAGCAGCGCGCGGAGCTGGCGAAGAAGGGCGTGCTGCCGCACGTGCTCGTGCTGACGGCGACACCGATCCCGCGCACGTTGCAGCTCGCGTGGTTCGGCGATCTCGACGTGAGCGTGATCCGCGCACGCCCCGCGGGCCGCGGACGGCTGGTGACGCGCGTGACGGGCGAGGAGAAGTTCCCGCAGGTGATCGACTTCATGGCGAAGGAACTCGCCGCCGGCCGGCAGGCCTACGTGGTGGTGCCCGCGATCGAGGAGGGCGGCCGGCTGGAGGTGCGCGCGGCGGAATCCGAGGTGGGGCGCCTGCGCGAACATCCGCTGCTGGCGAAGTACCGGATCGAGCTGCTGCACGGGCGCATGAAGTCCGACGAGAAGCTCGAGGTGATGCGCGCGTTCAAGGACGGCGAGGCGCAGGTGCTGGTCGCCACCACCGTGATCGAGGTCGGCGTCGACGTGCCCAACGCGACGCTGATGGTGGTCGAGAACGCCGAGCGCTTCGGGCTCACGCAGCTCCACCAGCTCCGCGGCCGCGTCGGGCGCGGCGAGCACCGCTCGGTCTGCGTGTTCGTGGGCGGCCCGCTGCTCACGCCCAGCGGCCGCGAGCGGCTCGAGGTGATGCGCACGACCGAAGACGGCTTCGCGCTGGCCGAGGCGGACATGCGCCTGCGCGGGCCCGGCGAGGTCTGGGGCACGCGCCAGTCCGGACTGCCGCGGCTCAAGGTGGCCAATCTCTGGCGCGACGAGGCGCTGCTCATGGACGCGCGCGAGGCCGCCCGCGCCGTGGTCGCCTCCGATCCGCAGCTGCTCCGGCCGGAGCACGCCCCACTACGCGTCGCCCTGCTCGCGCAGTATCGCGAACCGCTGGAACTCGCGCTGGCGGGGTAGGACATTTCGCTGTCCCGACCGCGCGCGTGGGCCTAGAATTGCAGCATCGTCCCCCGGAACCCCGCGCAGGAGGACTCCCATGCGCCGCCCGCTCGCGATCCTCGCGATCGCGCTCCTGGTCACGACCTTCCCGCTGCGCGCACACGCCGCCGTTTGCGACTGCCCGCCCACGCCCGAGTTCACCACGGCGTTCGACGGCTCGGCCTGGGTGTTCTCGGGGCAGGTGATCAGCCTGTCGCCGTTCGGCCAACCCGCGTACATCGTGCATCCCTACGAGCGGTGGAAGGCCCCGCTCCGCGGAGATCCGACGGTCGTCGTCACGGCCCCCGAGTCGACCGGTTGCGGCTATCCGTTCGTGATCGGGCAGGACTATCTCTTCTACACGAACGCCATCGACGTCGGCGTGACTCCCAACTTCGTTCCGTACGTCACGCTCTGCACGCGCACCGCACCGCTGGCCGGCAATCCCGACCTGGCGTTGCTGGGAACGTCGCTGCTGCCCGTGCCGGTCGCGCCGCGGACGTGGGGGAGGCTGAAGAGCGTCTACCGCTGACGCGCGCCGTCAGGCGCCGGAGGGTTCGCGACGCGCCGTCCCGAGACGAATGCGAGCGCACCCGCGCCGGCGATGATCACCGCCGCGATCAGCAGCGCGGCGGGTGTGCCGAGGAGCGGCGTGGCCGCCGCGGCGATCCAGACCGAGACCTGGTTCGTCGCGCGCATGGCGAAGTCGCGCAGGCTGAACACGCGCCCGCGCTGGCTCGTGTCCGCGCCCTCCTGCAGCAGCGTCTCGGTGAGCACGAACGCAGGTGCCGCACACAGGCCGACGAGGAACCCGGCGATCGCGAACACGGCGAAGCGCGTCGTGACCGCGATCGCGACCAGGAAGCCGCCGGCGGCGATGAGGCTCGTGCCCAGCACGATCGCTCGCGGCCACGACTTCGCGTAGCGGTTGACGAGCCACGTGCCGAGTCCGGCGCCGACCGCGAACGCGACCATGAGCAGCGAGAGACGCTGGGTACCCGGGATGCTCGCGGCGCGCTGGATGTGCTGCAGGCCCGCGACCTGCAGGAACCCGCCGCCCGCCCACACGGCGCCCAGCGCGACGAGCGCCAGGCCCACGGCCGGGCTGCGCCGCACCACGTTCAGGCCCTCGAGCAACTCGGCGAGGTAGCCCGCCGGTGCGGTCTCGCCGCTCACGGGGCGCGGCTTCGCGCGGTAGCGGATCAGCGCGAGCGAGCCCACCGAGACGAGGTAGGTCACCGCGTTCACCCACATGACCGTGCTCCAGCCCAGGTGGTCGACGAGCCAGCCGCCCGCCAGCGCGCCGATCCCGGTGGCGACGATGCCGGCCACGGAGAGCAGCGTGTTCGCGGCGAGCAGCTGGTCGGGCGGCACCAGCTCGGGCGTCATCGCGCTCTTGGCGGGCAGGAAGAACACGTTGCACGTGAAGAGCAGGAACACCACCACGAACACGACGCTCACGGAATGCGTCGCCGCGTAGCCGATCGGGATCAGGGTCACGAGCAGCGCGCGCAGCGTGTCCGAGACGAGCAGGGTGCGCCGCAGGTTCCAGCGGTCGACCCACGGGCCGACGAACGGCGCGAAGAGCAGCACCGGCAGCAGCATCACCGTCGCGAGCAGGCCCAGCAGCACGCTCGAGCGGCCGACGTCGGCGAACGCCTTCGTGTGCGCGAGCAGGAGCCCGTTCAGGGCGAGGAAGTTGAGCCGCTCGCCGAGGATCGAGATCAGCTGCCCGCCCCAGAGCGACGCGAAGTCGCGCTGGAGCAGGAGCGGGGTCGCGGGCGCGGAGGCGGGACCGGGCGGCGGCGAGCCGGTCTCGGTCATGGCGTGCTCAGGCCGCGCTGTGCCCGGTGAGTGCGGCGCGGTGGTGGCCGACGGCTTCGCGGTACACCGCTTCGATGCGGTCCACGACGCGCGGCCACGCGAAGTCGAGGGCGCGCTGGCGGCCGGCGGCGGCGATGCGGCCGCGGCGCTCGGAGTCGTCGACGAGCTGCGCCAGCACGCGCGCGATCGCGCGCACATCGCCCGGCGGGAAGCACGCGGCGTTCTCGCCCGGCGTCACCACCGTGCGGTAGCCGGGAATGTCGGAGCACGCGAGCGCGCGCCCCGCGGCCATCGCCTCGACGAGCACGATGCCGAAGCTCTCATTGCCGGTCGCGGGCGAGCAGAAGACGTCGCCCGTGGCGTACCAGCGGGGCAGGTCGGCGCTCGGCACGTGGCCGAGAAAGTGCACGTGGCGCCGCGCCGAGTCGGCGACCTGCGCCTCGATCTGCGGCCGCAGGTACGAATCGCCGACCACCAGCAGTCGCGCGCGGCCGTCGGTGCGCTCGATCACCTCGGGCATCGCGGCGATCAGGTCCTGCACGCCCTTTCGCGGATCGAGCCGGCCCACGAACAGCAGGTTCACCTTGTCGCGATCGCGCCACTCGGAGAACGGGGCGACCAGCGGGTGGAAGCGCTCGACGTCCACGCCGTTGGGGATCGTGTGATAGGGCCCGGGATAGTAGAGCTCGGCGGTCGCCTGCGCGGTCGAGGAGACGGCGATCTTGCCGTCGAGCTTCGCCATCAGCGGCCCCAGCGCGGGCTGGAAGAGGTCCTGCAGCGCCGTGCGGCCGCCGGTCGAGTGGAACGTGCCCACCGTGGGCCGGTCCGAGACCGCGATCGCCATCACCGGCAGCGTCGGGGCCGTGGGGCAGTGGACGTGGACCACGTCCAGATCCAGCTCGCGGATCGCGCGCTTCAGCTGGCCCTTCAAGCCCCAGCCGATGGTGAAGTCGACGAACGCGCGATTGAAGGGCACGAGGATGTTGTAGCCGATGCGCCGCACGCCTTCCCGTTCGCCCGTCTCGCCGCTGCGGAAGCGGCTCGTGAGGATCGTCACCTCGTGGCCGCGCCGGCGCAGTTCCACGGCCAGCGCGTGCACGTGCTCCGTGACGCCGCCGTAGCGGGGGTAGTACGACTGCGAGACGATCCCGATCTTCACCCTTCGGCTCTCCGCGCCTCCCCGGCCGGTTCGGCGGCGGAACTCGGGGCGCCCTCCCACATCGGACGGAAGATGCACCACTGGTCGATGTGTTCGCGGATGTGGCGCTCGATCGTGCCGGCCACGGCCTGGTTCAGCGCTGCGACGGTCGGGAAGTCGGCGGGGTCGAGCGGCTTCTCCATCACCATCCGCCAGCGACCGGGGCGAACGCGCTCGCAGTAGCCGCAGATGACGAGGGCTCCCGTGCGCTGGGCGAGCACGCCGGGACCGGCCGGGAAGCTGTAGGTGCGGCCGAAGAACTCGACCTCGACGCCGTGGTTGTAGATGTCGCCGTCCACGACGAGCGCGACCGGATCGTTGTGCTCGAGCGCCCGGAGGAGCTTGCGGAACCCGTCCTCGGGCGACACGGTCTGGATCGAGAGCTCGGTCTTGGTCTCACGCACCGCCCCGGTCAGCCAGCGACCCAGCTGGACGCCCGCCACGGCGTAGAGCGTGTAGCCCATCTGCGCCAGCATGACGGCGGCCAGCTCCCAGTTGCCGATGTGAGAAGACGCCAGGACGACGCCGCGGCCACGGGAGAGGGCCTGCTCGAGGTGCTCGCGCCCGACCACCTCCACGTTCGCGAGCAGTTCCTCGCGCGAGACGTGCGGCAGGCGGAAGAACTCGAACATCATGCGGTTGTAGCTGCGCATCATCCGGCGGGCGACCCGGGAGCGCTCGCGCCGGGAGGCGCGGGGCATCATCACGGCCAGGTTCGCGAGCGCGCCATGGCGGCGCTCGGGGAAGAACCGGTAGTGGATCTCCGTGAAGGCGTCCGCGAGGAGGTAGCCGAGCCACGCGGGCATTCCGGCGATGAATGCCGTCAGCCAGCCATAGACGAGTCGCGACATGGTGGGCTCTCCATCCGCTGCTTGGACCGCTTCCCTGTGAAGCGGACGGGCTCCGGGGGTCCGGCTTTGCGAGGACCGTAGGGGGGGCGCCTGGGGGGTGTCAAGGTATGCGCGGGGAGCATCGGGACCCGGGAGCGCCGCTCGCTCGCGCATGCGCGCCCGGGTGCAACGCGAGGCGCGCGAGCCCCTTCGCGGTGGCGAGCCGCACGGCTGCGGGCGTAGGATGGGCGGCGGATGCACGGGCGGCACGTTCGGCGCGCCGCGGCCGCAACCACCGGTGTTGCCGGCGGTGTCCAGGAGGGATGCCGCGCCCGGGCGATCAGTGGAGGAAGACGTCATGTCGAGCCAGAAGCTCGTGCGCTGCGAACTGCGCAAGAAGGGCGGCAGCCACACGCAGGTGCGTTTCGTCCCCCTCGAGATCTATGGCCTCTGGGAGCACCTCATGACGAGCAAGCACGGCTTCGAGGTGGTCACACCCCGTGCCTCGCTGTGGCTCGACATGGAGGACTCGCCGGATGCGGCGTATTCGGCGAACCAGTACGAACGCGTGACCGAAGTCACCGCGTACGTCTATTCGGACCGCGACGAGATGTTCACGCGCGCCCGCCGCTACTTCCCGGCCGAGGAGTCGTCTCAGTTGAAGGGGATCTTCCTCTCGCACTACACGGGCAACGGCGAGGGGCGCATCCAGACCCAGGTCCACGAGCGCCAGGGGATCTGGATCCTGCGCGAGAAGATGGCCGTCACGCCCTGACGGCCGGCACGGCCATGCGCCGGGCGCGTCCCCTGACCGGGGGCGCGCCCGCTCGCGTTTCGGGGCCCGGGAGGCGGGGCCCCCGCGCGCGCCGGCGGCGCCGCGCCGCGCCGGCGGGGGCCCGTGGGGCGCCCCGGCGCGCTCCCGGACGCCGCGGCCACGGCCGGGCAGAAAGCCTTCAAGCCGTCGCGGAGCGGCGCCGATAAATGCCCGTGATGGGAGTCGTCGGGCGGCGCTTTCGCGCCGTCGAGCCCGGAGGAGTTCGACACCGGCCGGGCCCACTGTGGCGACCCCATCCGTGGCCGCGCTTCGGCGCGACCTCTTCGAGGTTCCTGTGGAGAAAGGGCGGCAAGGGGCTCCATGGGGATGACCTCGTGACAGGGTGGGGTCACTACAACCGGAGGAGATGAACCGTGGTCGTCGTGAGCTATTCAGGCAAGGAAATCAACGCCAAGCTGGTCTACTACGGCGCCGGCCTGTGCGGGAAGACGACGAACCTCGAGGCCATCTACGAGGCGGTGCCCGACACGAGCCGTGGCAAGATGGTCAGCATGAAGACGCAGTCGGATCGAACGCTGTTCTTCGACCTGCTGCCGCTGGACCTCGGCGAGATCATGGGGTTCAAGACTCGCTTCCTGCTGTACACGGTGCCCGGTCAGGTGTTCTACAACGCGACGCGCAAGCTGGTGCTCAAGGGCGCCGACGCGATCGTGTTCGTGGCGGACTCCGAAGTCGGCAAGATGGAGGAGAACCGCGAGTCGCTCGCGAACCTCCGCGCCAACCTCGCCGAGTACAGCATCAACCTCGACGCGCTGCCGTGGGTGCTCCAGTACAACAAGCGTGACCTCCCGAACATCTACTCGATCGAGGAGCTGAACGCCGAGCTGAACCCCGACGGCAAGATCCCGCACTTCGAAGCGGTCGCTCGCGACGGCAAGGGCGTGTTCGAGACCTTCCGCGGCATTTCGCACCTGCTGATGGAGAAGGTCACGAAGGACCTGCGCCGCTCGCCCGCGTCGTCCGGCGGCAGCAAGGCCGCGCCGGAGCCCGCGGAGCCGTCGCCGTCGCGCGAGATGGTGCGCTCGAGCGCGCCTCCGGTCGCGCCGGTGCAGAACATCCAGCACGAGGTGCACGCGACGCCCGCGCCGATCGCCGGCGGGGACGAATCGCGCATCGACTACGGCCGCGAGATCGAGCTGCCCGGCACCGCGCCGGTCACCTCGCGCCCGGCCGAGACGCAGCCTTCGATCACGCCGGTCCGCGAGCCGGTGACGGCGGCCGTCGGCGCGAACGAGCCCGTGCTCGCGCGTGCCCAGGCCCCGGCGCCGCAGCCCGCGGCGGCCGCTCCGGCGCCTGCGCCGGTCGCGGCGGCACCTGCGCCCGCGCGCGTCGCGGCGGCCCCGGCTCCCGAGCCGGTGCGCGTCGAGGCGACGGCGAGCGTGAAGGCCGTGCCGAACGCCGCCGGTGGCCCGACGCCGCTCGTGGTTCCCGTCAAGCTGGGCAAGGGCGGAACCTACGAGATCGTCATTCGTCTCCAGATCGACGCGGACGACTGAACGTCCAAGAGCTGCAAAGAGTTCCGGGCCCGCGCCGCGCCGAAGAACATTGACTTCGGCGGCGCGGGTTCCTAGTTTTGGAGGACGGAGGACCACCGCACATGATCCGTCGCCTCGCCGTCGCCGTATTCGCGATTTCGCTCATGGCCGCCACCGCTTCCGCGGGGACGATGTTCGATCCCCAGGCCGCCGGGTTCTCCCCGCGCGTGCCGGTCAGCCCCCTCGGGGTGCTGGGAAGCTGGTTCGATCCGTCGCGCGTCCACGTGAGCAGCTCGCTGTCGGTCGGCACGGGCTGGGGGAGCAGCGGCACCAACGCGCTCCAGGTGACGAGCCTCGCGTACCAGTTCAAGGCCCCCATCGCGCTGAACGTGAGCGTCGGGAACGCCTTCGGACCGGGCGCCGCGGGCCACTCGTCCTTCTTCCTCGAAGGCATGGACCTGACCTGGAAGCCGAGCGCGAACTCGGTGCTCCAGATCCAGTACCACGACTTCCGCTCGCCGCTGCAGTACGGCTACGGCCCCTACGGGTACATGGGGCCGGGCCGCTCCTACTACGGCTGGTGACGGCGCGTTGAGCGCGTCGAGACTCGGGGCCGCGTTCGCCGCGCGCCGCGGTCGCACGGGCCTGATCCCGTTCCTCACCGCGGGATTCCCCTCGACCGCCGACACGCTCGAGATGATGCGCGGCATCGACCGCGCCGGCGCGCTGGCGATCGAGCTGGGCATCCCGTTCTCGGATCCCATCGCCGACGGTCCCGACATCCAGCGCGCGTCCGAATGGGCGCTGCGCGGCCACGTCGGGGCGCCGGACGTGTTGCAGCTGGTCGCGGAGTTCCGTCGCGCCTCCGACCTGCCGGTCGTCGTGATGACGTACGCGAACCCGATCCTGCGCATGGGGCTCGAGCGCTTCGCGCGTGAGGCCGCCGCCGCGGGCGTCGACGGCGTCATCGTGAGCGACCTGCCGCCCGAGGAATCGCCCGAGACGTGGGACGCGCTGCAGGGCGCGGGGCTCGACACGATCACGCTGATCGCGCCGACGACCGAAGGTGAGCGGCTCCCGCGCGTGCTCGCGCGCTGCCGCGGCTTCGCCTATTGCCTCGCACGCACCGGCGTCACCGGCCAGGGCGCGGGCTGGTCGGGCTCGCTCCCCGAGCGCATCGCCGAGATCCGCCGCCACACGAAGCTCCCGGTCGCGGTCGGCTTCGGCATCTCCGACGCCGCCGACGCGCGCAAGCTCGCGGGCGTCGCCGACGCGGTGATCGTGGGCGCGGCGTTCATGCGCAAGGTGGGCGAGGACCCCGAACGCGGCGCCGCCGCTCGGGTCGAGGCGTTCGCCTCCGAACTCGCCGGGGCGCTCACCGCCTGAAACGATCGAGGCTCCCGTCCCGCGGGAGCCTCGGTCGCATCACCGCCTCGCCGGCATCAACGCCGGATCCACCACAACAGATCCAGAAGCACCAGTACGAGTCCGATGTCCACGGTGTGCCTCCGACCTCGAGGGCGCGCGCCCGGCCTTGCTCGCGCGGTCAACCGTACCGATCGGCCGTCCGTGGGTTGGCGACGCGGACGGGGGAGGCGGCGACTGACGCCTCAAGCCCGAATATCGGCGGCTACCCCGACGGGCTTGATGGTTCTCGGACCTCGGGTCCGGATTCCGGGCTGAGTCAGCTGTCTCAGGACGACCAGGGTGAGGTCGTCCATCGGCTCGTCGGCCCATTCCCGGACGGCCAGCAGCAGCTCCTCGAGGATGTCTCCGGCCCGCCGCCGGGCGCAGCGGTCGAGGACGGCCTGGATGCCCTCGATCCCGAACATGCGGCCGCCGCGGCTCGCCTCGGTGAGGCCGTCGGTGTGCACCAGGGCGACGTCGCCGGCGTCCAGCTCGACCACCGACACGCCGTACTCCGCCGCCTCGCTCACGCCCAGCAGCAGGCCGCTCTCGCGCAGCTCCTCGAGCCGACCGTCGGCGCGCCGCACGAGCGGCGGCGTGAGCCCGGCGTTGGCGAACCGCAGCACGCCCGCGGTCACGTCGACGCGCGCGCACAGCATGCTCACGAACTTCTCGGGCTGCTCGATCGCCACGAGGTCGCGGTTCAGCGCCTCGAGCAGCTCGCCCGGATGGCGCGTGCGCAGCGCCTCGGCGCGGAAGCGCGACTGCACGCCGGCGAGCACGAGCGCCGCGGGCACGCCGTGGCCGGCCGCGTCGCCGACGGCGAGCGTGAACTCGCGCGGGCCGGTCGAGACGATGTCGTAGTAGTCGCCGCCCACCGATTCGGTCGACAGCGTGACCGCCGCGCAGTCGAGCGTGGGGTAGACGGGCGTGCGCCGCGGCAGGCGGTGCACCTGCACGTGGTGCGCTTCCTCGAGCTCGCGGTCCAGCGCCACGCGCCGGCCGGCCTCGCGGCGCAGGTCGGCGTTCTCGAGCGCCACGGCGAGGTGGTGCGAGAAGCGCGCGAGGTCGCGGATCTCGGCGCGGTCGAGCCACGGGCCGGCGAGCCGCCGGCCGAGCAGCAGCACCGCCGGCGCCGGCGCGAGCGGCACCGGCAGCACCCAGTGCACGCCGGCCAGCTCGAGCGTGTCGCGGTCCTCCGCCGGCAGCGCGAGCGCGCCGGGTTCGCACGGACCGTCGCGGCGCGCGAGCGCGTCGAACAGCGCCGGGCCCGGCGTCGGCATGAGCCGCGCGCCCGCGAAGCTGCCGAGCCGCAGCCGTCCGCCCACGGCGCGTCCGCCGCTGCAACCGTCGAGCCGCAGCGCGCGCGTGAGCGCGTCGCAGGCCTCGGCGAGGATCGCGTCCACGTCGCCCGTGCGCGCGGCATCGGGCGAGGGCGCCCACGCGGCGAGCGCGATGTCGTCGGCGATCGGCACCATGCGCGCGCCGAGCCGCGAGAGCAGTGGCCGCGCCGGACCCGCGAGCGCCGCGCCCAGCGCGAGGAACGCCAGCGAGGCGCCCGAGACGTCGCGCCCCAGCTCGGGCCACCACGTGGCGGCCAGCCATTCGCCCGCGGCCCACGTCGCGACGCCGACCAGGCCCGCGCACGTCACCACGGCTCCGGCGCGCAGCGCGATGCGGAAGTCGAAGACGCGATGCACGGCGATCGCCCACGCGAACGACGCCGGGACGGCGAGCGTGAACGCCACCGCGATCCGCTCGCCGGGCAGCGCGACGCCGGGCACGAGGTTCCGCCACGCCACGGCGGCGGCGAACGGCGCGATGCCGAGCAGCGTGCCCGCGAACGCGACGCGCAGACGCTTCCGGGCGTCGGGGCCGCGCGTGCGCGCCACCGACGCGCCGAAGAGCACGAGCCCGGCGAGCATGCCCCACGCGAAGAGCGCGTTGCCGCCCACGTCGAGCACGGCGAGCGCGGGCGCCCAGCGGCCGGGGCCGAACGCGTCCTCGAGCACGAGCGCGAGCCCGAGCAGCCACAGCGCCGCCGCCACGCCGTAACCGAGCCGCACGAGGACGCGCAGGCGCGGGCGCGGGCCCGGTTCGGGGAAGAGCGCGAAGAAGTGCACGAACACGACGGGCGCGACCAGCTGCGCCGCGAGGTAGCCGAGGTCGTAGAGCAGCTGGGCGACGTGCGAGGCGAAGCGTGGCTCGGGCGCGAGCATTCCCGAGAAGGCCGTGCACAGGACGAGGAACGTGCGCGTCAGGTGGTCGCGGCGTTCGCTCCAGACCCAGCCGCCGAGCAGCAGGAAGCCCGACGCCACCGCGAACAGGAATGCTCCGAAGCGCCGCTCGCTCTCGGGATAGGCCGCGGGCACGAGCCAGGCGAGATCGTGGTGGCCGTCGCGCTCGCGGTCGAGCAGGAGCGGCTGGTCGGGCACCGCGCGCCGCAGCGGATCGCGATCGAGCGCCGAGGGCCGCTCGCCGCCCTCGGCGAGCCGGATGCGATCGCCCGGCGCCAGCCCCGCCAGGGCGCCCGGGCTGCCCGGTACCACGGTCGCCACGCGGTTGGCCTGCACGGTCACACCGGTATAGGCGTGGCGGTAGAGGGTGAGGGCGGAGAGGACGAGTGCCGCCGAAGCCGGCAGGATCAGCCACGACAACCAGCGGTTTGCGGCACTTCGGTCCATCGGGATCCCCGCGGTTTGCCGGCCGGAGAACCGTGTCCCGGGCGGCGGCACGCAGTCTAGCGTGCGGGCTTCGCGGCGCGCCAGCGGCGTCCCGGCGGGCGTCTCGGAGGTGGTACCCCGGGAACTTCGGCAATCGGCACTTGGACGCACCCGCTGCCCGACGCTATTCTGGCTGAAGTCAGTTGGCCGCCTTGCCGATACGCCTCTTGAAGCTGGAAACACCCCGGGCGTAGCGGTTCGCAGTGCGGAGGCTATTCACGATGCTGGTCCTAACAAGGAAGTTAGGAGAGAACATCCGGATCGGAGACACGGTGAAGATCACCGTGCTGGAAGTCCGATCCGGCCAGGTCAAGCTCGGCATCGAGGCTCCCCCCGAGGTGAAGGTGCACCGGGAGGAGATCTACGCCCGGATCCAGGAAGAGAACCGCCGTGCCGCCGGGCAGCGTCCCGACGAGGCGGCCGGACCCGGCAAGAAGCCCTGACGTCGACGCATCCCCGCGAAGGTGCCCCGGTTGGGGGGACTGCCTTCGAGCGCCGCGACGAGGAGTCATGAACGCGACTCGCCGACGCATCACCCGCAGCACTCGCAGCACCCGAGCGACCGCCGCTCCTGTCGTGGCGATCGCCGGGTATCCCGAAGTCGTGCGCCTGACGCGCGTGCGCACGGCGCTGCAGCGCATCCGGTCGGGCTACTACGACCGGGACGAGGTGAGGGATCGCCTCGCGGCCGCGGTGTTGAAGGAGCTGCAGAAGCGGTAGTCCTTCCGTCTCCCGGCGCCGCCGGATCGAGCCCGCTCATCGGGTGCGATCCGGCGGTTTCGTTTGCCCGCCGCCGCGCGCGGGCCGGCGCGCACGCAGGGCGCGGCGCGGAACGCTTCGCACGGGCGGCGGGTCGCGCCTATACTGCGGCCGCGAAGGACCGCCCATGCCGACCTCCCGTTCGCGCGCCAGTGGCGCGCCTCCCCGCGAGACGCTGGTGCGCGCGCTCATGGACGACGCGCCGCACGGCGCGCTGCTGCTCGATCCGCAGGCGCGGCTCGTGGACGCCAACGCGTCCGCCGAGCGGCTGCTCGGGTTCAGCCTCGCGCGGCTCCGCGGCAAGCCCGGCGCCGACCTGCTGCGCACGCTGGTGGCGGGCGACGACCTGGTGCGCGAGTGCTTCCGCCGCGCGCGCACCGAGCGCGAGGCCGTGCTGCACGGTCCGGGCGGCGGCGAGCTGCAGGCGCTCGTGCGTGGCTACCGGCTCGGCAAGCCGGCCTGGCTGCTGATCACGGTGCACGACCTCTCGCAGGTGCGGCGCATGCAGCAGGAGCTGCGGCGCAACGAGCGCCTCGCCACGCTCGGCCAGCTGGCCGCGGGCGTCGCGCACGAGATCCGCAACCCGCTCGCCGGGATCGGCACCAGCGCCCAGGTCCTGCTCAAGCGCTTCGAGCCCCGCGACGACCGCGCCCGCTTCGTGCAGGTGATCCTCGACGAGGTGGCTCGCCTCGACCGCATCGTGACGAGCCTCCTGCAGTACGCGCGCCCCCGCACTCCCGAGCTGCGGGCGGCCACGCTGGCGGGCTGCGTGGATCGCGTGATCGCACTCGCGGCCGACGGCATCCAGCAGGCGTCGGTGGCGGTCGAGGTCGAGGTGGCGCCCCGGCTCGCGCCCATCTACATTGATCCGGACCTCGTGTCGCAGGTGCTGCTCAACGTGACGCTGAACGCCGTGCAGGCGATGCCGTCCGGGGGCACGCTGCGCTACGAAGTGCGCAAGGTGCGCCGCCGCCGCCTGCCACGAGGGCCCGGCCGGCGCGCGAGCGACCGCCGGGGGAACCGCGGCCCGGGATCGGGCTGGATCGAGTACCAGCAGGTGCGGGTGATCGACACGGGGACCGGGATTCCGCGTGGCGTGCTCGCGAAGATGTTCGACCCGTTCTTCACGACGAAGGCGAGCGGCACGGGCCTCGGGCTCAGCATCTCGCAGACCATCCTGCAGGAACACGGCGGCTTCATCGCCGTGGACAGCCGCGAAGGCCGCGGAACGACGGTCCTGCTCAACTTCCCGCTGGAGAAACGCCATGGCGAAAGGCGACAGCACGACGCGCACCCAGGGCGCCCAGACGCTCCTCATCGTCGATGACGAGCGCTCGCTGCGCTTCAGCATCGGCGAGTGGGCCCGCGACATGGGCTACCAGCCGATCGAGGCGCCGGGCGGACGCGAGGCGCTCGAGGCGGTGCGTGATCACGGGGCGTCGGCGGTGCTGCTGGACCTGCGGCTCGGTGACGAGGACGGCCTGCGGATCCTGAAGCAGATCCGCGAACTCGATGCCGGCATTCCCGTCGTCATGCTGACCGGGCACGGCACCGTCGAGCATGCCGTGCGCGCGATCAAGATGGGCGCCTACGACTTCATGCTGAAGCCGCCGGACCTGGACCACCTCGGGGTGGTGCTGGAGCGGGCGCTCGAGCACGCGCGGCTGCGGCGCGAAGTCGACCACCTGCGCGCGACCGCACCGAGCGCGCAGCCGATCCTCGGCCAGAGCGAGACGCTGCAGAAGGCGCTCCAGCGCCTCGAGCGCGCCGCCCGCGGCGGCACGGCGACGGTGCTGCTGCGCGGCGAGACGGGCTCGGGCAAGGAGCTCATGGCGCGCTTCCTCCACGAGAAGAGCCCGCGCGCCGCGGGGCCATTCATCGAGCTCAACTGCTCGGCGATCCCCGAGCAGCTGCTCGAGAGCGAGCTCTACGGCCACGAGCGCGGCGCGTTCACGGACGCGAAGCGCTTCAAGAAGGGCCTCTTCGAACTCGCCGACAACGGCACGCTGTTCCTCGACGAGATCGGGGAGATGGCGCCGCAGCTGCAGGCCAAGCTCCTGCGCGTGCTCGAAACGCGGACGTTCCGCCGCGTCGGCGGCCACGCCGACATCACGGTGGACGTGCGCGTGGTCGCGGCCACGCACCGCGACCTTTCCAAGATGGTCGCCGAGGGCCGCTTCCGCGAGGACCTCTACTTCCGCCTCAACGTGGTCCCGGTCGAGGTGCCACCCCTGCGCGAGCGCGCGGGCGACGTGGCCGTCCTCGCCGAGCACTTCGTACAGCGCTTCTGCCGCGAGCTGGGCCGCAAACCGGCGGCGCTGGCACCGGCGGCGCTCGTGCTGCTGCAGGGCTACGCGTGGCCGGGCAACGTGCGCGAGCTCAAGAACGTGATCGAGCGCGTCGTGCTGCTCGAGGCCGAGGACGACATCCTGCCCGAGCACCTGCCGCACGAGATCACGCACGGCGGAGGCGGGGCACCGGGCGCGAGCCCGGGCGCGTCGCCGTTCCCGGCCGGGCACGTGCGGCCGATGGCCGAGATCGAGAAGCTGGCGATCGAGCACGCGCTGCAGGTATGCGACGGCAACAAGACGCGCGCGGCGACGCTCCTGGGCATTTCCCGGCAGACCCTGCGGACGAAGCTCAAGGACTTCGCCCTCGGTGACGATGGAGAGGACGGGCCCGAGGGAGCCTGAAAACCCTCCCGGACCCGGCCTCGATCGCCCGGTCCGGGCGACCAAGAAGCAATCGCGCACCGCCCGCGGGTGGTGCGAGGTTGGGCGGCCGGCTCCTTCCGGGAGCCGGCCGTCCGCGTTTCCGGGCGGGCTCATTCGGCACGCCCGCGGCTCGCAAATCGCACGATCGCGGCCAATCCCATTGCTGCGAACTCGCGATTCTCGAACGGCTTGAGCGCCTCGCGGCCGGCCCGCTCCGGCCTGCGCCGCCTCGCCCTGTGCGCCCCTGCGTGGCCTTTCGCCACGCCGGCCGGCCCGGTGGCACACGGACTGCAGAACGCCTTGCCGTCCCCCGGAACCACCCATCGCACCGGAGCCCCCGCACATGTCGCACATCCTGCTCGTGGAAGACGAACCGACGACCTCGTGGGCGCTCGCCGAGGGTCTTGCGGACGATGGCTACACCATCGACACGTTCCGCTCGGCCGAGGAAGCGCTCGCGTGGCTGCGGCAGAACACGTGCGACCTGGTGATCACGGACCTGCGGCTTCCCGGCATGAGCGGTCTCGAGTTCGCGCGCAAGCTGCGCCGCGGCCGCCGTTCGCTGCCGGTCGTCGTCGTCTCCGCGTACGGCACCGATGCGACCGAGCGCCAGCTGCGCCAGGCCGGGGTGGTGGACCTCTTCACGAAGCCGTTCCACGTGGATGCGCTGCGTCGCGCGGTTCGCCGCGCGCTGGTCGAGGAGACCGCGCCGCGCTCCAACGCCCGGAGAGCTGCCTGATGCGACGCCTGCCGAACGAAATCGACCGCCTGCCCGCCGATCTCCGCATCGCCGCCGAGATCGAAGCCCTCGAGCCCCAGGTCCGCCAGGTCCTCACGCTCCGGCTGCTCGAGAAGCTCTCGCCCGTCGAGACCGCCGGCGCGCTGCGCATGACCGTCCGCCAGGTGGAGCGCACGCTGAACGCCGCGCTCGACCGCATCTCGACCCACGTCGCCCAGGGCCGCCGCCCGCTGCGGAGGGCCGCGTGAGCCTGAACGCCCCGATGACCGCGAGCGCGGATCGCGCCCGCACGCTGCCGGCCTCGCCGGCCGCGCGCCTCGACGCCGCCTCGCGCGCCGTGTCGTCGCTCCGCGAGGAGCAGCGCCGGCTCGAGCGGCTCGGCCTCGAGCTGCCGCTCGCGCGCTGCCACGAGCAGCTCCGGTTCTGGAACTTCGTGCACGCCGTCTGCTCGCTGGCGCCGGAGGTGCGCGCGTGAGCCGCGACCGCCGCCCGAACGTGCGCATCGTGCCCACGCCCCCCGTGCCGGCGCCCGCCGTGAGCGAGCACCCGGCGCAGTGGAGCCGCCCGCGCATGCACACGATCGTCGTCACCAGCGGCAAGGGCGGCGTCGGCAAGAGCAACCTCGCGGCGAACCTCGCGATCGCGCTCGGCGAGCGCGGTGCCCGCGTGCTGCTGCTGGACGGCGACCTCGCCCAGGCGAACCTCGACCTGCTGCTCGGCCTGCACCCGCGCTTCGACCTGCAGCACGTCCTCGACGGCCAGAAGACGCTCGACGAGATCGTCGTCAACGGCCCCGAGAACGTGCGGCTCGTCCCGGCCGCCTCGGGCGTGCCCGAGCTGGCCGACCTCGACGACTTTCGCCGCGAGCGGCTCGTGCGCTCGCTCGGCACGATCGACGCCGGCGCGGACGTGCTCCTGATCGACACCGCGACGGGCGTGTCGCGCCAGACGACCGAGTTCTGCCGCATCGCGAACGAAGTGCTGGTCGTGACGACGCCGGAGATGCCCGCGTTCTCGGACGCGTACTCGCTCGTCAAGCTGCTGCAGAAGCAGGGCGGGCTGGCGCGCGCACCGCGCCTCGTCGTGAACATGGCGACGGGGGCGGAGGACGCCGAGGACACCGCGCACCGCATCCGCCTCGTCGCGCGCCGCTTCCTGCAGATCGAGCTCGAGTGCCTGGGCGTGGTGCCGTTCGACCCGCACGTGCCCCGCGCGGTCCGGCTGCAGGAGCCGGTCCTCACCGCTTTCCCGAAGTCCCCGGCCGCGGCGGCCTATCGCGCCCTGGCCAGCCTGCTGTGGAAACCGCTGCCGTCCGCCCCGACGTCCGACGAGTCGCCGCTCCCCGCCCAGCGCCTCGAAGCCTAGGAGGTCTCCCCATGCCCCGCGCCGCCACCCTGACCGCTTCGAAGTCCTCGAAGTCCACGACTGCCGCTCGCCGGCCGGCCCTCAAGGTCGTCCCGGGCCGTCGTGCCGCCACCCGTGCGGCCGCGCCGGCCGCCGCGCCCGCGCCTGCGCCGGTCACGTACAACAAGAACGACCTGCTCAAGCGCTTCGCGCCGCTCGTGCGGCACGTGGTGGAGCGGGTCGCGGCGACGCTGCCGCGCAACGTGGACCACGAGGACCTCTACTCGGCGGGCGTTCTGGGCCTGCTCGACGCGCATGCGAAGTTCGACACGCGCAAGGGCGTCAAGTTCGAGACCTACGCGGTGTGGCGCATCAAGGGTGCGGTGCTCGACCAGCTGCGCGCGCTCGACTGGGCGTCGCGCTCCATGCGGCGCAAGGCGCGCAACCTCGACGGCGTGACGCGCAAGCTCGACCAGAAGCTCGGCCGCGCGGCGTCGGAAGAGGAAGTGGCGCGCGAGCTGAAGATGTCGCGCAACGACTTCTACCGGCTGCTCGACCACGTCCGCGGCGCCGTGCTCGTCTCGCTCGACGAGGCGCGCTCGAACGACGGCGAGGACCAGGGCACGCTGGCCGACCACCTCGCCGATCCCAACGCGCCGGACCTCGAGGAGCGGCTCGCCGAGGACCAGCAGCGGCTGGTGCTGCTGCAGACGATCGACCTGCTCCCCGAGCAGGAGCGGCTGGTGGTGGCGCTCTACTACTACGAGCACCTGACGCTCAAGGAGATCGGCCGCACGCTGGGCATCTCCGAGTCGCGGGTGTCGCAGGTCCACACGCGGGCGATGACCCGCCTCAAGCTGCGGGTCGCGAAGGCGATGCACCAGCACGAAGAGGCCGCATGACGCCTCCACTCATGGCCGGGCCGCCGACGCCCTGGGACGTCCTGCACCAGCGGCTGCGGCGGGAGGTCGAGGCCGTGCGGGAGCGCGGCGACGAGCCGCAGGCCGCGGCGCTCGCGACGATCCTCGACGACTGGTGGCCGGAACAGCAGGCGTGGTGCGAGCGGGCGTGCGACGTGCTCGGCGTGCATCACGAGATCAACAACGCACTGGTGGGCATCCGGGGCAACGCGCAGTTGCTCCTCCGCAACCCCGCGGCATTGCCGGCGGGAATCCGTGAACGACTGGAGGTCGTCCTCCGTGAATCGGGCCGAATCCAAGAAGCGACCAGCCGCCTCCGCGAGCTCAAGACGGGCCTCGGTGGCCCCGCTTCCGGCGTCCGCGCGGCCTGAGCGCCGCGAGGCTCCGGAACACGGCGGGCCGCGCGAGCGCAAGCGCGACGCGCGCGGCACGATCGAGATCCCGCGCGGTCACGACCGCCGGGCGGCGTCGGGCTGCCTGTGGGACGCCTGCGAGGCGCTGCTGGCGTCGCTGGCGGAGCCCGAGGCGCTGCCGCGGGCGCTGGACAAGCTGCTCGACGCGTTCGAGTGCGACGGAGTCGCGCTGCACGCGGTCGGGCCGCAGGGCGTGCTCGAACCGTGGTGTGCGCGCGGGGACTGGGAGACGGCGCCCGGCGACCTGCGCGAGTGCATCGGCCTGCCGCTCTTCCGTGGGCGCGAGCGCGTCGGGGCGCTCGACCTGCGCGGGCGCAAGGGCCAGCGCTGGCGGCCGGAGCAGCAGTCGCTCGTGCGCACGGCGTCCGGGGCGCTCGGCGCCGCACTGGGTGCGCGGCTCGAGCTCGAACGGCTGCGGCGCGCGCCGGGCCGCGACGCGGTCACGGGCCTGCCGGACGCGAAGGCGTTCCACGCACGGCTGCTCGAGGAGTTCGGGCGCGCGCAGCGCAGCGGCCTGCCGCTCGCGGTCGTGACGCTCGACCTCGATCACTTCGCGGCGCTGAACCAGAAGTACGACCGCGCGACGGGAGACCAGGTCCTCGCCGAGTGCGCGCTCGTGCTCAAGGTGACGCTGCGCGAGGGCGACTACCTGGCGCGGCTCACGGGCAACGAGTTCGGGATCGTGCTGCCCGACTGCGACCTCGCGCCGGCCCGCCGGCTCGCGGAGCGGCTGCGGCACGCGGTCGAGGAGCACCGTTTCGCGCGCGCCGGCAAGCTGAGCTGCTCGGCCGGCGTGGCGTCGTCCCCCCGGGACGGCATGGATGCGACGGAGTTGCTGGCGGCCGCCGAGCAGGCGCTCGGCGTGGCCAAGAAGGCGGGGCGCCACCGGACGGCGGCGAGCGGTCCCTCGCACACCCACTGAGACGATCTCGCGCGGAAGGCGACGCGAACATGACCCACGAACGCGATCCTCGGAACGACAACACGACGTCCCCCGGCAACCTCGCCGAGGCGGGACCCGGCGTGACGCCGGGCCTGCCGCGCGTGCTGGTGGTGGAGGACGACGCCACGGTCGCGGACGTGCTGCGCGAGGTGCTGCTCGACCAGCCGTACGAACTGAAGTTCGCCGCGTCGGCCGAGGAGGCGTTCAAGCAGATCGCCGAATCGTTCCCCGACGTGATCCTCACCGACATCAGCCTTCCCGGCCAGTCGGGCCTCGACGTGATGCGGCACGCGCGCGCGATCGACTCCGAAGTGGCCGTGATCCTGATGACGGGCTACGCGTCGGTGCAGACGGCGATCGACGCCCTGCGCCAGGGCGCGGACGACTACGTCACCAAGCCGTTCGAGGACATCGCCGACCTGCCGGTGCTGGTCGAGAAGCGCCTGAAGGGCAGACGGCTGCGCGCCGAGAACCGCGCGCTGCTCGAGGAGCTGCGGCGCAAGAACGAGCAGCTGCAGCGCCACGAACAGGAGCTGCGCGAACGCGTCGAGCGCGCCACGTGGCAGATGAGCGCGCTTTACAAGGTGTCGATCGAGATCGGCGCCGATCTCGAACTCGAACCGCGCCTGCGGCACATCGCCCGGACGACGGCCACCCTGATGGACGCGCGCGGCGCGGCGGTCTACCTGGGGCACGAGGATTCGGGCGAGCTCCGGCTCGCGCAGGTCCACGGCGTCACGGCAGAGGCGACCAACGGCAGCCCGCCGCTGGTGCTCGCGGCCGGCCCGGTCGGCCTCGCGGCCTTCCAGCTCGCGCCCGTGCGGCACGGCGATCCGGCGGGTGCGCCGTTCGCGGTGCCGGGCATCACCGAACCTGCGCACACGCTGCTCGCGGTGCCCATGCTGCAGGGCGAGCGGGCGCTGGGCGTGCTGGTGGCGCTGGACCGCGCCGACGGATTCGGGATTCCCGAGCAGGAGTTCCTCTCGCTCTTCGCCTCGCAGGCGGCGGTGCAGATCCGCAACTCGCAGCTGTTCGAGCACACCAAGAGCCTCGACCGCATGAAGTCGGACTTCGTGGCGGCCGTCTCGCACGAGACGCGCACGCCGCTCACGTCGGTCAAGGGCGCACTCGAACTGCTGAGCGACGACCGCTACTTCCACAACAACGAACAGCAGTCGAAGCTGCTCACGATCGCGCACGCGAACGCCGAGCGGATGCTGCTCCTCATCAACGACATCCTCGACTTCTCCAAGCTCGAGTCCGCCTCGCTCACGATGCTGCCCGAGCGCCAGCGGCTGGAGCCGGTGATCGAGCAGGCCGCGCACAACCTGCGCCTGCTGATCGAGGAGCGCCGGATCCATCTCGCGATCCAGCTGCCGGGCGACCTGCCCGATGCGCACATCGATGCGCACCGGATCGCGCAGGTGCTCACGAACCTGATGTCGAACGCCATCAAGTTCTCGCCGGCCGGGGGCGGGATCGAACTGAGCGCGACGACCGAGGGTGCGTCGATCCGGGTCGCGGTGCGCGACCACGGCGCGGGCATCGCCGCGAACGACCTGCCGAAGCTCTTCCGCAAGTTCCAGCAGGTCGACTCGAGCTCGACCCGCAAGGTGGGCGGCACGGGACTCGGCCTGGTGATCAGCAAGGGCATCGTGGAACAGCACGGCGGCCACATCGGCGTCGAGAGCACGCCGGGGGAGGGCAGCACGTTCTGGTTCACGATCCCGACCGCGTCGAGCGCGGCCAGCACGGCAGCCGTCGCCTAGCACGCGCCGAGCACGCGACGCGCATCCGTCGCGCGGTCCCGGCGAACGCCGCGGGACCGCGCGACCTCGTTTCGCCCCGGCGGTCGCTCGTCGCTCGCGCTGCGTCCTTGACCCCCGCGCGCGGCACGCGTAGGTTGCGTCGGGCGTCGCACGAGGCGACGCCGAACAGGCCCGCACCCATCACCCCTCCGATGAGCGCCAGGGACGACGCCAGCAGCCTCGAAGCACGATCGCGCGGTCGCCGCGCGTTGACGCTCGCACTCGCCACGCTGGCGGGTGCCGCCGTCGGTGTCGTCGTCGCGCTGCTCGGAACCCCGGCCGACCGTCCGTTCTTCGAGACCGTCGTCGCCTGGTCGGGCCCCGCGCCCGTCGCCCGCGAGTGGCCGCGCGAGCCGCGCGCCGGCGAATCCGCGACGCTGCACCCGCGCGCATCGGGTCGCGATCTCGTGCTCCGCACGCCCCGGGCGCCCGAAGCGCGCGAACTGGCGGCCGCGCTGCTCGCGCGCCGCAACGGCGCGATGGCCGAACTGCTCGACGCCCGCAGCGGCCTGCTGCACGCGTGGCAGGCCGGCGACGTCGCGGGCCCGCGCCTCGAGCGCAGCCCCGCCGTGCGCACCGCGTCGCTGCTGCTGGCCGCCGCGCGCCAGCGCCGCGGCCAGGCGCTCGCCGCGCCGTCGCGCTGGCGGCCGGCCGACGCCCAGGCACCCGATGCCGCCGCGCCGCCGTCGATCGCCGAAGCGCTCGCCGATCTCGAGCGCGCCGCGCTCACGGGTGATGCCGCCGCGACGGCCGACGCGCTGGTCGGCGAGGCGACGGTGGAGGAGGACTGGTTCGCGTCGCCGTCCGCACCGCGTGAGGGGGCGTGGCGTGCGTGGCAGCTCGACGCGGCGGATTCGCTCGACGCGCTGGCGGCGCTCGCCGTGGGCGGCCGCGCGAACGCGCTCGATTCGGCGAAGGCGGCCGAGCCGTTCGCGACCGCCGAGCTCGCCGGCCGCATGCCGCCGCCCTACGACGGCCTGCTGCGCGCGATCGCCCCGGGCCCGGCGCCCGAGGCGAGCGCGATCGCTTCGGCGTGGGGCCGCTGGCTCGGCATGGGCGCGCTGCTGGGCGGCCTCGTCTCGCTGCTCGCGGCGCTCGCGGGCTTCGCGCTGCGTGCCCCGCGGACGCGTCCCGAGCCGCGCGTGCCCGTCACCGCGCTCTCGCTGCGCGATCCGGCGGCGCGTGGCGCGTGGCTGCACGTGGTCGCCGGGCCGACGCCCGCCGCGATCGCGCGTGCGGCGCTCGAGCTGGCCTCGCACGCGCTGGCGCGCGGCGAGCGCGTGCTCGTGGTCGACGGTGGCCCGAAGCTGCGCCTGCACGAGCGCTTCGGCCGCGAGGCGCGCTGGGGCCTCATGGAGTGCCTGCTCGCGGACATGCCGATCATCGGCTTGATCCAGTACGGCGGCCGCCCGGGCTTCTACCTGCTGGCCCACGGCAACCCGGCCCGCGGCGAGGGCTGGGCAGCCCTTGGCCAGCGCCTGGACGACGCCCGCCCGCACTTTGGCCGGGTGATCCTGGCGCTCGATTCCGGCGCCCCCCGGGCGATCGGGGATGCCCTCGCCGGACGGGCCCTCGAGGGCTGGTGGGCGGCGACGGTCGAGCGGCTGCCCCGGGCCGCGGACGACCTCACGGCGCGGCTCGGTATCGCGTTCTCCAGCTTGGACTTGTCGGCCGTCGAGGAAGTGTCGCTGCAGGCCCTGGGCGAGCGGGTCGGGGTGCTGATCGAGCACCGTCCGGCCGAGCCCGATGCGCCCGTCGCGATGCTCCCCGTGGCCCTGCCGGAACCCCTGCCGACGGCGCCCTTGGAGCCGGTCGTTCTGGACTGCGACTTGCAAGTCCAGCAGCGGCTGCGCTTCCTGGCGTGGATGCGCCGGGTGCAGTCGGAACGCCGTCGCAGCGAGGTCGGCTCGGCCAGCTGAGCCGTTCGCGTCGCGACGCCGGAAGGGACCCGCTCCACGGAACGGAGCGCGTCGCGTCGCACGTGGTTCTCGCGCGAGTCGCGCGTTCCCGCCCTGCCTCGATCGATCGGCACGGCCGGAGCCCGGGACGTCGCGCGGAGCGGGCCTCGGGGCCCGGACCGCATGCGGCGTGGCGGCACGACTCGAGGATCGTTTGCACGCACCCACGCGCGTCCTGCTCGTGGAGCACCTGGACGCCATCGGCGCCGCACCCGCGGACGCCCGCCTGCGCACGCACGCGTTGCGCGCGGCCGGCTACGCCGTCGAAGGTCTCGTCGTCGGCAGCGAGCGCGCCGACGACCTGCTCTTCCCGCTGCAGGAGCGCCGCGTCGGCACGGGCTTCGACGTGCTCGAATCGAGCACCGCGGGACTCGCCCAGTTGCGCTCGCGCGTGAGCGCGAGCCGCGCGGGGCTCGTGCTGTGGGCGAGCGCGACGCCGGGCGGTGGCGACGCCGCGCGCGTGCTGCCGGGCGACCGGCCGGCGCGCTGGTGGCCGACGGGCTTCGCGCCCGAGCGCATGCTCGCGGGACCGCTCGCGCCGCTGGATGCGTCGTTCGCGCCGCTCGCGGGTGGCGCGCTGCCCGACGACGACGAGCGCCGCCGGCTCTCGCTCTGGGACGGGCCCTACGCGCTCGTGGTGGCGCCGCCGGCGGCGGCGACCGCGGCCGCGCTGATCGAAGCGTTCGCCGAGGCGACCACCGATCGCGAGGAGACGGACCTCGTCGTGCTGGACCATCCCGCGCCCGCGCTCGAAGCGCTCGCGCGCCGCACGGGCGTCGCGCAGCGCGTGCACTTCGTGGGGCCCGCGCCGCGCGAGGCCGAATACGCGTGGCTCGGCAGTGCCGCGCTCGCGCTGGTGCCCGGCGACCAGCCGCTCGCGGGCGGGCTGCTGCTGCGCGCGCTGGCCGCGGGCTGCCCGCTGCTGCCGGTGGGCGAGGCGGCGCGGCCGCTCGGTGCGTGGCTCGCGGCGCAGGGACTCGCGTGGCGCGCGAGCGGCACGAGCGTTTCGGCGGCGATCGAGGCCGCGCTCGAGCGAGAGGCCGCGGTCGCGGACGCGAGCGCGCGGGGGCGCGAGCTGGCGCGCGCGCACGGCCCGCAGGCCCTCACGGCACGGCTGGCCGCGGTGCTCGACGGCGGCGCGGCCGAGCGGCGGGCGGCGTGATTGCGCTTCCCGCAATGGCCGTCTAGGCTTTTCGTGAACGAGTCTCGGCTCCCCGCGACGGGGGCCGCGAGTGGACCTGGCGAACGAGGAGGAGCAGCGTGCGCATCCTGGTGACCGGCGGTGCGGGATTCATCGGTTCGAACGTCGTCGACCGTTTCGTGGCGCTGGGCCACGAGGTCGCCGTGTTCGACAACCTCTCGTCGGGCTTCCGCGAGTTCGTGAACCCGAAGGCCAAGTTCTACGAAGGCGACCTCGCCGACGCCGGAGCGGTCGAGCGCAGCGTCGCCGACTTCCGCCCCGACATCGTGGACCACCACGCCGCGCAGATCGACGTGCGCAAGTCCGTCGCCGATCCCGCGTTCGACGCCATGGTCAACGTCGTCGGCTCGATCGGCCTGCTGCAGGCCTGCCAGCGCCACGGCGTGCGCAAGGTCGTCTACGCGTCCACCGGCGGCGCGCTCTACGGCGAAGGCCGCTTCCTGCCCGCGACCGAGGACCACCCGGTGAACCCGGAGGCCCCGTACGGCGCGAGCAAGCACACGGTGGAGCACTACCTCTACATCTGGAAGCTGCTCCACGGTCTCGACTACACCGTGCTGCGCTACCCCAACGTCTACGGCCCGCGCCAGAACCCGCACGGCGAGGCCGGCGTGAACGCGATCTTCATCGGCCTCATGCTCGAGGGGAAGCGCCCGCGCATCTTCGGCGACGGCAACGCCGTCCGCGACTACCTCTACGTGGACGACGTCGTCGAGGGCAACGTGCTCGCGCTCGAGAAGGGCAGCGGCGAGATGGTGAACCTCGGCACCGGCGTGGGCACGAGCGTCAACGACATCGTGCGCGAGTTGCAGAAGATCACGGGCTTCACGGAAGGCGCGATCCACGACGCCGCCCGCCCCGGCGAGGTGCAGAAGATCTACCTCGACGCGACGCGCGCGAAGCAGGTCCTCGGCTGGGAGCCGAAGATCTCGTTCGCCGAAGGCCTGCGCCGCACGGTGGACTGGTCGCGACACAACAAGCTGCCCGAGAAGCACTGAGCTGTTGCAACCGACGGCGCCCGGGCTCCCTGCGAGCCCGGGCGCCGTTCGCGTTCCGGCCAGCCGCCGCGCTAGCATGGGTCTCATGAGCACGCCCGAACGCTTCCGGCTCGAAATCGTCGTGCAGCCGGAGGACATCGACGAGCAGGGGCACGTGAACAACGTGGTGTTCCTGCGCTACGTGCAGGACGTGGCGACCGCGCACTGGAAGACGCGCGCGCGGCCCGAGGACCAGGCGGCGCTCGTGTGGGTCGTCGTGCGGCACGAGATCGAGTACAAGCGCCAGGCGTTCCTGGGCGACACGCTGGTCGCCGAGACCTGGGTCGGGCCGGCCTCGCGCCGCACGTTCGAGCGCAACACGCGCATCACGCAGGCCGCGGATGGCAAGCTCTGCGTCGAAGCCCGCACCCTGTGGTGCCCGCTCGATGCGACGACGCTGCGCCCCACCGAACCGAGCGCCGAGGTGCGCGAGCGCTTCGCGGTGCCGGGGATGTTGGAGCGATAGAAGGCGGTGCGAGTATGGCTGCGCGGGAGCCGAGGAGATCGTCGTACACGAGAGGTCAGACGAGACCGGGCATCGTCCTATGGGGAGCCGTGCTCGCTCTGTGCGCCGCGACGACCCCAGCCTGCGCCTGCGAACCCATCTTGCCGTTCATGCAGCTCAGTTTCCCGGCGGTCGGATTTACCGGGTCGGGCGCCGCGCTCGCCGTTGTCGTCGCGGCCAAGTCGATTCTCTTCATCTTCTTCTGTCGCGGCCTGACAGCGCGTCGGGCCGCGGCATTCATGTTCCTGGGGAACGTCCTGACCAGCGTGGTTGGAGGCGTGGCCGCGATCATGATCGGCAACACGAGCCTCTGGCTTCTCGGCATTCCGCTCGTGTTCCTGCTGAGCTGGCTGCCGTCCAAGCGACTTTCAGCCGAACTGGGTGCGAGGTGGGGACGTCGTTGGCCGCGTGGGCTCGTTGCTGCGGTGATGACGGGTCTCCTGGTCGCGAGTTGCGCGCTTTTCGCGATGAGCGGAGCAGCGGCAGAGGCCGGAAACAGCGCGGCCTACTGGGTGATCAAGCTGGCCGCCATCTACGCGGGTGTCATTGCGAGCCTCGCACTGACGACGGTTTGGGAAGAGTGGGCGATCTGGAGACTCGCGGGCTCCATTCCGGGCGCCGGCTACTTTCCTGCGGTCACGCGAACGAACCTCTACGTTCTGCTGGCGCTGGCGGCGTTCGGCGCGGTCACCATGCTGCCTCAAGCGCTCAAGGACATTGCCTTCTGGTGAGCCGATCTTGATGGCCGCCTGAATCCCATCGACGGCCGGCTGATCGCGGTCACGCAGCACGCGAGCTGAGCGATTCCCCTGTTCGGGCTCGCGCGGCCGGCTCGAACGCCAACGTGTCAGATGTCAAATTCACTTGCCCCGGGGCAAGTTGTCCTGCCCTCTGCCGGACATTCCGCGAGCGGCCAACGCAATCGGGCGGCGCCGACATCGGCGGCGCCCGTTCGCGTTCGCGCGAGCCCGGCTACCAGATCCGTGGAGTACTCCGCGATCCTGAGGTCACGAATTGTGGCAGGATACCCGGTCCACGGAGGATCCAGCATGCGGAAGAGCCGGTTCTCGGACAAGCAGATCGTGGCCATCGTGCGCGATCGCGAGCGCGTGACGGTCGAGCAGTGCGCGAAGAAGCATGGGGTCACGCCGACGACTGTGTTCCGCGTTGGGGGAGCTTGAATGCGTGCAATGGAAAGTGCTGTCCTTGTGCTGTTGGCGTGTTCGCCTGCTGGCAACGCAAGTGTGCGCGATACCTGTGTCGTGGGAGTGACTGCTACGAATGCCGCGGCGGTACAACTCGTGGACGATAGGGGGCGCAAGTGTCCATGTGACACCTTGGGTGTGCAAATGATGCCGGGATGCACGTTCGGGCCATACACGGTGCCAGGATTGGGAACCATCCGCCCAGGGCAGGGGGAAGGAGATGGCAGGGCGCTGATAACGGTCAAGGTGGTGAAGGGGGATCGCTTTGAAGTGCGAATGCGATCCGGGGAGAGCCCGGTATTTCTGAACGTGCGAACTGGTATCACGATGATGGAGGTGGACTCTGTCAATCTGATGGGCGAGCCCGCAAGCCCCGGTGAATGGTGGCGCTGGAAGATCAGGTGCGCCGATGTCCGGGCGAATGGGGAGGGAGTCCTCGAAATTGCTCCCGCAGATCGACGAACGCGTCGGGCGTTCCGGATTCGGCAGTAGCCGGAGACTGACTGAGGGTGAGACGCGATGTCTCCGCGGTGCGAAATCTCCGGACAAATCGGGCTGGAGCGAGTGAAGGTGCCCACGGCGCTCCGCAAACGGGCGGCGCCGTCATCGGCGCCGCCCGTTCGCGTCTCAGCGCGTGATCACCAGATCCGCGCGCGCAGCTCGCTCTTGCGGACCATCGGATCGCCGTCCTTGCAGCCGAAGGCCTTCGCGAACTCCTCGAGGTTGGAGAACGGTCCGTTCACGCGCCAGACCGACGGCGAGTGCGGATCGGTCTCGACCTGCGAACGCAGGTCCTCGGGGGTCTCGAGCGTGCGCCAGACGCGCGCCCATGCGAGGAAGAACCGCTGCTCGGGCGTGAAGCCGTCGCGCAGCACGGGCTTCTGGCCGGCCGTGGCCTTCTGGAACGCGGCGTACGCCACGGCGAGGCCGCCCAGGTCGGCGATGTTCTCGCCCAGCGTGACCTTGCCGTTCAGGTGCACGGAGTCGAGCACGGTGTACGCCGAGAACTGCGCGGCCACCTTGTCGGCGCGTTCCTTGTAGCGGCTCGCGTCCTCGGGCGTCCACCAGTCGCGCAGGTTGCCGTCGGCGTCGAACTGCCGTCCGCGATCGTCGAAACCGTGCGTCATCTCGTGCCCGATCACGGCGCCGATCGCGCCGTAGTTCAGCGCGTCGTCCCACTTCGGGTCGAAGAAGGGCGGCTGCAGGATCCCGGCGGGGAAGTTGATGCTGTTGACCGACGACGAATAGAAGGCGTTCACCGTCGGCGCGCTCATGGACCACTCGCCGCGGTCGACCGGGCCGCCGATCCGCCCGATGTTGCGCGCGATCTGCCAGCGCACGGCGGCGGAGCGGTTCGCGAACCACGACTCGCGCGAGATGCGCACGTTGGCGTAGTCGCGCCAGGTGTTCGGGTAGCCGATCTTCTCCTCGAACGCCTCGAGCTTGCCGCGCGCGGCGAGGCGGGTCGCGTCGCTCATCCAGTCGAGCGCGGCGATGCGATCGCCCAGCGACGATTCCAGGTTGCGCACCAGCGCGAGCGCGCGCTCGCGCGCCTGCGGCGGGAACTGCTCCTTCACGTACGCGCGCCCGAGCAGGTCGCCCAGGTCGCCGTCGGTGGCGGCGATGCAGCGCTTCCAGCGCGGGAGCAGCTCGGTGGCGCCGGTCAGCCGCTTGCGCCACGCGAAGTCCTCGTCGACGAACGCCTGCGACAGCGTGGGCGAGGCCTCGCGCACGACGTTCCAGCGCAGGTAGGCCTTCCAGTCGTCGATCGGCGTGCCCGTCACGCGCGCCGCGAAGCCGCGGGCGAAGCCGGGCTGCATGACGTTGACCGAATCCGGCACGCGCATGCCGCGGCGGCCGAAGTAGGCGGCCCAGTCGAAGCCGGGCGTCCAGAGCTTCAGCGAATCGAGCGGCACGAAGTGGTAGACCGCGCGCGGATCGCGGCGCTGCTCGCGCGTCATCGAAGCCTCGGCGAGCGCGGTCTCCAACGCCATGATGCGCGCGGCCTCGCCGTCCGGATCTTTGCGGCCCAGGAGCTTCAGCACGCGCCCCACGTGCGCGACGTATTCCGTGCGCAGCGCGGCCGAGGCCGAGTCCGGCTTGAAGTAGTAGTCGCGCTCGGGCATGCCGAGGCCGCCCTGGCCGGTGACGGCGATCGTCAGCCGGCTGCGCTTGGCGTCCGGCGCGCCGCCGAACAGGAAGCCCGCCCGGATCCCGCCCGCGTGCAGCGAGCCGAACTCGCCGGCCAGGTCCGAGGCGTTCGCGATCGCGTCGATCGCGTCCAGGTCCGCCTGGAGCGGCGCGATCCCGGCGCGGTCCGCGGCCACGGAGTCCATGCACGCGGCGAAGTAGTCGCCGATGCGGCGCGTGTTGCTGTCGGCCTTCGCGCCCGCGGCCGCCGCGCGCTCGAGGATGCCGCGCAGCACCTGCTCGTTGCGGTCGGCGAGTTCGTCGAAGCCGCCGTAGCTGCCGTAACCGGCGGGCATCTTCGTGTTCGCGAGCCAGTGGCCCTCGGCGTACTGGTAGAAATCGCGGCACGGCGAACATGTCGTGTCCATGTCGGCGCGGTTCCAGTACGACGGCGTCGCGGCGAACGACGGCGCCACCGCCGCGAGCAGCAGGCAGGTGGTCCAGCGGAGGAAACGCGGCATCTCGGGGTCCTTCCGGAAGCCGGACGGGGGGGGGGGGGGGGGGGCGGCCCGGCGGTGTTCACCATGGGATCGCCGTCCTTGCAGCCGAACGCCTTCGCGAACTCGTCCAGGTTCGACAGCGGCCCGTTGACGCGCCAGTGCGCGGGGGAGTGCGGGTCGGTGTTGACCTGCGTCCGCAGCGCTTCGGGCCGCTGCAGCCGGCGCCAGATCTGCGCGTACGAGAGGAAGAAGCGCTGCTCGGGCGTGAAGCCATCGATCTTCGGGCGCGGCTTGCCGTCGAGCGCCTTCTGCATCGCCGCGTACGCCACCGCGAGACCGCCCAGGTCGGCGATGTTCTCGCCCAGCGTGAGCCGGCCGTTCAGGTGCAGCGAGTCGAGCACGGTGTAGCCCGAGAACTGCTCGGCGACCTTGGACGCGCGCTCCTTGTACCGCGTCGCGTCGTCGGCCGCCCACCAGTCGCGCAGGTTGCCGCGCGGATCGAACTGGCGGCCCTGGTCGTCGAACCCGTGCGTCATCTCGTGCCCGATCACGGCGCCGATGCCGCCGTAGTTCGCGGCGTCGTCCCACGACGGATCGAAGAACGGCGGCTGCAGGATGCCGGCGGGGAAGTTGATGCTGTTCAAGTTCGGGCTGTAGAACGCGTTCACCGTCGGCGGCGTCATCATCCATTCACCGCGCTCGGTGGGCTTGCCGATCTTGTTGAACTGGCGCGCGACCTCGAACTGGCGCACCGCCGCGCGGTTCGCGAAGAACGGCTGGCGCTGGACCTGGAGCGCCGTGTAGTCGCGCCACTTGTCCGGGTAGCCGATCTTGTTCGAGAACGCCTGCAGCTTGACCTTCGCCGCCTGCCGGGTCTCGGGGCTCATCCACTCCAGCGTCGTGAGCTTGTCGTCGAGCGCCGCCTCGAGGTTGTGCACGAGCTGCAGCGCGCGCTCCTTGGCCGCGGGCGAGAAGTGGAGCCGCACGTACTCGGCGCCGAGCAGGTCGCCGAGGCCCATGTCGGCCGCGCGCAGGCAGCGCTTCCAGCGGGGCTGCATCTCGGTCACGCCCGTCATCACGCGCTGGAACCGGAAGTCCTCGTCGACGAACGCGGCGTTGAGCGTCGGCGCGGCGTCCTCGACCACGCGCCAGCGCAGGTACGCCTGCCACGCCGGCAGCGGCGTCGCGGCGACGATCGAGTCGAGCCCGGTGAAAAACGTCACCTGCGCGACGTTGAGCGAGTCGAACTTCGGGCCGCCGCGCTTGGCGAGGTAGGTGCCCCAGTCGTAGGCCGGGGCCAGCTTCGCCAGCTCCGCGACGCTCATGAAGTGGTAGTTGGCGTTCGGGTCGCGGCGCTGGACGTTCGTGTACGACGTCTTCGCGAGCGCGGTCTCGATCCCGAGGATCTGGTCGGCGGCCGACTTCGCGTCCGCTTCGGCGACGCCGAGCAGCTGGAACGAGCGCACGATGTGGTCCACGTACGCCGCGCGCGTGGCGACCGCGGCCGAATCACGCTTCAGGTAGTACTCGCGGTCCGGCAGCCCGAGACCGCCCTGGCCGGCGCTGGCGATCATGCGGTCGCTGTTCTTCACGTCCGCCTGCGCGCCGAGCATGTAGAGAGCGCGCACGCCGTGCGCGTGCAGCCACGCGACCTGCTCGGCCAGTTCGCGCTTGTCCTTCATGGCGTCGATCGCCGAGAGCAGCGGCTGCAGCGGCTTCGTGCCCTCGCGCTCGGCCTCGGTCGAGTCCATGCAGCTGCCGTAGTAGGCCCCGAGCTTGAACGTGGGGCTGCCGGGCTTGGCGCTCTTGTCCGCGGCGGCCTTCTCGAGGATGTCGAAGAGCGCGGCCTGGTTGCGCTCGGCGAGTTCGCTGAAGCTGCCCCAGCCCGACTGCGTGCCGGGGATGGTGTGCGTGGCCTTCCAGCCGCCGCTGGCGTACTGGTCGAAGTCGCGGCAGGGGGCACACGTGGTGTCGAAGTTGGCCGGGTCGAATACGGCCTTGGCCGCAGGGGCGGCGACCGCCGAGCCGGCGAACGCCAGCAGCGCGGCGGCGAGCATCAGGGGGCGAAAAGTCATCGGGTGAATCCCTCGATCCGAAGGAGAGGTCGACGACACGGCCGTGGGGAGGCCGACAGGGGACAGCCGGGCGCACGGTAGGGCAGCCGGGGACCGGCGCCGGGGGAAAGTGCACGAGCGTGCCGTCCCGGGCGCCGAATGCGCCACCGCCGCGCGGTGGCTCCGAGCCCTCCGGACGCAGTGGCCCGCAGCGGGGCATTGCCCGGCACGCCCGCGCCGCCTACCCTGATCGCTTCCCGCGCCGGCCCCCGCGGGGCCGCGCCGTGCCGGGGCCGCCCCAGGACTTCGGAGCGACTCCGCGTATGCCGCGCCTCCATCCGCGCCTCGCGTTCGTGATCGTGCTCGCCGGGCTCGCCGTCGCCGTGCGCGCCGGCGGTTCCCCGCCGGCCTCGGGTGACCTCGTCGCCTGGCGCGCGGCCTTCTCGCGCGATTCGCTCGCCGTGACCGCCGCGTTCGACCGCGGGCAGCCCGATTCCGGCCTCGCGCTCGCCGCCACGTTCGGTGAGGCGTACGCGAAGGCGCCGTTCGCGGCGGTTCGCGCGCGCGGGCTCATGCTCCGGCCCGTCTCGCTGCTTCGGCTCGCGCGCGCCAAGGATGCGCTGCCGGGGATCCTGGAGGCCGAGCGCGTCGCCGAGGCGTCGGGCGACACCGCCGTGTGGATGCTCGCGCTGCGATCCGAGGCGGTGGCGCGCAACTTCTTCGGCGATTTCGCCCGCGCCGCGAGGCTGGCGCAGCGATGGGACGCGCTGGCAAAGGCCTCGGGCAACGTCGAGTACCAGGGCTGGGCGGGCACGATGCGTGGCTGGTTCGCGTGGCACGCGGCCGATCTCGTCACCGCGCGCCGCGAGCTCGAGCACTCGCTCGCGCTGGTCGAGCAGGTGCCATGGTCGCTCAGCTACCCGTACACGCTCAACGTGCTCGCGAGCGTCATGAGCGCGCAGGGCGACTACACCGCGGCGCGGCCGCTCTACCAGCGCATCCTCGATCGCGGCCACCTGTGGAGCGACCCGCGCACGCGGCTCATGGCGCTCGAGAGCCTCGCGCGCGTCGACAGCCGGGTGGGCGATCCGACGAAGGCCCTCGCGAACTGGCGCGAGGCGATGGCGATCCGCGAAGCGCGCCAAGAGACCAGCGACTGGCTTGTCGATGCCGACAACGTGTGTTCGGAACTCATGGCCCTCGGCCGCAACGACGAGGCCGTCTCGCTCGCCGAGCGCGCGGTCGCCGCCGCCGAGCGCGAGAGCCTCGGGATGGAGATCAGCTGGCAGCGCGTGCAGCTCGGCAACGCCTGCCGCGCGCGCGGCCAGGAGGCGCGCGCCCGCGCACTCCTGCGGTCCGTACTCGCGACTCCGATCCCGGGAGACGAACAGCCGCGCGCCGAAGCCGCCGTGAGCCTGGTCGAGTCGCTCGCCGAGGGCGACAGTGTCGCCGCGGCGCTCGCGCTCGCCGAGGCCGAAGCCCCGAAGCCCGGTTCGGGGCTCGAGCAGGAGGTGATCGCGCGGCTCGCGATCGCGCGTGCCGATCTCCTGACGAGGCTCGGCCGGCCCGAGGAGGCGCTGGCCGCCGCCCGGCCCGTCGCGGAGGCGACCGAGGCGAGCGGCGATCTGGAGTGGGCCCTCGCCGCGTGGACGCAGGCCGTGCGCGCCGAACGGCGGCTCGCTCGCCCGGGGGACGTGGCGCGCGACCTCGAGCGGGCGACGGCGCTCTGGGAGCGGAGCCGCTCGCACGTCGCCGCGCCGGAGTTCCGCGAGGTGCGCGGCGAGCAGGCGCACGCGCTCATGCTCGAGGCGGTGGCCGAGGCGCTCGAACGCGCGCCCGGCGACGTCGCGTCGCCCTTCGCGATCGTGCAGCGGTTCAAGACGCGCACGCTGCTCGAGCACGTGGCCGGACCGGCCGCGCTCGCGGGGCCGGCGCCGTCGTACCTCGACGCGCCCCTCGCGAGCCTCGCGACGTTCCAGTCGGCGACGCTCGCGCCGGACGAACTCTTCCTCGAATGCGCCTGCGGACCGGAGACGACGTTCGTGATCGCGGTGACGCGCGACACGTGCCGCGTGCTGGCGGCGCCGGGCGCGCGCTCACTCGAGCCCGCGCTGGCCGCGCTCGGCAGCCTGCACGCGCCGACGGAGTCGGCCGAGCGCACGGCGCGCGCGCTCGCGGGCGCGCGGCTGGGGAGCGCGCTGCTCGGCGACGTGGCCGACCTGCTCGCGAGCCATCCGGCGGTCGTCGTCGCCGCCGACGACGCCCTGCACTCTTCGCCGGTCGGGGAGTGGACGCTGCCCGGTGTCGCGGCGTCGCTCGGCGCGACTCACCGGATCGCGTACACGCCTTCGGCGTCGATGCTCGCGCTGCTGCGCGCCCGCCAGGCGCTCGCGCCGGGGCGCATGCTGGCGATCCTCGGCGCCACGCGCACCGGTGGCGCGACGCTGCGCGGCGCCCGACGCGAGGTGGGAGCGCTCGCCGGCCGCTATCGCGACATCGAGGAGTGGGACGCCGGCCGCGCCGGTGCTTCACCGCTCACCGTGGCGCGGCTCGCCGGCTACGCCGGGCTGCACTTCGCCGGGCACGCGATCGTGGATCCGCAGGTGCCGTGGCGCTCGGGGCTGCTGCTCGGCCGCGCCCACGACGGCAGCGATTCGCTGCTGACCGCGGACCGTATCGCGGCCGCGCGAATCCCCGCGAGGCTCGTCGTGCTCTCGAGTTGCGAGTCCGGAGCCGGCCGCTCGCGTGCCGGGGAAGGCGTGACCGGTCTCGCCACGGCGTTCCTCGCCGCCGGCGGATCGGCGGTGGTCGCGTCGCGCTGGCCCGTGGAGGACCGCGCCGCCGCGCAGCTCATGGATCGCTTCTACGCCCACCTCGCGAAGGGCGAGAGCGCGGATCGCGCCCTCGCGGGCGCGCAGGCGGAACTGCGTGCGGACCCCGCGACGGCCGACCCGTTCTACTGGTCGGGCTTCGTGGTCGTGGGCGACGGCCGCACGACTTGGCCCCTGGCGGAGCGTCCGGTGACGTCCCGGCGGCTCGCGGGCGGCGCCGCCGCGCTGATCGCCGTGGCCGCCGTCGCGCTCGCGAGCCGGCGCCGGCGCACCGGCCGCTGACCTCCCGCGCCGCTCGGACGTGGATCGCGGGACGCAACCCCGCTAACCTGTCGCGGTTGCGGCGCGCACCCCGAGGCGCCGGCGGGTCCTTGTGACGAATCGCAGCGCATCCGGGTCTCACCTCATGACGGACGCACGTCCCGAAGCACTCGACGACGAGGCGCTGTTCGATCTCGCCGTGTCGCAGCCCGGCACGGCACGCGGGCGCGCGGCCGCGTCGTGCCTGCTCGGACGTCACCAGCAACGTGTCTACCTGTGGTGCCGGCGGTACGTGAGGGACCACGACCAGGCGCTCGACCTGGCGCAGGAGGTGCTCTTGAGCGCGTATCGCGCGATGGCGGGCTTCGAAGGCCGGTCGCGCTTCTCGTCGTGGCTGTTCGCCATCGCGCGCAACAAGTGCCTCAACGCCGTGCGCGCGAAGCGACTGTTCGTGGACGACGACGCCGATCCGGACACGATCGACTCCGACGCGCCCCTGCCCGAGGCCACGCTCGAACTGGAACAGGACCACGAGCGGCTGCGCGGCGTGCTCGCGCGCCATCTCGACCCGCCCGAGCGCGAGGCGCTCTGGCTCTCGGTCGCGGAGCGGCTGTCCGTGGACGAGATCACCCGCGTCATGGGACTCGGCAACGCGACCGGCGCCCGCGGCCTGCTGCAGAAGGCCCGTCGCCGCCTGCGCGCCGCGCTCGAGCGCGGCCACCTGGAGGAGCCGTCGTGAGCACGGATCGCTGCTTCCCGCCCGAGGACGCCGCCCGCGTCGCCGCGCTGGCCGCGGATTCGCCCGAGCGCCGGCACGCCGCCGACTGCCCGCGCTGCGCTGCGCTGCTTTCCGCCTTCGCCGCCTACGAGGCCGCGGATCCGGCCGGCGTGCCGGCGCGCGATCTCGCGGACGCGAACGCGCGCCTTTCGGCGGCGCTCGCGCAGGAGATCGGCGACCTCGAGGAGGAGCCGGCCCCCGCGCCGCGCGCGATCCGCGCGGCGCCGCGTGAGCTCCCGTGGTTCCTGCGGCCCGCGCTGCGGCCGGCGTTCGCGCTGGCGGCGCTGCTGCTCGCGGTGGGCACGTTCGCGTGGCTGCGGCCCGGCCATGACGGCGGCGCGCCCGAACTGCGCGGCGGCGGCAGGGCCGCACCCGAGATCGCGCAGGCCGACTTCGCGGCGGATTCGCTCCGGCTCGCGTGGCACGGCATGCCGGGCGCCGACGCCTACGAGGTGCGCTTCTATTCGAGCGAGCTCGCCGAGTTGGGAAATGCCGGTCCGACGGCCGATTCGAGCCTCGCGCTCGGCGCGAGCGTGCTCGGCTTCAGTGTCCCGCCGGGCGAGACCGTGCTCGTGCGCGTGATCGCGCTCGGCCAGGGCGCGCCGCTCGGCACGTCGCCGACGCGGGCGATCGTTCGGGGCGCTGCGGCGCACTGACGCGCCCCGCCGGCACCTCCGGCCGGCGCAATCTTCATCGCGGTGTGATTTCCCGCGGGGCTTCGCGGTCCCACTCGCCGGACCCGTCCCGGCCGACCGCTCTTCACCGGAGGAAGCCCCATGTCCCCACGTGCCCGCCTGCTGCTGCTCGTTCTCGGAGCCGTCCTCGCGCTCCCGCTGGCCCGGCCCGCGTTCGCCAACTGGGCGAGCGACGGGACGCCCGTCGCGAACAACTCCGGCACCCAGTCCATCGGGTACCTGTACGACACGCCCGGCAGCGCGGTGGCGCCGGACGGCCGCGGCGGCGTGTTCGTCGCGTACACGACCAACAGCGGTGACTCGATCCGGATCAACCACATCGACGGCATCACCGGGAACCGGCTCTGGGGGACCAACGGCCTCAAGGTGAACGAGGGCGGCAACGGCGCCTCCGTGCCGCAGGTGCTTCCCGACAGCCTGGGTGGCGTCTGGATCGCGTGGCTCGACACCGGCGGTGGCACCACCACCGTGCGCGCGCAGCACTACGACCGCAACGGCGTCGAGATGGGCACCGCCGGCGGGTTCGCCGCGATGGGCGAGATCGGGACCGCGGTGCCGGGAGGGCCCGTGATCGCGCGTGGCGTGGGCAGCACGCACCTGCTCCTCGCGGCGCGTTACACCGCTACGGCGGGCGTCCGGGTCGTCGACATCCGGATCCAGGGAAACGGCTTCCTGCCCTTCATCGGCATGCAGGCGCAGGTGAGTACCGACCTCGTGCCCGCGAGCGCTTCACCGCTGCAGCTCTTCTCCGACGGTGGGGGTGGCGGCTGGATCGTGTGGCCCGCACTCAACTCGCCGCTCGCGGGAATCGGCACCTTCGGCCGCATCTCGGCGAACCGGTTCGCGTCCAACGGTGCCGTGCAGTGGGGCGCGAACGGCGTGGTCGTCCAGTCATCCGCCAGCGTGGCCCTCGACGACATGGATGCGCTCTCGACCGGGACGGACCTCTACGTCGTCTGGCGCCACACGACGACGACCAGCGACGGCATCCATGCCCAGCGCCTGGATGGCTCGGGCGTGCTGCAATGGGGCGCGAATACCACCGGCGCGACGGTCGCGGCGTTCCCCGCGACGGCGTGGAGCAACTACCCGGGCGTACTCGCGCAACCGCGGCTCGCGAGCGACGCGGTGACCGGACTGTGGGTCGCGTGGATCGACGCCCGCGACTACAACCGGCCGGCGCCGAACGGCATCCACCATTTCCAGGACGCGTACGTGCAGCGGTTGAGTGGGACGGGAGCGCGCCAGCTCGCGACGGCCGGGGCCCCGATCGACACGATGCCGGGCTCGCTCGAGCAGGTGCGGGTCGAAGCGACCGATTCGGGCGCACTGCTGGTGGCCTACCGCTCCTGGCTCTTCGACAACGGGGACATCTATCTGGCGCGCGTCGCGTTCGCGGGCACGATCGTGTGGAGCGACTGGCTCAACAAGTCCGGCAGTCTCCTGCTCAACGACAACATCCAGACGTCGCCCGTGCTCGCCGCCGACGGCTTCGGTGGCGTCTTCGTGGGCTGGGACGACAACCGGATTGCGGGAAACCCGGACGTCTACGTCTCGCACCGGACGAGCTCCGGCGGTCTCGGCGGCCCCACGCTCACCGTGACGGCGCCGAACGGAGGCGAGACGCTGGTTCCCTTCTCGACGTCGAACCTCACGTGGACCAGCACTCAGCTGGGAGACGTCTCCAGCCTCTCCAACATCCGGCTCGAATACGCGGTCGTGGGCCAGCCGCGCGTCACGATCACCTCCTCCACGGCGAACGACGGCACGTTCGCGTGGGCGGTGCCCGACCTGCGCTCGAACGCGGTGAAGGTGTACGCCTCCGACGTGACGACCGGGACGATCGCCGACAGCAGCAACGCCGTGTTCTCGGTGTGCAGCTCGCTCGCGCTCACCGACAGCACGACCCTGATGCTCGGCGCGAACGACGTCCGGCTCGCCGATCTCGACTTCGACGGCGCGCTGGATCTCGTGATTCCGAACGCGATCGGGATCTCGATCTGTCGCGGCACGGGCACGGGCTCGTTCCGGCCTGCCGAGTCGGTCCTGATCGGCAGCGGCGGCCGCAACGTCGCGGTCGAAGACTTCGACGGGGACGGGCTCCTCGATCTCGCCGTCACGATCAGCAACTTCGTGAGCGTCCTGCGGGGCCACGGAACGAACGGCCACTGGGACAGCACCTTCACCGCTGCGGTCAACTACCCCGCGGGCCCCGGCGCACGCGACCTCGTCGCGGCCGACTTCGACGAGGATGGGATCCTCGATCTCGCCGTGCTGGACGGGCTCGCGAACACGGTGTCGATCCTGCGCGGCAACGGCGACAATGGCACCGGCGACGCCACGTTCGCCGCACCCGTCGCCTACGCGGTGGGCGTGAGCCCTTCGCGGCTCGTGGCCGGGGACTTCAATGAGGACGGCATCCTCGATCTCGCCAACACGAACGGGAATGCGACGACGCCGAGCGTCACCGTGCTGCTCGGCAACGGCAGTGGCGGGAAGGGTGACGGCACGTTCGCCCCGGCCGTCGCCTACCCGGTCGGCTCGACGCCGATCGGGATCACGTCCGCCGACTTCGATGGAAACGGCATCGCCGATCTGGCGGTGTCGTGCAACTCGTCCGTGGGTGTGGGCGTCCTGTTCGGCAAAGGCACCGGCGACGTCGGCGACGGCACGTTCGGCGGTGTGAGCAACATCTCGATCGGCGGCAACGCGATCGACGTGAAGGCCTCGGACGTCGACGCCGACGGCAAGGTCGACCTGGTCGTGATCTCCAACACGCTCCACACGGCGGTGATCCTCCACGGCAACGGCAGCGGCACGTTCACCACCGGAACGCCGTTCGTGGCGGGCCGCGCCCCGCTCATGCTCGCGATGGGCGACGTGAACGGCGACGGCGAGGTGGATGCCCTCTGCGCGAACTCGAGCAACACCAATGTGACCGTGCTGCGGGGTGGGTGCCCGAACGTCGGGCCGTCGCAGCTCGTTCTCTCGACTCCGAACGGTGGCGAGTTCCTGAGCGTGGGGAACGCCACGACCGTGTTGCACACCCGCTCGGACAACATCCCGCTCGTGGACGTCGAGGTGTCGCGCGACGACGGCGCGCACTGGCGGCCGCTCGTCCGCAACGCCATGGGCAAGCTGTTCACGTGGGACGTGGCGCCGCCCGTGACGGGTGCCGCACGCCTGCGCGTCGTCGATGCGCAGCGTCGCGGCGTCTCCGATGCCACGAACGCATCGTTCGTGGTCGCGACGCACGGGATCCTCGTCACGCATCCCTCCGGTGGCACGGTCACGGCGTTCGCGCCGGACACGATTCGCTGGATCACGCCCGGAACGCCCACCGTGTCGCTGTCGTACCGCATCGGCAACGGTCCCGCGCGGCCGATCGCGAGCAACGTCCCGGGCACGGGCGCGTTCGCGTGGATGCCGCCGGACACGCAGGTCACCAACCTGCGCGTGATCGTCGCCAGCACGAGTCCGGCCGCGGCCGACACGAGCGCCGAGGACGTCGCGATCTGCGAGCGCTTCGACCCGGCGATCCTGCTTCCCTCGGGTGGCTTCCCGTACGACGTGGCGGCCGCCGACTTCGACGGCGACGGCATCGAGGATCTCGTCGCCGCGACGAACCCCGGCGTGGACGTCCACCTCGGGCTGGGCAGCGGCGGCATCGGCAACGGAACGTTCGCGCCACCCGTGGCCTACCCCACGGAGCAGGCCGCCACCCGGCTCGCGCTGGGCGACCTCAACGAAGATGGGCGGCCGGACGTGGTGACCAACTCGGCGAGCGGGTTCCAGGTGCTGCTCGATACGAGCGGGGGTGTGCTCGGCACGGCCACGGGCTTCGGGAACGCGGACACGACTCTCGACGTCGCGATCGGCGACGCCGATCTCGACGGCATCGAGGACGTGTTCGCCTCGGAACCGGGCACGTCCCGGATCGAGACGCGTTTCGGCACGGGCCAGAACGGCGTCGGTGACGGCGGCTTCGGCGGCCAGGCCGTGCTCTCCTGCCCGATCGCTCCGGGGCGCATCTGCGTCGTCGATGTGGACCAGGACGGCGATCTCGACGTCATCGCCACGCAGAAGTCGACGGGGGCCGTCATGGTCGCGCTCGGCGGCTTCACGGGAAGCAATCACCACTACGTTCCGGGCGCCGGCGGGACGACTGTCTACGACCTGACGCACCTCCTCGGGGCGCCCACGATCGCGGACTTCGACGGCGACGGCGTGCTCGACATCGCCGTTTCGACGACGAACATGCTGCGGATCCTGCCGGGACTCGCCGTCAACGGCCACCCGATGGGCATCTTCGGCCTTCCCACCGACGGCCTGCTGCCCAACGTCCTGGGGGACGAGCTCGCCGTCGCGGACCTCAACGGAGATGCGCTCCCGGACCTCGTCGCGAACACCGCCGACGGTGGCAGGGGCCTGCGGGGCATGCTCAACCGTGGCGGGTTCGTGTTCGAGTACGTCGGCGAAGCCTTCACCGGACTGCCCACGGTGCGAGGCCTGCTCCTTTCGGACTTCAATCGGGACGGCAGCCCCGACGTCGTGCTCGGCGGGGCGGCCACGCCCGGGCTCGCGCTGCTGGCCGGCGACCCGTGCACGAGCTTCTCGCGCTTCGTCTCGTTCACGCCGCCCGCGCCGGGCGCAGTGACTGGCGCGAGCCCCGCGGCGGCCGCGACCACGTGGGCCGTCGACGAAACGCACGCTCTCACGTGGACCAAGAGCCCGAACGTGTTCCTCGTGGACCTGCAGGCGTCGCGGAACGGCGGCGCCACGTGGGAGACGATCGCGCGCGACGTGCCCGGCACGTCGTTCGCGTGGACCGTGACGCGCCCGGCCACGTCGTCGCTCACGTTCCGTGCACGCGACGCGGCGAGCACGCTCACCAGCGCTCCGACCGTCACGCCGGTCGTCGTGACCGATCCGGTGGCGGGCGTCGGCGACGCGCTGCCGGTGTCGGTCGCGTTCTCGGCCGCGTGGCCGAACCCCTCGCACGGGGACGTCCGCTTCGAGCTCGGGCTGCCGCGAGCACAGGCCGTGGACGTCACGGTGTACGACGTCGCGGGCCGCGAAGTCGGCGTGCTCGCGCGCGGCGTCCTGCCCGCGGGCCGTCATGCGCTGTGCTGGGACGCGGGGCACGGGAGCGCGCCCGCGGGCGTCTACCTCGTGCGCGCTCGCACCGAAGGTCTGGACGCGGTGCGCCGGATCGTGCGCGTTCGCTGACGCGCCTCGCGCAGGAACGAATCGGCGGCCGGCTCGAGCGAGCCGGCCGCCGTTCGCGTGCCGTGCGTGCCGTTACGCCGTCACCGGGTCGTCGAGCCGCAGCGTGAGCGAGGCGCGCCGGCGCGCGAGGTCCACGCCCAGTACCTTGGCCGTGACCACGTCGCCGGCCTTCACCACCTCGCGCGGATCCTTCACGAAACGCTTCGCGAGCTTGGAGACGTGCACGAGCCCGTCCTGGTGCACGCCCACGTCCACGAACGCGCCGAAGTTGGTGACGTTGGTCACCACGCCCTCGAGCACCATGCCGGGCTTCAAGTCCTCGAGCTCGCGCACGTCGTCGCGGAACGACGCGGTGCGGAACTCGGGGCGTGGATCGCGGCCGGGCCTCTCGAGCTCGGCGAGGATGTCCTTCACCGTCGGCACGCCGAAACGCTCGTCGGTCAGCTCGCGCGGGTCGAGCTTGCGCAGGAACGCGCCGTCCCCGATCACCTGTTCGATCGGCCGGCCCGTGCGCTGGAGCAGCCGCTCCACGACGGGGTAGGCCTCGGGGTGCACGGCCGACGCGTCGAGCGGATTGGCGCCGCCGCGGATGCGCAGGAAGCCGGCGGCCTGCTCGAACGCCTTCTCGCCGAGCCGCGGCACCTTCAGCAGGGCGCGCCGGTCCGGGAACGGGCCGTGCGCGTCGCGGTGCTCCACGATGCGCTGCGCGAGCGAGCTGTTGAGGCCCGAGACGCGCGCGAGCAACGGCGCGGAGGCGGTGTTGAGCTCGACGCCGACCGCGTTCACGCAGTCCTCGACCGTCGCGTCGAGCGCGCGGGCGAGCTGCACCGGGTTCACGTCGTGCTGGTACTGGCCGACGCCGATCGACTTGGGGTCGATCTTCACCAGCTCCGCCAGCGGGTCCTGCAGCCGTCGGGCGATCGACACGGCGCCGCGCAGGCTGACGTCGAGGTCGGGGAACTCGCGCGCCGCGAGTTCGCTGGCCGAGTAGACGGACGCGCCGGCCTCGGACACGACCACGCGCGAGAGGCGCAGCTCGGGATGCCGCTGCTGGAGATCGGCGGCGAGCTGGTCGGTCTCGCGCGAGGCGGTGCCGTTGCCGATGCTCACGAGCGCGACGCCGTGCCGCGCCGCGAGCTTCGCGAGCGTGGTGAGCGAGCCGTCGCGATCGTGCCGCGGCGCGTGCGGATAGATCGTCGCGGTCTCGAGCAGCTTGCCGGTGCCGTCGACCACCGCGACCTTGACGCCCGTGCGCAGGCCGGGATCGAGGCCCATCGTCGGCCGCGCGCCCGCGGGGGCGGCGAGCAGCAGGTCGCGCAGGTTGAGGCCGAACACGCGGATCGCCTCCTGCTCGGCCGCCGCGCGCAGTTCGCCGATCAGGTCGACCTCGAGGTGGATCATCATCCGCGCGCGCCACGCGAGCCGCACGGTGTCGGCGAGCCAGCGGTCGGCCGCGCGGCCGCGATTCGCGACCCCGACGTGGGCCGCGACCGCGGCCTCGAACGCCGACGGCTCGCCCTCGGCGCGCGCCGGCTCGGGTTCGAGCGCGACGTCGAGCAGCCCGAGCGAGCGCCCGCGCAGCAGCGCGAGCGCGCGGTGCGACGGGATGCGGTGGAGCGGCTCGGAGTAGTCGAAGTAGTCGGCGAAGCGCGCGGCCTCGGCCTGCTGCTCGGGTTTCAGGTCCTTCGTCGCCTTCGCGCGCATCGCGCCTTCGCGGCGCACGCGCTCGCGCAGCCGGCCGACCAGCGCGGCGTCTTCGGAGAAGCGCTCGATCAGGATCTGCCGCGCGCCCTCGAGCGCCGCCTTCGCGTCGGCGAAGCCGGCCTCGGCGTTCAGGAACGCGCCCGCGGCCGCTTCGGGCTCGGTCTCGGGCGCACCGAGCAGAGTGCTCGCGAGCGGTTCGAGCCCGGCCTCGCGCGCGATTTGCGCCTTGGTGCGGCGCTTGGGCTTGTAGGGAAGGTAGAGATCCTCGAGCGCCGTCTTGGTCTCGGCGCCGCGCACGGCTTCCTCCAGCGCGGGTGTGAGCTTGCCCTGTTCGCCGATGCTCGCGAGGATCGCCGTGCGGCGCTCCTCGAGTTCGCGCAGGTAGCCGAGGCGTTCCTCGAGCGTGCGCAGCTGCGTGTCGTCGAGGCCGCCGGTGGCTTCCTTGCGGTAGCGGGCGACGAAAGGGACGGTGGCACCGCCGTCGAGCAGTGCGACGGCGGCTTCGACCTGGGCGGGACGGGCGGTGAGTTCCTTCGCGATGCGTTCGGAGATGGAGAGCATCTTCGCTTTCTAGCCGAAGACGCCTCGCCGTGCCAAGTGCGAACCGCGCGTGGCGTTCAGCGCGTGAGCTGGAACACCACCGCGCCGCGCCACGTGTCCGGCGTGCCGGTGCTCCACACGCGGCCCGCGCGCAGCTCGAAGTCGACGCCGCCCGAAGGCCACCAGCGCGCCGATGCGTCCACGCTGCGCGTGCGCGTGACGGGCGCGGCGAGCGAGCCGACGTCGGGCACGGGCGTGCCGAACACGAACGGATCCGCGAGGCCCTCGGCGCCGTGCTCGGTGCGCGCGGCGATCACCCCGAACGACCAGTCCGCGTCGGGATCCCACGTGACGCGTGCGCGGAAGCGCCGCGAGCCGGGGCCGGTGGGAAAGCCCAGCGGCCGGCCCTGCGCCGCGTAGCTGCGCCCGAAGTACGACGTGTAGACGTAGCGCGAGAGCCACGTGCCCTCGACGTTCCACGCGAGCCGCGTGCCGCTCACGTCGCCGGTGCCGCTCCAGCCGGCCTGCCAGGCGTACTTGTCCGGGTTGCTGCCGACGCGCGCGTGCAGGTCGTCGACCAGCACCTCGCCGTAGATCCGCGAGCCGTCGGCGATGCGCAGCGACGCGTCGGCGGCGACCATGACGTTGTTGCGCAGCGCGTCGGTGGAATCGCGGTGGTCCTGGTCGAGCAGCTTCTGCACGATCGCGTACGGGATCACGCCGGCGAGGTAGAGCCCCTGCCAGCCGCCCGCGCGGTAGCGCGCGGCCTCGCTCAGCCCGAGCCGCGCCCACACGCGCGGCTGCCACTCCACGCGGTGCGCGGCGAGCTGCTCGCCGGTGCCGGGATCGACCGTGGCGTTGAGCACGAAGCCGTCGGCGCGCAGAGGCCGCAGGTGCGCCGCGAGCGCGAGCCCCGAGATCGGCGCCATGGTGCGCGAGAGCAGCAGCGAGCCCTCTTCGCCCGGTCCCCACGCCCAGCGGCTGCGCCCGAGTTGCGCGCTCCACGCGTCGCCGGCCGTGTAGGCGAGGTAGCTCTCCTCGGTGCTGGTCGCGAAATTCGTGTTGGTGACGAGCGCGTCGCCGAACGCACCGACGCCGCGCAACTCGCCGAAGTAGAGGTGCGAGTACGCGAGCCAGCGGTCGAGCCGGACGCCCGTGCGCACGTGCAGGCCCGTGCCGTCGACGGCGCGCGCGTCGTCGTGGCCCGCGGCGCGCGTGAAATCGCCCTCGCCCTCGAGCCCGGCCGAGAGCTCCATGCGCAACCGGTCCTCCGGCCAGTCGCCGGTCGCGACGCGCGGCCACGTGGGCAGCGGATCCGGCGTGGCGTGGAACGCTTCGTCGCGATGCAGCGCGCGCAGCACGCGCGTGAGCGCGATCCCGCGCGCCCCCGTCGGGATCGCGAGCCGGGAGTCGCCGGACGCGGGCGGCCGCAGGATCTCCGCCACCTGCCACGGCCCCGAGCCCAGGTGGGGGAGCGCCACGCGGCCCGGCGCGAGCGCGGGATCGTAGAGGTCGAGCACGCGCAGTTCGGCGAGCACGCGATCGTTCACGGGCACGAACTGCTCGGGCACGGCGAGCGCCTGGCGCGGCCCGAGCACGGTCGCGCAGAGGAGGGCGGCGAGAGCGGAAGTGGCGCGGCGGATTCGCATGGCGCGCGATGCTAGGGACGATGCGCGCGGGGCGCAACGCGGCGCGTTGACCCGGCCGTACGCGCGTCCTAACGTCGCGTGCGTGCATGTCCCGGATCCGCCGCGCCGGCCCCGCTCGCGGAAGTCTTCCGGGAACGTGCGGACGCACGCTCGGAGTGCGCATGCCGGTGACGTGGAGCCTTTCGGACGACGGCCGGATGCTGACGGTCGCCGGTCGCGGCGTGGTGACCGAGGCCGAGTACTTCGGCGCTCACGCCGAGTTCTTCACGGCGACCTCGGGCGCCGTGCAGCCCGGGCGCGTGCTCGCGGACTGGACCGACGTCACCGAGATCCGCATCTCCAGCGACTCGCTCTGGCGCAGCACGTCGATGACGCGCGAGCAGCAGGGGCCCCGCCTGCAGGGCGGACGCATGGCGCTCGTCGCCTCGTCGCCCAGCGTGTACGGCATGTGCCGCCAGTGGCAGGCGATGATCGCGGACACGGGCCTCGAATGCCTCGTGTTCGCCGATCGCGACGCCGCGCGCGCCTGGTTGCTGCGGCCATGAACCGCACGGCGGCTCCGGGGACGCCCGGGCGGCCCGGATTTGACCCGCGGCCGGGGCGGCCGGTAACGTCGCCCGCCACGTCTTCGGCCCGGCAGGCCGGGGCGGCCCCGAGCCGCCCGCGCCACGCGCCCGCCGCCGGGCCCTTCGCCAGGAGGCCCGCCTATGCGTCCCGGTAACCCCGAGGCGCTCGCTTCACCCTACGAACCCGGCCGCATCGAGCCCGCCCGCTATTCGTTCTGGGAGGAGCGCGGGGTGTTCCAGCCCCGGGCCACCGAGGGCAAGGACCCGTTCGTCATCGCCATTCCGCCGCCCAACGTCACGGGTTCGCTCACCATGGGCCACCTGCTGGGCGAATCCATCCGCGACTGCATCATCCGCTGGCAGCGAATGGAAGGGCGCGAGACGCTCTACATCCCCGGCATGGATCACGCGGGCATCGCGACCCAGAACGTGGTCGAGAAGAAGCTGCGCGCCGAGAAGAAGAGCCGGCACGATCTCGGGCGCGAAGGCTTCCTGCGCGAAGTGTGGGCATGGAAGGAGCAGTACGGCGGCCTGATCTTCCAGCAGGAGCGCCGGCTCGGCACGTCGCCCGACTGGTCGCGCGAGCGCTTCACGCTCGACGAGGGCTACTCGCACGCGGTGCTGCACGTCTTCAAGACGCTCTACGACCAGGGGCTGATCTACCGCGGCCACTACATCGTCAACTGGTGCCCGCGCTGCCAGACCGCGCTCTCGGACGAAGAGGTGGATCACAAGGAGTCGCAGGGCTCGCTGTGGCACATCCGCTATCCGCTCAAGGACAGCGACAAGTTCATCGTGGTCGCGACGACGCGGCCCGAGACCATGCTCGGCGACACGGGCGTGGCGGTGAGCCCCAAGGACACGCGCTACAGGAAGCTGGTCGGCAAGACGGCCGTGCTGCCGCTCGTGCGCCGCGAGATCCCGATCGTCGCCGACGCGATGGTCGATCCCAAGTTCGGCACGGGCGCGGTGAAGGTGACGCCGGCCCACGACCCGAACGACTTCGAGACCGGCAAGCGTCACGGCCTGCCCGAACTCGTGGTGATGGACGAGACCGGCGTCATGAACGAGAACGCCGGTGACTTCCGCGGCCTCGACCGCTTCGAGGCGCGCAAGCGCATCGTGGCGGCGCTGCAGGACGCGGGCTACCTCGAGAAGGTGGAGCCGCACGTGAACAGCGTGGGCCATTGCTCGCGCTGCGGCACGGTCATCGAGCCGTACCTGTCGTGGCAGTGGTTCGTGAAGATGGCGCCGCTCGCGGCGCCCGCGATCGAGGCGGCGAAGAAGGGCAAGGTGAAGATGTTCCCGGCCCGGTGGAAGAAGGTCTACCTCCACTGGCTCGAGAACATCCGCGACTGGTGCATCTCGCGGCAGCTGTGGTGGGGCCACCGGATCCCGGTGTGGTATCGCGGCCAGGAGATGGTCGTCTCGCTGGAACAGCCCGAGGGCGAGGGCTGGCGCCAGGACGAGGACGTGCTCGACACGTGGTTCAGCTCGTGGCTGTGGCCGTTCGCCACGCTGGGCTGGCCCGAGAAGACGCCGGACCTCGAGCGCTTCTATCCGAACAGCCTCATGGTCACGGGCAGCGACATCATCTTCTTCTGGGTCGCGCGCATGATCATGGCCGGCTACCACTTCCTCGGCGAGGCGCCGTTCGCGCACGTCTACTTCACGAGCATCGTGCGCGACGCGCAGGGCCGCAAGATGAGCAAGTCGCTCGGCAACTCGCCCGACCCGCTCGCGATGATCGACAAGTACGGCGCCGACGCCGTGCGCTTCACGATGATCCAGACGCCGACGGGGCAGGACCTGCTGTTCGACGAGAAGCGCCTGGAGACGGGCAAGTTCTTCGCGAACAAGATGTGGAACGCGGCCAAGCTGGTGCTCATGCGCCTCGGCGACGAGAACCTCGCCCCGGTGCGCGAGTCGCAGTTGCAGCTGACGCTCGCCGACCGCTGGATCCTGTCGCGCTTCGCGAACGCCACCAAGGGCGTGACGCGGAACCTCAAGACGTACCGCTTCGCCGAGGCCGCGCAGGCGCTCTACCACTTCGCGTGGAACGAGTACTGCGACTGGTACCTCGAGATGGCCAAGCCGCGCTGGGCGCTCGCCGACAAGGGCGACGCGATGACGGCGTCCGAGAAGGCCGACCTGCGCACCGCGCGCTGGGTGGCGTGGAAGGTGCTCGACGGCATCCTGCGGCTCATGCACCCGTTCATGCCGCACGTCTCGGAAGAGCTGTGGCAGGCGATCCCGCACGACGGCGAGACGCTCGCGACGGCCTCGTGGCCGCGCGCGAAGAAGTCGTGGTTCGACGCCGGCGTCGAGCGCGAGGTCGGCTTCCTGCAGGAGGTCGTGGTCGCGGTGCGGAACCTGCGCGCGGAGCAGAAGATCGCGCCCGGGCGTTCGGTGCCGGTCGTGGTCCGCGGCACCGAGGCGCAGCTCGAGCTGCTCGAGCGGCTGCAGGGCCAGCTGCTGGGGCTGGCGCGCATCGAGACGCTGACGCTCGCCCGTGACGGCGCGCGGCCCAAGGTCGCCGCGTCGGCGGTCGTGCAGGGCGCCGAGGTGTTCCTGCCGCTCGCCGGTCTCGTCGACCTCGACGAGGAGCGCGCGCGGCTGGCGCGCGACGCCGAGAAGCTGCTGACCGATCTCGAGGGCGTGCGCAAGAAGCTCCGCAACCAGGACTTCCTCGCCAAGGCCCGGCCCGAGATCGTCGAGAAGGAGAAGGCGCGGCTCGAGGCGCTGGAAGAGACGCTCGAGAAGCTCAAGAAGGCGCAGGAGTCGCTGAGCGTCAAGTTCGACTGACCGCCGGCCGCGGCACGAACCCCCTCGGAGACGCAGCATGCGCACGCTCGACGAGCTGCTCGAACGCAACCGGTCGTGGGCCGCGGACCTCACCGCGCGTGACCCGGAGTTCTTCCCGACGCTCGCGCGCCAGCAGGCGCCGGGTTACCTGTGGATCGGCTGCTCGGACAGCCGCGTGCCCGCGAACCAGATCGTCGGGCTGCTGCCGGGCGAACTGTTCGTGCACCGCAACGTCGCGAACGTGGTCGTGCACACCGACCTCAACTGCCTGAGCGTGCTCCAGTTCGCGGTCGACGTGCTGAAGATCCGCGACGTGATCGTGTGCGGGCACTACGGCTGCGGCGGTGTGGGGGCCGCGCTGCGCGGCGACCGCCTCGGCCTGATCGACAACTGGCTGCGCCACGTGCAGGACGTGCGCGACCGGCACCGCGACGAACTGGCGGCGCTGCCCGACGAGGGCGCGCGTGTCGACCGCCTCTGCGAGCTCAACGTGGTCGCGCAGGTCGCGAACGTGTGCGAGACCACGATCGTGCAGGACGCCTGGGCGCGCCGGCAGCCGCTCACCGTGCACGGCTGGATCTACGGCCTGGGCGACGGCCGGCTGCGCGACCTGGGGGTGAGCGCGAGCACGACCGCCGAGCTCGCCGCCGTCCTCGAGCGCACGTAGCGGGCGCGATTCACGCGGTCCGGACCGCGCTTGACGGTGGCGCAGGGCGGGCGGATCGTTCGAGGCCTCAAGGACGCACCGGCGCCCCCGGTGCTCCCGGTCGCCCCCAACCCCGAGCACCGCGACGCGACGCCCCGTGCGCCCGGGAAGGGGCTGCGATGAGCCACGCGATCGCTTCCGTGCTCAAGCCGCGCATGGGATCGGCGGTCATTCACGTCGACGACGCGATCCCCGTTCGCATCACCGTCCGCCGTGACCTCCACGGCACGCCCGAGGGGATCGTCGTGCATCCCGACGACCATCATCCGCCGGTGATCCACGCGCGTCCGTCGGGCGAGCGGGTGCCGGGCCGGCTGCCGCGTCCGCCCGTGCGCATCGCGCGGCAGGTGCTGTGGGTCGTCGACGACCTGCGCCGGGGCGAGGTGCTGCGCATCCAGGCCAAGACGTCTCCGCCGCAGGGTCACTACTTCCACTACAGCGCATTCGTGCTCGACCACGAGGGTCCCGCCGTGGCGAGTGGTTCGGCGCGGCTGCCGGTGCCGCTCCGCAAGCCGGGAGCGCGCTTCGAGTGGCGTTACGACATCACGGTGGAGGGCGGCCATCTGCACGCGCCCGTGACGCTCGATCCGATGATCATCATCGAGGACGGTCCGTAGGCGGCGCGGGCACCTGCGGGGCGGGAGGGAAGAGTGCGCGAAAACCCGAATCGCTTCGCAACGACGCGAACTCGTCCTCGGCCCGCAGGAGGTCCGTGGTGGCGCCCTGCGCCGCCATGCAGCGCAGCGCCGCCACGGCCTCGTCCCGCCGCCCGCAGAGCGCGAACGCCTTCGCGAGGCAGCGCTGCACCTCCACGTCGCGGTCCGGCATGAGCGTGCGGTGCGTGCGGTACGTGCTCCACGCGCGCTCGCACGCACCGGACTGGGCGAGGTGGAGCACCGCGAGCGCCAGCGCCCGCGGGTCGTGCGGCGCGACGCGCAGGTCGGCCATGTCGAGCGCGACGGCGCCCGCGTACTCCGCGTGCGCCTCGTCGGCGCGTTTCAGGCGGCGCAGGCAGTCGCCGAGGTTCGCGCGCAGCGTGGAGTTCTTCGGTTCGAGCGCCACCGCGAGCCGGGCCGCCCCGAGGGCCTCGTCGAGCCGGCCCGAGAAGTAGAACGCGGTGGCCATGTTCGACGCGAGCGCCGCGCTGGTCACCTGGCGCGGGAGCCGGCGGAACGCCGCGGCGGCCTCGGCGAAGCGGCCCTCCATCAGGTCGGCGGACGCGAGCCCGACCCAGCCGGCGTTCTGTCCGGGCTCGAGCGCGATCACGCGTGCGAACGCCTCGCGCGCGGCGGCGTAGCGGCCGCTGCGCAGCCGCAGGTTCGCGAGCGCGCGCCACGCGGGCACGGATGCCGGCCGGAGCACGACGGCGCGCAGCAGGCAGGTGTCGGCGCCCGCGACGTCGCCGGCCTGCGCGCGCACCGAGGCGAGCGTCACCCAGGCGTCGTCGTCGGCGGGGTTCGCGCGCGTCATCGCGTCGAGATCGGCGATCGCCGGTGCGAACTGGCCCCGCGCGCGCTGCACGCGTGCCCGCGCCAGCCGCGCCGGGCCGAGCTCCGGTGCGAGCACGAGCGCTCGCGCGACACACGCGTCCGCCTCCGCGAGCAGCGCGGGACGCTTCTCGTGGTCGTAGCGCCACGCCAGCGCCCGGGCGCGTCCGGCCCACGCGAGCGCGAACGCCGGCGCGAGTTCGGTCGCGCGCGCGAACGCTTCGTCCGCACGTTCCCGCGCGCCGGGATCGTCGAGATCGGCGAGCGCCTGCAGGCCGCGCAGGTAGCTCGCGTAGGCGTCCGCCGGGGGCGCGGGCACGGCGCCCGCGGCCCCGCGGGCGAGCGCGGGCCGCCCGAGCGCGCCGGCGAGCGCCACCGCGAGCTGCTGCTTCACCGCGTACGCGGTCGCCGGCGCGAGGGCGTAGCTCGCCGACCACGTGACGAAGCCCGTGTGTCCGTCGACCAACTGGGCCTGCAGCCGGCCGGCGTCGCCGCTGCGGCGCAGCGTGCCGGTCAGCACCGCGCTCACGCCGAGCCGTCTCGCGGCGCCCTGCGGCGTCCGTTCGGCCGCCGGCAGGTGCAGGACGTCGACCTCGGGCGAGACGTTCACGTGGTGCGCCTGCACCAGCTCGCCCGCGAGATCGGCGGCGAGCCCGGCGCCGAGCGCCGCGACGGCCGAATCCCCGGAGAGATTCTCGAAGCCGAGCACTGCGAGGCTCGGCGTCGCGTGCCCGAGCGGGATGCGGCCCTCGAGGCTCCACCACGCGAACGCCGCGACGAGCAGGGCGGCCCCGGCGAGCCCGGCCAGCACGCGCGAACGCGGACGACGCGGGCGCGCCGCGCGCGGCACGGGGGCGTCGCGCGTGCGCAGCGCCTCGATCGCCTCGCGCACCTCGGCCGCGCTCGCGCAGCGATCGCGGGGATGCTTGGCGAGCAGTCGCGTGACCAGCGCCTGCAGCGGGGCGGGGACGCCGTCGGCGAACGCCGCGAGCGGCGGCGGCTCCTGCTCGGCGATCGCGTGCAGGGCGGAGGCGAGATCGGCGCCGCCGAACGGCCGGTGGCCGGTGACCATCTCGTACATGACGACGCCGAGCGAGAAGAGATCGGAGCGCGCATCGACGACGCCACCCGACGCCTGCTCCGGTGCCATGTAGAGCACGGTGCCCACGAACCCCGGCACCGAGCGATCCACGATCAGCGTGGGCGCGTCCGGTGCGGCACGTGGATCCGGCCCGAGATGCGCGAGCCCGAAGTCGCAGATCTTGACGACGCCGTCCTCGCGCACGCGCACATTTCCGGGCTTGAGATCGCGGTGCACCACGCCGCGCGCGTGTGCGGCCTCGAGGCCCGCGGCGATCTGCGCGGCGATCGCGAGTGCCTCGCGCAGCGGCAGTGGCCGGCCGTGCATGTGCGCATCGAGATCCTCACCGGGCACGAACTCCATCGCCACGTACGGCAGCGCGCCGTCGCGCGCGTCGTGAGCGAGCAGCCCCGGCGGGTCGGGCACGGCTTCGCCGATCTCGTGGCAGGCCGCGATGTTGGTGTGGACGAGCCGTGCCTCGGCGCGTGCGCCGCGCAGGAGTCGCGCGCGCTGCACCGGATCGATCGCGAGCGCGGAGGCGAGCACCTTCAGCGCGACCTCGCGTTCCAGGCTGGGGTCCCACCCGCGAAAGACGATTCCCGTCGCACCCGAGCCGATGCGCTCGAGCAACGTGAACCGATCGAGACGGCCGAGGGACACGGCGCCCTCCCCCGAATGCCGCGGACACGCGGCCTGAACCCGTCGGGAGCCTACTCCTGCGAACGGGGCCTCACCACGGCCTTCGCAGCCGGCCGTGCGCCCGGGGCCGCCAACGCGAACGCCGGCCCGCGTTTGCGGGCCGGCGTTCGGACAGGACTCGAGGGGCGGGAGTCAGGCCTTCGCTTCCTGCACGCGGAACACGAGCGCAGCGAGCGCGCCGCCGGCGAGCGGGCCGACCAGGTAGAGCCACAGGTGCTGGAGCGAACCGCCACCGAGCATGGCGTTGATCAGCGAGGGGCCGAGCCCGACCGCGGGATTGAACGCGCCGCCCGAGACGGGGCCGCCCGCGAACGCGGCGACGACGACGGTGAAGCCGATGGCGAGCCCGTAGAACGAGTTCCCCTTCGTGCCCTCCGACGTGGCGGCGTTCAGCACGACCAGTGCGAGCGCGAACGTGTAGAGCACCTCGACGAGCAGCGCGGCGGTGAGCGATGCGCCTTCTGCGGGTGCGGGCGCGAACGTGCGGCCGAGGATCGTGTGCACCGCCAGCGCCGCGAGCACCGCGCCGGCCACCTGCGCGATCCAGTACGGCACGACCTGCTTGCCGGGCAGCTTGCCGCGCAATGCCACCGCGAGCGTCACGGCGGGGTTGTAGTGCCCGCCAGAGACGTGGCCGCCCATGTAGACCATGACCATGAGCGAGGCGCCGATCGCGAGCGGCGCGAGCGGCGTGCCGCCGATCACCGTGAGGCCGATCGTGAGCACGAGGAAGAAGGTGCCGATGAGTTCGGTGAGCAGTGAACGCATGGAAGGGGCTCCGGAAGGGAAAGGGTGGATCGCGGCCGGGGGAGTGTCGGTGCGGAGCGAGGTGTGCCGCGATCCGGAGGGGCCTGCTGTGCGCGGGCGAGGCTTCAGACAGCGGCGCCCCGCCGCGGGTCACATCGCGGCGGGGGTTCGGCGGGCCCGGGCTCGTGCCCCGGATGAGGTCGTGGCGGGAAGGTGCTGGAATCGCTCGGGTTGCGCCGGTCGATCCCGGGCGGGTTCAGAGCCCGTCGTAGCGGGAGTAGCCGCGCTCGTTCCAGTAGTCGGGAGGCTCGTGCGCTCCGAACTCGATCGACGTGATGGCCTTGATGTTCTTGAGCCCGAGCTTCACGGGCACGAGCAGCCGCAGCGGCGCGCCGTGCGCGAGCGGCAGCGGGGCGCCGCTCCAGTGCGTGGCCAGAAGCGTCTGCGGGTGCATCGCGGTGCCGAGGTCGATCGAGACGTAGTAGGGGTTCGAGCGCCCGGCACGATCGAGGTTCACGTCCGAGCGCATCGCGGCCCAGCGCGCGCCGTCGCGCGGCGGGAACGCCGCGAGCAGGTCGGCGAACCGCAGCCCCTGCCACCACGCGATCGCGCTCCAGCCCTCGACGCAGACGAAACGCGTCACCTGCTCGTACGAGCGGAAGCGCGCGAGCAGCTCGGGCAACGCGAGTCGTGCCGAGCCGCCGCCCTTCAGCCCGCGCAGTTCGAGCACCCAGTTCGCCAGGATCGCCGCGTCGGGCGTGCGGCCATCGTAGTTGTTGCGCAGCGGCGTGACGTCGGCGCGCGAATACGTGCGCACGAGCCGGCGCGGCGAGTAGAGCGCTTCGGCGACGTCGTCGTCGAACGTGAGCGCGCGATCGAGCACGCGCTCGCGCCGCTCGCGCGTGAGCCCCACGCGCGCGGCGAGCGAATCGAGCCGGTCGCGCGCGGCGCCGGGCAGCAGCCGGCCCTTCGTGCGATCGGGCAGCAGGAACCACGCCCCGGTCGCGGCGGCGAGCGCGCCCGCGCCGAAGAGCAGGAAGTCGCGGCGCGCCTGCGCGACCAGGCGAGAGCTCGGCACCTCGATCACGCGCTCGGCCGGCTCCGGCGAGCCGGCGCGCGGCGCGGGAGCGGGCTTCGGCGCAGGTGCAGGCGCCGGTGCGGTGGGCGGTGCGGTGTCGGGCACCACTGCCGGCCCGTCCGGGGCGGCGGCCTCCGGGGCCGCAGGCGTCGCACTCGCGGCCGGTGCGGCGTCGGGCGCCGTGGCTTCGGCCGCGCGTGGCGTCACGGCTTCCGGGGCGGCCAGGTCCTGCTGGGCGTCGTCCTGCGGCGCGTCGTCGCGCGGCGCGTCGTCGTGCGCGTCAGCCATGGTGGTCCTCCTTCACGCGCTTCGACCAGCCCGTCACCATCGAGCGGAACGTGTCCCAGCCGTCGGCGATCACGAGGATCACGTGCGGCACCATGAAGCTCGCGAGCACGAGCATGCACGCGAAGTGGACGATGCGCGCGCCGTCGTAGTTGCCGAACGCGCGCTCGAGCAGCCCCAGCTGCGACGGCTTGTGCATGGCCCAGCCGGACAGCACGGCCAGCAGCCCGAAGACCGGCATCGACGCGTAGGCGCTCCGCTGGAGCGCGTTGTACTTGCCGGCGATCACGGGGTGCGGCCAGGGCCGGCGGCGGATCGCCATGGGCAGCACGCCCGCGTAGTAGCGCAGCATCGCGGCCGCTTCGGCGACGTCGCCACGCCGTGGCAGCAGCGCGCGCCAGCCGCCGCCCGCGGCGAGCCCCAGCACGTAGAGCACCCCGTTCGCCATGAAGACGTACGCGAGCAGCCAGTGCAGCCGCAGCGCCGCCGCGAGCTGTCCCGTTCCGAGCCCGAAGTGATCGTAGATCCAGTGCGCCGGGTTGCCGCCGCGATCGCGCAGCAGCGCCGCGATGCGGAGGCCGAGGTCGGCGAGGTACTCGCGCTGGCCCGTCACGGGATCGGGCGCGTGCCGGAACACGGGCGAGGCCCAGTAGATCGAGAGCCCGCTCGCCACCAGACCCAGCAGCAGCGGCAGGTTGCCCCAGTGCGCGAGCCGCACCAGCGCATGATGCTTGGGCACCACGCGCACGGGCGCGTCCGCCACCACCGCCTTCGCCGACGTCACCGCCATCGTTCGCCTCCTCGCGCCGGCGGAAGGCCGGCACCCACGCGCTTACGGTAGGGGTTGCGCCGCGTGACGACCAGAAAAAGCAAAGGGGCGGCGCCGTCGAGCGCCGCCCCGCCGCATTCGGGGGAATCAGTCGTGCTTGATGAACGTGCCGTCGTTGAGCTCGGCGATCGCCTGGCGCAGTTCGTCGCGCGTGTTCATGACGATCGGTCCGTACCACGCCACCGGTTCCTCGATCGGCCGGCCGGAGACGAGCAGGAACCGGATGCCCTGCTCGCCCGCCTGCACGGTGATCTCGTCGCCGGAACCGAACATGACGAGCGAGCGGTTGCCGGTACGGTCGTAGACCGGATCCTCCACGGGGCCGCCGTCGTCGGTCAGCACGGCGCGGGGCGCCGAGGCGTCGCGGAACGAGCCCTCGCCGTCGAACACGTACGCGAACGCGTTCCGCCGTGTATCGATCGGCAGCGTGCGGCGCACGCCCGCCGGCACCCACACGTCGAGGTACTGCGGATCCGCCGCGATGCCTTCGACCGGCCCACGCTTGCCCCAGAAGTCGCCGCACAGGATGCGCACGCGCGTGCCGTCGTCGTCCGTGACCTCGGCCACGTCCTTGGAGAGCACGTCCTGGTAGCGCGGCTTCGTCATCTTCTGCGACGCGGGCAGGTTCGCCCACAGCTGGAAGCCGTGCATGCGCCCCTGGTCGTCGCCCTGCGGCATCTCCTGGTGCAGGATGCCGCTGCCCGCGGTCATCCACTGGATATCGCCGGAGCCGAGCGTGCCGTGGTTGCCGAGGCTGTCGCCGTGCGCGACGGTGCCCGAGAGGACATACGTGATCGTCTCGATGCCGCGATGCGGATGCCACGGGAAGCCCTTGATGTAGTCCGCGGGCCGCTCGTTGCGGAAGTCGTCGAACAGCAGGAAGGGATCGGTCTCGTCGGTGTCGCCGAATCCGAACGCGCGGCGCAGCTTCACCCCGGCGCCTTCCATCGTGGGCTGGGATTCGACGATGCGCTTCACGGGACGGATGGACATGCTGCCTCCGGAGGGGTTGCGGGTGGATGGAACGCCCATTCGGATGCCGTCCCGGCGGAGTGGATGCGGGGGGGCGCCCGGGTGGCGGGCCCGGCGGCGCGAAACGACTCGCACCATTGACAGGCCCCGGCCGCGAAATGCTAGAGTTGGGACGTCGCCGCGCGCGTGGTGCGCGCGGCCGATCGCCGAAAGGAGCCCGCACATGGCAGCCCTTGCCCGTACGACCCGTGCGTCACGGCCCTTCCGGCATCGCGCCTGACACCGCTCCCGACTCCCGAGCGAAGTGTCCGCGCCGTCCCGTGAAGGGGCGGCGTTTTTCATTGGCGCCGCGGTGACGCCTTTCCCGCGCCGACGCTCCGCGGGCGTGCCGACGCACGCCCATCGCACGCGTGATCCCACCGAAAGGCACACACCAAGTCATGACTCTCGAGTCGCTGGGCTGGAACGAGACGTTCGCATCGCAGTTCGCCGTCCATCGTGAACAGGGCCTCGAGCCTGCGCGCGTCGCGCGCGAGGACCGGGACCGCTACCTCGTGCTCGACGCCGCGGGCGAACGGCTCGCCGTGCTCGCCGGGCGCTTCCGCCACGACGCGACCTCGCGCGCCGAGTGGCCGGCCGTCGGCGACTGGGTCGCCGTGCGCGCGGAGGCGGGCACCACGCAGGTGCACGCCGTGCTCGCACGCACCAGCGCGTTCGTGCGCGACGATCCCGGGCGCGCGGTCGAAGCGCAGGTCGTCGCCGCCAACGTCGACGCCGTGTTCCTCGTCTGCGGCCTCGACGCCGACTTCAATCCGCGGCGTATCGAACGCTACGTCGCGACCGCGTGGGAGAGCGGTGCGCAGCCGGTGCTGCTGCTCAACAAGGCGGACCTCGACGCCGATCCGGCCGCGCGCGTGGCGGAGGTCGAAGCGCTCGCGCCGGGCGTGCCGGTGCTCGCGCTCTCGGCACTGGAGGGCGCGGGGCTCGATGCGCTCGCGCCGTGGCTCGGCGCGGGACGCACGGTCGCGCTCGTCGGCTCGTCGGGCGTGGGCAAGAGCACGCTCGTCAACGCGCTGCTCGGCGACGAGCGCCAGGCGACGGGAGCGGTGCGCGAGGACGATTCGCGCGGCCGCCACACGACGACGCATCGCGAGCTGGTGCCGCTGCCGGGCGGCGCGCTGCTGCTCGACACGCCCGGCATGCGGCGGCTGGATCTCTGGCTCGACGGCGAAGGGTTGGACGGCGCATTCCCCGAGATCGCCGAGTTCGCGCGGTCGTGCCGCTTCCGCGACTGCAGCCACGAGCGCGAGCCCGGGTGCGCCGTGCGCGCGGCGCTCCAGTCGGGAGCGCTCGCCGCAGAGCGCTGGGAGTCGTGGTGCAAGCTGCAGCGCGAGCTGCGGTGGCTCGAGACGCGCCAGGACGCCGCCGCCCGCGCGGCGGAGGAGAAGAAGTGGAAGGCGATCACGCGCTCGATGAAGCACCACCCGAAGGCGGATCGATGGCGCCGGTAGGCCGCATACCCCGCCGGCGGGAAGCCCGGTCGAACGCCCGTTCGACCGGGCGCAACATCCGCGCTCCTGCCGGGCGATGCCGCGCGGCCGAGCCTCCCCGGCGTGCTACGCTCGTGGGGCATCCCGCTTCCCCACGAGTACTCATCCTTGGAGCCGTCATGCGCCCCTTCGTTCCACGCTTCCTCGCCGCCGCGGGCCTCGCGCTCGTCGTGGCGTTCGTGACCGCGCCCCTCGCGCGAGCCGCGGCCACGCACGTCGTCATCAGCGAGTTCGCCACCCGCGGGCCGTCCGCGGCGACCGACGAATTCGTCGAACTCTACAACCCGACCTCCGCACCGATCAGCATCGCGGGCTGGAAACTGCAGTACAAGTCCGCCACCGGCACCGTGTGGAACGACCGCGCGACGCTGCCGGCCAACACGACGATCGCGGCGCACGGCTTCTACCTGATCGCCAACCAGACGTACGTGGGCACGGTGACGCCCGACTTCACGTCGGGTTCGTGGGGCTCCGGCACCGGCATGGCCGACAACGGCAACATCCGCATCCTCGACGCGGGCGCGCTCGAAGTCGACAAGATCGGCTGGGGTACGGGCAACGATCCCGAGGGTGGCGTCGACGCGCCCAACCACGGCACGTCCGCGAACAACAACTCGGTCGAGCGCAAGGCGCTCGCGGGATCCACGGCGGACTCGCTCGCGGCGGGCGGCCTGCACGAGCTGCTCGGCAACGGCCAGGACACCGACGTCAACGGCAGCGACTTCGTGGTGCAGACGCACGGCCGCAATCCGCAGAACGCGCTGAACCTGCCCGAACCCGCGATCGCGGTGGGCGGCAGCGGCACGGGCCACGCGGTGGCCTCGCCGGCGACGGCCTTCGTGGGCCAGACGCTGGGCAGTGTCGCGCTCGCGTTCAGCCAGGACTCCTCGTACACGATCACGAACATCGCGGTCACGATCCCGTCGGGCTGGACGTGGTCGCACTCGCTCGCGGACGTGGCGCTCAGCGGCGCGGCGTTCGCGACCGCGACGCCGTCGGTGGTGGGCGACACCGTGTTCGTCACCGGTGCCGCGCTGACCACGGTGGACGCGGGCACGCTCACGATCTCGACGATCACGCCGCCTTCCAGCAAGGGCTCGTCGTTCCTTTCGACGCGCACCGCCACCGCCACGGGCACGCTGACGTCGATCGCGCCCGTGCCGGCCGTGCGCGTGCTCGAGCTGGTGCCGATCGTCTCGCTGCACGTGAACGACGCGACGGGCGTCGCGACGTCGCCGTACGCGGTCGGCGCCGAAGCGACGGTGACCGGCATCGTGACGGCCAACCTGAGCAGCGTGCGCACGGACGTCTACCTGCAGGACGTGAGCGGCGCGATCGACCTCTTCAACGCCGCGCTGGCCCCGGTCACGCTCGCGCCGGGGGACAGCGTCACGGTGACGGGCTCGATCCTGCAGTTCCGCGGGCTCACCGAGCTGCAGCCGGACTTCTCGCTGATGACCGTGCATTCGAGCGGCCATCCGGTGCCGGATCCGCTCGTGATGACCTGCGCCGAGCTGAACGCCACGTTCCACGCGGACGGCACCGAGCCCAACGAGAGCCGGCTGATCCGCATCAACGGCGTCACCTACAACTCGGTCGCGTCCACGATCACGGACGCCTCGGGCACGGCGAACATCTTCATCCCGGCGACCTACCCGGCGGTGCCGGCGGTGTTCGACATCATCGGCATCCTGAAGCAGTTCAAGCCCGGCACGCCGGCGCCCGGACCGCCGTACACGGCGGACTACGAGATCACGCCGCGCACGCCGGACGACATCATCGCCCACCCGGGACCGGTCATCACCGCGGGCCCGAGCGAAGACCAGATCGCGGCGACGTCCGTGCGGCTCAACTGGACCACCGACGTCGCGTCGACCAGCATCGTGCACTTCGGCACCACGCCCGCGCTGGGCGACAGCACGGTGGACCTCACGGCGGTGACGACGCACGCGCTCACCGTGACCGGCCTGCTGCCGGCGACGGTCTACTACTACAGCGTGGGCTCGGAGGACGTGAACGGCCGCAACTTCTCGCCGACCGGCGTCTTCAGCACGGCGTCGCCGCCGGCGGCCAGCGGCGCGATCCACGCCTACTTCAACAAGTCGGTGAACACGTCGGTCGCCTTCCCGGTTGCGGCGAACGGCAACGCCGACCTCACGGCCATCCTCGCGGGCCGCATCGCCACCGCGCAGCGTTCGGTGGACGCCGCGATCTACAACCTGAGTGGCACGCCGGGCACGACGCTGGCCAACGCGCTCATCGCGGCCAAGAACCGCGGCGTCGCCGTGCGCATCGTCTGCGAGTACGACAACTCCACGGCGTCGGGCTTCACGGCGCTGCAGTCGGCGGGCATCCCGCTCATCACCGACCGCTTCGACCCGATCAACAACGGCACCGGGCTCATGCACGACAAGTTCTTCGTGATCGACGCGCACGGCGGCGCTCCGGAGAGCGTGTGGGTGTGGACGGGCTCGTGGAACCCGACCGATCCCGGCACGAACAACGACCTGCAGAACGCGATCGAGTTCCAGGACCCGGCGCTCGCGAACGTCTACACGATGGAGTTCGACGAGATGTGGGGGAGCCACACGAGCGTGCCCAACTCGGGCGCGTCGCGCTTCGGCCAGCGCAAGCTGGACGACACGCCGCACCACTTCGCGATCGGCGGCCACCCGGTCGAGGCGTACTTCAGCCCGTCCGACGGCACGACGAGCCACATCATCTCCACGATCAACGCCGCGCAGCACTCGATCGGCTTCCAGCAGCTCACGATCACGCGTTCGGACATCGCGGCCGCGCTGATCGCGAAGCACACCGGCGGCACGGCGGTGCGTGGTGACATGGACAGCGACTCGGACGCGGGTTCGGAGTACGCGAACCTGGTGGGCGCCGGCGTCGACGTGAAGCTCAAGACCGGCTACTCGGGCCTGCTGCACCACAAGTACCTGATCGTGGACGCGGACAACCCCCACTGGGACGGCACCGTGCTCACGGGCTCGCACAACTGGTCGGCGGCGGCGGAGAACTCGAACAACGAGAACACCGTCATCGTCCACGACCCGCTGACCGCGAACGCGTATCTTCAGGAATTCACGGCCCGCTACTACCAGTTCGGCGGCACGGACTCGGTGCACGTGACCGATGCGCCCACGAACGGCCTGCCGCGCACGCTGGAGCTGTCTCAGAACTTCCCGAACCCGTTCCGGCTCTCCACGCGGATCGCGTACGCCCTGCCGTCGGCGACGCGGGTGACGCTGCGGCTCTACGACGTGCAGGGCCGCCAGGTCCGCACGCTGGTCGACGGCGTGCAGCCGGCCGGGCGCCACTCGGTGATGCTCGAACCGCAGGGTCTCGCGGCGGGCGTGTACCTCGCGCGCCTCGACGCCGCCGGCCACACGCAGCAGCGCAAGCTGCTGTACCTGAAGTAGGTTTGCGACAAGAGGCACTGGACACCTCGGCCCCGCGATCGCGAGATCGCGGGGCCGAGGTGTCTTTCGGGAAAAGCCGCCCGGCTGCGCCGGGAAATGCTACTGCTGCAGCGCGTACGAGATCTTCGCGAACGCCTGCCGGCCGCTGTGCTCGAGGCGGCCGCTCAGGTCCGACCACGTGCGGTTGTCGCCGTAGCCGGCGTAGAGCACGGTCTGCCAGTTGAGCTTGTACGCGAACAGCGCCGACGCGTCGAAGTGCGCCGACTTGGGGTTCACGCCGAACGTGTAGAGCGACGCGTCGCGCGACGTCACCTGGTACTGGCCGATGCCGCGTACGAACGTGCGGGCGTTGAACGACCACGTCGCGCGCAGCCGCTCGACCTGCGTGAGGAAGAGCCGTCCGGAATGCCCCGACTCGGCCTCCACGTTGAGCCAGCGCGCGCTGGCGTCGTTGCGCAGCTCGAGGTGCTTGTTCGGGCGCAGCATGAGCAGCCCGATCAGCGTCGTGCCTGTGCCTTCGCGCGCATTGTCGAAGTCGATCTCCTGGCCCACGTACGCGTCGATCGACCACAGGTTCACGATCGACCCCGGGCTGGACTGGAAGTACAGCCGCGGGCGGAACCGGTGAAGGACCTGGCCGCCGACCAGGATGTCGTCGTGGTTGAACTCGGCCCGGCCCTGGCTGTTCATCTTGCCGTCGAACCCGAACCCCGCCGACAGGTGCCGCGTGAGCAGCTGGCCCGACGGCCGCGTGTCCCAGTACTGCGCCTCCCACAGGCGTACCCGCGAGAAGAACGACTTCTTCGGCCGCACCGTCCAGCCGGCCTCGTGGTAGAGCTCGCGGTAGCCGACCTGCGGGATGAAGCCGTCGTCGGCGCGAAAGCGCTCGCCCAGCTCCATGCCCTGGAAGAACACGTCGAGCTGGCGGCCGTTGTGCGAGCCGTTGAGCATCACCGCGTGGTCGGTGAACGAGCGGCCATCCCACTCGCTCGCGAGGTCCGGCCGGTTCGGCGTGCGCGAATCGCTCACGAGGTACTGGCCGAGGAACGTGTCGCCGGCGCGTGGACGCCACTGGAAATCCGGTCCGAAGACGCGATTGTGCCCGCCGCCCTCCAGCTCGCGCGTGGTGCCGAGCACGCTCACGAACGACGCGCCGAGGTCGGTGCGCAACCGCATGATCCCGACGTCGGAAGAGAAGTCCTGCGGCGCGAATCCCGAGCCTTCCGGCCCCGGGAGGATCACGAGTCCGCCGCCCTGGTCGTGCGTGTAGAGCCCCGTGAACGCCGTGGTGCCCGTGTGCCCCGTGGCGCGCACGCCCGCGCTCGGCGAGGTGATGGTGCGCGTGTACACGGCCTGGAAGGGCAGCGTGAACATGTCCACGCCTTCCAGGAAGAAGGTTCTCTTCTCCGGGTAAAACAGCGCGAAGCGCTCGTTGGTGCCGATCTGCGCCGCGTCGGATTCGACCTGCGAGAAGTCGGGGTTCACGGTGCCGTCGATCGCGAGGTCGGCGAACGGGCTCCACTTCACGTCCACGCCCGCTTCGGACTTCGGGTCACCCGCCGCGAGCGGCGAGCCCAGGTCGCCCTTCGGCGCATCCTGGCGTTCGGCCGTCGCGTAGGGCGCGACCACGAGATGCGAGCCGTGCGGCAGGTTCACGAGGCCGGTGAGCCGGCTCTCGTTGCAGACGAGGCAGTTCCCGCCCCGGGGCAGCCGCGCGCTGAAGTACTGGTAGCGCCGGTCGCGCGGGTGGTTGCGATAGAGCAGCAGGCCCCAGCCGCTGCTGTCGCCGCTCGAGTAGCGCAGCGACGAGAACGGGATCCGGACCTCGAGGTTCCAGCCCGTCGCCGTGATCTTCCCGACCGCGTCCCAGAAGAAGTCCGGCGAGCTGTCCTCGCCGGTCGCGTCGTTGGTGATGGCGTCGTACTCCACGCCGCTCGGGTTCGCGAGGAACATGCGCGCCGACTTGCCGTCCCCGCGGCTGTCGATCAGGAGCCCCGCGTAGTCGGTCGAGGACGGCGTGTTGTCGTGGTCCCCGATGGGCGCGCGGATCAGCTCCGGATGCGGGTCCTCGAACTGGAATCCCGCGTAGAGATAATGCTCGTCATACGCGAGCCACGCGAGGTTCTTGACCCTGGGCTCCACATTGTCGCCCGGATTGGTCTCGAACCACTGCGTGATCGGCGCGACGCCCTTCCAGCCGGCGTCGGAGAGATCGCCGTCGATCGCGATGGGCGCGGTGAGCCGCGTGATCCCGAGCGCCGGCCCCGGCATGGGGGCGGCGGCCAGGGCCGTCGAGCTCGAGCCGACGGTGAGGGCCAGGATCGTGAGCCACAGGACTCGTGAAGCGGGAGAGAGTGTGCGCATGTGACTCTTGGACGCTCCCATGTGGGGAAGGGTTGGTCCGTGCGGACCGCGTTGGGCGTGCCGCAACGGGCGTTCGTGGCGTGGGCGCGGAGATACCCGGAACACCGCCCCGAGCACTACGCGTGTGACCGGCCCCGGGTTCATGCCGGCCGCGTGAGAGCTGCGATCCCGAACACGCCCTGTGCGATTGCGGGGCAAGCTACCAGAGCCCCACGAACGCGCACCCGCACCGCGACGAACGCCCGCAAGACTTGAACGAGAGCGCGCGGAGCCGCGCTCAACGCGGCGCTTGCATGAGCGGCGGCGCGGGCGACGCGTTGGCCTCGTCGAGCCGGCGCCGGGAGCCGCCCCGCTGGATCGCGCGAGGTGCGGCACCTCACGGCGCCGGCCGCGCCATGCCCGAGCCGGCGTCACCCGCTCGCGGGACACCACCCCCGCGGCGCTCGCGCTTCGCCTGCATGAACCCCGCGCCGAAGACGCGTTCGGCTTCGTACGGGTTGTGCGCGTGGCACCGGAGCCGCAGGTTGTCGTCGGTGGTCTTGCCGCCACGGGCTTTGGTGATCACGTGGTCGTACTGGAGGTTCCGGCGAGACTCGCAGCGCACACCGTCCGGGCTCTCGAAGGTGCAGCGATGGCCATCCCGCTCCGCGACGCGGCGCTTCATGTCGGCGGGAATGTAGTCACCGTTGGCACGGCTGCGGCGCTTGCGAGGCGAGTCGGTCTTCGCGAAGCGCTGCTTCTCGAGTTTCGTGATCAGGGCGTCCAGCGCGCGATCGAGCACCTGCGCGAGGTCCTGCGTCGGCACCGTGTGCCCGAGCAGCTCCTGTGCGCGGCGGAGCTTGTCGTGGGTCTCGCGCGAAATGGTCAGTTGCATCGCGAACCGTTGCGGCGCGATCGGCGCGACGCGCGCGGGCGGCGCGGGCGGGCTCGCGTGCGCAGCGCCACTCGTCGCGTGTGTAGCCTCGCTGAACGAAACATGCCTTGAGGCATGTTCCAGTGAAACATGCTGGACAGACGGCGTCGGCGTGACGTTGGGGCCCGGATTCACGAGCGTGAGCGACGGCGCCGGGTCGGTCGACGGGGCCATGACGGGCTCCACGCGCGTCGGCACGTCCGACGCGGGGAATCGCTCCGCCAGCACGAGCCGGATGCCCTCGCTCTCCCGACCCGCCCCGCGCACGCTACCGGGCGAGAAACCCCGCGGCCCGCGCGCTCACGCACGCGGGCCGCGTCACTTCCGAGCCGGCGAATCGCCTACGTTCGCGCCGCGCTCCGCGCTTTGACGCCCACCTCCGTCAGGCAGCGCTCGATGCGCGCCGTCGTGTGCTCGATGTCGGAATCGAGCCCGATCGAGAAGCGGATGAGGCCGTCGCTGATACCCGCCTTCGCGCGCTCCTCGGGCGGCAGCTCGGACGACGTGCTGTGGCCCGGGGCGCTGAAGAGCGTCTTGAAGTAGCCGAGGCTCACCGCGAGGTAGCCCACCTTCTCGGCCTGCATGCGCGCCATGAGCGCCTGCGCCACCTCGTACTCGTGCACGTCCAGCGTCATCATCCCGCTCCAGCCGAAGCCCGGGTTCATCAGCGAGCGCATCAGCGCGTGGTGCGGGTGCTGTTCCAGGCCCGGGTAGTGGACGTCGTAGCCCAGCGACGCCAGGCGCCGCGCCAGGTGCGCCGCGTTCTGGCCGTGCTTCTGCATCCGGATGTGCAGGCTGTGCAGGTTCTTGAGGATGCTCGCCGCGCGGAAGCTGTCGAGCACCGGGCCCAGCAGCATGCTCGGGCCGGCGTTCACGTCGTTCAGGCGGTCGATGAACGCCTTGTTCGACACGACGCAGCCCGCCACGCAGTCGCTGGTGCCGTTGATGTACTTGGTCATGCTGTGCACGACCACGTCGGCGCCGTGGCGCAGCGGGGAGAGCACCATCGGGCTGAACGTGTTGTCGACGACGAGCGTCGCGCCGTGGTCGTGGGCGATGCGCGCGAGCCCGGGCAGGTCGGCGACCTCGAGCAGCGGGTTGCTGATCGACTCGGCGTAGATCGCGCGCGTGCGCGGTGTCATCGCGGCGCGCACCGCGGCGAGGTCCGTGAGGTCCACGAAGCGCGTCGTCACGCCGAAGCGGGGGAGCAGGTTCTTCAGGAGCGCGTACGTGCCGCCGTAGATGTTGCGGCCGCACACGAGCTCGTCGCCCTGCGCCGTCAGCGCCATCAGCGTCGTGCTGATCGCACCCATGCCGGACGCCATCACCTGCGCGGCCTCGCCGTCCTCCATGCGGGCCAGCGCGTCGGCGAGCGTCTTGTTCGTCGGGTTCCAGTGCCGCGAGTAGAGGAAGCAGCCCTCGATGTCGTGCTCGAAGGTCTCCTCCATCCGCTTGGGATCGAGGAACGTGTACGTCGAGGAATCGGTGATCGACGGATTGACGTCGCCGAACTCGCCGAAGACGAGATAGTCCTGGATGCGGGACGCGGGATCGAAGCTCATGGCGCTCTCCGGATGAGGGCCGGTCGGCCCGGACGTTCGAATGGACCGAGGAGAACGCTTCGGCGGCGAACCGTCAACGGGTCCGCGCCCCGGAGGGGAACCCGCGCCCCGCGGCGGTCGCCGCCGCGGGAATCCGCGATCAGCGCGCGGCGCCCTCGCGCACCCAGCGCTCGACGCGCATCGTGCCCATGCCCGAGGTCCAGTCGCGGGCTTCGACGAGCCGGCGGCCCTCGGCCGCCACGGCGATCGTCCGGCGGGCCGCTTCGCGGCGTACGTCGGAGTTCGCGCTGCGCACGATCACCCAGACCTCGTCGTAGGGCCGCGAGTGCATGCGGGCGCTGGCCGCCATCTCGTCGAGCTGCTTGGGCGTGTAGTGCGCGGCGAACGGCTCGTCGGGGTGGCTCACCTCGTAACCGTCGATCGGGCGCGGCAGCAGGTGGTCGTAGAACGCGAACGGGTCCACGTCGAACGGCACCAGCACGCAGGCGCGCGCCGGGTCCGCCTTGCGGCCCAGGTCGGCGACCACGGCCCGCCACGGCTCCTTCGTGTAGTCGTGCTGGTAGCGGGCGATGCCGAAGATCGACCACGCCAGCAGCAGCGTCGCGAGCACCACGCGCACCCCGGTCCAGCGGATACGCGCGAGGCCGAGCGCGAACAGCGCCGCCACGAACGGCGTGAGGAACACGAAGTAGCGGACGAGCAGCAGCGGGTGCACGAACGACTCCGCCAGCACCGCGCCGACCGGCACGATCCACGCGAGCCACGACACGCGGGCCAGCAGGCCGCGGGAATCGCTCCGGCGCAGCTCCGGCAGCGTCAGGAGGAGCGCCACCACCGGCGGGATCGCCACGAGCGCCCACGCGAGCGGCGAGGGCATGTAGGCGTCGAGGCCGGGCTGGGTGGAGCCCTTCGGCGTGCCGACGAGCGGCATCGGCGAGAGCAGTGCGGCGCGGAACACCTTGAAGATGCCGGACGCGTCGGTCTCGGGGATGTACCAGTGCGAGCTCGAGAGGTGCTCGGACATCTTGCGGCTGAGCCACCACCACGGCAGGTAGAGCACGATGCCGCCGGCGACCGCGGCGATCCAGGGCAGGAAGCGCTTGCGCCCCTGCGGCGTCAGCAGCGCCATCGCGCCCTGCGCCAGCACGCCCAGGCTCACGATGCTCTGCGTCCACATGCCGGCCGCGATCGCGAGCGAGAGCGCCCACCACGCCGGGCGGCCACGGCTGGCGGCCGCGCGGGCCCAGATCACGATGCCCGCGACCAGCAGCGCGGCGGCGAGCGTGTACGTGCGGGCCTCCTGCGCGTACATCAGCTGGAAGGGCGAGAGCGCCGTGAGGAAGGCGGCAAACGTCGCCGCGCCGCGTCCCAGCGCGATGCGCGCGAGCCGGTACGTGAGCCATACCAGCGCGAGCGAGGCCAGCACGGACACGAGCCGCAGGTGGGCTTCGGACTCGCCGAGCTTGAGCGCCCACGACGTGAGCAGGTAGTACAGCGGCGGGCTCGCGTCGCGCTCGACGCAGCGGCGCAGCAGCGCCTGCAGCGGCAGCGACGCCGCGGTCCACGTGGAGCCTTCGTCCGTCCACAGCGAGCGCGCGCCGAGGTCGTGGAAGCGCACGAGCGCCCCGACCACGAGCGCCGCCACCGGGCCGAAGCGCAGGTGGCGCCCGAGGTGGGCGTCGGAACTCCCGTGCGGCTTCGGCGCGGCGTCGCTCACGATGCGGCCAGCAGGACGTCGAGGATGTGGTGCGCCGACCGGCCGTCGCCGAACGGGTTCGGCCAGCCGTTGGCGCGCCCGAGCATGGTGCGCGCGCCGTTCACGATCGCTTCGGCCGACGCGCCGACCAGCACGTTGGCGCCGACCTGCACCGACTCGGGGCGCTCGGTGTTGTCGCGCAGCGTCACGCAGGGGACGCCCAGGCAGCACGCCTCTTCCTGCAGGCCGCCCGAGTCCGACATCGTGAGCGCGGCCTGCGCGTGCAGGCCGAGGAAGTCGAGGTAGGGCAGCGGCGGCAGCGCGCGCACGCCCGCACCCCACCCGAGCCCGAGCTTCTCGAGCCGCTGCGTCGTGCGCGGGTGCACGGCGCACAGCACTTCGAGATTCGTCGCCGCCGCGGCCTCCGAGAGGCCGCGCACGATGCCGCGCAGGCGCGTCTCGTCGTCGGTGTTCTCGGCGCGGTGCACGGTCGCGAGCGCGTAGCGCTTCGGCTCGACGCCGAAGCGCGCCGGCACGTTGAGCGCATCGGCGCGCGGGCGGTTGCGCATCAGCTCGTCGACCACCGTATTGCCCGTCACGAAGACGCGTTCCGCGCCCACGCCCTCGCCGGCCAGGATCCCGCGCGAGTGCTCGGTCGGCGCGTAGAGGTGGTCGGAGAGGTGGTCGGTCAGGATGCGGTTGATCTCTTCCGGCATGCCGCGGTCGTACGAGCGCAGGCCCGCCTCGACGTGGCCCACGCGGATGCCCAGCTTCTGCGCCGCGAGCCCGGCCGCGAGCACGGAGTTGGTGTCGCCCTCGACCAGCACCCAGTCCGGCTTCTCGCGCTCGTAGATCGGGACGATGCCCGTGACGATCGCGCCGACCTGGTAGGCCTGCGTCCCCGAGCCCACCGCGAGATTCGCGTGCGGGACCGGCAGCCCCAGCTCTTCGAAGAACACGCCGTCCATCTCGTACGAGTAGTGCTGGCCGGTATGCAGCAGGAGATAGGGCACGTTCCGCTCGGCGCAGGCGCGCACGAGCGGGGCCATCTTGATGATCTCGGGCCGGGTACCGACGATGATCGCGACCTTCGGCGTCACTTCGCGCGCTCCTTGGACGCCGCTTCCAGGGCGGCCACCTGCTTCGGGGAGTAGTGGAGCATGCGCTCCCAGCGCCGCTTCACGAGCAGCGAGAGCGTCGAGCGGATGGTCTTCACGACCTTCATCTTGCTCTGGCCCACGCGCTCGCCGTAGTCGAGCACGAAGCCCATCTCGTCGACCTTCACGTCGAGCGGCCCCAGCCGCAGCAGCAGGTCCATCACCGCCTCGAAGCCGCGGGCGGTGCAGAGCTGGTCGCCGTAGACCGCGCGCGCGCGGCGGAGCAGGGGGATCCGGTAGGCGCGGAAGCAGCAGGTGTAGTCCTTCACGCCGGGGATCGGGTAGATCGTCGAGAACAGCACGCTCGCGACGTCCGAGAGCGCGCGCCGGTAGCCGGGCACGCCGTGCACCTCGGCGCCCGCGCGGTAGCGCGAGGCGATGCTGAGGTCGGCGCCCGAGCGCACGCGCTTCACGAGGTCGGGAATGAGCTTCGGCGGGTGCGTGTTGTCCGCGTCGAGCGTGACCAGGATGTCGTCGTCGGCCGCGTGGTCGAGCACCCAGTAGATGCCGGTGCGCAGGCCCGCGCCGAGGCCCTTGTTCACCTCGTGCGAGAGCACCTGCAGCTTGAGCTCGCCACCGCTCTCGGCGACCGCGGCCTGCGCCTCGGCGACCGTGCGGTCGGTCGAGCCGTCGTCCACGAGCACGGCGGTATAGGGCTCGTTCGAGCCCCGGTACGCCTTCCAGAGCTCGAGCAGCGTCGGACGGATGACCTTCTCTTCGTTCCAGGCCGGGAAGATGACCCAGATCACGCGCGACCTCCTGCGGCACCGTTGGCCGCCACTTCCTCGAACAGGCGGGGCATCATCGCATCGACGAGCTCACAGCACGAGTTCCACGAGTTGACTCGCGGGTACACCTGCGCGGTGCAGGCGAGGTAGAGACGCCCCGGGATGACGCTGTGGGGCGGCACCCGCTGCGCGTAGCCCGTGGTCCAGATGGGCTCCACGTACGGTGCGCGGAAGACGCGCGTGTCGGTGACGTGCGCCGCCGCCTTCGGGAACAGCGCCGCGAGGTCGGCCTTGTAGCGGGCGACCAGCGACGCGTCGTCCAGCTTGAACAGGTCCGTGTCGCGGTGCGTGTAGTTGACGAGGTAGTTCACGTGCTGGCCGTGCGCGCGCTCGAGCGGCACGAGGTTGCTCATCTCGATCACGCCCTGCGACAGCGCACCCGAGTCCACCCACGGCATCCAGTAGTAGTGGGTGAGGGGCACGTCGGTGAAGAAGATCGCGCTGATCACGCCCTGGTAGTCGAGCTTCAGGTCGGCGACCGGCGAGGGCACGGGCAGCGTGCGCGTGAGCTTCTGGAAATGCGAGAGCGGCGAGGTGCAGACCACGAAGTCGAACGTGCCGCCGTCACCACCTTCGAGCTGGACGTGCATGCCGGCGGCGTCCTGCGTGATGCCGGCCACGCGCGTGTTCAACCGGATCTCGACGCCGCGCTTGCGCAGCTCCGTCGCGAACGCGTCGATCAGCGAGCGATAGCCGGCGGTGAGGCAGCCCTTGCGCTCGGGCCCGCTGCTCTTCTCGCGGTTCATGCGGCTCGAGAGCCACAGCGCCGGCAGCGCCGCGTAGTGATCGCCGATCTTGGCGGACAGGAGCGGCTTCCACAGCACCTCGAACACGCGATCGCCGACCATGTCGCGAATCCACGTCTCGGCGGTGATGTCGTCGAGGTGGGGCGAGAGACCGCCGAAGCGCGCGCGCAGGCCCATGAGGCCCATGCGGAAGCGCTCCACGATCGACAGGGGACCGAACGTGAGCAGGTCCTTCGGCGTGTTCATGGGCCAGATGCGGCGCTGGTACATGAAACCCATCTGGGTCTCGCGCCAGAGCATCTGCGATTCCAGGCCCAGTTCGCGCACGCGCGCGAGCAGTGCCTCGTCGTTGCCGAGCAGGCAGTGGTAGAAGCGCTCGAGGTGGACCCCGCGCCACTCGAAGGTGGTGCCGAGCCCGCCGAGATCGCCATCGGCTTCGAAAAGCGTCACGCGGAAGCCGCGGCCCGAAAGCGCCAGGGCGCTCGCGAGACCGGAGATGCCTCCACCGACGACGGCTGCGTGTTGGGACATTGGGCGCACACTTCCCTGTGGGGTTGGGGGGTGCTCCTCGGGAGCGGAGATGCGAACGCGCAACGCGCTCGCGCACAAGGGGTATCGGCCGCGGCTTCGGGCTGCTGAACCGGGCGTCGAGGGCGTCGGGGGACGACCGGGCAACCTCCCGAGGCTACAACACGGGAACGTGCTCCGGCGAGAGCAATCCCCGGTCCCCGGCCGTTTCGGGACGCGAATCGGGCGTGGATCGTGCGCGATGCACGGTGGCGGCGCGCCGGGCCGGGTCGCCGGGAGTCCCGGGTTCCGGCGATGCGACCCCAGCGGCCGAGGCCCGAGCGGCCGATTCCCTATGCTAGACTTTCCGATCGCCGCCGAGAGAAGTGCGCACCCCGCCGAGACCCAGGACGCGGCCGACACCGTCCCCAGTTGCCTCGACCAGGTGGAAACTCCATGCCCCCCCGTGACCTGACGCACTTCCCCGTGTCCCGTCCCAGCGGCGTCCTGCCGCGTGTGACGAGGCACCCTCACGCCCTCGCCCCGGAGCACTGCCGATGATCGTGCGCCTGGCACTGCGGATCTCCGTCTGGCTGCTCGCGCTGATGAGCATCGCCTCCTACCTGTGGCTCGGGATCCACCGCGTCTCGTATCCGCTCGAGATCGACTGGATCGAAGGCTGCATGACGGATCACATCTCGCGCATCGCGCACGGGCTGCCCATCTACGTCGAGCCGTCGCTCAAGTTCATCCCGCTCGCCTACATGCCCTTCTTCACCGTCGTGAGTGGCGGCGTGGCGCACGTCTTCGGCGAGGGATTCTGGGCCGGCCGCATGGTGTCGTTCCTGTCGTCGGTGCTGCTCAGCCTGCTGATCGCCGGCATCGTGCTCGCCGAGACGAAGCGACCGACGCTGGCGATCGCGGCCTCCGGCATCCACATGCTGGCGTTCGGGTTCACGGGGGCGTGCTACGACATCGCGCGTCCCGATTCGCTGATGCTGCTGCTCACGTTCTCGGGGCTGGCGATCCTGCGCTGGTCGAAGGGCCTCACCGGCGCCATGATCGCGGCGGTACTTCTCACGCTCGGGTTCTTCACCAAGCAGCACAGCCTCATCTTCTCGATGACCGCGATGTGCTACCTCGCGGTCAGCGACCGCCGGCGACTGGTGCCGTTCGGGCTCGCCATGCTGGTCGGCTGCCTCGGCGGGTACATGGTCCTCAACGCCTGGCTCGGGCGCTGGTTCCACGTCTTCACCTGGTCGATTCCCCGCGGCTGGTCCACGTTCAGCCGCGCGAGCCTGCAGACGTACATCGGCAAGGGCCTGTTCGGCGCGCTCGCGGCGATGACGGTGCCGTCGATCCTCTCGCTCGGCCTGGCGTCGCGGCCGTCGCGGGAGGGGACCACGCTCTGGTACTGGGCCGGCCTCGGCGCGATCGGCACGGGGCTCCTCGCCACGCTCGACCCGTGGGCGTACAAGCACGTGTTCACGCCCACCGTCGTCGCCTTCGTCGTGCTCGGCCCGATCGCGCTCGAGCGGCTGTCGCGCCAGCTCGAGGCCGGCTCGGTGGGCTCGAAGGGGTTCGCGACCACGGCGATCTACGCCGTCGCCGCGGTGCAGTTCCTGCCGCTGCTCTATCCCGTGCATTCGGAGATGCCGCGCCGGCACGCCCACGAGGCGCACCAGAAGCTGCTCGCGCTCATCCGCAGCTACCCCGGTGACGTGATGGTGCCCAATCACGGCTGGTACACCGCCGAGGCGGGCAAGTCGAGCGGGCTGCAGATGATCGCGCTCGACGACATCATCCGCTCGCGCGGCAACGAGCTGATCCACGAGGACCGCCACTTCCTCGACCACATGTTCGCGAAGCTGGCGTCGGGCCCCGGCCGCCCGGTGCTGATCATGGACCGCTACCTGGAGCTGAACGGTTCGCTCTGGGCGGGCATCGCGCACGGCTACCGGCTCGCCGACAGCCTCGATGCGATCAACGGTCCGCTGACGCCGGTCACCGGAAACCAGATGAAACCGAGCTACGTCTACGTGCCGATCGAGGACGCCGCCGCAGGGCCGGATTCCACGTCCGCGCCCGCGACCGTGGCGCAGGACCGGGAGGCCGTGGTCCGTTGAGCCGCCCGCACGCGGTCGTGAGCGTGGACGTCGACCCGGTCGACCTCCACCTCGTCGGGTACGGATTCCCGGGCCTGCCGCCCGATCCGCTCGCGTACTCGCAGGCGCTCCCACGGCTGCGCGAGATCTTCGCGGCCTGCGGCATCCGCGCGACGCTGTTCATGGTCGGGCGCGACGCCGAGGCGCACGCGGGCGAGATCGCCGCGCTCGCCGCCGCCGGGCACGAGATCGCGAGCCACACGTGGTCGCACCCGCTGGGGTTCGCGTCGCTGCCCGAGGCGCAGCAGCGCCACGAACTGGCGGACTCGCGCGACGTGCTCGCGCGCGCCGCCGGCACGCCGGTCGTGGGGTTCCGCGCCCCCAACTTCGACATGAACGCGCACGCCGCGGCAAATCTCGTCGCGGCCGGCTACCGCTACGACGCCTCCGCGTACCCTTCGCCGATGCTGCTGCCCGCGCGCGCGGTGCTGGCGCTCAAGAGCTCGGATCCGATGGGCGTGCTGCGCATGTGGCCCTGGCCGTTCTCGTGGGCACGCACGCCGTTCGACTGGCGCGTGGCGGGAGGGACGCTGCGCGAGTTCCCCGTCTCCGTGACGCCGGGCCTGCGCATGCCGGTCTATCACACGCTGCGCTACTTCTCGGACGACCGGCGCTTCGTCTCGCAACTGGACGGCTTCGCGAAGCGCGGTGAGACCTTCTCGTACGTGCTGCACGCCGTCGACGTGCTCGGGCTCGCCGAGGACCGCGTCGATCCGCGGCTCGGCAAGCATCCCGGCATGGACCGCGCGCTGGCCGAGAAGCGATCGCTGCTCGAGCGCAGCCTGAAGGCGATCGCCGAGCGCTTCGAGACGCGGCCCTACGCCGAACTGCTGGGCTGAGACCACGGCGCCCGGAACGCGGCGCGCCGCGTTCGCCGTGCGGCGTGCCCCGCGGCCGCCACTCTTGACCACCCGTGGACGCGGGCGTTCGCCGGCTCGGCTAGCGTGCCCGCCCATGCGACCTTCCCTCCGGTTCATCGCGCTCGCCGCGTGCGCATTCGCACTCGCCGCGGCCGGCTGCGCGCCCGCGTCGCGACCGTCCGCATCGGGCGCCGCCGCGGGCGGCGACGCGATCGTCGTCCCGGCCTCGACCCGGGAGATCGCCGCGCGCGCGACCGCGCCCGGCGCCCCGGCCACGGTGCTCAACGTGTGGGCGACGTGGTGCCCGCCGTGCCGCGCCGAGTTCCCCGCGTTGCTCGCGGCGGTGCGCCGGCATCCCGGCGTGCGGCTCGTGCTCGTCTCCGCGGACTTCGACACCGCCACCGCGCAGGTACGCGCGTTCCTGCGCGGTCACGGCGTCACCGACACCACGTACCTCAAGCGCGAGGGTGACCAGGCGTTCGTGGACGGGCTCGAGCCCGCGTGGAGCGGCACGCTTCCGGCGACGATCGTCTACGACGCCGCCGGGAGGAAGGTGGCGTTCTGGGAGGGCGCCGCGGATTCGGCGAAGTTCGAAGACAACATCCAGAAAGCGTTGCACGCATCCCCGACAACGGAGGGCACCCGATGAACCGCTCGCTTCGCGCCGCCGCCGCACTGCTGCTTGCCGCCACGCTCGTTCCCGTGTTCGCTCCCGCGGCGCGCGCCCAGGACGAGGGTCCGAAGCCGCTCGCGCTCGGTGCCCCCGCGCCCATGCGTGACGAGCCCATGAAGGGCGTCGATGGCAAGACCATCACGATCGCGCAGGCCGCCGGCAAGAAGGGCACGCTGGTGATCTTCATCTGCAACCATTGCCCGTGGGTCAAGGCATGGCAGTCGCGCATCGCCGAGGTCGGCAACGCGGCGCTCGCGAAGGGCATCGGCGTGGTGGCGATCAACGCCAACGATCCGCAGGCGTACCCCGAGGACGCGTACGACACGATGGTCGCGCGCGCGAAGGAGGTCGGCTACCGGTTCCCGTACGCGGTCGACGCCTCGTCGAGCATCGCGCGCGCGTTCGGCGCCTCGCACACGCCCGAGGCGTTCCTGTTCGACTCGAAGGGCAAGCTCGTCTACCACGGCGCGGTCGACGACAACGCCCAGCATCCCGAGCAGGTGAAGGAGCGCTTCCTCGCCGATGCCGTGACCGCCGTCGCGGGCGGCAAGCCGGTGAAGAAGGGCGAGACCAAGGCGCTCGGCTGCGGGATCAAGTACCGCTCGCGCGGCATGGACTGACGCGCCGCCCGGACGCACGACGGCCCGCGGGGATCGCCCCGCGGGCCGTTCGCGTGTCGCAGCGTGCCTCGGCTATCCGCGCTCGAACTCCACGTGCATCGCGGACTCCGTCGCCGTGTGGCGTACGACGCGGTAGCCGAGGGCGGGGAGATCGAGGCCGGCGAACATCGGCTCGCCGCGACCGATCAGCACGGGGGCGAACGCGAGGTGCACCTGGTCCACGAGCCGGGCCGCGAGGTACTGGCGCACCGTGGCGGCGCCGCCGCCGATGCGGATGTCGCGATCGCCCGCCGCCTCGCGCGCGCGGCGCAGCGCCGACTCGATGCCGTCGGTGACGAAGTGGAACGTCGTCCCGCCCTGCATCTCGAGCGGCGGTCGCGCGTGGTGCGTGAGCACGAACACGGGCACGTGGTACGGCGGATTCTCGCCCCACCAGCCCCGCCAGCCGTCGTCGGGCCACGGGCCACGGCTCGTGGTGAACATGTTCCGGCCGAGGATCCACGCGCCCATGCCTTCCATGCCGCGGGCGGCGAAATCGTCGTCGACACCGGTCACGCCGCCGTCCTGCCGGAGCACCTCGCGGTGGAACGTGCGCGTGGTGCGGAGCCAGTCGTGCATGGCCATGCCGCCGACACCGATGGGATTCTCGAGGCTCTGGTCCGGGCCGGCGCCGAAACCATCGAGCGAGACGCTGTAGCCGCGAATCACGACTCGGGACATCGGGGATTCCTCCGGGAGCGGGCTCTGCGTGCGAAAACAGGCAACGTCGAGATGCGCCGCGCAAGTTCCGCGATTCCCGCGTCGTGCGCAAGCCCCGGACGGATCCGGCCATCGCCTCGACCCCTTCGCCCGTGCTCGGGTACCCTCGCGCTCCCATGGCCTACGAGATCCAATCGCCCTACTCGCCGGGCGGCGACCAGCCTCAGGCGATCGCCGAACTCGTCGACGGACTGCGCTCCGGCGAGGCGCACCAGACGCTGCTCGGCGTCACCGGTTCGGGCAAGACGTTCACGATCGCGAACGTGATCGCGCAGTACGGCCGGCCCGCGCTCGTCATCTCGCACAACAAGACGCTCGCGGCCCAGCTCTACGCCGAATTCAAGCAGTTCTTCCCGAACAACGCCGTCGGCTACTTCATCTCGTACTACGACTACTACCAGCCCGAGGCGTACGTCCCCGCGACCAACACGTACATCGCCAAGGACGCGAGCATCAACGACGACATCGACCGCCTGCGCCTGCAGGCCACGTCCATGCTGCTCGAGCGCGACGACGTGGTGATCGTGGCCAGCGTGTCGTGCATCTACGGCCTCGGGACGCCCGAGGACTGGCGCGGAATGCGGATCGACCTGCGCCAGGGTGCGCCGCTGCGCCGCCGCGACCTGCTCGAGCAGATGGTGGCGATCCAGTACACGCGCAACGACGTCGAGCTGCAGCGCGGTCAGTTCCGCGTGCGCGGCGATCTCGTCGAGGTGCGGCCCGCGTACGAGGACTATTCGATCCGGATCGAGATGGAGGACGACCAGGTCGTCCGCATCTCGGCCGTGGACCCGGTGACGGGCAAGACCGCGCGCCGCATGGACCGGCTCGCGCTGTACCCGGCCAAGCACTTCGTGACGCCGGAGAACCGCCTGCGCGCCGCGCTCGGCACGATCCGCGAGGAACTGCGCGGGCAGCTCGCGAAGTTCCGCGCCGAGGGCAAGCTGCTCGAGGCGCAGCGACTGCAGCAGCGCACTGAGTACGACCTCGAGCTGCTCGCCAGCGTCGGCTCGTGCCCGGGCGTCGAGAACTACTCGCGCCACCTCGCCGGACGCGCGCCGGGGGAGCGGCCCGGCTGCCTGCTCGACTTCTTCCCGCGCAAGCCCGACGGTACGCCCGACTTCCTGCTCGTCGTGGACGAGTCGCACGTCACCGTGCCGCAGATCGGCGCCATGTACGAGGGCGACCGCTCGCGCAAGACCACTCTCGTCGACTTCGGCTTCCGGCTGCCGAGCGCGCTCGACAACCGGCCGTTGCGTTTCGGCGAGTTCGAGGAGCAGGTGGGGCCACGGATCTACGTTTCCGCGACGCCCGGCGAGTACGAGCTCCAGAAGAGCGAGGGCGTGGTCGTGGAGCAGATCATCCGCCCGACCGGCCTCGTGGACCCCGAGCTGGTGATCCGCCCGATCGAGGGCCAGGTGGACGACCTGCTCGCCGAGGTGCGCGAGCGCGTCGCCCGCCAGGAGCGCGTGCTGGTGACGACGCTGACCAAGCGCATGGCCGAGGACCTCACCGATTACCTCGGCGAGATGGGCGTGCGCGTGCGCTACCTGCACAGCGACATCGACGCGCTCGAGCGCGTCGAGATCCTGCGCGGCCTGCGGCTCGCCGACTTCGACGTGCTGGTCGGCATCAACCTGCTGCGCGAAGGCCTCGACCTGCCCGAGGTCTCGCTGGTGGCGATCCTCGACGCCGACAAGGAAGGCTTCCTGCGCAGCGAGCGCTCGCTGATCCAGACCGCGGGCCGCGCCGCGCGCAACGCCGGCGGGCGCGTCATCTTCTACGCCGACCAGATCACGGATTCCATGCGGCGCGCGATCGGCGAGATGAACCGCCGCCGCGAGAAGCAGGTTGCCTGGAACACCGAGCACGGCATCACGCCGCGCACGATCCTCAAGAGCAAGGAGGAGATCCTGCAGGCCACGTCCGTCGCCGACGCGATCGGCCGCGGCGACCGCCGTCCGGACGCGGACGTGATCTCGTCGCTGGGCGAGGGCCCCGAGGAGATGATCGCGCGGCTCGAGGCCGAGATGCTCGAGGCCGCGAAGCTGCTCGAGTTCGAGCGCGCCGCGTCGCTGCGCGACCGCATCGACGAAGTGCGAGCGACGATCGCGATGGCGAGCGGCGGCACGCCTCCCGAGCGCACGCCGCGCCCGCCCCAGGCGCCGCGCCGCCGCGCGCATCGCTTCGGCGGACCGGAGCAGTAGGGCGGAGCGCCGGCCGACGTGACGGTCGACGGCATGCGCGCTGTTCGTCGGGGCGGTGCTGCTCCACGTGCCGATCGGCGTCGTGGTGCTGCGCCGCATGCTGTCCGAGGGCGCCGTCGATGCCGCCCGGCTCGCGTGGATCGCGCCGCTCGTGGCACTCGGCCTCGTGGCCGCGATCGCCGCGCTTTTCCGGGTGGGCGAGCGGTTCGTCGGCTCCGCATCCGGCCGTTGATCGAGCGCCGAGGGTGAGGATACTCTCGACAGCGTGAGAGGTGCCTTTCCCCGGGGAGTGCACGTGAAGAGTGCATGGGTGGTCCTGCTGCTGCTGTTCGCGTCGGGCTGTTCGTCGATGCCGGCCCCGAAGATGGCGGCCGCCCCGCCGTCCGTCGCTCATCCAGGAGACGCCGTGAGAGTGAAACGCATGGACAACGTCGGGATCGCGGTGGAGGACCTCGATGCCGCCATCCAGTTCTTCACCGAGCTCGGCCTGACCCTCGAAGGCCGCATGCCGGTCGAGGGGGAGTGGGCCGGCCGCGTCACCGGTCTGCACGGCCAGCGGGTCGAAATCGCCATGATGCGCACGCCGGACGGGCACAGCCGGCTCGAGCTCTCGCGCTTCGATGCTCCGGCGATCGCGTCCGATCACCGCACGGCCCCCGTGAACTCGCTGGGATACATGCGGGTGATGTTCACGGTGGAGGACATCGACGACACCGTCGCGCGGCTCGGCAAGCTCGGCGCGACGCTGGTCGACGAGATCGTCGACTACCAGGGCATCTACCGGCTCTGCTACATCCGGGGCCCGGAAGGCATCCTCCTCGGGCTCGCCCAGCAGCTCGACGCGAAGGAGAAGCGCGAGGACCCCATGGAGCGCCGGAAGTAACCCGGGCGGGCACCGAGGTCTCGCCACCGCGTATTGCCGTTGCCTCCGGGCCGCGCTCGCGCCATCCTTTCCGCCGACCGGGCAGCCCCGACGCCACCGGCATCCGCGCGCGGATCCGGCGGTGAGCTTCCCACGCGTGGAGGCACGACCATGCCGGCCCCGAGAGGCGTCACCCGCTCGCTCGCGTCGCCGCTGCTCCTCGTCCTGCTGCTCGCGGCCGCGGCCGGCACCGCTGCCGCGCAGTCGACGCCACCCGCCGATCCCGCCCGGGCCACGCGCGCCGAGGTGACGCGCATCGCCGAAGACGTGCGCGCGATGGCGGCGTTCCACGACGACCCGCGCGCGATCGAGAAGCGTTGGGGCGCCGGGCCGAAGGCGCAGGGACTCGACTTCGCCGCCGACACCTGCGAGGGCCGTGTGCTGCTCGCCTGCATGGGCCCGAGCTTGCGCACGCTCTCGGTGGCGATCGCCGACCGCGGCGGTGTGCACGTCGCGACGCCGCGCACGGCCGAAGCGCCGCCCGCGGCCGCGGCGCGGCTCGACCAGTTCATGAGCCTCGCACGCCTCCATCTCGTGCATCCGACGCTCGGCGCGGACACGACTGGGGAATGGGCCGCGATCTTCTGGATGGGAGAATCGGGCAGCGCGTCGCCGCACTCGCTGTGGTGGCTGCCGCTCCGGAGCGAGGCCCGCATGGACGCACTGGCCGAGACGGAAGTCGCGGCGGCGGGCTCCGGCCGCACGCTCGCCATGGAGTCACGCACCGGTGACGCCTGGATGCGCACGTTCGGGCACCGGTGGGGGCTTTCGTCCGTGCTTCTCGACGAGACCGATGGTGGCCCGCACCTCACGCTCGAGAGCACGTGGCGCTTCTCCGCCGAACTCGGCGGCCGGCCGCAGCTCGTGCGCGCCGCGCTCGCCGACGACGGACTCGGCGCGCTGGCGCGCGCCTACGAGCGCGAGCGCGGCCGGCGCCTGTGGCCCGCGGACGACGTCACGCTGTCGCCGCGCGCGAAGGAGTGGTTCCGGGCACACGTTTCGGCCTTGCTGCACGCGTGGCAGGGCGACGAAGCCGCGGTCCAGCACGTCGTGCTGCGGGGGACGGGCAGCGCTGCGGACACCGCGGCGTTCGTGGTCAAGCGCACCGGCCGCGCCGGGGCCTGGCGCTGGAGCGTCGACCGGCCGCGCTGAGCGTTCCGGCGGCGGGCCACGCGGGTGCCGCGGGCAGGTGCATGCCGCACGCGGTCAGGCTATGCTCCGCCGTCCGCACGCCGTGTCCGGCTTCGGCCGCGCGGCAACCGCCATGGATCGGCCAACGGCCTCATGCCACCCCGAGTCTCCCGACATGCTCGAATCCTTCCTGCCGCTCGTGAAGTTCGCGCTCTCCGAGGACGTGGGCACGGGCGACGTGACCACGCTCAACTCGGTGCCGTCGAACGTGGGCGCGCGCGCCGTGATCATGGCCAAGGAGCGGGGCGTGGTCTCGGGGCTCGAGATCGCGCAGATGACATTCCGCGAGGTGGACCCGGCGCTCAAGTTCAAGCCGACCACGCGCGACGGCGACGACGTCGAGGCCGGCGTGGCGCTGGCGCAGATCTCGGGGTCCGCAGCGAGCATCATGACCGCCGAACGCACCGCGCTGAACTTCATGATGCGCATGTCGGGCGTCGCCACGCTCACGCGGCGCTACGTGAAGGAGATCGAGGGCACGGGCGCGAAGATCATCGACACGCGCAAGACCACGCCGGGGCTGCGCTTCCTCGAGAAGTACGCGGTCCAGTGCGGCGGCGGCCAGAACCACCGGCTCGCGCTGTGGGACATGTACCTCGTGAAGGACAACCACATCCGCGCCGCGCGCGGGCTCACGCAGGCGATCGACCGCATCCAGCGCACGCGCCGCGACCTGCTGCTCGAGGTCGAGGTCGAGTCCATGGAGCAGCTGCAGGAAGCGCTGCGCCCCGAGGTGGACCGCATCCTGATCGACAACCAGCCCGTGGACGCGGTGCGTCGCGCCGTCGCCGAAATCGACCGCTGGTGCAAGGCGAACCCGCCCGACCATCCCCGCGCGAGGCCCGATGCGCGGCGCTGGCCGGAGATCGAGATCTCCGGCGGCCTCAACCTGCAGACCGTGCGCGCGTACGCCGAGACCGGCGCGGACTACCTGAGCGTCGGCGCGCTCACGCACTCGGCGCCGGCGCTCAACCTGAGCCTGGAGATCGAGGAAGTTGGCTGAACCCCGCTTCGATCGCGAACGCTTCGGTCGCCGGCTCGCCACGCGACGGCTCGGCCGCACGCTGATCGTGCGGGCCGAGACGGCGTCGACGAACGACGACGTGGCGGGCGCGCTGTCGGACGGGCTGCCGGACGGCGTCACCGCGGTCGCCGACGCGCAGGTGCGCGGCCGCGGCCGCGCCGGGCGCACGTGGACGCACGCGCCAGGGCAGGGGCTCGCGCTCTCGGTGGGCCTGCACCTCGGCTGCGACGTGCGGCAGGCCGGCGTGATCCCGCTGGCCGCCGGGCTCGCGGCCGCCGAGGCGGTGGAGCGCCTGGGCGGTTCGCCGCGGCTCAAGTGGCCGAACGACTTGCTGCTCGGCGGCCGCAAGCTCGCGGGCGTGCTGTGCGAGCTTCGCCACGCCGCCGCCGGCGGCGAGACGGTGGTGATCGGGCTCGGGCTCAACGTGCGCACGCGCGTGGAGGAATTCGCACCCGAGCTGCGCGAGACGGCGACGTCGCTCGCGCTCGCGGGCATCGACGCCGCGGTCGAGGACGTCGCGGCGGAGTTCCTGAACGCGCTCGAGCCTCGCTGGGACGCGCTGCAGGAAGGCGATCGCGCGACGATCCTCGAGGCGTGGAGCGCGCGCGGCGCGCACTGGGGCCAGGTCGTCACGGTGCACGCGCCCGATGGCCCGCGCACGGGCGTCGCGCTGCGGCTCGATCCCGACGGCGCGCTGGTGCTGCGGCTCGAGAGCGGCGTCGAATCGCGCGTGCTCGCGGGCGATCTCGCGGACGCGGGCGCGGAGGCGCGGTGACCACGAGTCCGCATCTGCCCCCGGACGATCCGCGCCGCCGGCCGTTCCGCGAGTACGACGAGTGGACCGACCCGCGCGAGAGCGGCGAGATGCCGTTCCTCTCGCACCTCGAGGAACTGCGCGTCGTGCTGCAGCACAGCCTCGCGGCGCTCCTCGTGGGCATGCTCGCCGGCTGGTGGCTCGCGCCGGTCGTGATGGCGGACCTGATCCACCGCACCGTGATGCACACCGTGGTGATGTCGCCGTTCGAGGCGTTCAACGAGCGGCTCAAGCTCTCCGCGGTGCTCGGCGGCGTCGTGGTGCTGCCGTTCATCTCGTGGCGGCTCTGGTCGTTCGTCGTGCCCGGGCTGCTCAAGCGCGAACGCCGGTGGATCGCGCCGCTCGCGCTGTCGTCGTTCGTCCTGTTCCTGCTCGGCGCCTGGGCCGCGTACGCGTACGTCGTGCCGCTGGTGGTGCGGGTGCTGCAGGGCTTCCTGACCGCCGGCATGGTCATGCAGATGCGGCTCAGCCTGCTGCTCGACTTCTTCTACAACATGGTGATCGCCTGCGGCCTGCTCGCGCAGCTGCCGCTCGTGACCATGTTGCTCACCGGCATGGGGCTCGTGACGCCGGGCTTCCTGATCCGGCAGTGGCGCGTCGCGATCGTGATCATCTTCGTGGTCACCGCGGCGATCACACCCGGCGACGTCGTGAGCGCGCAGCTCGTGATGGGCATCCCGATGATGCTGCTCTACTTCGTGAGCGTCGGGTTGTCGTGGTTCGTCGCGCGGAAGAAGAAGGAGTCGGAGGAATCCGAAGCGCTGGTGGTTTCCGGTCCGGACGAAGGAGGAGACGATGCCTGAGCGTCGCAAGCGGTCGCCGCGCGCGTCCGCAAGGCGGCCGCGCACGAAGGCGCCGATCCCGCTGCTCGCCGTGGACATCGGCAACAGCGAGACGGTCGTAGGCCGCTTCCATGGCCCCGAACTCGACGGCTTCTGGCGCCTGACGACGGGCCGCTCGACGGCGGACGAGCTGCGCGTGGCGCTCGAATTGCTGGTGCGCGAGAGCCCAGCGGGCTGGGGCGGCATCGTATGCTCGGTCGTGCCGCTGTTGACGCGCCCGTGGTGCGAGGCCCTGCGGGCCGTGACGGGCCGCACGCCGTTCGTGCTCAACGCACGCAACGCCGGCATGCCGGTGCACGTGAACGACCCCGACACGGTCGGGCCCGACCGGCTCGCCAACGCCTACGCCGCGCGCAAGCTGCACGGCACGCCGGCGATCGTGGTCGATCTCGGCACCGCGACGACGCTCGACTGCGTCTCGAAGGGTGGCGCCTACGTGGGCGGCGCGATCGCGCCGGGCGTGGTGACGGCGTCGGAGGAACTCTTCCGGCGCGCCGCGCGGCTCTCGCGCGTCGACCTGCGCCGGCCGCAGCGCGCGCTGGGCAAGTCGACCGAGGAGTGCCTGCGCGTGGGCGTGGTGTGGGGCAACGCCGGCCTCGTCGATGCGCTCGTGCGCCGCGTGCGCGCGGAACTCGGCGGCCGGCCGAAGGTGATCGCCACGGGCGGACTCGCGCCCGTCCTGGCGCCCGAATGCGAAACGGTGGACCTGGTGGACGAAGGACTGACCCTGAAGGGGCTGCGGCTCCTCTGGGAAGACATGTCGTAGCCCGGGCCGGACGCCCGGATCACGTTGGAGCGCGACGGCGAGCCGAGACCCATGGTCGCCACGTTGGGAAGGAGACCCTGAAGATGATTCGACGCATCGTTGTTCCCCTCGCCGCGGCGGGGATCCTGTTCGCGGCCGCGAGCGTGCACGCCGGGTACGGTGCCCACGCCGCACGCAAGCCGATCCCGCCCACGGCGCAGGTCGCCGATTCGCTGATCCGCCCCGGCGAGACGCACTTCGCGCACCTCTGGCAGCTCACGTTCGGCGGCCAGAACGCGGAGGCGTACTGGAGCGGCGACGGCACCAAGCTCAGCTTCCAGTCCACGCGCGACGGACGGAAGTGCGACCAGCAGTACGTGTACGACCTCGCGACCGGCAAGGTCGCGATGGTCAGCACCGGCAAGGGGCGCACGACCTGCGGTTACTTCTACGACCACGACCGCCGCGTGCTGTGGGCGTCCACGCACCTGGGCGGCGACGACTGCCCGCCCGAGCCCGACATGAGCAAGGGCTACACGTGGGCGATCTACAAGGACTACGAGATCTTCACCTCGAAGCCCGACGGCAGCGACCTGCGCCGGCTCACGGATCATCCGGGCTACGACGCCGAGGGCACGATGTCGGTGGACGGCAAGTGGCTGATCTTCACGCGCAAGGAAGCCGGGGACGTCGACCTGTACAAGATGCACATGGACGGCAGCGGCCTGACGCGCCTGACGAACAGCCCCGGCTACGACGGCGGCGCGTACTTCTCGCACGACGGCAAGCGCATCGTGTGGCGCACGCACCGCACCGACGACAGCACGCAGAACGCGAAGTTCCGCGCGCTGCTCGACGAGGACCTCGTGCGGCCGTCCCAGATGGACATCTGGGTCGGCGACGCGGACGGCAGGAACCAGAAGCAGGTCACGTTCAAGCCGGGCGCTTCCTTCGCGCCGTATTTCACGCCCGACGACCGGCAGATCATCTACGCCTCGAACTGGGAGAACCCGCGCAGCCGCAACTTCGACCTCTACCTGGTCGGCGTCGAGGGCGGCGAGCCCGTGCCGGTGACGCGAGACGCGGACTTCGATGGCTTCCCGATGTTCTCGCCCGACGGCAAGTACCTCGTCTTCTGCGCGAACCGCGGGGGCAAGGTGGACGGCGAAACGAACATCTTCCTCGCCGAATGGAAGCCCTGAGGGTCCCGGCAACCGGAACATGCGGCGGGCGGGGCCTCGGGGCCCCGCCCGCCGTCGTTTGCGCGGCCGGGGCGCCGATGCGCGAGCCGGCTGCAATCCGCCGCCGCCGCGGCCGATAACCGGCGGACGGAGCGTCCCGCGGTGGGGCGCCCGCACGGGGTACGGCATGGGCAAGCGCGTCCGGTTCGAGGCGGAAGCGCGCCAGTCGCTCTGGCGCGGCGTGGACCAGCTCGCGAATGCGGTGCGGATCACGCTGGGGCCGCGCGGTCGCAGCGTGGTCTTCGACCGCCTGCACGGCGTGCCCGCGATCACGCGCGACGGCATCGCCGTGGCGCAGGAGATCGAGCTCGCCGACCCGTTCGAGAACGTCGGCGTGCACCTGCTGCGAGAGGCAGCGTTCCACACCGCGCAGGTGGCGGGCGACGGCACTTCGACGGCGACGGTGATCGCGCACCGCATGATCGGCGACGGCCTGCGCGCGATCGCGCACGGCCACCATCCGCAGGCGCTCCGGCGCGGCATCGAGCGCGGCGTGCAGACGGTCGTGGAGCGGCTGCGCGCGCTGGCGCGCCCGGTCGGCGACGCGCGCGACCTCGAGCGCATCGCCACCATCGCAGCCGGCGATCGCGCGCTCGGCGAGATGGTGGCGCACGCGCTTCAGCGCGTCGGCGCCGACGGCGTGGTCACGGTGGAGGACGGTCGCGGGCTCTCGACCACGCTCGATGTCGTCGAGGGCGCGCGCCTGGACGGCGGCTACGCTTCGCCCTACTTCATCACCGACGCCGACTCCATGGAGGCGGTGCTGGAGCATCCGCTCGTGGCGCTCGTGGATGGCCCGCTGGAGCAGGCGGCGGACGTCGTCGCCGCGCTCGAGCACTCGGGCCGGCTCGGCCGCCCGCTGCTCTGGCTCTGCGAGAGGATCGGCGGCGACGCGCTCTCGGTGCTCGTCGTGAACCGGCTGCGCGGCCGCGCGATGTCGGTCGCGGTGGCGGTCGGCGCACTGCCCGGGCAGCGCCGCGAACTGCTCGACGATATCGCGCTCCTGACCGGTGGCGCCGTGGTCGCGCCCGAGCTGGGCCGCGCCGCGAGCGCGTTCGACGCCGGTTGGTTCGGCCGCGTGCGCCGCGCCAGCATCACCTCCGAGCACACGACGCTGCTGCAGGGCGGCGGCCGCGGCGAGCCGCTGGCCGCCCGGCGCGCCGCGCTGCGGCACGCGCTCGCCGGCGAGACGCGCGCGCCCGAGCGCGCGGTGCTCGCGGCGCGGCTCGCGCGTCTGGCGGGTGGCGTGGCCGCGATCCGCGTCGGCGCGGCGACGGAGTTCGAGCGCCACGCGCGGCGCTCGCAGCTCGAGGACGCGATCGCCGCGACGCAGGCCGCGCAGGAGGAGGGCGTGGTGCCCGGCGGCGGTGTGGCGCTGGTGCGTGCGGCGACGGACGCTCCGCCGCGCGCCGAGGGCGCCGAAGGTGCGGCCTACGAGGCGGTGCTCGCGGCGATGGTGGAACCCGCGCGCCAGATCGGCACCAACGCGGGGGAGGACGCCGGCAGCGTGCTCGCGCGCGTGCGCGAGGGGCGAGGCGCGTTCGGCTTCAACGCGCGCTCGTGCCGCTTCGCCGATCTCGAGGCGGAGGGCGTGCTCGATCCGGTGAAGGTGGTGCGCTGCGCGCTGCAGAACGCGGCGAGCGTCGCGGGGCTCGTGCTCACGACCGACGCGCTCGTCGTGGACGTCGACACGCCGCCCGCCGCCGGCGACGCCGCGGCGTAGGTCCTCGGGCGATTCGGCGCGAGCCGGCGGAGCGCCGCGCCGGACACACGAACGCGGTCGCATCCCGGGGGCGGAAGCGCGACCGCGTCGTGGTACCTCGCCTGGATGGCAACAGGCCGTTGCTGGAAAGCACGAGTCCCTTGCCACCGGGGTCTATTCGCAAGCCCGGGGCCAGTGCCGGGCCGCTGCGAGGGAGGGGTGTCGACCAGGCTGCGCAGCAATGCGTTGGCCGTGTCCGCTCGGGTGGAACGCGAAGGCACGCGCGGAGCCGGAAGGCGCCCCCGCCGGGGCGAATGCACCAGCGGCTGCGCGCGCTGGCCCAGCGCGCTCAGGGCCGCCCGAGCGGGCGCGGCACGGCGAAGCGGTGCGGCGGCGCGAGCGGCGAGCCGTCCGCGAGCGCGAACGTTGCTCCGGATTCGAGCGCGTCGATGCGCACGACCGCGAGCGCGAGCCAGCCGCCGGCCTGCGCCGCCGAGCGGGTCAGCGTTCCGGAGGGCTCGCCCGCGACGAGCAGGTCCTGCGGCGCCGGCGGTGCGCCGTCACCCGCGAAGCGCACCATTCGGCGGCGCACGCTCTCGTAGGTGACGAGGCGCTGCAGCGTCTCCTGCCCGGTGTAGCAGCCCTTGTCGAGGTGCACGTGCGCCGCGAGGTTCACCTCGTAGGGCGTGAACGCGTCCGCGATCTCGGCGCCGGCGCGGGCGCGCCCGCGCGCGATCGTCTCGGCGTCGCCGAGCGCGTCGCCCGCGGCGAGCGAAAGCGCGAGGCCGTCGCCCTCCGGCGCGAGCATCGGCGTCCCGTCGGCGGCGAACGCCGGCGCGGTCGCGGCGTCGCTCGTGAGTCGCACGCCGAACGCGTCCGAGCGGTCCTCGACATGGACGTCTTCGCGGAACACGCAGCGGTCCACGGCGGCGGCGAGTTCGGCGCCCGGCGCATCGTCGCGCAGCAGCCACACCGCGCCGTCGGGCGCGTGGACGACGAGGGCGCGATGCTGGAGCCGTCCGCGGAAGTCGCAGAAGAGCGTCGTGCGCGCCGAACCCGCCGGCAGGCCGGCGAGCGACTGGGTCGTGACGCGGTGCAGGACCGCGAGCGTGTCGCGCCCGGTGAGCCGCAGCGCGGAGGAGGAGCCGTTGACCATGCGGCCCACGCTAACGCAGACGCGCCGATCGTGCAGGTCGCCGGTCCGCGCGCGGGGCCCGCGCGGCTGGCGCCGCCCGACCCCCGATGCTAGCGTCGCCCGACCCCCGATTCACCCACGAGGATCGCCATGGCCGTCACGGCACAGCAGATCGCGGAGCTGCTCGTCCAGCTCGTCGACATCCCGAGCGTCACCGGGAACGAGAAGGAGATCGCGGACTTCGTCGCCGGCCGCCTCGCATCGCGGCCGGGCGAGGTGATTCGCTCCGGCAACGGGATCGTCTGGCGCGGCCCGAACCGCCACCGGCCGCTGATCGTGCTCGCGGGGCATCTCGACACCGTGCCGCCGCAGGGCAACGCGAAGGCCCGCATCGAGGCCGGGCTCGTGCACGGGCTCGGCACCACGGACATGAAGGCCGGCGACGCCGTGATGCTGGCGCTGCTCGAGCACCTCGATCCCAACGCGCTGCGCTTCGATCTCGCGTGCGTCTTCTACGATGCCGAGGAAGGGCCGGCGGTGAACAACGGGCTCGGGCGCATCCTGCGCGAGCAGCCGTGGCTCGCGGGTGCGGCGGTCGCGGTCCTGCTCGAGCCCACCGACCTGCAGGTCGAGATGGGCTGCAACGGCATCCTCAACGTCGAAGTGCGCGTGCCCGGCGTGGCCGCCCACGCGGCGCGGCCGTGGATGGGCAAGAACGCCGTGGGCGAGGGCGTCGCCTGGCTCAGCGCGATCACGCGCTTCCCGGTGACGTCCGTGAACGTGCAGGGGCTCGAATATCGCGAGACGCTGCAGGTGACCACGCTGCGCGCGGGCACGGCGCGCAACGTCGTGCCGGGTGAAATGGTCGCGAACCTCAACTACCGCTTCCCGCCGACCATGACCACGAAGGACGCGATCGCGCGTGTGCGCTCGATGGTGCCGGGCGAGTTCGGTTTCGAGGTCGTCGACCAGGCCGAGCCCGGGCGCGTCTGCCTCGACCGCCCCGAGGTGACGGAGTTCGTGAAGCGGTTCGATGCGCGTGTCGGCGGCAAGCAGGGCTGGACCGACGTCGCGCGCTTCACGAGCGTCGGCATCCCGGCGTTCAACTTCGGCCCCGGTCTGGCGGAGCTCTGTCACCGGGCCGACGAATACTGTCCCATCGACAATCTCGGCGTGGCCTACGACTGGCTCGCCGCGTTTCTTTCGTCGGAGGCTCGATGAGTACCACCGTCAAGACCATCCCCGCGCCGCTGCATCCGCTGCTCACCGGCGGGGCGGAGTACCCGTTCGTGAAGCTGGACCGGCGCAAGCGTGAACTCGCGCCCGCGGGCGTCGAGATCATCAACTTCGGCATGGGCGATCCGCGTGAAGAGACGCCCGAGTTCATCCGCGAGACGCTCCGCAAGGCGATCCCGCCGGTGTCGAGCTACCCGGCCACGCCCGGCCGGCCCGAGTTGCGCGCCGCGTGCGCGCGCTGGGTGCAGCGCCGCTACGGCGTGACGCTCGATCCCGAGCAGCACATCCTCAGCGCCAACGGCGCCAAGGAAGCGGTCTACAACCTGCCGTTCGCGGTTGTCGATCCCGCGGGCCCGCGCCGCGTCGTGGTGATCCCGACGCCCGCGTACCCGGTCTACGAAGGCGGCACGCGCTTCGCCGGCGCCGAGCCGTACTTCGTGCCGCTGCGCTCGGAGGACGGCTGGAAGTTCGTGCCCTCGCGCGTGCCGGACGAGGTGTGGGCGCGGACCGCGCTGCTGTGGCTCAACTCGCCGCACAACCCGACGGGGGCGGTGACGAGCCTCGAGGAGGGCGGCAGGCTGGTCGAGCACGCGCGCCGTCACGGTTACTGGATCTGCTCCGACGAGGCGTACTGCGACCTGTGGTTCGACGGCGGCCCGCCGCCGAGCCTGCTCGCACACGGGCTCGAGAACGTGGTCGCGCTCTACACGCTTTCCAAGCGCTCGGCCATGACCGGCTACCGTTCCGGCTTCATCGCCGGCGATCCGCGGCTGATCGAGGCGCTGCGCCGCCAGCGGCCCAACGTCGGTGCCGCGACGCCGGACTTCATCCAGGACGCCGCCATCGCGGCGTGGAACGACGACGCTCACACGGAGCTCCAGCGTGCGAAGTACGGCGCCAAGCGCGAGCTGTTCCTGGCCGAGTTCGCGCGCCGCGGCTGGAGCATCGAGGCGAGCGGCGCCACGTTCTACCTCTGGTTGAAGGCCCCGGGCGGCGACGACGTCGCGTTCGTCGAGAAGCTGCTCCGGCTCGGGATCGTGTGCGTGCCCGGTTCGTTCCTCGGCCCCGGCGGCGAGGGCTTCGTGCGCTTCGCGCTCGTGCCCACGCTCGCGCAGTGCCGCGAAGCCATCGCGCGCATGGCGGAGCTGAAGGCGTGAGCGGCGCGGGCGAGGGCTACCCGCTCGAGCGCTGGCAGGCCACGGTCGAGCGCGGCTGGACCGGCGAGCTGCCGCTCGACGACGCGGGCCTGCGCGGCGCGGTCGAGGGCACGATCGCGGCGCTCGACGCCGGCCACGTGCGCGTGGCCTCGCCCCCCGCGAGCGAGGACGGCGAGTGGACGACGCACGCGTGGATCAAGGAGGCGATCCTCCTCTACTTCCGCATGCGCGTCTCGGAGCCCGTCCGCGCGGGCGACCTCGAGTTCTTCGACAAGGTGCCGGTGAAGCGGAACCTCGAGGCCACCGGCGTGCGCGTGGTGCCGCCCGGCATCGCGCGCTACGGCAGCTTTCTCGAGAAGGGCGTGATCCTGATGCCGGGCTACGTCAACATCGGTGCCCGCGTGGGCGAGGGCAGCATGGTCGACACGTGGGCCACCGTCGGCTCGTGCGCGCAGGTCGGCGCGCGCGTCCATCTTTCGGGTGGCGTCGGCATCGGCGGCGTGCTCGAGCCGCCGCAGGCCGCGCCGGTCGTGATCGAGGACGACTGCTTCGTCGGCTCGCGCTCGATCGTGGTCGAGGGCGTGCGCGTGCGCACGGGCGCCGTGCTGGGCGCCGGCGTCGTGCTCACCGCGAGCACGCCGATCGTCGACGTGCGCGGCAGCGAGGCGGTGGAGCTGCGCGGCGTCGTGCCGCCGCGTGCGGTGGTGATCCCGGGCTTCCGGCCGAAAAAGTTCCCGGCCGGCCCGTTCGGCACGCCGTGCGCGCTCGTGATCGGAACGCGCTCCGAGAGCACCGACCGCAAGACCAGCCTCAACGACGCGCTGCGCGAGTTCGGGATCGCGGGGTAGGCGGGCGCCGCCGACGCGGGACGGCGTTTTCGCGAGGCAAGCCGCGGTCCCGCGCGCGCTTGCCCCGGCGGAAGCCCCCCGGCTATCCTCGTGCGGAACGTGCGGTGGGGGCCACGAGGGCCGCCCGCCGAGTCCCCGCGCAGGAGGCAACCCGTTGGCCACCATCCGTCTCGAAGGGCTGTCCATCTTCGGCCACCATGGCGCCCGGCCGTACGAGAAGGAAGCCGGCCAGCGCCTCGAGGTGGACCTCGAGCTGGAGCCGCTGCAGGACGTCGCCGAGACGTCGGACCGGCTCCAGGACACGATCGACTACGATCGCCTCTACGAGCTGGTACTCGAGGTCAACTCGGGGCACAGTTTCCATCTGCTCGAGGCGCTCGCGCGCACCATGGCCGACACGATCCTCGAGCGATTCCCGTTCCGGCGCGCCCGGGTGCGGATCGCCAAGCAGAACCTCGGCTGGACCACGGGCGGGCGCGCGGTGATCGACGTGGTGCGGGAGAAGCGCGCGTGAAGGCGTTCATCGGACTGGGCTCCAACCTCGGCGAGCGCGAAGCGATGATCCGCTCGGCGCTCGAGGCGATCGCGGCGCTGCCGGAGACCGATCTGGTGCGCGCGTCGTCGCTCTACGACACCGAGCCCGTCGGGGACGTGGACCAGCCCAACTTCCTCAACGCGGTCGCACAGGTCGACACCGACCTGCCGCCGCGGCAGCTCCTCTGGAACCTGCAGCTGATCGAACGCCGTCTCGGGCGCGAACGTACGCGCCGCTGGGGACCGCGGACGATCGACCTCGACCTGCTGCTCTACGGCGACCTCGTGATCGAGGAGGACGACCTGCGCGTGCCGCATCCGGAGATGATCCGGCGCGCGTTCGTGCTCGTGCCGCTGGTCGAGCTCGACCCGACGCTCGTGCATCCCTCGACCGGGGAGACGCTCGCGTCGCACCTCTCGAAACTGGGGGCGCGCCCGCCGCTCAAGCGCGGCACCCGACTGTGGAACTGAGCCGCGCGTGAGCGAAAACCGATACCTCGTCATCGAAGGCGTGATCGGGGCGGGCAAGACCAGCCTGTCCCGGATGTTGAGCGAGCGACTGCAGGCGCAGCTGGTCCTGGAAGAAGTCGAGGAGAACCCGTTCCTCAAGGACTTCTACCGCGACCGCGCGCGTTACGCGTTCCAGACGCAGATGCACTTCCTCTTCAGCCGCTACCAGCAGCAGCGCGACCTGAAGCAGACGGACCTGTTCCGCGACAAGCTGGTCGCGGACTACCTGTTCCAGAAGGACCGCATCTTCGCGAGCCTGAACCTGGTCGACCGCGAGCTGGCGATGTACGAGCGGCTCGTGGGCTGGCTCGAACTCGACGTGGTCAAGCCCGACATCGTGGTCTACCTGCAGGCGCATCCCGACACGCTCATGGAGCGCATCGCGCGCCGGAACCGGCCGTTCGAGAAGGACATGGACCGCGACTACATCTCGCGGCTCAACGACGCCTACAACCACTACTTCTTCCATTACACGGACACGCCGCTGCTGGTGGTGAACACGAACAGCATCGACTTCGTGAACGAGCCGGACGACTACGAAGACCTGGTGAAGCGGATCCTGTCGCACACCCAGGGCACGATGTACTACGTGCCGATCGAGAAGGGACGCACGACATGAGCCCCGAGCCCTCCACCGGCCGCGACCCCCGCGCGAAGGTCACCGCGCCCGCGATCGTCGACATGAAGCGCCGCGGCGAGATGGTCGTCGTGGTGACCGCGTACGACTTCCCGACGGCGCGGCTGGCCGACCAGGCCGGCGTCGAGATCCTGCTCGTCGGCGACAGCCTCGGCACGGTGGTGCTGGGCCACGAGACGACGCTGCCCGTGACGATGGAGGAGATGCTCCACCACGCGAAGGCCGTGACGCGCGCGAAGCCCTCGGCGCTCGTGGTGGGCGACCTGCCCTTCATGTCGTACCAGGTGAGCGACGAGCAGGCGCTCGCGAACGCCGGCCGCTTCGTGCAGGAAGCGGGCGTCGACGCGGTCAAGCTCGAGGGCGGCGAACGCGTCGCGGGGGCGGTGCGCAAGATCACCGGCGCGGGTATCCCGGTGATGGGCCACCTCGGCCTCACGCCGCAGTCGGTGCTCGCGTTCGGCGGGCACAAGGTGCAGGCGCGCGGCGAGGCCGACCAGGAACGCCTGGTGCGCGAAGCGAAGCTGCTCCAGGACTGCGGCTGCTTCGCGATCGTGCTCGAGGGGATCCCGGCCAAGCTCGGGACCGAGGTCTCGAAGGCGCTGCAGGTGCCCACCATCGGCATCGGTGCGGGGCCCGGATGCGACGGCCAGGTGCTGGTGTCGCACGACCTGCTCGGCCTCTACCACGGCCGCAGCCCGAAGTTCGTGCGCCGCTACGCCGAGCTGGGCGACGCGACGCGGGACGCGTTCGCGCGTTTCGCCGCGGACGTGAAGGCGAAGCGGTTCCCGTCGGACGCGGAGTCGTACTGACGTGAGTCCGTCCGGCCGGGCGATGCGCCGCGTGCGCACCGTGGCCGCGCTGCGCCGCGCGACGGCCGCCTGGCGCGCGCGGGGCGAGACGATCGCCTTCGTGCCGACCATGGGCGCGATCCACGACGGCCACCTCTCGCTGGTCCGCCGCGCCCGCGCCGCGCGCGCGCGCGTCGTGGCGAGCATCTTCGTCAACCCGCTCCAGTTCGGCCCGCGCGAGGACTTCACCCGCTACCCGCGGCCGATCCGCCGCGACCGCGCGCTCTTCGCCGGCGCCGGGGTCGACCTGCTCTGGGAGCCGGCGATCGCGGAGATCTATCCCGAGACCGACCGCACGCGCGTGCGCGTCTCCGGCCTCACCGACGTGCTGGAGGGCGCGGCGCGACCGGGGCATTTCGACGGGGTGACGACGGTGGTGCTGCGGCTGCTAAACGCCCTGCAGCCCGACGTGCTGTGGCTGGGACAGAAGGACGCCCAGCAGGCGACGGTGCTCGAACGCATGGTCGCCGACCTGCTGCTGCCGGTGCGCGTCCGCCGCGGCGCCACGGTGCGCGAGCGCGACGGGCTGGCGATGAGCTCGCGCAACGCCTACCTCGCGCCGGCCGAGCGCGCGCAGGCCGTCGCGCTCTGGCGCGGTCTGCAGGCCGCGCGCGCGCGGCTCGCCGCCGGCGAGCGCTCGCCGGCGCGCATCGTGCAGGCCGTGCGCGGCGCGTGGAAGCCGTACCCGCTCGTGCGTGAAGACTACGTCGCCGTCGTGGACGCGGCGACCCTCGAGCCCCTGCGCCGCGTGCAGGGGCGGATCCTCGTGGCCGTGGCCGCCCGCGTCGGGCCCGCGCGCCTGATCGACAACCTCACCTGGAGCGCCCGATGACCCGATTCTCGCACCCCGACGTGGCGGCCCTCGTGCTCGCCGCGGGCATGGGCAAGCGCATGAACAGCGACCTCGCCAAGGTGCTGCACCCGATGGCCGGCCGGCCGCTGCTCGCGCACGTGCTCGAGACGCTCGACACGCTCGGCGTGGGCCGCAAGGTGGTCGTGATCGGCCACCAGCGCGAGCGCGTGCAGGCCGCGTTCTCGGGCCGCGACGACCTCGAATGGGCCGTGCAGGCCGAGCAGCGCGGCACCGGCCACGCCTGCATGATGGCCGAGCCGGCGCTGGGCGATTTCGGCGGCACGCTGCTGGTGGTCTGCGGCGACACGCCGCTGCTCACGCCGGGCACGCTGCACGCGTTGCTCGAGCGCCACGCCGCGTCCGGCGCGTCGGTGACGGTGCTCAGCATGCGGCTGCCGGATCCCAAGGGCTACGGCCGCATCGTGCGTACCGCCGACGGCGCGGGCATCGAGCGCATCGTCGAGGAGAAGGACTCCACGGCCGCCGAGCGCCAGCTCGACGAGGTCAACTCGGGCATCTACGCGTTCTCGTATCCCGCGCTCACGGGCGTGCTCTCGAGCCTGACGGCGACCAACGCGCAGGGCGAGTACTACCTGACCGACACGGTGTCGCTGCTGCAGGCGCGCGGCCACAAGGCCGCCGTCGTCTGCGCCGAGGACCATCGCGAACTGCTCGGCATCAACACGGTCGACCAGCTCGCGGAGGCCGAGGCGATCTGGCGCGCACTGCGCGAAGGGCGGAAGGGATGAGCCCCGCGCGCAAGCCCGGGCTCGACCGGCTGTGGTCGCCGTGGCGGATGGCGTACATCCGCAAGGCGCACGAGCCGGCGGGGTGCCTCTTCTGCCGCGTCGCGAAGGCGAAGGCCGACCGCCGCGACCTCGTGCTCGCGCGGCGCCCGCACGCGCTGCTGATGCTCAACCGCTTCCCGTACAATCCGGCGCACCTGATGGTCGCCGTGCAGCGGCACGCGGCGCAGTTCCACGAGCTCGCGGCCGCGGAGCGTACCGACCTGTTCGACCTGGTCGCGCTCGCCGAGCGCGCGCTCGCGGCCGAGTACGCGCCGCACGGCGTCAACTACGGACTCAACGTCGGCCGCGTGGCCGGCGCCGGGTTCCCGGGGCACCTGCACCTGCACCTCGTCCCGCGCTGGGACGGGGACACCAACTTCATGCCCGCCGTCGCCGAGACCAAGGTGCTGCCGGAATCGCTCGGCCGCACGTGGTCGCGGCTGCGCGCCGCCCTGGCGGCGCTGCCGCCGGCGGGAGGGACCGCGAGGCGCCGTGGCGCGAAAGTCCGGCGGTAAGGGCGGCACGATCGCGCTCGTGGTGGTCGGGGTGCTGGTCGCGGCCCTGGCCGGCTCGTGGGCGTGGTCGCGCTTCTGGGCCGGCCGCCACGAGGCCCGCCGCACGGGTGGCGCCCGGATCATCCGCGTCCAGGTGCTGAACGGCTCGGGCGAGGGCGGGATCGGGGTCCGGGTGGCGGCCTTCCTGCGCGAGGGGGGCTTCCGCGTGGTCGAGGTCCGGAACGCCGACCGATCGGACTACTTTTCGACCATGGTGGTGGCCCGCCGGCGTGACCTTTCCCTCGCCCGCGAAGTAGCGCATTATCTCGGGGAGCCACCCCTCATCCAGCAGGCTTGGGATTCCGAGCTCGCCGACGTGTCGGTGGTGATTGGCAGCGACCGCAGTCGCCTGCACCTGGAACCCTGAGCCCGGCCGTCTTCGGGAGGATTGCACGTGTTGAACTTCGGTGGTGGAGAGATGCTGATCGTCCTGCTGATCGTGCTGCTGCTCTTCGGCCCGAGCCAGTTGCCGAAGATGGCGCGCGGATTCGGCCAGGCGATCCGGGAGTTCAAGAAGGCCCAGCGCGAGATCACGGACGAGATCCAGCGCGACGAGCCTTCGCAGGGCTCCTCGACGTCGACGTCGCGTCCTCCCGAGAACAAGCCGCTGAACTAGCGGACCGACGCGGACACGGCCGGGCGTTCCTCACGTCCGCTCCGGCCGGCGTCCCCGG
>JBGAML010000012.1:0-152391 GCA_044223005.1 Candidatus Eiseniibacteriota bacterium
GGATTGACACGACCAGCTCCTGCCGAGCCTGAGCATCGCCATCGAGCACGTCGCCAAAGATCTCCCACTGGGCAAGCAGCTCCCCCAGAAGCTCGCCGCTCTCATAGCTGCTCGCGATGCTGTGACTATCAACGAATCCTTCGAATGTCTCAGTCAGCGTCCCGAGCGGAACTGTCTTTGCGCGCTCGGCGCCACACCACGGGCAATCGCCCTCCTCGCCCGCCTCTTGAATCAGTTGGACGAGGACCGGGTCTCGGAAGCACTTCTCACAACACCGCGGCTTGGTGGAGCGAGGGCTCATGAGTTGACCAGGCTAGGTTTGGGGGAAGGGCGCGACTTGTTACCGCAGGTAGGCGAATTCGCGACGCATCCGTCACTTAGGCGACGAATGGCGAGCTATCTCGCAACGGCGCGAAACCTAGCCTCGTTCAAGCGCACGGCGCAAGCGTGCCGCCTCCGCGTCGAGGTTCGCTTTCTGCAGCGCGTAAATCGCGTCCCACACGAGACGCTCCATGTCCTTGATCCTGCCTTCACGCTCCGCGATTGCAGGATCGTGGCCAGTCCATTGGCGAATCAACGCCCACGCCGCTCGGTACTCGTTTAGTAGCCCGATGACGTGGTCCTCGCCTGGGCGACTGGCTTCCAGCGACCACTTGCGCTCCGTAGCCTCGATGTCGGCCAGGATTCCCGCAGGCTCCGCTGCGCAGAATGCCCGCGCAACTTCGAGCGCTTCGTCGAACGGAAGCCGCAGTACCCCGTCCCGGTCGACGTACGACACGGACGATGCTTTCTCTGGGTCCATTCGCGCGCGGACCTTGACTCTGGCGATCGCTTCGGGCGGCCCGCTCACTACCCCTCGGTAGAAGCTCAGGTCATCACCCGCGTTCTCGAAGACCTCCGTCAACGCGTGGTCCATGACGGATGCGGGAACGTACCCTTGCTGCTTGTTGTGGGCCTTGAGTCGTTCGGCCGATTCTTCCTCGCGCAGGAACGCCTTGAGGTCCTTCCAGGCGCAAATCAGGTGGCCGGATTCGACGAAGTGAGTCAGGCCGGGGTTTGGGTCAACCCACTCGGCCTTCCAGCGATTACCCCGCACGTGTTCGAGGATTCGAACGCGCTGGATGGGGGACTCGGCGCTGCGCTTCTCCCGAAGGGCGTACTCGACGCCTGGTTTGACCTGAGCCTTCCACATGCGGCGACACCGCCTCGCGAGATCCAGACCTTCGCCCGAGGGGCGACCGAGGCGGGCGTGGCACCCCCGTCGTTAGGCGGCGGTGCTCCGGGGGAAAGCGGCCGCGCTCGATCGTCCCGAGGCTTCGAACACTCGGGGCCACCGACTCTCCCCGGGTGTGACCACTCTGTGACCGCAACCGTGACTCAACCAGTCCGCGCCTGTCCACTCGTGTCACACTTCGAAGCTGCGACTGACGGGCCGGAACAGGCGGGTGCTGCGCAGAATACGTTGGCGGACGGTGGTTTCGGCTCGCTAGCTCTGATTCGGTCTTGAGGGGCGGCGACGACTTTCGAGACCGCCCGATTCAGCCGCTCTCGCACCTCTCCGCCGGTGTGTTTACACGAACTTACGGCGGAATTGCAAGTCGGCGAACGGGCGCTGGCTACAGATCCGGCTACAGATTGGGGGCCGAAGGTGCCTCCTCGGCGTCTCGATCGGGCGAATCTCCGAGTTCCGTCAACTCAACCATGATGCTCTTGCCCTTCACTAGGGCTTCGACGGCTTCCAGGCCCTTCACGATGAACTCCTCGAACAAGACCTCGTCGCCGTGGCTGAGTTCCCCTTCCCTGACCTCGTGAAAGACTTCCGAAACCGATCTGACGCCCGCGAACACCCAATGAGCTGGTCGGCGGCCCCACGTCATCGATCCATCATCATCACTCTCGTCGCGCTTGCCTCGCTCCTTCGCGAGCGCAAGCGCCGACTCGAAGTCCGGTGCGTGGATCAGACATGTGTTCTCCCAAACGGGAGTTTCTCGCTGATCTCCGTCCCTGAAGCGGACGTACATGATCAGTTGCGCCCCGTACCAACGCATCGTGCCCCCAAGGTCTCTAGACCACCATCTCCAACCGCTCGACCTCCCGCCGCACCATGTCGTCGCTGATCTTCGCGTACCGCTGCGTGGTCACGATGGACGAATGGCCGAGCATCTGTTGCAGCGCCGCCAGGCTTCCGCCTCGTTCCAGCCACCGGCACGCGAACGTGTGACGGAGCCGGTGCGCGTGAAAGTCCGTGACGCCCGAATACCGCCGCACCATCTTCGCGAAGCCCCACGGGTTGATCAGCGGCATGAACTTGCCCACTCGACCGCGCAGCTCCCGCCACAACGCCTGCGTGAGCGGCACCCTGCGGACCTTCCACGACTTGGTGTGGTGCACAACGAGGATGCCCAGCGGCGCACCGCTCTCCGTGCGCGAAAGCTCCAAATCGCTGCTGCTCGCCCGAGCCAACTCGCCCCAGCGAAGTCCGGTTCCCAGCGCCAGACGCACGATGAACGCATACGGCTCCGGCACCGCCAGCACGGCCTCCACCTCGGCATCGGTCAGACGATCCGGCGGACGCTCCTGGAGTCGCGGCAGAAGCCTGTTCGGGATCGGCGCGCGATCGATCCAGCCCGTGTCCTCGCACCAGCGGAAGAAGCACTTCGCATCGGCGAGAATGTGCCGGACCGTCGCCGGAGCCTTGCCCTGCCTCTCCAGCCACAACCGAAACGCTCGCAGGTCGTCCTTCTCGACCTTCGAGAGCAGCCTGTAGCCCATGAACGCCGCGACGTAGTCCCGCACACGCTGAGCCGCCATCCGCTGCTGTTTGGCGGATCGGGTGGTCGCCACGTACATCTGCAACCACTTCTCCGCAGCATCGCGGACATTGAGGCGAACCACCGGAACCTCACCCTTGGTCGCTTCGCGAAGCTTGCGACACGCTTCGTCGAAGTCCGTTCCGAGCGAGATCCAGCGGTCTTTCCCGTGCACCCAGCGCCGCGTGTAGTACCCGCGACCCTTTCGTTTGAACATCCCTCGTGGAAGTTTGGCCATCACTTCTCCTGATGAGCCAGCCACGCAAGGACGTCGCCACGGCGGAATCGTAGGTTCCGCCCCAGGTGCACGCAAGGGAGCCCCCGCGTGCGCACCCATGCCTCCACGGTCTTGTGGTGTTGCACGCCCACCAAGGGCGCCACTTCCTTGGACGTCAGCAGATCGTCCTTGCCCATCTCCTTCGTCAGCTCTCGGATGCGCGATGTGAGCGACTGCAGTTCCCTCGCGGCCGCGTCGATCCGGGCACTCACCGCCTTCGCATGCTCGAAGGCCTCCAACACGTCCTGCTCCGTCAGCTCGCCGCTCTCCTGGAGCTTCCGTTCCAGCTCCTCAAGCTCTCGCTTCATCCGCCACCTCCTCGACCACCTCCACTCTGGGAAGCCCATAGGGATCGAACGTCGGGGTCTCGCCGTAGAACGCCTTCAGTACCGCCACCATCGCCGCCAGACGCGCCGACAGGGCGCCCCCGTAGTCCAGGAACGCCCCGCCACGATACGGCCGCCGAGTGCACCGCGAGATGTATCGCCGCAGGATGCGCACGATCGTGAGCTCGGGCCCGCGCTGGATGCCCTCGGCGCGATCCAGCCACACCACTTCGGCGACCGTCGCCAGGCGCAGCGATATCGAGCGGCCCCACCAGCGGCCTGCTCCCTCCACACCCACCGGAAGCTGCTTCTGGCGTTCCTTCCCGAGATAACGCGCCACGTACGAGAGCGCTCCGCCCTGGCTACGCACCTCGTCCACCTTCACGCCGTGACGCAGGACGGCCTCGTCCTCGAGCTGGCCCGTCGCCCTGCACCACGCCACGGTGGCGCGCTCCTGGGTGATGACCCGCTCGCACAACACGTGGTAATGGACGACGCCGCGAGTCTGGAACTCTCGGACCCACAGGTAGTGGCCCAACTCGCCGTGCAAGCAGCGCAGGAACCGATGCCGGTCTGCCTGGGACCGCCGGATGACCCGGCGATTGCGCTCCGCGTCGGACTCCCACGCATCCGTCCGCGCCCGATAGGTCAGGGTGAGCAAGCTGGTAAACGTCGAATCCGCGTTCGCCGCCACGAACGCCAGCCGCCTCGCGCTCGCCTCGCTCCAACCACCAACCTTGCCCCTAGCACCGCCCGGCCGTAGCGCGTACTCGGGACCCCACTCGGAAGGCCTCGACCGCTTGAACCTCAGCCGCCCGTCGCTTCGCAACTGAACGCCGTTCCGCAGGATCGTGATGCCGTACGTCCCCCGTCGCTTCACCGGGACCATCTCCGCCCACTGCCCCATGCCGCCTCCCATCCACACGCCACGCCGCGCCCCATGCGCGACCCGACGGCAGGTTGGCAGCCCTCCACTACCACCAACAAGCTCGATCTCGTGCGACTCCTACCGACTCCCAGCCACTCCTTCGGTTTCAGTTATGCGTACTAGAGCCAAGGGGGATCAACTCTCCAACCCTGCAATGCTGTACCCGGCCGCCTCCAACCTCCGCAGGAGCAGTGACGCGAAGCACAAGTGATCTAGACAGGTGTCAACGTCGTCCTTCAGGGCATGCTCGTGTCCGCGAGGATTGCGCAGCGCAGCCATCGCACCTGCAAACAGCAACTTGAACCCTTCTTGCTCGTCCTTCTCGCTCTGCGTCTTCATCGCTGTCAACTGGATCGCTGGAGCCGTGCCCCCAAATACCGACATCATTAGTCCCACACCGTTCTTGTCAGCGACCTTCGCAATTCGCTGAACTTCGTTGTTCACGAACTTGAGGGCCTCGAAGCTCGCTTGCGCATAGTACGCATCATCGAATAGGGCTCTAGTCAACTCTATCAGCCTCGGATGCACGTTGCGCCCTTCGAGTGGATGCTCCCGCGCTTCTGCTCGCGAACTCTCGTCCACCCGATGCGCGGTTCGGGCCGCGCGTTCAATTGCATTGAGCTCACTTCGCATCGATCAGATTTGCGCGCAGGCTCTTGAAGATCTTGTCGTACACATCCTGATCGTCCGTGACGGGCAAGTTGATTTCCACGCGGACTGTTACGCCACCGAAGCTCATGCCCTTGCTCTCCGGCCCGCCTGTGCCGAACGCAGCACCCTTCGACGAGCCTGGCTTTCGCGCGGCGACAGCCCTAGCGGCCCCGTCCTTCTTCCCATCACTCTGGCGCGTCGGCTTCCTGACGCCAGACTGTGGCTCAGGCACCTCGCCATGCCCCGCCAATCCCGCCAAGACCAAGTATGTGCTCGCCTGCCGCTGGCCCACCACAGAACTCGATTCGTCAGCAGTTCGGAAGAACCCAATCAGCTTGTCGCGATCGATGCTCCACGGGGCGGTCCCAAAGTGCTCGTAGAGGCTTGCATACGCCGAAGTAAGCAACCCATCGAGCTTCTTCTGGAACGTCTTCTCGTCGTGCTCAAGAAATGCTTTTGCCGTATCCGCCTTCTTCTTGCCCTCATCATCGATCACGCCTAGGAACTTCAGGATGTTGATGATGTAACTCTCGTTGTTTGGCGCGATGCTCCAGCGCCGCAACGTCTCTGCCGTCACCTGAGCTGGAAAGGCTGAGCGAAGCTGCCTGATGGTACTCACGAGCCCGCTTGACGTCGCTGTGTACGGGAATGGCATCGTCTCTCCTACGAGTCGGTTTATGAGCCTCCGTCTTGCACCGTGCACTCTTGACTCATGGCTACAGAACTGGCTACAGCATTCCCACTCCAACCCACCCCCGACACTTCCCAACCAGGACGATAGCACGAAGCCCGTGTGCCTTCGAAGGCCCACGGGCTCATGCACTTATGGCGTGGCGACGCCATTACTCGTAGCTGCTCGGAATTGTGTGTTTGTACTCTTTTTCAGTTTCGAGACCGCCTCTCGCTGTGGGCGGGCCAGTTGACCGCCCGACACAGTGTAGGGTCGCCTCAAGCCGCGGTCCGCGAGTGCTGGAATAGCCCGCGACGAGTCAATGGCTCTGGAGCACCGGAATCGGCCGGTTCTCGGAACCGACCGAGCGCCTGAAGCGCAACGGCTCGGAGCGCTCCGACAGGTTCATGTGCGCCTAAGCGGAACAACGCATTCCGCAGGAGGTGCTCACTTTCAATCTGCTACTGCTCAACTACGCCTTCACGCCGGAGCTGCGCGCGACGCCCCGGTTGGTCGCTCACGCCCCCGGCATCTGGTTCGCCGGCGCCGCCCGTAGCAGCCGGAGCGCATTAAAGATCACGAGGAGAGACGCACCCATGTCCGCTGCGATCGCGCTCCACAACGTGGCCCGGCCGGTGAAGGTGAGGACGACAAAGACGACCTTCACCAGCAGCGAGAACGTGATGTTCTGCAGCATGATCGAGATCGTGCGGCGGGAGTGGGCGACGAGCCATGGGAGCTTCGAGAGATCGTCGGACATCAGCGCCACGTCCGCGGTTTCGATGGCGGCGTCGCTCCCGGCGGCACCCATCGCGATCCCCAGGCTCGCCGTCGCCATCGCGGGCGCGTCGTTGACGCCATCTCCGACCATGGCGACGGAGCCGTAGCGCTCGACCAGCTCGCGGACGGCCGACACCTTATCCTCGGGCAAGAGTTCGGCGCGCGCCTCGTCGAACCGGAACTCGCGGCTCACGGCCTCGGCGGTGCCGCGGTTGTCCCCGGTCAACAGCACCAGATGCCCGATTCCGAGCGCACGCAGCCGGTCCAGCACGGCCCGAGTCTCGGGGCGCGGGCGGTCGGCCAGGGCGATCACCCCGCACACGTGGCGTTCGTTGCCGACGACGACCACTGAGCTGCCGACGCCGGAGAGCCGTTCGATCACGGCGTGCACCTCGGGCGTCTCCTGGCCACGCTCCTCGAGGTAGCGGTGCGAGCCGACCCAGAACTCTCGCTCATCGATTCGGCCGGTGGCGCCCTTGCCGGGAACCAGGACGATGCCGTCGGCGGCCGGCGAGACGACTCCCAGCTTGCCCGCGTGCGCGACGATGGCACGGGCCAGCGGATGCGATGATCTTCCTTCCAGCGCCAGGGCGCGCTCGATCAACTCCCGCTCCGTATGGCCGTCCAGCGGTTCGACCGAGGTAACCTGGAGCCGCCCCTCGGTGACCGTTCCGGTCTTGTCGAACGCGATCGCTTTGAGGCGCGAAGGGATCTCGAGGAAGAGCCCGCCCTTCACCAGCACCCCGGCGCGAGCCGCAGAGGCGAGCGCCGCGACGATGCTGACCGGGGTCGAGATCACGAGCGCGCAGGGGCAGGCGATCACCAGCAGGACGAGCGAGCGATAGAGCCACATGCTCCAGCCGCCCTGGGACAACAGCGGCGGAACCACCGCAAACACGAGCGCCAGCACCATGACCGCAGGCGTGTAACGGCGGGCGAAGCGGTCGACCCACTGCTCGGCTGCTCCCCGCTTCGATTGTGCGTCCCGAACCAGCCGGATGATCCTGGCGAGGGTCGTGTCGCCGGCTGCGCGTGTGCTGCGAACCTCCAGCGCACCGTCGCCGTTGATGGTCCCGGCGAACACGTCCGCTCCGGGCTCTTTGAGCACGGGCAGGCTCTCGCCGGTGATCGGGGCCTGGTTGATTGCACTGGTGCCTGTCACGACAGCGCCATCGAGAGGTAGCCGCTCCCCGGGATGAACGATGAAGATCGAGCCCACCGGCACGTCGTTGATGGGCGTGGCTCGATCGCCGGATGCCATCTTCACCCTTGCGGTCGGCGGGCTCAGGTCGAGCAGGGCCGCGACCGCCCGCCTCGCCCGGCCGATGCTCCAGGCTTCGAGCGCCAGCGAAAGGGCGAACAGGAAGGCAACGCTCGACGCTTCGAACCACTCACCGAGGGCGATCGCCCCGATGATGGCGACCGTCATCAGCAGGTTCATGTCCGGCCGCAGGCGAATGGCCGAAATCCAGGCTTTGCGCGCGACGAATCTCAGGCCGGCGGCGATCCCGAGCAGGTAGAGCGCCATGGAAGCGAAAGGCACCGCGTGCTGGTGTCCGAGACCCTCTCGCCCGAACGCCTGGAGCACGCCGCCTGCCACCAGCGCGTGGATCGTGAACCCCGCCGCCGCGAGGAACCCGCTCAGGAATGTGAAGACATTTCGCTCCCGGCGATCGTCGTGCATCTGCAACCCGCTCGTGGAGCCGGATTCCACCACGATTTCGGCACGCATCCCGGTGCGAGCCACGGCGGCGAGTACAACGGTGGCGGCGGGCGGTGATGCGACGGTCATGATGCCGCCGAGGAGATCGAACGACAGTCGATCCTCACCGCCCACGGCGGGGCCCACCTCACGGCGGAGGGCCGCCACCTCCTCCGCGCAGTCGAGGCCATGGACCTTGATTCGCATTGCACCGTTCACGAACTGCTCCTACACGACATGGGCTGGGGCCTGGCCACATTCGGCCGCGCCGTCCCCACGCTCGACTTGGATGGTCGTGTGTTCGATTCCAAAGCGGTCGTGCAACTCACGACAAATCTGCGCCATGGCGTCGTCGCCGAGCGTCTCCACCGGCACGACGAGATGGACCGTCAACGCGGTCTCGGTCGTACTCATCGCCCAGACGTGCAGGTCGTGCACCGCGCCCACGCCCGGGACCGCTTGCAGGAACGACTGGATGGCCGGCAGATCGGTGCCCTCCGGCACCGCATCCATCGCGAGGCGCAGAGACTCCTTGAGCAGGCTCCACGTCCCGAACACGATGACCGCCCCCACACCGAGGCTGACGACCGGGTCCAACCAGGACTTCCCGGTCCACTGGATGGCGATGCCCGCGAGGACCACGCCCACGGACACAGCGGCATCGGACAGCATGTGCAGGAAGGCACTGCGATCGTTGAGGTCGCGGTGGCGGCCAGAGACGAACAGGAGCGCGGCCATCCCATTGACCACAACCCCGATCGCCGCCACCACCACCACCGTTCCACCCTCAACGGCGTGCGGACGGGCGAGTCGCTGCAGCGCATCCCATGAGATCCCCCCCCACCGCGACAAGCAGAAGGATAGCGTTCCCGAGCGAGGCGAGGATGGATGCCCGGCGCATGCCGTAGGTGTGTCGCTCGCTGGGAGGCCGTTGACCGAGGATGACGGCACCCCACGAGAGCCCCAGACCCAGCACGTCCCCGAGGTTGTGCCCAGCATCGGACAGCAACGCGAGGGAGTGTGCCCGGAGCCCGTAGGTGACCTCCACGATCACGAACAGGACGTTCAGTCCCATCCCGATCGCGAAGGTCCTCGATGACGCTGGGGTCCCGTGGTCGTGGCCGTGCATGCGGCCTCCTAGATGGCCCCGTCTCCTGCTTCACGGCTGCGGATGCTGACGACGGCATCGACATCCGTCACGAACACCTTGCCATCCCCCCGCCGGCCCGTATGCGCGCCGCGAACGAGTGCTTCCACCAGAACGTCGACATCGGGATCGCGGCAGAGAATCTCGAGCTTCACCTTGGGCGTGAAGTCGACCGCGTAGTCCGACGCGTCGTGTGGATAGCTCTCGTCCTTCTCGCGGCCGAAACCCCGCACATCGGAGACCGTCAAACCGTGAACATGCGCTTCCCGAAGCTCGTGCATCACCCGGGTGAGCATGAATGGCTGAATGTACGCCTCAACTCGCTTCATGAGCGACTCCTTTAGAACTCCACGTCCCGCCGTTCGAGCCAGCGGTAGAGGATGGGAAGCAGGAACAGGGTGAGCGCCGTGGAGGTCACCAGCCCGCCGACGACCACCGAGGCCAGCGGCCGCTGGATCTCGGAGCCAGGCCCGGTTGCGACCAGGAGCGGAATCAGTCCAAGGGCCCCCACCAGTGCGGTCATCAGGACGGGGCGCAGCCGCAGCTCGCCCCCGCGTAGAACGGCGTCTTCGAGCGTCGCTCCCTCCCGCCGCAGCTGGTTGAAGTAGGACACCATCACGACGCCGTTCAGGACGGCTACGCCGAACAGGGCGATGAACCCGACCGAGGCTGCCACACTCAGGTTCTGTCCCGAGATGAAGAGCCCGATCACCCCGCCGATCAGTGCGAACGGGATATTGAGGACGATGAGAACCGCGTTGCGAAGAGACCCGAAGCTCGTGAAGAGCAACAGGAAGATCATGAGCACGACGAGAGGCACCACGATCGAGAGCCTCGCCATGGCGCGCTGCTGGTTCTCGAACTGGCCGCCCCAGGTGACGAAGTAGCCCGTCGGAAGCACGACCTCGCGCCCCACCGTACGCTGTGCGTCTGCGACAAACGATCCCATGTCCCGACCGGTGACGTTGCACTCGATGACGATGCGGCGCTGGCCGTTCTCACGGCTGACCTGCGCGGGGCCTTCCTCGACGCGGATATGGGCAAGCTGGCTCAGCGGTACGCGTTGACCATCCTCCGCCGTCACCATGAGGTTCTCGAAATGCGCCGGATCCGAGCGAATCGCCTCCGGGAACTTGACGACGACGGCGGAGCTGCGTTGTCCCTCGCGCAGTATCGTGGCTTCGCTGCCACCGATGGCGGTTTCGATGATGGCCTGGATGTCGGCCACGTTGATCCCGTAGCGGGCGATGCGCTCGCGATCGATGTCCACGTCGAGATACGCGGTACCGGCGGTGCGCTCGAGGTTGACGTCGGCAGCCCCGCGGATCTGACGGATGACGCGCTCCACCGCCTCGCCCTTCTCGCGCAGGACGTCGAGATCGTCGCCGAAGATCCGTATTGCGACCTGTGCCTTGACACCGGAAACGAGCTCGTCGACGCGCAGCTGGATTGGCTGCGAGAAGCTGTAGGACATGCCGGGAATGTCCTCGAGCCGCGCACGGATCTTCTCCACCAGCCCCTCCCGGGTGCGCGCCGTCTTCCACTCCGCACGCGGGCGCAGGTTGGCGATCACATCGCTGACCTCGAGGCCCATCGGATCCGACGCGATGTCCGCGCGCCCCGTCTTGGAGACGACGGAGGTGATCTCCGGGAACGACCGGAGCACTCGCTCGACCTCCAGCTCCATCTGCCGCGAGCTCGAGAGCGAGACGCTCGGCAGCCGGAAGGTCTGCAGGCCGATCGCGCCCTCATCGAGCGGCGGCATGAATTCCCGGCCCAGTCGCGTGAACAGCAGCGCGCTCGCGACGAGACCGACCAGCGCCAGTGCTACCGGCACCTGCCAATAACGCAAGCACCAGCGCAACGTCGGGATGTAGATCGCCTTGGCACGAGCCACCAGCCAGGTATCCCGTTCGGACAGCTTGCCCTTGAGGACGAACGTCGCAAGGACCGGGACGAGCGTCAGGGACAGCACCAGAGAGCCCGCGAGCGCCGCTGCGATCGTGAAGGCCAGAGGCGCGAACATCTTGCCTTCGAACCCCTCGAGCGTGAAGAGCGGCAGGAAGACTACCGCGATGATCGAGATACCGAACACGATCGGCCGTCCGACCTCAGAGGCACTTTCCCGGACCACCTCGACGATGTTCCGCTTGCCGTGATCCTCGGCGAGATGACGGAAGACGTTCTCGGTCATCACGACCGCACCATCCACGATCATGCCAATGCCGATGGCGAGCCCGCCGAGCGACATCAGGTTCGCGGAGTAGCCGAAGGCCTTGAGCAGGATGAAAGCCACGAGCGCCGAGAGCGGCAGCACGAGGGTCACGAGGAGTGCACTGCGCACGTTGCCCAGGAACAGCACGAGCACGAGCAGCACCAGCACGCCACCCTCGAGCAGGGCTTCCGTCACGGTGTGCATCGCGCGATCCACGAGCTCCGTGCGGTCGTAGAACGGCACCACGCGTACGTCCGGGGGAAGCGCCTTGCGAACCGTGGCGAGCCTGGCCTTGACTGCGGCCACCACGTCCCTCCCGCTCGCACCTTTCAGCATCAGCACGATGCCCGCGACGGACTCACCCTTGCCGTCCCGCGTGACGAAGCCCTGCCGCGGCTCCGGCCCCACGGTGATGTCGGCGATATCGCGCACGAAGATCGGTGTGCTGCCGCGATGCGCCACCACGATTCGGCCAAGGTCCTCCTGGGACTTGATCAGACCCAGGCCGCGCACCACGTACTGCTCGCCGCTGTGTTCGATGTAGCCACCACTGGCATTGGCGTTGTTCTCGGCGAGAGCCTCCAGGACCTCACGCAGCGTCAGGCGGAAACTGGTGAGCTGCTCAGGCCGGACGAGTACCTGGTATTGCTTGACCAGTCCGCCGAAGCTGTTGACGTCGGTCACGCCGGGCACCCCGCGCAGGATCGGCCGCACGACCCATTCCTGCAGCGTGCGCAGGTCCATCGCATCTCGCCGCGGACTTTCGAGCGTGTACTGGTAGATCTCGCCCAGGCCCGTGGAGATCGGGCCCAGCTCGACGTTCACGCCCGCGGGCAGTTTCTCGCGCGCCTGCTGCAAACGCTCGAACACGAGCTGGCGGGCGAAGTAGATATCGACGTTGTCCTTGAACACGACGGTCGTGAGGGAGAGCCCAAGCTTGGACAGGGACCGGACCTCGGTCAGCCCCGGAAGCCCGCCCATGCTGACTTCGACCGGATAGGTGACGATCTGTTCGACCTCGACCGGAGCCATTCCGGGAGCTTCCGCGAGGATCTGCACCTGGACGTTGGTGACGTCAGGGAAGGCATCGATCGGCAGGTCGTGAAGCGCCCGGACCCCGAATCCGATGAGCGCAAGAGTCGCGAGGAGGACGAGCAGGCGCTGACGAAGGGCGAAAGAGACGAGGCGATCCATGAGGTCACTCCTCGCCCAGCTGGCTCTTGGACGCCTGCGACTTGAGCAGGAATCCGCCGCGCGTGGCAATGCGCTCACCGGGCCGCACGCCTGTGAGGATCTCGGCACGGTTGCCGCCCAGTGAGCGCACTTCCACCGGCCGGGCGACGAACGTCGAGTCCGTCAGCGCCACGTAGACCACCTTGGAATCGCCCTGAGACTGGATCGCAGCCTCGTCGATTACGAGCGCACTTCGCGTCGTTCCCGTGGCGATGCGTGCCGCGACGAACATGCCAGGGCGGAGTTTGAGGTCCGGGTTGCCCACCTCGAGGCGCACGTCGAGCGTGCGCGTCGTCTCCTTGATCGAACCCTCCAGGCTCACGACTCGCCCGGAAAAGCCGAGGCTCGGGAATGCCGTCGTACTGAGAACCGCCGGCTGCCCGACGTGCAGTCGGCCGAGGTCGCGATCGTAGGCATCGACGACCGCCCAGACTTCGCGCAGGTTCACGATGCCGAACAGGTCGGTTCCGCCCGGCACCTGTCGCCCGGTTCCGGCCTCGACCTCGGTCACGACGCCCGAGATGGGACTGCGCAGCGGCAGGTACGGGATCGCCTCGTGCGTCCGGTCGAGGCGGTCGAGGTCTTCCGCCCCGGCCCCTAGCAGCTCCAGACGCTGTCGGGCCGAGTGCGCGACACTCGCGAACTCGCTGGCATCGCCGCCGGCCGACTCCGCACGCTCGTGGGCGAGCAGGTAGTCGCCCTCCGCAGCCGAGAACTCCGGGCTGTAGAGCGTTGCGAGGATCTGCCCCCTGGTGACGTGATCGCCGATGACGGCCTGAACGCCCTGGATGGTGCCGGAAACGCGCGTCGAGACGTGGGCGAGATTGAGCGGCTTGGGCTGGATCTGCCCGTTCACGACCACGGTGTCCGCGAGCGGTTGCGCGCGCAGGGCCTCCACCTGGACCTCGCCGTTTGCAAGGCTGGCGGCGGGAAGATGGATGAGGGAATCGGCAGCCGCGGCTTCTGGTTGTGATGCCTGCTTCTCGCTGCCACAACCTGCAACAAGGATCGGGAAGACCAGCAAGAGCAGCAGGTGTTGCGTAGACCGGGTGAGGGATCGCATGTCTATCGTCACTCCGCGACCGAGAGGTCGGTCAGGGCGAGCTCGTAGTTGAGCAGGGCCCGGATGTATTCGAGCTCGATCGAGCGGAAGGTCCGCAGGGTCTCGAAGAGTTCGAGCCCGTCGATCTGGCCAGCCTGGTAGTTCTGCGTGGCGGTCCGAATCGCGTCGGAAGCGTCGGCGAGCAGGAGGTGATCGAACTGCTGAACCTGTCGTTCGGCAGCGCGCGCGGATTCGAATGCGTTGCGCACAACGAGATCCACCTCGCGTTGGGTAGCCTCCAGCCGCGCCTGTGCGCTGCTCGTCGAAGCGCGCGCCTCGCTGATCCGTGATCGCCGATCCGTCCACGGTGCAAAGGGCAGCGTGAACGAGATCTCGCCGCCGATCCCCGGGCTCTCGGAGCCGGGAACACGGTCGAGCCCGGCGCTCACCGAGGTGGAGGGCAGCAGGGCGCCCCGTGCAAGTCCCACCTGCGATTCGCCACGTTCGACTTCCAGTCGAGCGGTGCGAAGCCTTGGTCGATTCGCCATCGCGGCAGTCAGGACGGATTGGAGACTGTCTGCGAGCGGGACATAGACGAGCGAATCCGCCGGCTGGAGCTGTTCTTGGGCCCCGCGAGCCATCAGGGCGTTGAGAGCCCGCTGGTCCTCGCCAAGTGCTCGAAGGCCCTCGACCGCGTCGTTCTCGATCCGCGCCCGCTCCGAACGCGCACGAAGAACATCCAGGTACCGCGCGCCTCCCGTACGAAGGCGCGCACTCACCATCTGCTCGAAGTCACCTGCCGTCCGGCGCAGGCTCTCGAGGGTATGATTGCTCAAGGCATCTGCCTGTAGCCGACGATAGGCGCGAGTGACGTCGCCCTTGAGCTTGAGGGCGAGGGAGGCGCGGCTGGCCTCCGCCATCGCCAGTTCCACTCGGGCAACCGTCCTGGCCCGGCCTCTTGCACCCGGAGCGCCGAGGTCCTGCGACAGCCGCACCGCGGTCTCGTGCTCGTCGCGACTGACCGGTGTGCCGCGCTTGCCCGCTTCGAAGCTCAGGCTTGGGGCCTCGAGTGCTCCGGCCTGTCTCACTCGCGCGCGGGCCGCCTCAATCTCGCGATCGGCGGCGCGAAGTGCCGGGTTGTTGGCGAGTGTCCTCACCACACACGAATCGAGCGTCAGCGCCTCGGATTGTGCGCGGCTTGGGATGCAGACCAACCATGCGCACACGACGACGCGCGCGAGGCGGGTCCAGGGTCGATGGGTCTGATGGCGGGCATGGATCGGCTGTAGCAAGGGAACTCTCCTCCGGAAGGCAAGTGGGGGGCTCGGCCAATACGGAAACAGCCGCGAGGACCAGATGGTCCCGCGGTTGCACGGCGGAGGAGTTCAGTTCCGGAGAATGGTCGTTCGGGAGGGCGGGAACGACGGAGGTATCTGCGTGTCGAACACCGGCGCCAACCGAGCCAGCACGGCATAGGGTTCGGCGTCGTGGCTCCCTGCAAACAAGGGAGTGGGTGCCGGGGGCCTGGGATTCGCAGATGCCGTGCCGTGATGGTTTGGACTCAGCACGTGCGCGCTCACGGGGACATCGATGCAGTCCCCGCAGCCATCGGGGGCCGTGCTGACCCCCGCGTTCTCGACCGACGCGCTGGTGGACGGCACGTAGTCCGCGCAACGACCCTGTCCGACTTCGATCGCGAGGTGCCCGTTGGGCGCGACGCAGATCACGGATCGATGAGCGCCCGCCGGGAGGCCGACGAGCAGTGCAAGGCCGAGGTAGAGGTGGCTCACCAACCGGGCAAGGGTGCGCATGGCCGAACAACGCTAGTTTGAACGCAGAACGCTGTCAATCGCGGGCTGCAGTTTGTCAGGCTGGCGTCAGTTGCCAGCGTCCCGCGGCTCTAGGATGCGGGGCCCGGCTGCAAACGACCGCCAAGGCTGCTCGAACCCGATCCTACGGGAGCCTCGTCATTCGGAACTCAAGAGTACACCGCGCTCACGCGGCCACTCATCGGAGCCCTTCAAAGATCGGGGGTCAAGACACAAGTCGCTTGGCGTGACCCTGCTACTGATTTGCTACTGCATCAGGGTCCTTTATTGTCCATTTCTGTCCCTCCATGTCCCTGAAAATGACGAGGCCCAAGAGGCTGCAACCTCTTGGGCCATCGTCTAATACTAAGTGGCGACACGTGTTCGTAGATTCGTCAGAATATGAGTCGTTTCCCGTTTCGAGACCGCCCGATTCAGCCGCTCTCGCACCTCTCCACGTGTGGTTTTACACGAGGTTGTGGGGCTTTTCAAGTCCCCGGAAGGCGCGTTGGCTGCAGAACTGGCTGCAGATTTGGCTTCAGTCACCCGGCGGCAGGAACGGCCAGGTTGCCGCGAAGAACGGCCAGCAGAGCGTCATCACCGAGACGTTCAGCACGCGGGAGCCCCAGCCCTCCGGCGCATGCGCCCTGCTGGGCCGCCGGAGATCAAGCCACACTCCCCACGTCAGGCCGATCGCGAAGTAGATCGCGACGACCCATCGCTGCCAGATCGGTGCCCGCAACCAGGCCATCGAGCTAGTCTCCTCGATCAGCAGATCCAACTGCTCGACCTCTCGCCGTACCATGTCATCGCCGATCTTCGCGTACCGCTGCGTGGTCACGATGAAGGAATGGCGAAGTTGTCGCAGCGAAGCGCGGCAGCCACGTCGCGCCAGGATACCAAGGCCTACCAAACGGAGAAGCCGCCAAGGGAGGTCACGCCCGCATGGACAGTGGTGTGCACGAGTCCTTTCCCGAGGAACTGCATATCAGTGGTGCGCGAGTTGTCGCCCCAATCGCCCGCCCTACTGAACCAGCACCACTCTCCTGCTCGCCGCGAGCGTTCCCGATTTCAGCCGGCAGAAGTACAGGCCCGCGCCCGTCGCTCGGCCGCCCTCGGCGCGTCCGTCCCACGTGGCTTCGTGGTGGCCCGGCTCCATGACGGAGCCGTTGAGCAGCGTGCGCACCAGGCGACCGGTCACGTCGAACACGTGCAGTTCGACGGAGCTCCGGCTCGGGAGGTCAAAGCCGATCGTCGTCTGCGCGCGGAACGGATTCGGCGCGGCGGGTCTCAGGTTGAACGATGCGGCTGGGCCATCGCCGACCGCGGCGTTCGAGAGCGAGTCGAACAGCAGCGCCACGAACTCGGGATGATCGATGAAGGGATTCCGGTTGTGCTGCAGCGCGTAGACCGCGCCGTTGCGCAGGATCTCCTTCTGGCTCACCGGGTCGCCATAGCTCCACCGCACGTAGGTCTCGTTCGCCCACGGCAGCAGGTCCGCGCCGGCGAACGCGGGGCCGCCGGGCCACGCGGCGTCTTCGGTGTAGTAGCGCGTCGAGACGTAGAAGTAGCTCCGGGCCAGGTCACCCTTGAACGCGTCGATCGGCTCGAACACGGATCCCGTGTAGCCGGCATCGGCGCTGGATCCGACCATGCCGCCGTTGAGCGACGTGAAGGTGGGCACCGCGACGTCGCCGTAGGGATTGACGCCACGGGTGCCGTTCACATGGGTGTCGCACGGGTAGATGATCCACAAGTCGGAGTACATCGGGGACACTGCGCCGCCGAACCAGTTCTTGCACCACGTGTGCTCGCGCGTGTAGCCCGTGCCCTCGTGACCGCCGACTCCGCCGGTCTGCTCGAAGGTGTACTCGTACGGCGCCGTGCTGCCGGGGATGTCGGAGTAGACGTCCCAGACCTTGCCGTTCGGCTTGCGATCGGTCGTGCGGTACGCGTTCCACGCGCCGTCGTAGCTCACCACCGTGTGGTTCTTGATGATCTCGTGCAGCGCGGCCCGCAGCTGCGTGCCGCGCAGGCCCAGCGCGCTGGCGTAGTAGCCCGGCGGAATCCGCGTGTCGATGTAGGGGAACGTCCAGGTCGCGCCGGTGGTCGCGTTGGCGTTCAGGTCCGCGACGCCGGTCACGGTCAGCGTGACGTCGGTGGCGGGCAGGCCGGCGAGCGTCAGCCACACCTGGGAGGGGTGCGCGGCGTCGCGCACGGCGGCCGACGCCGTGATGCCGGCGATGACGAAATTCGCGGGTGTCCCGGCGGACGCCTCGTCGACGGGCTCCGAGAAGCTCACGAGGAACGTACTGTCCCCCTCTTCGGCGACGGCGACGATGATCGGTGCGGAGTGATCGGCGCCCACCACGATGTCACCGGCCGTGCGGGGGCTGATCCGGAACTGGCTGCTCGAGAACCCGATCGGGCCGGTGATGCTGTACGAGGTACCGAGCGTCGGGGCGAACGCGTAGCCCGTCGGGTCCACCAGGAGCGATCCCGAGCCGTCGGCGACCTGCCACACGCCTCCGCCCATGTTGGTATTGGTGCAAGCCGCGTCGGCCACCGTGACGAGGACGCCTTCGTACGCCTCGCTGCCTGCGACGATGCCCGTGACCGCGCTCGCCGGCGGCACCGCGCCTCCCGGCCACGTGCCCGTGATGACCGCACTCGTCAGCAGAGTGTTGCCGGCCAATCCCTGCGCGTCGCTCTCGGTGACCTGGCCCCGCACCTCGATCGAGTCGCCGACGGCCGGCGTCGCAGTGCTCCGCACCCACAGCCCACTCCACGGTCCGGCACCATCCTGGAGCACGAGCGTGGTCCCGAGTCGCGCCGTGACGACGCCACGCGTGATCACGCCGAGGCCAGCGTAGGGCGATGCCGACGCCTCGGCCTGGATCTGGTGAATGGTGAGCGTGTACGGCAGGGCGTAGCTCAGCACGCTGGAGGTCGTCGTGACCGGCGTGCTGTCCGTCGCCTCGACCTGGTAGTAGACCGTCGTGCCCTCGGGCTGCGCCGGAATCGCCGCCGTCGTCGCATACGTGGCGCCGGAGAGCAGCGCCATCGGGATCGCGTTCGGCAGCGATGCGGGCGCTGTGCCCCAGTGCAGCGTCACGGTGGCGATCGCCGCGGTCGTGTCCACCACGTTCGCGTGCACGTGGACCGTATCGGTGGCGAGCGGCGCGGCCGGCAGCGTGACCTGGGCCGAGATGACGGGGCCGGTGGCCGGCGGCGCACCGCCGTGTGTGCCCGGGCTCGCGCTGGTCGCGAGGATCACGGCCGTGGAGGTCCACTCGGCCGGCGTGTAGATCGGGTTGGGCGCGGTGACGGTGGGCTTGCGGACGAGATCCGCGTTCTCGAACAGCGTGCCGGTCGCCACGACGATGTCGACGGCCGTCCCGCTCGCATCGAGCAACCGGGCTCCGTCACCGATCTTGCCGTTCCAGTTGCCGTTGGCGGTCGACCACGCACCGGGGAAGTTCACGGTGAAGGTGGTCACGGTGGTCGTGTTCCCGGCGACCAGCGCTTGCCCGGGATTGATCACGCCGGAGAGGTGCCACGTGTACGCGTCGACGTTGTTGGCCACCGCGACGAGCGTCCAGTTCGTGAGGTCCACCGCCACCGGACCGGAGTTGTAGATCTCGAGGAAGCGATCCGTCACGTAGTTGTCGCGCGGGTCACACAACTCCGAGATCAGGACGCTGGAATGGGCGGGCAGCGCGACAAAGGTGGAGAGCAGCACCAGCGCGAGCTGGAGCAAGGTGGCGCGGGGGCGCATGGCGGGCCTTTCGCTGCAAGTGCGGACGGCGATCCGCACAGGTCGGGTGGCATGGCAGGTCGACGCAGGCGCCGGAATCGAGGTGCTGAAACACAGCCCGATCCCGAGTTCGCCGACAGGAGGCTGGCCAGCCAGACCTCACGAGGTCAACGGCGGGTTGCCCTCCCGGAGATCGAGTTTAGCCGGGGCCGGAGCGGCTGTCCCTTGCCGATTCGGCGGCGCGCCCGAGGCATCCCGTCGAGCACGAAGCGGCGAAACGACCTCGCGCGCCGGGAGCCGACCTCGCGGGCCTGCGGTACGAACTCGCCCGCTCGCGCTTCGCCCTAGCGCATCCGCACGATTCGCGTCGTCCGCTCCTCGCTGCCCTGCACGAGTCGCAGCCAGTAGAGTCCCGCGCCTGCTGCGCGGCCGGACGGGTCGTGGCCGTCCCACGTGGCGGTCCGCGTGCCCGCCGCGGCGTCGCCGCTCGCGAGCGTGGCCACGCGGCGGCCGGCGGCGTCGAAGACCGCGAGGTCGACCGCGCCGGATCGCGGCAGCTGGTAGCGCACCTGCGTCGCGCCACGGCTCGGATTGGGCGACGCGAGCTCCAACGTCAGCGCGTCGGCGCGCGGCCCGTCGCCTACGCCGGCATTCGGCGTGAAGAGCACGACGTCGTCCATGTACTGAAAGTCGGGGCCGAGCTGGTACTCGGCGCGAATGTAGAACTCGGTGAGCGCGCTCAGTACGGTGTGGACCTGCTGGCTGGTGGCGAGCGGAGCGTTCATCCCACCCAGGTGCGCGGTGCCGCCGTAGAGGTCGAGCGTGACCGGAGACGGAACGCTGCCCTGCGGAGGAATCGTGCTGAAGATGTACGAGATCGTGATCCCGCCGCCCACGAGTACGACATCTTCCTGCTGGTACGGCCCTCCTCCGGTGCCCTGGTCCGAGAGCGAGCAGCCGAGCACGCCGGCAGCGGACTGGTCGCCGAGGAACTTCGCGGGGGCCTTCCAGTACTGCGAGTTGCCCACGCCCGTGCCGTCGGGGTCGGTCATCGACAGCTGCCCGCCCGACCACGTGGGCGTGAACGTGAATGTGATCGTGGGCGGCACCGCGCTGGGGTACGGCAACGTGACGTTCGTCCAGCCTTCGTCGCCGGAGCCGAAGTGGCTCTCGACGAGCGGCGAGTTCGCCCGGGCGGCCGGGGCGAACGAGGCGACGACCAAAAGGGCGAGCAGCGCGGCGCGGAAATGCACGGGGAGACCTCCTCGGACACCTGGGGCAGGGAGCGGACACGTACCGTTCATCTCATGAGAGTCTAGCGCCCGGGGACAATCACAGGCGTCAAGAACCGAGCCCCGCTGATCAGGCGGATCGATATTTCAGGTGTGAACCGCCGCCGCCGCGCCGGACTGGGTGATATCCCCCGGCACTCCGGGCGTTCCTTCCTCGACCGGCGCGTAGTCGACGGGTGGCGCTGCCGTGCGGCCCGGCGCTTTCGCGGGCCGCGGGCGCACTCACTCGGCCGCGGGGCTCTCCGGTTCGGTGGCCTCGTCCATCGGCTCGATCACGGGCGGCTCGCCGAACTCGCTGCCGTCCGCCTGGCCATTGGCCCGCGCCTCACGCCGTGCCTGCCGTGCCGCGCGCTTCGCGGTCGCCTTGGCCATTCGCTGCTGTTCCTTCTGTCGCTTCAGAAACGAGGGAAGTCCTCTGCCCGCCAATATGGCCTCCGCTTCTCAGATGTCCATGTCCCCGGGGCGCCGGATGCGCTGGAGCGGTGACTACCCTACAGGGGTCGCGCGGGAATAGCGACCCCGCGAATGCCCCGTGCGGCGTGAACGGTCAGCGGACGCCCGCCGCGCACACCCCGCGCACGAGCCCGCGCAGCCAGCGATGCCCGGCATCCGCGTCCAGGCGCGGGTGCCAGAGCATCGACACGGTGAACTCCGGCGTGGCGAAGGGCAGCGCGAACGTCTGCAGCCCCTCGCGCAGCGTGCCGGTGTGGCGCTCGGGCACGCTGGCGACCAGGTCCGAGTGACGCACGAGCGCGAGCGCAGTCGCGAAACCGGTGACGATCGTGACGACCTGCCGCGTGAGCCCCAGCGCCGCGAGCGCGTCGTCGACCGGCCACTGCGCCGCACCGGTGCGCGAGACGCTGGCGTGCCGCGCGGCGGCGTAGCGCTCGGGCGTCCGCCGACCGCGGGCGAGCGGGTGCCCGCTGCGCACCACGCCCACGATCCGGTCGCGAAACAGTGCCTGCTGCATCAGTTCGGGGCCGCTCGCGGCGTCGACCACTCCCGTCTCGAGGTCGACGGCGCCTTCGCGCAGGGGCGCGGTCTCCTTGTCGGGCTTCTGCACGAATCGCAACTGCACGCCGGGCGCCTCGCTCGCCACGCGCTCGATCAGCGCCGGCCCGAAGGTCTCGACGAAGCCTTCCGCCGTGCGCAGCGTGAACGTGCGGGCGAGCTTGCCCGGGTCGATCGCCGCGGCCGGGCGCAGTGCCGCCTTCGCCTGCTCGACGAGCGGCCCTACGTGCGCGCGCAACTCGAGCGCGCGCGGCGTCGGCACCAGCCCGCGCCCGGCGCGCACGAGCAGCGGATCGCCCACGGTCTCGCGCAGCCGCGCGAGCGCGCGACTCATCGCCGACGGGCTCAGGTGCAGCCGCCGGGCGGCGCGCGCGACGCTGCCCTCCTCGAGCAGCACGTCGAGCGTGACGAGCAGGTTCAGGTCGGGAGTCGACACGCGCGCACGCTAGCACGGCGCGACGGATATATGGCGTCAAATGCACGAATGAAGTGCAAACGGTGCGTCTTCCGCCATACCACGGCCCCCCCTAGGCTCCTCGTATCGGAACACCCCATCGGACGAGAGGAGCCCAACGCCATGTCGCACAACGAGTCGTCGGCCACCTGCAGCGCCCGCCGCCCGGCTTCCACGGGTTGGATCGCGGCGACGCTGGCCATCCCCACCTTGATGTCGTCGCTCGACACGAGCATCGCCAACGTCTCGCTGCCGACGCTCGCGCACGCGTTCTCGGCGACCTTCCCGCAGGTGCAGTGGGTGGTGCTCGCCTACCTGCTCGCGCTGACCACGCTGGTGGTCGGCGCGGGCCGGCTCGGCGACCTGTTCGGCCGCCGCCGCATGCTGCTCGCGGGCATCGCGCTCTTCACGGTGGCATCGGCGGCCTGCGGGCTCGCGACTTCGCTCCCGATGCTGGTCGCGGCGCGCGCGGCGCAGGGCCTTGGCGCGAGCCTGATGACGGCGCTCGCACTCGCGTTCGTCGGCGATGTGATCCCGGCGCACGCGACGGGCCGCACCATGGGCCTGCTCGGCACCATGTCCGCGATCGGCACGGCGACGGGCCCGTCGCTGGGCGGCGCGCTCGTTTCCGTGGCGGGCTGGCGATGGGCGTTTCTCGTCAACCTGCCGATCGGCGTGCTCAGCCTCTGGCTCGCCGCGCGAGAGCTGCCCGCGGAGAAGCCGCGGCCGGTGGGCGAGCGTGTTCGCTTCGACCTCGTGGGCACGCTTCTGCTCGCGGTGCCGCTCGCGCTCGCCTCGCTGGCGCTCACCTCGGGGCACGCGACGCTCGGCCTGCCCGCGGGCGCGCTGCTCGCCGCGGCCGCGGTGGGCGCGGGCGTGTTCGTGCTCGCCGAATCGCGCGCCGCGGCGCCGCTCGTGCGGCTCGGCATGCTGCGCGCGAACGGGCTCGGCGCGAGCCTGCTGATGAACCTGCTGGTCGCGGCCGTGGTGATGTCGACGCTCGTCGTCGGACCCTTCTACCTCGCGCACGGACTCGGCCTGCCGACCGCGCGTGTCGGACTGCTGCTCTCGGTCGGCCCGCTCGTCGTGGCGCTGGCCGGCGTGCCGGCCGGGCGCGCGGTCGATCGCCTGGGCGCCGCTCGCACGGGCCGCTCGGGGCTCGCGGCGATGGCCGCGGGCGCGTTCGCGCTGGCGCTGCTGCCCATGGCGAGCGGCGCGCTGGGCTACGTGGCCCCGATCGCGATCCTGACCGCGGGCTACGCGCTCTTCCAGACCGCGAACAACACGGCGGTGCTGGCCTCGCGCGCCGCGGACGAACGCGGCGTCGTCTCGGGAATGCTCGGGCTGTCGCGGAACCTCGGCCTCATCGCCGGCGCGTCGGCGCTGGGCGCGGTGTTCGCCGCGGCGTCAGGCACGAGCCGCGCCACGACGGTGAGCGCCGGCGCGATCGCGTCGGGCATGCGGACCACGTACGCGGTCGCGGGCGCGCTGGTACTCGTGGCGCTCGCGCTGACGTGGACGCGCCGCAACGCGGCCACCGTCGCGGCCGATCCGCTCGAACCGTGTCGCGACTCGAGCTGAGCTCGACGTGTCCTCTCTTCTGTTTCACGAACCCGATCTCACGCACCAGAACAGCAGCACGCCACAGCCCACATCCCACCCCATGACACCGGAGGCTCTCCATGAACCGCTCTTCCATCCTCGCGTTCATCGGCTCCCGCACCCACCGTGCCCTGGTCGCCACGCTCACCGCCCTCGCCCCTCTCGCCGCGACGTCGCTCGCCTTCGCCGCCGAAGCGCCGCCCGAGCGTTCCGCGGGCTGGGAGTTCATGGTCTCGAGTGGCGGCGTGATCCCCGCGGGCAGCCAGCGGCAGTCGCTCGGCAACGGCAACCTGACCGCGGCGCAACTCACGCGCGTCGCGCGCCCGAACCTCGCATTCACTGCGACGCTCGGCTGGGCGCGCAGCCGCGACGTCGCTTCCGCCGGCGAGCCGCGTCTCGACATCCTGAGCGGCGATCTCGGCACCGAGCTGCGCGGCGCGCGCGTGGGGCTCGGCCGCAGCGTCACACTGCGACCCTTCGCCGCGATCGGCGCGGGCGCGCGGCGCTACGACTCGCGCCACGCCGGTTCGGATGCGACGACGTTGGCCGCCGCGTACGGCGGCGGTGGTGCCGAGCTGGGCGTGCGCCGCGTGCGCGTGCGCCTGGAAGCGCGTGACTACCTGACCGTGCGCGGGGCACTCGACGGCGGCGATGCCTCGGCGCCGCGGCACGAGGTCGCGCTCACGGCCGGCCTGCGCTGGGTGGCGCGATGAACCCGCGCGCGACGCAGCCCTCGCGCCGCTCGGAGTGGCTCGTCCCCGCGCTGCTCGTCCTGCTCGGTCTCGTGCCCGCACTCGCGGGCACGGGCAGGCTGGCCGGGCTCGCGCGCGGCGGGCCGGTCACGCCGGAGAACGCGCGCTTCTTCGCACTGCCACTCCCCGTCGTGCTGCACCTCCTCACGGTGATTCCGTTCAGCCTGCTCGGTGCGTTCCAGTTCGCGGCGGCGTTCCGGCGCCGGCGGCCGGACTGGCATCGCGCGGCGGGCCGCGTGCTCGTCGCGTGCGGCCTGGTGGCCGCGGCGAGCGGGTTGTGGATGACGCTCGCTTATCCGTGGCCTGCGGGCGACGGGGTGGCCGTCTACGTGGAGCGGCTCGTGTTCGGCTCGGCGATGGCCTTTTCGATCGGGTGCGGACTGCTCGCGATCCGGCGCCGCGATTTCGCCGCGCACGGCGAGTGGATGATGCGCGCGTACGCGATCGGCATGGGCGCGGGCACGCAGGTGCTCACGCACCTGCCGTGGTTCATCCTCGTCGGCAAGCCCACCGAGACGCCGCGCGCGGTGATGATGGGCGCGGGCTGGGTGATCAACGTGATCGTCGCGGAGTGGGTGATCCGGCGGGGGCACGAAAGAGCCCGCGGACTGCGAACAGCCCACGGGCTCGTCGGCGGCGATGCCACTTCGGCCGCGGCGCGGCTCACTCCTTCGGGCGCTTGGACTCGCAGGCCTTGAACATCGCCGGCGTGATCTCCTTGGCGCCATTCAGCTGCTTCTTCAGCGCCTCGCCGTACTCGTTGAGTGTCTTCTTGTCGACGTGGCAGACGGTGCACTTGGCCTTCGCGTCCGGGTAGTTGGCCGCGTACTGCTTCTGCATCGGCGTCGTCGCGTTCACGCGGCTGTTCATCACCAGCGCGCCCAGGACCAGCAGGGCGATCACGACCTTCAGCATCTTCATGGCATCCGTCCTTCGCGGGTTCGGTTCACCCGGCGTGTGGATCACGCCGGGCTTCCGGTGGATTTCCGAGTGAACGTTCCGAGGGCGGCGCGAGACCGCGCCGGCGTGACTAAGCGGCTCGCGACAGCGGGGCGAAGGGCTCGTGCCCTCCGGCCGCGGCCCCGGAGGAGCCCTCCGAGAGGTTGAAGCGGCCGATCTGGCTGCGGAGCTGGTCGGCCTGCTCGGCGAGCGTGCGCGCCGTGCCGTCCACCTCTTCGGTCTGGTTGGCCGTCTGCTGGGTGACCTCGTCCATCTGCTCGATCGCGCGGCTCACCTGCTCGATGCCGTCCGCCTGTTCGGTCGACGCACTGGCGATGTCGACCACGAGATCGGCGACGCGCTTGACCTCGCTCACGATCCCCGTGAGCGTGGTGCCGGCACGGCCCACGAGCTTGTTGCCCTCGTCGACGCGCGTCACCGTGTCGGTGATCACGGTCTTGATCTCCTTGGACGCCTCGGCGGAGCGCAGTGCGAGCGACCGCACCTCGCCGGCGACGACCGCGAAGCTCCGCCCCTGCTCGCCCGCGCGCGCGGCCTCGACCGCGGCGTTGAGCGCCAGCAGGTTGGTCTGGAACGCGATCTCGTCGATCGTGCTGCTGATGTCGGTGATGCGTCGCGAGGCCTGGGCGATCCCGGACATCGCCTCGACCGCCGCCTGCACGGTCTGGCCGCCGGCCTCCGCCTGGTCGCGCGAATGCGTGGCGAGCCGCTTGGCCTCCTGCGCGTGCTCGGCGTTGCTGCGCACGGTGTCGGTCATCGCGCGAAGCGATGCCGTCGTCTCCTCGAGCGACGCCGCCTGCTCCTGGCTGCCCGAGGCCAGCGTGGCCGCGCGCTGCGCGAGGCCGCCGGAGGCCTCCTGCACGGCGTCGACGGTGCCCGAGAGTTCGCGCAGGACGCCGGCGACCTGCGTGCGAACCGTCTCGATCGCGGTCGCGATGTGCGCGACCTCGGCCACCGCCTGCACCTTCACCGGGCGCGAGAAGTCTCCTTCGGCCAGCGGCGCGACGGCGTCGAGCAGCCCCGCGACGGGTCGCTCCACCGTGCCGCGGATCACGCGCAGGATCGCGAACACGGCGACCGTCATGATGAGCACCAGCACGGCCACGGCGGCCGTCGTGCGGTTTCGCGCGACAGCCATCGCCGGCCCCAGCGGGATCTCCACGACCAGCGCGCCGATCGGCGCATCCTTGGCGAAGTGCGGATCGCCGAAGTCGGCCGACTTGTTCGACGCCTCCATCTCGTGGCAGTCGACGCAGCTCTGCAGCGACGCCTTCTCCACGCGCATGTACGACAACGTCGCCTGGCCGTGCACGTCGTGGACGCGCGTCGCGACCGCCTTGGGATCGGCGAGCATCTGGTGGATCGCCTTCACCTCGAACGCATCGCGCGGCGCGTGGCTCGAGTCCGCCGGCCAGATGCCGATCAGGTTCACGCGATACAGGCCCTCGCCGTCCACGCTCATGCCGATCGAATGCAGGAGCTTGGGATCGAGGTCGTCCTCGGCGATCTGGGTCAGGTACTGCTTGCGGTCTTGCCCGATCTGGTACGCGATCGACTCCGCCGACTGGCGGGCCTGTTTCTCGATCGTGCGCCGCGACTCGGTGACCAGGTAGACGGTGCCCACGAGCGTGAACACCACTCCGACCACGACGACGGGGAACACGAGCCGGGACGCGAGCGTGTCCCGTCGGCTGCCGAACCAACGCATGGCGGCCTCACTCCAGGAAGTGACGTCGAAACGGCCGCGCGGTGGTGCACGGTCGTCGGGAGAACTGCGTCGGGTCACGTTCCCAACCCACGGGACCCTCGGTTGCACGAGAGGAAGGGCCTGGCCCGCTCGCGCCACGAAGAGCAACACGAGCCGGGCGGAAGCCCTGCCATCACGCCCTAGGCTCGGCTGAAACGTGGTTCTCTTTACCGCGGGTCCGCCGGGACGCGAAAGGGCCCGCACCGAACCGCGCAAATGGTGGGGAATGCGAACCCGGTTGCAGGGCCGCAGCAGTCCGTTTCAACTCCCGGGATGCCCGGCGTGTCTCACCCGAAGCCATGCCTCCGCCCCTGCCGGAGTCCGTCCGACCGCGAGTCCTCGTGTCGCTGCTCCTCCTCTCGGCGTCCTTCGCGAGCGGCGGGACGGCGGGCGCGGCGGGCGCCGCGGCACAGCGTCCGCCCGACGGGGCCACGCTCGGCCACGCTCTCGACGCCTACGTCGCCCCGCTGCTCGCGCGCGACGAACTCTCCGGCCAACTGCTCGTGGCGCGCCACGGCCGGGTCCTGTTCGAACGCAACTGGGGTTTTGCGGACTGGGAGCTGCGTGCTCCGGTCACGCCCGAGACACGGTTCTGCATCGCGTCCGTCACCAAGCCGATGACCGGCACGCTCGCGATCCAGCTGATCACGGCGAGACGCCTCGGCGTTCGCGATTCGATCGCGCGCTGGCTGCCGAACTTCCCCCAGGGGGACCGCATCACGGTGGGCATGCTGCTCTCGCACCGTTCCGGGATCCCGCATGAACTGCTCCCGGACAGCGAGGCGACGCGGCGCCTCTCCACGGCGGAACTGTCGGAACTGGCATCGCACGCCCCGCTCGACTTCCCGCCCGGCAGCAGGAGCCAGTACAGCTCGGGCGGCTACTCCGTGCTCACCCGTGTGCTGGAACTGGCGAGCGGGCGCGAGTACGCGCAGCTGCTCGCGGACAGCATCTTCACGCCCCTCGGCATGACGCGAAGCAGCGATCACGATTCGCGCGAGCTGCTCCCGGGGCGTGCCCGCGGTGTGGTGCCGGGCCCGCGTGGCCTGCGGAACGCCCCGTTCGAGGACTTCTCGCACATCGAGGGCGCGGGCTCGGTGTGGTCGACCGCGCGCGACCTGCACCGATTCGTGCAGGCGGTCGTCACCAGGCGGCTCGGCATCGGACCGCAACTCTCCTACCTGCGCGGCGGCCACCTCTCGTTCAACGGCCTGGTCTCCGGGTTCAACGCGTACTGCGAATACGACAGCGCGAGCGGGCTCGAGATCATCTTCGCGGGCAACCTGAGCACGGGTGCCCCGGATCTCGTCAAGGGAGCGATCCCCGCGCTCGCGCGCGGCGAACGCGTCCCGCCGCCCACGTTCCCCGAGCTCGCCTCGTCCCCACCGGATTCCGCCACGTGCGCCGCATGGCGACCCACCTTCCAGCTCGAGAAGGGAACGAAGCTCGTGGTGCGCGCTCGCGACGGCGTGCTGTGGTCCAACGACTGGGTCATGCTGCCGATGGCCAATGGCGACTTCTTCTCGCCCCGCGACTACGGCGTGCTCCACGGCGTGAAGGGCCCGGATGGACGCATCACGCGCATCGACTGGCTGCAGCGCGGCACGAGCTACCCGGCACCGCGCATCGAGTAGGCCGCCGGCTACTTCTTCTTCGCCATGAACCAGGCGACGAGCGCGTTGGCGTGGCCGTGCCCCATCTCATGCTCGGACTTGAGCAGGCTCACGAGTTCCATGTGCTTCAGCGGGCCGGCCTTCGCGAGCACCTTCATCCAGTGCTCGATCGGCTTGCCGTAGTTCTTCTCGATCGACGGGAAGTACGACGCGGGACCTTTGACCTTCTCGGGTGCGGCCATGGTGCCTCCGGAGGATGGATGGTGGCGGGTGGACGGTGGCGAAGGACTACGGGCGTGAGCGTCCCGGCCGGGCTCCGCGCCGGGTTGCAGGAGTCGCGGTGCCTCGCGCGGCGCGCGTGCCCGAGCGTCGCGGGGCCACCAGCTGCGCTTCGATCGTCGCGGCGAGCCAGCGTTCGTAGCGCGCCGGTGACCAGCGCGCGACGATCACGAGCCCGTGGTAGAGCTCGCGATGGGTGAGCGTCCAGAGGATCCGGCGGGCGTCCTCGACCGAGAGCCCCGCGGCGAGACGGCCCGCGGCCGCGAGTCCCCGCACGCGGTCGGCCTGCATGGCGAAGCGCAGTTCCTCGAACTCCGCTTCCACCGTGCGCAGCTCGGGCGCGAACGCCGACGCACCCCGGACCAGCCCGAGGCTCGTGTCCTCGCCCTCGTACACCGCACGCGCGACTTCGGCGGTGCGAAGCACGAGCGCGACGGAGTCGGTCTCGCCCTCGAGCCGCGCGAGGGCTTCGCGGTAGCGCGGACCGAAGAGCGCGTCCTGCATCAGCGCGCGGAGCAGGCCACCCTTCGAGAGGAACACCGCGTAGACCGACGACACGCCGACGCCGGCCGCTTCGGCGACCTCGGCGATCGTGACGCGATCGATGCCGCGCTTCGCGAACAGCGTGCGTGCGGCGTCGATCACGGCCTGGCGCGACGCCTCGGCGCGCGCGGCCCGGCGGGTCGAATCGTATGGACGGGTCATTTCGCTGGAGTTTACTACATCGAAATGGAGTCGCCTACGTCGAAGTTCGCCCGCGCGCTCCCGCTCCTACTCCCCGAACCGCGCCCGTGCCGCGGCGAGGCGTTCGGGGTTGCCGATCTCCCACCACGCGCCGTCGGGTACGAGCCACGGGCGGATCGCGTGGCCGGCGGCGGCGAGCCGCAGCCAGACCTCGACGATCGGGAACACGCCGCGCTCGGTGATGAGGCCCGGCATCGCGGCGGTGCAGGCGTGGATGCCGGCGAACGCATAGCGCCGCACGTCGCCGCGCGGGGCGCGCGCCTCCTGGCGCAGGTCCTTGCGCAGGTCCTCACGGCCGAAGAGCCCGAGGTCGTCGAACAGAAGGTGGCGCTGCGTCTCGCGTGCCTGCACGGCGAGCGTGGCGAGCGCGCCGCTCGCGGCATGCGCCGCGACGAGTTCGCCCAGGTCCGCCTCGCAGATGACGTCGACGTTGTGCAGCAGGATCGGCTCCCCGGGCGCGAAGCGATCGCGCGCGTGCAGCAGGCCGCCGCCGGTCTCGAACGGTTCGCCCTCCTCGCGACTCACGCGCATCTCGGCGCCGAGCGCGTGCGTGGCGAGGAAACGCTCGATCGCCTCGGCGTGGTGGTGCACGTTGACGACGATCGGGTCGGCGCCCGCGGCCACCAGCGTGCGTGCCGTGCGCTCGAGCATGGTCATGCCGCCGACCTCGACGAGCGCCTTCGGGGTCGTCTCGCCCAGCGCACCGAGCCGCGTCCCGCGGCCGGCGGCGAGGATCATGCCGTTCACGCGCGCGAGCCCTGCGTGGCCTCGTCGCCGGCACGCTTCCAGCGCGATTCAGCGGTGTGCTCGAGACTCGCGGTCACGTCGGGCCAGCGCTCGCGGAGGTGGCGCACGAGCCGCTCGGCGAAGTAGACCGAGCGGTGCTGGCCGCCGGTGCAGCCGAACGACACCGAGAGATCGGTGAAGTTGCGCTCGCGGAAGTTCTGCACGTGCGCGTCCACCAGCGCCGCCACGTTCCGCCAGAACTGTTCGGTCTCGGGCAGCGCTTCCAGGTAGTGGACGATCTCGGCGTCGCGCCCGGTCAGGACCGACAGGTCGGCGCGCCGTCCGGGGTTCGAGAGCGAGCGGCAGTCGAACACGAACCCGCCGCCATTCGCCGCGTCCTCGTGCGGATAGCCGTCGCGATAGCTGAAACTGCGCACGCGCACGTGCAGCCCGCGCGGCGGCGTCACCGGGCTCGGGCGGTCGGCCCACGTCTCGACGATGCGGCGGAACACGCCCTCCAGTTCGGGCAGCGCCACCGGCAGCCCAGCGTCCAGCAGGCGCGCCACGTTGCGCGCCGCATACGGCACGCTCTCCAGGAAGCGCGGCTTGCGCTCGAAGAAGCCGCGGTACCCGTAGGCGCCCATGGCCTGCATGATCCTCACGAGCACGTAGCCCGGGTAGTGCGCGAGGAAGCGCGCGCGATCGCCGCCCGTCTCGCGCTCGAACGCGCCGAGGTAACGCTGCAGCAGGTGCGCGCGCACGTCCTCCGGCAGGTCCGCCTTGGCGTCGTAGAGGAGCGAGGCGACGTCGTACTGGGCCGCGCCACGGCGGCCGCCCTGGTAATCGAGGAACCCGAGCGCCTCGCCGCGCACCATGATGTTGCGCGACTGGAAGTCGCGATACAGGAAGAAGCCCGTGTCGGCGGCGAGCAGGTGCTCGACCAGGTGCTCGAAGTCGTTCTCGAGCCGCTGTTCGCTGAACGGCACGTGCGCGAGCTTCAGGAAGTGGTACTTGAAGTAGTTGAGGTCCCAGCGCATCGACTGCGCGTCGAACGCCGCCCGTGGATACGCGAGCGAGAAGTCGACCACGCGCGCGCCCTGCGCCTGGAAGCGCGGCAGCGTGTCCATGACGCGCTCGTAGACGCCGAGCATCGACGCGGGGAACGCTCCCCCGGCGGCGGTGCGCGCGGCCGAGAGCGCCGCGAAGAGCGTCGTGTCGCCGAAGTCCTCCTCGAGCCAGATGCCGTGGGCTTCGTCGGCGGCGATGATCCGCGGCACCGGCAGCCCGGCGCCGTGCAGCGCGCGCGAGAACGCGAGGAACGCGCGGTTTTCCTCGGCCTCGGGCCCCCAAGCGCCGACGATCGGCGCGGCGCCGGAGCGCTCGAGGCGGAAGTAGCGGCGCTGCGACCCGTCCGCGGCGATGCGGGTGACCGATTCGGGCGGGACGCCCTGCGACTGCGTATAGAGTGCGACGATCGCTTCACGCATGCGGCGCAGCATACCCGACGGCGCGGCATCGCGCGGGCGAGCACGGCCCGGACGCGCGCGCCGCGCGGGGCTCGCCGAGCGGCCACCCGGCACCAGCCCGGGACGCCCGTGCGGGTACGACCGCGAGGACGCGTTTCGCGTCAGGACGCGACCGGCATTCGCAAAATCCCGCCGGCCTCGCGTATCCGCGCTTGACCCTCCCGCGCCGGATGCGACCATGGAAGAGCTTCCAGCGGGCGAAGGACGGGCCGAGACCGGCCGCCAGGCCGCCCCGTCTCGTGTCGATCACGACGAGCCACCGCCACCGCCCACGCCTCGGGAGGAGGTCGTCATGCCTCGGGTCCAGGCGAGGTTCTCCATCTTCTGGTTCAGCGTGCAGGCGCTGGGCCAATACGCGCTGCTGCTGCTCGCGTTCCGCTTCCTGCTTCCGGGCACGTGGTCGCGCCAGTTCGCGGCCGGCTGGGTCGCGCTGCTGCTCTCGTTCCTCGCCGTGCACCTCTTCGTCTGCTTCTTCGAATGGGGCTTCCACCGCTACGTCCTGCACTCGGCGGCGCTGCCGTTGCTGAGCCGGTTCGCGCGCGGACACCGCAGTCATCACGGCCTGACGCCGATCCGCCTGCAGGCGGTCCCGGCGAGCGCCGACCGGTACGTGCTCAACCGCTACCCGATCGTCGAGGACGAGCAGAACGTGGACTCGGCGTTCCCGATCTACGCGATCGTCGCGTTCTGGGCGCTGTTCACGCCGCTGCTCGTCGGCGTCCAGTTCCTGCTGCCCCGCGTTCCGGTGCTGATGGGCGGGTACGCGGCGATCACGTGGTCGATGTGCCTGTACGAGATCCTGCACGCGATCGAGCATCGGCCGTACGAATGGTGGAAGCACGCCACGGAGCACCCGCGCCTCGGCGGCGTCTGGCGGCGGATCTACGGCTTCCACCACATGCATCACGCCAACATCTCGTGCAACGAGGCGATCTCGGGCTTCTTCTCGCTCCCGGTCGCCGACTGGGCGTTCGGCACGTACCACCAGCCGAAGGACCTTTTGCTCGAAGGTCACGTGGCCACGGCGAGAGACTTCACCGTTCCGCCGCCGCCGCGCTGGGTGCGCGCGCTGGACGCGTGGGCGCGCAAGCGCGATTCGGCGAGGCGTCGACAGACGAAGCACTGAACCGCCCGACCGGCGTTCGAGGCCGTCTCGCCGGGCGGCGCCGAACGCTCACGCGATGGCGGTGCGCGACACGGCGACGACGCTGGATTCGCGCGAGCCCACCTCGACCTCGAAGAGGTGCTCGAGGTGGCACGTGTGGCAGCGCGCGGTCAGGTGGAAGCTGCCGAGCCACGGCACGGGGGCGTCGTAGTCGGTGAACGGGCGGCCGCAGCGCGGGCACTCGACGCTCGCGATGCCATGGATTCCCGGGGTGCGCATGAGGGCGACTCCGCTTTCGGCGTACGGGTGTGCGGCGCGCGGCAGGACGTGGGCGCCGATCGGGGGGAACGGGGCGGAGTACGTCGCCTCGACTCGAGGCGCGGCTCGCATCCCCTTCGGCGCCGGCGGAGCGTGGGACGAATGCTCCCGACGCCTCCTTGGATGCGCGGCCAAATCGGCCGGTCCGCTCCGCGCGCGCGTTCGCGCCGCGAGCGGCACGCGAATACGCCGTGAAACGCCACATCGCGAGTTGTCAGGTCGGAATTGACTGGTCACGCGCCCCGCCATGATCGATGTTGGGCGTGTCTGGAATTGGCGGATCGAGATGAGTCGCCGACACGAAGTGCCGCCCGAGGCATCTCGGGCGGCTTTTTCTTCCCCCACCGCGCCCGCCCATCGCGCCGGACGGCGCGAGTCCCGACCGCCAGGATCGAATCGCCGAATCGATGTCGGTCGCGGAATCCCCGCGGCCCATTCCGGAAAGCCGGTGCTCCGTTGCGCCCCGCCCCTCGACCGCCGCCCCTCGTCGTCTCCGGACCGCCGGGCGGAGCACCGCCCGCGGCCGGGCTGGACGCGAGCCCACTCCACGGCGAGTTGCTCGGCGTCGAACGGCTCGAGGAACGCGCGCGCGCGCTCGCCGCCGAGTTCACGGTGAGCCGCGATCCGCGCCGTGTCCCGCCCCGGCTGCTCCGGCGGCTGGCCGATGACGCGCGCGTGCTGCGCATGGCGTACCGCACGCTCTCGGGGGACGTGCGCCGCGGCGAGCCGTGCACGCCCGCGGCCGAGTGGCTGCTCGACAACTTCCACCTGATCGAAGGCGAACTGCGCGAGATCCGCAGTCACGTTCCCTCGCGCTACTACCGCGAGCTGCCCAAGCTGGTCTCGCGCTCGCGTGCGGGCACCGCGCGCGTGTACGCGATGGCGGTCGAGCTGCTGCGCTACAGCGACGCGCGGCTCGACGCGCAGCGGCTCGACCGCTTCATGAACGCGTTCCAGTCCGTCGCACCGCTCGGGATCGGCGAACTGTGGGCGTGGCCGAGCATGCTCAAGCTCGCGCTGATCGACCACCTGCGGCGCCTCTCGGAGGAACTGCTCGAGAGCCGCGCCGGCCGCCGCGACGCCGACCGCTACTTCGAGCTGTTCGAGAGCACGCGGCCCAACGGCCGTCCGCCCCCGGTCCCCGCCGTCCTGCCCGTGGCGTTCGTGGACCGGCTGCTGCTGCGCATGCGCGAATACGGCGCCGGCGCGTCGGAGCTGCGCAAGCAGCTCGAGGCGCGGCTCGAGGGCGTCGGGGCCACGGTCGAGGACGCCGTGCGCGCCGAGCACCAGCGGCGGGCGATGAACCACGTCTCCATGGGCAACTCGATCACGAGCCTGCGGCTCTGCGCCACGCTCGACTGGAACGAGTACGTGGAGAACGCGAGCCTCGTCGAACAGGTGCTGCGACGGGATCCGGCGGGCATCTACGCGCGCATGGATTTCGCGAGTCGCGACCGCTACCGGCACGCCGTCGAGGCGATGGCGGAGCCGACCGGCGAAGCGCAGGTGCGCGTCGCCCTGCGCGCGGTCGAGAGTGCGCGCCAGGCCGCCGAGGCGCCGGGCGCCGACCCGCGCCGCACGCACGTGGGCTACCACCTGATCGGCGGCGGCCGCCGGGAGTTCGAGATCGACGTCGCCAGCCGCCGGCCGCCGCGGGTCCGCTTCCAGCGGGCCCTGCACGCGCACGCGACACTCTTCTACCTGGGCTCGATCGCGCTCCTCACGGCGATCGGCACGGCCGCGGCCGTGGCCGTGGTGCGCGCCGCCGCGGCCCCGCGCTGGATGGGGATCGCGGCCGCGGCGATCGCGCTGATCCCGGCGAGCGAGTTCGCCGTCTCGCTCGTGAACCGCATCGTGCACCGGATCACGGCGCCGGTGCCGCTGCCGCGGCTCGACCTGCGTGGCGGCGTGCCCGACGAGGCGCGCACGATGGTGATCGTGCCGACGCTGATCGCGTCGGTCGACGGCGTGCGCACGCTGCTCGAGCACCTGGAGGTGCACGCGCTGGGAAACCGCGACGCGAACGTGCACTTCGCGCTGTTGACCGATTTCCCCGACGCGCTGCAGGAACACCGTCCGGGCGAGGACCTCGTCCTGGCGGCCGCGGTCGCGGGCATCGAGGCGCTCAACGCCCGCTACGCGCCGGGCACGAACGATCGCTTCCACCTCTTCCATCGCGCGCGCCAGTGGAACGGCAGCGAGGGCGTCTGGATGGGATGGGAGCGCAAGCGCGGCAAGATCGAGGAGTTCAACCGGCTGCTGCGCGGCGCGACCGACACCGGCTTCGTGGTGCGCGTCGGCGACCCCTCCATCCTGCCCGGCGTGCGCTACTGCCTCACGCTCGACAGTGACACGCGCCTGCCGCGCGACGCCGCCCGGCGCCTGATCGGCGTGATCGAGCACCCGCTCAATCGCCCGCGGTTCGATCCGCGGCTCGGCCGCGTGGTCGAGGGCTACGGCATCCTGCAGCCGCGCGTCAGCGTGACCATGGCGAGCGCGGCGGGCTCGCTGTTCGCGCGCGCCTACTCGGGGCACACGGGCATCGACCCGTACTCGACGACCGTGTCCGACACGTACCAGGACCTTTTCGGCGAAGGCAGCTTCAGCGGCAAGGGCCTCTACGACGTGGACGCGTTCCAGGCCTCGCTCGAGGACCGCGTCCCCGAGAACGCGCTGCTGTCCCACGACCTCTTCGAGGGACTCTACGCGCGCTGCGCGCTCGTCTCCGACGTGGAGGTCGTGGACGACTTCCCGTCGAGCGTGCTCGCGCACGCGCGCCGCCAGCACCGCTGGGTGCGGGGCGACTGGCAGGTCCTCTTCTGCCTCCTGCCCGTGATGCCCACGCGGCACGGCCTCGAGCGCACGCGCCTGCCGCTCATCAGCCGCTGGAAGGTGCTCGACAACCTGCGCCGCAGCCTGCTCGCGCCCGCGATGCTCGCGCTGCTCGTCGCCGCGTGGACCTGGCTCCCCGGCTCGCCACTCGGCTGGACGCTGGCCGCGCTCGCGGTGTTCGGCTTCCCGCTGCTGCCGGCGCTCGTGCACCTCGCGGGCGGCCCGGGCCCGCAGCAGCCGCTGGCGGTCTTCCTGCACGACGTGCAGGAAGAGCTGCAGTCCGCCGCCGCGCAGGTGCTGCTGCAGGTCACGCTGCTCGCCTACCACGCCTACGAGATGGTGCACGCGATCGCGCTGACGCTGATCCGCACCGTGATCACGCAGCGCCGGCTGCTCGAGTGGGAGACCGCGGCGGCGGGCGCCGCCCGTGCCGCCGGGCTGCTGGCCCGCCACGGCTCGCGCGTCTTCGCCGTGGAGATGTGGGCCGGACCGGCCGCGGCGCTCGTCGTGCTGGCCGGCATGCTGCCCGCGGGCCGAAACGCGCTTCCCGTGGCGCTGCCCTTCCTGCTCGCCTGGCTCGTCTCGCCGCTCGTCGCGTGGTGGCTCAGCCGGCCGGTCGTCCCGCGCCGGCTCGTCCCGGGAGCCGCGGACGTGCAGCAGCTGCGCCGCATCGCGCGCCGCACGTGGCACTACTTCGAGTGCTTCGCGTCGGAGGACGAGCACGGCCTGCCCCCGGACAACGTGCAGGAGGACGGCGAGCCGCGGATCGCGCACCGCACCTCGCCGACCAACATCGGCATGGGCCTGCTTTCCACGCTGGCGGCGCACGATCTCGGCTACCTGGACAGCGCCGCGCTCGCCACGCGGGTGGAGCGCACGCTGGGCACGGTCGAGCGGCTCGAGCGGCACGCGGGGCACCTGCTCAACTGGTACGACAGCCGCACGCTCGCGCCGCTCTCCCCGCGCTACGTCTCGACGGTGGACAGTGGCAACCTGGCCGGCGCCCTGATGGCGCTCGCCGCCGGCCTGCGCGAGAAGGCGACGGCGGTCGAGGACGGCGTCGCGCTCTGCGCGGGCGCGATCGACACCGCGGCGGTGCTGGGTGACGTGGTGTCGGCGCTCGCGCGCGGCGGGCACGTGAACAGCACGCGGCGCCGGTTCGCCGCGGCCGCGAAGCGCGACCTCGACGCCCTGCGCGCGCGCCTCGCCGAGGACGCCCCGGTGCGCTACCGGCTCGAGATCGCGCGGCAGGATGCGATCGCCCTGCGGCCCGGCCTCGCGGCCGCGATGGCGTCGGCGTCGGAGTCCGACGCGGATGCGGTCGACGAGTGGGCGCGACGGCTCGACGCCGCGCTCGCCGGCACGCCGGATTCCGTGGCGCCCTCGGACGAACTCCGCGACCACCTGCTCGACCTCGCGCGCCGCTGCGACACACTCGCCGACGGCATGGAGTGGAAGTTCCTCTACGACGTCTCGCGCGGCCTCTTCTCGATCGGCTGGCGGCCGCCCGACGCCGAGGGCCCGGGGCGGGTCGACACGTCGTACTACGACCTGCTCGCCTCCGAGGCGCGGCTCGCGAGCTTCATCGCGATCGCGCGCGACGAAGTGCCGCAGGAGCACTGGTTCCGGCTCTCGCGCGCGCTCGTGCGGGTCGAGGGCTGCACCACGCTGGTCTCGTGGAGCGGCTCGATGTTCGAGTACCTGATGCCGCTGCTGCTGCTGCGCAGCCATCCGGAGACGCTGCTCGAAAACGCCTGCCGCGCGCTCGTGCGCGCGCAGGTCCGCTACGGCCGCCGGCACGGCGTGCCATGGGGCATCTCGGAATCCGCGTACGACGTGCAGGACGTGCACGGCACCTACCAGTACCGCGCGTTCGGGCTCCCGGGTGCGGGACTCAAGCGCGGGCTCGCCGAGGATCTCGTGATCGCGCCGTACGCCACCGCGCTCGCCGCGGTGGTGGACCCGGTCGCGGCGGCGGCCAACTTCCGCCGCATCGCGCGCGAGCACGCGATCGGCCCGCACGGGTTCCTCGAGGCGCTCGACTACACGCCGCGTCGCACCGCCGGCCCCGACGGTGGAACGGTGCCGGATCCGCGGCGGCTGCATCCGGTGCGGGCCTGCTTCGCGCACCACCAGGGCATGAGCCTGCTCGCGCTCGCGAGCGCCGTGCTCGGCGCCCCGATGGTGCGGCGGTTCCATTCCGATCCCCGCGTGCAGGCGACCGAGCCGCTCCTGCAGGAGCGCGTGCCGCACCACGTGCCCGTCGTGCGCGCGCGCCCGCCCGAGACCACGCGGGCCGAGCCGGTGACCGACGAGGTCACGCCGCGGCGGTACCGCTCGCCCCACACCCGCTATCCCGCCACGCACTTCCTCTCGAACGGGCGCTACACGGCCGCGGTCACCCACGCGGGCGGCGGCGCCAGCACGTGGCGCGGCCTCGCGGTCACGCGGCAGCGCGAGGACGCCACGACGGATCCGGGCAGCCAGTTCGTGTACCTGCGCGACGTGCGCAGCGGTCTCGTGTGGTCCGCGGCGCACCATCCGGTCGGCCGCGAGGCCGAGCGCTACCGCGTGGTGTTCGAAGCCGACCAGGCGCTGTTCGAACGCACCGATGACGGCATCGAGACGCGGATGGAGATCGTCGTCTCGCCCGAGGACGACGTCGAGATCCGCCGCGTCACCCTGGTCAATCGCGGCGACCGGCTGCGCGAGATCGAGGTCACGAGCTTCGTCGAGATCGTACTCGCGCCGCCCGCCGACGACCTGGCCCACCCGGCGTTCCACAAGCTCTTCCTCGAGACCGAGTACCTGCCCGAATGCACGGCGCTGCTCTGCGGCCGCCGCCCGCGTTCGTCCGACGACGTGACGCCGTGGGCCGTGCACGTGATCAGCACCGAGGACGGCGCGCACGGTGCGATCGAGTGGGAAACGGACCGGGCGCGCTTCGTGGGCCGCGGCCGCACGGCGGAGGATCCGCAGTCGCTCGACGGCCGCGCGCTCTCCGGGACCCACGGGGCCGTGCTCGATCCCATCCTGAGCCTGCGCCGCCGCGTGCGCATCGCCCCGGGCGAGCGCGCACGGCTGGCGTTCGCGACCGGGGCCGCCGGCTCGCGCGAGGCCGCGCTCGCGCTCGCCGAGAAATACGACGACTCCTCGGCCGCCGCGCGCACGTTCGCGCTCGCGAGCAGCCAGACCAGCATGCGGCTGCGCCACCTCGGCATCTCGTCGGCCGAGGCGCAGCTCCACGAGCGGCTCGCCTCGCACGTCCTGGGAACCGACGGCGCCCTGCGCGCGGACGCCTCGGTCCTCGCCGCCAACACGCTCGGCCAGCCGGGGCTCTGGGCGCTCGGCGTTTCGGGCGACCTGCCGATCCTGGTCGTGCGCACCGTCAAGAGCGAGGACGCCGAACTGACGCTGCAGGTGCTGCGCGCGCAGGAGTACTGGCGGCTGCAGGGCCTCCGCGCGGACGTGGTGATCCTGAACGACCACGTCGAGAGCTACCTCGACGAAATGCACGAGCAGCTCGAGGCGCTGCTCGAGCAGGGACCGTGGGCCGCGTGGAAGCACCGCCCCGGGGGCGTGTTCCTGTTGCGCGGCGGTTCCGTCGCCGGCGCCGAGCGCACGGTACTGCTCGCCTCGGCGCGCGCCGTGCTGGACGGCGAGGCGGGCGACCTCGCGAGCCAGCTCGCAAGGCCCTACCCCGAGCCGGAGTGGCCCGTGGCGGTTCCCGATCACATCGGGGTCGGCAGTGCGGCCACGCGCGATCTCGGGCGCGACGTCGCGGTGCCGGAGCTGACGCACCCGAACGGGTTCGGCGGGTTCGGCGCCAGCGGCCGCGAGTACGTCGTCGTACTGCGGGGCGACGCCGATACGCCGCTGCCATGGGTCAACGTGATCGCGAACGACCGGTTCGGCACCGTGCTCGGTTCGACCGGCGCCGCGTGGACGTGGGCCGAAAACAGCCGCGAAAACCGGTTGACGCCGTTCGGCAACGATCCCGTCGGCGAGTTCAGTGGCGAGGCCGTCTACCTGCGCGACGAGGACCTGGGCGAGACGTGGGGCGCCACGGCGGGCCCGCTCCCGCGCACGCACGCGAGCGGCCTCTGGGTCACGCGGCACGGCGCCGGCATCACCACGTACCGGCACCGCGCGCACGGCGTGACCAGCGAGATGGCCGTGTTCGTGCACGCCCGCGAACCCGTGCGCCTTTCGCGGCTCACGCTCACCAACCACACCTCGATCGCGCGCCGGCTCAGCGTGTTCGCGTACCACGAATGGGCGCTCGGCCCGCCGCGCGAGGGCGAGCAGCGCTTCGTGGTCACCGAGCGCGATCCGGAGACGGGCACGATCCTCGCGCTCAATCCCCACAACGTCGCCTTCGCGCCGCGCGTGGCGTTCGCGGGCAGCAGCGTGCGCGCCGCGTCGGCGACCGGTGACCGGCTCGAGTTCCTCGGGCGGAACGGCTCGCTGCGACGCCCGGCCGCACTCGGCCGCGTGGAGCTCGGCGGCCGGTTCGGCGCGGGGCTCGATCCCTGCGCGGCGATGCAGGTGCGCGTGGATCTCGAGCCGGGCGAGACCCGCGAGATCGTGCTGCTGCTCGGCCAGGGCGACGATCGCGCGCACGCGCTGGAACTCGTGCGGCGTTTCGCGGCCACGCCCGCCGCCGCGACGGCGCAGGGCGAGATCGAAGGGCAGTGGGACGAGCTGCTCGGCACCGTGCAGGTCGAAACCCCGGACGACTCGTTCGACCTGATCATGAACCGCTGGCTGCTCTACCAGGCGGTCAGCTCGCGGCTGTGGGGCCGCACCGGCTTCTTCCAACCGGGCGGCGCGTACGGTTTCCGTGACCAGCTTCAGGATGTGCTCGCGCTCGGGCTCGCGCGGCCCGACCTGCTGCGCGAACACCTGCTGCGGTGCGCCGCGCGGCAGTTCGTCCAAGGCGACGTGCAGCACTGGTGGCTCCCGCACACGGGCGCCGGCGTGCGCACGCGCTGTTCGGACGACCTGCTCTGGCTGCCCTATGCGGTCGCGCACTACGTCCGGACGTCGGGCGACGTCGCGGCGCTCGACGTGACGGTGCCGTTCCTGGAGGCGCCGGTCCTCGCGACGGGCGAACGGGAAGCGTTCGGTTCGCCGGACGTCTCTTCGCAGCGCGGCACGTTGTACGAGCACTGCGTCCGAGCCCTCGAGCACGGGCTGAACGTGGGCGCGCACGGCCTGCCGCTGATCGGAACGGGCGACTGGAACGACGGCATGAACGCCGTCGGGCAGCGCGGGCTCGGCGAGAGCGTGTGGCTGGGCTGGTTCGTCGCGCAACTGCTCGGCGAGTTCGCGACGATCGCCGAGACCCGCGGAGACGACGCCCGCGCCGCGCGCTGGCGCAGCGAGCGCGGGCGGCTCGCGGAGATGCTCGAGCAGGCGTGGGACGGCGACTGGTACCGCCGTGCGTACACCGACGAAGGCACGCCGCTCGGCTCGGCGCAGCTCGCCGAGTGCCGGATCGATTCGATCGCGCAGAGCTGGGCCGTGCTCTCGGGCGTGGCTCCGGCCGCGCGCGCCGAGCGCGCGATGGACGCCGTGCGCATGCAGCTCGTCCGGCGCGATCCCGGCGTGATCCTGCTGCTCACGCCGCCCTTCGACCAGTCCGCGCTGGATCCGGGCTACATCCGCGGCTACCTGCCCGGCGTTCGCGAGAACGGCGGCCAGTACACGCACGCCGCGCTTTGGACCGTGATGGCGATCGCGCAACTCGGCGACGGCGACGAAGCGGTCGAGATGTTCCACATGCTCAACCCGATCAACCACACGCGCACGCCGGCCGACGTGGACCGCTACCGCGCCGAGCCGTTCGTGATCGCGGCCGACGTCTACACGCGCGCGCCGCACGCCGGGCGCGGTGGCTGGACCTGGTACACGGGCTCGGCCGCGTGGATGTACCGGCTCGGGCTCGAATCGATCCTCGGGCTGCACCTGCGCGCACCGCACTTCGCGATGGATCCGTGCATCCCCGCGGCGTGGGACGGATTCCGCGTGGACTGGAACCACGGCGGCTGCCGCTACCTGATCGAGGTCCGAAACCCCGAGCGCCGCAACCGCGGCGTGGCAACCGCGCTCCTGGACGGCGTCGCCGTACCCTCGGGCGCGATCCCGCTCGCGAGCGACGGCGGCGAGCACCGGGTCGTCGTGACGCTGGGCGAGCCGCGCGGCGACACGGGCGGTCCGACCGCCGACGCCGATGCCCTGAGCGCCGAGCCGGCGCGCGACTCCGTCGGGCGACGAGTGCTGCCGCGACGCCATCGGGGGTGATGCGGGCTTCCGCGCCGGCCGGGTGGAGGGCCCTCGTGCGCTCCGGGTGCGCCCGGAGCGCCGCGGCTCGACGACGTTCTCTCGGAGCTCGCGCGGGTGCCGTACGCGCAGCGGACCGCGTTGCACCCGCACCCCCGGACGCCCCGCCGCCATCGAACGATCGGCACAGGCGGGCGTCTCGACCGCTCCGTGCCGGATCCGTGCCGGAGCCGGTCCGCGTCAGGGCATCGGCTTCTTCGGCGCCCGGTATGGGATTCCCAGCTGCGTGAAGATGAACGCGTAGATGTCCGCGACGCGCTCGTTGCGCGCGTTGAGCGGCACGCCGATGTGGCCCGTGGTCATGCTGGTGCGCAGCAGCACCGGCTTCCTGGTGCCGCTCGCCTGCAGCGCGGCGGCGAACTTGAACGAGTTGCCCGGCGCGACGCGCGGATCGTTGACTCCCGTCGTGAGCAGGATCGCGGGGTACGGCGTGCCGGGCCGCACGTGCTGGTACGGCGAGTACTCGAGCAGCGCCGCGGCCTGGACGCTGTCGCGCATCGAGCCGTACTCGGTGGTGTTGTAGAGGCCGTTCGGCGTCGCCTCGGAGAGCATCATGTCGTAGACGCCGACTTCGGAGATCACGACCGAGAAGAGCTCGGGGTGCTGCGTCAGCGAGGCGCCCATCAGCAGGCCGCCGTTGCTGCCGCCCTGGATCACGAGCCGCTCCTTCGACGTGATCTTCTGCTCGACGAGCGCCCGCGCGCACGCGGCGAAGTCGTCGAACACGTTCTGCTTGCGCACCAGCTTGCCCGCCTGGTGCCACGCGTCGCCGTACTCGCTGCCGCCCCGGATGTTCGCCACCACGTAGGCGCCGCCCTGTTCCAGCCACAGCAGCCGCGAGGCGTTGAAGTTGGGCGACTCGCTGATCGCGTAGCCACCGTAGCCGTAGAGCAGTGCGGGCGCCGTGCCGTCGGCGGCGAAGCCCTTCTTCACGAGCACGTTCATCGGGACCTTCGTCCCGTCGGCGGACGTCGCGAACAGGCGCCGCACCTCGATGTCCGAGAAGTCGGCGTTCGAGCGCATGGCGAGCGGCGTCGGCGTGAACGCGTTCGCCGCCGCGTCCCAGCGCACCCAGCGCTCGGGCTGCGTGTAGCTCTCGAGTGAGACGGCGAACGCGTCTCCGCCCAGCGCGACGAATCCGGACAGGGAACTGAGCGGCGGCACCGGCAGCTCGCCCAGCGGCTTGCCGTCCGTGCCGAAGCGGCGCGCGCCCATGGGGCCACCGAGCTGGTCGAACACGCAGAGCACGTTCCCGGCCAGGTGCAGATCCTCGATCGCGCGATCGCTCGCGGGCACCACGACCGTGGCGTGCGCGAGATCGGGCTGCGCGAGCGGCACGCGCAGCACCTCGCCGCTCGGGTTCCGCTTGCGTGAGAGCAGGTACAGCGCGTCGAACCCGAACCGCGCGGCCGCGACACCGTCGGTGAACGAGGCGAACGGCCGGATCGCGCCGTCCTCGCCACGCAGCCACCAGCCCACCTGTCCCCCGTCGCCGTTGCGAACCGCGACCAGCATCCACTCGCCGTCGTCGGAGGACTCGAACGTGATCTCGGCGATGGACGGCAGCTCCATCCCCATCACGTACGTGTCCTTCTCGAGCGGCTGCCCGAGTTCGTGGAACCAGACGTGCTGGAAGAAGTCGAGCGAGTCGGCCGGCGCCTCGCCCGGCGCGGGATAGCGCGTATACCAGACGCCGGTGCCGTCGGGCGTCCACGCCACGTCGCCGCCCGCGGTACCGCCGTTGACGCGCGGCAGCGTGTCCGGCAGCGCCTGGCCCGTGAGCGTTTCGTAGAAGTGCACCGTGCCCGACTCCGTGCCGCCCTTCGACAGCGACACCGCCAGGTGCCGGCCGTCGACGGACGGCTCGAAGAAGTCGATCGACGTCGCACCCGTGGAATCGATCGCGTTGGGATCCACGACCACGCGCTCGCTCGCGAGGTCGTCGATCGCGCCCAGCGCGACGATCATCGGCTGGTTACGGGGCGGCTGGTCCTTGAGTGCGAAGATCGTCGCACCGCGGCGCACCAGCTTGAAGTAGTGCGGCGCCACGTCCTCGGAGAGCTCCGCCACGCGATCGCGGATCGCGGTCCGCGACGGGATGCGGTCGAGCACGCCGCGCGTGTAGGCGTTCTGGCCGTTCACCCACGACTTCACCGCCGGATCCGCCCAGTTCTCGAGCCAGCCGTAGTCGTCCTTCAGCGTCTGGCCGTAGAGAATCCCCGTGACCGGCTTCTTCGCCGCGACGGGCGGCTTCGCGACGGGCGCGACGGGTGCGGCGAACGAGGCTCCGGTCGCGCCGAGGGCGACCGCGAGGGCGAACAGGGCGACACGGACGGAGCGGAACATGAGGCGATCTCCTCGGGCGGCAGCGCGACGTTCGACGGATGGACCTCACGGCACGTTAGCACCCCGAACCGGTCCGTTGCGCGGTGCATGAGCGGCGGGTGCGGCCGAAGCTCGAGCCCTCGGCGAATCGAGAAGCGCGTTGCACGGCTGCCACACCCCGTGGCGAACCCGGCGCCTCCCGCGATCACCTGCGACGTGGAAGGACGGGATCGGCGCGCGTTCGAGGCCAGCACCTCGTGGCTCGCTTCGTGCAGTGACCGCCGTCGGCCCCGGAGCACCGGTCCCTCTCGAAGCACGCGTGCCCCGAGGACGAACGCTCCCCGCGTTCCACTCCGACGTCCCCCGCCGGAGGCCGCCGATGCCGCAAATCTCGTTTCGCGCGATCGCGGGCACCGCGCTCGCGCTGGCGTTCGTCATGGGCACCGCGCTCGTTCCGTCGCGTGCGACTGCCGAGCCCACGCGACGCATGACCGTTCCCCCCGACACCTCGCTCACGCAGGTCCGCGCGTTCGTGTCGGCGCGCGCGCTGCACAGCCGCGTGCCGGCGTCCCTGTTGCGTGGCGGTCCGGGTGTGCAGCGACTGCTGCGCGAGCGGCTCGCGCACGACCCGAAGTATCGCTCGGAGGATCTTCCGGCGGTTCTCGATGCGCTCCTCGCCGGCGAGGGCCGCCTCCCGATCGAAGCGAGCATCGCCCCCGGGGCCTGCGCGCACTGTCCCGCCGGCGCAGCGGCGATGGCGCTCGACGCACTGGCCGCGGGAGCGCCGGCGCTCTCGCGCGGCCCGCGGGGCCTGCGACTCGAGATCCGGAACCTCACCTGGAGCTATCGCACGGCGACGCGAGCGGTGGGGACCCGAGCATCGGAACGGATCTCCGGCACGCAGCCGGTGCCCAATCCCGAATACACGCGCCTGCAGACGGAGCTGCAGATCGCACTCGCCAACCGCCAGGACGCCGAGGAGAACGACCGCAAGGAGAACGGCTTCTGGTCGGGGCTCCGGGCGATGATGGACCGCAGCATCGTCCGGGCCTGCGAGCGATCGCTGAACGCGACGTCGCCCCTCGTGGACGCGCCGATCCACGAGCGCTACGCGATCGAGCTCACGCGCGCCGAGTCCCACGCGACGCTCTCGGCGATCGTGGCACTGCTCGATCCGCGCACCGGGCACGTCGAGATGCTGCCGGTGGAAGCGAGCCTCGACCGGCGCGCCGACGGCGTGCGGGGCGTGCGGCCGGGAGATGCGAGCGGTGCGAGCGATCTCGATGCCGAGGAGCTCCTGCCGGACGAGCGCGACCAGTTCGCGGCGGCGCTCGACACGCTGCATGCGAGCGTCGCGACGCCGGTACGGATCGCCGCCGGCCGCGCCGCGCTGCGGCGTGCCGCGTTCGAGAATCGTCGCGGCCGGGGCGCGGAGGCGCTGGGGTGGCTGCTGCTCGCGCGCGACTGCGGCGCGGACCCGCCCGAGTCGGCGGGCGTGGACGCTGTGCTGCGACGGCTCGCGCGCACGCCGCTCTCGCAACTGGCGCAGCTGCGACCGAAGCCATTCGCGCTTCCGCCCGGCGACTGATCCGTCCCGCGGCCGCGCGAGAAGCGAACCGGGGCCGCACCACGAGGGTGCGGCCCCGGCCACGTGCCCTCGTTCGGGCGCGATCGGATGGTCACGCGGCGACGAAGGGACGGAACTCCTTCGGATCAGGTGTGCACTTTCGCCGTGGCGTGCAGGCTGCGGCCGTTGGCGAACCGCAGCTCGATTCCCGTCGTGTCGCCCTCGGCCACGCCGACGACCGCCTCCATCGCCATGACGTGGTTGCCGCCGGGCTTGAAGAGCAGCTTCGAGTGCGGTGCGACCGCGAAGCGGTCCTTCTCGCGCATCGTCATCATGCCTTCGACCTTCACGGTCTCGTGCATCATGGACATCTGCGCGATCGGGACGTCGACACCCACGAGCACCAGCGTGTCCGGCGAATCGTTGACGAGGGTGAAATAGGCCGCGGTCGTCTGCCCCGTCTCGACCGGGCGGATCCATGGATCCTCGACCCGGACGGGCGGCGTGCCCGCGCCGCAGCCTGCCACCACCCACACGGCGACGCAGGCGACGGCGCCCGCGAGCCAGCGTTCAGAACGCATGTCCGACCTCCCACTTGAAGAGAACCGGCGCCAGGAGCTGCTCGCCGTTCACTCGATCGTGCACGGCCACGGGCACCGACATCGTGCTCCGCCAGCCGGCGAGGTTCATGTCCAGTCGCGGCGCGACGAAGAGGCGTTCGTAGCCCGTGTCCTCCGGGTGTCCGTCCGCACCTCCGTCACGCGCGCGGATGCTGCCGAGAATAGCCAGACCCGGCGCGAAGCGTGCCCCGCCGAGCGCGAGGCCCGTCCGTGACAGCGAGGCCGAGAGGTCGACTTCGCCGCCCGGCTCGTATGCGCCGGTGAATGCGAGGGGCTCCTGCCACTGCCCCTCGAGGTACCACGTCCACCGTCCTTGCGAACCGAGCGAGCCGACGTGGTACGCACCCAGCAAGAGGTCGGTGCTGCCCGTGCCGATCTCCGTGTCGCGGTCGAAACCGGCGTAGGTCCAGTCGCCCGTCGGCAGCTTCGCGCCGAGGCTCACGCCCGTGGAACGATCCGGCGAGAACCCGGAGAACGTCCCGAGCACGCGCACGTCACCGAGGGCCCCGTGCGTGAACGACGCGAGGTCGCCGGCTTCGTCGAGCGTGTGGAAGCGCCGGTGCCACCACGGCACGGCCGCGCCGACGCTCCACGCACGATCGAACGCCCACCGCACGCGCGCCGTGAGCAGGTTCGTGCGCACGAGCTGGTCCTCGTTGTCGGCCGCGGGGGCCGACGCGGTGCCGTGCCAGTTGTGATCCTGGTCCTGGAAGTCGTACTCGAACGAGAACTCACCGCCCGCACGGGCGGGGAACGTCGCGGGGGTCCCGACTTCGAACACCCCGCAACCGCACGCGCACGCGGCCGCCTGCCGAGACGGTACACCGGTGAGCACCAGGACCACGGCCAGGATGATGCCGAGACGATGGAAGCTGCCGCTCTCGTTCATCGGATTCGTTCCTCACGGATGGAAGTGGGGCGATCGCGACGCATTCAGGATTTCACGTTGAGCTTGAGCCACATCGTGCGACCGGGCTCGTGGATCCGCTCCGGACTCGCGGGGTATCCGAAGATCGAGTTGCCCGCCAGGTTGAGGTGCTCGGCGTACGTGCGGTCGAGCAGGTTGTCGACTCCGGCCGCGACCACGAAACCGTGCGGCAGGCGGCGCGCGGCGTTCAGCGACAGCAGGCCGAAGCCCGCCGTGCGCCCGAGGTCACGGCCCACGACGTTGCCCTGGTCGAGGGCGAAACGTTCCTGGGTGGCCACGAGCCGGCCCAACACGCCGATGCTCCACGCGCGGCCGTCGTCGTACGCCAGCGAGGTCCTGGACTCGAGCGGCGGCAACTGCGCCAGCGGCTTGTTCTCGGTCTGGTTCCGCCCCCACGAGTAGGCGATCGAGGACTCGAGCGTCCACGCGCGCCGGAGCCTCCACGTGGCTCCCGCCTCGGCGCCGGCGATCCGGGCGTCGACGTTGCGCGCCGCGGTGGTGGTCGTCCCCATCACCGTCGTGTACTGGAACAGGATGTCGTTGACCACGCGCCCGGCGTAGGCGGACACCCACGCGCGCGCGTGCGGCAGCGCGAACTGCGTGCCGAGATCCAGTTGCGTCAGGCGTTCGGGCTGGATCGCGGCGAAGGCATTGACGCTGCCCGCCGGGCCCTTGGCGGGCGAAATGAGCTCCCAGTAGTCCGGGAAGCGTTCGTTGTGCCCCACCCCCGCGTAGAGCGATGCGTGCTCTCCGGCCTCGCGCTCGATCCGCACGAACCCCGAGGGCAGCTGCTTCTCGCGCGTCCGCCCGCGCGTGGGATTCGGCATCGGCGTCATGCCGGCCGTGAGCGCCCGGCGGTCCTGCGCGAGCGCGAAGTCCCAGCGGCCGCCGGAGACGACGCGCGTGGAGGGCAGCGCGATCCAGTTCAGTTCGGCGAAGCCACCGACGTCGGAGAACTCCGCGTCGTCCTTCCACGGCACGCCGAGGTAGTTCGGGCCGGCAACCTGGCGAATACGGTGCAGGTTCCACGCGTGATCGGCACCCGCGACGAGGTTCAGGTCACCGCCCGGACGCCAGGTCGTCGCGAGCCGGCCGGCCCACGTCCGCCGGCCGACGTTGCTGGTCATGGGCATCGCCAGACTGGGATTCGTGGGTCGCAGCGAGAAGTTGTCCATGACGTGATCGACGTCGTACCAGCCGAGCTGGCCCTCGATCGATTCCAGCACACCCGTGAACTCCTGCCGGGCGCGCAGCCCGATCGTGCGGCGTTCGATCTGCGTGGCGTCCATCCGGCGGCCCGCGTAGCGTGCCTCGCCGTCGCTGGTGCCGGCGTCGAGCTCGAGCCGCGTGCGCGTGGGGGCGTTCCAGCCCAGTGCACCGTCCACGGTCCACTTGTTCCAACGCGACGGCACGCGCTCGCCGTCACCGTCCTCGTAGTCGTCCTGCTGCGAGCGGCTCGCGCTCACGCGCAGGTCTCCGCGCGCCACGCCCGCCGCGAAGTCCGCCATCTGGTCGTTGCGTCCCCACGAGCCCCCGGTGAGCGCCGACGTCACGCGCGCACCGGCAGCAACGAACGCGGGCGCCTGTCGGTCGAACCGCACCGTTCCCGCGGAGGCGCCGGGTCCCCAGATCACGGTCTGCGGTCCCTTCAGGACCGTGAGCCGGTCGAACGTCTCGGGAACGATGTACGACGTCGGCGAGTCCATGCGTCCCGGGCACGCACCCAGCATGCACGAGCCGTCCGTGAGGACGTTGACGCGCGAGCCGATCATGCCGCGAAGCACGGGGTCGCCGTTGGTGCCGCCCGTGCGAATCACCGCGAAGCCCGGGACCGTCTTCAGGAAATCGCCGCCGTCGCTGGCCGGCACCGGCTGTCGCGGCACGCGCGGATCGGTCGTGAACGTGAGTGCCGAAATGGGTGCGACCGCCGTGACGATCACGGGTTCGACCGCGACGATCGCCGTGTCCGGCCGCGCCGCCGGCGGGACCGCCGCGGCGGCCGTACCGGCCACCAGTGCGGCTCCGAAGCCGAGGAGGGCGAGACGGGTGATGCGCCGCGCCCGGTGAAAGAAGAGCTGTCTCATGGGAGTCCTTCAGGCCCGGGATACGGCCAGGGCCGCCCGAGCACGGGAATGGTGGAGTTCGATCGCAGCGAATGCCCGGCGCTCCCGCCCCGAGGGAACGGGAGACGATCGAGAACGAATCGCGCCCGGGCGGCGTGACGCACCGCCGAGCGGCCACGACAGGCAGCCGCCGGGCGCTTGCGCTCAGCGCGTCGCCGGACGTGGATCGGGAGGTGGGATCAGGCCGCGGCGGGACGGGGCGGCGGATCGGGCGAGCGCAGGGGGCGCGGCTCGGGGCGGCCGGGCGAGCCGGCACGCAGGTGCGTGAAGGCCTCGGGCGCGGGCACGGGCGTCACCCCGGGCAGCTCGTAGGGCGTGACGACGGGCAGCGTGACGTCCGACCCGCGCGTGCCGGAGCAACCGGCGCAATCGAGGAGGCTGACACCCTCGGCCGGCGCAGCCGGTTTCGGATGATGCACGCGGCAGTGGGCGCAATGACACTCGCCACAGCATGAACACGACCGCGCCGGCGTGCGCGCCCTCACCGCCGCGAAGACCGTCAGCGGCATGGCGTCGAACATCACGAGGAGCAGCATCAAGGCGGCGAGCAGGCGGCGCATGGCCGGCAGTTAACCCGAGCCGACGGTCGTGCCGCAAGCGCGGCGGCGCGCCAACCGCCGCCGCGTGGATCGGCCCGCTAGCCCGGCAGCGCCTTGCGCGCGGCGACGAGGCCGGCGGGGTCGGCGTCGAGCCCCACCAGCACGTGGCGCACGACACCCGCGCCGTCGAGCAGGTAGACGTTGCTCGAGTGCGCGATCGCCCCCTCGGCCTCCTCACGCACCTTCACGCCGAGCACCGCGGCGAGATCGGTCGTCGCGTCCCGGCTGCCGCGCAGGAGCCGCCAGCGCGAGAGCGGCAGCTCGCGGGCACGCGCGAACGCCGCGAGCGTGTCGGGCGCGTCGTGGTCGGGATCGAGCGTGACCAGCACGAACCACGTGTCCTCACGCGCCTTCTCCGGCAGGGCCGACTCGACGCGGCGGAGGTTCGCGAGCAGCAGCGGGCACGCCGACGTGCAGCGCGTGTAGACCATCGCGAGCATCACGGGCCGGCCGTGATACCGGGCCAGCGTGACGGGCTCGCCCGACTGGTCGACGAACGTGGAATCGAACGCGTCGAGCGACTCGCCGGCCGCGAGCCCGGCCGGCAGCGTGGCGTCGAACGCGGGTGACGACGCCGAGTGGGACGGAGCGTCCGCGCGGTTGCAGCCGGCGAGCGCGAGCAGGAGCGCCGAGACGGACGCGGCGCGAAGCACGATCGATTTCATGGAGTCCTCGCCGCGGAGACCGCGGCCGGCGCGGGCGCGTCGGCCGCCTCGCGGAATCCCAGGTTGCCCACGCAGTAGCGCGCCGAGAGGCTGCTGCGGAACGCGTAACGCATGAACGCGGCGTAATCGCGGAAGTCCGCGGCGTTGGTGGCGCCGCTGCCACAGAAGAGCGAGCGGTCGAGCGCGGCGTCGCCGCGCGACTCGCCGTTGACGAGCGCCGACGAGAAATCGGCCGTCCACTCCCACACCAGCCCGTGCATGTCCCAGATGCCGTACACGTTCCGGTACGTCGAGCCGACGTTCGGCAACCGTTCCGGCGTCCGCTGTGAGTACCACGCGCGCAGGCGGTCCTGGAACGCGGGGTCGCGCGTGGCGTCGGCGCGTGTTTCGCTGGCGGTGGCGACGTATTCCCACTGGTCCACCGTCGGCAGCCGGTGCCCGCGCCACGCGCAGTACGCCTTCGCCGCGAACCACGACACGTGGACGACGGGGCTGCGCGCGATCGCGGGATCGCCGAAGTCGAGGTCCGACTTCCAGTGCCGCAGGTACGACTCGTCGACGAACAGCTTCGACGCGCGCGAGCGCCCCCACTCGGGGTGTTCGCGCACGAACGCGAGGAACTCGGCGTTCGTGACGGCGTGCGCCGCCATCCGAAACGCCGGGACGCGGATCGGCGGTGCAGTGGTCCTCCCCACCACACCGCTCGAGTCCCGCGCCGGTCGCCGAAACAGCGGCCGGTAGGATCCCGCAGGGATCCCTCGCATGCCGTCGTCGCCGACGGCTTTCGGCACCGCGGCCGCCGTGCACCGGACGAGCGGTCCGGCGAGCGGTGCTCCGAGCACCGCCACCAGCACCAACCGTCCGATCGCACGGCACGCGCGGTTCATGGCGTCACTTCTTCGGCGTCTTCGCCCGGATCGCGGCCACCTCGGCCGGCGTCACCTCCCAGCCCGCGTTGTTCCACTGGCTGGAGACGAACGTCAGCACGTTGGCGATCGCTTCGTCCGAGAGTCCCAGTGCCGGCATGGTGCTGTTGAAAGGCGATCCGTTGACGGTGATCGGACCGGAGTGCCCGCTCATCACGATGCCGATCGCGCGCGCCTTGTCGGCGTTGAGGAAGTCCGAGTGCGCGAGCGGCGGGAACGAACCCGGGATGCCCATGCCGCTCGGCTGGTGGCACGCGGCGCAGATGTTCGAGAACACGACCTTGCCGCGCTCGATGCGCTCGGCCTTGTCCTTCGCCGGCACCTCGGCGGGCGCCGCACCCACCGACTGGATCGCGCCGCCCTCGGGCCGGTAGACGTCGTCATGCTGCTTGCCCGAGTACACCAGCTTGTCCTCGGGACCTTCGACCTTGAGCATGCCGAGCGCGCCCTGGTTGAAGGCGCGGAAGATCGCGTGGTCGACGAGGATGTAGGTGCCGGGCACCTGCGTGCGGAACGAGACCATCGTCGCGCCGCCGGGCGGGATCAGCGTCGTCTGCACGTTGTGCGTGACCGTCGTGCCGCCCTCGGTCCAGACGTCGTCGAAGATCTCGCCGATCACGTGGAACGACGACGTGAGGTTCGGGCCGCCGTTGCCGACGAACAGCCGCACCGTCTCGCCCGTCCTGGCAGTCAGCGCGTGATCGCCCGTGAGCGCGCCGACCGAACCGTTGAAGACCACGTACTCGGGCTGCTCGCGGATCGCCTTCTCCATGCTGAACGGCTGCAGTCCCGCGTCGCCGTTGGCGCCCGCCGTGTAGAACTCGCTCTGCTGCACGTAGTACTCGTGGTCGACCTTGGGCAGCCCGCCCTCGGGCTCGACGAGGATCAGGCCCGACATGCCGTTGCCGATGTGCATGCCGACCGGCGCGGTGGCGCAGTGGTAGACGAACAGGCCCGGGTTGAGGGCCCGGAACGAGAACGTCGACGAGTGCCCCGGAGCCGTGAACGACGAGGCCGCACCGCCACCGGGCCCCGTGACCGCGTGCAGGTCGATGTTGTGCGGCATCTTGCTCGAGGGATCGTTGTTGAGGTGGAACTCGATCTCGTCGCCCTCGCGCACGCGGATGAACTTGCCGGGCACGTCGCCGCCGAAGGTCCAGAACGTGTAGCTCACACCGTCGGCGAGGCGCTTGGTCACTTCCATCGTCGTCAGGCGCACGATCACCTTGGTCGGATGGTTGCGATGAATCGGCGGCGGCACGTTGGGCGCCGAAGTCAGCACGGCTTCTTCCTGGCCCTGGATCGTGTCGCTGCTGCCGGAGCAACCCGCGAGACCGCACAGCACGGCAGACGCGAACAGCGCGTGGAGGATGGAAGGCACGCGTTTCACGGAGGTCTTCCTTTCTGCGGCGCGATCGGCGCCGACATTGGATCGCGATCTATCTCCGCGGTCGCGCACGGGAGCAAGCACGAACGTGTCGTGCTGCGATGCGAGACGCGAGAGGCGCGTCGCGCGAGCGCGCGCGGGACCGGGAGTCGAACGGCAGCGGTTCATGTCCCGATCCTCGGCGCCGCGCCGTGGGGGCGACCATGACGCGCGTCATATCGCTTGCGCATTTTTGTGCAAGAGAACCGCGAATCGCGTCGCGGCCGCCCCGGCATTGGCCGTGCGCGCACGTCGCAACCGCGCACCCGCACGCGAGATGACAGCACGCGACGGCTGCGGCACCATGCGGGCTCCCGTTCCTGAACGTCCGAGGAGTCCACGTTCGCCATGCCCGATCTCCGCGCCGAACGCGTCCACGCCGCCGTCCAGTCGCTGCCGATGTTCCGCGGCCTGCCGCCCGAGGAACGCGCGTGGGTCGAATCGGTGGCGGTGATGCGCGACCTCGCGAAGGGCGACCTGCTCTGGGACGAAGGCGATCCCGCGGACTCGCTCACGCTGATCGTGAGCGGGCGCGTGAAGATCGTGCGTCACGGCGACGGCGCGGACGTGATCCTCGAGATCTTCGGCACGGGCGAACCCGTGGGCGCGGTCGCGGTCTACAACCGCATGCGCTATCCCGCGTCGGCCGTCGCGCTCGAGCCGACCGCGCTGCTCTGCATGCCCGCGCGCGACTACTTCGCACTGCTCGAGCGCCATCCCGATCTCTCGCGCACGCTGGTGGGCGAGCTGACGCGGCTCTACGTGGCGCTCTCGCGCAAGCTGCAGGACATGCGCACGCAGCGCGTCGAGGCGCGCATCGCGCAGCTCTTCCTCGGCCTCGCCGAGCGCATGGGCCGGCCCGACGAAGCCGGCACGCGGATCCCGATGCACCTCTCGCGGCAGGAGGTCGCCGAGATGGTCGGCACCACCGTCGAGTCCGCGATCCGCGTGCTCTCGCGCTGGGGACGGGACGGCGTGCTCACGAGCGGCGAACGCCAGTTCGTGATCCCGTCGGTCGACGCCCTGCGCGCGATCGCCGACGGCCGCGCCGAAGGCTGAGCGCTACGTGCTCGCCCCGTCCGCGTCTCCCGCCGGGATCGGGGACGGCGTGGACTCACCCGGTACGGCCTGGTCAGGCGCCGCCGCACCCGCCTCCGGCACGGGCGCTCCGACGATTTCGGGGGACGGTCTAGGTGCGGGTAGATCACTCGCGCGGCGCTCCGAGTACACGGGAGCGGTCACGAATGCCAGCTTGCCGTGCAAGACCTCGCCCGCAGCCTTGTAGTCGAGTTCACCGGCACCGCGCACCCGAACGCTCAGTTCGGAGGGCTTTCTCCGGAACCAGAACTGTACGTCCTCCGCCGGAACGAAGACCTTCCGGTCGAGCTGGGTCAGTCGGTAGGCCACCGTGGACAGGACATCTCGGATATGAGTGCCGTGCCAGATGGAGAGCAATTCGAGTGCGCTGGCGGCCGCGGCCTCGTCCCACAGGATCGCCTGATCGAGGATGTCGTCGGGAGATTCCCCCACGCCCTGCAGTTCGATTCTCGGGTCGACGAGTCGAACCAGGCCCGCGGCCTGCGCCAGCTCCGGCAGATATCGCACCCGCCAGAACTGGCCGGCGCTCGGCCGAACCGCCTTCGTTGACATGATGCTTTCCACGATCGACCAGAAGGACCGTTGTCCCGAGCCACGGACGACGACAACCACGTCACCGGGAATCTGCTGCAGGAGTCGCTGCAGCTTGCGCGTCAACTCCCGGTAGTACAGCGCATGGCTGACGTGGACGACCGTGAACCCGGTTCCCCGGCAGAACATCGGGAGCAAGTCCTTGTCCTGCTGCTTGTCCAGATTCGGAATTCGGTCTCGGCACTCGACGTTGCCCGCAGACACTCGATCGTCGGTTCCGAGGATCAAGTCCTTCTTGAACGACTCCTCGCGCTCGGAGGTGAACTGGCGATCGCAGGCCAGGATCATGAGCCGGTCCCACGCGAATGGAATACGCTCGTCCCGCAGGAGCTGAATCAGGCGCTCCCCACCGCCACAGCCGACGTCGACGACGAGGTCGCAGACCTTGCCTTCCGGGACGAACTCGAAATCCGCCAGCTTCCGCTCGAGAAGCAGGCAATGCCCCAGATGCTTCTGGTAGGACTCCCAGACGAGCGTGCGCGTCGCGATCCAGTGCCTGAAGACGTCGCCCAGTGCGACCGCACCGCAACAGAGCAGGATGGCCCAGTGCTTGGGGGTGACCGTTTCCAGCAGCGTTTGGGGGTGCGCTCGGGTGATGCCCGATTCCTTCCATGCGCCCCATAGCGAGATGCACACCCCCACGAGGACGATCGCGTCGAGGAGCCGCAGTGACACCTGCGGAACGAGCAGATCGATCGAGTCTTTCGATCTGGCCTTCCTGTCCCCGTGCGTCTTTCCCGTGGGCATGATCATGACGAAGTAGACGCCCAGGAAGACCGCGTAGGGCGATACGTACAACAGGCGGGAAACGATGTGCGGACAGGAACGATAGACGTGCGAGTAGGTGGCGCTCAGGACTGCATCGCTCAAGTAGGCGAGGCAGAGGAGCCAGAAGAGAAAGACGTCGCGCAACTGCATGTGATGGAGCGTGTGATGGAAGACCGCACGCTCGGCGACGACGTGCAAGTAGAGGATCGAGAAGATGCTCACGAGGCCGCCCACCACGACGACCTGGATCATCCTCCCCACATCGAGGCTGGGTGCAGCGGAATGAAACCCGGCATCGACGTAAGGAATGCTGTGCAGGATGTACCCGATGCTGATGCACGGCAGGGCAATGAAGCGAAACCCCGTCGACAGAAGCCGAAGGATGTAGCGCAGGTACAGGGTGTCGAAAGGGCTCGGAACAGCGGAACTCGGCGAGTCGTCGATCACGGCGCGGGCCTCCCGGTGATGCACGAGCCGGCGGAATCAGGCGAATGAGGTTGGGGGACCCCAGGAGCGAAGGCCACGTCGCTCTGCGTGATGCGGATGGCGATATCGATCGCCGACGGGAGCCCAGCGAAGTGACGAATCGCCGCGTGCTCCTTCGGAAGAGCATGGTCGGATGATCTCAGCCTAGCGATATCCCACTCCGACAAGCGAGCACAAAATTCACATTCCGAATGCCGGATTCCCCCGCGGGACAATTCGCGCAGCGAGCGCCGCCGAACCGAGCACCGGCGCCCTCGCGCGATCAGCTCTCGCCGTCGGCGCCCTCGGCTCCGTTCGCTTCGGCTCCCGCCAGCTTCCGCTCGATCGCACGCACGCGTCCGAGCAGCGCCGGCAGGCGCTCGAGCGCGGCGTGGATGCGGTGCATCGTGCGCGCGGGCCTCGCGGGCATGCCCTGGTAGGCCTGCCCGGACTCCGTGTCGCGGATGACCCCGCTCACACCCATCACCAGGGTGCCGGGCGCGAGGCGTACGTGGTCGAGGATGCAGACCATCCCCGAGATCATGCTGCCGTCGCCGATCTCGACCGAGCCGCCCACGGCGGTGTTGCCCACGATCACGACGCCCCGGCCGACCTGGCAGTTATGGCCGATGTGCACCTGGTCGTCGATCTTGGTGTGCGCCCCGACTCGGGTCGTGTCGATCGTCGCGCGGTCGATCGTGCAACCCGCGCCGATCTCGACGTCGTCCGCGATCTCGACGTTGCCGATCTGCGGCACCTTGTAACGCCGGCCTCCCTGATGGTGGAACCCGAATCCGTCCGCGCCGATCACCGTCGCGGCGTGCACGACGCACCGTTCGCCCACTTCGCAGTGATGCCCGAGCACGACACCGGGATGCAGCGTGGTCTCGGCGCCCACGCGCGCCCATGGCTCGACGACGGCGTGGGAATGCACCGTGCAGCGCGCGCCCACGACCGCGCCTTCCATCACGACGGCGCCGGGCAGGATGGCCGCGGTCGGGTCGACGACGGCGCGCGGGTCGACCGACGCCGCGGCGGAGATGCCGGGTGCGTGGCGAGGCGCGACATCGAACTGCCGCAGCAGCGCGATGAACGCGAGCCGCTCCTGGCCGTCGGGCGCAATCAGTGCGCGGGCGAAACGTGCCTGCAGCGCGGTCGTCGTGAGCACGACGCCGTCGGGCCCCGCGAGCGGATGGCGCTTGAGCACCGCCTCGGACTCGACGAAGTAGACGCCGTCATCGGCGAGCGGGGCCGTCGCGGGTAGGCGTTCGATGTCCCGCACGGCGCGGACTTCGTGATCGGCGGGTCCGGTGTGCGCGACTCCGAGCCGGCGAGCCAGTTCGCCCAGTTGCATGCGGCCTCCGCGGTGCGGTTGCGGCCCCGAGTGGGGCGTGACGGAGGCGAACGGCGTTCGCAGCACGGTCGCCCCGAGGCTGGAGATCGTGCTGCACGCTACGCCCGCGGGGCGGAAAGCGCGAATCCCGTCTCGCCTCGCGCCGCGTGCGGGCGAAGGCGCCTGCGACCCGAAAACAGCGAGGGGCGACGTTCGTGAGAACGCCGCCCCGTCGCTGTGAGGTGGTACCTCGGGTTCGTCAGGCCTTGCGAACGTTCGCGGCCTGCAGCCCCTTGGGGCCGCGGGTCACGTCGAACTCGATCGCTTCACCCTCAGCCAGCGTCTTGAAGCCATCGCCGACGATGGCGGAGAAGTGCACGAACACATCCTCGCCGTCCGGCTGGGAGATGAAGCCAAAGCCCTTCGCCTCGTTGAACCACTTCACGGTGCCACTAGCCACTTGAAGCTCCTGCGTATCCGGGTCGAAATGACCCGTGCTTGTCGCGATGTACCGCCGCGACGGCGTCCGGTCGACATGACCGCTGTCCCGATACCGGCCGTCGGCTCGCCAAGGCGTGCCGCCCCCGACTCCAGGACGCCGCACACACTGGGGCTTCGGCGCCGAAAAAGACAGTGAGTTCGGTGTGTCGGCCGGCAACTGGCTCCGGAACTCGCGGGGAGATGGAACGCGGGAATCCCGCAACCCGCTGCGGCCATGACACTTTCCGCCGGGATTCCCGAACGTTGTGCTCGGGGGATTGTGGGTTCGCGGGCCGAAGCCGTTCGCGAGTCGCCAGATGCGCCCTACCGCCAGCACCGCGTGCACCTCACCCCGAAACCGAAAGGCAGGTCCTGCTGGCTCCATTACGTCCACTGCAAAGACCAGGCGGAAGTCGACTACTACTGGTCGCGCCTGCTCAAGGGTGGCAAGGCCAGCCGCTGCGGCTGGCTCGAGGACAAGTTCGGGCTCTCGTGGCAGGTCGTCCCCGCCGCGTTGCCGCGGTGCGTGAACGGCAAGGACAAGGTCGGCGCCCGCCGCGCGCTCGAAGCGATGATGCACATGGTCCAGCTCGACGTGGCCAAGCTCGAGGCGGCGTACCGCGGGGATTGAACGGCGTCACCGTGGCACTCGTCAGGCGGGTCGCGTTCGTGCGGCCCGCCCGACGGCTTTCCGGCGACGCGGTCGGCGTCGCGTCACGCTGAACCGCCGGCGGAGCACCGCATCGCTTCGGCCGGGTGCGCCGATTTCGATGTCCGCCGGAGCGGGCCGACGTCGCCATATCCGAGGATCCCCCCACGCACCGCCGGCCACCCGGCCGGCACCTCGGAGGCCCGTCATGTACCGCAATCCCATCCATCCGGACCGGGTCGCACGCGCGCTCGGCCGCGCACGAGCGCTCGCCGTCGCGCTCGCGCTGCTGCTGGCGCCCGCGACACCGCGATCCGCTGCCGCGATCAACTACACCTGGACCGGGGCCATCAACGCGCTGGCCGGCAATCCCGGCAACTGGAATCCCGCCGGCGTCCCCGGCGCCGCCGACTGGGTCATCTTCGACACCGCCGGCGCGTACGACGTGACGTTCGGCTCGCTCGTCCCGACGACCACGGAGTTCATCGTCCGCGACGGGGAACCGCATTACACGTTCGCGACTCCGCACACGGTGTCGACCATCCTCAGCGTGAGCAACCTTGCGGCGGGTCCCACGCCCAACGCCCGAATCGACTCCGGCACGCTCACGCTCGCCGGCAACTTCAGCGTGGGCACCACGCCGAACGCGGACGCCTCTCTCTCCTTGTGGGGCTCGACGACCTCCGTCACGACCACTTCGGCGTCGGGTTGGACCCGCATCGGCAGCGAGGGCACCGGCAAGCTCTACCTCTACGACGGCGCCACGCTGACGCTCGCCCGCGCGCCCGAAATCGGGCGCACCGCGCTGGGCAACGACGGGGACGGCGAGCTCAGCGTGTACGGGGAGATCGGCGGCGCCACCGCCGCCCACTCCAAGCTGATCGTGACGGACACGACGAACGCCTTCCTGGTGGGCGCCGGAGCCTCGACCGGATCCGTGACCGCATCGGCGAACGGAGACATCACGATCGCCGGCGACCTGACGCTCGCCAACTCCCCCGGCGGCGTCGCCACGTTCCTCGCGGTCTCGCCCTCGGCCGGCGAGCCGGCCACGGTCACGATCGGCGGCGACCTCAACTTGACGCGCGACACCGGCAACGGCGTCGCGGGTGGCAACGCCACCTATCTCGTCGCCGACCACTCGCTCACGACGGTGGCCGGGACCACGTGGACGTACGACGACATCGCTGGCGGCTCCGGCAAGATCCTCGCGTCGGGAACCAGCGGAGTGCTCTCGACGCACGACCTCCGCACCAGTGACCCGAACGCGCAGCTCCAGCTGTTCGGGAGCACGGTGCGAGTGGACGGCGGGACCCTCGACCTCGGCGGCAAGTCCTACGGGTTCGGCAGCCTGACGTGGCAGCCGGTGCTCGAGCTCGCCGGCGGCGCGACCGCCGACCTGCACGGCACCACCTCCCCCACGCTCACGGTCGGTGAAATCGGCCAGGCCGAACTCCGCGTTCTCGGCGGCTCGACGCTGGCGGTGCACGATTTCGGCCTGTTCGTGGGCAACGTCACGGCGTCGGGCGCCCGCCTCGTCGTCGACACGGGCGGCCAGGTCACGGTGGACGACGCGCTGATCGTCGGCCACAGCGGCCCGGGTGACCTGCTGGTCTCGGGCGGCTCGCAGGTCACCGCGTACGATCTCGGGTTCGCCACCCTCGCCGGGCCGTCCACCGCGACCGGGACGATCGAGTCGCTGTCCGACGTCCATGCCACGCACCAGTTCGACATGAGCGGCGTCAGCTCGTCGAGCGGCATGGCCTCGCAGCTCACGGTGACCGGCGGCGCACGCCTGTGGCTCGACGCCGCAGGCGTCTCGGGACAGCTGTGGCAGGGCAGCGCGCTCGGGTTCTCGGGCGGGGGCGAGCTGCACCTTGCCGGCGTCCTCGTCGACCGCGGCAGCATGAGCTTCTCGGGCGGCGCGCTCTCGGAGGGCGGCACGCTCCAGCCCATCGCGGGCGGCGTCCTGTCGGCGGAGGGAACGCTGCACTCGGCGTTGTTCACCGTGATCGACACGACGGGCGTGCTGCAGGCGACCGGCGACCTCACGATCGGCGACGACACGGCGCTGGGCATGAACTTCGTCGGCCTCACGCAGGTCGGCACGCACCGCGTCCGGCTCGTGGACGCCGATTCCGCGGCCATCGGCCGCGTCACGCTGTCCGGGGGCACGCTGGTCGCGCCGCCGGGCGGGCTCAAGCTGATCGCCGGGCGGAACCTCTCGGGCACCGGCACCGTGAGCGGCCTCTTCCGCCCGTACGGAAACGTCGTCGCCACCGGCACCGAGGGCATCGCGTTCGACGGCATCGTGCTCGGGCAGGGCCAGACGATGTCCGGAACGCTCGTGCGCATGCGCAAGGGCGGCGTGCTGTTCGGCGGCGTGGGCAACTACGGCGGCACCGGCGTGCTCGCCGCCTCGGTCGAGGTCGACTCGGGCGGCACCATCTTCGCGACCAACGACATGACGCTGGGCAGTGGCGTCGCCGGGTCGCACGTCACGATCGACGGACTCTTCGCCGCGGCGAACAGCGACATCGATATCGTCACCGCCGACACCACGCGCGTGTCCGGCGTCTTCTCGCTGCTCGGCGGCACGCTCACGCTGCCGGGAACGCTGCCGCTCCGCGTGCTGCCGAAGGGCCGCCTGCTGGGCACGGGCACGGTGATCGGCGGAGTCGTCGTGGACGGCACCCTCGAACCGGGCACCGGTGCGCGCTCGCTCACCGTGCAGGCCCTGCGCCTGCGCACGGGATCGACGCTCGCGTTCGACGTCGGCAGCCCGGCGGCGACGCTCAAGGACTCGCTCGCCGCGGTCGGCACCGCGGTGCTCGGCGGGACGCTGGCGCTGCACGCGCTGCCCGGGTTCGCGCTGGTGCCCGGCGACAGCTTCCTCGTCGTGTCCGCGGGCACGCTCTCGGGTGCGTTCGCCGCCGTGACGCTCTACGGCGCCGACGCCTCGGGGGCGATCGTGCTGCACACCCACAACAACCAGGTGTGGGCCGTGATCACGAACACGTCGCTCGACGTCCGGGATCCGCTCCCCGGCGACGGCGATGTCCGGACGCTGCGCTTCGCGAGCCTGGGCTCGCCGGCGCGCTCGCTCGCGTTCGCGCTCGAACTGCCGGAGCACGCCGACGTGACGATCGAACTCTTCGACGTCGCGGGCCGTCACGTGTCGACACTGCAGCGCGGCCCGCTCGCGGCCGGGCGGCATCGCTTCGCCCCCGCTCCGGGCGAGGCGACCGCCCCCGGTCTCGTGGTGGCGCGCGCTCGCATCCGCGGCGCGGACGGCCGGACGATCGAACGGCTCACGCGAGCCGTGCAGTTGCGCTGAGATCGCGCGGAGCCCCCGGACGCCGGCGGCCGCACTCACGCGGCCGCCGGCGTTCGCGTGCCATCCCCACCCGCCGGCCCGAACGCCCCGCCGCCGATCGGCGCCCGGCGCGACGGCCCGCCCCTCGCGGGAGTTCCTCCGCCTCGACGCGCCTCCCGGGCTCCGCCATGATCGGCGCATGCTCCCCCGTCGCTCGTGCCCATCGCTGGCTTTCGCCCTGCTCGCCGCGCTGCTGCTCCCCGGGCCCGCGCTCGCCTCGCGGCACGTGCTGGTCGTGAGCGTCGACGGCCTGCGGCCCGACGTGGCGCTGCGGGCGGACATGCCGGTGCTCCGAGCGCTCATGGCGCGCGGCGCCTTCACGATGTACGCGGTCACGACCGACGTCGCGATCACTCTGCCCTCGCACGCGTCCATGCTCACGGGCGTGACGCCGGAGAAGCACGGCATCCACTTCAACGGCGATCCCGGCCCGACGGATCCCACCGCGCCCGCGTGGCCGACGCTGCTCGACGTGGCGCACCGCGCGGGACTGCGCACGGCGCTCGCGGCGGGCAAGAGCAAGTTCTCCGTGCTCGCGACACCGGGCACGGTCGACTTCGCCTCCGTGCCCGCGCGCGGGAGCACCGCTCCCGATTCGGCGGTGGCGATGACGATGGTGCGCTGGATCGTCGAGCGGCGCCCGGACGTGATGTTCCTGCACCTGCCGAGCCTCGACTGGGTCGGTCACGCGAGCGGCTGGGGCTCGCCCGCGCAGGTCGTGGCCGCGCGCAGCCCGGACCGCGCGCTCGGGTTCGTGCTCCGGGCGCTGTCCCAGACGGGCCTGGCGGATTCGACGCTGGTGATCGTGAGCGCCGATCACGGCGGCGCCGGCCGGACGCACGGCGGCACCGATGCGCGCAGCCGCCTGATCCCGTGGATCGCGGCGGGTCCGGGCGTGCGGCCGGGCGACGACCTCACGCGCGAGGCCGCGCTGACCGTGCACACCGAGGACACGTTCGCGACCGCGTGCGCGTGGCTCGGCCTCGTGCCGCCGAAGCCGGTCGACGGACGTGCGGTGAGCGAGATCTTCGAGACGGGCGCGCCGGCGGCACGTTAGTCTGCGCGGCACGCGTCCCGAACTCCCGGAGGTCCGCATGTCGTTCGCCCGTCGCCACGCCGCGTTCCGCTCGCTGCACGGTTCCGGCTGCTTCGTGATCCCGAATCCGTGGGACGCCGGCAGCGCCCGCTGGCTCGAGCACCTGGGCTTTCCCGCGCTGGCTTCGAGCAGCGCGGGCTTCGCGTTCTCGCGCGGGTTCCGCGACCACGGCGCGACGCTCGACGAGGTGCTGGAACACCTGCGCACGCTCGTCGCCGCGGTCGACGTGCCGATCAACGCCGACTTCGGGACCGGCTTCGCGGTCGAGCCCGACGGCGTGGCGGCGAACGTCCGGCGCGCGGCGGAAACGGGTGTGAGCGCGATCTCGATCGAGGACGAATCATCCGATCCGGATTCGCCCCTGCTGCCGCTGCCGCTCGCCACCGAACGCATCGCCGCCGCGCGGCGCGCGCTCGACGCGCACGGCGAGGGCGTCATGCTCGTGGCGCGCTGCGAGAGCTTCCTCGTCGGCCAGGACGACGTCGCCGCGACGATCCGCCGGCTCGCGGCCTACGCGGGTGCGGGCGCCGAGGTGCTCTTCGCGCCCGGCGTGTCGCGCCCGGAGGACATCGCCGCGATCGTGCAGGCGGCCGGGCCCCGGCCGGTCAACGTGCTCGGCGGTCCCGGCGTGCCGTCCGTTCCCGAGCTCGCCGCGCTCGGCGTGCGCCGGGTCAGCGTCGGCAGCGCGTTCACCCGCGCGGCCTACGGCGGGCTGCAGGCCGCCGCGCACGAACTGCTCGTGCAGGGCACCTACGCGAGCCTCGCCGAGGCCCCGTCGTTTGCCGACGTCCAGGCGGCGATGCGGCCGCGCGCCTGACGTCCGGTTTCGCGCCGGCCGGTGACGCCGGCGTTCCCGGAGGTAGCGCCGCCGGAACGGCGCGGTAACGCCGCCGTAACTTGCTCCGCCTAGTCTCCGCCTCGATCGTTCCCCCGACGAACGCGATCCTTATCACGCGGAGAGTCCCATGCAGGCACCGACGCACACGCACGATGCGACCCTTGCGCCCCTGCCCGATGCGCCGTTCGCGATCCGCCGCCGCTTCCTCATCTATGTCGCGCTGCTCCTGGCGGCGCTCGCGCTGATCGCTCTGCAGCAGCGGAACGAATCGACGCTCACGCCCGCGGTCACGAAGGCCGTCGCGAAGAGCGCGCCGGCCCTCCCGGCTCCGCCCGACGACCGGCCGCTCCTGACGCCCGACCGCTGAAGCGCGCTCCGGGCGCGGCCAGCGCGGCGCTACGGGTTCTGGATGAACAGGATCACGAGCGCGTTGTCGGGCGTGTCGGGGCCCATGCCGGTCGCGTAGGTGTACGGCGCGAGCGCGGAATGGCGCCGTCGCGCCGACGAACGCGCCGCCGTTGCGCAGGAAGCCCGCCCGCACGACGAGCCAGCGCGGATGCCGCTTCGCGAGCAGGTCCGCGTACCAGCCGGGGCCGCGCTGACGCAGCGCGGTCACCTCGGGCGAGGCGACCGGGGCGGGTTCAGGGGCATCTCCGGAATGCGTTTCGGATGCACGAGCACCCGAGCATACCGTCGGAAGGCGTTCGCGCCGAGTCGCGCGCCCCCGAAGCGACCTTCCGCGTGGCGAACTCGGATCGCCGACATTCAGGATGCAAATGCGCTGGCGCTTGTCGAACCCGCCGGGCGTGGGCTAGCTTGATTGCCGGAAAAACAGTGCGCCCGCGTGTGACACGTAGTCGCGCGACCACCCGGATCCTTGTGTTTCCCCCGAAAACCGAGTCCGGGGCGGATCGCGCGGCTACTTGTCACCCGCGGGACGCGCAGGTGTCACGCTGGGCCGGAGGGTCGGGCTCCGAGGGGAGTACCCGGTGACCGGCCCAGCGACATGAGAACGCCCGTTGTGGTCGAAAGCGGTCGACTTTTCTTTCGTGCCGGCCAATCGACGGATCGCGTTCCACTTCCGGACGTGCGTTCGTTGCGGCGGACGGAACTGGCCCGATCGAACGTCCATCGCTCGCCGGCTGCTGCGAACCGGATCGCAGCGGAAGAGTGTCCCGATGACGACGGTTCCCCACGACAACCTGGATTCGACGCTCGCCCTGGTCACGCGCGCCCGGCATGGTGATCGCGCGGCCCTCGAGGTGATCGCCGAGCGTTACCAGGCGCCACTGCGCCGCTTCGCGCACGGGCGGCTCCCGGCGGCCGCGCGCGGGCTCGTGGACACGGAGGACGTCGTCCAGGTCGCCGTGGTGCGAACGCTCTCACGGCTCGACCACTTTCATCCCGGGGCCTCGGGGTCGCTGCTCGCCTACCTGCGGCGGGCGGTCCTGAACCAGATCCGCGACGAGATCCGCAACTCGCATCGCCGCCCCACGGGCCCCGTGGTGTCGGTGCAGATGCCGGCCCGCAGTCTCGACCCGCTCGAGGAGGCGATCAGCCGCGAATCGCTGGAGCGGTACGAAGAGGCGCTCGCGACGCTGCCGTCCGAGCAGCAGGAAGCGTTCATGATGCGCATCGAGATGGGATGCGCCTACCGCGACATCGCCGATGCGATCGGGAAGCCCACGGCGAACGCGGCCCGGCTGCTGGTGCGGCGCGCGATCCAGGGACTGGTGCACGCACTGCGACGCCCGCCGGCGCGATGAGCTCCGGTCCGGACGATCCGGCGCCCGGCGCCGAACGCGTCGCCGACGCGATCTCCGATGGCGCCCCCGTCGACTGGGACGCCGAGCGCACGGGCGGATCGGCGGACGCCGAAACGCTCGATGCCCTGCGCCTGATCGACCGCGTCGCGCGCGTCCATCGCGGCGGCATCGCGCCCGAGGCCGAACCCGAGCAGGGTGCGGCCGAACCGCTCGAGGCGTGGGGCAGCTTGCGCATCGTGCAGCCGCTCGGCGTCGGCGCCTACGGCGACGTCTACCGCGCCGTCGATCCGGCGTTGAGACGCGAGGTCGCGCTCAAGCTGTGGCGCACGGGCAACCGGCCGCGCACGATCGAGCGGCTCCTGGACGAGGCGCGGGCACTGGCGAGCGTGCGGCACCCGAACGTGCTGCTCGTGCACGGTGCGGACGTGCACGAGGGCCGTGCCGGCATGTGGACCGAGCTGCTGGAGGGCGCGACGCTCGAAGAGATCCTGCAGACGTACGGCCCGCTGGGCTGGCGCGAGGCGGCGCTCGCGGGCATCGAGCTCTGCCGCGCGCTCGCCGCGGTGCACGCGCTGGGGCTCGTGCACGGCGACGTCAAGACGGCCAACGTCATGCGCGAGCGCGGCGGGCGGATCGTGCTCATGGACTTCGGCAGCGCGAGCGCGATCCGCGATGGCTCCGAGGCCGTCCCGATGCTGCAGGGCACGCCACTCGCGATGGCGCCGGAGCTGCTGCGCGAGGAGCCGGCGACGCCGGCCTCCGACCTCTACAGCCTGGGCGTGCTGCTCTGGCGGCTCGTCACCGGGCGCTATCCGTGCGAAGCCGACTCGCTCGAGGCGCTGCGCGCGAAGCTCGCCGCGGAACCGCTGCCGTCGCTGCGGAGCGAGCGCCCCGACCTGCCGGAGCCGTTCGCGCGCGTCGTCGCGCACGCGCTCGAACGCGTGCCCGCAGAGCGGCCCGCGTCGGCGGCGGCGATGGAGCGCGAGCTCTCCGACGTGCTGCGCTCGGACTGGAGTGCGCCTGCGGCAGAGCCGGTACGCCCGCACAAGCGCCGGCGCGCGCTGGCCGCGGTCGCCGCACTCGTCACGGCCGCGGCGCTCGGCGCCGGCGCGTGGAACTGGTGGCTCGCGCATGGTCCGGCGGCCGGCACGCCCCATCCGCTGCAGTTCACGCTGCAACTCCCGGTCGGCCAGCACCTGAATCAGTGGGCCAACGTCACCGTGTCGCCCGACGGCGGCACGATCGCCTTCGCCGCGCAGGACACGCTCGGCCGGTTCGCGCTCTGGATCCGGCGGCTCGACGATCGCGAATCCACCCGCCTGCCCGGAACCGACGGCGCGCAGTATCCGTTCTGGTCGCCCGACAGCCGCGAGGTCGCGTTCTTCAGCGGCACGTCGCTCAAGCGCGTGGCGCTGGACGGCGGGCCGGCGCGCACCATCTGCGCGACGACCCTCGGCCGCGGCGGCACCTGGGGCCGGCACGGCACGATCCTCTTCGCGGCCTCGACGCAAGGCCCGATCTTCCGCGTGCCGGCGGCCGGCGGCACGCCCATGCCGGCCACGGTCGTCGACGCCGCGGCGGGCGAGGTGTCGCATCGCTGGCCCTCGTTCCTGCCGGACGGCGAGCGCTTCCTCTACGTCAGCACCCCCGCACGCGACGGCACCTACGCCCTGTACGCCGGCTCGCTCGGGTCCGACCGGCGCGCGTTCGTCGGTCCCGTCGAGTCGGGTGCCGCGTACAGCTGCGGCCAGCTCGTCTACCTCGCGAACGAGACCATCCAGACGCGCCCGTTCAACCTGCGCACGCTCGCGTGGAGCGGCGACCCGCGGCCGATCTCGGACGCGCGCGGATCGGGCGGGTCGATCGCCGAACCGCACGCGAGCGCCTCGCAGAACGGCATCCTCGTCTACCCCTCCACGATCGAGCGCACGAGCCGGCTCCAGTGGATCGACACGCGCAACGGCGTCGTCTCGCCGCTGGGGCAGGGCGCCTACTTCTACCCGAGCGTCTCGCCGGATGGCCGGCGCGTCGCGGTCGAGCGCGTCGAGAGCGCGGCCCGCAGCAACATCTGGCTGCTGGACGCCGCCACCGGGGCGGCCGAACGCTGGACGGACGCCACGGGGCTCAACCGCAAGCCCGTCTGGTCGGCCACCGGCGACTCGATCGCGTTCGCGTCGAATCGCGACGGGCGCTACTCGATCTACGTGCGCGCCGTCGGCGGCGCGCTCGCCGAGCGCCGGCTCGCGCGGCCCGCCCCGGGGCTGCTGCTGTGGCCGGACGACTGGTACGCGCCGGGCGTGCTGGCCTTCGACGCCTACCATCCCGCCACCAGCTTCGACGTGTTCGAGCTCCGCGGCGACTCGATCGTCACGATCGCCGACGGCAGCTCGCCCGAGGCCCAGGCCACCTACTCGCCCGACGGCCGCTGGCTCGCGTACGAAGGTGGCGCGAGCGGCGAGCGGCAGGTGTACGTGGTCGAGCGCTCGACGGGGACCCGCTATCGCGTCTCGCCACACGGCGGCTACCAGCCGCGCTGGGCGCGCCGCACGGGACAGCTCTTCTTCCACGACGCGGGCGGCAGGTTCTACGTCTCGGAACCGCGCACGGGCGCCACCCCCGACCGCTGGACCGTGACGCAACTCGCGCACTCGGGCTTCCTCGAAGGCTGGGACGTCTCGCCCGACGGCCGGCGGCTGCTGGTCTGCCTGCGCACCGAGACGACGCGGCCCGAGGAAGTCGTGGTCCTCGCCAACCTGCCCCAGGCGATCGCGCACGGTCTCTGACCTCGCCGGGCGTGCCCGCGCCCGGGCTCCGGTCGACGGCCCGCTCCGCCCTTGACACCCCGTCCGTGCGAGGCGCATTCTTTGTTCGCTCGCCTGACAAAGACGGTCCCGAGCGCTCTCGCGAACGCGCGTGAGCGCCACGAGACGCCCTCATGACCCCCGGCCGGAGGCTCGGCATGTCGCAGTACTTCCACCCCGTCCGCGCCGCACTCGTGGTGGCGCTCGTCGCCCTCGCCGCCGCGGGCTGCTCGCGCAAGACGCCGACCGAGCCCTGGCCGCCGCTCACCGATCCGCGCGTCTTCGACGAGTCGTTCGCGCCCAAGGTGGGTTTCCAGGCGTTCGGCGGCTCCAAGCTCGACGCGCTCGACATCGACTCCACGACCGCGCACACCGGACGGGTGTCGCTGAAGGTCACCGTGCCGAACCCGAACGACCCGACGGGCGGGTACGCGGGCGGCGCGTTCGTGGCCGCGCTCTCGCACGAGCTCAGCGGGTACAACGCGCTCAGCTTCTGGGTGAAGGCCAGCCGGGCGACCAACCTCGACGTCGCCGGCCTCGGCAACGACAACACCGGCACGTCGAAGTTCGACGCCGCCCGCAAGACGATCCCGATGACCACCAGTTGGACGCAGGTGCTGGTGCCGATCCCGGATCCGTCCAAGCTGACCGACGAGAAGGGCATGTTCTACTTCGCCGAAGGCCCGCAGGCGGGCAGCGGCCTGACCCTGTGGCTCGACGACATCACGTTCGTCAACACGGCGCAGGTGACCAACCCGCGTCCGGCGCTGACCACGCAGACGGCGAGTGCGATCGTGGGCGGCAGCCTGAACCTCGCCGGGCTCACCAAGACCGTGTACACGATCACGGGCTTCGACCAGACCGTGACCCACATGCCGGGCTACTTCTCGTTCACGTCGTCCAACTACGCGGTCGCCACGCCCGCCGGCAGCCTGGTGCAGGTGCTCTCGGCCGGCACGGCGGCGATCACGGCGAAGCTCGGCGCGATCGCGGCGACGGGCACGCTCACCGTGAACGCGACGGCGCCGCCCGCCACGCCCGCGCCGACGCCCACCGTGCCGGCCGCGCAGGTGATCTCGATCTTCAGCAACGCCTACACGAACATCCCCGTGGACACGTGGTCCGCGACCTGGGACCAGGCGGACGTGAGCGACCTCACGATCGCCGGCAACGCCACCAAGCTCTACACGAACCTCAACTACGCCGGGATCGAGTTCACCTCGCACGTGATCGATGCGACGTCGATGAGCGCTTTCCACGTCGACGTGTGGGCGACCGCCGGCACGCTGTTCCGGGTGAAGCTGGTCGATTTCGGTGCCAACGGCACGTTCGGCGGCGGCGACGATACGGAGTCGGAGCTGACCTTCAATGCGGCGAGCACGCCCCCGTTCTCGAGCGGCGGCTGGGTGCCGCTGGACATCCCGCTCGCCAACTTCACGACGCTGCTGCACCGCGCCCACGTCGCCCAGGTGGTGCTCTCGTCGACCGACGCCAAGACCGTCTTCGTGGACAATCTCTACTTCCACCAATAGGCTCGCGCGCATCATGGCCCGACGCGGGGACGACGGATCGAAGCGAACGCCGGCCGCCGTTCCGGGGCGGCGCGAGGACGCGCCGCGCCCGAAGGCGCTCTCGCACGCCTTGCTGCGCCTCGTGTGGAACGAGCACCGCATCTCGCGCGCGGACATCGCGCGCCGCATGGGGCTGTCCCGCTCGACGGTGACCGAGATCGTCGACGAGCTGCTCGAGACCGAGCTGATCGCCGAAGTGGGCGTCGGCCCCTCGCGGGGTGGCCGGCCGCCGATCGTGCTCGAGTTCGATTACGGCGCCGGCTGCATCCTGGGCGTGGACATGGGCGCGGCGCACGTCGCCGTGGCGCTCATGAACCTGCGCGGTGAGATCCTCGCGTGGCAGCACCGCCCGCACGCGGTCCGGACCGACCCCGAGGGCACTCGTGAACTGATCGCCGAACTCTGTTCGGCGTGCCTCGCCGCGCAGCCGGGCAGCCGCCGGCGCCTGATCGGGCTCGGGATCGCCGTGCCCTGCCCCGTCGACCCCGATCATCCCGACCGGTTCTCCGAGATCGTGCTCCCCGACTGGCACGGACGCAGCGGCTTCAAGTCGCTCGCCAGCCGCTACAAGGTGCCGCTGCTCGTGGACAACGACGCCAACCTCGGCGCGCTCTCCGAGCGCTGGTGGGGCGGCGGCCGCGGTGTGGACGACTTCGCGTACGTGAAGGTCGCAACCGGCGTGGGCTCCGGCCACTTCGTGCAGGGGCGCGTCTACCGCGGCGCCACCGGCGTCGCGGGCGAGATCGGCCACATGGCGATCGATCCGCAGGGCAAGCCGTGCGTGTGCGGCCTGCGCGGCTGCCTCGCGACGCTCGTCGGCGCGCCCGCGCTGGTGGAGCGCGCGGGCGAACTGCAGGCGCGCTTCCCGAAGAGCGTGCTGCGCGACCGGGCGCTCACGATCGAAACGATCGAGGACGCGGCGCTGGAGGGGGATCCGCTCGCGCTGCAGATCACCGAGGAGGCCGCGAGCCACCTCGGCATCGCCATCGCCGGCCTGCTGAACCTCATGAATCCCCGGCTCGTCATCCTGGGCGGCGGCCTGTGCCGGCTCGGCGACCTGCTGCTCGACCCGCTGCGGGACGTGATCCGCAACCGCACGCTGGTCTCCTCGCTCGCCGCGGCGAACGTGATGACCAGCGAACTCGGACCGCGCTCGATCGCAGTCGGTGCCGCCACGCTCGTGCTGGATGCGGCGCTCGACGACGTGCGCCTCTTCCCGACGCCCGCCGAACGCGCGAGGACCGCGTGACGACCGCCGCCGGACGGCTCGTACGCGTCGTGCTCGCGCTGGTTCTCGCGCTGCCGGCGCTCGTGTCCAACGCGGCGTGCACCAAGAAGACGACCGCGCCCAAGTTCGACCTCGTCTGGCAGGACGAGTTCGACGGGCCCGCAGGCCAGCTGCCCGACGCGACCAAGTGGGGCTTCGACATCGGCACCAACTGGGGCAACAACCAGCTGGAGTACGACACCGACCGTCCCGAGAACGTGTCGCTGGACGGCGTCGGCCACCTCGCGATCACGGCGCGACAGGAGAGCTGGCTCGGCTCCAACTACACCTCGGGCCGCATCCAGACCAACGGCAAGTTCTCGCAGGCCGGCGGACGCTTCGAGGCGCGCATGCGCATGCCCACCGGGCAGGGCATGTGGCCCGCGTTCTGGCTGCTCGGCGGCAACTTCGGCTCGGTGGGCTGGCCGGCGTGCGGCGAGATCGACATCATGGAGTACCGTGGGCAGGAGCCCGCGACGATCCACGGCAGCCTGCACGGCCCGGGCTACTCGGGGGGCAACGCGATCACGCGGACGTACACGAGTGCGACGACCACGTTCGACTCCGGCTTCCACGTGTACGCGGTCGAGTGGACGTCCAAGAAGATCGCGTGGTCGGTGGACGGAGTGACCTACCACACCGCCACGCCCTCGGGCCTGCCGGGCGGGTCCGCGTGGGTGTTCGACCATCCGTTCTTCGTGATCCTCGACCTCGCGGTGGGCGGCGGCTTCGTCGGCCCCCCGAACGCAGGCACGTCGTTCCCGCAGCAGCTGCTCGTCGACTACGTGCGGGTCTACCGCCAGAGCAACTGACCGTGACCCGCGCCGCCCGGTCCGCCGCCCTCGCGCTGTCGCTGCTCGCGCTCGTGGCGGCCGGCTGCGCCCGGCGTCATGCGCCGCCGCCGCGCGACGTGCTGATCGTCTCGCAGGAGCAGCAGGCGTCGTGGGTGCGGAACTTCAACCCGCTCACCACCGCCACGGCCGCACGCTGGCCCACGCTGGCCGGGATTTACGAGCCGCTCTTCGTCTTCAACAGCGTGCAGGGCCGCACCGTGCCGTGGCTCGCCGTCGCGTCGGAGTGGCGCGAGGGCAACCGCGTGCTGCGGGTGTCGCTGCGCGAGGGCGTGCGCTGGTCGGACGGCCGCCCGTTCGGCGCGGACGACGTGGCGTTCACGTTCGGCCTGCTCAAGCGCTTCCCGGCGCTCGACCGGCGCGGCGTCTGGAGCTTCCTCGACGGCGTGACCGCGGTGGACGCGCACACGGTGGAGTTCCACTTCCAGCGCGTGTTCATCCCCGGCGCCGACGAGATCGCGGCGCAGCAGATCGTGCCCGAGCACGACTGGAAGCACGTGAAGGATCCGGTGACGTTCACGAACGAGCACCCGGTCGGCACCGGGCCGTTCACCGAGGTGCGCACGTTCCAGAACCAGGTGTTCGAGCTCGGCCGTAACCCGCACTACTGGCAGCCCGGGGTCCCGAAGGTCTCGGCGCTGCGCTTCCCCGCGTTCCCCGGCAACGACCGTGCGAACCTCGCGCTGGTGTTCGACGAGGTCGACTGGGCGGGCAACTTCGTTCCCGCGATCGACCGCGTCTACGTTCAGCGCAAGCCGGCCGCGCACGGCTACTGGTTCCCGCTGACGGGCAGCAGCATCTTCCTCTACGCGAACACGACCCGCGCGCCGTTCTCGGACCGCAACGTGCGCAAGGCGCTCAGCATGGCGATCGACCGCGACCTGCTCGTGGACGTGGCGCTCTACCGCTACTCGCGGCCCGCGGACGCCACCGGGCTCTCCGACGCGTACTCGACGTGGCGCGACTCGACCGCGGTCGCGAACGGTGGGTGGGTGCGCCACGACCTGGCGCGCGCGTCGGCGATGCTGGATTCCGCGGGCTTCCGCCGCGGCGCCGACGGCAAGCGCCATCGCCCCGACGGCCGGCCGTGGAACTACGAGATCCTCACCGTGTCGGGCTGGTCCGACTGGGTGCGCGCGGCGCAGGTGATCGCGCGCGGCCTGCGCGACCTCGGGATCGACGCGACCGTGCGCACGTACGACTTCAGCGCATGGTTCCAGAAGGTGCAGGAAGGCGACTTCGACCTGACGCTCGGCTGGTCGTTCGAAGGCCCGACGCCCTACACCTTCTATCACTGGCTCATGGCCTCCGCGACGGTGAAGCCCGCCGGCACCGCGTCGATGGGCAACTGGCACCGCTTCGGCAGCCCCGAGGCGGACCGCGCGCTGCTCGCGTTCGAGACCGCGGCCGATTCGGCGTCGCAGCACCGGCTGTGCGCCGACCTGCAGCGCGTGTTCGTCGCCGAGGCGCCGGCCATCCCGCTCTACCCGAACCCCTCGTGGGCCGAGTACAACTCCGGCCGCTTCTCCGGCTTCCCCGGACCCACGAACCCGTACGCGGACGCCTCGCCCAACAAGTTCGACCGCGGCGAGGTCCTGCTCGTGCTGACGACGCTCGCCCCCCGCGGGGAGGCCCGATGAAGTTCCTCCTGCGCCGGCTCGGCTTCTACGCGATCGCGGCCTGGGTCGCGCTGACGCTCAACTTCTTCCTGCCGCGTCTCATGCCCGGCGATCCCGCGACGGCACTGTTCGCTCGCTTCCGCGGCCGGCTCGCGCCCGAGGCCATGCAGGCGCTGCGCGAGACGTTCGGGCTCACGCCCGCGCCGCTCTGGAAGCAGTACCTCACGTACCTCGCGCATGCGCTCCGCGGCGACTTCGGGATCTCGGTCGCCTACTTCCCCACGCCGGTGACGCACGTGATCGGCACCGGGCTCGCATGGACGATCTTCCTCGCCGGCACCGCGGTGGTGGTGAGCTTCGCGATCGGCACGCTGCTCGGCGTCGCGTCCGCGTGGTGGCGTCGCGGCTGGGCCGACGCGCTGCTGCCACCGACGCTCGTCTTCCTCGGCGCGCTGCCCTACTTCTGGCTCGCGATGGTCCTGCTCTACATGCTCGGGTTCACGCTCGGCTGGTTCCCGCTCGGCCACGCCTACGCCGACGACCGCACGCCCGCATGGTCCTTCTCGTTCGCGGCCGACGTCGCGGCGCACGCCGTGCTGCCCGTGGGCTCGATCGTGCTCGCCACGCTGGGCGGCTGGGTGCTGTCGATGCGCAACACGATGATCTCGGTGCTCGGCTCGGACTACGTGAACCTCGCGCGCGCCAAGGGCCTCTCACCCGCGCGCGTCGTCCTGCGCTATGCCGCGCGCAACGCGCTGCTGCCGAGCATCACCAGCTTCGGCATGGCGCTGGGCTTCGTGCTCGGCGGCTCGCTGCTGACGGAGATCGTGTTCTCCTATCCCGGGCAGGGCTACCTGCTCGTGCAGGCCGTCCGCAACCAGGACTATCCGCTGATGCAGGGCATCTTCCTCGTCATCACGCTCGCCGTGCTGGGCGCCAACTGGCTGGTCGACGCCGTCTACCTGTGGCTCGACCCGCGCATCCGGGACAGCGCATCGTGAGCGCCGGCGTGCTGGGCCCCTGGATCGACGCGATCCGCCGCGACCGCAAGGCGTCGGTGGGCGCGGCGGTACTGGCGCTGTTCGCGCTGGTGAGCGTGTTCGGGCCGCTGTTCGTGGGCGACCCGCAGGCGCTGGTCGGGATCCCGCTGCAGCCGCCCTCGTGGCACCACCTCCTCGGCACCACGGGCCAGGGCCAGGACGTGTTCGCGCAGCTGGTGGTGGGCACGCGCATCTCGCTCGCGATCGGGTTCGGGGTCGGCATCGCGGTCGTGCTGATCGGCGCGCTGGTCGGCATCGCCGCGGGCTACTACGGCGGCCGGGTGGATGGGCTGCTGTCGCTGCTCTTCAACGTCTTCCTCGTGATCCCGGGCCTGCCACTGGCGATCGTGATCGCCGCCTACCTGCCCTCGGGCCCTTCGACGCTCGCGCTGGTGCTCATCGTGACGGGCTGGGCGTGGAACGCGCGCGTCGTCCGGGCGCAGACGCTCTCGGCGCGCAAGCGCGACTACGTCTCCGCGGCCATCGTCACGGGCGAGTCGGACCTGCGCATCCTGGCGCACGAGATCCTGCCGACCATGACCTCGCTGCTGGTCGCGCAGGTGATCGGCAGCACGATCTACGCGATCGGCGCGCAGGTGGGGCTCGAGTTCCTCGGCCTGGGCGACGTCTCGGCCGTGACCTGGGGCACCAACCTCTACTGGGCGCAGAACGACTCCGCGCTGCTCACCGGCGCGTGGTGGACGTTCGCCCCGACCGGTCTCTGCGTCGCGCTCGTGGGCTTCGGGCTCAGCATGCTGAACTCCGGGTTCGACGAGATCACCAACCCGCGCCTGCAGCTCGAGCGCGCCTGGCGGCGCCACCTCGAGCAGCGTGGCGTCGCGCCGTCCCTCTCGACCCCGGTGGTGCGCGACCATGAGTGACCCCCTGCTCTCGATCCGCGCGCTCGACGTGGACTACGTCACCGGCTCCGGCCCCGTGCGCGCGATCGACCGCGTGTCGCTGGACGTCGGTGCCGGCGAGATCCTCGGCATCGCCGGCGAGTCGGGCAGCGGCAAGTCGACGCTCGCCCAGACGATCCTTCGCATCCTGCCGCCGCCGGCCGTCGTCTCGGGCGGCTCGATCCGGTTCGAAGGCCGCGACCTGCTGGAGCTCTCCGAACCCGAGCTGCGCGCCGTGCGCTGGAACCGCATCTCGATGGTGTTCCAGAGCGCGATGGACGCGCTCAATCCGGTGCTCACGATCGCCGAGCAGATCGTCGACACGCTGCAGGCGCACACGCGCACCTCGCCGCGCGCGGCGCGCGACCGCGCCGCGGAGCTGCTCGAGATGGTCGGCATCCCCGCGTCGCAGCTGGACCGCTACGCCCACCAGCTCTCGGGCGGCATGCGGCAGCGGGTCGGCATCGCGCTCGCGCTGGCGCTGCAGCCGGCGCTCGTGATCCTCGACGAGCCGACGACGGCGCTGGACGTGATCGTGGAGCGCGAGATCCTGGAGCAGATCCGCGAGCTGCAGGCGAAGCTCGGGTTCTCGGTGCTCTTCATCACGCACGACCTCGGCCGCATGCTGCAGTTCTCCGACCGCGTCGCGATCTTCTACGCCGCTCGGCTCGCGGAGGTCGGCCCGGCCCACGCGCTCGAGGCCGGCGCGGCGCACCCTTACACCCGCGGGCTGATGCGCGCGTTCCCGTCGCTGCACGGCGACGCCGGCAGCCGCGAGAGCATCCCCGGCTCGCCGCCCAGCCTGCAGCGCCCGCCGTCGGGCTGCCGGTTCCATCCGCGCTGCCCGCTCGCGACCGCGCGCTGCCGCGCCGAGCGCCCCGAGCCCGTCACGATCGCGCCAGGTCACGTGGCGGCCTGCTTCGAGACCGCCGCGGCGCTCGCGTCGCGCTGATCGCGGTCCCCCGGAACGCCGAAGCCGCCGCGCGGTCCCCCGCGCGGCGGCTTCGCGTATCGGCCCGGGACTACATCCCGAGCTTCAGGTACGTGCGGAACTCCCACTCGTTGCCGTTGGGATCGCCGTCCAGGCCCGCGTAGCGCGGCGAGTACGGGTCCAGCGAGCGCCAGATCGCCCGCACGCCGATCCGCGTCTGCGGATTGGTGGCGAACCACTGGGGCGTGCCGAGCGAGTGCGAGACGTCGCCCATCAGCTGCACCGGGTACGTCAGGTTGTAGTCGCGGTAGTAGTCGTACGGGCCGAAGTCGTCGAACTTGGCGTACGCCTCGACCGACGTGTTCGCCCCGGCCACGTGCAGGTCGACGCCCTTGCGCGTCACGATCCGCGGATCGGGCGCGATGCTGGGCTCCGCCGTGCCGTACCACGCGTGCGCCACGAGGTGGATCCGCTTCGGCAGGTTGGCGATCACGCGCGAGTTGAGTTCCCAGAGGTCGCGTGGCGGCGTGGTGGTCGTGGTGGAGAAGTACGTGACGCCGTCCGACAGGAAGCCGACCGCGCCGTCCATGCCCGTCCGGAAGTGCCGGTAGGTGAACCCGAGGTTCGCGGCGAGCGTCGCGTCCTCGCGCTGCTCGTTGTCCCACGCGTACGCCCACGTCGCGGGCGTCGGGTCCCACGTGAGCAGCATCTCCATGCCGTGCATGTCGCGGTTCGCGCGCACGGCGAACGGATCGTCGAAGATGTTGCGCAGCACGCCGGGCGAGCGCGCGTCGGGCGGCATGGGACCGACGATCGGGCGCTGCCAGAGGAAGTTCGGCCCGACCTGCAGCTTGCCGAAGCCGTAGACGAAACCGCCGATCACGTTGCGCTGGTTGCCCGAGCCCGAGTCCTTGAGGTTCCAGCCCGTGTACGTGGTGACCGCGGTCGGACCCGCGTCGGCCACGAGGCCCATCGCCGCGGCCTGCGCGTACCACATGAGCCGCTTCACCGAACCCGAGAGCTTGATCTTGCCACCGTACGTGTCGGCGCGGTGGACGACGTCGCGCAGGATCCGGCCGTCGGAGCCGACGACCTGGAAGTCCTGGTCCACCTTGTTCGCGCCGGCCCAGATGCCGCCGGCCTCGATCGTGAGCTTGCCGCGCGTCGTCTTGACCTGGAACGTCGTCTTCGTCGTGGGCTTCACGGGAATCGACGCCGCGGTCGTCGCTTCGCCCTGCAGCGCGAGGTCGTGCTCGTAGACGACCGACGCGTCGAAGCGGCCGAGGCCGTGGCGGTACTTGGCCATCACCGCCGGGTTGGCGCCCCACCAGAGCTGCGGACCGACCGCGAGCTTGAGGCCGTTCAGCCGCCGCTTGCCCGCGAGTTCCACGCCCACGGGCGCATCGGCGTCGTAGAGGTCGATGTTGGGGCCGTAGTTCGCCTCGCGATACAGCCCGAAGAAGTCGCCCTCGTAGCCCCAGTGGTAGTGGCCCGTGCGATAGAACGCGTCGGCCGTGTACCAGCGGTCGTCCCACGACATGCTGCCCTGGTAGACCTTCACGCGATCGGTGCTGCGGTTCTCGTAGAAGATGTGGTCGATCGGGTTCTGCGGCACGTTGCCGCGGATGTTGAGCGACAGCTTCGCGGTGACGGTCGGATCCGGGTTCACCTGGAAGTCGGTGTAGAACGACTGGAACTTGTCGTAGCCGTGGAACGGCGGGTCGCCGTACACCGGCGTCTCGGTGAGGTTGCTGCCCGTGCTGATCGTCTCGAAGTCCATGCGCACGCCGGACACCCGCGCGCGCTCGAGCACGCCGACCGCCGACGCCGCCTGGTCGCCGCGCGCCTGCAGCGCGGCCATGCCGGGCGTGATCGTGGCGAACGTCGTGCGGATCGCGTCGGTCGTCGAGCCGGGGGCGTACGGATCCATCGCGAACACGGTCCGCATCGCGTAGTACGCCGCGCGCGGGTAGAGCTCGTAGAGGCCGCGGCCGTCGGGGAAGCCCTTCGCGCAGATCCCCCACCACTCCTCGTTCATGTTGTTCTCGCCCTGCACGAAGTCGTCGGTGTAGCCGCCGTCGGGCCAGGACGCGTTCGCGTCGTGGACGTCGAGCCGCTCCTCCTGCTTGAACTTCCACCAGCCGTCGGACCACTGGAAGATGCAGCCGCCGATCGCGTTGCCTTCTTGCCCGTGCCCGGCGGTCTTCTCGTAGATCTCGCGCCACTGCCCGACCAGGAACTTCGCCTGCATCGCCTGGTCCTCGCGCTGCTCCTTCGAGTTGAACGCGTCGCAACCGAACTCGGTGTACATGATCGGGATGCCGAGCGTGTCGTGGACGCGGCGGTAGAGGTCGCCGGCGGAGATGCCGCGATAGACGTTGGTGCCGAACACGTCGAGCCCCTTGCACTCCGAGGCGACGAGGTCGAGGTACTGGAGGTCGCCGTTGGCGATCGCCACCGGCACCGACGGATCCTGCGCCTTGGTCGCGCGGGCGATTTCGCCGAAAAGCGAGTAGAGGAACTTCGCGCGGGCCTTGTCGCGCTCGCCCTTGGGCAGCGCCTCGATCTCGAACGAGCTCCAGGACAGGCCGTAGTTGTTCTCGTTGCCGAGCAGGTACATGAGCACGCCGGGCGTGCCCTGGTACGTCTTCACCATCGCCGCGACGTCGGTCGCGAGCATGGTCCGGACGCGCGGGTCGGAGTAGTCGATCGCCGGCGTCCACACGCCGTCGATCGTGAGCCCGTAGCGGCCGACCGTGTGGTTCACGATGCACCAGATGCCGTAGCGGTCGTGGATGTACTTCACCCAGCGCGGCGGGATGCCGTTGGCGACGCGGATCGCGTTCACGCCCATGCCGGCGAGGAGCGACATCTCACGGTCGAGCGCGGTCGTGATCACGTCCTCGGGCTGGCGGAAGAGATCGAACGCGTAGTTCTGCCCGATCGGGATGTAGTCCCAGTTCATGCCCTTCACGAGGAAGTCGCGGCCATTCACCTGCAGCCGCGAACCGCTCGCGTCGGTCACGACGCGAACCACGTCCCGTGCGGGCGCAGCGTCCTCGGCGTGTGCGGCGCCGGCGGCAAACGCCAGCAGCACGAGCGCGGGCGCGAGCCAACGGATCGTTCCGGTGAACGAGGGCCGGGTGGGGCGATTCGTGCTCACGAGTGTCTCCTCGAGTCGCTCATCGAGGCGTTCCGCCCGGCGGCGTGACGCGCGATGAAGTCGCGATACCAGTGAGCGCTCGCGCGAGGCGTGCGTCGCTGGGTGACGTAGTCCACGTGGAAGAGGCCGAAGCGCTTGGCGAACCCCTGCCCCCATTCGAAGTTGTCCATGAACGACCAGGCGAAGTAGGCCTCGAGCGGCACGCCGTCGGCGATCGCCTGCGCCGCGGCTTCGAGGTGGTCCCGCAGGAATGCCACGCGCCGGGCGTCGTCGATCGGGACGGCGCTACCGGGCGGATCGGGGAACGCGGCCCCGTTCTCGGTGACGTGGATGCGGGCCGGAGCGTATTCGCGCGTGACGCGGAGCAGCACCTCGCGCAGGCCCGCCGGCCAGACCTCCCAGCCCATGTCCGTCAGCTCGTGGCGGGGCACCATCGGCACGGATTCGGGCCGGCCGTTCGCGCCCGGCCGGATCACGTTCCGGCTGTAGTAGTTGATGCCCAGGAAATCGATCGGCGCGGCGATCGCGGCCATGTCGCCCGCGAGCGCGAAGTCGAGCTCGGGCCCGCGCAGGTGCCCGTGGCGCACGCGGTCCGCGACCGCGTCGGCCGGGTATCGGCCGTGGAAGATCGGATCGAGGAACCAGCGGTTGAAGAAGCCGTCGTACTCGCGCGCGGCGTCACGATCGGCCGCCGACTCCGAGGCCGGCTGCACCGCGGTGAGGATGTTCACGATCCCGACCTGCGCCCCGGGAGCGTTGCGGCGGACCACCGGCAGCGCGCGCCCGTGCGAGAGCAGCAGGTGGTGCGCGACGCGCAGCGAGGCCTCCGGCGAGCGCAACCCGGGCGCATGCACGCCGGTCTCGTGCCCGAGATGCGAGACGCACCAGGGCTCGTTGTGCGTCGCCCAGTGCTGCACGCGATCGCCGAGCCGCCGGCTCACCGCGTCGGCGTAGTCCACGAACGCGTCCACGGTGGAGCGTGCGTACCAGCCGCCCTGGTCCTGCAGCGCCTGCGGCAGGTCCCAGTGATCGAGCGTCACGTGCGGCGTGATCCCGGCTTCGAGCAGCGCGTCCACCATCGCGTCGTAGGTCGCGAGCCCGGCCGCGAGCGGCGTGCCACGCCCGCTCGGCAGGACGCGCGGCCACGCGATCGAGAAGCGGTAGGCGTTGACGCCGAGGCCGGCGAGCAGCGCGAAGTCGTCGCGCCAGCGGCGCCAGTGGTCGCACGCGACCCGCGGGTCCGTGCCGTCGGCGATGTTGCCCGGGATGCTCGCGAAACGGTCCCAGACGGACTCGCCGCGGCCGCCCTCGTCGACGGCGCCCTCGATCTGGGCGGCCGATGTGGCGACGCCGAACAGGAATCCGGGCGGGAACGCGGTCGAGCTCACGGCCGGGGCGCGGCCATCGCCGCGGGCTCGAGATGGCAGCGCACCATGCGCCCGTCGACTTCGCGCGGCTCGGGGTCCGTGCGCGCGCAGACGTCCATGCGCTGCGGGCACCGGGCGGCGAAGGGACAACCCGCCGGCTCGGGAACCGCACCACCCGTACGGGGCGGCGCAGCGGGGGACTCCGAGCCGGCGATCGACGCGAGCAGCGCGCGCGTGTACGGATGGCGCGGCGACGACACGATCGTCTCACTGGGACCATCTTCGACCAGCCGGCCCCGGTAGAGCACGAGGATGCGGTCCGCGAGATAGCGCGCCGAGGCGAGATCGTGGGTGATGAGCAGGATCGCCAGGCGGCGCTCGCGCTTCAGGCTCGCGAGCAGGTTGAGCACGCCCATGCGGATCGAGACGTCGAGCATGGAGGTCGGCTCGTCGGCGACGAGCACCTCCGGACCGACCGCGAGCGCGCGCGCGATCGCGACGCGCTGGCGCTGGCCGCCCGAGAGCTCGTGCGGGAAGCGCGACACGAAGTCCTCGGGCGGCTCGAGGCCGACGGTGCGCAGCAGTTCGAGCACGCGCCCGCGGAGTTCGCCCGCGGGAATCGCAGTGCGCGGCCCCCCGGGCTGCGCGGCGGCGCCGTGCCGGAGCAGCGGACGTTCGATGTGGTGCGCCACGCTGTGCACGGGATTGAGCGAGCCGAACGGGTCCTGGAAGACCATCTGCACGCGCCGCCGGTAGGCGAGTGTCGCGCGGGAGGGCTCACGCCGGAGCATGTCCTCGCCGCCCAGAAGGATTTCGCCGCCGTCCGGCTGCTCGAGGCGCAGCAGCATCTTCGCGATCGTGCTCTTGCCGCTGCCGGACTCGCCGACGAGCGCGATCGCCTCCCCCGGACGCAGGGCGAACGAGACGTCGCGGGCGGCGCAGACCTCGGTCCGCCGGGCGAACATCCCGCTGGACGAGAACGTCTTGCGCAGGCCGCGCACGTCGAGCAGTGCGGGCGCCACGGCCGGGATTTCAGGGGCGGACACGGGCGTTTCGACCTCCGAAGAAACTACTTTGTTCGCACGTCGAACATAGTCTAGGATTTCTGTCGTGGAAGTCAAGGGGAACGGCTCGCCGCGACGCCGGAACGCGCCTCTCACGCGCATCGGCGGGCGGATTCCCCGGAGCGAATCACCGCGGGCGCGAGCCCGCGGACGCCGGAAGTGAACCGTCCGGCGCGTCGCGAGGCAACCCACGAATGGTGCGGGCTCGAACGCCCGTCCCGCTCGCCGGCGGTCCCGGACGCCACGGACGCGATCGTGCCCCCGCTGCATCCCATCCGAGGAGGTTCCACCCATGTTTCGTCGCCTGATCCCGGTCGCCGCGGCGGCGCTGCTCCTGATCGCGCCCGTCGCGAGCCATGCCGCCCTCTCGGCCTACACGCAGAGCTTCGAGTCGCTGGTCCAGGCCGATCCCAACGCGCTCGCGAGCGACGGTTGGCTCGTGTTCGGCAACGTCTTCAATGGCACGACCAACGCCTACCTGTACGGCTACGGCCCGTACCCGGCGCCGAACGGCACCGGATTCTTTTGCGGGGTCGACGCCGGCCAGGGCGGCCCGGACCAGGGCCTGCAGCAGCTGAGCGTCTACAGCGACTACAACAACACCGATCACGCCAACGGCAATTGGATCGAGTCGAACGTGTATCGCGAACAGACGATCGCGCAGTCCGACGTGGGCAGCACCTGGACGTTCCAGTTCGACGCCAAGCTCGGCAACCTCGCCGGCGCTTCGACCGCGTGGGCGTTCATCAAGACGCTCGATCCCGCGAACGGCTACATCACGACGAACTTCCTGCAGGTTTCCACGACGGCGATCCCGACGACCTGGAACACCTACTCGACGCAGATCACGATCACGCAGGGACTCGTGGGCCAGCTGTTCCAGATCGGGTTCGCGAGCCGCGCCACGCACTACGAGGGCTCGGCCGTGTTCTACGACAACGTGGTGCTGTCCAAGAACACCACGGGCGTCACGCCGGGCCCGGTCGCGAACCGGCTCGACCTGCGCCTCGCGTCGCCGAACCCGGTCGTGGGCCAGGCGAACCTCGACTGGTCGCTGCCGGCCGCGGGCAACGCCGAGCTCGCCGTGTACGACGTGACGGGCCGCCGCGTCGTCTCGCTGTTCCACGGCATCGCCGACGCCGGCCTGCACCGTGCGACCTGGGACGGCCGCACGAGCGACGGCCTCCGGGCGCCCGCGGGCGTCTACCGCGCCGTGCTCCGCACGAGCTCGGGCCTGACGTCGCGCAGCCTCGTCATCGGTCTCTGATCGCGCCCACGGACGGGCGGCCGCTTCCCGCGGCCGCCCGTCGTGGTTTTCCCCCCGTCATCGCCGAGGAGTCGCCCATGCCGGGCCGTCAGGCACTGATCGCACTCGCGTTGCTCGTCGCTCTCACGGGAGCCGCCACCGAGACCCGCGCCCAGTGCATGCTCGCGAACCCCAGCTTCGAGATCGCCGGCAGCAGCGGCGCGACCTTCGCCGGCTGGTCCCAGTTCGGCACCGTCCTGTCGTCCTCGTCGGCCCCGCACGGCCACAAGTCGGCGCTCGTCGTGGGCCCGAGCACGAACGCGTGGGACGTCGCCGGCGTGTGGCAGTCGCTGGACTGCACGCCCGGCCAGCAGTGGACCGCGACCGTGCTCGTCGAGCACCCGTCCTCGGCGCCGCTCACCACGGGCTGCCAGGCGCTGCTCAACATCGAGTGGCGCGACTCGGGCGGAAACCTGATCTCCTACGAGTCGCACACGCTGGCCGACGCCGGAACGCCCGCCGACACGTGGCGACAGGTGCCGGTGACGAGCGGCACGGCGCCCGCGGGCACCGCGTCGATCCACTTCCTGCTCGGTGTCCTGCACGCGCCCGGCGCGGCGGTCCCGCAGGTGCTGTTCGATTCGCCCACGTGCGACCTCGTCTCGCCCTCGCTCTCGAGCTACCAGTGGGGCGACTTCGGCGGTGGCCGCACGATCAGCTTCTCCGGCCGCACGTGGCGCGTGAAGGGCCCGGGCTACTACGGCCCCGGCCCGAACTCGTTCGATAACGGCACGGGCGCGGTGTTCCTCGACGCGAACGGACGGCTCCACCTCACGATCCACAAGATCGGCGCCGTCTGGTGGAGCAGCGAGGTCGCGCTCGACCAGGTGCTGGGCTACGGCGACTACGTCTTCACCACGCGCGGGCACCTCGAGACGTTCGACCGCAACGCGGTGCTCGGGATGTTCCTCTGGGAATACGGTCCCTGCTACAACACGAGCTACCTGTGGTGGAACCCCTACAACGAAATCGACGTCGAGATCAGCCGCTGGGGCAACGCCGCGAACGCGAACGCGCAGTTCGTCGCGCAACCGGCCGGCACCGGCGCGGTCTCCCGCTTCAACGTCGCCGCGGGGGACACCGAGCTCGTGAGCCACGCCATGCGCTGGCTGCCGGACCGGGTCGAGTACCGCTGCTGGCGCGGCGGACCGTCGGCCGAGTCCGCGGCCAACATGATCGCGTCGTGGACCTACACCGGCCCCTACCTGCCGCGGCCCGAGATCCCGCGCGTGCATCTCAACTTCTGGCAGCTCGCCGCGCCCACGGTGACGCAGGAGGCCGTGTTCGAGTCTTTCGTGTTCCGCTCCGCGTGCCCGAGCGAGAACTGCGGCGCGCTCGCCGCGGATCCGCTGCCGGTACGCACGGGGTTGCGGCTGCTCGCGTCGCCCAATCCGGCCGCCTCGCGCTCGTGGATCCGCTTCTCGGTACCGGTCTCGGGCCCCGCCCGCGTGGCGGTGTACGACGTCACGGGCCGGCACGTGCGGACGCTGTGGGACCGCACGGCGGAATCCGGCGAGCATGCGGTCGAGTGGGACGCGCGCGGCGAGTCCGGCGCGCGCGTGGCGGCGGGTGTGTACCTGGTGCGGCTGCAGGCCGCGGGCGCGACGGCGACGGCGCGCATGGTGGTCGTTCGGTGAAATCGAAGACGCGCCTCCCGCACGCGCGGGTCCGGCGCGAGAGGAGCGTTCGGTGAGTCACGGGCGGTTGGGCGAGGACGGCAGCGAACAACCCGGGCGGCGTGCCCGGGACACGGCGGGAACGTCGGCCGGTGGCGCCGCGGCGGCGGTCGAGCGCGCGGCGTTCGAGCGCCGAGACGGCGAATCGTGGGCCCGGATCGAGGGCTTCGACGGCCGGCCGCCGTTCCTCATGAACGTGCCCACGGACACGGACCTCTGGATGTTCCTCTCGTCGGCGGGCGGCCTCACCGCGGGCCGGCGGGATCCCGACGGCGCGCTGTTCCCCTACGACACCGTCGACCGCCTGCACGACGCGCATCACCACACGGGTCCCGTGACGCTCGTGCGCGTGCGCCGCGGCGCCCGCGCGGCCCGCGTGTGGGAGCCGTTCGCGGAACGCGACCTCCCCGCGCCCGGCATCGCGCGCACGCTGCGCAAGAACGCCACGGGCAACCGCGTCGAGTTCGAGGAGATCGACCGCGACGCGGCGCTCGCGTTCCGCTACCGCTGGTCCGGCAGCGACGCCACCGGCTGGGTGCGTACGGCGTGCCTCGAGAACCTCGGCGGCGAGCCGGTCGAACTCGCGGTGCTGGACGGCCTGCGCAACCTGCTCCCGAGCGGGGTGCCGCTCGCCCTCATGCAGCATTCGAGCTGCCTCGTGGACGCCTACAAGCGCGTCGACGTGGACGCGGCCACGGGCTTGGCGACGATCGCGCTCACCGCGCGGATCAGCGACCGGCCCGAGCCCGCGGAGGAACTGCGCGCGAGCGTGGCGTGGTGTGCGGGACTCCCCGGCGCACGCGTGACGCTCGCGGCCGACGCCGCACGCCGGTTCCGCCGCGGCGAGCCGTTCGCCGCCGAGACCGCGAGCAAGGGCCGGCGCGGCCACTACTTCGTGCATGCGACGCGCACCCTTGAACCCGGCGCGACGCTGGAATGGCACCTCGGGATCGACACCGGCCGCAGCCACGCCGACGTCGCGCGCCTGCGCGCGCGGCTCGCACAGCCGGAGCGGGCCGTGGCGTGGATCCACGATTCGCTGCGTTCGGCCACCGAGAACCTCCAGCGCGTCGTCGGCAGCGCGGATGGGCTGCAGTTCACCGCCCGCGACGAGACGCACGTGCACCACTTCGCGAACGTGCTCTTCAACGTCCTGCGCGGCGGCGTGTTCCTGCGCAACCACGCGATCCCGGTCGCCGACTTCACCTCGTTCCTGCACACGCGCAACCGCGCGCTCGCCGCGCGCCACGCGGCACGCCTCGCGGACACGCCGGAGACGATCGAGATCGCCGCGCTGCACCGGATCGCCGAGGAGTCGGGGGATCCCGACTTCCGCCGGATCGCGCTCGAGTACCTGCCACTCTACTTCGGCCGCCGGCACGGCGACCCGAGCCGGCCGTGGAATCGTTTCGCGATCCGCGTCCGCAACACCGACGGCAGCCAGGCGCTCCGCTTCGAGGGCAACTGGCGCGACGTGTTCCAGAACTGGGAAGCGCTGACGCGCAGCTTCCCCGGGTTCCTGCCGGGCGTCATCGCGCGCTTCCTGAACGGCTCGACCGCCGACGGCTTCAACCCGTATCGCATCACGCGGGACGGCGTGGAGTGGGAGGTGCTGGACCCCGATCACCCGTGGAGCGGCATCGGCTACTGGGGCGACCACCAGGTCGTCTACCTCCTGCGCCTGCTCGAGTCATTGCGTGACCACTTCCCCGGCGCGCTCGAGGAGATGCTGGGGCAGGAGATCTTCGGCTACGCGGACGTGCCGTACCGGCTCAAGCGCCACCGCGAAATGCTCGTCACGCCGCGCGCGACGATCCAGTTCGATCGCGAGCGCGACCGGCTGGTCGCGTCCCGCGTCGCCGCGAACGGCAACGACGGCACGCTGCTCCACGACGCCGACGGGCGCGTGCACCGCGCGTCGCTGGCGGAGAAGCTGCTCGTCCCCGCGCTCGCCAAGCTGTCGTGCCTCGTTCCCGAGGGCGGCATCTGGATGAACACCGAGCGCCCCGAATGGAACGACGCGAACAACGCCCTTGTGGGCAGCGGGCTCTCCGTCGTGACCGCGAACCACCTTCGCCGCTACCTCGCGTTCGTGGAGACGCTCGTCGCCGGCACGCCGGCGGCGACGTGGCCGGTGGCCGCGGAGGTCGTCGAATGGCTGCGGCGCGTGCGCGGTACGCTGGAGCGGCGGCGCGGCGAACTCGCGGCCCCGCTCGACGACGCCGCGCGCATGGCGTGGATGCACGAGCTGGGTGAGGCGTTCTCGGATTACCGCGAGCGCCTCTACGCGCACGGGCTCTCCGGCACGCTGCCGCTGGCCGGCGACGAGATCGCCGCGACCTGCCGGCTCGCGTGCGAGGCGCTGGACCACACGCTGCGCGCCAACCGGCGCCCCGACGCGCTGCACCACGCGTACAACCTGCTCGAGACCGACGCCGGCTTCACGCGCGCGGCAGTGCGTCCGCTGTCGCTGATGCTCGAGGGCCAGGTCGCCGCGCTCGCGTCCGGCACGCTGCCCGCCGCCGACGCGACCCGGACCGTGGAGGGGCTCTTCCACTCGCCGCTCCACCGCGCGGACCAGGACAGCTTCATGCTCTATCCCGACCGCGAGCTGCCGGCGTTCACCGCCCGCAACCACGTGCCGGACGACGCGGCGGCGCGTGTGCCGTTGGTCGCCGAACTGCTCGCCGCGGGCGTGGGTTCGGTGCTGGAGCGCGATGCCGAGGGCGTGCTGCGCTTCCACCCCGACTTCCATGGCGCGCCCGACCTCGCGGCCGCGCTCGACCGCCTCGCGACCGAACCGCTCTGGGCAGCCCCGGTCGCGCGCGATCGCGCCGCGATGCTCGAGCTGTTCGAGGCCACGTTCCACCACCGCACGTTCACGGGCCGTTCGGGCACGATGTACGCGTACGAAGGCCTGGGCTCGATCTACTGGCACATGGTCGCCAAGCTGCTGCTCGCGGTGCAGGAGTCCGAACGCGAGGCGCGCGAGCGCGGTGACGACGCGAGCGTGACCGAGTCGCTGCGCCGGCAGTACTTCCGCATCCGCGAAGGTCTCGGGTACGCGAAGCCCGCCTCCGTCTACGGCGCCTTCCCCACCGATCCCTACTCGCACACGCCCGCCGGCGCCGGCGCGCAGCAGCCCGGGATGACGGGGCAGGTGAAGGAGGAGATCCTCACCCGCTTCGGCGAACTGGGCCTGCGGCTGCGCGAGGGTCTGGTCGCGTTCGAGCCGGTGCTGCTGCGGCGGGAGGAGTTCCTCGCCGAGCCGGCCCCGTTCGCGTACTTCGACGCCGGCGGCCGGGCGTGCACGCTCGAGGTGCCACGGGGCGGACTCGCCTTCACGTACTGCGGCGTGCCGGTCGTCTACACGCGCACGCGCGGCGCGGCCGGCGTGCGGATCACGCGCGCGAACGGCGAGCAGGCCGAGCGCCCCGGGAACGTGCTGCCGGCGGCGGAGAGCGCCGAACTGCTCGCGCGCAGCGGGACGATCACCCGCATCGACGTGGGCATTCCCGAGGACGCGCTGCGCGACTGAGCGGGTGCGGCCTTGAGCCGCACCCGGCCGGCGCGCCATACTTACCCCCCCTCGCTTCCGCCGGGGTGGGTGCGTCCGCATCCGCTGCGCCGGGGGCGCCGTGCCGATCCGTCCTGCGAGCGTGCCGTGAGGCCGTGCGCCGTGGCGGAGCGAGCCAGGAGGTTCCGTGTCCCATCCCGCGATCCGGATCGCGCGCCCCGCGGACCGCGCTGCGATCGACGCCATCTACGCCCACTACGTCCGCACGTCGACCTGCACCTACGACGAGGAACCGCCCACCGACGCCGAGCGCGCGGCGTGGTTCGAGGCCCACGGACCATCGCACCCGGTGACCGTGCTCGAGCAGGACGGCGAGATCGTCGGCTGGGCGTCGCTCTCGCCGTGGAGAGCGCGGTCGGGCTACCGCCGGAGCGCCGAACTGTCGGTCTACCTGCGCCCGGACGCCTGCGGGCGCGGACTCGGGCGCACGCTCCTCGCCGACCTCGTCGAGCGCGCCGAGGCACTCGGCGTCCACGCGCTGATCGGCGGCATTTCCGCCGACCAGGCGCCGAGCATCCGCCTGCACGAACGGATGGGATTCACGCGCGTGGCGCACCTCCGCGAGGTGGGTTTCAAGTTCGGGCGCTGGCTCGACGTCGTCTACTACCAGCGCCGGCGGGCCGCCCGAAGGCGGCCCGCCGGCGCATCACGGCCTGCGGCAGGGCCTACAGCCGCACCATCCGCTCCGACTTCACGCCGAAGGGCGTGACGAGCCGCACGAAGTAGACGCCCGAGCGCACGGCGCCGCCGTCGCTCGACCGTCCCTCCCAGCGCACGGAACGCGTGCCGGCCGCGAACTCGCCGTCCTGCGCCCACACGCGGCGCCCCGAGAGGTCGAGCACCTCGAGCCGCACGTGCGCGTCCCGAGGGAGCGTGAACGACAGCACGGCCGCGCCGCTTGCCGGGTTCGGCTGCGGACGTGCGAGCGCGAGCGCGCCCGGCCGGTTCGCCGGAGCGTCGTCGGTCTCGGGGCCGCCGAGCGGCGCGAGCGCGAACGCCCCACCGCCGGTGACCGCGACGTTGTCGATCGCGACCTTGGGCCGCGAGCCCGTCGTGCCGCCCGTGCCGTTGTGGTAGTAGAACCGGATCCGCGCGCTGGGCGAGTTGCCGAACGACGCCGGCAGCGCGACGCTGGTGATGCTGCCCGAACCGGCGACGTTGTTCGTGAAGTTGAGCACGTCGGCCGCGGCCAGTTCGGTGAACGTCGCACCGTCGATGCTGGTGTAGACGCGCAGCGAGCCCTTGCGGTCGCCCGTCGAGTTGAACACCGTCTGCCAGCTGTAGCTCAGGGTACCGGCGGCGATCCCGGTGAAGTCGAGGAACAGGTCGATCGCGTCGGCGGAGCTGTTGTCGGTCGTGCCCGTCGAGAGCAGCTGGATGTTGCCTGTGCCCTTCTGGACGCCACCCGTCGTACCGGTCACGAACGTCGCCGTGCTCGCGGTGGTGTGGATGCCGTCCGGGATCGTCCCCGAGCCCTGCACGGGCACCGAGCCCCAGCGATTCGCGCCCACGCCGCTTGCGAAGTTGTTCGTCCAGTTCGCGATGTCCCCGAAGGCCTCGAGGTAGTTGCCGCTCGCCATCGGCCACGGCACGGCGGTGCCGTTGCTGAAGCTCGCGCTGAGGGTGTGGTTGGCCTGCACGTTCGTGAACGTGTAGGTCGTGACGGCACCGACCGACGCGCCGTCCACGATCACGTTTGCGACGTGGTAGCCGCCGTTGGCCGTGATCGTGAACGCCTGGTTCGCGCCCGCGGTCACCGCGACCGCGCCACTGGGCGACACCGTGCCGTTGCTGCCGGCGGACGCCGTGATGGTGTAGGTGGTGGCGTTGGCGGCGAACGTCGCCGCGATCGTGTGGCTCGCCGTCACGTTGGTGAACGTGTAGGTCGTGACCGCACCGACCGACGCGCCATCCACCGTCACGGCGTTCACGTGGTAGCCCGTGTTGGCGGTGATCGTGAACGCCTGGTTCGCGCCCTGGACCACGGCGACGGCGCCGCTCGGGCTGATCGTGCCGTTGGTGCCGGCCGACGCGGTGATCGTCCAGCGGTCGATCGTGAAGTTGGCGGCACTGGCGCCGGCGCCCGAGTTTCCCGCGGCGTCGCGTGCGGTGGCGCGCACGCGCACCGTGGCGCTCGGCGCGTTCGGCACGGTCCAGGCGTACGTGCCCGTGTTCGAGAGGCCGGTGGCGATCGTGTTCGGGTACGTCGCCCCGCCGTCGGTCGAGTACGCGAGGTCGACGGCCGTCACGCCGACGTTGTCGCTCGCGGTCCACGTGATCGCGTGCGACGAGCCGGCCTTCCAGGTCTCGCCGCCCACGGGCGACGTCACGCTGACGGTCGGCGCCGTGACGTCACCCGCCGTCCGCCGCGACGCCCAGAGCGACGCGTTGAGGAACAGCGTGCCGTCGCTCGCGCCGGCTTCCGTCCAGCCGTTGTAGAGCGAGTTGCCCGAGGCGCCGGTGCCGTCGTCGGCAGGCGAGCTGTCGCCCACGAACACGACGCGCCCGTTGCCGTAGACGGCCGACGCGCACATCACGTTCGACGTGCTCGTCTGGGCGGTCCCGGTCGTCCACACCTCGCCACGAACGCTGGCGTTGACCGCGGGATAGAGCACCATCGTGGTGCCGTTGTGGTACGCGAGACCCGTGACGTTGCCCACCGGCCCGCGCGTGATGGAATCGCTGGCCACGGCGCGCACGTTGGTGGAGGTCTGCACGATGTTGTTGTTCGGCTCGCCGCTCACGTTGAAGTGGACGCCCAGCAGGTGCGTCGGGTCGAGGTTGTTCCAGATGGCCGGGGAATCCCAGCCGTCGCTGTTGCGATCGGAGCCCGTGTGGTCCGAGATCGCCACGAGGCCGCCACCGTTGGCGAGGAAGCTGAAGATCGCCGACGCCTCGGCCGCGGTGAACACGGTGTTGGGTTCGTCGATCACGAGCAGGTCGTAGTTCGTGAGATCGCGCGCGTTGCCGGCGTTGCCGTAGGTCAGCGCGCTCGTGTTGGTCTCCACCGTGTAGCCCCGCTGGACGAGGGCGACGCCCCACGCGGACAGAGCGCCGGTCCAGAACGTCTCGGTACTCGAACCCGTGATGCCGCTCTGCGCCGGCGACGGCGTCGGGAAGTTGTTGTCGATCACCCAGTCGGCGTTACCGGCCTGCTCGGCGTGGGCGTTGTCGAACAGCGCTTTCTTGGCGGCGAAGGCGGGGGATGCGGCCAGCAGGACGGCCAGCATCGCGATCAGCAGCTTGAAGCGCATCGGGGACCTTCCCATCCTGGGGTAGGCATGCGCGGCGCGGCGGCCTCTCCGCCGTCACCGGGGTGCGTGGGGGACCGCTGCGCATATTAGGCAACGCCCGGTCACGCACCCAAGAACGCGACGTGACGAAGCGGTGACGGCGCAGCGGGAGTTCGGCACCACGTGACACGCCCGAGCGTCGCCGCCGCGGCGCTCCCGCGAGTGAACGCACCGCGGGCGCGGACCCTGTCGGATCCGCGCCCGCGTCGTGCGTCGGCCGGCGTCAGTTGGTGCGGAGGTCGGGGATCGCGCCGGGGGGCGTCGTGTCGGAGGCGACGGCGGTGGCGATCGAGACGGTGTTCGAGACACCGCTCGCGTTCCCCGCTTCGTCACGGACGATGAGCGCGAAGTAGTAGGTCGTGTTCGGGCTCAGCCCGCTCACGGTCACGTTCTCGGTCGCTCCCGACGGCTGCGGCGCGGGCACGCCGCCGTAGGCGGTCGCGCTCGCGAAGTTGCCCGAGGTGATGGGCGACGTGCTGTATCGGAGGTCGTAGACGCTCGCGATGCCGCTGCCGGCATCGTCGCCGACCGCCGTCCAGCGCAGCGCCACCGTGCTCGACGTGCTGCTGATCGCGGCCAGCGTCCCGACGGTCGACGGGGCCGACACGTCGGCGGTCGGCGTCCCCAGCGATCCGGCGAAACCGTCCTGCAGGTTCGCCGACTGCGCGGGACTGCCCGGCAGGAGCGTCGTGTTGAGCGTCGCGTAGCTGGAGTCGGTGAACATCGGCGTGTTCCACGCGGCCTTGCCGGCCTGGCCGAAGTTGCCGCCGCTGCCCGGGGCGCCCATGGAACCGCCGAAGCTGATCGCGTTCCCGGCGCTGCCGTTGCGGTTGAACACCAGCCCCAGCGAATCGAGGCTCACGCCCGACGCGGGCACGCGGATCGATGCGCTCGAACCCGAGCCGTTGGCGGCCGTCGAGTAGAACAGGTTCGAGCTCAGCCGGTTCCCCGACACGTTCGAAGCCGACGAGACGTCGAACAGCGTCGACGTGGTGCCGTAGAAGGTGTTGTGGCGGACGACCGTGCCCGTGAAGTCCTTGCCGTTGGCGATGAACAGCACCGTCGCGCCGCTCACGATGAACGTGTTGAACTCGAGCGTGTCCTGGCGCGAGCCACCCTGCCAGCAGATGCCGCCGTTGCCCACGATCGGGGCGCCGATGCGGATGGTGTTGTTGCCGAGGTAGTTGTGATTCGTCGACGCGATGAAGCTGCCGTCCTGCGCGAGCCCGAGCGAGATGGTGCCGGGGCCCGACTGCGTGAGCCGGTTGCCGACGAAGCGGTTGTAGCTGCTGCTGTCGCGGTAGGCCCAGAGCCCCTTGGTGCCGCCGGGCGTCTGGTTCATCACCACGTTCCAGGTGTTGTTCTGGAACGAGTTGTAGTACGAGCGGTACATCTCGAGCGCGAAGCAGTAGCCGCCGGTCGCGTTGACCGTGAAGTTGAACGTGTTGTTGAAGAAGGTGTTGTACTGGGCGCGGTAGAACTCGATGAACTGGAAGTCCGTCGCCGCGTTGTGCGTGTAGTTGAACGTCGAGTTCTTGATCAAGTTGCTCGAGGGCCGCAGCGTGCCGATGTCGTCGAGCATCGTGATGCGATCGTCGACGCCCGTGACCGAGAGACTGTCGTAGACGTTCTCCTTGCCGATGCAGATCAGCCCGCCGTTGGTCACGGTGCTCTTCACCAGCGAGTCGTACCGGCAGGCGTACCAGCCGCCGCTGCGCAGGTGGTAGGGCGAGCCGATGTTGTTGCTCGACGAGATCCACTTCACGGTGACGTAGTCGCCGCAGGTGTGGTTCGCGCCGTCGTTCTCGTACCCGAAGAAGATGCCGTTGACGGTCGCCGCCGTGGGATTGGCCTGGTTGCCGTAGTAGTAGATCCGCGCGCCGGCGGTGCCGTTGTGCTGCGGACGGACGGGCACGGTGTAGGTGCCCGGCCCGACGCGCACGATGTCGCCCGCGACCGCACCCGCGTTCGCCGCCGTGAGGGTGGCGTCGTTGGTGACGGTCCAAACCGCCGCGGCCGCCTCCTGGGGCGCGAGCGCGGCGAGGACCAGCACGGGCAGCAATCGCTTGAGCAGCATCGTCACTCCTTCAACACCCGCGCCCGGATCCGGACGTCCTCCGGCTCGAGCTCGGTTCCATGCCCGCGTTCGGCGGGTCGCCTGCAGGTCCGCGGAAGGCTCCACGGAACGCCCGGGCCGCGATTCGGTCCGGCACCCGGGCCTCGACTCGCGTTCCGCCCCGGGCGCCGCGCATCCCAGCAAGTTCCGTGCGTGGCGACGTCGGACGTACTACCCGCGACTTAGGCGCGTGCTCCAAGGGATTCGGATGCCGAATCCGTATCACTCCGACAGGCTGGCATGCAATCCGCAATTGCAGCCTCAGCCCGAGAAAAACGCCCCGACCGCCCGCGCATTCGCACGGACGGCCGGGTCTGCCGCCTCCCCCGAGAGCGGCATGTCGGAGCCGGTGGGCCGCCGGTGACGCCGGCCCGCCGGGAGCGCTCAGCGGCGCACGGACCAGCCGGCGCTGAGCGTCGTGCGCGTACCGTCGCGATTCGACGAGATGGCCACGTTGAGCGGGACGCGGATGCCGCCGAAGTCCACCGAACGGCCCGCGGCGAAGACGATCGCGCTGCTCGAGCCGCCCGAGGCGTTGACCAGCGTGAGGCTGGGCCCGACGCCGAACTCGAAGCCGTTCGCGAACCGGGCGCCGAGCACGACGGTGAGCGACGGGATCAGCTTGCCGTACTCGATGCCGCCGAAGAGCGGGACGACCTGCGTGAGCAGCTCGGGACCGTCACCGATGGGCGCGACGTGGTGCTCGAACTGCCAGCCGAACTGGCTCATCACGCGGCCGTAGCCGTGGTCCTGCAGCGCGCGCGCCGCGCGGTCGTTGCCGGGCGCGAACGTGAAGCCGAGGCGCGGGCCGCTCATGGCGCGCTGGACGAGCACCGTCGGCGGCTCGGCGAGCGCGACCGAACCCGGCACGGGCGAGCCGACGTTCTCGTATGCGGAGATCTGCTGCCCGGTCGTGACGAAGGTCGGGAGCGCGGTGCTGTCGGCCATGGCGGCGGCTTCCTGGGCATGCGCGGCGAGCGGAGCAACCAGCGCGAGCGTGGCGGCGAGGGCGATGCGGCGGGCGGTGCGAATCGTGTGGAGCGTCATGGCGTGGCCTCCTCGTGGGGCCGCTGGCCTCCGCGTCGCGGAGCGGCCGGCGGGATCGGGTTCGTGTTCGACGTGCACGCCATGCCCCTACCGCAAGGGCAGTGCCGGAGCCCGGACGCCGCCGCGCGAAAGCCCGCAACGCGTTGGCCGTGCGGCAGGTGAGCGCGATGCACGCACGCCGCCACCGGGGCCACCGTGGCCGCCGCGGCCCCGATTCACTTCGCGCGCGTGGAGCCGGCTCCACGCGCGTACAGCCGGGGCGAACGCCGCACTCGTCGTTCGCGGCCGCGCGCCGGGCGCGTTGACCTTCCCGGCGGGGCGCGGTATCCCTCAGCCGTCGCGGTATCCACGTGGACCAGCGGACCTCCAGCCCCGAAATCCGGTGGCTCCCTCCCGCCCCGAGACCGCGACGATCCTCAAGGAGAGGTTCATGGAACGCCCCGCCAAGACGGCGACCCGCAAGAAGACCACCGCGTCGGCCCCGCGCTCGGCCGCGCCCCGCAAGAAGAAGAGCACGGCGTCGGACGCCCGGCCCGCCGCGGCCACGACTTCGTCCTCCACGGCCACCGCCGTGGCGACCGAGCCCACGCACGACCAGATCGCGAAGCGCGCGCACGAACTCTACGAACGCTCCGGCCACCAGCACGGGCGTCACGACGAGTTCTGGCTCGAGGCCGAACGCCAGCTGCGCGACGAGCTCAACCCCTGAACGCGCCGCGCCGCGCGGGGGATCCCCGCGCGGCGCGCACGTCGTTCGTCTCGTCTCCGCCGCGTCAGGCCGGCGTGACCTCCACCACGTCCGCCACCGCCGCCACGGGCTCGTCCGCCTCGATCGGGCGGTGCACCTTGGCGACCAGCGTGTAGACGGCCGGCACGACGAAGAGCGTGAACGCCGTGCCGATGATCATGCCGCTCACCAGCGTGATGCCGATGCTGTTGCGCGCGCCGGCGCCCGGACCGTGGGCGAAGATCAGCGGCAGGTGGCCGAACACCGTGGCCGCCGTCGTCATGAGGATCGGCCGCAACCGGGTCCCGGCCGCCTCGATCACCGCCCTCGCCTTGTCGTAGCCCCGCATCTGGAGCTGGTTGGCGAACTCCACGATCAGGATGCCGTTCTTCGCCACCAGCCCGACCAGCGTGATCAGGCCGACCTGGCTGTAGATGTTGATCGACGTGAAGCCGAGGAACGTGAAGAGCAGCGCGCCCGAGAGCGCCAGCGGCGCCGACCCCGTCATGATGACGAACGGATCCCGGAAGCTCTCGAACTGCGCGGCGAGCACGAGCCCGATGAGCAGCGCCGAGAGCAGGAAGACCGCGAGGAACTTGCTGCCTTCGGTCCGCAGCTGCCGCGATTCGCCGGCGTAGTCGATCGTGAAGCCGCGCGGCAGCGACTTGCGCGCTTCGCCCTCGAGGAACCCGAGCGCCTTGTCGAGCGAGACGCCCGGCGGGATGACCGCCTGGATGCGCACGGCGTTCAGCTGCTGGAAGCGCTTGAGCTCGCGCGGCTCGGTGGTCGTGCGCATCGACGCGAACGTGGACAGCGGCACCAGCGTGCCGTTCGGGCCGCTCACGTAGATCGACTGCAACTGGTCGGGCGTGAGCCGCTCGGCGCGCTCGACCTGCGGAATCACCTTGTAGCTGCGCCCCTGGATGCTGAACCGGTTGACGAAGTTGCCGCCGAGCAGCGCCGACAGGTCCTGGCCCGCGCGGCTCAGGTCCACGCCGAGCGAGCGCACCTTGTCCCGGTCGAACACCACCTCCGCCTGCGGCTGGTCGAACTTGAGGTCGGTGTCGACGAACATGAACATGCCGCTCTTGTACGCCTTGCCGACCAGGTCGCCGGCGATCGCCGCGAGCTGCTGCGGTTCGGCCGTGGACATGATCACGAGGTCGACCGGGAAGCTGCCGCCGCCCGGGAGCGCCGGCGGCACCAGCGAGATCGTCCGGATACCGGGGATCTTCGACACCGCCCCCGCCACCTGCACCTGCAGCTCGGCGGTGCTGCGCTTCCGCTCCGCCCACGGCTTGGTCACCATGCCCGCGAAACCGCCGCTCGGGTTGGTGATCTGAAAGACGTTCTTCGTCTCGGGGAACGACTGGTACACCTTCGTGACCTGTGACGCGAACATGTGCGTCTGGTCCAGCGTGGCGTTGGGCGCCGCCTGCACGATGCCGAACACGATGCTCTGGTCCTCGCCCGGCGCGAGCTCGCGCTGCGAGAACATGTAGAACGGCACCGCGAGCAGCACGACGATCGCCCACAGCACGAGCATCACCGAACGCTGGCGCAGCGTGCCCTGGAGCATCTCGACGTACTTGCCGCGCAGGCGCTCGAACTGCCGGTTGATGTGTCCCGCGAACCCGCGCTCGCTGTCCCCCGCACGCAGCAGCCGGGAGCCCATCATGGGCGACAGCGTGAGGGCCACGACGCCCGAGACCAGCACCGCGCCCGCGAGCGTGAACGCGAACTCGCGGAACAACGCGCCGGTCAGGCCGCCCTGGATGCCGAGCGGCGTGTACACGGCCGCGAGCGTGATCGTCATCGCGATGATCGGCCCGGTCAGCTCGCGCGCGGCCAGGATCGCCGCACGGAACGGAGGTTGCCCTTCGTGCACGTGGCGTTCGATGTTCTCGACCATGACGATCGCGTCGTCCACGACGAGGCCGACCGACAACACGATCGCGAGCAGCGTGAGCAGGTTGATCGTGAACCCGGACGCCTGCATCAGGAACACGGCGCCGATCAGCGAGATCGGGATCGCGATCACCGGGATCACGAGGCCGCGCACCGAACCGAGGAACAGGAAGATCACCAGGATCACGATCAGCAGCGTCTCGGTGAGGGTCTTCAGCACCTCGTGGATCGCGTCCTGGATGTAGACCGTCGAGTCGTACGGGATGCCGGCGGTCATGCCGACGGGCAGCTGCGCCTGGATGTCCTTCATCTCCTCGCGGACGCGCCCGATCACCTCGAGGGAGTTCGCCGTCGGCAGCACCCAGACACCCATGAACGTGGCGTTCTGGCCGTTGAACCGCACGTCCGTGTTGTAGTCCTCCGCGCCGAGCTGCACATCGGCCACGTCGCCCAGCCGGACGATGTCGCCGTCGGCGGTCTTCACGACCAGCCGACGGAAGTCCTCGGGCGTCTTGAGGTCGGTGTTGGCGACCAGGTTGACCGACGTCATCGTGCCCTTGGTGGCGCCGAGGGCCGAGAGGTAGTTGTTCCGCGACAGCGCCGACCACACGTCGGAGGGCGCGAGGCCGTGCGCGGCCATGCGCTCGGACTTGAGCCAGATGCGCATCGCGAACGTGCGGCCGCCGAGGATGTCGGCGCGCTGCACGCCGCTCACGGCGCTCAGCCGCGGCTGCACGACGCGCGTGAGGTAATCCGTGATCTGGTTCGGGTCCAGGTCCTTGGACGCGAACCCGAGGTACATGGCGGCGAACTGCGCGTCCGCGGTCTCCACCTGGATCACCGGCGCCTGCGCCTCGGGCGGCAGGTCGTTGCGGACCTGCGCGACCTTGGCCTGGATCTGGGTCAGCGCCGCGTTGGTGTCGTAGTTGAGCTTCAGGTGCACCGTGATGTTGCTGATGCCCTGCGAGCTCGAGGATTCCATGTAGTCGATGCCGTCGGCGCTGGCGATCACGCGCTCGAGCGGCGAGGTGATGAAGCCCCGCACGAGGTCGGCGTTGGCGCCCACGTACGCGGTCGTGACGTTCACCACGGCGATGTCCGTGCGTGGGAACTGGCGCACGCTGAGCGAGCGGATCGACTGCAGCCCCGCGATCAGGATGACGAGGTTGACGCAGATCGCGAGGACCGGCCGCTTGACGAAGAGGTCGGTGAACTTCATCAGCTGTTCTCAGGTCTCGGCGAGGCGCTGGCCGAGGGCTGCACGGTGTTGTCGACGAGGACGGCGGCGCCGGAGCGCAGCTTGAAGACGCCCGAGGTCACGACCTCCTGGCCCGGCTTCACGCCGTCGAGCACGGCGACGAGGTCGCCCTGCGCGGCGCCCAGCTTCACGAACTGCTGGCGCACGCCGCGGTAGGCCTTGCCGTCGGGCCCCTTCATCGACTCGACGACGAAGACCGAGTTGCCGTAGGGCGCGTAGTTGATCGCCGAGAGCGGCAGGGCGACGACCGCGTCGTGCTGCCCCAGGCCGACCGAGACCGAGACGTACATGCCCGGGCGGAAGCGGCCGTGGACGTTGTCGAACGTGGCCTGGACCTGCACGTTGCGCGTCGCGTCGTCCACCACCGGGTTGATCGCGGTGATGCGGCCCTGCACGTGCCCGGCCGCCCCGCTGTCGGCAGTGGCGCGCACGGGATCGCCCACGTGCAGCAGCGCCACCTGCTGCTGCGGCACCGCGAAGTCCACATAGACCTGGCTCGTCGACTGCAGCGGCACGATCGGGTCGCCACTGTTCACGTACTGCCCGACGTTGACGCGGCGGATGCCCGTGGTGCCGGAGAATGGCGCGCGGATCGTCTTGCGGTCGATGCTCGCCTCGGTCAGGTGCACGGCGGCCTCGGCCTGCTTGTACAGCGCCGCGACCTGGTCGAACTCGGCCTGCGCGATCACCTGCTGCTCGAGCAGCCGGCGCGACCGGTCGAGGTTCGTCTTCGCGAGGTCGCGCTGCGCCTCGGCCGAGGCGAGCTGCGCGCGCTCCTGGCGCGCGTCGAGCGTCACCAGCACCGCTCCGGCGGCCACGCGGGCGCCCGACTCGAACGCGATGCGCTCGACCACGCCCGGCAGGTCGGCCGACAGCGTGACGCCGCGGATCGGCGCGACGCTGCCGACGGCGTCGATCGTCGCCTGCCACGACTGCTGCTTCGCCGTGATGGTCGTCACGGCTTCCGGCGGCGGCGCCCACGACTTGCCCGCGGCGATCGCGGTCTTGATCTGCTGGAACTTCACGAAGCCGACGATCGCGACGAAGACTCCGACGATCGCCAGCATCTGGACCATGCGCTTGTTCATCCGGTGAGACCCCTCGGCGTGCGGCGGGTTGAACGGAGGTGGATGGAGACCCCGCGCCGGCGACGACGGGCGCTCGCGACACGGCCGAACTCGCGGGGGCGCGACGCCGTGGAGTGGTCCGGGAGCGCTGGACGGGGGCGGGATCGGCTTGGATGCGTCGAAACGCCAAGGGATTCCGGTCCCCTCGGGCCCCTGGCCGGCAACCGACCGGCGCGGCTACCAGCCCCTGCGAACGCAGTCGCGCGGGCGGAGAAGCGCGATGCCGCGCCCACGAAATCGGGCGCGGCACCGGCAGGCGCCGAGGGGGTTGGCGCCCGGGGGAAGGCAAGGGTGCCGGCATCCGCGGCGTGGAGTCCCCCGATTCGCACACCACGGAACTGCCGCCGGCACCCCAGTCGCAACTCAGCCGGTCACGTCGGGACTCCTGCCGCCCCGGCGGGCGGACAGCACCTCGAAGAGCCTCTCGAGGAGCGCCGAGGGCCGGAACGGCTTGGGCAGGACGCGCACGTGCTGCAGGGGCGGCTCGCCGTCCACCGACTGCAGGGCCGCGTCCCCGGAGAGGAACAGCACGCCGATGTCCGGCCGCTGGCTGGCGCAGCGGCGGGAAAGCGAGACGCCGTCGAGCCCGGGCAGTTCGGCGTCGGCGACGAGCACGTCGATCGGGCCACCGTGGCGCTCGGCCAGTTCCGCCGCGCGCGCGCCGTCGGATTCCTCGAGCACGTGGTAGCGGTTGCGCCGGAGCACGCGCCGCGCGAGCCGCCGCACCTGCTCGTCCTCGATCGCGAGCAGGATCGTCTCGGAGTGCCCCGGTGCCGGCTCCGCGGCCGGCAGGCGCACGGACACGCGCGGCGTCGCGCGCGTTCCCGGCAGGTAGAGCCGGAACGTGGTCCCCTGCCCCGCCGTACTCTCGACGCCGATGTACCCGCCGTGCTGCTTCACGATGCCGTACACGGTCGAGAGCCCGAGGCCCGTGCCGCGGCCGTCGGACTTGGTCGTGAAGAACGGCTCGAAGATGCGCTGCTGCGTGTCGGCGTCCATGCCGCAGCCGTCGTCGGACACCTGCAGCACGACGTGCCGGCCACGCCGCGAACCGACGTGGCCCGACACGAACGTCGCGTCGAGCTCGACGACGTCGGTCGAGACGACCAGGTTGCCGCCCTCCGGCATCGCGTCGCGCGCGTTGAGCACGAGGTTCATGATCACCTGCTCGAGCTGGCCCCGGTCCGCACGCACCGCGGCGACGCCGGGCCGCGTCTGCAGCTGCAGGCGCACGCTGCGCCCGACCATGCGGCGGAGCATCGGCTCCGTCTCGATCAGCACCTGGTTCAGGTCCAGGACCCCGACTTCGATCACCTGCCCGCGGCTGAACGCGAGCAGCTGCCGCGTGAGGTTGGCCCCGCGCTGGGCGGCCTTGCGGACTTCGTCGGCCTCGAGCCAGCGCGGATCGGAAGGCGGCAGGCTGTCGAGCAGGAACCCGTTGTAGCCGAGGATCACGGTCAGCAGGTTGTTGAAGTCGTGCGCCACGCTGCTCGCCAGCCGCCCGAGCGCCTCGAGGCGGTGCCGGCCGCGCGTGCGCGCCTCGAGCGCGCGCTGCGTGCTGACGTCGCGCACGTGCGTCAGGGCGCCCGTCGGCTCGAGCCGCGTGCCGTCGTAGAGCGGTGCGGCCCGCAGTTCCAGCCAGCGGGGTTCGCCGTCGTCGCCGCTCACGCGGCAGATCACCGGACCCGCCGGCCGGCGGTCGCGCAGGGCCTCGCGCGCGGGTTCGCGCTCGACGAGCCAGGGCAGGCCGAACTCGTCACGTGCCCGCGCGTGCGCGAGCAACGACGAGCGGCCGGCGAGCTCGTGCTCGCCGGCGCGGAGGAGACGTTCCGCGCCCCGGTCGCACGAAACGACGGCGCCGGTGCGGTCGTGGATGACCGCACCGCCGTCGCTCAGCGCGAGCAGGGCCTGGACCTCGGGTGTTTCGAAGCCTGTCTGCCGGGGGGACATCCGGCCTCTCGAGGGGAGTGGCGCTCCCGCGAACGGGAGCGTCGGGTGAACTGCGAACTCAGCGACGGCGGATGGCGGCCGTGTTCGCGCGGCGCACGATCGCGGAGTTGGCACCGGCGCCGATCCACGTGCGCTCGAGCGCGGGCAGGGTGTACTGCGCGAGCCACTGCGAGGCGCCCAGCGTCACGAGCGCGCCGGCGCCGTCGATGTCGAAGCGGATCGGCAGCGTGACGGCGGACGTCGTGGGCGCGGTCGGGACGGTGGCGACGTGCGGCTGGGTGACGCCGGTGCCCGCCTGCCAATCCGGGTACGTCTGGGCGGAAGCAGGAGTCAGGCAGGCCAAGAGGGCGGTGCAGGCGACGGCGGCGACGAGCGCGAGAAGCTTCTTCATGGCGGCCTCCTCGGAGGATGGATTTGAGGTCTCGTGGTTGACGTGGCTGGACAACGTCATGGCGAGACTCGTGCCGTCCGCGGGGCCGCAGCGCATGAAACACGCAAGATGTTTTATGTCATCGCGTTATAGCTCTAGATCTGGCAGTGTTTTCGGTCGGTTCACGAGAGCGAACTCGCCGAAATCGGCGAGTTGCGCCCGCGCGTTTCAAACAACTCTTTTGTTTTCATGCGGATACTCGACTATCGCTGCTTTCGGCGAGTTCGCCGATTTCTGCGAGCGTCCTCGAGTGTGTACTTGCGAAGTCGATAGCGCAGGGACTGTTCCGTCAATCCGAGATCGCGTGCCGCCTGCGACTGGTTCCCCTCGGCCCGCTGCAGCGCCTCCTGGACGAGGCGGCGTTCGATGTCTCCCATCACGTCGGCGAGCGAGCGTCCGTGCGTGATCCGCACCCGGGTGCGCTGCTCCTCGAGGTCGCCGGGCAGCGGCCGCGGGAGCAACGTGTCGCCCGGGGTCATGGCCATGATGCGCTCGATGTACGCCTGCAGCTCGCGCACATTGCCCGGCCAGTCGCTCTGCATGAGCGCGGCGATGAACTCCGGGCTCGGCTGTGGAACCGCGCGCTCCTGCTGCTTGGCGATCTGGGCGATGAAGTACTGCGCCATCTGCGGGATGTCCGACTTGCGGGCGCGCAGGGCGGGCATCTCGATCGGGATCACGTTGAGCCGGAAGTAGAGATCCTGGCGGAACGACCCGTCCTCGACACTGCGGCGCAGGTCGCAGTTGGTGGCTGCGATGACGCGCACGTCCACCGGAATCGGCTTGCCACCACCGACCGGCGTGACCTCGCGGTTCGCGAGCACCGACAGCAGCGCCACCTGCTGCTTGGGCGGCATCTCGCCGATCTCGTCCAGGAACAGCGTGCCGCCGTTCGCCTGCACGAACCGACCGTCGCGGCGGCGCACGCCCGTGGCCACGTCGTCGAGAATGCCGAAGAGCTCGCTTTCCAGCAGGCCCTCGGGAATCGCGCCGCAGTTGACCGCGACGAACGGGGCTTCGTGGCGGCGGCCGCTGTGATGCAGCGTCCTCGCCACGAGTTCCTTGCCCGTGCCGTTCTCGCCGGTGATGAGCACGGTCGCATTGGTCTGCGCCGCGCGCTCGACCACGGCCAGCACTCGCTGCATCGCGGTGCTCGTGCCGATGAAGTTGTGCGGCTGGAATCGCGCCCGTGCCTCGCGGCGCAGCTCGAGGTTCTCGCCGACCAGCCGCTCGTTGGCGCGCACGACCTCCTGGTGCCCGAGACTGCGCTCGATCGCGACCGACATCAGGTGCGCGAAGCCCTCGAGCAGCCCGCGGTCGTCGGGCGTGAACGCGTCGGCCCGGCGCGAATCGTCCACGTAGACGGCCCCGACCACCTTGCCGTCGCGGAAGAACGGCACGCAGAGGATCGAGCGCAGGCCCAGGTCCACCATCGACTCGGACAGCAGGTCGGGATTCGTCGGCGCGTCGGTGATGAGCAGGCTGCCGCCGCTGCGATGCACGCGCTCGACGACGCGGTGGCTGTAGCTCGCCGCCTGGTCGCGCGTGGCGGCGTCGATCGCGCCGTGTTCGGTCATCGGCGTGTACTTGCCGGTCTTCGCGTCCTGCAGCAGCAGCACGCCGCGTTCGGCGTCGAGATGCTCGACGGCCATCTGCATCGAGCGCTTGGCGAGCGCCTGCACGTCCGACAGCGAATCGAGCAGGTGGCTCACGGACTTGAGCAGGTCGCGCTCGTGCGCCACCGTCGACGCGGGCAGGCGCGTGCGGTGCAGCCACTCCACCGTGAGCGCCAGGGCGCGCTCGCGCCCGCGATGGTCGCCCAGGCGCTCGAACGCTCCCGCCGCCTCCTCGAGCCACTCGGCCACCGGCGCATCCACGCCGGCCGGCGCCGCGAACGAGAGCTTGGCGAACTCCAGCGCGGCCTGCGCGCGATCCGCGACCGCGGGCAGCGCGTCGAGGGCCTGCAGCGCCGTGCGCGCGTTGTCGAGCCCGTCCTCCCAGCGGCCCTGGACCAGCGCGCGCTCCGCGAGCAGTTGCGTCACGTGCGCCGCGGCGTACGGCGTCGTCCGCTCCGAAAGCTCGGTCGTCGCCCGCGCGAGCCGCGCGTCTGCGACGCCGAACTCGCGCTCGCGCAGCGCCGCTCGCCCCGAGATCGACGCCAGCACGATCGAGGCGATCGGATCTCCCATGCGTTCCTGCGCGAGCGCGTGCGCGGCGACTTCGCCCGCCTCCTTCCACCGGTTGGCCTGCGCGCACGCCTTGGCGAACTCCACGCGGCTCCAGTCCGCCTCCCACGGAATGCCCGCGCGCGTGGCCCGCGCGAGCGCCCGAGTCGCGGCACGCTCGGCCTCGCGCGTCCGCCCGGCGACGCGGTAGCCCGTGGCCAGCACGCGGCACGCGAACGGCACGTGGCGAGGTGCGTGCTCCCGCGTGAGGCGGAGTGCCGCGCGTGCCCGGCGCGTGGCACGCGTCGTGCGGCCGCTGAGCGCGTCGAGCAGCGCGAGGTTGCCGAGCAGCGAAGCCACGATGGGCGCGCGGCCGTCCTCGATCGAACTGCGGAGCGACCGCTCGAACATCTCCGCCGCCTCGCTCCATCGCCCGGCGTTGGTGAGAAGCACGGCGAGGTTGCTCCGCAGTTCCTCGGAGACCACCCGCAACCCCGCGCCTTCGGCCACGTCGAGTGCCTGCCGGAAGCGCTTCTCGGCCTCGGGCAGGTGCCCGCCGACGCCCGCGATCGAGGCGCGAAGTCCGAGCGCCCGGGTACGTCCCATGGTGATGCCCGCGCGGGCGAAGGCTTCCTCGGCGCGGATCGCGTGGTGTTCGGCGAGCGTGCGATCGCCCATCGTCATCACGACCACGCCGACGGAGAGCGTCGCGTAGCCGAGCGCCTCGTCGTCGCGGGCCTCGTGCGCGGAGGCGACGGCCCGGTGCGCGAGGTCGAGCGCTTCGGCGCCGCGTCCGTGCGCCTGCAGTCGCGCCGACTCGTTGCATTCGAGCAGCGAGCGTTCGCGCGCGTCGGGGCCCTCGGCGAGCGCGCGCGCGAGCAGGGGTTCGAGCTCGGCGAGCCGCCCGACGCGGAGGTAGACGACCGACAGCCGCCGCATCCGCCGGAAGCGCTCCGGCGCTCCGGGCTCGCGCTCGAGCGAACGTTCGAGGAACGGCACGGCCTCCGCATGATGCCCGACCTCGATCAGCATCTCGCCCGCGCGTTCGAGCCACGCCGCGGCCCGCCCGGGCACGCTCGACTCGGCCAGCTCTGCTGCGGCCCGCGCGATCTCGACGCCGGAGCCCGCCGCCAGAGCGCGCTCGGCCTCGGCCAGTGCCTCGAGCGAGTCGCCGGCCTCGCGCAGGTGCGCGAAGCGCTCCGCCGGCGAGAGGTCCGGTTCGGCGAGCGCCTCGCGATGCCACGCGCGGCGCGCGTCGACGGCGAGGGTGGCGACGATCGCGGGCCCCAGCGCCGGCGGCGCGAGCGCGAAGCGGCCGTCCGCGTCGCGCGTCGAGAGTCCCGCGAGTTGCAGCCCGTGCAGGCCGGAGTCGAGCACCGGGCCACCGGGGGCGCGCAGTTCCGACGCATGCGCGGGTCGCGCCCGCACGGCGAGCGCCAGCGCGGCCCGGCGCGCGTCTTCCGCCTGCGCCTGCCAGCGCGCGACCAGCGACGCCTCGAACGCGGCCGGCGTCGCGAGCGTGGCGAGCGCCTCCGGGTTCACGTGCGGACCCTCGTCGGTCTCGGCGAGGGCGCCGCTCTCGGCGGCGATGCGCATCAGCTCGATCATCATGCCCGGGTGCCCCCCCGTGCGTGCCTGAAGGAACGACAGCAGTTCGCGCGGCGCGGGCGCGTGCAGCCGCGCCGCGGCGAGCGTCGTCCCCGCGTCCTCGTCGAGCGGCCCGAGTTCCAGCCGCCATGCGACTCCCGCCTCCACGATGAGCTGGTCGTCCAGGTCGTCCTGTGTGCGACGTCCCGACCACACCCAGCGCACCGCGTCTCCCGCCGGATGGAACGCCGCCCGGCGCAGCAGGGCGCGCGAGAGCGGATCGAGCCGCTCACGGTCGTCGAGGATCACGAGCGGCGCTGCACTACTCCCGGCGAGTTGCCGGGCCCAGTCGACCGCCGCGTCCGCGAGCCGCGCCAGGTCGCTCTCGGTGAGCGGGCCGCCGGCGAAGGTCGCGAGCACGGGCCCGGTCACGTCCTCGTCGGCGCCCGACTCGGCGGCGAGCCGGCGCCAGAGCGAATGCGCGAGCGCGCCGGGCGCGGGGAACTCGGCGCACGAGAAGCGCATGACGCGCCGGCCCGCGAGCGAGGCGCGCACCGCGAGCTCGCCGAGCAGCGCCGACTTGCCGACGCCGGGATCGCCCTCCACGAGCAGGACGCTGCCGGCGGCACGCGTGGCCTCGAGCCAGCGGTCGATGCGCGCCAGCTCGCGTTCGCGGCCGACGACGCGCTCGGTGCGCAGCCGGCGCGCGAGCGAGCGCCGCGCCGCGGGCTCGATGCGCTCGAGCTCGGCGCGGACCTCGCGCGCGTCGCGCGGCCGCTCGGCCGGCGACGGCGCCATGAGCCGCAGCACGAGCCGCGCGAGCGCCGGTGGCGTGCCCGCGTCGTCGAGCGCCACGGCCGATGGCGGCGCGCCGGGCTTGCGCCCGGAGCTGCTCGACGAGCGCGTGGAGGGCGCGAACGACACGCGCCCCGCCGCGAGTGCGTAGAGCGTCGCGCCGAGGCCGAAGAGATCGGAGGCGATCGTGGGCGCGTCGCCGCGCACGACCTCGGGCGCCGCGTAGCCGGGCGTGCCGCGATGGCCCTCGCGCTCGCGGTCGAGCAGTGCGGCGAGGCCGAAGTCGAGGATGCGCACGCCCGCCGGCAGCGCGTCGGCGTCCTCGCCGGGAACGACGAGCAGGTTGGACGGCTTGAGATCGCCGTGCAGCACGCCGGCGTCGTGCAGCGCCTCGAGCCCGTGCGCGACCTCGGCCGCGGCGAAGCAGAGCGCGCGCCAGTCGCCGCGGCGCAATCCGCGATCGGCCGAGACGCCGGGCACGTACTCCATCGTGTAGTACGCGGTGCCGTCGGGCGCGAAGCCCAGCTCGCGCACGCCGACCACGGCGGGATGGCGAACGCGCGCGAGCAGTTCGAACTCCGTGCGCAAGCCGCTCGTGGGATCGGCGACCACCTTCGGGTGCAGGCGCTTCAGCGCGCACTCCGTGCCGGTGGACAGGTCCAGCGCGAGGTGCACCGTGCCCATGCCGCCCTGGCCGAGCAGGCGCAGCAGCGCGAACCGTCCCGCGAAGCGTTCCATGGGCCCTCCCGCCGCACCCTTGCCGTCGCGACCGCCACGGCGATTCGCCGAAATCGGCGAATCACCAGCATGCGCCCGAACGCCGGAAAAGCCAAGCGCGCATCGCGTTGACCGATCGGAGTTGCCGATTCTGCGTCCCGGAAATCGACGCGAACGCGTTCGCGGAAATCGGCGAGCGAACAGAGTTGCCGGAAACGCGACGGGCCTTCCGCCGGATCCGGCGGAAGGCCCGTCGTCAGCGTGCGCCCGGTCAGGCGGCGCGGGTCGTCGCGGTGAGCACGGCGTGCAGCCGCAGGCGGAGGTTCTGCGCCAGCCAGTCGAGCCGGTGCTGGAATCCGTCCTCGTTGCCGCCGGTCGTCCACCAGCGCTCGTGCCCGTCGAGCAGCCAGCCGAGCGCGATGCGGCCGCCAGCCTCGGGCAGGTCCTTGAGCGCAGTCACCGCCGGCAGCTCCTCGAGCGGCACGGCCTCGGCGCTCACGCCCACTTCGCCGGTCAGCCAGCCGCCACTGCGGCGGCGGATCGACACGTACACGAAGCGGCCGTCTTCACGCACCCAACGCACCCAGCCGAGGTTCACGTCGGCGTGCCAGAACGCGTCGAACTGGCGCGACTCGGGCACCCGCTGCCGCAGCACGTCACGCACGCGCGCGCCGAACGACGCGCGCGGCTTGCCGCCTTCCTTACGCTGATGAGGGAGCTGGTTCACGCGGATTTCCGTCCTCTCGCAGATGGGCAGCGCACCACCCGGGTCTGGAATGGATGCAGGCCGAGATGGAGATGGTCGCGTGCGGGGGGAGAAGCTCGCGCGCCTGCGGGGATTAACGGCAGGTGGCCCCAGGCGACTGAAGTCCAATCGTTCTCTGGGAGAGCCGCCCGGGGCCGGCGATCGGCCGCAGTGAACCGGCCGCCTGCCCCTCGGGATTGCTGACGGCCGCGGCGTGCTCGTGCCACGGTGGCAGGTCCGGGGGCGGGCTCCCGAGAGGCAACGAAAACGCACGATCCGGTCAACTCCGCGCCCCGCAACCTGATCCCTGACAGTCCCTTACGGGTGCGCGAACGGCCTTCGGTGGCTCGCTTCGTGCTCCTTGACCATGCAACGACTGCGCATCGTTCGGGGTGGGGTATCGTGCACCCGACGGCACTTGCAGTGCCGCCCAGGTCGCGCGCGACCACGGCCGCTCCGGACCCGCCCGGTCCTTATCGGAGGCTGGCCATGAACACGCACAAGACCCGGACGCTCATCATGGGAGCGGCCGGACGCGACTTCCATAACTTCAACCTGTGGTGGAAGCACCGCGACGACGTCGAGGTCGTGTGCTTCACCGCGACCCAGATCCCCGACATCGACGGCCGCGTGTACCCGAACGTGCTCGCGGGTCCGAAGTACCCGAACGGGATCCCGATCCACTCCGAGACGCGGCTCGAGGAACTGATCCGCGAGTACGCGGTGGACCTCGTCACGTTCTCGTACTCCGACGTCTCCTACGCGTACGTGATGCGCCAGGCCGCGCGCGTGAACGCCGCCGGCGCGCAGTTCGTGCTGCTGGGCGCCGAGCAGACCATGGTGCGCAGCACCAAGCCGGTGATCGCGGTGGGCGCGGTGCGCACGGGCTGCGGCAAGAGCCAGACGTCGCGGCGCGTGACCGAGATCCTGAAGCACATGGGGCTCAAGGTCGCGGTGATCCGCCACCCGATGCCCTACGGCGATCTGTCGCAGCAGATCTGCCAGCGCTTCGCGAGCGTCGCGGACATGGACGCGCACAAGTGCACGATCGAGGAGCGCGAGGAGTACGAGCCGCACGTCGCGATGGGCAACCTGGTGTTCGCGGGCGTGGACTACGAGCTGATCCTGCGCCGCGCCGAGACGGAAGCGGACGTGATCCTGTGGGACGGCGGCAACAACGACATGCCGTTCTACAAGCCCGACCTCAACATCGTCGTCGCCGACCCGCACCGCCCCGGCCACGAACTGTCGTACTACCCGGGCGAGACCAACGTGCGCATGGCCGACCTCGTGATCGTGAACAAGGTCGACACCGCCGAGCCGGGCAACGTGGCGATCGTGGAAGCGAACGTGCGCTCGATCAATCCGCGCGCGACGATCCTGCGCGCCAACTCCCCCGTCACCGTGACGGACCCGTCGCTGGTGAAGGGCAAGCGCGTACTGGTGATCGAGGACGGCCCCACGCTGACGCACGGCGAGATGAAGTACGGCGCCGGGCTCGTGGCCGCGATGAAGAACCAGGCCGCCGAGATCGTCGATCCGCGCCCCTACGCCCGCGGCTCGATCAAGGCCGTGTTCGAGAAGTACTCGCACCTGACGCAGGTGCTGCCCGCCATGGGCTACGGCGAGAAGCAGGTGGCCGAGCTCTCCGAGACGATCGCCGCGGTGCCGTGCGACACCGTGCTGGTCGCGACGCCGATCGACCTGCAGCACGTGCTGAAGATCGACAAGCCCTCGACGCGCGTCACCTACGAACTCGACGAGCACGACAAGGACGTGCTGCCGAGGGCGATCGGTGCGGCCATCGAGCGCCGCCGCCGCGCGGGGCAGGACGCGCCCGAGGTGAGCCATGGCACCCGCTGACGGCGTCACGCTGGCCGGCGAAACCGCGCGCCACGTCGCGAGGGTCGACGCGCACAGCGCTCGCAACTACGCGCCGCTGCCCGTCGTGATCGCGCGCGGCAAGGGCGCGTGGGTCGAGGACGTGGACGGCCGGCGCTACCTCGACATGCTGAGCGCGTACTCGGCGCTCAACTTCGGTCACGGGCACGACGAGATCGTGAACGTGTTCGTCGAGCAGGCGCGCCGGCTCGCGCTCACCTCCCGTGCGTTCCACAACGACCAGTTCGGGCCGTTCGTGGAGGAGATCACGAAGCTCTGCGGCCAGGACATGGTGCTGCCCATGAACACCGGGGCCGAGGCCGTCGAGACGGCACTCAAGACGGCGCGCAAGTGGGGCGAGAAGGTGAAGGGCGTCCCCGCGGGCCAGGCCGAGATCCTGTGCTGCGAAGGCAACTTCCACGGGCGCACGATCAGCATCGTCAGCTTCTCGGACGACGCGCAGTACCGCGACGGCTTCGGGCCGTTCACGCCCGGGTTCAAGCTCGTGCCCTACGGTGACCTCGCCGCGCTCGAGCGGGCGATCGGGCCGAACACGGTCGGCTTCCTGGTGGAACCGATCCAGGGCGAAGGCGGCATCGTCGTGCCGCCGGCCGGCTACCTGAAGGCCGCGAGCGAACTCTGCCGGAAGCATCGCGTGCTGTTCATGGCCGACGAGATCCAGACCGGCCTCGGGCGTACCGGCCGGCTGTTCGCGTGCGACCACGAAGGTGTGAAGCCGGACGTGCTGATCCTCGGCAAGGCGCTCGGTGGCGGCATGATGCCCGTCTCCGCGGTGCTCGCCTCGCGCGAGGTGATGGGCGTCTTCCAGCCCGGCGACCACGGCAGCACGTTCGGCGGCAATCCGCTGGCGTGCGCGGTGGCGCGCAAGGCGCTGCAGGTGCTCGTGCGCGACCAGCTCGCCGAGCGCGCGGACCAGGTCGGCGCGGCGTTCATGGAGAAGCTGCGCGCGCTGAACTCGCCGATCGTGAAGGAGGTCCGCGGCAAGGGCCTGCTGATCGGCATCGAGCTGGTGAAGGAAGCCGGTCCGGCCAAGGCCTACGCCAAGAAGCTCATGGCCGAAGGCGTGCTGTGCAAGGACACGGTCGAAAGCGTCCTGCGCATCGCGCCGCCGCTCGTGATCGAGACGAAGGATCTCGACTGGGCGCTGGAACGGATCGCGAAGGTGCTGCGCTGATCATCGGGGCGCGGGCCGCGAGGCCCGCGCCCGTTTCGCGCCCGGGCTCGAGGCCCGCGAGGCGCCGGGAGCATTCCGCATGTCGACGACGCTCGAAACCCCGCGCGTGCCCGCGAGCGCGCGCATCCACGCCTACCTGTCCACGAAGGACCTCTCCGCCGCGGCCACGATGGACGTGCTGAACCTCGCGCGCGAGATCAAGGCGCTGCACCGCGCGCGCAAGAACCCTTCGTACTTCGCCGGCCGAACGCTGGCGATGATCTTCCAGAAGCCCTCGCTGCGGACGCGCGTGTCGTTCGAAGCCGGCATGACCCAGTTGGGCGGCCACGCGATCTACCTCGGGCCCGAGGACATCAAGATGGGCGGCCGCGAGACGGTCGAGGACATCGCGATCGTGCTGTCGGGCATGGCCGACCTGATCATGGCGCGCGTGTTCGGCCACGGGATCGTGGAGGAGCTCGCCAAGTACGCGACCGTGCCCGTGATCAACGGTCTCTCCGACCTCGAGCACCCCTGCCAGTGCCTCGGCGACCTGCTCACGATCCTCGAGCGCAAGGAGCGGCTCGAGGGCCTGCGCATGGTGTTCGTGGGCGACGGCAACAACGTCGCGAACTCGCTGCTCTACGGCGGCGCGCTGATGGGCATGCACGTCACCGTGGCGGGCCCGCAGGGCTACGAGCCGCCGGCGGCGCTGCTCGCCGACGCGCAGAAGCTCGCGTCCGCGACGGGTGCGAAGCTCGAGTGGACGGCGGACGTGAAGGGCGCGTGCCGCGGGGCGGACGTGCTCTACACCGACGTCTGGACGAGCATGGGCCAGGAGGCCGAGAGCAGGAAGCGGCTCGCCGACTTCCAGGGCTACCAGGTGAACGGCGAGCTCATGGCACTCGCGAAGCCCGACGCGATCGTGCTCCACTGCCTGCCCGCGCACTACGGCGAGGAGCTCGACTACGCCACGTCGCGGCTGCCGAACTCGGCGATCTTCCAGCAGGCCGAGAACCGCCTGCATGCGCAGAAGGCGCTCATGGTGGCGATGGCGGGCTGACCGCCCCGCGCGAACGACGACGGGCGGCCCACCACGGCGGGCCGCCCGTTCGCGTTCCGGTGTCGGCGTCAGCGGAGCACGCAGATCCGTTCGCGGCGCCGCTCGCTCCCCTGCACCAGCTGCACGAAGTAGAGCCCCGCGCGCAGCGGCTGGCCGCCGGTGAGCTCGACGGTGTGCCGCCCCGCGGGCAGCGTGCCGAGATCGCGCGCGAGCACGCGCCGGCCGCCCACCTCGTAGAGCTCGACGCGCGCGGGCGCCGCGGAGGCGACCGTGACGTCCAGCGCCAGCACCGCGCCCGTGATCGGGTTCGCCCCACGCAGCGCGATCGCCAGCGCGAGCGGTGGGCCGAGCACCGGGATCTGCGCCGCGCCCAGCTGCGCCGCGACGCTCTCGTTGCCGTTCTGGTCCACCGCGGTGAGCGCGTACGCCGCGCCCTCCCCCGGGGCCGGGTCCACGAAGCCGGTGTCGGGCTGCTGCGCGACCAGCGTCGCGCCCGACGGCGCGACGTGGTCGCCGCTACCGCGGTAGAGCCGATAGAGTGCGAAGTCGGGCTCGTGGTTGGCGCCCCAGTGCAAGTGGGCGGCGCCCGATTCGATGCGCGCGGAGAACGGCGCGGGCGAGGCCGGCGGGAAGTTGTCGACCGAGTAGCCCGAGTCCGGCGCCGAGTCGAAGAACACGCTGGGCGTGCTCGTGCGGGCGCTGACCATGTACGTCGCCCAGTGCGTGCCGGCCGCGTTCGAGTCGCGCAGCGTCGGGACCACCGCCGTGTAGAGCGTCTCCGCGCGCGCGTCGAACGTGCCGACCTGGTCCCAGCCCGCGAGTGCGGCGCCGTCGGGCCGCGCCTGCGCCGCGCTCGCACCGGCGTCGACGCGGCGGTAGACGCCGTAGGCCTGCACCGGCGTGGCGATGCCGGCCACGTCGAGCGTGCTCGCGCGCACGGTGAGCCGCACCTGCCGCCCCTGGTCGGCGGGCAGGTCGAGTACCGAGACGATCACCGGCAACGATGCCGGCACGACGCGATGCACGAGGCTGCCCGAGGCGCTGCCGCCGAACCGCGTGGAGCCGAGATAGGACGCGCGGATCGTGTGCACGCCGGCCGGAATCGTGGTCACGTCCGCCAGCGTCGCGACGCCGTCCACCAGCGGCACGGGCGAGAGCAACGGAGCGCCGTCCAGCTGGAACTGCACGATGCCGGTGACGTCGTAGATCGACGGGTACTCGCTCGTGACGGTGGCGGTGAACGTCTTGGGGGCCGTCACGCTCGTCGGCGACGCCGTGCCGGCGATCGCGGTGCGCGTCAGCCCCGGCGAGACGGTGATGCCGACGTCGGTGGCCGTACTCGGCATCGCCGCCACCGAGCCCAGGTAGCGCGCGCCGATCGTGTGCGCACCGACGTCGAGGTCGGCGCCGCCCCGGAACGAGGCCTGGCGGTTCACCAGCGCGACCGGCGCCCCCCAGTCGGTGCCGTCGAGCACGAACTGCACGGAGCCGCTCGGGACCGCGTTCGCGTTCGCCAGTGATGCGACGGCCGCGGAGAAGTCGCGCACTTCGTTGAGCCGGCCGATCGTGGGGTACGCGAAGAGCGTGGTCGTCGTCAGGTCCGGCCCGGAGTGGATCGCGATCGGCGGCGAGACGCTGCCGAACAGGTTCGTGCTGCCCGAGTAGACCGCGCGCAGGACGTGATCGCCCACCGCGAGCGAGATCCCGGAGATCCGCACGGCGCTGCCGCTCAGCACGCCGGCGTAGTTCGTCGCGACGCCGTCGACTTCGAGCTGGATGGTGCCGCTCACCGGCAGGCCGGGCGAGTGGACCGATCGTACCGAAACGTCGACGCTGAAGACCGCGCCGGCCGAGATGCTCTGCGACGGGCCGACCATCGTCGTCCGGCTCGAATCCCGGTCCACCGTGTAGAAGAGGGTGTCCGAAGCGGAAGGCAGGAAGTTGCCGTCACCGGCATAGCCGGCGACGAGCCGGTGCACACCTGCGTTCAGGACGCCGGCCGCGATGTTGCCGGTGGCGTGCCCGTTCGAGAGCACACCCTGGGCCACCACGCTGCCGCCGTCGTAGAAGCCCACGGCGCCGCTCGCGTTCGCGGGCACCATCGTGGCGTTCAGGGTCACGGCGCCGCCGTAGACGATCGTGGTCGGCGTCGCGATGAACGTCAGCGACGTCGGCGTCCCCGCACGCACGAACAAGGTCACGGGACTGCTCGTGACGGGAGGGAAGTTCGCGTCGCCGTTGTACTGCGCGACCAGGTAGTGATTGCCCTGCGTGAACGCGTAGGCCGCCTGCACCGCGCCCAGGACGAGCGTGTGGGTGCCGAGCAGCGCGCCGCCATCCCGCAGCGTGACCGTCCCGGTGGCGGTCGGCGGCGACATCACGACACTGAGCGTCACGAGCTGCTGCGTGCCCGCCGGATTCGGGGACACCGTGAACGTGAGAACGGCGTTCCGGTTGAACACGCTGGAGAGCAGGGACACCGTGTTCGCGCCACTGTTCGCGCTCACCAGCGACACGCCGCTCACGCCCGCGAAGCTCCCGACGCCGATGCCCCACGCGCCGCTCCCGGCCGAGATCACGCGCCGATCCGGGAAATGGCCTGTACCATTCCCGAAGACCAGCGAGACCTGGCCGGCGCCGGGGTTGGAGACGAGTGCGTCGAGGGCCCCGTCGAGATCGAAATCGCCCGTCACGATCTGCTGCGGGCTGGTGCCCGCATCGGAGAGGACCGGGGCGGCGAAGCCGCCGGCGTGGTCGCCCGCGAGGTATGCGACTTCGCCGATGCCACTCACGCAGACGACCGCATCGAGATCGCCATCGTGGTCCACGTCGACCAGCGCGATGCCCTGGGGAGTGCCTCCGGTCGAGTAGCTGCCCGAGAAGTAGAAGTCGCCTGTGCCATCCCCGCCCAGCACGGCGATGCTCCCGGCTCCGCCATCCGCAACGACGAGGTCGGAGTTCCCGTCCCCGTCGAGGTCTCCGGCCGCGATGCCGTTCAGTGCCGTCGAGTACGCGTCCGCGAAGCGGCGGCGGCCGAGCGCGCCAGCACCATCGCCGAACAGCAGCGCCACGACAGCGCGCGACTGGACGGTCGCCGCGACGTCCACGTGCCCGTCGCCGTCCCAGTCACCCGTGGCCAGCGAGGTCGGAGCGCCGCCCGCATCGACGTCCACGTGCTCCGCGAACGTGCCGTTCCCCAGATTGTGCAGGATCGACACCGTGCGGCCCCACGAGTTCGCGACGACGAGGTCGGGATGGCCGTCGGCGTCCAGGTCGAGCGCGACCACGGCGGCCGGCCCGTTCCCGGTGGCGTAGTCCACCTTGCCCGCCAGGCCACCGTCGACACCCTTGAGCACGGAGACCGTGGCGGCCTGGGTGTTCGCGGTGACCACGTCGAGCTTGCCGTCACCGTCGAGGTCGGCGACCACGAGGCCCGTGGGTCCGGTGCCGGTGGGGTAGTCGACCCGCGTCGCGCGGGCAGCGACCGGTGCGAGCATCGCGAACGCGACAAGCGCGAATGCGATCGCGAGGTGGCGGAGCATGGGGCGGTGGAATCGCATGGCTTCTCCCTCCGCGCGCGTGGCGCATGCGGCGGCCGGCCGAGGGGGACGCGGGCGCGGACGTGCCGTGGGGTCGATCGAGCACTCCGAAGCGTCGAGCCTAGCACCCCGATCGCACGCGTGCCCGCGCCGTTTCCCCGCGCGAGTCGCGGGGCGGGCGTGGCGCCCGCCCCGCCGCGTCGCGTCGCCTCAGCCCTGCGCTTCGCCGAGCCGCTGCGCGAGCCGGTCGAGGTCGAGCGCGCCGCCGAGTGCTGCGAGCCGCCGGAGCGCCTCGTCCCGCGCGTCGACGATCGCGTAAGCCTCGTCGCAGAAGCGCTCGAAGAACGCCCACGTCATCGGCTGGCGCTTCCCCCACGTCACGCACACGGGGCCCTTCCGCGTGTAGCCGACCACGTAGACGTAGTGCCCGCCCACGGGCGTGGGATCGCGCTTCGACACGTCCCACGGCCGGCCCTCGTCGAACTGCGCGAGCGCGTCCGCGGGCAGCAGCAGGCCGATGCCGATCCCGGCCTGCATCACGATCGCGCGTTTCACCTCGGCCCGGCTCGCGCGCCCCACCTCGGTGAATGCGGCGATCCGGTACGTGCGGCCCGCGGCCTCCCAGCCGCGGGTGCGCCAGGCCTTGAGCGAATCGAGCACCACGAGCCCGTCCTCGGTGTTCCCGTTCTCGAGCCGCCACTCGCGCAGCACGTCGGCCGTCGAGATCGCGAGTTTCCTCGATTGCTCGATCCACTCGAAGCGGAGCGTCTGGTGCGCACGGCCCGCGATCACGCAGTCGCCGTGCACGTCGTTGCCGAACATCGGCGTCGGGATCGCGACGTGCTCCGTGTCGAAGTCCCACTCCGCCGGCAGGCGCGGCGCCTTCCGCACCAGCTCCGCGAACGCGATGTTGCGGGCGTCGCGCCTCGCGGGCAGCTTGCCCATGCGGACGCGTGAACCCGAACGTTGCTTCCTCGGCATGACGAACCTCCTCGCGCATGCCACGGTCCTTCGGGGGCCGCCGCCCGTCGGGGTCGGGCGTAACCGAGCTACGCGCCGAGGCGCGGAAGGTTGCGGGGAATCGCGGGCGGCGCGTCGGACGAGCGGCGCGGGGGCGCGTCAGTCGCGGTCGCGACCCGTGACGAGCGCGACCACGGCCTCGTCCGCGGCCAGGAGCCCTTCGCGGCGCATCGCCAGGAGGCCCGCGACCGCCGCGGCGCCGGTCGCATCGGCGCGAATGCCGGCCGCGCGCTGCACGAGATCCCGCGCCTCGACCAGCGTCTCCTCGGACGCGATGACGGGCCAGCCGCCGGTCTCGAGCATGCCTTGGACGAGCGCGGCCCAGTCGTAGGTCTCGTCGTCGAGGATGCCGTGGGCGACGCTGTGCGGTGCGCTCTCCCACGGCCACATGTACTCCGAGCGATGCGCGCGGGCGTGCTCCATCGCCGTGCGCACGGCCTCGCGCCCGTCGGGCGCGAGCAGCCGCTCGGCGAGCGGCGCGTCCATGGACGCGTCCTCCACGCCGAGCGCGTGCGCGATCCCGATCCCGTCGAGCGCCGTGCCGCGCACGCGGACGTACGCGCGCCGCAGCGGCCACGCGCCGTGCGTCTGCACCGCGTGCAGCTTCGGGCGCGCCGCGAGCACGCCCAGCGCGTGCGCCTCGGCGAGCGCCTGCGACACCGCGCTGCCGAGCGCGCCGCCGCCCACCTGCACGAACAGCCGCGCCGGGACGACGCCGCGCGCGCGCGCCGCCGCGGCGATCTCCCAGCCGAGCGTCATCGCGCCCTCGACCGTGAGACCGTTCTCGTTCCCCTGCACGCAGAAGGGCAGCGCGCCCTCCACGAGCGCCGCGTGGAAACCATGCACGCACGGATCGCCCGGAACGCCGTCGCGCCGCGGGCACACGGCGATGGTCGCGCCCAGCGCCTGGAGCTGCTCGGCCACGCGCGGATTGGCGTCCGTGGGAATGAAGACGCGCAACGGCCGGCCGGTCGCGCGCGCGATCGTGGCCGCGGCGAGTGCGGCGTTGCCGCACGAGGCGATCGCGAGCCCGCGCCGGTCGTGCTCGGCGCGCGAGGCGAGCCCGAGCCGCTCGGCGATCTCCAGGTGGATCGCGAGCCCGAAGAGGTGCCGCGCCTTGTGCGAGCCCGCGACGTTGCCCGTGTCGTCCTTGAGCCAGAGCGAGCCGGGCGCCATGCCGAGCGCGGTCGCGAGCGCGTCGGCCGGGCCGAACGGCGTCTCGACGAAGCCGCGGTCCACGGCCGCGACCTTCGCGTCCAGTTCCCGCACGAGCGCGACGAACTCCGCGTCGCTCATGCCGCCGGCGCGCGCCCGCGTCGCCGCGTGCAGCAGCCCGCGGAAGCGCACGAACGGCTGCGCCTCGCCCGCATCCTCCCAGCGCGCGCCGGGCAGAAGCGTGCGCGCGAGCAGGTGGTCGCCATCGTCCCGGCCCGCGTGCGGACAGGTGGCCGGGAACGCCGCGTCCGGCGCCGGCGCCGCGCCACAGGCGGCGCAGGCCAGGCGCGTCGCGGGCGCGGACGCCCCGGCGTGCACCGTCGTGTCGCTCACGTTCAGTACTGGGCGAGCGCGCCCGTCTTGCCGTTGAACTCGTCGATCATCGCGTCCCACTGCGGGATCGCGTCGCGCAGCGAACGCCAGAACGACTGGTCGTGACGCGCGGTGAAGTCCTCGATCGACACGCCGCGCTGCTCGACCCACGTGTAGTAGCCGAGGTTGAAGATGCGGCGGCGGTCCTGCTCGGTGAGCTCGAGCACGTGGTCGGCGTGCGCGCCGTAGAGCCAGCGCTCGGCGACGGCCTCGGCCGCGCGGGCATCGAAGCCCCTCGGGAAGTCGCGCTGGAGCGCCTTCTCGTGCTCGCTCGAGTACATCATGTCGCCGTCGGTCGCGACCGTGATCACGGCGTCGTCCGCGCCCAGGCCCAGCCGGCGCGCGGTCTTGATGGCGCCGAGGACGTTGCAGATGCTCGAGAGCCCGAAGCTCGACAGCGCCTCGAGCAACTCCGGCGCGACGCCGTGGCGCGCGCGCAGGTACTCGCGGCCCTCGGGCGTGCTGAACACGAGCCCGAGCTGGTCGGTCGCCTGGTCGGAGATCGCGACCACGAGGTCGGTGTTCATCACGTTGTGGATGAGCGGCACGTGCTTGTCGCCGATGCCCTGGATGTTGTGGTCGCCGAAGCCGTTCTCGAGCAGCGTCGGGCACTCGAGCGCCTCGGCCGCCACGATGCGCGTGCCGTACGTATCCTTGAGGTGGTCACCGGCCGCGATCGTGCCCGCCGAGCCCGTCGCGGACACGAAGCCCGCGAGCCGCAGGTGCGGGTGGCTCTTGCGCACGTGCTCGTAGACGTGCGCCAGCGCCGTGCCGGTGACGCGGTAGTGGCCGAGGTGGTTCGCGTACTCGCTGAACTGGTTCAGGATCACGTTGGCCGGATCCTTCTCGAGCAGCGCGCACTCGTCGTAGATCTCCTTGACGTTGCTCTCGCAGCCGGGCGTCCGGATGATGTCCTTGGGATCCAGCACCCAGCGATCGAGCCACGCGAAGCGCTCGGCGCTCATGTTCTCGGGCAGCACGGCCACGCCGCGGCAGTTCATGATCCGCGAGATCGCGACGCCGCCGCGGCAGTAGTTGCCCGTCGACGGCCACACGGCGCGCTGCGTCGTGGGGTCGTAGCGGCCCGTCACCACGCGCGGCGCGAGGCACGCGTAAGCGGCGAGCACCTTGTGCGCATGGATCATCGGGAAGCGGTCGCCGAACGCCACGAGGATCGGCGCATCGACGCCCGTCAGGCTCTTCGGCAGCACGACGTGCTCGGGCACCGCGGCGCGCGCGCGGCGCGAAGCGTCGTTGTACCAGTGCACGCGGAAGAGGTTGAGCGGATGCGCGGCGTCGGGATCGACCGAGGCGAGAGCCGACGTGATGCCGGCGGGGATGCGCGTGGGGTCGGCGAGCTGCGCGAACGTCGGCAGCGCGATCTTCGCCTCCCGGAAACGGCTCACGGCATGGTCGTAGGTACCACGGTCGGCGATGGCGGTCTCGAGACCGCCGGGGGCAATCGTGCTCACGGGAGTGTTCGCTCCTCGGGGAAAAGTCGGGTGGAATGCTGCGAAAGTGCGCCGACCATAGCATCCGGCAACCCCCGCCTCCGATGGTCCGTTAGGCGGCCCCGTGCGAGCCGATTCGCGGAACGCACGGCCCGCGAACGCGTTGGCGGCTCTCTCCCGCTCAGCGAACGTCGGCCGTCCGCCTCCACTCGCCCGTCTCGTCGACGATCGTGTAGCTCGAGAGGTGCTTGCGGCCCTCGCGGCACACGAACCGGACGCCCTCCATCAGCGCCTGGAACTCGCGCTCGGTCGTGACCGGCGAGAACCCGACGCGCACCCAGCCGGGCTTGACGCCGCAGTGGCCCTGTTCGAGCAGCGCGCGGATGCCGCGCGAGACGTCGTCGTCGATGTGCAGCAGCTCGTGCCCGTAGGGCCCGGCGCACATGCAGCCGCCGCGCACCTGGACGCCGAAGAAGTCGTTGAGCAGCGCGACCACGAAGTTGTGGTGCAGGCCGCGGAAGATCATCGACACCACGCCCAGCCGCTCGACCTCGAGGTTGCCCAGGATCTCGATCCCGCTCTCGCGGGTCCATTCGGCGAGCGCGCGGCGCAGGTAGTCGTGCTCGACGCGATGCATGCGCTCGGACCCGATCGCGGCCTTGAGGTCGAACGCGAGCCCCGCCTGGATGCTGCCCACCACGGGCGGCGTGCCGCCCGTCTCGCGGTGCGAGGTCTGCGTCAGGTAGACGTGCTCGGTGGGCGACGTGTAGAGCACCGTGCCGCCGCCCGGCTCGGAGGGCACGCGGTTCGAGAACAGCGAGCGGTGCGCGACCAGCAGCCCCGGCGTGCGCGGGCCGCCGAGGAACTTGTGCACCGAGAGGAACACCGCGTCGAGCCGCGCGTCCTCGTCCGGCGTGCCGTCCGCGCGGCGCGGGTGCATGTCGATGTCCACGTACGGGCCCGCCGCGGCGTAGTCGAAGAACGCCAGCGCGCCGTGCCGGTGCAGCACGCGCGCGAGCGCGTGCACATCGTTCAGGATCCCCGTCACGTTGGAGGCTGCGGAGAACGTGCCGATCTTGAGCGGTGCGTGCTTGTACTTCTCGAGCTGCGCGTCCAGGTGCTCGGGTGAGACGCGGCCGTGCTCGTCGAAATCCACGTAGACCGTCTCGGCGATCGTCTCGCGCCACGTGATGTCGTTGCTGTGGTGCTCCATGTGGCTGCGGAACACGACCGGCCGCTGGTCCCCGGGCACGAGCCGCGACATCTCGTAGCGGTCCTCCAGCTGGCTCGGGATGCGCAGCCCCATCACCTGGATCAGCCGGTTCACCGCGCCCGTCGAGCCCGAGCCCACCGGCAGCACCACGTCGTCGGGGCCCGCGTTCAGGTACCCGCCGATGCGCCGGAACGCGCGCTCGTACCAGTGCGTCATCATTCGCCCGGTGGACGAGGTCTCGGTGTGCGTGTTGGCCATGAACGGCAGCACGCGCGTGTTCAGCGCGTCTTCCACCGAACGGTGGAAACGCCCCGAGGCGATGTAGTCGAAGTAGAGGAGCGGCTTCTCCCCCTCGGGCGTCGCCAGCGTCGCGTCCGCGCCGATCACGCCCGCGCGCAGCGATTCGAGGAAGGCGCGCTCTTCGGGCTCGCTGCCGGTGACGACCGGCGAGCAGAGCGCATCGCCGTCCAAATCCACCAGCCGGTGCGACGGGAACGGGGACATGCGCGCCTCCATTGGAGTTCAGGACGAGAAGGCCAGCCTAGGCGTGACGGAGAGGTCCAGCAAGAGGGGCAGCTGAGGTCGGCGGTCGGCGAGGCCGATATCTGGGTTGAGGTCGCTCTGTAGTCGAAGGTCGCGAAAAGTGTTGGGCCACACACGCCATGTGACGGAGACGGCAATGAGATTGAACAGAACTCCTCTCGGGGTCCTTGCGGCATCGGTGCTGCTGATTCTTCCCTGCACGCCCCTCCCGGAGCCAATGGCCGCCGAACGACCCGACCGACCGATCACGACTCCCGCCAAGTCCGTCATGATCATCGTCTCAGGTGGGGCGCCGCTTCTGGTTGCTCAGCGCAACGATCACCGGGTTGGATGGCTCGCGGGCCATGAAGTCCGTGAACTTCCTGGCTGTAGTTACTCATATGGTGACGTGGGCGAAGATGACCCTGATGAGATCGCTCCGGACTCCAATGCCGTGCCCGCGAGTGACTCGGCAGCATCGGCGGATCCCATGGCGCCTGGAGACTGGCTCCCAGATGTCCACGAGTTCAAGATCCCCGACGTGTTCGCGCCTTTGTCGGGTTCCGCAGCAGGCTCGGCCCTCTTGCGTCGAGGGAAGTGCGAAATTCGGATCTCCGCCGACGGCCGAAGCTGTGAGTCCCACATTGGAGTTGAGGTCTACGCCTCGAGGTTCGGGGGCCTGCCCACTGCCAATGCGAGCGCCGACGACTCGCTTGATGCGGGCGATACGCACCGGTGGCTTGTCTCCTGGCGCTGCACGTCGTCCGGGTGCGTCACGACACTGACTCGGTTGGACCGGGCGAAGAAGCGAACAGGAACGCACTAGGACCTCCGCATTGCCTCGATGGCAGCTCGCTTGGACCGGATTCCCAGCCTCACTGGTCTTCACCCCTTCTCCGCGCACGTCGCCATGAACGGAGCGATCCGCTCAGCGAGCGGATGCCCGGGCCAGCCGTCCTCGTAGAGCGCTCTCAGCTGGAAGCCTGCGTCCAGCTGGCCGCCGAGCTGGTTGTCGAGCGTGTGGCCGAACTCCAGCGGCTCACCCTTCGCGCGCATCTGCTCGATCCGCGCCGCGTCGCGCGCTTCGAGGTCGGAGTACGGCACGCGATTCACCCCCGACCGATCGGCATTCTCCATATCAGCATCGCGGTGAAAGCCCAACCGACCTTCGCCATACCGGTCGACCCTTGGGCATGCGTGCTCGAGGCGCGGGTGCAGCCGCCCGGCCTATTTGGCCCGGCTGGAGTGATCAACTCCTCGCCCACGACCTGCCAGTGCCCCGGCCGTTGCATGTCAACGCCACCCACACCCGGCCCTCCCGGGCACCTAACGCCCCGAGCTTGAGAACCGCACGATCGCCAGTTCCTGAGCCCCCGAGGACGCAGTGAACACCACGACCGCATATCCTCGCTCGCATGACACTGCGCCCTCGCCGGGCTCATTGAACGGGGCGAATCGATACGTGCGCTTCGCGCCACTCTTGCGTTCCACGATTTCAACGAAACCGTTTCCAATCGCATACAGCTCGCGCCCGCTTGAAGTCATTCTCACGTAGTTTCCGATGAGCGCAGGCACCGGCGTAGGTGCTCCGAAGCTGCGTCCATCTTTCACGGCACGAGCAATCATGTAGTGATCGCCCTGGGAATCGGAGCGGCACAGCAGGAGTTCTCCGGTCTCCGGACTCCAGTCGATCGGGGTCACGACCTCGCCGATCTTCGGTTTGAGCGGTTCCCAGTTCCGCGTACCTGCGAGGTCGCCGACCCATACGCCGTCGTCCTGCTTCCAGCACACACGCTTTCCCGTCGCAGTCCACACTGGGTTGAATTGGTCGCGCCGGCTTGCGTAGATCTGGTGCGAGTCCATGCCCTTCAGATCGACCACCCAAATCCCAAAAGTGCTTCTTTCGCCTCTTTGTCCATTGCTGTAGTAAAGAAGGTCTCGCCCATCCCTGCTCCACATGGGCCGGTGAGCCCCCAGGTTCGCCGTCACCAGCCGGGTGTGTTGCCGTCCAACCTCGTAGACACGGATTCCGTCGGCAGCTACGTACGCGATTGCGTCCCCATCGCCGCTGATTGCTGGCTCTCCGCCGACGCCCACCTGCATCGTGTCAAGGCGGCTGCCGTCCCCAAGCCATCCGGCCCATCGCTCATTCGCGGATGCCGCACCCGTCGGCTCAACGGCCACACCGATCGTGCACAGCAAGGCGCCAACCGCCAACGCGCGACTCGACCTGCGCATGTCCTCAACCTCCGCATTAGGGAATGGAGGCTTCGCCTCCGACGCGGCGCGTCAGTGCCGTCCTCACAGATCCACGTGACAGCCGCGCCACTCGATACGCCAGCGTGGTTCGTTCTGTGCCGTCCCGGACTTCAGCAACCCCTCCCGCCAGATGCGAACCGTCACAGGTGAATCGTCTTCCCGGCAACCTCAACACTAGCACCCGACTTGCCTCTGGCCGCCGTGCAGTTGTCATCCGTACGACGCACGTCCCTCGCGCCAGTCGCTCACCACTCAGCACCTCGACATTCCAGGTGGAGCAGCGTGCGAGAGGCGCGGTTGGGGCCCGGCTAAGCCGGGATCGCAACACGCACCGTTGGCTCCAGCACACGCCTCACGGCTTCTCCGCGCACGTCGCCATGAACGGTGCGATCCGCTCGCCGAGCGGGTGCCCCGGCCAGCCGTCCTCGTAGAGCGCTCTCAGCCGGAAGCCTGCGTCCAGCTGGCCGCCGAGCTGGTCGTCGAGCGTGTGGCCGAACTCCAGCGGCTCACCCTTCGCGCGCATCTGCTCGATCCGCGCCGCGTCGCGCGCTTCGAGGTCGGAGTACGGCAGCCGGTGCGTCACGGTGAGATCGCCCCGCTCGAGAGCATCGCCGTCGAAGAGGAATAGGAACGGCTGGCAGAAGCCCGCAAGCAACCGGCCGCCGGGCTTCAGGACCCGGTAGCACTCGCGCCACACGGGGCGCACGTCGGGCACGAACAGGTTCGAGACCGGGTGGAAGACCAGGTCGAACGAGCCCTCGGCGAAGCGCGAGAGGTCGCGCATGTCACCCTCCTCGATCCGGAGCGCGAGCCCGTCGCGCTCGGCGACCGCGCGGTCCTGCGCGAGCTGCGCGGGCGAGAGATCGAGCAGCGTCACGCGCGCCCCCGCGGCCGCGAGCACGCACGCCTGCTGGCCGCCGCCGGAGGCGAGCGCGAGCACTTCGGCGCCCTCCAGCGGCCCGAACCAGTCGCGCGGGACGGGCTTCGCGGGTGTCAGCACCACCTGCCAGCGGCCAAGCCTTGCCTCGGCAACGACTTGCGGACTCACCGGCACGGTCCATGGGTTGCCGGAAGACACCTGCCTCCCCCACGCCTCGCGATTGAATTCCGTGATGTCCATGGACCCTCCAACGTGTTGTGCGAAAGGCGATTCGCCGAGATGGACAGGATTGTATACATGGTACTTCTGGCCCATACATCTACGGCCGGAGAATCGGCAATACTCCAGCCGCTATGACCTCCAACAATCCGGGAGCGCACACCCCTCCCAAGATGATCGCCATGGGCGGCAACTCCCTGCTGGACCCCCAGCTCCCGCCCACGGTCGAGAACCAGTTCGCCGTCACCGCACGCGCCGTCGTCCCGATCGCCGCCCTGATCGCCCGCGGGGAGCACCTCGTGCTCACCCACGGCAACGGGCCGCAGGTCGGGTTCATGCAGCTGCGCGTGGAGATGACCAAGCCCAAGGTCCACGAAGTCCCGCTGGATTCGCTCGTCGCCGACTCGCAGGGAGCGATCGGTTACATGATCCAGCGTGACCTGCGCCAGGAACTCGCGGCGCACGGCACCACCGCCGAGGTGGCGACCATCGTGACCGAGGTCGAGGTCGACCCCAAGGATCCCGCCTTCCAGAAGCCGACCAAGCCGATCGGCAAGTTCTACAGCATCGAGGAAGCCGACGCCCTCAAGAAGGAGCGCGGCTGGGACATGGTCGAGGACAGCAACCGCGGCTGGCGGCGCGTCGTGCCGTCGCCGCAGCCCATCTCGATCGTCCAGCTCGACACCATTCGCCGGCTCGTCACGCAGGGCGTCACGACCATCGCCGTCGGCGGTGGCGGCATCCCGGTCATGAAGGACGAGCAGGGCCGCATCCGCGGGCTCGAGGCCGTGATCGACAAGGACCGCGCGAGCGCGCTGCTCGCGGTCGCGCTGGGCGTGAAGCAGCTCTACATCACGACCGGCGTCGACGCGATCTACCGCGACTATCTCGACAAGGACAAGCGCACGCGGCTCGCCGAGGTCACGCCCTCCGACCTGAAGGCCATGGCCGCGAGCGGGCAGTTCCCGCCCGGCAGCATGGGCCCCAAGGTCGAGGCGGCGCTCTACTTCCTGGAACGCGGCGGCGAGGAAGCCGTCATCTGTCACCCCGAGGCGCTGCTCGAGGCATTCGAGGGCCGCGCCGGCACCCGCATCCGTAAGGAAACGAAATGAAGACGCTCGCCCTTCCCGAACTCGACCGCAACGTGCTCCAGGGCCTCTTCGGCCGCAGCCTGCTGCTGACCAGCGAATGGTCGACGGCCGAGATCGACGCCCTGCTCGCCGTCGCCTCGCGCTTCGAGGCGGCGGATCGCGCGGGCCGCTCGGCGGCGATGCTCCCGAACGAGCTGGCCTACGCGATGTTCTTCGACAACTCCACGCGCACCAAGTCGGCGTGGGCCGGCGCCGCTTCAAGGCTCGGCATGCGCCCCGTGATCGTGGACGGCTCCTCGACGCAGGTCGAGCACGGCGAGACCGCCGAAGAGACCGGCGCGATGCTGGGCATGAACTCGCACGCGATGGGCGTGCGGCACGACCTGATCCTGGGCGCGGGCAACACGTTCATGCGCTCGGTGAAGAAGGGCATCGACGACTACCTCGCCGCGACGGGCGACACGCGGAAGGTGCCGGTCGTGAACCTGCAGTGCGACATCGACCACCCGACGCAGACGCTGGCCGACCTCATGTGGCTGCGCGAGAAGTTCCCGGGCGGCTTGAAGGGCCGCAAGATCGCGATGACGTGGGCGTACTCGCCCAGCTACGCCAAGCCGCTCTCGGTGCCGCAGGGCATCGCGATGCTCATGACCCGCGAGGGCGCCGAAGTCTCGCTGGCGTACCCGGAAGGCTACCGGCTGATGGACGACACGATGGCCGTGGCCGAGAAGCACGCCAAGGCGTCGGGCGGCAAGTTCACGATCACGCACTCGATGGACGAGGCGTTCCAGGACGCCGACGCGGTCTACCCGAAGAGCTGGGGCCCCTACGACCTCATGCTCGAGCGCGTGGACGCCAACGCCAAGCGCGACAAGGACCGCATGAAGGAGATCGAGGGCCGCGCGCTGCAGCGCAACGCGTCGCACAAGGACTGGATCTGCGACGAGCGCCGCATGGGCCTCACGCGCGGCGGCGAAGCGCTCTACATGCACTGCCTGCCCGCGGACATCGGTGACGAAGTGACGCCGGGCGTCATGGACAAGTACCGCGTCGACGTGGCGCGCGAGGCCAACAAGAAGATGTACGTGGTCATGGCGATGATCGCGATCGGCAAGGTGCCGGACCTCGCCAAGCGCCTCGACGAGGTGCTGCGATGAGCGCCCCCGCCACCACCGCGCTCGATGCGAAGATCGCCGCGCTGGCGAAGCGCGACCTGCCGCTGGCGGTCGAGATCCTGAAGGAAGCGATCCGCATCCCGGCCGACTTCGTGGACAAGCCCGCCGACCAGGGCGGCGATCCCTCGTGCGGCCTCTCCAACCACGAAGGGCCTCGCCTGCAGTACCTGAAGGCGAAGATGGTCGAGATCAAGGGCGTCGCGAGCGCGGACGACATCGGCTTCGACGCGTTCGGCAACCTCGAGTGGACGCTCGAGGACCCGAACGACGGCATCCCGCGCGCGAAGAAGCGCATCCTGTACCTCGACGGCCACTGCGACACCGTCCGCGCGCTGCGTTCGACGTGGCACGAGAAGACGGGCGGGCTCGACCCCTATCACGGCATGGTCGACGCCTCGAAGGTCGACCGCGCCTACCTGCGCACCGAGCTCGGCTACCTGCCGCCGGACGAGGAGTGGAACCACGTGGTGTTCGGCCGCGGCTCGGCCGACCAGCTGGGAGGCGTCGTCTCGCAGATGATCGCCTCGCGCATCCTCGTCGAGTTGATGGGCGAAGGCGCGCTGCGCGGTGTCATCCTGCGCGGCTACGTCACGGTCGCCGAGGAGGACAACGACGGCGGCGGCCCGCTCTACATCACGCGCAAGCTCCTGCCCGGCGCACCGCCGGACATGATCCCCGACGTGGTGATCCTCACGGACTCGAGCGGCGACTCCAAGAAGGGCGCGCTCGGCATCTACCGTGGCCAGCGCGGCCGCATGCAGATCGAGGTCGTCGTCACCGGCAAGTCCTGCCACGGCTCGATGCCGTGGGAGGGCAAGAACCCGCTCGAGTACGCGGGCGCCATCCTCACCGAGGCGGCGCGCAAGTACGAGAAGGGAGAGGGCTTCCTCGACCATCCGTTCCTCGGCCGCGGCACCCGGACGGCGAGCTGGGCGAACCTCGAGACGCCGAGCGACTGCGCGGTGCCGGATCGCTTCACGTTCCGCTTCGACCGGCGCCTCACCGTGGGCGAAACGCCGGCGCAGGCGGTGAAGGACGTCGAGAACCTCGACGCCGTGAAGGTCGCGCGCGACGCGGGCCTCAAGGTCGAGGTGCGCGTGCCGACGTACGACCAGCCGACGTGGCGCGGCTACGTTCCGGGCAACCCGCAGATCTACATGGGCTGGATGACGCCCGAGGACCACTGGGCCATCCAGACCGCCGTGGCGGCCTACCGCGCGTCGGTCACTCCCTACGTCGAGGAGAAGCACGAGAAGGACGGTTCGCTGCGGCGCGAGCCGCGCGTGGACCGCTGGGTGTTCTCGACCGATGGCGTGGGCTGGCCGGTGCCCGTGAAGGACAACGGCATCGCCGTGCCGGCGCAGAAGGAATGGGTGGTCGCGGGCGAGTTCACGCACCCGGCCATGTTCGGGTTCGGCACCGGGCTCGAGCAGAACACGCACAAGATCGGCGAGGGACTCGACACGCGCGAGCTGCAGCACGCGTGCGCGTTCATCGCCCGCTACGCGGGGCTCCTCGGAGCGACCGTCTAGCGTCGATACGAAACGGGCGCGGCGCATGCCGCGCCCCAGCAGTGAACGGGAGCGGCCTCCGGAGCTCGCCTCCGGGGGCCGCGACCGGCTCCGGGTTTCCATCCCCGGGAGAGGCGGAGCGCGTCGCATGAACGTACGGTTCACCCTGAACGGCCAGTCGTGCGACGTCCCCGCCCGCGAGGGCGAGACGCTGCTCGACCTGCTGCGGGGACCGTGCGCCGTGACGAGCCCCAAGCGCGGCTGCCAACCCCAGGGCCAGTGCGGCGCCTGCCTCGCGCTGGTGGACGGCGCACCGCAGTCCACGTGCACGATTCCCGCGGCGTCGGCCGAGGGCCGCGACGTGGTGACGCTCGAGGGGCTCGACCCCGCGACGCGCGAGCGCTACGCGCGCGCCTTCACGGCGGCGCACGCGCTCCAGTGCGGCTTCTGCACCCCGGGCATCGTGCTGCGCGCGCACCACCTGCTCACGACCGGCACCGACTTCTCGCGCGCGGCCATCGCCCGCGCGCTCGACGAGCACCTCTGCCGCTGCACCGGCTACGTCAAGATCCTCGACGCGATCGAGCAGCTCGCGCGCACGCCCGCCGCCCCGACACCGGCGCCGGTGCGCGAAGGCGGGGTCGGCGCGTCGCTGGACCGCTACCGCGCCGAGGAACTGGTGCTCGGCGAGCGGCCGTTCGTCGACGACCTGAAGCGCGAGGGCATGCTGTTCGGCGCCGTGGCGCTGTCCGCGCACGCGCGGGCGCGCGTCGTGCACATCGACACGTCGCGCGCCAAGGCCGCGCCGGGCGTGGTCGCGGTGGTCACCGCGGCCGACGTGCCGGGCGAACGCTGGAACGGGCTCATCCACGACGACTGGCCCGCGTTCGTCGCCGAGGGCGAGGAGGTGCGCTGCGTCGGCGACGTGCTCGCGGCGGTGGCCGCGACGAGCGAGGTCGAGGCGCGTGCCGCGGCCGCGCTCGTGGACGTGACGTACGAGCCGCTGCCCGCGGTGCTCGATCCCGACGCCTCGCTCGCGCCGGATGCGCCGCGCGTCAATCCCGTGCACGCGAACCTGCTCTCGTGCTCGCGCATCCAGCGCGGCGACGCCGAGGCCGCGCTCGGCGCGAGCGCGCACGTCGTCTCCGGCACGTGGACGACGCAGCGGATCGAGCACCTGTTCCTCGAGCCCGAGTGCGCGCTGGCCGAGCCCACGGCGGACGGCGGCCTGCACCTCTGGTCGCAGGGCCAGGGCATCTTCGACGACCAGACCTCGGTGGCCCGGCTGCTCGCGCTGCCCGCGGAGAAGGTGTTCGTCGAACTGGTCCCCAACGGCGGCGCGTTCGGCGGCAAGGAGGACATGAGCGTCCAGGGCCAGGCCGCGCTGCTCGCGTGGGTGACGCACCGGCCCGTGAAGCTCGCGCTGTCGCGCCGCGAATCGATCGCGATGCACCCCAAGCGCCACCCGGTCCGGATCGAGCTCACCGCGGGCTGCGACGCGCAGGGCCGCCTCACCGCCGTGCGCGCGCGCATGCTGGGCGACTCGGGCGCGTACGCGTCCGTCGGCATGAAGGTGCTGGAGCGCGCGGCCGGTCACGCGACGGGCCCCTACAAGGTGCCGGCGGTCGACGTGGAGTCGCGCGCCGCGTACACGAACAACCCGCCCTGCGGCGCGATGCGCGGCTTCGGCGTCCCGCAGGCCGCGTTCGCGATGGAGGGCGCGCTCGACCTGCTCGCCGCGCGCTGCGGGCTCGATCGCTGGGAGATCCGCTGGCGCAACGCCGTCGACGTGGGCGACGTACTCGGCAACGGGCAGCCGGTCGAGAAGTCGTGCGGCTTCAAGCAGACGCTGCTCGCCGTGCGCGACCGCTGGCGCCACTGGACCGCCGAGGGCCGTGCCGTGGGCATCGCCTGTGGCTTCAAGAACACCGGGCTCGGCAACGGCGTGATCGAGTGGGGTAAGGCGCGGCTCGCGGTGATGCCGGACGGCACCGTGGACGTGCACGTCGCCTACACCGAGATGGGCCAGGGCCTGCTCACGATCGTGACGCAGTTCGCCTCCGAGGTGACCGGCCTGCCCGCGCACCTCTTCCGCCCGCGTGTGGACGCGACGTATGCGATCGGCTGCGGCCAGACCACGGGCTCGCGCGCGACGCTGTTCGCGGGCAACGCCGTCACGAGCGCCGCGCGCAAGCTCCGCGCCGCGCTGGACGCGGGCGCGACGCTCGCCACGCTCGCCGGCCGCGTGTTCGAAGCCGACGTCGTGGTGGACGACACCACGCCGCTCGGCGCGACCGGGCGCGTGAAGACGCACACGAGCTACGGCTACGCGACCCAGGTCGTGCTGCTCGCGCCGGACGGCCGCGTCGAACGCGTGCTCGCGGCGCACGACGTGGGGCGCGCGGTCAACCCGATGCTCTGCGAGGCGCAGCTCGAAGGCTCGGTGCACATGGGCCTCGGCTACGCGCTCACGGAAGAACTGCCGTGCGCCGACGGCCGGCCCGTCACGACGTCGCTCTATCAGATCGGCGTGCTGCGCGCGAAGGACATGCCCGAGGTCGAGATCACGCTCGTCGAGGCGCCGGAGCCCGAGGGCCCGTTCGGGGCCAAGGGCATCGGCGAGCTCGGCCTCGTCCCCACCGCGGCCGCCGTCGCGGGCGCCCTCGAGGCGTTCGACGGCGTGCGCCGCTTCACGCTGCCCATGAAGGACTCGCCGGCGGCGAAACCGCTCACCGTCGGGCGGATCCGCACCAAGGCCCCCCGGGAGACCTGGCGATGACCCGCACCGGGTTCGTCAATGCCCATACGCACCTCTACAGCGCGCTCGCGCCGCTCGGCATGCCGTCGCCGTCGCGGCCGCCCGCGAACTTCGTCGAGATCCTCGAAGCGGTCTGGTGGCGGCTCGACCGCGGCCTGGACGCGCGCACGCTGCGCGCCGCCGCGCGGCTCTACGTGGGCGAAGCGCTGCAGCTCGGCACCACCGCGCTGATCGACCATCACGAGTCGCCGGCGTTCGTCGAGGGCTCGCTCGACGTGCTCGCCGACGCCTGCGACGAGCTCGGCATGCGTGCCGTGCTCACCTACGGCGCCACCGAGCGCAACGGCGGCCGCGACGAGGCCCGCCGCGGGCTCGCCGAGTGCCGGCGCTTCGTGCACACCAACCGCCGCGAGCACGTCCGCGGCGTGGTCGGCCTGCACGCCTCGTTCACCGTGTCCGACGACACGGTGCGCGAGGCCGGCGAGCTCTGCCACGAGCTGGGCACCGTGATGCACGTGCACATGGCCGAGGACGGCGCCGACGTCGAGGACGCGAAGCGCCGCGGGTACGCGGGGCCGCTGCAGCGCCTGCTCGCGCTGGGCGCGCTGCCGAAGGGCTCGATTCTCGCGCACGGCGTGTGGCTCACCGCCGACGACGTGAAGCTCGCCGCGGCGAACGGCCTCTGGCTCGTGCAGAACCCGCGCTCGAACGAGAACAACCGCGTCGGCTATCCGCGGTCGCTGGTCGAGAGCTCGCGCGTGGCGCTGGGCACCGACGGCTTCCCCGCCGACATGCGCGAGGAGCTGGTGCACCTCTGGCGGATCGCCCGCGCCGAGCAGGACCCCGCCGGGGACGCCGCGCTGGACGCGCGCATGGAGAGCTCGCGCGCGCTGCTCGCCGAACGCTTCGCCGGCGTCTCGCTCGACGCCGACACCGTCACGCTGGGCGAAGCCTCGCCCGGACATCGCCCGCCCGTGCGCGACGTCGTCGTCGCGGGCCGCACCGTCGTGGAGGACGGCGTGCTCGTCACCGCCGACCTCGAAACCCTGCGCGCCGAGGCGCGCGACGCCGCGCCCGAGCTGTGGGCGCGCATGGAGAGCTTCCGATGGCCGAACTGATCCCCCAGCCGCTCGACCGGCTGCTCGCGCGCGTGCTCGACGAGTTCGAGCGCGACCGTGCCATCTTCGGCCTGCCGAAGCGCTCGTTCTGGAAGGCGCGCGAGGGACTCGACCTGTCGGTCGCGCTGCCCGGCGGCCGCGCGGCGACGCCGCTCGGCCCCGCCGCGGGCCCGCACACGCAGCTCGCGCCCAACCTCGTGGTCGCATGGCTCGCGGGGGCGCGCATCCTCGAGCTCAAGACGGTCCAGGTGATGGACCAGCTCGAGATCCCGCGCCCGTGCATCGACGCGCCCGGCGAGGGCTACAACGTCGAATGGTCGCAGGAGCTCAAGCTCGAGGACTCGGCGCTCCAGTACGCGATCGCGTGGCTGCTCGTGCACGTGCTCGCCGCGCGCGGCATCGCGGGCGAACCCACGGGCCCGGGCGTCATCTTCGACGGCTCGGTGGGCTACGACCTCAAGGGCATTCGCTCCGACGCCGTGGCGCGATTCCTCGATTCGCTCCACGACGCGGGCCCGCTGCTGGACGGGCTGCGCCGCGGCCTGCCGCCGGCACTGCGCGCGATCGCCGACGTGCCGGTACCGGAGCGGATCGTGGACACGGTGACGCTGTCGTCGTTCCACGGCTGCCCGCCGGACGAGATCGAGCGCATCGCCGAACACCTGATCCAGCGCCACGGCCTGCACGTGGTGGTGAAGCTGAACCCGACGCTGCTCGGGCACGACGCCGTGGACGCGCTGCTGCACGGGCCGCTCGGCTGGAACGACGTCCGACTCGACCGCGCCGCGTTCGAGAAGGATCTGCAGTGGGCCGACGCGCTGCCGATGCTCGACCGGCTCGCCGGTGTCGCCGCGCGCGAGGGCCGCGGGCTGGGGGTCAAGTTCACGAACACGCTGGTCGTGCGCAACACGCGCGGACGGCTCGAGGGCGAGCAGGTCTACCTGAGCGGAGCGCCGCTGCACGTGATCGCGACCGCGCTCGCGAGCCGCTTCGCCGAGGCGACCGCCGGGCGCTACCCGCTCTCGTTCAGCGCCGGGCTCGACGCCGAGAACTTCGCCGACGCGGTCGCGTGCGGCTTCGCTCCGGCGACGACCTGCACCGACCTGCTGCGGCCCACCGGCTACCGCCGCCTGCCGCGGTATCTCAAGGCGCTCGAGGCCGAGATGGAGCGCACGGGCACGCATGACGTGCCCGGCTACGTGCGCGCCCGCGCCGGGCTCGCCGCCGACGCCCCGCTCGCGGACGCGACGCGCGCCAACCTGCGCGCGCACGCCGCGCGCGCCGCCGCCGACCCGCGCTACGGCGCGGCGGCGCGGCCCGCGGCACCCGCGGCGCGCCCCGCGCTGCCGGTGCTGGACTGCGATTCGTGCAACAACTGCGCGCTCGTCTGCCCCAACCTCGCGTTCTTCAGCGTCGCGACGCCCGCGTCGCTCGCGGAGCGCGGGGTCGCGCAGCTCGAGAAGCAGTGGATCGTGTTCGCCGACGCCTGCAACGAGTGCGGCAACTGCGACACGCACTGCCCGCAGGACGGTGGCCCGTACCGGGTGAAACCGCGCTGGAACGGCGCGACCGGACGGTTGGAAGCTTCCGGTGTCGACGACGCGACGCTCGCGGCTCTCGCGGACGCGGCGCGGCGCGCACCGGGCTGGTTGTCGGAGACGAAGGAGGCCACGCCCCGCTGAGCGCGGGACGCGGCGAACGAAACGAACGGTGACGCGGACCGCCCGCATGGGCGGCCGCGGCGCCCGTCCATACGGAAGAGGTTCGCCATGATCGAGCAATTCCACCGCCCGCGCTCCGTGCGCGAAGCGCTGGCCCTGCGCCGCCGGCTGCGCGCGAAGGCCGCGTTCCTCGCCGGCGGCACCTGGGCCAACAACCTCGAAGGCCCGCCGGCGCCGCCGCACGCGATCAGCCTCGAAGGCCTGGGGCTGGACCGCGTGCAGGTCCGCGCGGGCGCGCTCGCGATCGGCGCCTGCGCCACGCTGCAGCAGCTCGCCGACGACCGCCGCGTGCCCGCGCCCCTGCGCGCGGCGATCGCGCAGGTCGTGAGCCGCAACATCCGCAACGCCGCCACGATCGGCGGACACGTCGCCGCGGACCTGCCGCAGAGCGACGTCGTGCCCATGCTGGTGGCGCTGGGCGCCAGCTTCGAAGTCGCCGGCGTCGGGCGTGCGAAGCTCGTGCCGGCCGCCGAGTACGCCGCGAAGCCCGTGCCGGGCCTCGTGGTGTCGATCCGCGTGCCGAAGCTCGCGGCCGGCCGCACGGCGGCCTGCCGCAACGTGCGCGAGTCCGCGCACGCGCGCTCGTCGCTGAGTGTCGCGCTGGCCGTGACCGTGAAGCGCGGCACGCTCTCCGATGCCGTGATCGCGTGCTCGGGCCTCGCCCGCCGCGTGGTGCGACTGGCGGCCGTGGAGCGCGCGCTCGAGGGCGCGCCGGTGCCCGCCGACGACGCGCTCTCGGCGCTCGTCGAGCGCACGGTGAAGCCCGCGCCGGGCGGCATCGGTTCGGTGGCGCTGCGGCGCGCGCAGGCGGGCGCGCTGGTGGTCCTGGCGCTGCGCGAAGCGCTCGCCGCGAAGGGAGGCCGCTCGTGAACGTCACCTTCACGCTGAACGGCGTCCGCCGCACGATCGACGCGGCCCCGGGCGAACGCGTTCGCGACCTGCTGCGGCGCGAGAAGCTCATGTCGGTGCGCAACGGCTGCGACGGCTCCGGCCAGTGCGGCATGTGCGCGATCGAGCTGGACGGCAGGACGGTGCATTCGTGCCTGCTCGTCGCCGGGCAGATCGAGGGCAAGTCGATCCGCACCGTGGAAGCGATGACGAAGAACCGGCAGCTCTCGGCGCTGCAGTCGGCGTTCGTGGACGCGGGCGTGGTGCAGTGCGGCTACTGCACGCCGGCGCTGCTGCTGGCCGCGCAGTCGCTGCTGGCGCGGCACCCGGAGCCCACGCGCGAACAGGTGCGCGACGCGCTCTCGAGCGTCTTCTGCCGCTGCACGGGCTACGAGCAGATGTTCGCCGCGGTGGACCTCGCGGTGAAGCGCCTGCGCGACCCGGACACCGACGCGCCGCGGCCGCAGGAGTTCCGCGACGACCTGCGGATCGTGGGCAAGGTGGCGCGCAAGGTGGACGGCGCGCGACTCGCGCGCGCGGACCGCTCGTTCGTGGAGGACGTGGTCGCGCCGGACGCCTGCCACCTGAAGGTGCTGGGCTCGCCGCACGCGCACGCCTACATCAAGAAGATCGACGTGCGCCGCGCGCAGGCCATGGCCGGCGTGGTGCTGGTGATCACGCACGAGAACGCCCCGGACGTCTGGTACAACCAGGCGGGCCAGGGCTTCCCGGAACCTTCGCCCTACGACCGCCGCATGTTCGGCCGCAAGGTGCTGCACGTGGGCGACCGCGTCGCCGCCGTGGTGGCCGAGACGCCGGAGATCGCGGCCGAGGCGCTGAAGCGCATCAAGGTCGAGTACGAGGTGCTGAAGCCCGTGCTGTCGATCGAGGAGGCCTCCGCCCCCGGCGCGCCGGCGCTGCACGGCGGCACGATCGAGTTCCTGGCCGGCGCTCCGGCCGACCTGGACAAGCGCAATCGTGGCCGTGACGCCCGTGAAGGCACGATCGTCTATCCGTTCCCGATCCACGGCGACCCGGACCGCAATCTGGCCGCGAGCACGTCGGGCGGGATCGGCGACGTGGCCGTGGGCTTCGCCGAGGCCGACGTCACGATCGAACGCGAGTACCGCACCACGCAGGTGCAGTGCACGCCGTTGGAACCCCACATCGTCTACACGCGCATGGAGGGCGACCGGCTCGTGATCCATGGCGCGACGCAGGTGCCGTGGCACGTGCGCCGGATCGTGGCGCGCGTGCTCGGGATCCGCGAGAACCAGATCCGCGTGATCAAGGAACGCGTGGGCGGCGGCTTCGGCGCCAAGCAGGACGTGGTGCTGGAAGAGGTCGCCGCGTGGGCCACGTGGGTGACCGGACGACCCGCGCTGTGGCGCTACACGCGCGAGGAGGAGTTCGTGGCCTCGCGCACGCGCCACCCGATGACGATCCGCGTGAAACTGGGCGCGAAGCGCGACGGCCGGCTCACGGCGATGGAGATGCACGTGCAGGCCAACACCGGCCCGTACGGCGCCCACTGCCTGACGGTGCCGATGAACGCGTGCGGCAAGAGCCTGCCGCTCCTGCTCTGCGACCACGTGCACTTCGACGTCAAGAGCTGGTACTCGAACATCCCGCCGTGCGGCGCCTACCAGGGCTACGGCGCGCCGCAGGGCTCGTACGCCGTGCAGACGGCGCTCGGCGAGCTCGCGGAGCTGCTCGGCATGGACCCGCTCGCGATCATGGAAAAGAACCGCGTGCGCGAAGGGATGGTCCTGGAGATCCTGCGTGTGCTCGGCGAGGGCCGCGACAGCACGCCGCAGCTCGTCGCGTCGTGCGGCCTCGGGCCCGCGATCGAGCAGGGCGCGGCGGCGATCGGCTGGGGCCGCAAACCGGCGAGCGACGATCCCGACGTCCGGATCGGCCAGGGCGCGGCGATCATCCAGCAGGCCTCGGGCCTGCCGGGGCTCGACTCGTCCAACGCCACGGTCGCGCTGCTCGGCGACGGCACGTTCATGCTGCTCTCGGGCGGCACCGATCTCGGCACGGGTCTCGACACGATGATCGCCAAGGTCGCGGCCGAGACGCTGTGCATGGACCTCGAGGACATCTCGCTCACCGTCGCCGACACGGACATCACGCCGTACGACGACGGCGCCTACGCCTCCTCCGGCACCTACTTCACGGGCAACGCGGCGCTGCTGGCGGCGAAGGGCATGCGCGAGAAGCTGCTCGAGGTCGCCGCGGAGATGCTGGGCGAGCCGGTCGCGGACCTGAAGCTCGCGCACCGCGGCCGCGTCGTGGGCCGCACGGGCGAGGTGAGCTACCAGGACATCTCGCGCCACACGGTCTCGGGCACCGGCCGCGGACAGCTGTCGGCCACCGCGTGCTTCACCACCGACAAGGCGGCATTCCCCTACGGCGCGCACTTCTGCGAGGTGGGCGTCAACGTCCGCACCGGCGAGGTGAAGATCCGCCGCTACCACGCGCTGCAGGACTGCGGCACGCCCATCAATCCCGACCTCGCGCTCGGCCAGATCTACGGCGGCGCCCTGAAGACGATCGGCCACTCGCTCTACGAGGAAGTGAAGCTCGACGCGAAGGGCCGCTGCGTGAACCCGACCCTGCGGGACTACAAGGTCCCCATGATCCGCGACGTGCCCGAGGACTTCCGCGCCGTGCTGATCGAGACCAACGACCCGAACGGCCCGTTCGGCGGCAAGTCGGTCTCGGAGATCGCCTGCAACGGAGCGGCGCCCGCGCTGGCCGCCGCGATCCACGACGCCACGGGCGTCTGGATCCGCAGCTGGCCGTTCACGGCGGAGAAGATCCTCGCCGGGCTCGGCCGCATCCCGGAAGGAGCCGCCCGATGACCGCCCCTCGCTTCGCACTCGTGCGCGCGGAGTTCCTGCTCCCGCTCGCCGCGCCCGATCGCGGCCGCCGCATTCGCGACGGCTACGTCCTCACCGAGGGCGAGACCATCCGCGAAGTCGGCGAATGGACGCCCGAGACCGGACGGCGGATCCGCGAGGCCCACGGCGATTCGCTCCGGATCTTCGGCGACCCGAAGCCCGGCGAGGAGGTGCCGAAGCTCCGCGGCGTGCTGATGCCGGCGTTCGTGAAGGCCCACGGGCACGACCACGAGCAGCCGCTCATCGGCATCGCCAAGGACGAGCCGCTCACCGACTGGCTCGACCACGCGGTGAACCCGTTCACGCGCTTCATGAACCGCGAGCGCGAGCGGCTCGCCGACGCGCTGGGCGCGCCGCCGCACGACGTGACCTACCGGCTGGCGCGCGTCTGCGACATCCACTACGGCATCACGGCGTGCATGGTGCACCACTGCAACTTCAACAAGTACCACGTGAACGAGATCGCGCAGGTGAACGAGGCTGCCGGCACGTCGATGATCGTGGCGATCGGTGGCCAGGACCGTCACTACACACCCGAGGCGCTCGACCGCCCGGAGCAGGCCATCGAGCGGCTCGACGCGGCGCTCGAGATCGGCGGCCTCACGCGCACGAGCTTCTGCCCCGGCCCGGACCAGTTCTTCTCCAACAGCCGCGCGATGCTGGTGCCGCTCAAGAAGTGGGCGCGCGAGCACGGCACGCTGTTCCACATCCACAGCGCCGAGGAGCCCAAGACCACGCGCTGGTTCAGCGAGGCGATCGAGCCCGGCCTCACCGAGGTCGAGTTCGCCGAGTCGATCGGCATCCTCGACTCCGACACGGTGCTCGCCCACCAGGTGAACTGCGGGCCGCGCGACATCGCGATCCTCGCGAGGACGGGCACCAAGATCGTGCACAACCCGCTCGCGAACACGATCCTCGGCTCGGGCATGCCGCCGATCCTCGACATGATCGCCGCCGGCGTGCCGGTGGCCATTTCGACCGACGGCTCGGGCTCGGCGGACAACCAGAACATCCTCGCCGCGGCGCGGCTCGCGTCGCAGTACCAGAAGGCGCTCCACCAGGACGCCACGGTGCTCAAGGCGCAGCCGCTGCTCGAGATGATCACGAGCGTGGCCGCGGGCTACCTGCGCATGAACCAGGGCGAGCTCGCCCCCGGCCGCAACGCCGACTGGATCCTGCTCGACCTCGACCGGCCGAACCTGGTGCCGACGCGGCTCGACAACGTGATGGAGAACCTGATCTGGGCCGCCGACGGCAGCGAAGTCGACCTGGTGGTCGCGCGCGGCCGCGTGCTCAAGGAGAAGGGCCGCGTCCTCCCGTTCGCCGACGGCTCGGAGCCCGCGACGATCATGGCGCAGGCGCAGAAGCTGTCCGAGATGTTCGCGGACTACATGAAGACCGCCCCCGAGCTGACCGGCACGGGGGCGCACCAGTAGTGGTGGAGGCGTGACCGGGCGATGCGTGTCGTAGCGGTGCTCCTGGCGGCGGGTTCGTCCCGGCGGTTCGGCGGCGACAAGCTGCGCGCGCCGTACCGTGGCAAGCCGCTCGTCGAACACGCGCTCGGCGCGCTGGCGGGCTGTCCGGGGATCGACGAGACGCTGCTCGTCGTGCGCCCGGACACGCCGCCCGCGGCCGCGCGACCCGGCGTCCGGCTCGTGCCCAACGCGCGCTACGCCGAGGGCATGGGCACGTCGCTGCGCACCGGGATCGAGGCCGCGCCCGTGGACGCCGACGCGTACCTCGTGGCGCTCGCCGACATGCCGGGCACGACGCCCGCGCTGGTCGCGATGCTGCTCGCCCGCTGGGCGGCGGCGCGAGAGAAGATCGTGGTGCCCGTGCACCACGGCCACCGCGGCCATCCGGTGATCCTGCCCGCGCGATTCCGCGGCGAACTGCTCGCGCTCGCGGGCGACGTGGGCGCGCGCGGGATCCTGCGCGCGCACGCGGACGCGGTCGAGGAAGTGCCCGTCGACGACCCGGCCGTGCTGTTCGACGTCGACCTGCCGCACGACCTGCCGTGGGCGGGTACGAGCGCGCCCGGCTCGCGCGGCCGCGTGCTGGTGAAGGGCGCGGGCGAACAGGCGTCGGCGGTCGGCCACCGGCTCTTCCGCGCGGGCTACCGCGTGGCGATGACCGACATCGCCCGCCCCACGGCGATCCGGCGCACGGTGTCGTTCGCCTCCGCGCTCTACGAGGGCGCGATCGAAATCGAGGGCGTGCGCGGCGTGCGCCACGCGCTCGAGGACGTGGCGGCGCTGCCGGACGAAGCGTGGGACCACGTGGTGGTGTGCGCGGATCCGGAGGCGCGGCTCGTCGCGCGCTGGAAGCCGGACGCGATCGTGGACGGCCGCATCCTCAAGCGGAACCAGGACAACTCGCCGGCGGACGCGCCGCTCGTGATCGGGCTCGGGCCCGGGCTCGAGGCCGGCCGGCACGTGCACTTCGTGGTCGAGACGAACCGCGGCCACGATCTCGGGCGCGTGATCGCGCACGGCGCGTCGCAGCACGACACGGGCGAGCCGGGCGACATCGGTGGCTACACGCACGAGCGGCTGCTGCGCGCGCCGGCCGACGGCACGTTCGAGACCGCGCGCGCGATCGGCGAAACGCTGGCGATGGACGACCTCGTCGGTACCGTGGCGGGCCAGCCGGTGCGGGCGCGCGTGGCCGGTGTGCTGCGCGGCCTCATCTGGCCGGGGCTCGCGGTGACGGCAGGCATGAAGATCGGAGACGTGGATCCGCGCGGCGACGCACGCATGTGCCGGACGCTGTCGGACAAAGCCCGCACCATCAGCGGTGCGGTGTTGGAGATCGTGGTGGCCCATGAGACGCGAATCGGATGATATCCTCGCGGTGCTCGGCGTTCCCGGCCGGCGCTGTGTGCACCTGATCGGCAGCGGCGGCAAGACCGCCCTGATGTTCCTCCTCGCTCACGCCGTGGCCGGCGAGGGCCGGCGCGTGGTCACGACCACGACCACGAAGATCGCGCGCCCCGCCGACGGCGAGACCGAAGCGCTCGTGCTCGCGCCCGAACGCGCGGCGCTGCTGCCGCGGCTGCGCGAGGCGCTCGCCCCGCACCGCCACGTGACCACCGCCGCCGAGGCGATCGAGGGCGAAAGCAAGCTGCGCGGGCACGCACCCGAGACCGTGGATGCGATCGTCGACGCGGGCCTCGCGGCGCTCGTGCTGGTCGAAGCCGACGGTTCGCGCGGCCAGGCGCTCAAGGCGCACCAGAGCCACGAGCCCGTGTTCGCCTCGCGCACGGATCTCGTGATCGCGGTCGTGGGCCTGTCGGTGATGGGCGCGCCGATCGACGAAGCGCACGTGCACCGCGCGCCGCTGCTGCGCGAGCGGCTGCACCTCGCCGCCGACGCGGTCGTCACGCCGGGCACCGTGGCGGGGACGCTCTTCCATCCCGAGGGCTACCTCGCGCGCGTGGCGCCCGACGTCGAGATCGTCGTCGTGCTCCACCAGGCCGACTCGCCGGAACGCCAGCTCGCCGGCGCGCACGTGGCCGCCGCGATCCGCACCGCGGACCCGTTCGGGCGCGTGGGCCGCGTGATCGTGGGCGACGCGCGGGAGCGCCGTTTCGAGCGCCGCGCGTAGCGGCAACGCCACCGGGCCCGCCCGGGCGCGCGGATGGACGCGCCGCCCGGGCGGGCCCTACCATTGAGGTTGCCGGCCTCCGGGAATTCGCCCGCGAGCCCTCCCGCGAGACCTCCATGCGCTCCCGCTTCCCCGCCCTGCTCCTGCTCGCCGCGCTCGTGCTGCCGGCCTCCGCCGCCGCGCGCGACATCCGCGACGAGATCTTCTACCAGGTCATGCCGATCGCGTGGCGCGACTCCGACAACGACGCGCAGCGCTTCGGCGACTTCGGTGGCATGACCGCGGGGCTGCCCTACCTGCAGGCGCTGGGCGTCACGAGCATCTGGTCGACGCCGGTCTTCGACTCGCCGGCGTACCACGGCTACCAGCACATGCCGGCCAAGTTCCTCAATCCCCGCTTCGGCAACGAGGCGCAGTTCCTCGCATACATCGCGGCGGCGCACGCCGACAGCATCAAGGTCTACACCGACTGGGTCGCCTACGAGACGAGCCAGAACAGCACCTACTTCACGAGCTCCTACGGCAATCCCGCCTCGCCGTACACGAGCTGGCTCGCGTACACGAACGCCGCCAACACCACGTTCTCGGGCGGCTCCTACACGACGTGGAACGGCGCCACCGTGGGCAGCATCCGCTGGAACCTCAACAACGCGGTGGTGGTGGATTCGCTGATCCGCTGGACCGGGCACTGGCTCGATCCCAACGGCGACGGCAATCCCGCCGACGGCGTCGACGGCTTCCGGCTGGACCACGTGCTCGCCGACGAGGGCAACGGCTACAACCTCGCGTTCTGGAGCACGTGGAAGAACGCGATGAAGGCCGTGAACCCGAACGTGTTCACGTTCCCCGAGCAGGCGGACTGGGGCTCGCACGGTACCGAGCTGATGGGCCCGCACGACGCCACGTTCACGATGCCGTTCATGTTCGCCGCGCGCGCCGCGCTGTCGGCGCAGAACGCCTCGGGGCTCTACTCCGAGATGCGCTCGGAGATCGCGGCGCTGCCGGCCGGCAAGACCTACCTCGCGATCATCGGCAACCACGACGTCGACCGGCTCTCGTCCAACACGGGCAACGTCGCGGCGCGGAACAAGGTCGCCGCGGCGATCCTCATGACGCAGCCCTTCCCGCCGTGCATCTACTACGGCGACGAACTCGGCATGCGCGGCACCAAGGGCAACTGGGGCACCGACGCCGTCGACATCCCGTTCCGCGAGCCGTTCAAGTGGAACGCGGTCGCGGGCGCGCCCATGTCCAACTACTTCATCCTCAACACGTCGGCGTACAACGCGCGCGCCGAGCGCGACAACGACGGCCGCTCGGTGCAGGAGCAGACCGGCGTGTCGACGTCGCTGCTCGAGACCTACCGCTCGCTGATCGCGCTGCGCAAGGCGCACGCGGCGCTCCGCCGCGGCGACTACGGCGAGATCCCAGCCTCGAGCTCGGCGGTGTGGGCATTCGCGCGCACCGCGGCCGGCCAGGAATCGCTGATCGTGGCGATCAACCTCTCGAGCGTGGCCGTGACGCCGACGCTCGACCTGTCGGCGTTCGAAGTCACCGGTGGGTCCACGCCCGTGCGCAACGTGATCAGCGGCGCCTCGCTCCCCGCGCTCACCGACGCCAACAAATCCGCGTATTCGGTGAGCATCCCCGCGTACGGCTGGCTCGTGCTGAACGCCGCGATCACGCCCGGGCCGCCGCCGCCCCCGTCGCCTTACGACGGCCGCAACATTCCGTCCGATTTCGCGCCGGAGCTGCTCGTGGGCACCCAGAACGCGGCCACGTCGATGGGCGACAACGTCGCGGAACTGGACCAGATGTTCGTGCGCCCGCAGGCCGACGGCCTCGCGGTCGGCGTCACCGGCAACCTCCCCACCGACGGCACGGCGCTCGCGCTCTTCTTCGACACCATGGCGGGCGGCCAGGACTCGCTCTCGATCGCCGCGTTCACGCAGCCGCCCAACGGCGTGCCGCAGATGACCGGCCTCGGGTTCGACGCGGGCTTCGCGCCCGACCGGCTGCTGTGGGTGAACCCCTATTCGGGCACGGTCTACGTCGATCACTTCACCCTCGCCACCGGCAGCGGCGGCGCGCATCGCTACCTGGGCTCGACCGTGATGAACTCGGGGTCCCCGCTGCTTTCGGGCGGCACCAACACCTACGGCACGCTGGTCGCATTCGACGACAGCAATGCCGCCGGCGTCACCGCGGCGAGCGCGGCCGCCGCGGGCACGGCGACGTACGGGTTCGAAGCGAAGATCGCGTGGCAGGACCTCGGTCTCGCCGGTCCCGGCACGCCGGTGGGCGTGGTCGCGGCGATCGTGCACACCGACGGCTCGATGGGGAACCAGTTCCTGCCGCCGCTCGGCGCCGGCGCCGCGAACCTCGGCCTCGCTCCCGTGTCGCTCAAGACCGTCGCCGGGGCGCAGTTCGCGACGATCGGCACGGCGCTCGCGGCACCCGAGGCGGCGAGCACGCACGCGCACGTGGCGGTGCGCGCCGCACCCAATCCGTTCCGCGACGGCACGACGCTCCACTTCGGGCTCGCGCGCGGCGAGCGCGTGCACATCGACGTGCTCGACGTGGGCGGCCGCCGCGTGCGGGCGCTGGGGCCGCGCCTCATGGACGCGGGCGCGCACACCGTGGTGTGGGACGGCCGCGACGACGCCGGCCGGCGTGCCGCGCCGGGGCTCTACTTCGTGCGGATTGCGGGCGAGACGTGGCAGGACACCGCGCGCGTCGCGAGGGTCGAGTCCGGCCGCTAGATCGCGACCGGGGCGGGGCGCCGAGGCAGGGGCACGCGGCGGTGCGAGGACACCGGTCGCGTGGCGGCCCTCGACGCCCCTCGGGGGACGCCCGGGCCTACTTGACCAGGTTGAAGCAGTCGATCGTCCAGTCCACGCCGCGCTTGGGGTCGTTCGCGCGGATCTCGTGGGGGTCGACGATGACTTCTTCCTCGAGCACGCCGACGATCTGCAGCCCGGAGAGATCCAGGATCACTTCGTTGTCGTGGAACTGGATCCGGCAGTCGTAGGCGCCGTAGGTCGTGCTGACGGCCTTGCCTTCGTACCAGCGGCCGTCGACGGAGCGGCCGTTGTAGCTGGCCGCGAAGGCAGGGGACGCCGCGACGAGGGCGAGCAGCAGGGCGGCGAGGACGGTGCGAGCGGCGCGGGGCATGCGGATCTCCTGGACTGGGACTCCGCCCGGTGTCGGGAAGAAGCGTACCGCGCGCGCAGACCCGGCCCAGCGAAAAGCCACCAGCGCGGGTCGCGGAGGCCCCGGGTGCGGGGCCCGCAGTCACGGGCGCCGTGGCCGGAAATCCGCCCGGGCGCTACCTGCCCGGCCGCCGCGCCGGGTTCAGGCCTCGCCGTCCGCCTCGTCCGGGGCGTCGTCCGCGGCCCGCTCCGCGAGCCGCAGCGCCGCCTTGCGCTTCTTGCGGAAGAACTCGCGCAGCAGCTCGCCGCACTCGTCCTCCAGCACGCCGCGCGTGATCTCGACGCGGTGGTTCAGGCGCCGTTCGCCGGTCACGTCGGTCACCGAGCCGCAGCCGCCCGCTTTGGGATCGGTCGCGCCGTAGACGAGGCGGCCCACGCGCGAGAGCACGATCGCCCCGGCGCACATCGAGCAGGGTTCCAGCGTCACGTAGAGTGTGCACTCGTGCAGCCGCCACGAGCCGAGCGCGTTGGAGGCCGCGCCGATCGCCAGGATCTCGGCGTGCGCGGTGGCGTCCTGCAGCGATTCGACCTGGTTGTGCCCGCGCCCGATCACCAGGCCGTCGTGCACGATCACGCAGCCGACCGGCACCTCGTCGCGTGCGAGCGAGGCGTGCGCCTCGCGCAGCGCGGCGCGCATGCCGGCGTCGTCGTCGTGCACGATCACGAGCGGTTCAGTGCGTCGAGTCGGCCGGTGCGGCCGGAAACACGGCCGCCCAGCGGCCGAAGAGCCGGGTCAGGGTCTCGGCGTAGCTCGGCGCGCCGCCCTGGTTGGTCATGGGATCGTTGTTGAGCCCGCTCGCGCGCATGCCGAGCGCACTCGCCGACGCGTCCTGGTAGGGCCCCTCCGCCGTCTCGCTCCCGCTGGCGGTCCACAGCAGCCGGCCCGAAGAGTCGACCAGCGCCGCGGTGATCTCGACCGTCGTCGTCGGTTTGCCCGACTGCTCGCGCTCGAGCTGCATGCGCTCCATGCGGTCGACGCGCAGCGTCAGCAGGCCGCGCGCGCGCAGGATGCGGCCGTACGTGCGGGCCTGCGTCGTGTCGAGGAAGCCGTGCTTGAGCACGTACTGGTTCGTCGCCTTGATCAGCGAGTCGCCACCCTCGCGCAGCATCTGGTCGCGCGCGACGATCGCCGACACCCAGCGGTAGCCAGCGCCTTTCACCGCCTGGCCGAACGCGGCCTCGGTGAGCTTGCGGGCTTCGAGGCTGTTGTCGAACGTCGCCGCGGGCAGCATCGCCACGGAGCGCACGCCGAAGCTCGCGAAGTCGGGCGCGGTGAAGAACCGGTCGCTGGTGCGCGGGCCCTTGCCGGCGAACGCGGGCACCGAACACGCGAGGACGAGAAGGAGCAGTGCGAGACGCGGCACGCGACGCATGCGAACCCCCTTCACGAAAAAACCCCGCGGCGCATCGCCGCGGGGGGAACCGTCACCGCCCGTTCGAATGGCGGGCCCAGGAGGATTTGAACCCCCAACCTTCTGATCCGTAGTCAGACGCTCTATCCAATTGAGCTATGGGCCCGCATCGAAACCAGGTGCTGCACGGGGCGGATTGCACCCCCCAATGGCGGAGTGGAGAGGATTCGAACCTCCGAACCGGTTTTACCCGATTAACCGCTTAGCAGGCGGCTGCCTTCGGCCACTCGGCCACCACTCCAACTTCTCAACGCTGGCGGAGGGAGTAGGATTCGAACCCACGGAGCCTTGCGGCTCAACGGTTTTCAAGACCGCCGCCTTCGACCACTCGGCCATCCCTCCGCGAAGTCTCTCGGAGCGAAATCGCTCGACAGGTGACCCGGGGCTCCAGAGCCCCCTCACGATGCCAGGAACAGCCGCGAGGTCTTCGGCGGCCCAGCCCCCGAAGTCCAGCGGGCACGGAAGTTACACGCTGCGGGCCGTTCCTGCAAGCCGGGTAGCGGAACGGCCCGGGACCGATGGTCCCGGGCCGTCGCATGCGCAGGGGAACGCGTTCAGCGCGCGCTGGCGGCCTGCACTTCCGTGATACCCAGCGACTGGCACGCGAGCGCCGTCCAGCCCCGCGAGGGATTCGCACCCTCGCCGGCGCCGCGCACGCGACCCTTGTGATCGATCACGAACCACATCGCGCGCGGGGCGCGCGTGTTCGCATCCAGCGCGCCGTACTGCTCGGCGATCGCCGCATGCGGGTCCGCGAGAAGGCTGTAGGAGAGGTTGTGGCGGCGCACGAGGCTCCACGTGTCACCGGCGTTCCGGCCGACGACGGCGACCGGCACGATGCCGTTGCGGATCAGCGATTCCTGGTCGCGTTCGATCTCGGCGAGCTGATCCTCGCTCGCGCCGAACACCAGGATCACGCTGCCCTGGTCGAGCATGTTGTGGAGGTTCTGCCAGAGGTAGTCGCGCGACTGGTACGCGAAGTCGGGCGCGTTCTGGCCGATGGTGGGCGGTGCGACGACGCCGCGCGTGCTGGGAGCCGAAGCGACGGTGACGGCGTTGTTCGTGGCGACGACATTCGTCGCCCCGGTGGGCACAATGGGATGCTGCGCCTGGACGGCAGCCAGCAACCCGGCCGCGAGCAGGTGGCCGAAGTTCAAGACTTCCTCCTGAATGTGGACTGCGGGGTCGCGAGGGGGAATCGGGTGGGTCCGACGGGTATCGGCCGGAACCGCGCCCGACTTGAGCAACCCCCACGCCAGCCGCGAAAACCGCCCTCCGGACGCGTTCCCGCGCCTCATTCCGCACCCGCGCGATGCGTTCCGCGCGGAGCGCGCCACGCGTGCGCGAAAACGCGCATCGCCGCCCCGTGCGGCGCGCACGGAGCGGCGATGCGATTCGAGCGGCGGGAGCCGCGCGCGTCAACGCACGAGCACGCCTCGCGTCACGACGACGTCACGGCCCTGCGCGAGCCGCAGCCAGTAGACGCCCGCCGGCAGCGTCGCGCCGAGCGGCACGCGGTGCGTGCCGGGCCCGAACGCGCTCACGTCGCGCAGCAGCACGCGGCGTCCCGCGAGATCGAGCATCTGCAGGCTCGCGCGCTCGCGGCTCGCGAGCGTGAATGCGAGCTGCACCTCGCCGCGACCCGGGTTCGGCGTGAAGCCGCGGATCGCCAGCCGCGCCTCGCGCGGCACGTCGAGCCACGTCTCCCCCGCGTACGGCGCGCCGCCGCCCGCACCCAGCGCGAGCCGCCAGCCCACGCGCGTGCCGGGCTCGAGGCCGGTCTCGCTCCACACGAGCCGCCCGGTCGGCGATGCGTTCACGCTCGCGAGCGACGTCCATCCGTCGCTGCCGCTCGAACGCTGCACCGTCGCGCTCGCGGCGCCGGCGAGCAGCCACTCCAGTTCCGCGCCGCCCGGCGTCGCGCTCGCCGAGACGAGCGAAGCGAGCGTCGCGGTCGAGCGGTCGCAGGCGTTGGGCACGCCGATGCCCGCGTTGATCGCACCGAGGCCGGTCGCGATCGCGTCGTAGGCGGCCGCGACGTCCGGGTCGGAGAGCGGGAGGCCTTCGAGGTCGAGCAGGCGCGAATCGACCCCGGCGGACTGCTGACGCCGGCGCGAGAGCACGAAGCGATCGCCCGCGGCGAGCGCGACGGGAGGTGCCGGTTCGCGGAACGCGCAGACGTACTCCCACGGCAACGCCCCGTCGGCGAGTGCGCCGTCGATCGCGAGCTCGGGACGCGGCGAGCCCGTCGTGGGCCGAGCGAGCACGAACAGGTACTCGCGTCCGCCGAACTGGCTGCTGTCGGGAGCCCACGTCGAGTCGAACGTCGCAGGCTGGTTGGCCGGGAGCTGGATCGTCCCGTCGTTCTCGGTGACGACGCGCTCGGCGTAGCCCACGTCGAGCACCTCGCCCGTCACGGAATCGCGCGCGACGAACGGCACGTCGACGTAGCCCGCGTACGCATACACCCGGCCAGGGCTCGGCGCGAAACCGCCCGCCGTCTCGTAACGCAGGTAGCGGTGCGCCTTGCCCGGATGCGCGGGATCGAACTCGAGCGTCACGGTGTGGAAGGAATCCGGCATCGTCGCCGGATCGAGCGAGGACCCCAGGAAGAAGAAGTTGAAGGCGTAGTCCGCGCCGCCACCGAACGCGCGCAACACGAAGTCTGCCGGAAGGTACGGATCCGGCGCTCCGGGCGTCGCGGTCTCGAACTGTCCCCGCAGGTCGACCGTGAGCGACGCCGCCGTCGCCATCTCCCCCACCGTGGTGCCGAGCACGCCCGGGATCGTCAGCGGGAGCGCAGAGTCCAGCCGGATCGGTGGCTCGCCGCTGGGCACGACGGGAATCGATGCCGCGAGCACGTTGGCGAGGAATGCGGCGTACTGGGCCTTGGCCCGCGCACGCGCGTCGGCCGTGCCCGAGAGCGTCTGGCAGAAGTTCCCGACCTCGTCAGCCACCCAGCCGAACGACTGCGCGCGCCCGTCAACGTACGCGCCGAGAGACCAAAGTTGCGCGTTGGACAGGTGAGGTCCCTCCGGGCATTCGAGTGCGTAGTGGTCGGGCGTCCGCGGGCAGTTGAGCGGCAGGGTGCAATCGGGCAGCGGCGGTCCCGGCAGGGCGAACCCGGAATGGAACACGGTGTCGATCCAGTCGTCCGCGCACCGGAGCTGGCCCCATGAGGCGAGCCGGTCGTTGCCCGAGCCGACGATCAGCGCGGCCCACACGTCCAGCGAATCCCCCGGGGCGAGCAGGTGCGGCCCGCGCGCGATCAGCATGCGCCGGTCGGCGGGGTTCGAATCGACCCACCCCGTGAGCGCCACGGGATCGCCGGTCACTTCGAACGTCGTGACCCGGTTCGTCGTCGGATCGACGATCGGCGAGCCGTCGGGCGCGAGGCCCTGCAGGGTGTTCCAGCTTTCGGCGGCGGTCCTCGGGTCGATCCCGTTGACATAGCGGCGGAAGGCGGCGGCGCCGTGCTCGGCACCAGGTCCGACGCCGTCGTCGAACAGGTCGACACCGAGCGCGGGCGGCGCGCTGCCGTAGATCGCGTCGGCGTTGGTGGCGTTGTAGGCGAAGCCGAGCGAGCGGGGGCCGTTGCAGCCCACGAGATCGTCCGCCGAGCCGCCGAGATCGGGATCGAGCCAGAACGCGGCGCGCGTGGCATCGAGCGTGTTCGTGCCGCGATTGACGATGTGCCAGTGCACGAACGCCGCGCGCGCGAGCGGGCCCGGGCGGTCGAAGCCGAACACGGTCTGCCGCACCTCGATCCCGAGCGGCGCCGTGCCGCCCGCGGCATTCGTGTGCCGGCTGGGCGCATCGTCGTTGAAGACGCACCAGAGCATCAGGTCGCCAGCCACGTCCGGCCCCAGTACCGTCACCGAATCCCCCGGCGCGGCGCCGGGCAGCTTCCACTCGCGCACCGGCGCGCCGTGCGGCGCGGCGTGCGTGACGTAGTCGCTCCACGAGTGATGCACCACCGGATCGAGTGTCTGGTCGGCTGCCAGCTCGCCCGCGGTGTGCACGACTTCGGCGGTGTCCGACGGATCGCCGGTCCACGCCTTCATCTTCCACACGACGAGATCGGGATCGGCCGGGTCCTCACCCACCCCGCCCGGCATGCCACCGGGCTGGAACTCCGACGAATACTCCGCGAGCGCGAGCCGGGGTGAGCCCGCGACCGTCGCGCCCACCCAGAGCCCGCCGGCATAGAGCACCGACTGCGTCGTCCCGCGCGGGAAGAACAAGCCCGGCAGAGCGAGAAACGGGTTGTACCCGATCCAGCCGAGGTTGCTGACCGAGAGGTTCAGTTCGTTCACGTCGAGCCGCCGGTCGACGCTCTCGCTGCGGGCGCGCGTGGGCACGGCGTGACGGACGGGGACCGCGGCGATCGCCGGCAGTGCCAGCAGGGCGATCGCGGCGGCGGCGAGACGCAACGAAGTGCGCGAGGGCATGGACATCCTCCGGGAGTGGGGCGGGGGACGACACCGATGTTCGCATCGTACGCCCGGTGCGGAGGGCGTCGCGCGGCCAAAGCGGGAAGTGACTCCCCCCCCGGCGCCCGGTACTGCGAGTGCGTCGCGCGCCCAGACCGATTTCCCTCGGCGGAGATCGGCGCAGGGCGCCCTCGCCGTTCGGGCGCCCGACGCACTCGGACATCACATCGCCGCCCCGTGCGTGCGGCTCACGGGGCGGCGATGAGACGTCGCCGCTCGCGGCGGCGCATCCACTAGCGCACCAGAACCCCTCGCGTGACCACCACGTCACGGCCCTGCGCGAGCCGCAGCCAGTAGACGCCCGCCGGCAGCGTCGCGCCGAGCGGCACGCGGTGCGTGCCGGGCCCGAACGCGCTCACGTCGCGCAGCAGCACGCGGCGTCCCGCGAGATCGAGCATCTGCAG
>JBGAML010000001.1:0-528442 GCA_044223005.1 Candidatus Eiseniibacteriota bacterium
GACTGCGGCGAGGCCTTGAACTCGCGTGCGATCTGGCGCAGGGCCGAGCCCCCGAGCAGCCGGTGCGCGACCGGGATCAGCCGCTTGGGATAGCGGAGCCAGTAGGTGGTGGCGAAGGTCTGGGTGGAGAAGTTGCGCCCGCAGTGGTCACAGCGGAAACGGGCGATGCGCCGGGGGCGGGCCTGGCGGGTGTAGTAGCCGGCGTGGGACCAGCGCCACAAGGCACGCTCGGCCTTGTGGTAGCGACAGCTCGGGTTGGGGCAGAATGGCGGGACGAAGGTCGTCATGCCGGAGGATCACTGCACCTCCCACGCCAACTGCATTCTTCCGAGCACAACCCATCGTTTCCGGCACCGCGGTCAGCGCGGTCCGGCGTAGCGCAGCGCGACCCACGCGGCCGCGAGCACGAGCAGCGCGAGCACGATGATCCACAGCGCGCGCATGCCCGGCTTCGGGCCGCCGGCCGTGGTGCCCACGACGCGCGCCACCACCAGCGTGATGTTGTCGTGGCCGCCGCGTTCGTTGGCCATCGACACCAGCTCGGTGCACGCCTCCTCCGGCGTGCGGTCGCCGGCGATCTCGCCGATCTCGCCGTCGGTGACGAGCCCGTGCAGGCCGTCGCTGCACAGCACCAGCGTGTCACCGGTCTTCAGGCGCTCCTCGAGCTCCGCCGCGTCCACGCGGATCTCGGGCATCGCGCCGACGCTGCGCGTCAGCTGGTTGCGGCGCGGGTCGTGCGCCGCGGCGTCCTCGGTCAGGTGCCCGCGCTCGACCAGCTCGGCGACGAGCGAGTGGTCGCGCGTCAGCCGGCGGATCGCGCCGCCGCGCACCAGGTACGCGCGGCTGTCGCCGACGTGGCCCCACCACAACCGATCGCCGCGCACCACCACCGCCGTGCACGTGGTGCCCATGCCGCGCTGCTCGACGTTCTGGTCGGCCTGCGCGTGGATCACCTCGTTCGCGCGCTCGATCGCGCCGCGCAGTGCCCCGGCCGTGTCGCTCGCGTCGTGCGACTGGAAGGCGTCGAGCACGGTGTCGGCGGCGAGCTGGCTCGCGACCTCGCCGGCGTTCGCGCCGCCCATGCCATCGGCGACGAGCAGCAGCGCGCCCGCCTTCGCGCGCGCTTCCGGTGTCTCGCCCAGCCAGACCACGTGCCAGTCCTCGTTCTGGCTTCGCCGCTGGCCGACGTCACTGGCCGCGGCGACCCACAACGGTCCGGTCGTGTCCTTTCGCGTCCCCTCGTCCACGATCCTCTCCCGTAGATGAAGCACAGTCCCCCCCTTGCGCCGGGCGGCCTTTGCCGGGCACGGGGCCTGTGCGGGGGGACAAGCCGCGGGCAGATTGGATGAGGCAATCGCATCTGGCAAGTCGTAAGTCGCGACGGAGAACGATCTCCCGCACGCGCGGCGAGTTGCCCGCCGCGGTCAGCCCCGAGCGAGCGCGGCGAGCTTGCGCGTGAGCGCCGTCAGCGCGATGTCGCGCGCTCCCGGATCGGCCCAACGCAGGGTTTCGCGCAGCTGCACGCGCCCGGCGACGCGCCCCCGCAGGAGCTCCACCTCGATCGCGCGGTGCGTGATGCTGTGCTTCACGCGCACGCCAGTGGGCTGGAGCGTCGCGCGCACGCCCAGCGCGCGCAGCCGCTTCGCCAGCCCGCGCGCGGCGTCCGCGCCTGCGGCGAGCTCGACGCCCGGCGGCTCCCAGAGCCCGTCCAGCAGCGCGCCCTCGCGCCGCGTCACGAGCACGCGCCCGCGCGACTCGATCCACGCCACCGCGCGCCGCACGCGTTCGGCCGCCCGCCGCGCCGCCGGCGGCGGGAACGCCTCCGGCGTACCGCGCGCGTGCGCGACGCACCACCGCGCGACCGGGCACGCCTCGCAGCGCGGGGCGCGCGGCGTGCAGAGAGTGGCACCCAGTTCCATGAGCGATTGGTTCCATGCGCCCGGGTCGGCGCCGGTGCGCGGCATGCGCGCCTCGGCCAGCGCCCACAGCGCGCGCGCGTCGGCGGGGCGCTTCACCTGCCAGTCCTTCGCGTCCCAGCGCGCGAACACGCGCGCGACGTTGCCGTCGAGGACCGGCAGCGGGCGGCGAAAACCGATCGACATCACCGCGCCCAGCGTGTAGCGCCCCACGCCCGGCAGGCCCGCGAACGCGTCCGGATCCGCGGGGACCTCGCCGCCGTGCTCGCGCACCACCTCGCCGGCGGCCGCGTGCAGAAGGCGCGCGCGGCGGTAGTAGCCCAGGCCCGCCCACGCCGCGAGCACGTCGTCGAGCGGCGCGCGGGCCAGCGCGCGCGGATCGGGCCACGCGCGCACGAAGCGTTCCCAGTACGGGGTCGCGGTCGCGACCTGGGTCTGCTGGAGCATGATCTCCGACACCCAGATCGCCCACGGATCGCGCGTGCGCCGCCACGGCAGGTCGCGCGCGTGCCGCCGGTACCACGCGAGCAGCGCGCGGCGGCGCTGCGCTTCGACGTCGGTGGCGCGCGCCTTGGGCCGCGCCGGCTTCGCCGTCACGCGCGCGGGCGGAAGTCCGAAACGTCCTTCAGGTTGGGCGTCTTGACCTGCGTGCCGGTCCACGCGCACGACATCACGACACCGCAACGCGGGCACTCGAGCTTCGCCTGTGCGCCTTCCTCGGTGGTCGGCATCCAGCGGTCGATCTTCGTCTGGCAGCCGGGCGTGTAGCAGAGATAGACGCACAGCGGCATCGATGGCTCCTTCCCTACGGCGTGCCCCGTGCGCCGGTGAACACGAACGCGTGCACCGTGACGCCCGGGACGTCCGGCGAGAGCTGGATCACGCGCTCGCCCTCGCCCTTGTCGATCCAGTAGATGCGCGGCTCGGTGACCCGCACGAACGCCCCCTGGGCGTCGCCCGCGACGTCTTCGCCGCGCACCGACGGATCGGGCCAGCGATCGTCGCGCAGGATCCAGACCCGCGCGCTGCCGCCGGGCGGCGGAGACAGCACCACGCCGGCGCGCGACGCACTATAGCGGATGGACACGAAGTTCGCCGCCCCGCCACGGGTCGCCGCCAGGCCTTCGGTGCCGGTGCGCCAGCCGCCCACGGGCACCGGCACCCACGGTCCGCCGGTGGCTTCGTAGCGCAGCGGCGCGACGAACACCTGCTCGTGCCCCGCCGGGATTCCGCGCAGCGGACCCTCTTCCACGCGGCCGGCGCCCAGCCACACCGTGTGCGCGCCCGCCGGGAGCGACGCGTCCACCTCCGGCAGCGGCGGCGCCTCGGGATGCAGCCGTGCCGTGATCGCACGCAGCGCGCGGCCGCCCGCGGCGAGATCGCCCACCGTGTCCACGACCACGTGGCCGAGTTCGTCGGCCACGACGAGGTGCGGGCCGTCGGCCATGCCGCCCTCGGCCGCTTCGACGAGCGCCGACGAATCGTCCGCGACCGGCAGCGCAAGGCCGAGCGCGCGCGTGATGCGCCCCGCGACCGCAGTGTCGGATGCGAACGCGAACTCCGGCTCGTGCACCGCGACCACGCGCGCGCCGAGTGGCGCCAGCGCGCGGTACCAGGCGTCCACCACCGGCAGCGCGGCGAGCGCACGCGGGTCGGTGTCGCTCCAGAGCAGCAGCGCTACCGGCCGGCCGGCGAGAGAGTCCGCGGTCAGCGGCGCCGCGCCATGCCAGACCGCGACGCGGTCGAGCGACGGCAGCGGCCGCGGCGGCACGCGCTCGGGCTCGTGCGCGCGCGGTCCGAAGTGCGACATCCAGTACACCGCGCCCAGCGCGAGCACGAGCACCAGCGTCGAGACGACGAGCAGCAGCGGTCGGTTCGGCATCGTGGGCAGTATAGCGGCCGCGCGTTCCGCGTGCTCCCCGGCACGCGGCCCGGTATGCTCCCGGCCGGGTCGCGCGCGGCGCGCGGTCCGCGGAGACACGGAGGCTCCCGGTGGAACGTTCGTACACCGCCCCGCTCGCACGGTCGTGGGATCGCATGCGCCGGATGCTGTTCCGGCCCTTCCACGTCGAAGCGTGGCTCGTGCTCGGGCTCTCGGCGTTCCTCGCGCGCATGCTCGATTCGGCCGGGAGCGGAGCCGGCTGGAACCTGGGCGGCGGCTCGCACGGACGCGGCTCCGGCTCGCACGCCGCGGAGACCGCGCTCGACCAGCTCGCGTGGCTGCTCGATCACCCGATCGTGTTGATCGGGATCGCCGTCGGCATGCTGATCGTGTGCGTCGTGCTCGTGGTGCTCGGCTGGGTGAGCGCGCGCGCGCAGTTCGTGTTCCTCGAGAACGTCGTGCTCGAGAAGCCCGCGTTCCTCGGCCCCTGGCGCCGCCACGGGCGGCTCGGGAAGTCGCTGTTCCTCTGGGGCGCCGCGTTCAGCTTCGCGTGGCTCGTGCCCGGAGCGCTCGTGCTGCTGCCGTTCGCGAACACGCTGGCGCTCCTGCTGCGCGGCGGCGACTTCGTGCTGCCCGGCGCGCTCGGCTTCGCGAGCGTGGGGCTCGGCGTGCTCGCGATGTTGGCGATCGCGTTCGTGCTGCTGCTCGCGCGCGAGTTCGTGGTGCCGCTCATGTGGCGCTACGAGGAGAACGCGACGGAAGCGTGGCGCCGCTTCGGGCCGCTGTTCTGGAGCCACCCGGGCGAGTTCGTCGCTTACGCGCTGTTCCTGGTCGTGCTCGGGATCGGCGCCGCGATCGCGCTGGTGGTCGCGGGCATCGCGACGTGCTGCGTCGGGCTGCTGCTCATGCTGATCCCCTACCTCGGCGCCGTGGTGATGCTGCCCGTGCACGTCACCGGCCGCGCGCTGGGGCCGGAGTTCCTCGCGCAGTTCGGCCCCGAGTGGGACGTGTTCCCGCCGCGCGCGCCGGAGAGCCCCGGGGACGCCGGAGCGGCGGACGCGCCGCGCTGATCAGCGAGTCCGCGCGGGAAAGCGCAGGAGCAGGAACTCGTCGTCGAGCTTGCGGCCGCCGTTGAGGCGGCGGGCGACCCAGTAGAGGCCCAGCGTGCGGCCGTCGCCGAGCGGCCCCACGTGCAGGCTCGCCGCGAGCACCTGCCCGCCCTTCGTCGCGTCGCCCACCTGGTGCGTGGCCTTCCAGACCGCGTACCACCGCCACGGCAGCTGCACGCCGGGATCGGTGGGCGCGGCCGAGCCGAGGAACGCCAGCACGCCCCAGCGCGGGGACACGGCGCGATTGCCGTCGAGGTCGAGCACGAGCCCGTCGATCGGATCGAGCACGCCCCAGCCGCGGATCGTCCAGCGCCGCCCGCCCGCGCCCTTCTCGAACGTGAGCCGTACGCGGGTGCGCACCGCGAAATGGGCCGCGCGACCCTCGCGCATGTAGAGGTCGTACTCCGGCTTCGTGACGCCGAGCTTCGGGTGCCACGGCAGCGCGCCGCGCGGATGCTGCGCGACCCACGACTGGAACCATTTCGGGTCCGCCTGCGCGGCGTTCATGATGCGCCGCGAGATCGCCTGCATCTGCGGCGAGTAATCGGGCGTGAGCACCTCGGCGGTGACCGGCGTCTCGGGGAGCAGGTTCGCGACGTCGTCCGCGGTCGCGGCGAACGCACGCGGCGCGGCCGCGCACAGGGCGAACGCGACGAGGCCGGTGGCGGCGACTCGGACGAAGCGGTGCATGACGGCCTCCGGAAGCGGGCGGATCGGTAACGATCGTGCGCCCTCATCGGGCGCGCCGGGGCCGAGCGACGTCCGGAAGCCGCAAATCCGCTCTCCGAACGGGCCTTCACCCCTCTGGATGCGTTGTCGGCATTTCGCGGCCGCGGGTACACTCCCTCGTCATGAGCCTCCGCAGCCCCTTCGTGGACACCCAGGGCCGGACGGTGCGCGACCTCCGGATCTCGGTCACGGACCGCTGCAACCTGCGCTGCACGTACTGCATGCCCGCCGAGGGCATGCCGTGGCTGCCGCGCGAGCAGATCCTCTCGTACGAGGAGATCGCCCGCTTCGCGCGCGTTTGCGTCGAAGCCGGCGTCGACGGCGTGCGCCTGACGGGCGGCGAGCCCACCGTGCGCAAGGACCTGGTCACGCTGGTGCGCGAGCTGCGCGCGCTCTCGCCCACGCTGGACCTTTCGCTCACCACCAACGGCATCGCGCTCGCGACGCTGGCCGCAGAGCTCCGCGACGCCGGGCTCTCGCGCGTCAACGTGAGCCTCGACACGCTCTCGCGCGAGCGCTTCGAGCGCATCGCGCGGCGCGACCGGCTCGCCGACGTGCTCGCCGGCATCGCCGCGGCGCGCGACGCCGGGCTCGCGCCGGTCAAGCTGAACGCCGTGCTCGTGAAGGGCGAGAACGAGGACGAGGCGCTGGCGCTCGCGCGCTACGCGCGCGCCGAGGGCCACGAGCTGCGCTTCATCGAGTGGATGCCGCTGGACGCGCAGCAGCTCTGGGACCGTTCACGGCTCGTGTCGGCGGACGAGATCCTCGCCGCGCTCCAGGGCGAGTTCGAGCTCGTGGCCGACGAGGGCCACGATCCCAGCGCGCCCGCGCGCACGTGGCGCTACGCCGACGGCCGCGGCCGCGTGGGCATCATCGCCTCGGTGACGCGGCCCTTCTGCGGACACTGCGACCGCATCCGGATCACCGCCGACGGACAACTGCGCACGTGCCTGTTCGCGCACCGCGAGTACGACGTGCGAGCGGCGCTGCGCGGCGGCGCGGACGACGACGCGATCGAGGCGCTCGTGCGCGCCGCGGTGCAGCGCAAGGCGCCCGGCCACCTCGTCGGCCAGCCCGACTACGTGCAGCCCGCGCGCGGCATGAGCGCGATCGGCGGCTGAGGCCTTTCAGGCTGCCGCGTGCCGCACGCCGTCAGTCGAGCTCGCCGTAGAGCTTCTCGCAGAGCCTCGAGAGTTCGCGGGCCTCGCGCGCGTTGAGCCGCTTCGCCGTCAGCCGCTGCACCGCACCCACGCGTTCGTGCATGCGCGCGAGCAGGTCGCGCCCCTTGGGCGTGATGCGGGCGATCGACTGGCGGCCGTCCTCGCTGGACGCACCGCGCTTGACCAGGCCGGCCCGGACGAGCCGGTCGATCATGCGCGTCAAGTCCGGCGCCCGATCGAGCACGCGGCGGGCGATGTCGCCCCGCGAGTACCCGTTCGGGAACGCGCCGTTCAGGATGCGGAGCACGTTGTATTGCGGCGCCGTGAGCCCCGCGCCCTCGAACACTTCGTCCATGAGGCCACGGAGATGGTTGCTCGCGAGGATGATGTTGAGGACCGCTTCGTGATGCGGACCCTCGAAGCGCTTGGAGAGCAGGCGTTCCTGCAGGACCTTTCCCATGCGCTCAGGATCGCGCCCCGCGCCGCGCGAGCGCAAACGGCCATCGCCCCGCGGGGCGATGGCCGCAAGACGCGTGTTCCGAGACGCTTTCAGGCGCCGGCGGTCCGTTCCGGGCGGGCGCCGAGGAACATGACCTCCTCCTCGAGCTCCACCCCGAAGCGCTCCCGCACACGCGACTTCATGATCTCCGCGAGCGCCAGCACGTCGCGGGCGGTCGCGTGGCCGGCGTTGACGAGGATGTTGGCGTGCTTCGCGAACACGGCCGCATCGCCGACGCGGAGGCCGCGGCAGTCGCAGGCGTCGAGCAGCGCGCCCGCCGGGATGCGCTGCGTGCCGGGCGAGTGCGGCAACCCCGGCACCTGGAAGCCCGGCGGCAGGTTCTTGAAGTAGGAGCCCGCCGTGGGCTCGGTGCGCCACTGCGGGTGCTTCACGCGGCGGATCTCGAGCTTCTCGTCGATCTCCCGCTGGATCTCGGCCGGATCGCCCGGCTCGAGCCGCAGCACGCAGGAGAGCAGCACGTACGGCTCGCGCTTCAGGCGCGAATCGCGATAGCCGAACTCGAACCACGCCGCCGGGTGCGTCTCGACCCGCGAGCCGTCGAGCGCGGCGACCGTGCACTCGATCACGCGCGAGCCGATGTCCTGCCCGTAGCACCCCGCGTTGCCGTAGAGCGCGCCGCCCACCGTGCCCGGAATGCCGGCCGCGTACGCGAGCCCGGCGAGCCCGCGCTCGCGGCAGAGCTGGATGAACTCGAGATAGTCGGCGCCGCACGGCACGTGCGCGACCGTTCCGTCGAACTCGACGCGGTGGCAGTCGTTCCGCACCACGAGCCCACGCAGTCCGTCGTCGGAGACCAGCAGGTTGCTGCCGCCGCCGATCAGGTGCACCGGCAGCGCGAGCGCGTGCGCCGCCGCGAGCGCCGCGACCAGCGCGTCCGGCTCGGTGGGCGCGACGAAGAAGTCCGCGGGCCCGCCGATGCGGAACGTCGTGTGGTGCCGCAGCGGCTCGTCGGTGCGCAACGCGTCACCGAGTGCGCGGCGCAGCGCCGCGAAGGTGTCCTGCGAGGTCGGAGTCATCGCGGCCAAGGTGCCGCGAGGGCGCGGGGAGGTCAAATGGTGCGTGCGGCGCTGGCGGCGCTCCGGCCCGCCGTGCTCTACTCGCGTGCGTGCTACCGCGTCCATCGCGGGCCGGCCGTGGCGGCTCGTGGCGGCGACTGCCGACTTCCCCACGGAACGGCGCAGGAGCAACCGATGACGATCGAGATCCGTTACTGCGTGCAGTGAAACTACCTCCCCCGGGCCTCCAGTCTGGCGGCCGCGATTCGCAGGGAGCGTGGCATCGAACCTTCGCTCGTCCGTGGCAGCGGAGGTGAGTTCGAGGTGACCGTGGACGGCGCGCTGGTCTTTTCCAAGCGTGCCGAGGGCCGGTTCCCCGACCCAGCGGAGGTGCTCGCGAAGATCCCCGCCTGATCCCGCCGTCCAGACCCGAACGCGCCGGGGACCTCAGCCTGCGGCGCGTTCGCGTTCACGCGACGTCCCCCGGCGGGACGTGCGGCCGTGGACGCCCGTCGGGACGGCCGATACGATGAACGCATGCTCCGACAGGCGTCGTCCCGCCTGCGGAAGTCCTCCATCCTCCTTCTGCTCCTGCTCGCTCCGCACCCGGCCGGCGCCGCGGCCCCGAGGCTCTCCGCGCGCTATGCGGCCGTGGTGGCGCATTTCGACTCCACGGTGGGCTGCGCGCCGCGCGAGCGCGTGTGGGCGTGGCTCGACGCGATCGAGGCGGCGGCGCCCGCCGACAGCGAGCTGCGCGTCGTCACGCGCGCCCAGCGCGCGGCGCTCGCCATGCAATGGGGCCAGTACGCCGAGGCCCGCCGGCTCTCGGCGCCGGCGCTCGCGCGAGCGCGCGCCACGCGCGATACGCTGCTGCTCTGCCGCGTGCTCGCGACGCGCGCCTCCGCGGACATGCTCGAACAGCGCACGACTGAGGCGCGCGCCGAAGCGGGCGAGCTGCTCGCGCTCGCTCGCGCGGCGCGCCGCCCGCGGCACGCCGCGCCCGCGCACCTCGCGCTCGCCTACATGGACCTGGTTGCGGGCCGCGCCGCGAACGCGGTGCGCGGGTATCGCGCGGCGCTGCGCGAGTACTCGCCCACGCTCGACATCAATCCCCGCCGCATCGTGCGCATCGGGCTCGCGCGCGCGCTGTTCCAGCTCGGCCGGGCGGCGGAGGCGCAGCGAATCGACATCGAGCTCGTGCGCGAGTCGCGCCACCTCGACGATCCGGTGGCGGAGGCCTACGCGCTCAACAACCTCGCCGTGCACCAGGAGCTGGCCGGCGACCCCGCGGGCGCGGCGCCCTGCTACCGGCGCGCGCTCGCGATCCAACAGCGGCTGGAGCGCTGGGACGAGGCGGCGACGACCGCGAGCAACTTGTCGCACGTGCTGCTGCAGTTCGGGCGCACCGAGGACGCCGCGGCCGTGCTGCAGGCCGTGGCCGATTCGGGCGGCGCGCGGATCCGGCGCGCGGGCCGGCTCGACGTGCTCGAGCAGCTGGCGCGCGTGCGCGTGGCGCAGCAGCGATTCGACGGCGCCGAGGGCGCGGCGGCCCGCGCGTGGGCGCTGTGCGATTCGCTGCACGTCGCGCCGTCGGGAACGCTCGCCGTGACACGCGCGCGGCTGCTGCACCAGCGCGGCCGCACCGCCGAGGCGCTGGCGCTGCTGGAGCACTGGCGCGAGACCACGCCGGATCGCAGCGTCGACCAGGTCGACGCCGTCATGGTGCGCGCGGCCACCGCGACGCTGCTCGACGCCTCGGGCCGGCCGCAGGAGGCACTGCAGCGCTGGACCGAGGCGCGCGCCGCGATCGACACGGCCTCGGCGCGCGGCCGCGCGCGCCTCGTCTACGCGTGGCTCAACGAGTCGCTTTCCGCCGCGGCCGCGGGCCAGCGCGCTCGCGCGCACGCGTGCTTCGACGCCGCGCTCGCGCAGTGGGAGCGCGCGCGGAGCGGGCTCGGCACACCGGAGTGGCGCGAATCGCTGGAGATCTGGGACATGCGCACGTGGGGCTCGGCCTCCGGCGCGCGGGTCGCCGTGGCGCCCGCGGCCGGGCGCGACGCCGTGGTGCGCGAGGTCTTCGACCTGCTGCAGCACGTGAAGGGCCGCACGCTCGAAGAGCGCGCGGCCGGGCGCGCGGCGCCGCCCGTCACCGCCGACGCGCTGCAGCGGCGCGTGCTGCGCCCGGGCGAGCTCGCGCTCGACTTCTTCTACGCTCGCGACAGCCTGCTGGTGTTCGCGCTCACGCGCGACGCGCTGCGGCTCGAGGTGATCCACGGCATCGACGCGCTCGAGGGCCGCGCGGATCGGCTGGCGGGCCTCGCCGCCGATCCCGCACCCGCGGCGGCGCCCCTGCGCGAGGCCGCGGCGGCCGCGCTCGCGCGCGACCTGCTCGCGCCGTTCCGCGACCTGTTCGCGAACACGCGGCGCGTGATCGTGAGCGGCGGCGGCCTGGCCGACGCGCTGCCGTGGGCGCTGCTTCCGCTGCCGGGCGCCGCGGCCGCTGCGCGCGTGGACGTGGCCAGCGTGCCCTCGCTCTCGACGCTCGCGCGGCTGCGCACGCGCGCCGGCGCCGGCGCGCCGCACGGTCTGCTCGTACTCGCGAACCCGGCGGGCCCCGGCGGCGCTCGCCTCGCGGGCGTCGAGCGCGAGCGCGCGTGGCTCGCGGCCCGCTACGCCGGCACCGACGCGCGCACGCCGCGCGACGGCGCCTCGGTGCGCGCGTCGCTCGCGGCGATGCCGGCCGCGGCGGCGATCCACGTCGCGGCGCACGTCGCCGACGACGCGGACGACCCGTGGCATTGCGGCGTGCTGCTGGGCGACCCGCGCCGCGACGACGCGTGGGTGCGCGCCCCCGCGATCGCGGCGCTGCGCCTGCGCGCGGACCTGGTCGTGCTCGCCGGCTGCTCGTCGGCGCAGGCGGGCGACAACATGCTCACGGGCGCGCAGGGCCTCGCGACCGCGTTCGTCGCCGCCGGCGCGGGCACGGTGATCGGCACGCGCTGGCCCGTCTCCGACGCGGCCACGGCAGAGTTCGTCCCGAGCTTCTACCGCGCGCTCGACGACGGCCTCGACGTGGGCGCGGCGCTGGCGCGGGCGCGCGATGAAATGAGAACATCCGAGCACTGGAACAGCCCGGCCCACTGGGCGGGGTTCGTGGTGCTCGGCGACCCGGCCGTCCGCATTCGACTGCCACGGCGGGGGTTGCCCGGGTGGCCGGTGCCGGCGTCGGCCGCCACTCCCACCGGCCGGTGACGGTTTCGCGAACCGGAGGTCCAATCGCATGGAACGGGACGACCTGGCGGCGCTCGACGACGACGCGCTGGTCGCCACGTTCCAGCAGGACCCGGGCTCGGAGGCCGGGCGCCGCGCCGCGGAAACGCTGCTGCTCCGCTGGCGCGAGCGCATCTACCTCTGGTGCCATGGCATCCTGCGCGACCGCGAGCTGGCACTCGACGTGACGCAGGAGTGCCTCGTGCGGGCCTGGCGCGGCCTGCCCGAGTTCGGTTCGCGGGCCGCGGTATCGTCGTGGTTGTTCGCGATCGCGCGCAACCGCTGCCGGAGCGCGCTGCGCCGGCGGCCGCTGCGCCGCGATCCCGATGTGGACATGGAGGAGCTGGACGGGCTGCGCACCGCACCGGACGACGCGTTCGCGCAGCGCGAGGACCTGCGGCGGGTGCTGCGGGCGATGGAATCGGCGCTGGACCCGCTCGAGCGGCGGGCCCTGTGGCTGCGGGCGTACGAGGGGTTGCACGTGGACGAGATCACCCGCGTGCTGGAGCTGGACGCGACATCCGGCGCGCGCGGCGTGCTGCAGTCGGCACGGCGCAAGCTGCGCGCGGCGTTGGGAACGGAATCGAGCGGAGGCCACACGCCATGAGCGACACCTGCGTCCCGATCGAAGAACTGGGACGGATCGCCAAGCTGCCCAAGGGGCATCCCGAGCGCGCGCACGTGGACGGTTGCACGCGCTGCCTGTCACTGGTCGCCATGCTGCGCGACTTCGAGGATCCGCCGGCGCGCGCGGCCGATACCGGCCTCGCGCAGGCCGACCCAAAGCTGCGCGCGACGATCTCGGCGCTCGCCTCGGTGCCCGACGCCGGGCTCGCGCCGGCTCCGGCGCCCGAGCCCGTGCGCGAGACGCGTCGCGTCGATCGGCCGGCGCCGGTCCCGGAACGCCGGCGCGGATCGTTCTTCGGCTCGCCCGCGCTCGCGTGGGGGTTCGCGCTGCTGCTCGCGGTCGGCGTGGGCGGCACGTGGCTCTGGCGCACGCGCACCGCGACGCACGACACGCTGCGCGCGGCGCCGGGCGCGCCCGGCTCGGCGGCGACGTTCGCGGCCGAGACCAACCGCGTGAGCCCGGGCGCGGTGATGATCACGTGGACGCCCGTGCTGGGCGCGACGCACTACCGCGTCGTGTTCCTCGACGCGACGCTCGGCGTGGCTGCGCGCTCGCCCGAGGTGGAGGGCACCGAGTGGGCGCTGCGTTCGGACCCGCTGCCGATCGGGCTGCGCTCGGGCGCGAACGTCGGTTTCCAGGTCGAGGCGCTCGCGGGCTCGGACAAGCTCGCGACGACGCCGGTGCGCACGGTCGAGGTGCCCTGACGCACGCGGGGCACGAACGCGACTCCCCACGGCGGGGCGCCGGTCACACCGGAGGCGCCCCGCCTGCCTTTTCCAGCCGCAGCCGGAACGTGCGTTCGCCCGCGGGCTCGAACACGATCGTGTCGCCGGGCTCGAGCCCGCGTTCGCGGCACCACTTCATCATGCCGGTCGTGCGCGGCGAGCGCGGGCGGAACACCCACGTGCCGTACTGGATGTCGGTCTCGAACGACCAGCCGAGATCGGTCTCGATCGTGACCGGCTTCACCTCGTAGGGCCGCGGCGCGTCGGCGGGACCGCGCGGGCCGATCGCGTCCGTGGGGAAGCACTCGAGCACGTCCCAGAGCGGGACGTTGCGCTGCGTGAACGTCCACACGTCCTCGGGACCGCGCACCGGAATGCGCGCGGTCCCGCTCATGCCGCGTCCCTCCCGGTCAGGCGGGACGCGGCGAACGCCGCGCGAGCAGCCCCGCGGCGAGCGAGGCGACCGCGGCGAGCAGGAACGGTGAGCCGTGCACGGCGCCGTGGCCGCGCGTCGCGAGCAGGAACCCGGCCCAGCCCACGAGCGTGGTCAGGCCGCCATCCAGCGGATGGCGCGTGCTCACCGCGAGCCCGAGCATCATCACGAAAAAGCACGCGGATTCGAGCGGCTGCGTCTGCAGCGAGTACGCGGTGGGAAGTCCCTGGCCCATCAGGAACACGATGGCGCCGAGGAGCACGAGTGCACTCGTCGCGCGTGCGGCGCGGCCGAGTCGCGAACCCGTGGGGCGGGATTCGGACATGGCGATCGTCATGGAGGCCTCCGAGGATGGAGTCGGCGCCCAACGGCCTCCTTGCCCCGCCGAATGCGCGCAGACTAGCACTCCCTCCAACGATCTCCAGCCGGAAAACGCACGCGAAAAGCTCAGGGCCGCGGCGGAGCGGCATCTCCGGGCCCTCCGAGTTCACGCTGGAAGAACTCCGCCATGCGCCCGTAAACCTGTCTCACTTGGGCGGCTTCGATCGGGCCGTGGGTCTGGCCGGGCAGCGGCAGGAACGACCAGCTCCGGCCGGCCCGGTTCAGGGCGTCGGCGAGCTTGAGGCTGTTGAAGAAGTAGACGTTGTCGTCCGCGGTGCCGTGGATCACGAGCAGCGGCCGCACGAGGTCCGCGGCGTACGTGAGCGGCGAACTGCGCGCGTACGCGAGCGAATCCTCCGCGGGCAGGCCGAGGTAGCGCTCGGTGTAGAACGTGTCGTAGTCGCGCCAGTCGACGACCGGCGCGCCGGCGACGGCCGCGCGATAGAGCGACGGCTCGCGCTCGACCGCGAACACCGCGAACGTGCCGCCGAACGACCAGCCCGTGGCGCCGACGCGATCGGGATCGAGCTGCGGGTAGCGCGGGCACAGCGCGCGCACGCCCTGCACGTGGTCGGCGAGTGCGCGTGCGACGAGGTCGCCGCGGATCGCGCGCTCCCAGGTGCGGCCGCGGCGCGGCGTGCCGCGGCCGTCGACGCACACCACCACGAAGCCCTGGTCGGCGAGCCACTGTTCGAGCACGTACGCGGCCGCCACGCGCGTCACCTGGCAGTAGTGCGGGCCGCCGTACGCCCACTCGACCACCGGGTAGCGCCGGCGCGGATCGAAGTCGCGCGGCCGCACGATGCACGCGTTCAGCGAATCCGCGCCCACGCGCACGTACTCGACCGGCGGCAGCTCGCCCGGGCTCTCGGCGAGCGAGCGCACGATGGCGAGCATGCGGCCGTCGCCGTCCTCGAGCGACCAGCGCGCGATGCCGCGCACGGGGCGCAGCGCGCGCACGTGCATCGAGCCGGACTCGGCGAACGTGGCGGTCTCCTCGCCCACGTCGGCGCCCATGCGCTTCGGCGCACCCCGGCCCGCGAGCGGCACGCGCCAGAGGTGCGACTCGAGCGGATCGTCGCTCGCGATCACCCACGCCACGCCCTTCGGCTCGTCGACCGCGACCAGCTGCAGCACGCGCAGGCCGGGCGGCGTGAGCCGCACGGGCGGCGCGCCGTCGGTGCGCCGCTCGAGCCACGGGCCGGAGTCGTCGCGCTCGGCGATCCACAGCAACGAGCGGCCCCCGGCCAGCGCGCGCGGCGAGCCCGCGGACAGGTTGAGCCAGAGCGAATCGGTCTCGGTGAACCGCACGCGCGTCGCGCCGGTCGCCGCGTCCACCGCGAGCACGGCCGCCTCGTGCTGGCCGCGGTCCATCACCACCAGCACCGGCGCGCCGCCCGCGGGCCAGAGCGCGCGGCAGAGGTACGGCCAGCGCGCGCGGTCCCACGTCACGTCGACGCGCTCGCCCGCGCCGTCCGCGGGCAGGATCGCGAGCCGCACGTCCGCGTTGGTGCGGCCCGGGCGCGGATACGCCCACTCCTGTAGCGGCGCCTCGGGGTGCGCGGGGTCCGAGATGCGCAACGTCTCGACGTGCGATTCGTCGGTGCGCTGCACCAGCAGGCGCTTCGCGTCGGGTGACCACCACCAGCCCTCGAAGCGGCCCATCTCCTCCTGCGCCACGAACTCCGCGCGGCCCCACGTGACGCCCGCGCCCTCGTGCGCCACCACCACGCGCTCGGCGCCGGTCGCGAGATCGATCGCGCAGAGGTCGCCGCCGCGCAGGCAGGCCACGCGGGCGCCTTCGGGCGAGAAGCGCGCGTCCTCGGCGGGCGGCGCGCCCGGCGAGAGCTCGCGCACCGCGCCGCTCGCGCGCTCGAGCACGAACAACCGCCCGGAGAGCGGGACCAGCACGCGCGCGCCGTCGCGCGAGAGCTCGAACCCGGCGATGCCGCGCGCCGAAAGCCGCATGCGCTCGCGGCGGGCGCGCTCCTCGGGGGTGAGCGCCTCCTGCGCTCCGGCGAGCAGTTGCGCGGCCGTGAGCAGCACGCGCTCGCGGCCGGTCGCGACGTCGAGCGACCAGAGGTCGTTGACGCGATCGCGCGGGCCCGAGCGCAGGAACAGCACCTCGCGCCCGCCCGGCACGATCGCGAACGCGCGCGGGCTGCCCGAGCGGAAGCGGTCGGTGGCGCTGTAGCGTTCGAGCAGGCCTTCCTCGGCGCGGGCGGGCACGGGCAGGACGATGCGCGCGGCGAGCGCGAGGCCGAGCACCGTGGCGGGAATGCGACGCATGTGGGCTCCTCCGGTCAGCCGAGCGTTTCGCCGGTCGCGCGCGAGACGCGCGGACGCGGCACCTTGGCCAGTTCGCGGAACGGCATGTAGAACTCGCCGCCCATGCGGCCCACCGGTTGCAGCTTGGTCGCGTCCACGCGTCCGTCGGTGAGCACGCCGTCGTCCACGTGCGCCCCCAGCACGCGGCCGACGACGAACGTCGTGCCGCCGAACGGGATCTCGCGCTCGAGCCGGCACGCGAGATGGATCGGCGCCTCCGCGACGCATGGCGCGGCGACGCCCGCCGCGGGCGCCGGCGTGACGCGCGCCCGCTCGAACTCGCTCGTGCCGCGCGGCCAGTCGCCCGCGCTGGTCACCATCGCATCCAGCAGCGGCTCGCTCACGACGTTGATCACGAACTCGCCGCTCTCGCGGATGTTGCGCAGCGTGTCCTTGGGATCACCCTCGCGCTCGAGGATCGCGATCCCGACCAGAGGCGGCGCGCTCGAGAGCGGCACGAAGTACGAGAACGGCGCGAGGTTCGTGCCGCCGCCGGCATCGCGCGTCGACACCCACGCGATCGGCCGCGGCACCACCGCGGAGATCATGAAGCGGTAGACGTCGGTCGCGGCCAGCGCGGAGAAGTCGAGATCCATGGCGTCGGGTCCGGGTTCGCCGCCGCGAACGCGGCGCCGGCGCGGGTGCGCGCGCGCAGCCTGCCCCCTGCACGCGAGCCACGCAAGACCGCCCCGACGAACGCCGCCGCGGAAACGCCGACGGCCCTCCCGGTCGCAGGGAGGGCCGTCGATGCGGACGTGGTGGTCGCGTCAGCTCGCGTCGCGCCAGTTGCGGCGCAGGCCCACGGTGAGCTGGACGTCGCGGTTCTTCACCGCGCCTCCGGTCGAGCCCGGCCGCATGATGTCCATCATGCCCTGCGTGTAGCGGCCCTCGACCGACCACGTGCCGAGGCGGGTGTCCGCCTCGAGCCCGGCCCCGCCCGTCACGCCCCAGTCGAAACGGCGAAACGTGTCCTCGGCGATGCCCTCGTGAGACCAGCCCTTCTCGTGGACCCACCAGCGCTGACCCGTCTTGATCGAGAGCGTGGGTCCCGCCAGCACCAGCGGACGGATCGCACCGCGCGGGCTCGTGATCCGGAGCAGCACCGGGAACTGCAGGTAATCGGCGTCGTAGCGGACGTGGAGGTCGCCGATCGGCACCCAGCCACCGAACCCGTCCGACACTTCGATCGGCTGCAGGCCGAGGTCGCCGCCACGGCCGACGAAGCCGGCGCCGATCTCGAACGACACGCCCGGCAGCACCGGGTACGAGCCTTCGACGGCGAGCGCGAGCCGCTGCGCGTCCGTGCTCGGCCAGAAGTCGCCGGTGAGGCGGGCCTCGGTGATCCCGGCGTGCGTCACGATGGACGCGGGACGCAGGTCGAGCGCGGCGGCCGGAGCCGCCAGCAGCGCGAACAACGCGATGGACAGGACGAAGCGGGAAGACATGGGATTCTCCTCGAACGGAAACCGTGGGTCGTGTGGATTTTCGAGCCGACCCTCTCGTTATCGACATTTCCCGGTGACTTGCCTGCGAAATCCCGGTTTCCGTGCGCTTTTCCCGTGCGGGCACCCACGAGTGAACGCTCGCCCCGCAAGCCGCGCATCCACCGCGCTTTGAGGTTATCTTGGGAAAGCGTGCCCCGTGCGCCGTGCCGGGGCGGTCGGGATCGTGACGTTCGGGAGGAAGCCGTGGAATTCCGCAAGATCGGCATCGTGGGAGGCGGGCTGCTGGGGCGGTCCCTGGCGCAGAAAGTCGCGTCGTGCGGCATCGACGTGAACCTGCTCGAGGTGTCGGAGGAACGTGCCGCCGCGTCGCGCGAGGAGCTGGTCGGGAACCTCGACGACGAACTCGGCAAGTGGGGCATCACGGCGTCCGAGAAGAAGGCGATCCTCTCCCGCATTCGCTTCACGATCGACGCGACCACGCTCGCGGACAGCGACCTGCTGGTCGAAGCCGTGTCCGAGGACCTGCCGCTCAAGCAGGCGGTCATGCTGCGCATGGACGCGATCTGCCCGCCCGAGACCATCTTCATCACCTCGACCTCGACGCTGAGCGTCACCGAGATCGGCGCCGCTTCGGGCCGCGCCGACCGCGTGGTCGGCATGCACTTCATGCACCCGGTCACCAGCAGCCCGATCGTCGAGATGGTGCGCGGCACCGACACGTCGGACGCCACGTTCCAGCGCGCCGAGGCGTTCGCCGCGACGCTCGACAAGACCGTGATCCAGGTCTTCGAGTACCCCGGCTACGTGGTCACGCGCGCGATCCTGCCGTTCGTGAACGAGGCGATGTACATCGTCATGGAAGGCGTCGCGAACGCCGAGGACGTCGATCTCGCGCTCAAGCTCGGCTACGAGTTCAAGATGGGCCCCCTCGAGTACGCCGACCGCGTCGGCCTCGACACGATGCTCGGCTGGATGGAGCACCTCTTCCACGAGCTCGGCGACTTCAAGTACCGGCCGTGCCCGCTGCTGCGCCAGATGGTGCGCGCTGGCCGGCTCGGGCGGAAGACCGGGCGCGGGTTCCACGTCTACGACGGCAACACGCGGGTGCGCGGCCCGAAGGAGGCGCGGCGATGAAGGTCCTCGTGCTCAACTGCGGCTCGTCCTCGGCCAAGTACCAGCTCATCGAGACGTCGCTCGAGGCGATCGAGAAGAACGCCGACCGCGAGATCGGCCGCGGGCTCGTGGAGCGGATCGGCACGTCCAGCGCGGTGCACGTGTTCCAGGCCGAGGGCCGCGATCGCGTCACGGATTCGGGCGAGATCCTCGAGCATCGTGACGCGCTCGCGCACATCGTGCGCATGCTCACGCACCCGGAGCACGGCGTGATCCAGGATCCGTCGGAGATCCACGCCGTGGGCCATCGCGTCGTGCACGGCGGCGAGAAGTTCACGCAGTCCGCGCTCGCGACGCCCGAGGCGATCCGCGCGGTCGAGGAGTGCGTGTCGCTCGCGCCGCTGCACAACCCGCCCAACCTGCGCGGGTACGAGGCGGCGAAGCGCATCCTGCCGAGCGTGCCGCACGCGCTGGTGTTCGACACCGCGTACCACCAGACGATGCCGCAGCACGCGTACCTCTACGGCCTGCCGCACGTGCTCTACACGCGCCATGGCATCCGCCGCTACGGCTTCCACGGCACGTCGCACCGGTTCGTCGGCTGGCGCTCGCAGGCGCTGCTCGGGCGACCCCGCTCGGAACTGCGCCTGGTCACCTGCCACCTCGGCAACGGCGCCAGCGTATGCGCGATCGACCACGGCAAGTCGGTGGACACGTCCATGGGCTTCACGCCGCTCGAGGGCCTGCTCATGGGCACGCGCACCGGCGACATGGATCCGGCGGTCGTGTTCCACGTCATGCACGCCGAGGAGCTGACCGAACAGCAGGTGAACACGCTGCTCAACAAGCACTCCGGCCTCTACGGCGTCTCGGGCGTCTCCAACGACATGCGCGAGCTGCTGGCCGAGGAGGCGAAGGGGCACGCGCGCGCGAAGCTGGCGGTCGACATGTTCTGCTACCGGCTGCGCAAGTACATCGCCGCCTACGCCGGCGCCATGGGCGGCGTGGACGCGGTGCTGTTCACCGGCGGCATCGGTGAGAACGCGGCCGCGATTCGTGCCCGCTCGCTCGCCGGGCTCGAGTTCATGGGCGTGAAGCTGGACGCCGCCCGCAACGAGGCCGCGGTGCGCTGCGAGGCCACGATCTCGACGGACGATTCGCCGGTGAAGGTGCTCGTGATTCCCACCAACGAGGAGCTGATCATCGCTCGCGACACCGTGCGGCTGGTGACGGGCACGCCGCAGGTCTGAGGCGCGGTCCGCACGGTGGACGGGGCCTGCGCCTTTGGTGGTATTGTGCGCACGGCGCCTCGAACGACAGGATGGAACGTGCCGGCCGCAGCGCGGCCGGCGTCGATGCACGACGGGTGATCCTCCGAAAGGAAGACGGTATGCGATCCCTCCGGTTCCTCGTCGCGGTGCTCGTCACCGCGGCTTCCCTCGGGTTGCTGGCCTCCTGCCAGCCCAAGTCCGAATCCGGCGCTCCCACGATGTCGCATGCCGACTCGCTCCGGGCGCAGCAGGACTCGGTCCAGACGGCGGCGGCCGCGCAGCGGGGCGGCCGGGCGTTCGCCTCGCATTGCGCCATGTGCCACGGCAACACCGGCAACGGCGACGGCGACGCATCGGCTTCGATCGCCAAGCTGGGCGTGAACGTGGCGCGGCTGAACGACGCCGAGCTCATGGACCGCCTGAATCGCGCGCAGATCGTGGACGTGATCACGCGTGGCGGCGCACATACGAAGCGCTCGAACATCATGCCGGCATGGGGCGAAAAGCTCGAGCCGCAGATGATCAGCGACATCGCCGATTACGTGATCACGCTGCGGACCGCGAACCCCGCGATCCCGCGCTCGACGCTGGCCGCGTACCTGCAGTCGCCTGTGGGCGTACCCGCCGACGGGCGCGAGCTGTACGTGCACCACTGCGTCGCCTGCCACGGCGACGAGGGCAAGGGCGACGGCCCCTACGGCCTGCGACTCGCCAAGGAACGCAACGTGAAGCCGCGCGACCTCACCGACTCCACGTACATCGGCAAGAAGAGCGACAAGGACCTGTTCGCGGTGATCGACCTGGGCGGCGGCCACTTCAAGAAGGCCGTGTTCATGCCGTCGTGGACGCAGACGCTCTCGCCGGCGCAGATCTCGAGCATCATCGCGTACGTCCGCTCGATCTCGCACACCCGCGCGCAGCCGTAGCCGGACGCACCCCATCGCACACCGTCGCACGGGCCCGGGGCGCACGCCCCGGGCCTTCGTGTTTCATCGCGCGTTCGGCGCCGCGCAACCCGCGCGCCGGGCGCCGCCCCGAGGGGGGCCGCGCGCTGGCGTTCGGGCCGCGCGGTTCGCATACTGCGCGCGCGATCGATCATCCGGGGCCCGCCGCGGCCCACGTCCCCTCCGACCGAGGAGTCCTCGCCATGACGGCGAACGTGCCGCTCCCGAACCAGCGTCCCGCATGGAAGGCGCTCGAAGTGCATCACGCCGCGATCCGCGGCACGCACCTGCGCGAGCTGTTCGCGCAGGACCCCGCCCGCGCCGGGCGGATGACCGCCGAAGCGGCCGGGCTCTTCCTCGACTTCTCCAAGCACCGCGCGACGCCCGAGACGCTGGCGCTGCTCGTGCGGCTCGCCGAGGAGAGCGGCCTGCGCGCGCGGATCGACGCCATGTTCCGCGGCGAGAAGATCAACGCCACCGAGAACCGCGCCGTTCTGCACACCGCGCTGCGCGCGCCGCGCGACCGCCGGATCGAGGTCGACGGCCGCGACGTGGTGCCGGACGTGCACGCCGTGCTCGACCGCATGGCCGCCTTCTGCGACCGAGTGCGCTCCGGCGCGTGGACCGGGCACACCGGCCGGCGCATCCGCAACGTCGTCAACGTCGGCATCGGCGGCTCCGACCTCGGCCCCGTGATGGCCTACCAGGCACTGCGCCACTACGCCGACCGCGGCCTCGTGATGCGGTTCGTCTCCAACGTCGACGGCACCGACTTCGCCGAGGCCGTGCGCGACCTCGACGCCGCCGAGACGCTGTTCGTGATCTCGTCCAAGACCTTCACGACGCTCGAGACCATGACCAACGCGCACACCGCGCGCGCGTGGGCGCTCGCGGTGCTGAAGGACGACGCCGCGATCGCGAAGCACTTCGTCGCCGTATCGACGAACGCGGCGGAGGTCGGCAAGTTCGGGATCGACACCGCGAACATGTTCGGGTTCTGGGACTGGGTCGGCGGCCGCTATTCGATGGACTCCGCGATCGGCCTCTCCACCATGCTCGCGATCGGGCCGGAACGCTTCCGCGAGATGCTCGCCGGCTTCCACGCCATGGACGAGCACTTCCGCACTGCGCCGTTCGACCGCAACCTGCCCGCGATCATGGGCCTGCTCGCGGTGTGGTACGTGAACTTCTTCGGCGCGCGCTCGATCGCCGTGCTGCCGTACGACCAGTACCTCGCGCGCTTCCCCGCCTACCTGCAGCAGCTCACGATGGAATCGAACGGCAAGTCGGTGACGCTCGCCGGCGAGCCGGTCGCGTGGGCCACCTGCCCCGTCTTCTGGGGCGAGCCCGGCACCAACGGCCAGCACTCGTTCTACCAGCTGGTGCACCAGGGCACGGAGCTGATCCCGTGCGACTTCCTGGGCTTCCATCGCACGCTGAACCCGAGCGGCGCGCACCACGACATCCTGATGGCCAACCTGTTCGCGCAGTCCGAGGCGCTCGCATTCGGCAAGACCGCCGAGCAGGTGCGCGCCGAGGGCACGGCGGCAGCGCTGGTGCCGCACCGGGTGTTCGCGGGCAACCGCCCGAGCAGCACGATCCTCGCCAATGCGCTCACGCCGGCGACGCTGGGTGCGCTCGTCGCGCTGTACGAGCACAGCGTATTCGTGCAGGGCGCGATCTGGGACGTGAACCCGTTCGACCAGTGGGGTGTCGAGCTGGGCAAGGTGCTCGCGCAGAAGATCGTGGCCGAACTGCAGGCGCCCGGCGAGCCCGCGCTCGCGCACGACGCGTCGACCAACGCGCTGGTGCGGCGCCACCGCGCGCGGCGGGGCTGAAGGCGGCCACGCGCCGCAGCGCCTCGCGATCCTGACGACGACGGGCCCGGGATGCTCGCGCATCCCGGGCCCGTTCGCCTTGACGGCCGTCTCGCGGCCTACTTGATCAGCACCATCTTCCGCGTCTGCGAGAACTCCGGCGTGACGATGCGGTAGAAGTACACGCCCGCCGGCGCCGCGGTGCCTCCCGCCGTCCGGCCCGCCCACTCGAGCTGGTGGACGCCGGACTCGAGCTCGCCGTCCTGCAGCGTCGCCACGTGACGGCCATTCGCGTCGATGACCTGCACGTTCACCGGCGTGCGATGCGCCAGCGAGAAGTGGATCACCGTCCCGGCGCGGAACGGGTTCGGCGCGTTCGGCAGGAGCGCGTTGACGAGCGGGAGCAGCGGCGACATGACCGCCGCGCCCTTCTGCGGCGGGATGTTCGCGTTCGCGAGCCCGCCCGTGAGCGTGAGCGTGTAGCTGCTCGTCGCTCCCAGGTAACCGTTCACCTTGAGGTAGTACCGGCCGACGGCCGCGGAGTACGTCCCGACCTCGGGATTCGCGGTCGAATAGCCCTGCGCCACCTGCGTGAGCGAGGAGTTGTAGAGGAACCAGTCCAGGTCGGCCGACGCGCCGATCGCGAGCGAGATGTTGACCGTACCCGCGGTCGTGACGTCGAAGTAGTAGTAGTCGTTGTCGGTCGAGGTCGAGACGCTGCCGGTGACCGCGCGGCCGGTCCCGACCGGGCCGTCAGCCGTCGTCGAGGCGTCGTTGGGCTCCGACTCGGCCGAGATGCCCGGGGGCAGCGCCGCAGGCTCCGTCACGCTGATGTCGTCGAACGCCATGCCGTCGGCACCGCTGACCGGGTAATTGTCGTACTGCTGGAAGCGGATCACGAACGTGTTCGTGAGCGTGATTCCGTTGGCCGCCGCCAGCGCGTCGACGTCGAGCACGACGTTGCGCCAGGTGTTGTTGGAGTAGCTGGCCGGCGCGAGGCTGTACACCTTGGTGTACGTCGTGCCGCCGTTGCTGGAGAAGTAGATGCCGTCCTGGGTCTGGGTCTCGTCACCGAAATCCTTCCACCAGAACGACAGGTTCACCTGCGACTTGCCCGCGAGGTTCAGCTTCAGGTTCGCGTCGGTCGTGCTGTAGTTGTTGCTGACCGAGCAGTCCATGACCATGTGGTACGAGCCCGCGTGCGGGGTGTTCGCCGTCGTCAGCTGGACCCGCCCGCTCGCGGTCACGTTCGTGGTCCAGTACCCGTCGAACGCGCCACCCTCGAAGCCCGTGCTGTACGGCAGGGCCGCATAGCCGGTCGAGGCGACGATGCTGAAGTTCGCGTTGCTCTGGTCGTTGGCCGTGCCGCCGGTCACGCGCACACGGCCGGTGGTCGTGGTCGTCGAGGGCACCGTCCACGCCTGCGTGCCGTCGTTGGCCGTGCCCGCCGCGATCGACGTCCAGGTCGAGCCACCGTCGGACGAGTAGTCGAGGTTCACCGTCGTGAACGAGCCGACGGACGTCCACGTGATGTTGACGCTCGAACCCGCGGTGAGCGACTCGCCACCGTTCGGGTAGGTCACCGTCACCTGGTCGACGGGGGCCGTGACGATGCTGAAGTTCGCGTTGCTCTGGTCGGATGCGGTGCCGCCCGTCACGCGCACGCGGCCGGTCGTGGTGGTCGTCGTCGGCACCGTCCACGCCTGCGTGCCGTCGTTGGCCGTGCCCGCCGCGATCGACGTCCACGTCGAGCCACCGTCGGACGAGTAGTCGAGGTTCACCGTCGTGAACGAACCCGAGGCCGTCCACGTGATGTTGACGCTCGAGCCCGCGGTGAGCGACTCGCCGCCGTTGGGATAGGTCACCGTCGCCTGGTCGACCGGCACGGAGCCCGCGACCGCGGCGGCCGCATCGACCATGCCGTAGCCGGAGTAGCGATCCCACCCGGCGACGGACTCGACGTTGACGATGTCCTGCGCCGTCGACGTGAGCCGCGCGCGGACCTGCGCCGGCGTGAAGCTCGGGTTCGCGGACTTGATCAGCGCGCAGACGCCCGCCGCGTACGGCGTAGCGCACGACGTGCCGTTGAACCACTTCGAGTAGTCGCTCGCGTCGTATCCCGCCGAGCCGAGGCGGTCGGTGGTGGGCAGGATCGTGGGCGCGATCACGTCGACCGCGCCGGCGGCGTTCTGCGTCGTCACGCCGTAGTTCGAGCCCCACCAGCGCTCGCCGTCGCACGTGTAGCCGCGCGGGTCGGTGCTCACGCCGGGGTTCACTTCGGACGACAGGCTGCTCGAGCGCTTGCGATCGCCGCAGGGCGACGCCGCGCCGACGCCGATCACGTTGGCGTTGATGGCCGGGTAGCTGATGGTGCTGGCGTTCTCGTTGCCGGTGGCGGCGAGGATCGTGCAGCCGGCGTTGTAGGCGTACAGGATCGCCGCGTCGGTCGCGGCGTCGCTGGAGATCGCCGCGCCGAGGCTCATGCTGATGATGTTCGCACCGTGATCAGCCGCCCAGTAGAGCGCGTTCTGGATCGACGTGAACGACATCGTGCCCGCGCTGTTCGCGACCTTGAGGGGCATGATGCTGCAGCCCGCGGCGATGCCGACGCTGCCGAGCGAGTTGTTTCGCGCCGCCGCGACGCCGGCGCACGCCGTGCCGTGCCCGGCCGCGGCGGAGTTGTCGTCGGGGTTCGTATCGTTGTCGCCGAAATCGTACCCGGCCACCTGCACGAGGTCCGGGTGGGCCGCCTGCACGCCCGTGTCGATGATCGCGATGATGACGCTGCTCGAGCCGAAGCCCTGCGCGCCGTCCCACGCCACCTGGGCGTTGGTGTCGAACCCGACCGTGCCGACCGGCGAGCCCGTCTCGTGATTGTTGTTCGTCCAGTTGTAGCTCAGCATCTGGGCGGTGTTGTTGTGCCCCCAGTGGATCGAGTAGAGCGGATCCGCGGGCACGGCCGCCGGGAACGCGACGTAATCGAGCGTCGCGGCCTGGACGTCGGGCAGCGCGGCGAACTGCGCCGCCACGTCCGGCGCCGACTGCGCGGGGTCGAACTCGACCACGTACCAGCGTCCGACGCCGAGCCGCTCGGCTTCCGCGGTGTTCATCGGCTCCATGTACGCCGGCGACAGCGCGCGCGCCTGCACGCGGCTCAGCACGTTGTCGACCCCGCCGACGCCGAAGCGCGCGACGCGCGACACCTGCCCGAAGCGCAGCGATCGCGCCGTGGTCGACGCCGCCTTCGCGCCCGGCGTGAGCTGCACGAGCACGCGTCCGGGAACGTGATCCGCCACCGTCGGTGCGTTGGGCTGGAAGCCGTACTGCACCGGAGCGAATGCTCGCTCGCCGGCTCGGACGGGATGGAACGCGGCCAGCGCGAGCATCGCGGCGGTGGCCACGAGGGCGACACGAATCGCCCGGTTCACGGCAACTGCGAGGCAGTGACGCATGACACCTCCAGAGGCTGGGGACCTCGGGCCGGATTCCGCCGCGGGAATCAGCATGCGGAACCGGCTCTTCGCGGCCGTGCGGGGATGGTCAGCGGGGGACGTCGCAACGAGGTGCCAGACGAGCCGATCCTCCACGACGGATCGGCGGAGACTCGGCGTGGGCCGCGGGCGAGGCAACGACTTTCTGAACAAAGTCATGACCGGGCCGGGGCCTGTGTTTCGTGCCAGCAATCGAGCCGTCCCGTTCGCAGGATCTTGGCCTCGACGCTCGATTCGGCAACGAGTTGCACGTGCGCCCGCGGGAGGCCGGCGCGGGAGACGTCATGCGCCTTCTCCCGGACGACGGCCGCGAATGCGCCCTCGTCGCCCGACCTGCCCCGCGCCGACACGACGGCCCGGCGCTCGCGCGAGCGCCGGGCCGTGTCGTCCTCGTCGCGCCGTCTCAGGCGTGATCGTGCTCGTGATCGTGGTGACTGCAGGCGTGCACGCGCGTCACCTCGCCGAGCGAACCCGCCGCGAGCGCGTCGAGGCAGGCCTGCACCGTCGGGAGCTGGCCCTGGTAGACGCGGATGCCGCGCGCCTCGAGCTGCGAGAGCGCACCGCCGCCGATGCCGCGCAGGACGACCACGTCGACCGGAATGCCTTCGAGCGAACGCAGCGGATGGCAACGCCCGTGCTCGTCGTGGTGGTCGGGATTGGCGATCGGGCGCAGGGCGCCGGTGGCGGTATCGACCACCATGAACATGGGCGTGTTGCCGAAGTGGCCGCTCGTGGGACTGGCGAGGCCGTCGTTGCGTTCGATCGGGATGCAAACCTGCATGGGAACTCCCGGAGTCGCGAGGTCGGTGCGCGGCGGACACTCCGGCGCGCGGCCCGATCGTACGCCCGCCGCCACCGCGGCGCGAGCCGGCGCGCACCGAACGACGAACGGGCCCGGAGCGCATCGCCCCGGGCCCGTCGTGATGCCGTCGCGTCAGCTCTGCGGGGCGTCGCCGCCCTGCATGCCTTCGCTGATCTTCTTGCGCATCGCATCCGCCTCGGCGCTGCGAGCCGCGGGCGTCACGCTGCCCAGGTCGGCGCCGATCTTCTCGGACAGCAGCATGGTGAGCAGCGCCTCCATCACGTTGCCACCCGTGCCGCCACCGTTCGCGCCGCCGCCCACGACGACGCGCGGGACCACGTCCACGCGCGAAGCCTGGATCGCCTCGGCGAAGCGGTTCATCACCATCTGCGTGAGCTGGAAGCGCGGGCCGCCGTAGGCGCGGACCTGCTCCTCGATCGCCATCGCCTGCGCCACGCCGACGCGCGCCGCGCGCTCGGCGTCGGCCGACGCGATCGCCTTGATCTTGCGGCCTTCGCCTTCGCCCATGATGCGCACCTTCTCGGCTTCGGCCGTCGCGAGCGTCTGGATGCGGCTCGACTCCTGCTGGGCGCGGGCCACGTCGGCCTTGCCCTGGTTGGCCTGCACGGTGATGGACAGCTCGGCCTCGGTGATCGCGGCCTGCTGGCGCGCGCGCTGTTCGGCTTCGCGCAGCTCGCGCTCCTTGACTGCCGCCACCTGCTGGCGGTTGTACGTCTCGACCTGCTCCGTCGCGATCTGCCGCGAGCGGAGCTGGATCAGGATCTGCTCGATCTGGCCGCCGGGCGCGCCGCTCGTGGGCGTGCCGATCAGCACCTCCTGGAGCTCGAGGTTGTACTGCGCGAACTTGGCCTTCATCTCCTCGCCCGCGATCTGCTGGATCGCGCTGCGGTCCTGCAGCAGCTGGATCAGCGTGCGGGTCTGGCCGATGTTCTTGAAGTACGCGCTCACCATGGGGTCGAGCGTCTGTTCCACGAGGCGCTTGATGTCACCGAAGCGCTGGATCACGAGCGGCGCCTTGCGGTAGTCGATGTGCACGACGACCGACAGCGGCAGCGACGGCTCGAAAGCGTCCTTCGTGATCAGCGAGACCTCGGTGAGGTTCTCGTCGTACTTGTGCTCGCCGGACTCCGACTTGTTCCACTTGAGGATGAAGTTGGTGGTCGGGACGACGTTCACCTTGCCGGCGTAGGTGTTGAACGCGTACTTGCCCGGCATGAGCGCTTCGCTCCACACGCCGCGCAGGCCCTTCTGCACCAGCTCGCCGTGCTTGTAGTCCTCGCCCGAGAGATCGGCGCCCAGCTCGCCGGTGTAGCTCACGACCACGCCGACCGTGCCGACTTCGATGATGGTCTTGGGCACCATCTCGACCGTCGCGAACAGGCGGTTGATGTAGTACGTGCCCTCGACGAGCACCTGCAGCTGGCGGCCGCGTCGCCCGCCCGCGGCGAGGAAGCGTTCCGGGTCCTGGAAGCTGTTGTGGTACGTCGTGGCGTTGGTCGCGTCCTCGCCGACCGTGGGCGCGATGATCTGGCCGACGGGCAGCGACGGGCCGTCGTGCACGGTCACGATGCCGACCATGTCGTCGGTGCCCTTGATCACGACCGGCGAGAAGCCGGCGCGCTCGCTGATCATCTTCGCCATGCGCGCGAACAGGTCCGCCTCGGCCTTGTCGAGCGCGAGAGCGTAGACGCGCTCCTCGGCGATCACGACGAACTGCGACAGGTGGATGGCGTACGTGCCCTCGCGCAGGATCTTGCGCTGCGGCCCACGCTGGCCACCGGTGCGCAGGAAGGCTGCGGCGTCCTGGAAATCGGCGGCCTTCTCGTTGGACGCGAGCGTCTGCGACGGCGCCAGCACCTGGCCGTCACGCGCGAACACGTAGCCGATCCGGCCCTGCGGAATGGTCACGAGCGGCAGGATGTGGACGGAGTACTGGATCGGCAGCAGGTAGTGGAGGCCACCGCGCAGCATGTCGGGCTGGAAACCGGCCTCGCCACCAAGGGCGATGATGCCGCTCTTGATCGAGCCCTTGCCGCTCAGGCGCTTCTCGACGATGCCGATCTTGTTGTTCGGGATGTAGCGGAATCCCGACAACAGGAACAGCACGATCACCAGCGTGACGAAGCCACCGAAGGACATCAGCACAGCAGGCATGACGATTCACCTCGCGGCCGGCTCACTCGCGACGCATGCGCGTGCGGTTCGCCCGGCGAATGGGGCACTCCTCGTGCTACCGATCAGGGTCGATGGGGGGTCGCCGCGCCGGTACTGGCGCAGGCTCGCACGTTCGACGCGCGGTTGAAAGCGGGTGCCTTCGGCGTGAACGTTCTGCCCATGCCCTGAATTACGTGGACGTGCCCGCGCGTGTTGCCCCCGCCGAGGGCGCCCGGAACCCGAATCCGCCCATGGTTCTGCGGGTGCGGCAGCCTTCGTGCTTGGCTAGACTGCGGTTCCCGAATCAGCGGAGGGACGCCATGCCCGTCTGGTCGCACACGCGGATCGAGAGCTTCCGCCAGTGCCCGAGGAAGTACTTCTACAAGTACGTGAAGCGCGTGAAGCTGCCCGAGGAACCGGAAACGCTCGCGCAGTTCCTCGGCAAGCGCGTGCACGAATCGCTCGAATGGCTCTACGGCGAGGCGCAGCGCAAGACGCCGCCCGGCGAGGCCGGACTGCTCGCCGATCTCGCGGCGCGCTGGGACGCGGAGTGGCACGAGGGCGTGATGCTGCCCGACGACACGACGCCGGCCGAGCACCGCGCCACGGCGCAGCGCTGGCTCGCCGACTACCACCGACGCCATGCGCCGTTCGCGTCGCCGCGCACCATGTCGCTGGAGCGCCGGATCAGCTTTCCGCTCGACGGCCCCCACAGCATGCAGGGCTTCGTCGACCGCATCGCGCGCACCGACGACGGCACGTGGCAGATCCACGACTACAAGACCAACCGCCGGCTGCCGACGCAGCAGGAGAAGGACGACGATCCGCAGCTCGCCTACTACCAGATCGGGCTGAAGACCCTCTGGCCCGAGGCGGAGAAGGTCGAGCTCGTGTGGCACTTCCTCGCGTTCGACACGACGATCACCAGCCGCCGCAGCCCCGAGGCGCTCGCGCAGGTGCGCACCGACGCGCTCGCGACGATCGCCGACATCGAGCCGCGCGGCCGCGCCGAGGACGCCTGGCCGACGCACGAGTCGTCCCTGTGCGCGTACTGTGAGTTCCAAGCGATCTGCCCCGTGCGCAAGCACGCGATCGCCGTCCAGGCGCTGCCGCCCGAGCGGTTCGCGCGCGAGAGCGGCGTACAGCTCGTGGACCGCTGGACCGAGCTCGACGCGGCGAAGCGCGAGCTCAAGGCCCGCATGGACGCGCTCGAGCGCGAAGTCGACGAGATCCAGGCGAAGCTCGCCGCCTACGCCGACCAGTTCGGGCTCGAGGTGGTTTCGGGCTCCGAGCGCGAGGCTACCGTGCGGCATTCGGAGAAGGTGGTGTTTCCGCGCCGCTCGTATCCCGACGAGGCCGAGGAGGCCGCCGCGCTCGAGAAGCAGCTGCGCGAGTCGCCGCGCTGGGGCGAGGTCAGCGAGGTCAACCGGTTCGCGCTCGAGCGCATGTGGGCGAGGCGCGCCACGCTCGACGCCGACCTGCGCGCGCTGCTCGAGGAGTTCGGGCGGCTCGAAGCGATCACCGACGTGCGCCTGCGCCGGGCGCGGGACTGAACGTCCTGCGCCCGCTTGGCGCGGCCCGGCGGCGCGACTAGACTGCCGCGCCATGAACCGACCGTCCCCGAAGAGCCGTCCCGCGCGCACGGCGCGCGCGGCGAAGATGCCCTCCAGCGCCGTCCGCGTGGCGATCACGCAGATGGCGTGCGGCCCCGACCCGAAGCGGAACCTCGCCCGGCAGCTCGCGCTGTTCGAGCGCGCGGCGAAGGGCGGCGCGAAGATCCTCTGCACGCAGGAGCTCTTCACGAGCCAGTACTTCTGCCAGGCCGAGGATCACCGCTTCTTCGCGCTGGCCGAGAAGATCCCGGGGCCGAGCACGGACGCGCTCGCGAAGTTCGCGAAGAAGCACCGCACGGTCGTGGTCGGCAGCCTGTTCGAGCGGCGCGCCGCGGGGCTCTACCACAACACCGCGGTGGTGATCGACGCCGACGGCTCGGTGCTCGGCATCTACCGCAAGATGCACATCCCCGACGATCCGCTCTACTACGAGAAGTTCTACTTCACGCCCGGCGATACGGGCTTTCGTGCGTGGAAGACGAAGGTGGCCACGATCGGCGTGCTCATCTGCTGGGACCAGTGGTTCCCGGAGGGCGCGCGGCTCACGGCCATGCAGGGCGCCGAGGTGCTCTTCTATCCCACCGCGATCGGCTGGCATCCGTCGGAGAAGAAGCAATACGGCGTGGCGCAGCACGACTCGTGGGAGCTGATGCAGCGCGCGCACGCGGTCGCCAACGGCTGCTTCGTCTGCGCGCCCAACCGGATCGGCCACGAGACGATCGCGGGCGAGAACGGCAGGCCCGTGAACCCGGACGGCATCCAGTTCTGGGGCCAGTCGTTCGTGGCCGCGCCCAACGGCCAGGTCGAGGCGCGTGCGTCGGTGGACCGCGAGGAGATCCTCGCAGCCGACCTCGACCTCGGCCGCGTCGAGACGCACCGCACGCACTGGCCGTTCCTGCGCGACCGCCGGATCGACGCGTACGACGGCCTGACCAAGCGCTTCGGGTCGGGGCGTTGAGCGGCGCGGTTCGCGCGCGGACGCCGCGCGCCCGCCGCATGAGCGGCACGCCCGCCGAGCACGGCTACCGCTTCCCCGCCGAATGGGAGCGCCAGGTCGCGACGTGGTTGTCGTGGCCGCGCCCCGAGGGCATCTCGTTCCCGGGCCGCTGGCACACGGTGCCGCGGCCGCTCGCGGCCATCGTGCGCGCGATCGCCGAGCGCCAGCGCGTGCACGTCAACGTGCCGAACGAGAACTGGGAGCGCATCGTGCGCGAGCAGCTCGCGGCGTTCGACTGCCCCACGCGCCGCGTGCGCTTCTTCCACGTGCCCACGAACGAATGCTGGGCTCGCGACCACGGCCCCGCGTTCGTGGTCCGACGCGGACGCGGCGGCAAGCGCGAGATGGCGATCGTGGACTGGGGCTACAACGCGTGGGGCGGCAAGTACCCGCCGTTCGACGCCGACGACGCCGTGCCCACGCGCCTCGCGGAACAGCTCGGCCTGCCGCTCTTTCGCACGGACGTGGTGATGGAAGGCGGCGCCGTGGACTTCAACGGCGCCGGTTGCGTGCTCACGACCGAGAGCGTGCTGCTGAACCCGAACCGCAACCCGGGTCTCTCGAAGCGCGCCGTCGAGAAGATCCTGCGCGAGTGGTACGGGCAGGAACGCGTGCTCTGGCTCGGCGAGGGTATCGAGGGCGACGACACCGACGGCCACGTGGACGACCTCGCGCGCTTCCTCGATCCGCGCACGATCGTGACGGCGGTCGAGGACGACCCGCGCGACGCCAATCACAGGGTGCTGCGCGAGAACCTGCGGCGGCTGCGACTCCTGCGCGACACGGCCGGCCGGCCGTTCGACATCGTGACGATCCCGATGCCGAAACGCGTCGAGCTCGAGGGCCAGCGGCTCCCGGCCACGTACTTGAACTTCCTGTTCGTGAACGGGGCCGTGCTCGTGCCCACGTTCCGCGATCGCGCGAGCGAACGGATCGCGCTCGCGACGCTGCGACGGGCGCTGCCGAAGCACGAAGTGATCGGAATCGACTGCTCGGACCTGATCTGGGGCCTGGGCGCGATCCACTGCCTGACGCAGCAGCAGCCCGCGTAATCCGCGGTCGCGCCGGGCCTCGTGCGCGGATCGCGAGGTGCCGAAAACCCCGGGGACACCCGACCCCCTGGCGGGAGCCGCCGCGAGGGCACCCCCGGAGGCCCGTTTGAGCGAACCCGCGAACACCGCACCCCACCGTGGCTCGACGCCCTGGTGGCTGCTGGTCCCCCTCGGCATCCTCGGCGTGCTCGCCGCGTGCGTGTTCGCGGTCGTGCTCGCGATCAGCGTCCCGCGCGAGTGCGGCGACATCGAACGGCGCATCGCCGCGTGGGACGACGACCCCGCCGTGCTCTTCCAGGCGCAGGCGCGCCTCAAGCTGGTGCTGTTCACGCACCCGAAGTCCGCACGCGCTTGGGCGCTCGCGTCGCGCCTGGCGCGTGTCGCGGGCGAGCCGGCCGAGGGCCAGGCATGGAACGCGAAGGCGATCGAGTACGCGCACCAGGGCGCGCGGCGCGCGATCGCGGCCGAGCCGCGCTCCTACGAGGGCCACGTCGCCGAGGGCTGGGCGTACGCGATCGCGGGCGATCCGCTGCTCGCGGCCGACGAGTGCCGCAAGGCTCAGGCGCTCGCACCCGCCGCGCCGCGCGTGCTCGAGCTGGCGGCGCGGATCGCGCGCGACGATCGCCGGCCCGACGACGCGCTCCGCGCCGGCACCGCGCTCGCGCGCTCGCCCGACGCGGATTCGCTGGCTCGCGCCGCCGGCTGGGCCGAACTGGCGCGGTTGCACGCCGGCATGGCGGCGCCCGAGCAGGCGGATTCGTGCTGGCGCGGGGCGCTGGCGCAGGCGCCGCGCTCGCCGGCGCTGCGGCGTGCGTACGCGCGCTGGCTCGGCTCGGTGAACCGGCACGACGCGGCGATCGCGCAGGCGGAGACGCTGGTGGCGGTTTCGCCGTCGGCACGCAGCCGCGCGGGGCGCGGGCACGCCCACGCCGAAAAGGGCGTCTGGCTGGTGGACGTCGCGCACGACCCCGCGCGCGCGCTCGAGCAGTTCGAGCTCGCGAGCGCCGACGAACCCGACGATCCGGCGATCTGGTTCAACATCGCGGTCGCCCGGCTCGGCCTCTGGCACGAGCGGCACGACGACGCCGACCGCGCCGCAGGACTCGCCGCCCTGGCCCGCGCCGAGCGGCTCGCGCCGCGGGACACCGACATCGAGCCGCTGCGGGCGATGTTCGACGAAAGCGCGGGAACCACCGCGCGCTGACCGGGTATCGACCGGTGCGCCGCCCGGGCAATGCGCTTCCGAAAAGCACTTTGTATTGCAAAGTTATGACGTCTCCCCACGGAGCGTCGGCTACGCTCGTCCTGCGGGACGGACCGATCGCGGGACGATCGGCGCCGCCCGACGCGCGTGAGCACGCGCTCACGCCGACGCTTCGCACGGCCGCCGCGATGCGGCCCATCGGAGGAACTCCATGAATCCCCTCTCCGGTCCGCAGTCCCCTCCGTCCTTCCTGCCGCGGGGCAGCGCGCCCGCCCTGCGCGCGCTGCTGCTCTTCGTGCTCGTGCTCGCGCTGCAGATCCCCACGCTGTTCATCACGTTCCTCGTCAAGGAGCGCAAGAACCGCCACGACGAGGCCGCGACCGAGATCGCTTCCAAGTGGGGCCGCCGCCAGAGCCTCACCGGGCCCGCGATGATCGTGCCGTGGACCCGGCACTGGACCGAGACCGACGAGAAGGGCGTCGTGCACGCCCGCAGCGAACAGCGCCGGCTCGTGATCCTGCCCGAGTCGCTCGACGTCGACGCGAAGCTCACCACCGACGTCCGCAAGCGCGGCATCTACTCGGTGCCGGTCTACAAGCTCCGCTCGCAGTTCCACGGCCACTTCGCGCCGCCCGACTTCGCTGCCCTCGGCGTGACGCCGGCCGATGTCGACTGGAGCCGTGCGGTGCTCACCGTGGGGCTGTCGGACGCGCGCGCGATCCAGGAGCAGGTGGTGCTCGACTGGGACGGCCGCGCGATCGAGTTCCTGCCCGGCAACGCCGAGGGGCCCGAGATCGGCGAGGGTATCCACGCCGAACTCGACCTCGCCGACGCGCCGTGGACGAAGCCGTTCGCGTTCACGCTGCAGCTCAACGGGACCGACGGCGCGTTCTTCCGCCCGTTCGGCAAGGTCACCGACGTGCGGCTCGCGGGCGACTGGCCCAACCCCAGCTTCCAGGGGCTGTGGCTCCCCACCGAGCGCAGCGTCGGCGACAAGGCGTTCACCGCGCACTGGCGGATCCCGTCGCTCGGCCGCAACTACCCGCAGGCGTGGATCGACGGCAACGACGTCTCGGGCGCGATCAAGCAGTCGGAGTTCGGGCTCGACCTCGCCTCGGACATCGACGCCTACCGGCTCTGCGACCGGACGCTCAAGTACGCGATGCTCTTCTTCGTGCTCACGTTCACGGCCTTCTGGCTGCTCGAGGTGCTCGGCGGGCGGCCGCTGCACGTCGTGAACTACCTGTTGATCGGCGCCGCACTCGCGCTCTTCACCATGCTCGAGCTCGCGTTCTCGGAACACGTGGGCTTCGGCATGGCGTACGCCATCGCGGGCGCCGCCGTGGTGGGGCTGATCGTCCACTACGCGTCGGCGATCCTCGGCAGCCTGCCGCGCGCGCTCATGGTCGGGCTCGGGCTCGGTCTGCTCTACGCGTTCCACTATGTCGTGCTGCGCAACGAGGACTATGCACTGCTGCTGGGCTCGCTGCTGCTCTTCCTCACGCTCGCGGCGGTGATGGGCCTCACGCGGCGCATCGACTGGTCGGGAGCGGGCGCCTCCGGCACGCCGCGCGCCTGAGCCCGTCCCGAATGCGAAACGCCCCGCGAGGCGCGAGCCTCGCGGGGCGTTCGTGCATCACGGACCAGGCCGCTCAGTCGCCGCCGCGCGCCGACTTGCCGGCCGGCGCCCCCGGTGCTGCCGGAGCCGCCGGAGCGGGCACGGCCTTCTTCGACGCCTCGGCCCGCGCCGCACTGCTCGCCCGCAGCGCGTTCGCGAGCGCCTTGTCGAACAGGTGGATGGCCGGCAGCTCGTCCGAGATCAGGTACTCGAACTCCTTGCGGAACTGTTCGAGCGACATGTGCGCGGTGGCCGCGAAGCGGGCCAGCTCGTGCTCGTCCTCGAAGTCGTCCCGCCGGAGCCGGATCATGTAGCGGCGCGCGATCGCGTACCGCGTCGAGTGGATGTCGACCATGCGCGTCTTGGCGCGGCCGCTGATCGGGTCGAGCAGGTCCTTGAACGGGATCGGCACGAACTGGCCCGCCTGCATCGACACCAGCGCGGCGTTGCCGCCCTCGAGCAGGTACTTGGTGGCGCAGTAGCCGAGGTCGCGCGTGTACTCCATGTCGTTCGGGATCGGATCGGCGCAGCGCAGCTCGTAGCCGATGTTCTTCTCGACGATCGTCGTGTTGAGCCCGAACTCCTTGAGCCGCTTCTGCACGGCGCGCTTGAGCATCTCGCCGATGTTGACCTCGGCGATCCGCACGTGGCCGTGCGCGTCGCGCTCGACGTCGTCGAAGTTCTCGAAGTCCTGCGGGTCGATGCTCAGCACGACGCCCTCGGCGATCACCGCGACACCGTCGCGGCGGCCGTACGCGAGCCGCTTGATGATCGCGCACACCAGCGTGTCGACCAGGCTCTTGAGCCGGATCGGCTGCGTCGCGAACTCCTCGGGCACGAGCGTGAGCGTGGAGCCTGCGGCCTTGCCGATCCCGAGCGCGAGGTGCCCGGCCTTGCGGCCCATCGCGATGATGAAGTACCAGCGCGACGTGGTCTTGGCGTCGACCATGATGTTCTTCACGATCTCGACGCCGATGTGGCGCGCGGTCTGGTAGCCGAACGTGTCCACGTGCATCGGCAGGTCGAGGTCGTTGTCGATCGACTTGGGCACGTGCACCACGTGGATGCGGCCGGCCGACTTCTCCTCGAGCTTCATGGCCGAAAAGGCCGTGTCGTCGCCGCCGATCGTGACCAGGTCCGTGACGCCCAGGCGCAGCAGCGAGATCACCGCGTTCTCGAGCAGCTGCGGGTCCTTGGTCGGGTTCGCGCGCGAGATGCCGATGTGCGAGCCGCCGCGGAAGTGGATCCGCGAGATGCCCTCGATCGTGAGCGGGCGGACGTGGTCGATGTTGCCCTGCATGATCCACTCGAAGCCGTCCTCGATGCCGACGACTTCGACGCCCTCGAGCAGCGCGCGGATGGTGGCGGCGGCGATCACGCTGTTGATGCCCGGAGCCGGGCCGCCGCCGACCAGGATCGCGAGTTTCTTGTGGTGCTTCATGCTTCACTCCTGCGGGAGATTGGGTTCATCCGAGTCCGGTAGTCCGGAATTCTCCCGGAGCGTGCACCACGTCGCGGCGCGCGCGCAAACCCGTGTTTCACCGCGGATGAAACAGGCGGGGCGCGGTCCGAACGGACCGCGCCCCATGATGCGATGGTGGCTGCTCAGCCGCGCTTCGCGTTCAGCTCCGCGAGCCGCGCCAGGGCGCCGCCCAGACCTTCGTGCAGCGCCTTCACGTTCGCCGGGTCCCACTGCGCGCGGTCGGCGCGAACAAAGGTCGTCTTGTCGACGCGGTTGTCGAAGCGCGCCACCGGGATGTAGTACGTGCGGCCGCGCGTCTCGAGCTTGATCGTGTCCGGCCGGTCGGAGTGCTGGATCAGCCACTCCATGTCGTCGCAGCCGTAGTCGCCGAGCATCACCGCCATCGGCACGCCGTGGTGGAGGATCGAGCCCGGGTCGTTCGGGTCCGTGCGCTCGTGGTTCTTGCGTCGCGACTCCTCGGGCGTCACCCACACGTAGAGGATCGTCGCCTTGGCGAGAATCGCGTCGCTGAACTGCGCGATCGAGTACATGTAGCCGAGCGGCGCCGGCAGCGGCAGCGTCGCGCCGTCCGGACCGCCACGCGCGGCTTCGATCACGATCGTGCGGCCCTCGAGCGAATCCGGGATGCCCTCGTTCTTGTCGGCCAGCAGCTGCTTCGACTCGGCCTCGAGCGCGGCGACGAGCTCGGCGCGCAGCGGCGCGGCCAGCGCGCCCAACGCGGGCGTCGCGCCCACCTTCCTGCGCGCGGCGTCGAAGCGGTCGAGCAGCCACGTCGCAGCCGACGCGGGCGACGCGCGGCGCTTCGTGACGAGATCGTCGAAGTCCTCGTTCAGCAGCTGGATCAGCGTGCCCCAGTCGCGCGACTCCTTCATCGGGAGATCGTCGCTGTCGAAGAAGACGCCGTCCTGCCCGCGCTTGCGCAGCTCCTGGCTCACGCGGCGCATCATGTGGACGTAGGGGTAGTCGTCGAGCTGGACCGTGGGGCCCATGTGCATCTCGTCCCGGCACTGCTGCGGCGTGAGGTTCGCCATGTAGCGGCGCACCTCGGACTTGCCCGAGGCGGGCAGCGCGAGCAGGAGGACGACGTCGAGAACCTGGCTCATGGAAGGAGATTCGCTTTCGGAGATGAGAGTGGACGTGGGGTCCGGTGTGATGTCGGAACGCGAAACCGCCCGGGGACTATAGCCTCGGGCGGCTTCGCGCGTCATTCCGGCAATCGGTCAGTGGCGATCCCCATCCGGACGGCCCATGCCCCCCGGTCCGCCGGGACCACCCGGCCCGCCCGGGCCACCGGGGCCACCGGGGCCACCGGGCCCGCCTTGCCCCGGGCGTCCGGGCGGCCGCTGCGGCTTCGCGTGACCCTGGTGGCAGGTGTAGCAGCCGACGTGCGGCGCGTCGTCGTCGGGCCACGGGATGTGCCGGATCACCGAGTCGTTGAGCGCCGACGTCATGCGCATCATGCCGCGCGCCACGGCCTTGGTCTTCTTGTCCTCGTCGGCCCAGTGGTTGTCGACGTGGCAGTGCGAGCACGGCACGCCGAGCGCGCCCCCGATGCTGTTCATGGAGCGCAGCACGCGCTCGGCCGGGATGCCCTTCATGAGTTCGAGGTTCTTCCACACGCTCTCGGCCGGGGCGCTCTCGCGGCCCTTGATGCGCTCCATCGTGATCTTGACGAAGCTGTCCCGCTCGGCCGCGAACGAGTCGGTCGCGTACGGCTGCCAGCGCTGGAACGTGCGGCCCGGGCCACCGGGGCCGCCGGAACCGCCGCCCGGGCGATCGGGCCCCTGGGCCCGCGCGCTCAGCGCGGAGACGACGACACATGCGAGCAGCGCGGCGGCGGCGAGAGGGCGACGGCGCATGGGACCTCCGGGTGGCGTGCGCGGGGCGTCGGGAAGGCGGGAAGCATAGATGCACCGCTCGCCGCACCGCAGCAGGAATCCGCCGGGCGGCGGCGTTCTTGACCCTCCCCGGGCCCTCTGGAATCCTCGCCGTTCACGCACACCCCTCCACGCCGTCCCACCCGTACGGATGCCCGCCATGACCGACGCCGCCCCGGACGACCTGTTCGACCTCACGATCATCGGCGCCGGGCCCGTCGGGCTCTTCGGCGCCTTCTACGCCGGCATGCGAGGCATGAAGGTGAAGCTGGTGGACAGCCTCGCCGAGCTCGGCGGCCAGTTGAGCGCGCTCTATCCCGACAAGTACATCTACGACATGGCGGGCTTCCCCAAGGTGCTCGCGCGCGATCTCGTCCGTGACCTGTCGGAGCAGGCGATGCAGTTCCATCCCGCGATCTGCCTCGAGGAGAAGGTCACGACGCTGACCCCCGTCGAGGGCGGGTTCGAGCTCGGCACCGAGCGCGGCCGCACGCACCGCACCAAGACCGTGCTCATCACCGCGGGCGTCGGCGCGTTCGCGCCCAAGAAGCTCGAGAACGCCGAGTTCGCGAAGTGGGAAGGCAAGGGCCTCCACTACGTGATCCCGAACCTCAAGATCTTCGCGGGCCGGCGCGTGCTGGTGGTGGGTGGTGGCGACTCCGCGGTCGACTGGGCGCTGCACCTGGAGGAGATCGCGAAGGAGGTCACGCTGATCCACCGGCGCGACAGCTTCCGCGCGCACGAGGACAGCGTGAAGAAGCTGCACGCCTCGAGCGCGAAGGTCGTGCTCTTCCACGAACTGAAGGACGTCCAGGGCGACGACCGCGTGCGGCGCGCGGTGATCTTCGACAACCGCTCGAAGGAGGAGACCACGGTCGAGATCGACGACCTGGTCGTGAACTTCGGCTTCCTCGCGAACCTCGGCCCCATCAAGACGTGGGGGCTGAACTTCGAGAAGATCTCGATCGTCGTGAACCAGCAGATGGAGACGAACATTCCCGGCGTCATGGCCGCGGGCGACATCACCACCTACCCGGGCAAGCTCAAGCTCATCGTCACGGGCGTGGGCGAGGCGACCATGGCCGTCTGTACCGCGAAGATGCGCTGCGATCCCAAGGCCAGCTACTTCCCCGGTCACTCGTCGGGCTCCGCCGCGTTCGGCGAGGGCGGTCACTGAGGCCCATGCGGGCCGCGAACCGCGTGACGCGGAGGGCGACCCGCCTCGCGGCCGTCCTCGGGCTGGCGACCGCGCTCGCCACGCCCGCGCACGGAGCGGATCCGTCGCAGCAGCACCTCGGCGAAGAGGCGTGCGTGGCGGCACTGCTCGACGCGGGCCGCGTGACGGTCGAGTTCTACGATCGCGAGGGCAAGCCGAGCTGGGGCGGTGACGCGGTCTTCCATGCCGACCAGCGCAACCACTTCACCTACACGTACCGCTGGTTCGCCCGCGGCGAGTCGACCGAGGTGGTGATCGACGCGAAAGCCTCGCTCGAGATCCTGCCGATGCACACGATCCACCTGCCCCGGGGCCTGAACGATTCCACCGAGTGGTACCGGCGGCTGCGCCTCCACGAGCTGGATCACGTCGCCGTGTCGACGGACGAACGCCCGCGCCTCCTCGCCCGCTGGCTCGTCGCCCACCTGCCGCCCGTGGTGCGGCGCGTGCCGCGCGGCGAGGTCGTCGGTACGGCGCTCGCGAATCGCGCGATCGGCGAGGAGATCGAGGCGCGCTACCGCGCGGTGGTGAACCTGATCCAGGCCCAGGAGGCGCGACTGGATTCCGTGACCGCGCACGGTGTCGCGCCGCTTCCCGACCGGGAAGCGTTCTTCGCCGCGCTGTACGATGCCGGCGGGCTCGCGGCCGCGCGCTTCCCCTACCTCACCGACGTCGCGGCGCTGCTGGACGAGCCCCGCTACCGCAACGCGCCGCGTCCGCGGTGCGATCCCACTCCCTGAAGGACGCCATGACCGGCACGCCCGAACCCGCCGACGACCCGCGCGCCTCGATCCCCCGCTTCGTCGCGCGCACGGTGCTGCTCTTCGTCTCGATCGCGCTGCTCTTCCCCAACCTGCTCGACCGTTTCACCGCCGGCGCGTGGGCGCGCTGGGTGAACAGCCTCGGTGCCGGCCGCTGGGCCGCGTGGGGCGCGTGCTTCGTCGCGATGATGGTGCTGCGTTTCGCAGGCGGACCCAAGCGCGGCGAGTGAGCCGGCGCGAACGCCAAAACCGTTCTCCCACCGAGGATGTTCCCCCACAAGCGCGCACGCTCGTGCGATTTGCACGCCGAAACCACCACGCGCGGCGATTCGTAATTCACTCGACCGGCGAACGGGAGCGGTTGCCGCCAATGCGGGCGTCCGCCACACTCCCGCCGGTCCCGAACCGGAAGGAGCCGCTCCGATGGTGCTGCCGATCCTGCTGCTCGTGGTCGTCGTGGTCGTCGTGATGATGTTCGCGGGTGTCTACAACGGCATGGTCTCCGCGCGGAACCGCGTGAAGAACGCGTTCGCGCAGATCGACGTGCAGCTCACGCGCCGCTACGACCTGATCCCGAACCTGGTCGAGACGGCGAAGGGCTACATGGCGCACGAGCGCGACACGCTCGAAGCCGTCGTGAAGGCGCGCAACGCGGCGGTCTCCGGGCTCGCGGCCGCCAAGGCCGACCCGTCGAGCGGCGGCGGCATCCAGCAGCTCGCCGGCGCCGACACGGCGCTGACCGGTGCGCTCGGCCGGCTACTCGCCGTGGCCGAGGCGTACCCGGACCTCAAGGCGAACCAGACCATGATGCAGCTCTCCGAGGAGCTGACGAGCACGGAGAACAAGGTCGCCTTCTCGCGCCAGGCGTTCAACGACTCCGTGATGCAGTACAACAACAGCATCCAAGTGTTCCCCAACAACCTGCTCGCCGGCTCGTTCGGGTTCCAGCCGGCCGAGATGCTGCAGATCGAGGACGCGGCCAAGCGCGAGGCTCCGAAGGTCTCGTTCTCCTGACCATGGATTTCTTCGCACGCCAGGAACGGGCTCGCGCGCAGACGCGCGAGCTCGTCGTCCTCTTCGCGCTGTCGGTCACCGTCGTCGTCGTGGTCCTGACGGCGGTGCTGGTGGCGATCCTCGCGACGTGGGCGAAGCAGGGTGCGCTGCTGGAGCACCCCGCCCAGTGGCTCGTCGCGAACGCACCGCTCGTGCTCGGATGCGCGCTGGCCGTGCTGGCGATCGTGGCCGCGGGCTCGGGGCTCAAGTCCATGCAGCTCGCGGCGGGCGGCAGCACGGTGGCGCGGTTGATGGGCGCCGACCGCGTGGACCCGAACACGCGCGATCCGCTGCGCAAGCGGCTCGTCAACGTGGTCGAGGAGATGGCGATCGCGTCGGGCGTGCCCGTGCCGGCCGTCTACGTCATGGAGGGCGAGCGCGGCCTGAACGCGTTCGCGGCCGGGTTCTCGCCGGCGGATTCGTGCGTCACGGTCACGCAGGGCGCGCTCGAGACGTTCGATCGCGAGGAGCTGCAGGGCGTCATCGGCCACGAGTTCAGCCACATCCTGAACGGCGACATGCGCCTCAACATGCGCCTGCTCGCCATGGTCGCCGGGCTGTTCGCGCTCACCACCGTGGGACGGCTGCTCATGCGCGGCGGCTCGCGCAGCCGCAAGGGCGGCGGCCTCGTGGTGATGGGACTCGCGATGTTCGTGCTCGGCGGCATCGGCATGCTGCTCGGGCGCATGATCCAGGCGGCCATCTCGCGCCAGCGCGAGTACCTCGCCGACGCGTCGGCGGTGCAGTTCACGCGCGATCCGCGCGGCCTGCGCGACGCGCTGGTCAAGATCGGCGCCCGCGAAGGCGGTGGCCGCGTCGCCACCGACGAGGCGCACGAGGTCGCGCACATGCTGTTCGCGTCGGGATTCTCGGAGACGTTCGCCACGCATCCGCCGATCGGCGACCGCATCCGCGCGCTCGACCCCGCGTTCGGGCCGGACGAGTTCGAACGCGTGGCGAAGGAACTCGAGGCCTCGCGCCCCGCTCCGAAGCCGGCGGAGCACACGCCCGCCGCCGCGAAGCTCGCGGGCCTCGCGAGCGCGACCGTCGCGGCGACGATCGCGGCCGACGGCGTCGCCCGCAACGTGGGCCGCCCGCGCCTGCCGCACGTGCGCTACGCGGGACTGCTTCGCGCCGCGCTGCCGGAGCCGCTCGCGGCGGACACCGCGGACCCGGCGGGCGCACGCGCGCTGCTCGCCGCGCTGCTGTGGACCGGCGGCGCAGGCGGCGACACCGCGGGCACGATCGCGGCCGCGTTCGGCGCGGACACCGCCACGGCGGCGGCCGCGAAGCGCGAAGCGGTGGCGGCGCTACCCGGGAACCAGCGCCTGCCGCTGCTGCTCCAGCTCGTGCCGGCGCTCGGCCGGCTGCCGCAGGCCGATCGCGAGGCGCTCGTCGCCGCGATCGACCGCGTCGTGCGCGCCGACGGCACGATCACGCTCTCCGAGTACGCGCTGGCGCGGCTCGCGCGCGTGCACCTCGCCGCGCAGGTCGCGCCGCCGCCGCTGGCCGGTACGGCGACGCTGCGCCAGCTCGAGACCGAGCTGCAGGTGGTGTGCGCCGTGCTCGCGCACGCCGGCACGACGGACGAGGCCGCCGCGCGCGATGCGTGCGAGCGCGGGCTCACGCGCGCGCTGCCGGGCCGGCCGACGCCGTTCGCGCCGCCGCGCGACTGGGTGCCCGCGCTCGACGAGGCGCTCGACCGGCTCGACACGCTGCGGCCCGCCGAGAAGGAGCGCCTCGTGGACGCGATCGGCCTCGTCGTCGCCGCCGACGGCACGCTCGCGCTCGCCGAGGCCGAGCTGCTGCGCGCGATCTGCGGCTCGCTCCACTGCCCGCTGCCGCCGCTGATCGAGGCGCCCGAAGCGGCCTGACGCCGCGAACGCCGGACGGGCCGCGCGGTCACCCGCGCGGCCCGTCGCGTTTCCGTTCCGGTCAGACCTGCGGCAGCGTCGCGAGCGCGGCGCGGATCTTGTCTTCCGGGTACTCCTGGTCCACGAGTTCGCCCGCGAAGTACTTCTGGTACGAGCCGAGGTCGAAGTGCCCGTGGCCGCTGGCGATGAACACGATCGTCTTCTTCTCGCCGGTCTCCTTGCAGCGCAGCGCCTCGTCGATCACCGAGCGGATCGCGTGCGACGTCTCGGGCGCCGGCACGTGCCCCTCGCTGCGCGCGAACTGCACGCCGGCCTCGAAAACCGGCGTCTGGTGATGCGCCTCGGCGGAGATCAGTCCGAGGTCGTAGAGATGGCACACGACCGGCGCCATGCCGTGGTAGCGCAGGCCGCCCGCATGGATCGGCGGCGGCACGAAGTCGTGCCCCAGCGTGTGCATCTTCATGAGCGGCGTGGTGCCCGCCGTGTCGCCGAAGTCGTAGTGGTACACGCCGCGCGTCAGGCTCGGGCACGAGGCCGGCTCGGCCGCGACGATGCGCGTCTTCTTCCCGCTCACGATCTTGTCGCGCACGAACGGCAGCGCGAGACCCGCGAAGTTCGAGCCGCCGCCCGCGCAGCCCACGACCGTGTCCGGGTACTCGCCCGCCATCTCGAGCTGCTTGAGCGTCTCGAGCCCGATCACGGTCTGGTGCATGAGCACGTGGTTGAGCACGCTGCCGAGCGAGTACTTGGTGTCCTCGCGCGTCGCGGCGTCTTCGACGGCTTCGCTGATCGCGATGCCGAGCGAACCGGGCGAGTCGGGATCCTTCGCGAGCACCGCGCGGCCGGCGTTCGTCTCGGGCGACGGACTCGCGACGCACTTCCCGCCCCACGTCTCCATGAGCATGCGGCGGTAGGGCTTCTGGTCGTAGCTCACGCGCACCATGTAGACCTTGCACTCGAGCCCGTACAGGCTGGTCGCGAACGAGAGCGCGCTGCCCCACTGGCCCGCGCCGGTCTCGGTGGCGAGACGCTTCACGCCCTCGGCGTGGTTGTACCAGGCCTGCGGCACGGCGGTGTTGGGCTTGTGGCTGCCCGCGGGGCTCACGCCCTCCCACTTGTAGAAGATCTTCGCGGGCGTGCCGAGCGCCTGCTCGAGCCGGCGCGCGCGCACGAGCGGCGTCGGGCGCCAGATGCGGTACGCGTCGAGCACGGGCTCGGGAATGTCGATCCAGCGCTCGGTCGAGACCTCCTGCAGGATCAGCCCCATCGGGAAGAGCGGCGCGAGGTCGCCCGGCCCGATCGGCTGCTTGGTGCCCGGATGGATCACCGCGGGCAGCGGCTTCGGCAGGTCCGCCTGGATGTTGTACCACTGCCGTGGCATGTCCGATTCACTGAGGAAGATCTTCGTCGAGTCCATCTCGGCTCCCGGGGTACGTGCTGCGGTGGAGGCGACGGCCGCGGTGGTGCGAGACGAAAACACCCGCCGCGATTCGTCGCAGCGGGTGGTGCGGTCGGTCGGATCCGGTCAGGTCGCGAACGCGTGCGCACGCCTCCCACTGCGGCGGGAGCGCCACCACCAGCGATGGAGGAATGCGGAGCGAGCGGACACGACGGGACACCTCGCGGTTGGGGAACAGCCGCGGCGGCCCCACCCGCCGCGGAAGTCCGTCAATTGCAGCGCGGGGACCGCGCGGGGGTCAAGGGGATTCGTGGCGAGGACGCGATGAAACACGCGACATGGCGCGGACCGCGAAGACCGCGATGCCCCGCTCCCGGGACCGCCGCGATGCCGATCGGGCCCGCTCCCCTTAGGATGGCCGCATGAGCCGGTACGTCCTCAACACGTTCGGGTCGCTGGGCGACCTGCATCCCTTCCTCGCGGTCGGGCGCGCCCTGCGCGCGCGCGGGCACGCGGTCGTGCTCGCGACCCACGCCGATTACCGCGAGCGGATCGAGACGGCGGGCCTCGCCTTTCACGCGGTGCCGCCGGCGCTCGCCGACGTCGGCGATCTCGACGCCACGCTCCGGCGAGCGATGCACCGCACGCGTGGCACCTACGAGGTGATCCACCGGCTGTGCCTGCCGCACGTCCGCGGCGCCACCGAGGCGATGCGCGCGGCGCTGCGCGACGCGGACGTCCTGCTGTCGCACCCGTTGTCGTTCGGCGCGGTGCTCGCGGCGGAATCGCTCGGCGTGCCCCGCGCGCACGCGATCCTGCAGCCCATCACCACGTACTCGTGCGCCGATCCGCCGTACGCGCCCGACGTTCCGCTGGTCGAGGCGCTCCTCGGCCGCGACCCCGGCCGCTGGCGCGCGGCGTATCGCCTCGTGCGCGCACTGACACGCGGCTGGTTCCGCGAGGTCGACGCGCTGCGCCGCGAGCTGCGACTGCCGCCCGATCGCGGCCATCCGCTCGTCGACATGGCGTCGCCGCGGCTCAACGTCGCGCTCTTCTCCCCCGTGCTCATGGATCCGCAGCCCGACTGGCCGCCGCACACCGTGGTCACGGGCTTCCCGCGCTACGACCGCGACGAACGCGGCGGCGGCGCGCCGCCCGAGCTGACGGCGTTTCTCGCCGCGGGCGAGCCGCCGGTCGTATTCACGCTCGGCTCGTCGGGCGTGTTCGACGCGGGTGGCTTCTACGACGAGGCGGTTCGGGCGACGCGCGCACTCGGCCGGCGCGCCGTACTGCTGTGTGGGCCGGACGGGCGCAACCGCTCCGCCGCGACGCAGGGCGCCGACGTGCTGGCGCTGGACTACGCGCCGCACTCCGAGCTCTTCCCGCACGCCGCCGTCAACGTGCTCTCCGGCGGCATCGGCACCACCGGGACCGCGCTCGCCGCGGGACGGCCGATGCTCTTCGTGCCACTGAGCCACGACCAGCCCGACAACGCCGCGCGATGCCGCCGTCTCGGGCTCGCGCGGATCGTCCCGCGCGGGGCCTGGCGTGCGGAACGCGCCGCGGCCGAGCTGCGCGCACTGCTCGCCGATCACGACGCGGCCGCGCGCGCGGCGGAGATCGGCGCGCGGGTGCGCGCCGAGGACGGCGCCGTGGCGGCGGCGGACGCGCTCGAACGGTTCGCCGGCGCGAAATGAACGGGGCGCGCCGCGCGAACGCGCGGTGCGCCCCGGCTGCGCCCGTGCGGACGCGCTACGCCTTCTCCTCCCACACGCGGATCAGCTCCAGCACGACGTGCGCCGACTTCTCCATGTCCTGCGCCGAGATCCATTCGAGCCGGGAATGGAAGTTGTGCTGGCCCGTGAACAGGTTGGGCGTCGGCAGCCCCATCTCGGAGAGGATCGAGCCGTCGGTACCGCCGCGGATCTGGCTCTCGATCGGCTCGAGCCCGGCGCGGCGGATCGCCTCGCGCGCGTTCGCCACCACCTCGGGCGCCCGGTCGAGCGCCTCGCGCATGTTGCGGTACTGCTCGCGCACCTCGCACGTGACCGACGAGCCCGGCCACGCGGAGACCGCCTCCTTCGCGAGCCTCTCGATCATCGCTTCCTTCTCGGCGAGACCCGCGGTGCGGAAGTCGCGCACGATGAACCCGACCGAGGTCTCGTCCACGGTCGCGGTGACGTCGTTGGCGTGCACGAAGCCCTCGCGGTCCTTCGTCGTCTCGGGCGAGAGCGTGTCCTTGGGCAGTCGCGCGATGAAATCGGCCGCGACCCGGATCGAGTTCACCATCTCGCGGTACGCGAGCCCCGGGTGGGTGTTGAAGCCGCGGAACGTGACGGTCATCGCGTCGGCCGAGAACGTCTCCGCATCCAGCTTGCCGAGCCCTTCGCCATCCAGCGTGTAGGCGCAGTGCGCCCCGAAGCGCTGCACGTCGAAGTGGCGCACGCCGCGGCCGATCTCCTCGTCGGGCGTGAACGCCAGCCGCACGGCGCCGTGCGGCACGTCCGGATTCTTCACGAGCCACTCCGCCACGGCCATCGCGACCGCGACGCCCGACTTGTCGTCGGCGCCGAGCAACGTGTCGCCCGACGAGGTGACGATGTCCTCGCCCTCCTTGCCGCGCAGTTCGGCGATCTCGGAGGGGCGCAGCACCGCGCCCGCGTGCTTCGGCAGCACGATGTCGCGGCCGTCCCACGCGCGATGCACGATCGGCTGGACGTTCGCGCCGCTCAGCTCGGGCGAGGTGTCCACGTGCGCGACGAAACCGATCACGGGCACGTTCGGCTTCTTCGACGTGGCCGGGATCGTCGCCATGACGATGCCCTGGTCGTCGCGGATCGCGTCGCGGATGCCGAGCGCGTGCAGCTCGCTCACGAGTTCGTCGAGCAGCACGAGCTGCTTCTTGGTGCTCGGCACCGACGGCGATCCGGGATCGGACTGCGTGTCGTACGTGACGTACTTGAGGAACCGCTCGAGAGCGGTGGTGCGCAGCACGGTCGTGTTCATGGGGGGGGACTCGAAGGTTGCGGGTTCACGGCATGGGGGGCCAACCGCCACCGACCCTAGGCCGGGCAGGAGGCCGCGGCAAGGCCGGCGTTCCCCGCGCCGGGCGTTTTCGCGGTGGCCGCCGGGGGGCCGGGCTGTCTATGCTCCCCTGTCTTTCGTTCGAAGCGCGCCGAACCAACAGGAGGAAATCCATGGCCACCGCCGCCGCGGGCGTCCCGAAGACGGGCAAGACCCTCATGGGTCACCCGCCGGGACTGTTCGTGCTGTTCTTCACCGAGATGTGGGAGCGCATGAGCTACTACGGCATGCGGGCGCTGCTCTCGCTCTACATGCTCAACTTCCTGTTCGTGAAGCCCGACGTCGGCGCCAGGATCCTGGGATTCGATTACGTGAGCCACGTGTTCCAGGGCCTCTTCGGGACCGCGTGGACGCCCCAGCCGCTGCAGTCGTGGGTTTACGGTCTCTATACTGCCTTCGTGTACCTGACGCCGTTCTTCGGCGGCCTGCTCGCCGACCGCGTGCTCGGGCGGCGCTGGGCGGTGATCGTGGGCGGCGCGCTCATGGCGATCGGCCACTTCCTGATGGCCATGGAGAACCTGTTCTTCCCGGCGCTGATGTTCCTGATTCTCGGCAACGGGTGCTTCAAGCCGAACATCTCGACGCAGGTCGGCAAGCTCTATCCGGAAGGCGACCACCGCCGGGACAGTGCGTTCTCGATCTTCTACATCGGCATCAACGTCGGCGCGTTCCTCGCGCCGATGATCTGCGGCACGCTCGGGCAGATCAAGATCAACGGCGTGCAGCACTGGCACTGGGGCTTCGCGGCCGCCGGCGTGGGCATGGTGCTCGGCTTGATCAACTACCTCATCTTCCAGCGCTACCTGCCCGACGAGCCGCCGCCGACGCCGTCGAAGACCGCGCCGGTCGCGGGCGTCGCCGTGTACCTCGTCGGCGTCACGCTGATGATCTTCGGGCTGCTCTACGTGATGACGCTGCCGCTGCTGGTGCGCGGCATCCTCGCCGCGATCGTGGCGCTCGCGCTGGTCGTGTGGCTCTGGCGGCTGCCGCGCGACGAACGGCCGCGCGTGGTCGCGATCTTCATCGCCTGCTTCATCGTCGCCGCGTTCTGGGCCGTGTACGAGCAGCAGGGCAACACGCTGCAGGTCTGGGCCGACCAGAACACGCACTGGCCCACGCTGTTCGGGTTCGCGATCCCGACCACGTGGTACCAGGCGTTCAACCCCTTCATGATCTGGTTCTTCACGCCGGTGCTGATCGGGCTCTGGAACTGGCAGTCGAAGCGCAAGCAGGAGCCGTCGAGCCTCGTGAAGATGGCGATCGGCTGCACGCTGCTGGGCCTGGGCTTCGTCATCCTGGTGTTCGCCGCGCACGGCATGGCGCCCGACGCCAAGCGCAACCTGATGTGGCTGTTCGGCTCGACTGCCGTGTTCACGATCGGCGAGCTCTACCTCTCGCCGATCGGGCTCTCGTTCGTGACCAAGGTCTCGCCGGCGCGCATCGTGTCGATGATGATGGGCGTGTGGTTCCTCGCGAACTTCATCGGCAACTACATGGCCGGCTACCTCGGCACGTTCTACGAGAGCATGCCGAAGGAGAACTTCTTCTACCTGATGCTGGGCATCGGCGTGACGGCGGGACTCGTGCTCTTCGTGATGAGCAAGCCGCTCGGGAAGATCGTGGACGCGCACGACCGGCAGGAGGCCCCGGCGCAGCACTGACGCGCCGCGTCCGCGCAACGAAGAAGGCCCGGGCGGAGCGATCCGCCCGGGCCTTTCGCGTGTCGCGACACCGGCTCCGTCAACCGCGCCGCTTGCCCCCGAGCAGCATCTCGCGCCCGACCAGCAGCAGCAGGAGCGTGAGGATCACGAACGGGATCACCGAGAGCGCATCGGCATGCGGACCGCCGTAGAACGGGTTGGCCGTTTCCGCCCAGTGCTGGAGCGCCGCGTCGAGCTTCTCGCGCGTGCCGGCGATGAACGCGATCACGATGCCGGCGATCGCGCCGCCCGCGATGTAGCCGCTCGCCATGAGCACGCCGGGACTCTTGTCGCCCTCGGCCCCGAGCTGCTCCTCGGTGAGGTTCCGGTGCGCGAGCTCCTTGCGGCGCGCACGGTCCACGAGCCAGCGCACGGCACCGCCCACGAGGATCGGCGTGCTGGACGAAAGCGGCAGGTAGACGCCGACCGCGAACGCCAGCGACGGGATGCCGGAGAGCTCGAGCACCACCGCGATCATGACGCCGAACAGCACCAGCCCCCACGGCAGGTGCCGGTCGAGGATGCCCTTGATGATGTAGCTCATGAGCGTCGCCTTGGGCGCGTCGAACTTGTGCACGAGCGTGCCGTCGGGACGCTTGTTGTAGGCGCCATTGATGCCCGGGTCCACGAGCCACACCGGACGGCCGGAGTCGTCGACGAGGTAGCGGCCCGCGGGCGCGCCGGCGTCGTCACGCTTCTGCCAGACGTGGTAGGTGCGCGTGTCGCTCGCGGCTTGCGCGCCGCGGACGTGGTCGGTGTGCGCGGGGATCGTCGCCAGGTCCACCGAGGGCGGCGTCGAGGTGACCTGCGCGATCGGCACGTACACGGTGGCCGCCTCGTTCAGCTTGAGCAGGATCGGGCCCAGCACGAGCGCCGACAGCAGCGCGCCGATCAGGATCGCGATCTGCTGGTAGCGCGGCGTGGCGCCGACGAGATAGCCGGTCTTCAGGTCCTGCGAGGTCGAACCGCCGTTGGAGGCGGCGATACAGACGATGCCGCCGACCGAGAGGGCCGTGACGTACCACGTCGCGCCGGTCCAGCCGAGCAGCAGGAAGATCAGGCACGTGAGCAGCAGCGTGGCGACGGTCATGCCGGAGATCGGATTGCTCGACGAGCCGATCTCCCCGGTCAGCCGGCTCGAGACGGTGACGAACAGGAACCCGAAGATCACGATCAGGATCGCGCCCAGCGCGTTCATGTGCAGTGACGGCGACAGCACGATCGCCAGCACCAGCAGCGCGATCCCGCCGAACACGAACTTGCTGCCGAGATCGCTGTCGATGCGCTGCGCGGGCCCGGAGGCCTTGGAGCCGCCGACATCGCGCAGGCCCTCGCGCAGGCCGTGCCAGATGATCGGCAGCGAGCGCACGAGGCTGATGATGCCGCCCGCGGCCACGGCGCCGGCGCCGATGTAGAGCACGTACGCGCCGCGAATCTGGTTGGGGCTCATCTCGGAGATCGGGATCGTCCCGGGCGCCAGCGGGCCGGCGATGGCGCTGCCGAAGAACTTGATCATGGGGATCAGCACGAGGTATGCGAGCACGCCGCCGGCGCACATCACGGCCGCGATCTGCGGACCGATGATGTAGCCCACGCCCAGCAGCTCGGGCGAGATCTCGGCCGAGATCGAACCGGCCTCGAACGGCTTGGAGAAGATCTTCTCGGGCGTGTCCTTCCACGCCCGGAACGCCGACATGGCGGTCTTGTACACGAGCCCGATCCCGAACCCGGCGAAGATCGTGCGCGCGCTGATGCCCTCGCCGCCCGACGCGGCGGCCTCGGCGCGCGCCGCCTCCGACGCGACCGCGCGCGATTCCTCGGAGGCGCCGGCCTTGAGCACCTCGGCGCAGGCGGTGCCCTCGGGGTACTTGAGCTTGCCGTGCTGGGCCACGATCAGCGCGCGGCGCAGCGGGATCATCATGAGGATCCCGAGCAGGCCGCCCAGCGTGGCGACGAGCGCGACACGCGTGAGCTCGAGATCGAAGCCGAGAATCATGATCGCGGGCATGGTGACGCCGACGCCGAACGCGATCGACTCGCCGGCGGACCCTGCGGTCTGCGCGATGTTGTTCTCGAGGATCGTCGCGTCCTTCACACCGGCGAGCGAGAGCAGCTTGAAGAGCGTGATCGAGATGACCGCCACCGGGATCGAGGCGCTCACGGTGAGCCCGACCTTGAGCACCAGGTAGAGCGACGAGGCACCGAACACCATGCCGAGCAGGGCGCCGACGAGCACGCCGCGCCAGGTGAACTCGCGCAGGTGCGTTTCGGACGCGATGTACGGAACGAAGCGGGCGGGCGGTGCGGACGAGGGCGACGAGCTGCTCATGGGCAGGCCTCCGGGACCGGAAAAGCGGACGCGCCACTCTAATGGAGATTCCGGGGCCAGGCACCCGGACCCGGCAAGCGCCCGGGATCGGGCCACGGACGCTGGCGCCGGCCCGCCCCACTGCCAACCTCGGCCCGCCCCACCGCGGGTGAGACCGGGGAGCGGGCACCCGCGCGACCCGTCGCGAACGTCGGCCCGCCCCACCGCGCCGGCGACGGGGACACGTGAGGACGGCCCGCTCGGCTCGACTTCGTGTCTCGCCTCACTGCCTCCAGACGCGACTCTCGCCATCCATGGCTACGTCGCGTCTCGGACGCACCGCCCTCACGTGTCCCCGTCGCCGGCGCTGTCCCGCCCCCGATCCGCGCGAACATCGGGCGGCGCCTCTCCCTGCCTTGCGCATGAGGGCGGGGCGGCAGCGGGTGAGACCGAGGGGCGCGAAGACGGTGCGCCCGAGGCGCGAGCGAAGCCAGGGATGGCGGGAGCCGCGCCTGGATGCAGTGAGGTGAGGCAGGATGCCGAACCGAACGGGCCGTCTTCGCGCCCCCCGGTCTCACCCGCGGTGGGGCGGGCCGACGTGGGCAGTCGCGCGAGCCGAGGTAGGCGGTCGCGCGGGCCGACGTCGGCAGTTGCGTGGGCCAACATTGGCAGTCGTGCGGCCCAACAGGCATGTTGAGACACGTTTCCGGGCGTATCGAACCGGGGGCGCCTCGTTGTATGCTTCCCTGGCTGTTCTCGGCGATGCATGTCCATCCCGAGCCATCCGCGGCCCGCAGGTCGCGCACGGCGCTCGCCACGAGACGCCGGGAGACACGGTGCCCGAGAGCCCCGACTTCGCCGGCAGGTCCCAACCGCCAAAGGGGTTCCATCGATGTCGGCCACCCGCGAAACCGCCACCTCCGTCCGCACGCTGCAGCTCTACATCGGCGGGCGCTGGGTGGATTCCTCCGCCACCTCGTTCGTCGACGTGCACAACCCGGCGAAGGACGAGCTCATCGCCCGTACGCCGCTCGGGGGCGCCGCCGACGTCGATCGTGCGGTCCAGGCCGCCCTCAAGGCGTACCCGGCCTGGCGTGCGACGCCGCCGGTCAACCGCATCCGCCACCTCTTCAAGCTCAAGGAGCTGTTCGAGGCGAGCTTCGAGGACCTCGCGCGCACGATCACGCTCGAGCACGGCAAGACGCTCGACGAGTCGCGCAGCAGCGTCCGCCGCGCGATCGACAACATCGACATGGCGATCGCGATCCCGACGACCATGCAAGGCCGCGCGCTCGAGGACATCGCCACCGGCATCGACTGCTACACCTACCGCCAGCCGATGGGCGTGTTCGCGGCCATCACGCCGTTCAACTTCCCGGCGATGGTGCCCATGTGGTTCCTGCCGCACGCGATCGCCTGCGGCAACACGTTCATCGTCAAGCCCAGCGAGCGCGTGCCGCTCTCGCAGCAGAAGATCTTCGAGCTGCTGCACGACTGCGGCCTGCCCGAGGGCGTCGTGAACATGGTCCACGGTGGTAAGGACGCCGTCGATGGCATCCTCGACCACCCCGGCATCGCCGGCGTGTCGTTCGTCGGCAGCTCGCCGATCGCGCACTACATCTACAAGCGCTCCGCCGAGAAGGGGAAGCGCGTCCAGGCGCTGGGCGGCGCCAAGAACTTCGTGCTCGTCCTGCCGGACGCCGACCTCGAGCGCGCCGCGCAGGTGAGCACCGAGTCCTGCTTCGGCTGCGCGGGCGAGCGCTGCCTCGCGAACAGCGTCGTGCTCGGCGTGGGTGCGGCGTACGACGCGATGGTCGACAAGCTCGTCGCCGAGGCGCGCAAGATCAAGGTCGGCGACGGCCTCGAGCCCGGTGTCGTCATGGGCCCGGTGATCTCGAAGGCGCACCGCGAGAAGGTGCTCTCGTACATCGAAAAGGGCATCGCCGAGGGCGCCACGCTGGCGCTGGACGGCCGCGGCTACAAGGACCCGAAGAACCCGAACGGCTACTATCTCGGACCGACGATCTTCACGAACGTGAAGCCCGAAATGGTGATCGCGCGCGAGGAGATCTTCGGGCCCGTGCTCTGCGTCATGAAGGCGGACTCGTTCGACCAGGCCGTCGCGATCGTGAAGAAGCACGAGCTGGGCAACGCCAGCAGCATCTTCACCAGCAGCGGCAAGTACGCGCGCGAATACCGCTGGCAGGTCGAGCCGAGCATGCTGGGCGTGAACATCGGCGTCGCGGCGCCGATGGCGTTCTTCCCGTTCGGCGGTGCCAAGGGCAGCTTCTTCGGCGACCTCAAGGCGCACGGCACCGACGCGGTCGAGTTCTACACCGACAAGAAGGTGAGCATCGTCCGCCGAACGGACCAGCGCGCCTTCGCATCGGGGCGGCTAATCTCTCCGGTCCCGACGTTTGCGTCGCTCCGGTCCGGGATCTAACGTCCCCCGGCATTCGAGCGTTCGTTGGGACCGCTCACGGGCTTCCGGTATCCACGCGTCCGTGCCACACACCATCGAGGAGGGGTGATGGCGGATCTCGAATCTGGTCCCGACCGGCCGGCGGAAGCGCCAGCATCGCGCCGGCAGTTCCTCACCGCGCTCTCGCGCACGCTGCTGGGCCTGTGGGCCCTCGGCGGCGCGGGCGTCGTCGCCGCCTACATGCGGGCGCCCGAGCGCGGTGAAGGCACGGAGCAGGGCGGCCGGCTCGTCCGGATCGGCCCGCTCACCGATCTGCGGATCGGCGAGGCCCGGCTCGTGCGCCACGGCGTGCAGCCCTTCTTCGTGATCCGCACCAGCGAAACGAGCGTCACCGCCCTCTCGGCCGTGTGCACGCACGTGCGCTGCATCCTCAACTACGACCGCGATCGCCGCGCCATCGTGTGCCCCTGCCACGACGGGCGTTTCGACCTGAACGGCAACGTCCTCTCGGGCCCGCCGCCGCGCGCGCTGCCCACGTACGAGGTGAGCCAGCGCGCGGGCGAGGTCTTCGTCCGGGTATGAGCGCGACGCCGCAGGTCCCGCCACGCGGGCCGCATGCTCCGACTTCGACGCGCTGGGCCATCCTCGAATGGTTCGAGCAGCGCCTGAACGTCGCCGAGCTCTTCTCGTTCCTCACGCACTTCGGCATCGTCTACACGCCCGTCGACACGCGGAAGCCCCTGCGCCAGACGCTGCGCGAGATCGCCGAGACCCCGCTCGTCTCCTACGCCCGCTGGCCGTACGTGCTCGGCCTGCTGACCGCGCTGCTGTTCGGGCTCGAAGCGGTGACGGGCATGCTGCTGGCGTTCTACTACCACCCCACCGCCGAGGGCGCGTACGACAGCACCGCCGGTATCCTGCGCGACGTCCCGCTGGGCGCGTTCGTGCACGAGATGCACTTGTGGGGCGCCTACCTGCTCGTGGCCGTCGTGCTCGTGCGCATGGTGCGGCTCTTCTGGGAGCGGCTCTACGGTGCGCCGCGCGAGGTGCTCTGGCTCTCGTCCGTGCTGCTGGCGTGGCTCGTGATCCAACTCGACTTCACCGGCCGGCTGCTGCCCTGGGACGTGAAGTCCTACTGGGCGGCCGTGCGCGGGCTCGAGGTCGTCTGGGCACTGCCGGTGGTCGGGCCGTTCCTGTCGTTTCTCGTCGGGGGCCGCGTGATCAACGAGGACGTGCTGCTGCGCTTCTACGTCCTTCACATCATCGCGCTGCCGATCCTCTACCTGGGCGGCGTCTGGCTCACGTTCGCGACCATGCGCAAGATCGGGCTCAGCCAGCCGGCCGAGTCGCTCGCGCCGCAGCCGACCACGACGTTCCGGCGGCACGCGTACGACCTCGTGATCCTCAAGCTCCTGCTGTTCGCGGGCCTCGTCACGCTCGCGACGCTCGTGCCCTTCCACTTCCATGGACCGGCCGATCCCTACTCGACGCCGGCGGGCACCAAGCCGCCGTGGTACATGCTCGCGGCGTACGCGATGCTGCAGTGGATCCCCGGGCCACCGTGGATCGTGGGCACGCTCCTGCTCGTCGCGGCCTTCGCGGTGCCGTTCCTGCCGCTCTGGTCCGCGCGCAATCCCGGCAAGCTCGACGACGCCCGGCTCCGCCAGGTCGCGATCGCCTTCTTCGGCGTCTGGCTCGCGCTCACGCTGGTGGGCGTGTTCGTGGGGCACAAGTGAGCGCGCGCGCGGGTCGCACCCGCCTCGCGCTCGTCGCGGCCGGCCTCGCCGCGCTGCTCGCGGTCCCGGCACTCGCCCAGCGGCAGATGATCGTGCCGCAGGCCCCCGCCCGCATCGTCACGCCCCAGTCCGGCAAGTGCGGCATGTGCCATCCGGCCGACCGCGTCGCGTTCGAGAAGAGCCCGCACGCACGCGAGGAACTGCACTGCACGACCTGCCATGGCGGCGACGACACCACCATGGACAAGGCCGCCGCGCACGGGAAGGGCTTCACGGGTCACGTCACCAAGGCGGCCGTCCCACAGATGTGCGGCGGCTGCCACTCGGACGAGAAGGCCATGCGGCCGTACGACCTGCCCGTGGACCAGCTCGAGCTCTACCGCACGTCGAAGCACGGCATCCTGCTCGCCCAGGGCGACACGCAGGTGGCGGTCTGCTCCGACTGCCACGGCGGCCACGACATCCTGCCCGCCAGCGACCCGGCGAGCCGCGTCTTCCCGACCAACATCCCGAAGACCTGCGGCGGCTGCCACGGCGACACGACGCTGGTCCGCCAGCGCAAGATCCACAACGCGTACGCGGACTACCTGACCAGCGTGCACGCGCACCAGCTGTACGACCTCGGCAACCTGCGCGCACCCACGTGCGTCGGCTGTCACGGCGTGCACGGTGCGGCGCCGCCCGAGGTGGGCGACGTCACCAAGGTCTGCGGCCGCTGCCACACCGCCGAACGCCGCGCCTTCATCGCCGGCCCGCACGCCGCGGGCATGGCGAAGAAGGACGTGCCCGAGTGCATCGCCTGCCACGGCGATCACGCGATCCAGCCGAGCGTGACCGAGCGGCTGGGGACGAGCTGCGTGAAGTGCCACGAGAAGGGCAGCAAGCTCGAGCGGATGGGTCCGATGATGCTCGCGGACTACCAGTCCGCGGTGGCCGAGATCGGCAAGGCCGAGAAACTGATCGCGAAGGCCGACGCCGTTCCGCTCGCGACCGAGGACTACCACGCCCGCGTCGAGGAGGCCCGCACGTACCTGCGCGAGGCCATGACCGCGGCGCACGCAGTCGAGCCCGAACAGATGGCCGGGTTCGTCATGCGGGCGCGTTCGGTCGGCACCGAGATCCAGGGCGAGCTGAAGCGCAAGTTCGCGGACCGGTTCACGGCCCAGCTCATGATCATCGTGTTCTGGTTCTACGTGATCCTGACCGTGAGCATTCTCCGCCGCGTGCGGGATCGACAGGACCGGAGCGCCTAGATGCCTCGAATCCCGGGATTCGGGCCGGGTTCGCCGCTGGCGGCCTGGGGCGAGAAGCTCCGGGCGCGCCTGCCGGCGCCGCTCGCGCGCGCCGTGCTGCCGGGCGCGACGCTGTTCATCGCGTTCGGGATCCTGGCGATGCTCGCGTTCATCCAGGTGTCTTCGACGCCCACGTTCTGCGGCAGTATCTGCCACATCATGAAGCCGTACTACCAGTCGTGGGCGCGCTCGAAGCACAACAAGATCGCCTGCGTCGAGTGCCACATCTCGCCCGGCATCACGGCCGAGGTCCGCAAGAAGATCGAGGCGGCCAACATGGTCGTGAAGTACGTCACCGCAACCTACGGAACCAAGCCGTGGGCCGAGGTCGACGATGCGGCGTGCCTGCGCTGCCACCAGCGCCGGCTGCTCGAAGGACGCGTCACGTTCCACGGCGTGCAGTTCGACCATCGCCCGCACCTGACCGAGGTCCGCCGTGGACTGCGACTGCGGTGCACGTCGTGTCACTCGCAGATCGTGCAGGGCATGCATCTCACGGTGACCACGTCGACGTGCGCGCTGTGCCACTTCAAGGACCAGAAGCTCAACTCGGGTCTGGGCGCCTGCCAGCGTTGTCACGCGGTGCCGCAGAACGTGACGACGCCCGCCGGCACGGCGTTCGACCACTCCGAGGTGAGCGCGATGTCGATGCCCTGCCAGTCGTGCCACGCCGGCATCGTGCGCGGCGACGGCTTCGTGCCGCGCGAGCGCTGCCTCACGTGCCACAACCAGCCGGACCGCCTCGCCAAGTACGATGACAAGGAATACCTGCACGAGTGGCACGTCACGAAGCACAAGGTCGACTGCCAGACCTGCCACGCGCCGATCGAGCACGGCCCCTCGCCGTTCAGCCCGCACCAGGTGATCCAGGCGTCGGAGACTGCGAGCTCGTGCAGCTCGTGCCACGGCGACGGCCACTCGCCGCAGCAGGATCTCTACGCGGGCGTCGGCGGACGCGGCGTCCCGGCGATGCCGAGCCCGATGTACATCACCGGCGTCACCTGCCAGGGCTGCCACAACCCGGCGTTCGGCACCCGCGTCGCGTCGTTCGAGTCGGCGCCCCTGCCCGCGGCGCCGTCGGGCGCCGTGGCGTGCATGTCCTGCCACGGACCGAAGTACGACGAGATCTACCGCTCGTGGAAGCAGGCGGTCGACGAACGCACGGCGGCGATCCGCGCGCAGATGCAGGCGACGGCCGGCGCGATGGGTGGCGACGCCCCGCAGGCGTGGGACGACGCGAAGCACAACTTCGCGCTGGTCTCCGACGGGCACGGCATCCACAACATCAACTTCTCGTACGCGCTGCTCGAGAAGGCGCACGACCAGCTCAACGCGGCCCGCGCCGCGCGCGGCATGGGCGCCCTGCCGCTGCCGTGGAAGACGATCGGCAAGGATCCCGATCGCTGCCTGAGCTGTCACCAGGGCATCGAGAAGAAGACGGGCGCGTACGGCGGGCTCGCGTTCGCGCACGGGCCGCACCTGCTCGACGCCAAGATGGAGTGTGCCGAGTGTCACCGCACGCACGCCGAGCGCGCGCCCGGCGAGATCGTGCGCTACACGCCGGAGCAGTGCTCGTCGTGCCACCACAAGAAGCTCACGACGGCGAGCAAGCAGGTGTGCGGCAATTGCCACGGCGACATGCTCAAGAAGTCGTTCACGACCTTCCGCGGCCAGTTCCAGCACCAGCCGCACCTCGACGCCGGCGAAACGTGCGCCGGCTGCCACCTGATGCGCGCGGGCGACGTCCACCCGCCGCGCAGCAAGTGCGTGGAGTGTCACGAGGGCTCGTGAGGTTTCCGGGAGCCGCGCGACGCGAACGTCGCGCGGCTCCCTCGTTTCGCCACCCCGGTCGCCCCCGGCCCGCGAATCCCGCCGCGGCCGCGAGCGGCCCCACCGGAGGCACCATGCGACGCATCGCCCCGCTGCTCACGCTCCTCGCTCTCGTGGCCGGCGGGCACGCCGCGTACGCCAGCGCGGCCGCCGACACCTCGGCACTGGCCGCGGCGCGCACACTGGTCCGGTACACGATCGGCGAACGCATGATGGAGCCGATCTACCAGTTCAGCACGCAGCAGGCCTCGACCCAGTTCGAGGCGGCGATCCAGCCGACACTCGGCCGGGCGCTGACGGCGGAGGAGAAGCAGGATCTCGCGTCGTTCTGGTACGTGCAGATCAAGGAACTGCTCCCCTACTCGCAGATGGAAACCATGATCGTGCCGGTCGTGCTCGAGAACCTCTCGGCCGCCGACATCCGCGCCGCGAACGCCTTCTACGGCTCGCCCGCCGGCCAGCGCTTCCTGGCCGCGCAGCCCGCGGTGATCCAGGGTGCGCAGGCCGCCGGGCAGCGCATGGGCACCCAGCTGGTGACGCCCGAATGGACCGAACGGGTCATGCGCGACCTGCGCAAGCGCTTCCCGGCGTGGTTCGAGAACGAACGGGGTGCCGAGGGCGAAGACGGCGCGAAGAGCACCGATCCGAACACGCCGAGGAAGTGACCGGGTCCCGCGCACGAAGCCCCGGCACCTCGCGGTGCCGGGGCTCGTTCGTGCGGCCCTTCGTCCAGCGTTCGGGTGCGCCGGATCAGTGCTCCGGCGTTCCGCGGTGCGGCGCGGGCGCCCCGCGGCCGGCCGTGCCGGCGGGCGGCGCCTCGCCCTTCGCTTCCGCTTCGGCCTTGGCGGCCTCTTCGGCCTCGACGATCCGCTTCCACTCGATGAAGTGTTCGTGGCGGAGCTGGGCCTCGGAGATGCGGCCGGTCAGCCACGTCCAGTTCATCGGGTAGACGTCCGGGTTGGCGATGTTCATGTACAGGTGCCAGACGACGATCGCGAGGAACGCGAGCCACGCCTCGTAGTAGTGGATGACCGTGGACAGGTCGAGGATCCACTTGGGCAACTCGCGCATGGACGAGTTGTTGAACCACAGCAGCCCGCCAGTGACGCTCATCACGACGGTGCCCCAGATGAGCGCCCAGTACTCCGCCTTCTCGATGTAGCCGAAGCGGTCGAACTGCGCCGGCTGGCGACGGAGCCCGAGCAGGTAGAGCATGTTGTTCACGAGATCGAACGCGTCCTGCACGCGCGGGAACAGGTCGAACACCAGCTGCCGGCCGCGCTTCGTCGTCATGTAGTAGACGTGGTAGAGCGACACCACGGTCATGATCACCGCGGCGACGCGATGCACGATGCTGCGCCACGCGTAGGCGCCTTCGAGTCGCGCCATCCACGAGAAGATCCACGACTCGGGGAACTTGAGCGCGAAGCCCGTGTACACGAGCGTGAAGAAGCTGATCGCGAGGCACGCGTGCTGGATGCGCTCGGCGACCGTCATGCGCTCGAACCAGCGCGTCGCCGTGTGGGCGTGCGGCTCGAGCCGGCCCATGTGCACCTGCAGGCTGCCGCGGATCTTGCGCACGTAGTCGAGACCGTTGTGCAGCGCCATGAAGCCGATCGTGCCGAGGATGAGGCCCAGGTAGATGAGCCGGGCCCAGTAGGGCGCCGGGTTGTTCGGCATCGTCAGCGCGACGTGCACCGGTCCCATGCGGTACTTGGTGCCCGCTCCCGGGTGGCAGCGGCCGCAGGTCTTGCCGAGGTTTTCCTTCGAGATCATCGAGCGCGGGTCGGTCGACGGCAGCACGTCGTGGTAGCCGTGACAGCTCGCGCAGTTCGCCACCACGGGCGAGCCGCCGCGGGCGGCGAGGCCGTGGAAGCTGTCGCGATACGTCTCGAGCCGCCCCGCCGGCAGGCCGTAGGTCTCGCGGATCCCGGTCGCTTCGTGACAGCGCGAGCAGGTCTCGCTGACGTTGCCGGCCGCGACCGGCGAGTTCTCGTCGTGCGGCCCCTTGATCATGTGCTCGCCGTGGCAGTCGGTGCATACCGGCGACTTGGTGACGCCGCGCGCGAGCGCCGTGCCGTGGATGCCCGTGAGGTAGGCCTGCGCCTCCTTCTTGTGGCAGCGGCCGCACGTCCGCGGGATGTTCGCGCGGTAGATGCTCGACGTGGGGTCGTTGGCGCGCTTGAGCGTGTGGCTCTCGTGGCAGTCGTTGCACCGCGCCGCGTTCCACTTCTTCGAGCGCCCGTGCACGCTGCCGCGGAAGAGCTGCACGGCCTCGGGGATCGTGATCTTGCGCTTCGCCATCAGCTTGCGGTTGGCGTGGCAGCGCGCGCAGGTCTCGTCGAGGTTCTTGCGGCTCGTGGTCGACAGCGAATCACTGTGGGCGCGAAGTTCGTGCGTCTTCCCGTGGCAGTCCTTGCACGTCGAGGCGTCGGTGTCGCCGTTGGCGAGCGCCACACCGTGCACGCTGGTCCGGTACTGCTGGACCTCCTTCTCGTGGCACCGCGAGCAGGCAGCTCGTTCGGACGACTTCGCCGGTGTCACGTCGTGGGTGCCGTGGCACGCGATGCAGGCGGGGGTCCCACCGCCGTTCACCTTCACGTGCACGCCGGTCTCGAGCGCCGCCTTCGCCTTCTTGTGGCACGGCGTGCAGTCGACCTTCGGCAGGTGCGAGGGGTGCCGCGCCGTCGCGCCCTTGTGGCACGCCGTGCAGGCGAGCTTGCCGTGCACCGAGGCGCCGTAGGTGGCGCCGCTCACGGAGAGGTCGCCCGAACGCCCGACCGACCACGCCAGCGTGCGGTCCTTGTGGCACATCAGGCACTCGTCCTGGGACGCGCGCGCCTCGGGCGACTGCGCGTTCGCGCGCACCGGCCCCAGGCCGGCGAGCAGAACCGCCGCCGCGAGCGCGGCCGCCGTACGGACGAATCGTCCCCGGAGCCGGGTGCTGATGGATCGCATCCTCTTCCTCCTCGTGACCGCGAACCCTCCGGCTCGGGAAGGAAGCCGCTGCTGGGAGCCGTTCGGACCTGGGTGTCGCCCAAGGCTATAACGCAAACCGCGGACCACGCTCGCGCGGCGCCGCCGCGGCCGTATGTCGTGGCGCGACTTGCGCCCCGGCCTCCGCGCCCGGACAGAAACCGGCCCCGTTCCTGACATGCTGGCACCCCGCCCCCGCATCCCTGACAGTCCACCCGCGGGAGATCGGCCTTTCCCGCCGGGTCCGACCGGGCCGCAGAGCCGCAACTTCGTGGCCTGCTTGCCGGTCCGGGAATGGGCCCCCGGCGGCCTGCCCCTTGCTCACCTGACATGTGCCTTGCCCCCTGACGGGGCCCGCTCGCGGCCCCGGACCCGCACCTCCATCGCGCGGCCAGCGGGCGATCCACGATCCGGTCGGAGGAATCATGCGGCAGGAGCACGACGCGCGGTCCACCCAGGAACGCGCTCACGAATCGTCCCGTCCCCAGGCGCGCCCGCGGGCGCTGGCCGTGCTCGCGCTCGGCGTCACGATCGCCGTGCTCGCGTTCGCCGCGTGGGCGGCACCGACCAAGGCGCCGGCGAAGCCCGACGCGCCGCTGCCGGGCTCGGACGACTGCCTCAACTGCCACAAGTCCGGCGCGCCGAGCGTCGTGCGCAAGTTCAGCGAGGACTCGGGCCCCAACTTCGACGGCACCGGGCTGCGCGCGTCGGCGCACGCCGGCGTCAAGTGCGCCGACTGCCACGCCGAGCTCAAGAGCGGCGACTTCCCGCACGCGACGCGGCTCAAGAAGGTCGACTGCGGCAGCTGTCACGCGAACGAGAAGCAGCAGCACGACGCGAGCCTCCACGGCCAGGCCGAGCTGCGCGGCGAGAAGCTCGCGCCCACGTGCAAGTTCTGCCACGGCACGCACAACGTCCTGCACCCGAAGGACCTCGCGGCGCCCACGAACACGTCGAACGTGCCCGTGCTCTGCGGCCGCTGCCACCACGAGGGCTCGCCGGTCCAGCTGCAGTACCACATCCCGCAGGACTCGATCCTCACCAACTACTCCGAGTCGATCCACGGCGAAGGCCTGTACAAGAAGGGCCTGCTCAACACCGCCGTGTGCACGAGCTGCCACACCGCGCACTTCCAGCTGCCGCACACCGACCCGCGCTCGAGCATCGCGCGCCACAACGTCGCGAAGACGTGCGAGCAGTGCCACGTCCGGATCGAGAAGGTGCACGCGAAGATCGTCCGCGGCGAGCTGTGGGAGAAGGCGCCGAACCAGGTGCCGGCGTGCGTGGACTGCCACCAGCCGCACAAGGCGCGCCGCGTCTTCTACACGCAGGGCATGGCCGATCGCGACTGCATGATGTGCCACGGCAAGAAGGACCTCACGGGCACGCACCTCGGCCAGAAGGTGTCGATGTTCGTGGACGCGAACGACCTCTCGCATTCGCGGCACGCCAAGGTCGCGTGCTCGCAGTGCCACCCGGGCGCCACCAGCTCGATGATGCGGCCGTGCACGACCGTGAAGCCCACCGTCGACTGCTCGGTCTGCCACGCCGAGGTCGTGAAGACCTACCAGGGCAGCGTGCACGGCACGCTGGCCGCGAAGGGCAGCCCGGACGCGCCGCGCTGCGTGGACTGCCACGGCAGCCACGGCATCCGCAGCCACCTCGAGCCCGACTCGCGCACGTACGCGCGCAACGTCCCGAACCTCTGCGCCGGCTGCCACCAGACGGGCAAGAAGGCGGCGCTGCGCTACAAGGGCGACCAGCACAACATCGTCGAGAACTACGAGGAGTCGATCCACGGCAAGGGGCTCGTGAAGAGCGGACTCGTGGTGACGGCGACGTGCGCGGACTGCCACAGCCCGCACGGCGAGCTGCCGGCCAAGGACCCGAACTCGACGGTCAACCGCCGGAACATCGCCAGCACCTGTGCCAAGTGCCACCGCGGCATCTACGAGCAGTTCGAAGCCAGCGTGCACTCGCCGACGTACAAGCCGGGCGAGAAGCGGCAGCTGCCCGTGTGCTCGGACTGCCACACGTCGCACACGATCGGACGCACGGACACCGAGAACTTCCGCCTGACGATCATGGGCCAGTGCGGCAAGTGCCATAAGGACCTGGCCGAGTCGTACTTCGAGACGTACCACGGCAAGGTCTCGAAGCTCGGGTTCCTGAAGACGGCCAAGTGCTACGACTGCCACGGCGCGCACGACATCCTCCCGGTCACCGACCCGAAGTCGCACCTGTCGCGGGCCAACATCGTGAAGACGTGCGGCCAGTGCCACGCGGGGTCGAACCGCCGTTTCGCGGGCTACCTCACGCACGCGACGCACCACGATCCCAAGAAGTACCCGGCGCTGTTCGTGGTGTTCTGGGGAATGACCGGGCTGCTCGTCGGCACGTTCCTGTTCGCGGGCCTGCACACGCTGGCGTGGCTGCCGCGCTCGCTGCAGTACCGCAAGCAGCTCGCGGAATCGCACGCGCTCGAATCGCCGCAGCACGTGCGCCGGTTCCCGACGCTCTACCGCAACCTGCACCTGATGGTGATCTCGAGCTTCCTCGCGCTCGCGCTCACGGGCATGACGCTCAAGTTCTCGTACACGCCGTGGGCGTACGTGCTGTCGCGGCTCTTCGGCGGGTTCGAGTCCGCAGGCGTCATCCACCGCATCGGCGCGCTGGTGACCTTCAGCTACTTCGGGATCCACATCGTGGACCTCTTCCGCCGCCGCGCGGAGAGCAAGAAGAGCTGGTTCGAGTTCATCCTCGGCCCCGAGGGCATGATGTTCGGCCTCACCGACCTCAAGGAATTCATCGGCTCGGTGAAGTGGTTCCTCGGCAAGGGCCCGCGGCCGCAGTACGGGCGCTGGACGTACTGGGAGAAGTTCGACTACTTCGCCGTCTTCTGGGGCGTCGCGGTGATCGGCGCGTCGGGCCTGCTGCTCTGGTTCCCGACCTTCTTCACGAAGTTCGTCCCGGGCTGGGTGCTGAACGTGGCCACGATCATCCACAGCGACGAGGCCCTGCTCGCGGCCGGGTTCATCTTCACCGTGCACTTCTTCAACACGCACTTCCGGCCCGAGAAGTTCCCGATGGACACCGTGATCTTCACGGGCGGCATCCCGCTCGAGGAGTTCAAGCAGGACCGCCCGCGCGAGTACGAGGAACTGGTGAAGAGCGGCAAGCTCGAGCAGCGCCTGGTGCCGGCGCCGGATCCGCGCGACCTGCGCGGCTGGAAGATCTTCGGCACGATCGCCGTCTCGCTCGGCATCGCGCTGATCCTGTTGATCCTCTACTCGGCGATCTTCGGCTACCGCTGAGCGATCCCGGTTTCCGCGCGCGGCCGCGCGCGTCACGCGAAGGGGCCCACGATCGGGGGCCCCTTCTGCCATCCGCCTCGCAACCGGGCCGCTACTCGACCACGGCGAGCCGTCGCGTCTCGCTTCGCCCCGGCGCGGTGAGCCGCGCGAAGTAGAGGCCCGGCGCCATCGCGCGTCCCGCATCGTCACGCCCGTCCCAGCGCACCACCTGCTCGCCCGCGGCGAACGCGCCGTCCGCCAGCGTCCGCACGCGACGGCCCGCCGCGTCGAGCAGCTCGAGCCGCACGCGGCCCGCGGCCGCCAGGCCGAAGCGCAGCACGCTCCCGGCTCGCGCGGGGTTCGGGCTCGGCGCCGCGAAGAACGCGCGCGCGTCCGCGTCGCCCACCGCCGCGATCGCCGCGGGCAACAGCGTCGCCGGAGCGGATTCGTTCCCGTGCGCATCCACCGCCGTCAGCTTGTACGTCACCGTTGCCGACGCCGCGTCCACCCAGCCCGTGTCCGGCGGCGAGGCGATCAGCGTCGCCGGCGACGGCACGAACGACGGGCTCGTCCCGCGGTAGAGCTTGTAGCCCGCGAGGTCCGCCTCGTGGTTCGGGTTCCACGACAGGTGCGTCGCGCCGGCGCGGTACGTGCCCGTCAGCGGCGCTGGCGTCACCGGCGCGAGGTTGTCCACCGAGTAGCCGCTGTCCGGCTGCGAGTACCAGCGGTCCGCGGCCGCCGACGACGACGAACGCGCCTCGATCATGAATGCCGTGTACTTGAGGAACCCGCCGACCGAGTCCTGTGCCGTCGGCACCACCATGCTGTAGCTCGCCAGCTGCGCCGACGGCGTGCTCGCGACGAACTCCCACGCGTAGTCGGTGACGCCCGAGGCGGGCAGCAGCAGCCTGCCCGAGCGCACCGCCTCGTCGGGCGACACCGTCGTGCCGCGGCGCGCCGCGAGCGCGCGGCCGGCCGCCGTCGCCAGCGGCACCGAGCGCCACACGCGGTAGTCGAACACGAGGAACGTCGGATCCACGTCCAGCCAGCTCGCGGTCCACGACACCTTCACCGCGCCGCCCTGGTCCGCGGGCACGTCGCGCACCGAGGTGATGCCCGGCTCCGGAGTGCCGAGCTGCCCCGTGTGGTCCACGCGCTGCGCGTACACGTCCATGGTCGTCGAGCGCTGGTCCTCCCAGAAGGCGATCGCGCCGCCCTGGCCATCCGAGGCGACGCGGGGGTCCGACTGGACGCCGACCGCCTGGCAGAGCCCCACGCCGTTCGCCGTCCACTGGGCGACACCCGAGGCGCTGAGCCGCTGGGCGTAGACGTCGCCACCGAGTCCGCTGCGCCAATCCTCCCAGGATGCGATCAACCCACCTTGACCGTCTGGCATCGCCTCGCCGACGTACTGTTGCCCCGTCGCCGTGCACACGGCGACGCCGTTGAGCGTCCACAGCGCCGCGCCCGACGCGGCGATCCGCTGTGCGTAGAGGTCGGTCTCGGCGACGTTGGTCCGCGTGTCTTCCCACAGGACGATCGCCCCGCCGGCGCCGTCGGTGACGAGCCGCGAGTCGTATTGCGAGTTCGTCGCCGTGCAGACCGGCACGCTCCAGAGCAGGCCGCCGGTCGAGGTCACGCGCTGCGCGTAGACGTCCGAGGTCGCGCCGGCGCGCGCATCGTCGCAGACGACGATCGCCCCGCCCACGCCGTCGGAGACGACGCCCGTGACGATCTGGGCGTTCGCGGCATTGGAGACGACGATGCCGTTGAGCGTCCACGCCGCCGTCCCCGCGGCGGTCACCCGCTGGGCGTAGACGTCGACATCGGCGCCGCGGGCATCCTGCCAGGCGACGATCAGGCCCCCGGCACCATCGGAGGCGAAGCGCGGAACCGTCTGCGCCGAGGCCAACGTGCAAAGTGCGACGCCGTTCGCGGTCCAGAGCGGCGTTCCCGCGGCGCCGATCCGCTGGGCGTAGATGTCCGAGTTGCCCGCGCGGACGTCCTCCCACGCGACCTCGACGCCGCCCGCCCCGTCGGCGACCGCGCCGCGCATGTACTTGCTGCCGGTCGAGATGCAGAAGGCGACACCGTTCGCCGTCCACAGCGAGGTACCGCTCGCGTTCACGCGCTGGGCGTAGAGGTTGTACACGCCGGACCGCGAATCCTCCCACAGGACGATGAATCCCCCGGCGCCGTCGGACACCATGCGCGGGTTGTACTGGTTGCCCGCGGCATTGCTCACGATCACACCGGTGGCGTTCCAGAGCGGCTTCCCGCCGGCGTCGAGATGCTGCGCGTAGAGATCGTAGGTACCCGAGCGCGAATCCTCCCACGCCACGAACAGGCCGCCGGCACCGTCGGGAAGCGGAGCGGCGTTGTACTGGTTTCCGGGCTCCATGCCGAGCAGGAGGTTGGCGCTGTAGGGATCGTGCGGCCACGCGGCGAGCGCGACCGGCGCGCGCAGCGACGCGAGCGCGAGCGCGGTGGTCAGGAGCAGCAGGAGCGACGAGGTGCGGCGCGGCATGGCGGCCTCCGGTTTGGTCGTGACGTCGGCGTCGGGCCCCGTCGGGCCCCGATCCGGAACGCGCCGGAACGGGCGCCGGCCCGACATGCCGGGCCACCGGTTTCTGCGATATCGTGTCCGCACACGGTTCCCGCCCCACCGGCCGCCCCCCGGGCCCGCCCCTCCGGAGGCTTTCCATGCCCGTCCGTGGCCGCCCGATCGTCCTCGCCGTCGCCTCGCTCCTGCTGTTCGCCCATGCCGCGCCGGCCCCGGCGGACTCCGACCTGGTGCGCATCCGCGCCGCGTGCGCGAGTGCGAAGCGCGTGAAGGTGTCCGCACGCCACCTCGGCAGCGCGTACGACTCGGTGACGTTCGACGCCGCCGGCGCGCACGCGTGGTTCCCGGTCGTACCCGACTACTCGATCAGCACTGCCTGCTCGACCCGGGACGAGGAGCGGATCATCCCGTGGGCCGACGTCCGCCGCATCGAGGCCCCCAACCCGAAGGCGCGATGAGCGAACCCCCGCGCCTGCGGCGCGTGCTCGAGACCGCGCTCTACGTCGACGACATGCCCCGCGCCGTCGCGTTCTGGCGCGACACCATGGGCCTGCGCGCGCTGGGCGGCGACGACCGGCTGACCCCGCTCGACGCCGGAGAGGGCACCGTGCTGCTGCTCTTCCGCCGCGGCGCGACGCGCGACGGGATCCGGTTCCCCGGCGGCGCGATCCCGCCGCACGATGGTTCGGGGCCCGCGCACGTCGCGTTCGCGATCGACGCCGCGGCGTTCGACGGCTGGCTCGCGCAGCTCGCCGCGCACGGCGTCGAAGTGGAGACCGTCAACACGTGGTCGCGCGGCGGGCGGAGCATCTACTTCCGCGACCCGGACGGGCATTCGGTCGAACTGGCGACGCCGGGGGTCTGGGAGACGTACTGAGAGGCCGCACGCGCCGCGGAGACTCGCCATGGCGGGCGGAGGATGCTGTCCTCCCCGGCCATGAGCGGGAATGCATTCCACGACCGCGTCGCGGCGATCGGGCGCGAGCTCGACGAGTCCCATTCCGAGCGCGAATCCGAGCGCGACGCGGCTGGGGTCGGTACTCGAGGTGATCTACCTCGTCTTCAACGAGGGCCATGCCGCCACCGCCGGCGAGGACTGGATGCGGCCGGCGCTGTGCGAGGAGGCGATCCGCCTGGGGCGCGTGCTCGCGAACCTCACGCCGAACGAGCCCGAGGTGCACGGCCGGCTCGCGCTCATGGAGCTGCAGGCGTCGCGAACCGCCGCTCGGACCGATGCCGCGGGCGCGCCCGCACTGCTGCTCGAGCAGGATCGCTCTCGCTGGGACTTCGCGGCGATCCAGCGCGGCCTCGCGGCGCTCGCACGCGCCGAATCGCTGGCGCAGGCCCGGGCCTGCGGCGGCCCGGCGGCCTGAGCGCCGGCGCGGAGCGCAGCCGCCGAAACGCACCGCGCCCGGACCGAAGCAGTCCGGGCGCGGTCGTATCGACGACGCGCGACGTCAGGCGACGACGAGCTTGTCCGCGACGTCGAGCGCCTTGTCGATCGCGGCGAGGCCCTCGCGGATCTCGTCGTCGGTCGTGGTGCACGGCGGCGTCACCTGGAGCCGGTTGAAGTGCGCGAACGGCCACACGCCACCGGCCTTGCACGCGGTCATCACCTCGACCATCGGCTTGGCCGCGGCGCCGCTGGCGTTGAACGGCACGAACGGCTCGCGCGTCTTGCGGTCGCGCACGAGCTCGATGGCCCAGAACACGCCCAGGCCGCGAACCTCGCCGACGCTGGGGTGCTTCTGCGCGATCTTCGCGAGCTCGGGGCCGATCACGTCGTTCCCCAGGTGCCGCGCGTGCTCGACGATCTTCTCTTCCTTGAAGATGCCGATGCTCGCCACGATCGACGAGCAGGCGAGCGGGTGGCCCGAGTACGTGAGGCCGCCGTGGAACGCGCGGTCTTTGAACGTCTCGGCGATCTTCCGGCTGATGATCACGCCGCCGACCGGGATGTACCCCGAGTTGGAGCCCTTGGCGAACGTGATCAGGTCGGGCACGACCTTCCAGCGGTCGACCGCGAACCACTCGCCGCAGCGGCCGAAGCCGGCCATGACCTCGTCGCAGATCATCACGATGCCGTGCTGGTCGCACAGCGCGCGCACACCCGCGAGGTAGCCGTCCGGCGGGACCAGGATGCCGTTGGTGCCGACCACGGTCTCGAGGATGATCGCCGCGATCGTCTGCGGTCCCTCGACCATGATCACGTCGGAGAGGTGCTGCAGCGCGCGCGTGCATTCCTCGGCGACGCTGCTCGAGTGGAACGCCGAGCGGTAGGGATACGGGCCCCAGAACTTGACCGCGCCCGCCGCGCCCGGCTCGTTGGCCCAGCGGCGCGGATCGCCGGTCAGCGTGATCGACGTGCCCGTCGCGCCGTGGTAGCTGCGATAGGCCGACATCACCTTGTGGCGCCCGGTGTGGCCGCGCGCGAGGCGCACCGCGTTCTCGACCGCTTCGGTGCCGCCGTTGGTGAAGAACACCATGTCCAGGTCACCCGGGGCGAGCTCGGCGATCAGCCGCGCGGCCTCGCTGCGCATGTCGTTCGCGAAGCTGGGCGCGATCGTGCAGAGGCGGCCGGCCTGCTCCTGGATGGCCGCGACCAGCTTCGGGTGCTGGTGGCCGATGTTCACGTTCACGAGCTGGCTCGAGAAATCGAGCCACGTGTTGCCCTTGTCGTCCCACATGCGCGAGCCCTTGGCTCCCGCGATGACGACGGGCGAGATCTGGCCCTGCGCGGACCACGAGTGGAAGACGTGGGCGCGATCGTTGGCGTAGGCGCTGGCGAGGTACGGCGAGACTTCGGTGGAGGTCGGGTTCATGCGCCTATTGTGCACCATGCCCGCGGGCGCCGAACAGGGGTTCCGTGCGGCCGGCGGACGTGCGCGCGCATTCCCGGCAGCGGCCGTCACGCGGTCCCCGGCGCTCGTCGCCACGCGAAATCGCTCCCGCCGCGGCGGGGGCCGTTGTATCCTCCCCCGACTTCGCGGCCCCCTGCGGCCGCAGCGCTCCCCGGCGTGCCGCCGCGGACGATGGACGAACCCGACTGCTGGGAGACACGGGTCCCGAGAGCCCCGACTTGGCCGGACAGCCGACATCGGCTTTCGGAGGAATCATGGGACTCATCATCCGGAACGGCGAGATCGTCACCGCCACCGAGCGCTTCGTCGCCGACGTGCGCGTGGACGGCGAGACGATCACGGACATCGGGACGCGGCTCGACGCGCGCACCGGCGACGAAACGCTCGACGCGGCCGGCCAGTACGTGCTCCCCGGCTTTGTCGACCCGCACGTGCACATGGAGCTGGGCTTCATGGGCACCACCAGCGCGGACGACTTCGATCACGGCGGCGCCACCGGTGCGGCCGGCGGCACGACGACGTTCATCGACTTCTGCATGCAGGGCAAGGGCCAGTCGCTCACCGACGCGGTCGCCGCGTGGCACCAGAAGTCGTCGAAGGCGTCGGTCGACTACAGCTACCACATGGGCATCACGGACTTCGGCCCGAACACGCCCGCCGAGATGCGCGAAGTCGTCGAGAAGCACGGCATCACCAGCTTCAAGGTGTTCCTCGCCTACAAGGGCGCCCTCATGGTGGACGACGGGCAGCTCTACCAGGTGATGCAGGAAGCCGGGAAGCTGGGCGCCGTCGTGACCGTGCACGCCGAGAACGGCGACGCGGTCTGGCACCTGCAGCAGGAGCTGCTCGCGCGCAAGTGCACGGGCCCCGAGTTCCACCCGGTCTCGCGCCCGAGCTCGGTCGAGGGCGAAGCCACCGAGCGCGCGCTGATGATGGCGCGCCTGCACGGCACCACCGCCTACATCGTGCACATGACCTGCAAGGAATCCGTGCACGCGCTCGAGCGCGCGAAGCTCGCGGGCCAGCGCTGCTACGGCGAGACCTGCCCGCAGTACCTGCTGCTCGACGACACGGTGTTCGACAAGCCCGACTTCGGGGGCTCGGCGTACGTCATGAGCCCGCCGATCCGGCCGGGGCACGTCGGGCATCACGACGCGCTCTGGAACTCGCTCTCGAACCGCATGATGGACACCGTGGGCACCGACCACTGTCCGTTCACGCACGAGCAGAAGAAGATGGGCGTCGGCAACTTCACGCGCATTCCGAACGGCGCCGCGGGCATCGAGGACCGGCTCGCGCTGCTCTATTCGTACGGCGTGCGCGGTGGCCGTTTCGGCATCGAGCGCATGGTCGAGCTCGGCAGCACGGCGCCCGCGCGGGTCTTCGGCCTGCGCAAGAAGGGCGCCGTCGCCGTGGGAATGGACGCCGACCTGGTGCTGTTCGACCCGAACGGCGAACGCGAACTGAGCGCGAAGACACACCACTCGCACGCGGACCGCAGCGTGTTCGAGGGTTTCAAGGTGTACGGACGCGTGGCCCGCACGCTGTCGCGCGGCCGCACGGTCTGGGACGGCAAGACGCTCACGACCACGCGCGGAACGGGCCGCTTCATCGCCCGCAAGCCCGAGCACTTCGCACACCACGCCGAAGTGAGGCCCTGACCCCGCCACCGGCGGTGTCGCGACTTCCGAACCCCGAGGGGATCGCATGAAGCCGGAAGCCGAAGGAGAAGTGCTGTCCGCCGCACGCCTCGAGCGCGCGATCGCGGATGCCAAGCCGGACTACACGCCCGCCGAAGCCGTGGCGGAGGCGAATCGCTGCCTCTACTGCCACGATGCGCCGTGCGTGCAGGCGTGTCCCACGGGCATCGACATCCCGACGTTCATCCGCAAGATCTCGACCGGCAACCTGCGTGGCTCGGCGCGGGTGATCCTGTCGGCGAACATGCTCGGCTATTCGTGCGCGCGCGCCTGCCCGGTCGAGGTGCTGTGCGCGGGCGCCTGCGTCTACAACACCTGGCACCGCACGCCGATCGCGATCGGCCGCCTGCAGCGGCACGCGGTCGAAGCGGAGTTCAGGACGGGTGACGCGACGCGGCTCTTCTCGCGCGCACCCGCGAACGGCCACAAAGTCGCGTGCGTGGGCGCCGGCCCCGCCGCGCTCGCGTGCGCGGGCTACCTCGCGCTCGAGGGCTGCGACGTGACGCTCTACGAGAAGCGGCCCCTGCCGGGCGGGCTCAATACCACCGGCATCGCCCCGTACAAGCTGAACGTCGAGGGCGCGTTCGCCGAGATCGGCTTCGTGCGCTCGCTCGGCGTCACGTTCCGCGGCGGCGTCGAGGTGGGCAAGGACGTGCCGATCGCGTCGCTGCTCGAGCAGCACGAAGCGGTGTTCCTCGGGCCCGGCCTGGGCACCGACGCGCGGCTGCGGATCCCCGGCGAGGACGGCCCCGGCGTCTCGGGCGCGGTCGCCTGGATCGAGCGGCTCAAGCTCGAGCCGAACTTCGCGGTGAAGGGCATCACGCGCGCCGTGGTGATCGGCGGCGGCAACACCGCCATCGACGCCGCGCGCGAGTTGCGCCGCGTCGGCGTGGCCGAGGTGACGATGCTCTATCGCCGCACCGAGGCCCAGATGACCGGCTACGCGCACGAGCTGGAGCTCGCCCGCAAGGAGGGCATCCTGCTGATCGAGCGCGCGGTGCCGCAGGCGTTCGTCCGCGAGGGCGACGTACTGCGCGGCATCACGCTGGTCGACGGCCGCACGTACGCCTGCGACCTCGCGCTCGTCGCGATCGGGCAGGCGCGCCTGCGCGAGCTGGCCGCCGCGTTCACGGGCGTCGAGGTGAACGACCAGGGCCGCATCGTGGCCGACCCGGTGACGGGCGCGACGGGCCATCCGCGCGTGTGGGCGGGCGGCGACGCGATCGGCGGCGAACTGCTGGTGACCGCGGCGCAGGACGGCAAACGCGCCGCGCGCGACATCGCGAGGGCGCTCGGACTGCCCGCGCGCCCCGACGCTCCCTTCAACGCCGGCCACCGCTGAGGAGACCTCCATGGCTGATCTCTCCATCAACTTCGCCGGCATCTCGGCCCCCAACCCGTTCTGGCTCGCGAGCGCGCCGCCCACCAACTCGGGCGACCAGGTGATGCGCGCCTTCGACCTCGGCTGGGGCGGCGCCGTGTGGAAGACCCTGGGCGACCCGATCGTCGACACCAGCAGCCGCTTCGGAGCGCTGCACGTGGGCAACGAGCGCATGGTCGGATTCAACAACATCGAGCTCATCACCGACCGGCCGCTCGAAGTGAACCTGCGCGAGATCCGCGAGGTGAAGCGCAAGTACCCGAAGCACGCCGTGATCGTGTCGCTGATGGTCGAGTCCAAGGAGGACTGGCGCACGATCATCAAGAAGTCGATCGACGCCGGCGCCGACGGACTCGAACTGAACTTCGGCTGCCCGCACGGCATGTGCGAGCGCGGCATGGGCTCGGCGGTCGGGCAGGAACCCGACGTCCTGAAGACCGTGGCGGGCTGGGCGATCGAGTTCTCGACCGTCCCGGTGCTGATCAAGCTGACGCCCAACGTGGGCGACATCCTCGAGCCCGGCGTCGCCGCGGTCGAGGCGGGCGCGCACGGACTGAGCCTCATCAACACCATCAAGAGCATCGTGGGCGTGGACCTCGACAAGATGGTCCCCTACCCCGTCGTCGGCCAGCGTGCCACGAACGGCGGCTACTGCGGACCCGCCGTGAAGCCGATCGCGCTGCACATGGTCAGCGCGCTGGCGCGCGACCCGCGCATCACGGTGCCGATCTCGGGCATCGGCGGCATCGCGACGTGGCGCGACGCGGCGGAGTTCATCGCGCTCGGCTCGACCAGCGTGCAGGTGTGCACCGCGGCGATGCACTACGGCTTCCGGATCGTCGAGGACATGATCGACGGCCTGTCGAACTTCCTCGACTCCAAGGGCATGAAGTCGGTGAACGAGCTGCGCGGGGCCGCCGTGCCCGCGTATTCGGAATGGGGCGACCTCGACCTCAACTACAAGGTCGCGGCGCACATCGACCCGGCCAAGTGCATCGGCTGCGACCTCTGCTACGTGGCCTGCCGCGACACCTCGGTGCACTGCATCCACGTCGGCGATCACCCGCTGCCCGCGGGACACCGCGCGCCGACGCGCGACGCCGCGAACGCCCGCGCGAAGGCGACGGGCGTGCACGTGCCGTGGGTGGACTGGGACGAGTGCACCGGCTGCAACCTCTGCTCGCACGTCTGCCCCGTGCCCGGCTGCATCACCATGGCCGACGACACGCGCGGCAAGCCGTTCGAGAGCTGGAACGACCGCATCGCCAAGGGCACGGACAAGGTCCCGGGCGGCCTGCACGACTGAAGCCCGCACGCGGAACGACACGACGCGGCCTGGCGGAGCGATCCGCCGGGCCGCGGTTCGTTGTGGGACGCGTGGGCGGGGCCGGTTAGCATGGCGCGTCCGCATCGCAATCGACCGGAGGACCGTTCCATGCTCCGCCCCCGCGCCGCCGTCACTGCCGCGCTGCTGCTCGCCGTTCTCGCCCCGGCCGCGCCCGTCCGCGCGGCGACGCCGCCGCTGGCCGCGGCGCTCCGCTGGCGCTGCGTCGGGCCGTACCGCGGCGGGCGTACCGTGGCCGCGGTGGGTGTGCCGGGCCAGCGCGGGCTCTTCTACATCGGCGTCAACAACGGCGGCGTGTGGCGCACCGACGACTTCGGGCGCACGTGGGACCCGATCTTCGACGGCCAGCCGACGCAAAGCATCGGCGCGATCGCACTCGCGCCGTCCGACCCGAACGTGATCTACGTCGGCAGCGGCGAGGGACTGCAGCGGCCCGATCTCTCCGTCGGCGACGGGATCTACCGCTCGGACGACGCGGGGCGCACGTGGCGCCACCTCGGGCTCGACGATGCGCAGCAGGTGCCGGCGATCGCGGTGGATCCTCGCAATCCCGAGCGCGCGTACGTCGCGGTGCTCGGTCACCCGTACGGCGCGAATCCCGTGCGCGGGATCTACCGTACCCTCGACGGCGGCCGCAACTGGGAGCGCGTGCTTCACACCGACGACGACACGGGCGCGATGGACGTGGTGCTCGACCCGGCCGATTCGCGCACGCTGTACGCGTCGCTCTACGCCTCGCGCCAGGCGCCGTGGGAAGCGGGCTGGGCGCTCGCCGACCGCAACGGCGTCTGGAAGTCCGAGGACGGCGGCTCCACATGGCGCCACGTCACGGCGGGACTGCCCACGCCCGCCGACGGGCTCGGCCGCATCGGGCTCGCCACCTGCGCGAGCGATCCGACGCGGCTCTACGCGATCGTGGGCGCCGACAAGGGTGGCGGACTCTATCGCTCGGACGATCGCGGTGAGCACTGGCGACTGGTGAACGACGACGACCGGCTGTGGGGACGCAACGGCGACTTCGACGAAGTGAAGGCCGATCCCTCGAACGCCGACATCGTCTACGTCGCCAACGTGGTGTCGTGGAAGTCCACCGACGGCGGTGACACGTTCCAGGCGTTCCGCGGGGCTCCGGGCGGCGACGACTACCATCGCTTCTGGATCGATCCCGCCGACCCGAACGTGATCCTTCTCGCCGGCGACCAGGGCGCGGTCATCACGGTGAACGGCGGGCGCACATTCTCGTCGTGGTACAACCAGCCCACGGCGCAGATGTTCCACGTCAACGCCGACGACGGCTTCCCCTACCGGCTCTACGGCGGCCAGCAGGAGAGCGGCTCGGCCGGCGTGTCGAGCCGCGGCGACGACGGCGCGATCACCGCACGCGACTGGCACCCCGTGGGCGCGGAGGAGTACGGCTACGCCGTACCGGACCCGCTGCACCCGGAGTGGATCTTCGGCGGCAAGATCACGCGCTACGACCGCCGCACGGGCGACGTGAAGAACGTCTCGCCCGATCCGCTCCGCCGCCAGCCGCTGCGCTGGGTGCGCACGATGCCGATCGCGTTCAACGCCGCGGATCCGCACGAGCTGCTCCTGGGCGCCAACGTGGTGTTCTCCACGCTCGACGGTGGCGAGCACTGGCGCACGATCAGCCCCGACCTGACGCGCGCGTCGTACGCGATGCCGCCGTCGGTCGGCGCGTTCGCATCGCAGGACCGCGAGCGCGGCGCGCATCGCGGCGTCGTGTACGCGCTGGCGGCGTCGCCGCTCGACCGCGACCGGATCTGGGCCGGCACCGACGACGGACTCGTGCACGTGACGCGCGACCACGGCCGCACGTGGACCGACGTGACGCCGCCCGCGCTCACGCCCTGGAGCAAGATCTCGGTGCTCGAGGCCTCGCACTTCGATGCGAACGAGGCGTGGGCGGCGGTCAACCGCTGGCGGCTCGACGATCTCGCACCGCACATCTGGCGGACGCGCGACGGCGGCCGGACGTGGGACGAGGTCGTGAACGGCCTGCCCGCGGACGTGGTCGTGAACGCGGTGCGCGAAGACCCCGCGGTGCGCGGGCTGCTCTACGCGGCGACCGAGCGCGGCGTGTTCGCGTCGCTCGACGACGGCGGGCTCTGGCAGCCGATCGGCGGTGGGCTGCCGCCGAGCTCGGTGCGCGACCTCGTCGTGCACGGTACCGACCTCGCGGTCGCGACGCACGGGCGCTCGTTCTGGATCCTCGACGACGTCTCGCCACTGCGGCAGCAGGCGCAGGCGCTGGCCGCTCACGACGCGTACCTCGTGCGCCCGGCGCTCGCGACGCGCGTGCGCGGGAACCGCAACACCGACACGCCCGTGCCGCCGGACGAGCCCGCGGGCCAGAACCCGCCCGAGGGCGTCGCGATCGACTGGTACCTGCCGCACGCACCGCGGGGACCCGTGACGATCGACGTGCTCGATCGCACCGGCCGCCTCGTGCGCCACGTCGCGAGCACCGATCTCGTGCGCGAGCCCGCGACGCGGGGCGAGACACCGGGGTACTGGATGCGCCGCGAGGTGCCGATCTCCGGCGCCGCCGGCGCGCAGCGCTGGTGGTGGGACCTGCGCGAGACCGCGCCGCCCGCGCGCGAGCGCTCGTGGGGCATGAGCGCCATCGCGCACGACACGCCGTCGGACCCGCGCGGGCCGTGGGTCGTGCCGGGCACGTACACGGTGTGGCTCGGCGTCGACGGGCACACGTTCGAGCAGCCGCTCGTCGTGCGCATGGATCCGCGCGTGCCGGTGAGCACCGCCGACCTCGAGACGCAGCATGCGCTCTCGCTGCGCCTGCTCGCGGTGTGGCGCGCGGATTCCGCGGCGGCCGACCGCGTGCACGCCCGACGCGCGGCGCTCACCGGAACGGATGCCGCGACCGATTCGCTGCGTCGCGATCTCACCGCGCTCGAGGGGCGCAGCAGCGGCCCGTGGTGGGCGCGCGGCGGCGGCGGGAAGGACTTCGCGGCGCTCGCCTCGGACTGCCAACGCGCTCTCGACACGATCCAGCGCAGCGATTCGGCGCCCACGCCGGCGCTCGCCGAGGCCGTGCCCGCGGCCGAACGCGCGCTCGCGGCGCTGCTCGAACGCGAACGCGTGCTGACCACGCGGGCGGCGTCGTCCCGTTAGTCGAGCACCACGAATCGCACCGTGAGGGCGGCGCCCCGCTGCGCCAGGCGCGCGAAGTAGACGCCCGCGCGCGCGCCGCCCGTGGGCGTCCACGCGAGTTCGCGCGCCGGCGCGCCGGGTCCGACGAACGTGCGGCCCACGACACGGCCTGCGACGTCGCAGACCTCGAGCGTCGCGGGGGCGTCCGGAGCGAGAGCGAGCGCGAAGCGACGCGGACCGCTCGCGGGATTGGCCCCGAGCAGCTTCAGCGACAGCCCGCGCGGCACCGCCGGCGTCACGCCGAGGAAGCTCGCCGGCACGAAGCGCGCGAGCTTGAGTGCCGCGTAGGGCCAGATGCAGTTGTCGCTCACGGTCGTCGCGACGAGCGGGAAGCCCGTGCCGTCACCGTACACGGCGAGTGGCCCGGAGTAGTTGAGGCCGCCGCTGCCGCAGGGACCGTTGGCGACGATGCCCGGAAGCACGAGCGAGTTGCCCGCGGGCGCCCAGCCCGCGACGAGCGCGCGATCGGCGCCGAGGTGCGTCACGACGGAACCCCAGCCGACGAACACGCCGCCCGCACCGTCGGCACTCGCGACGAATGACTTCGTGGAGACCGGCGTGCCCGCCGGGGCTTCGAACACCGGCCCGGGCGCGCTCCAGCCCGCCACCGCCGTCCCCGTGGCGGAAAGGTGCGTGGCGTGCAGCGGAGCCGCCACGAATCCGCCCTGCGTCCATTCCATTCCGAACGCGTAGAGCCCACCGGCGCCGTCCGGGAAGACGCGCGTCTGGCCGACGTCGTCGTCTTCGTCGTTGGCCACCGGCAGAGCGTTCACCGGCCAGCCCACCTGCATCGTGCCGTCGCTGTCCAGCCGGGCCGCGAACGTCCCGCCCGGGCCGCTCCATGTCACCCAGAAGTGGTCACCCTCCAGCGCCAGCGTCGACGCGACCGGCTGCTGGTTGGCGATCGGGAACGAAACCAGCGCGCCACCCAGCCACGCGGGATCGAGCGTGCCGCCCGGCAGCACGCGGAAGGTCCGGAACGTGTTGCTCGCATCGAGCGCGAGCACGATCGCGCGGCCCTGCGGATCCACGACACACTTGACGAACGGTCGTATACCGTTCGCCGGCAGCGCGCTCGTGAGCGCGAGCCCCGAAGCGTTCCAGCCCGCGGGCGGCAGCGCATGGGGACCGAAACGCAGCAGGCGCACCAGCGTGTCGGCGGTGGCGACCCACGCCCCCGACGTGCTGTCGGAGACCACGACTGGCGTGTGCATGGGCACGTCGGTGCCCAGGGCCGGCCAGGCGGGATCCGGATTGCCGCTCGCGAGCAGGCGCAAGAGCGAGCCGTACCCGGGCGTCGCGCCGAACGACGAGTAGCGGAACCAGCCGTCGGCTCCGTCGGCGAACGGCAGCGTGATTTCGGCCGCGGGATAGCCCGAGCCCGGAGTGGCGTCCAACCCCACGCGCCGCGCGAGGCGATAGGCGTACGTGTTGCGGTGGCCGAAGGAGTAGACGACGAGCCGTCCGGGCCCGTCGGGCTCGATCCGGACCTGGTCGTAGCTGCTGACGGTATTCGCGATCGGCACGCCCTCGACGGGCCATGCGGCGAGGACGGTGCGCGGCGCGAGCGTGATCAGCGTGAACACCGCGGCGAGAAGGGCGAGCGGTCGCATGACGACTCCTGCGGGGGAGGATCGTGACCGCGGGCCGCAACGGGGGACGGCTCGGACCCGTGCCTCGATTCTATCACCGCGGCCGGCGGCCGCCAGACGGCTTCTCCCGCGGGCGGCCTGCTCCGGAGCCGCGTTTTTCGCGCCCGGAATCGTAATGCGTCGTGCTAGCCTGCGCGGATCGCCGGACGGTCTTCCATCCACCCGAGGGCATCCCGCATGGCCACGCAGGGCACGCTCGAGACGATCTCGCACCCGGACGGCCGGGTCGAACTGCGCGAGCCGGAGCGGCTGGAGTCGAGCCCGCTCTGGAACCACGACCTCGCTCCCGTGGCGATCGCGAAGCGCGACTGGACCACGTACAACTACGCGGCGCTGTGGATCAGCATGGCGCACTGCATCCCGACCTACATGCTCGCCTCGGGGCTCATGAGCTCGGGCATGACGTGGCAGCAGGCGCTCTTCACGATCCTGCTCGGCAACACGATCGTGCTGGTCCCCATCCTGCTCAACTCCCACCCGGGCACGCGCTACGGCATCCCGTTCCCGGTGTTCGCGCGCGCGAGCTACGGCACCGCCGGCTCCAACCTGCCCGCGCTCATGCGCGCGCTGGTCGCGTGCGGCTGGTTCGGCATCCAGGCGTGGATCGGCGGCGAGGCACTGCAGACGTTCTTCAGCGTGCTGATCCCGGGCTGGAAGCTGCTCCTCGGCGCGGGCTTCATGGGCCACACCACCACCGAGTGGCTCTCGTTCCTGCTCTTCTGGGGCATGAACATCGGCATCGTCTACCGCGGCATGAACCTGCTGCGCCACGTCGAGAACTGGACCGCGCCCTACGTGCTGGTGGTGACTGCGATCCTGCTCGTGTGGGCGGTGCGTGAAGCGCACGGCTTCGGGCCGCTGCTCTCGCAGCCGGGCAAGTTCAAGACGATGGGCGAGTTCCTGCCCGTGTTCGTGCCCTCGCTCACCGCGATGATCGGCTTCTGGGCGACGCTGTCGCTCAACATGCCCGACTTCACGCGCTTCGGCCGCAGCCAGCGCGAGCAGGTCGTGGGGCAGGTGGTCGCGCTGCCGACCACCATGTTCGCGTTCGCCGCGATGGGCGTGCTCATCACCTCGGCGAGTGCGCTTCTCTACGGCGAGCCCATCTGGGACCCGGTCAAGCTGGTCGGCAAGTTCACGAACCCGTTCGTCGTCGGCTTCGCGATGTTCTCGGTCGTCGCCGCGACGCTCGCGGTGAACATCGCCGCCAACGTGGTTTCTCCCGCCAACGACTTCGCCAACGCGCTGCCGAAGCACATCTCGTTCAAGACCGGCGGACTCATCACCGGCATCGTCGGGATCCTCATGCAGCCGTGGCGCCTGCTCGCCGACCCCAAGGGTTACATCTTCACATGGCTCGTCGGCTACTCGGGCGGCCTCGGTTCGATCGCCGGCGTCATGATCGCGGACTACTGGCTCGTGCGCGGCAAGCGGCTCGAGCTGGGCGACCTCTACCGCGTCGAAGGCGTCTACCGGTATGAGGGCGGCTGGAACTGGCGCGCCGTGGTCGCGACGCTCGTGGGCTGCGCGCTCGCGTGGGGCGGCCTGGTCGTGCCCCCGCTGCGGCCGCTCTACGACTACGCGTGGTTCGTCGGCTTCATCGTGTCGGCGCTGCTGCATTGGGCGCTGATGCGCATGGCGCCGCCGGTCGCGCGGCCCGCGCACGCCTGACCGCACGGGAGTTCGCCCGAGTCGGCGGCTCCACGTGCGCATCCAACGAAACTCGCACCCCCGGCCGGGCGCACGGCCGGGACATCGCCGCCTCCACGTCGATCCCCACTCCCTCGGATCGAGGTCCCCCCCGATGTCGCACGAGACTCCCCGCGTGTTCGGCCGTTACGAAGTGATCGCGCCCATCGGGCGCGGCGCCATGGGCGAGGTGTACCGTGCCCGCGACGCGAGCCTGGGTCGTGACGTCGCGATCAAGGTCCTGCCGGGCGCCTTCAGCAGCGATCCCGAGCGCCTGCGGCGCTTCGACCAGGAGGCGCGTGCCGCCGGGTCGCTCCATCACCCCAACATCGTCGCGGTGTTCGACGTCGGGCAGCACGACGGCGCGCCCTACGTGGTCACCGAACTGCTCGAGGGCGCGACTCTGCGCCGCCGGCTCGAGGACCACGGGATCCCGCTGCGCAAGGCGCTCGATTTCGGCGCGCAGATCGCGCGCGGGCTCGCCGCCGCGCACGCCAAGGGCATCATCCACCGCGACCTCAAGCCGGAGAACCTGTTCGTCACCGCGGACGGGCAGGTGAAGATCCTCGACTTCGGCCTCGCCAAGCTCGTCGGCGATGCGGCTCCCGGTGCGGCGGCAGATTCGCTCGCGGCGACCGCGATGACCGAGATGGGCCGCGTGCTCGGCACGGTCGGCTACATGGCGCCCGAGCAGGTGCGCGGCGAGGCCGTGGACACGCGTGCCGACCTCTTCGCACTCGGCTGCGTGCTGCACGAGATGATCACGGGCACCGCGCCCTTCCGCCGCGGCACGTCGGTCGAGACCATGGCGGCGATCCTCGGCGAGGACATGCCGCGCCTGCCGGACGACGTGCAGGCGCAGCAGCCCGTGCTCGCGGCACTGCTGCGGCGCTGCACCGAGAAGCTCGCCGGTGAGCGCTTCGAGTCGGCGCGCGACGTCGCCTACCAGCTCGACGCGCTCGCGAGCGCGGTCGGCGCGCCCACGCAGGAAGGTGCGACGGCGCCGGATGTGCGCTACGAGCGCGTCACGTTCCGGCGCGGCGCGATCTGGTCGGCGCGGTTCACGCCGGACGGCCACTCGGTCATCTACAGCGCGAGCTGGGAGGGCAAGCCACTCGAGCTGTTCTGGGCGCACCTCGGCAACCCGGAGGCCCGCCCGCTCGGCTTCGTGAACACGGACCTGCTCGGGCTCTCGCCGTCCAACGAAATGGCGGTGCTGTTGCGCTCGGAGTTCACCACCTCGTTCGACCGGCGCGGCACGCTCGCACGCGTCCCCCCGATGGGCGGCGCGGCTCGCGAGCTGCTGCACGACGTGCACGCCGCGGAATGGACGCGCGACGGCCAGCAGATGGCGATCGTGCGCGAGAAACAGGGCATGATCCGGCTCGAGCTGCCGGCCGGAAACGTGCTCTACCAGACCGCGGGCTGGATCAGCCAGATGCGCTTCTCCCCCGACGGCCAGCTGCTCGCGATCGCCGACCACCCGTCGCGCAACAGCGACACGGGGCAGGTCTCCGTGATCGACCGCAAGGGCGAGCGGCGCGTGCTGTCGGACAAGTGGGGCACGTTGCGCGGGCTCGCGTGGTCCGCGGACGGGCGCGAGGTGTGGTTCACGGCCGATCGCGGCGGTGCGGCCCGCGGCATGTACGCGGTCTCGCTCGACGGCGTGCTCCGGCGCGTACTGCAGCTGGCCAGCAACCTCACGTTGCACGACGTGGCCGCCGACGGCCGCGTGCTCGTCGGCCACGGCCCGGAACGCGCCGGTATCAACGCACTGCCGCTCGGCGATTCGCGCGAGCGCGACCTGTCGTGGCTCGACTGGTCGCTGCTCGAGGACATCTCGGCCGACGGCCGCACGCTGCTGCTCGACGAATCGGCCGAAGGCGGCGGCATGGACGGTTCCATCTACCTGCGCATGATCGACGGTTCGCCGGCGATCCGGCTCGCGGACGGCATCGCGCGCTCGATGTCACCGGACGGCGAGTGGGTGCTCGGCTCGCGCAACAGCAGCGACGGGCTCGGGCACCTGCGCATGCTGCCCACCGGCGTCGGCGAACCGCGCGACCTGCCGATCGGCGACCTGTACTGCAACAACGCCAAGTGGCTGCCGGACGGGCACTCGCTCGTCGTCTCGGGACACGAGCCCGGGCAGGGCACGCGGCTCTATGTGCTCGATTCGGTCACCGGCGAGCACCGCGCGGTGAGTCCCGAGGGCGTGGACGCGATGGAGTACCAGGTGCTGCCGCGCGGCAACGCGGTGGTGGCGATCAACGCCGACCAGGAGCACTGGCTCTATCCGCTCGATGGCCGCGATCCCGCACCCATCACGGGTCTCGACCGCGCGGACCGGGTCGTGCTGTGGAACGAGGACGAGAACGCCGTGCTGGTGTTCGTCAACAACGAGATGCCGGCGCGCATCTACCGCCTCGATCTCGCGGCCGGCACACGCACGGTGCTCCACGAGCTCACGCCGCCCGACCCGACCGGCATCTACCGCATCGGGCGCGTGCGCACGAGCCAGGACGGCCGTGCCTACGGCTACACCTACTACATGCAGCTCGTGGACCTGCACGTCATCAGTGGATTGAAGTAGGCTCGCGACTCGTCGCCCGGGCCCCGCCGCAGGCCCCACACGCTTCGAGCGGAGGTCCACCCGTGCTCCACGAAAAGCTGCTCCGCGACGCGCTCACGATGTGGACGACGATCGACCCGATCGCGACCCTGGTCGTGTTCGCGTCGCTCACCGTCGGCATGGCCGCGCCCCAGCGGCGCGCGCTCGCCCGTGATGCGACGATCTTCTCCGCGATGATCCTGCTCGCGGCCATCGTGCTGGGCCAGGTCGTGCTGAACGCGCTCGGCATCTCGATGGTGGCTTTCCAGGTCGCCGGGGGGATCGTGCTGTTCCTGTTCGCGCTGCAGCTCGTGTTCGGCACGGTACACACCGGCGACGCCGCCGGCGGTCCCGGGGCACACCCGGCGGTGTTCCCGCTGGCGGTCCCGTCGATCGCCTCGCCGGGCGCGATCCTCGCGGCGATCGTGCTCACCGACAACCACCTGCACGGGTTCGTCGAGCAGCTGGGGACCGCGCTCGTGACGCTCGCGGTGCTGGGGCTCAACTGGCTGCTCATGCTCGGCGCCGACCGCATCCTGCGCGTGATCGGCCAGCACGGCGCGGCGCTGGTGATCCGCGTCATGGGCCTCGTGCTGGCGGCGCTGTCGGTCCAGTTCGTGATCGAGGCGCTCGGGATCCAGACGGCCGGCGCGGTCAAGATCGGTCACTGACCGCGCCGGCACGCCCCGCGCGTCACCGCACCAGCATCAGCCGCGCGCTGCGCGTCTCGCCGGCGATCTCGAGCCGCACCAGGTAGAGCCCGCTGCGGGCGGCCGTGCCCGCGTCGCTGCGCCCGTCCCACACTCGCGCGTGCGCGCCGGCGCCGAACGGTTCGCGATCGACCAGCGTGCGCACGCGCCCGCCGTCGAGCGAATAGATCGCCACCCGCACCGGGCTCGCCGCTCCCTGCGACCACGCGACGGTCGTGCTGCCGCGGCTGGGGTTGGGACGCGGCGCCGAGAGCTGGACGCCGGAGACCACCGGCGGTGTCACGCCGGCCGAGCCCGTGTACACGATCCGGCGCACCTCGCCCGTGCCGGCGCCGCTGGTGTACTGGCGGCAGTAGACGAGCGAACCGTCGGCGAGCTCGATCAGGTCCGAGACCGCGTCGAAGCCCGTGCCCCAGAAGTTCGGGTCGACCTGGCCGTCCACCGCGGGCGCGGTGCTCCACGAGCTGCCGCTGCCCTCGATGCGCCGCATCTGGCCGTCGTAGTAGTCGAGGAAGAAGATGTCGCCGGCGTACTCGGCCGGAAAATCGTACTGGCCCGCCGACATCCGCCGGTAGAGCGGGCCCGCGACGATCGCGTCGCCGGTGCTGTGATCGTAGTACGCGATCGGCTCGGTGAACGGCGCCGGCGGCGTGAGCGAGCACGTCGTGTACGCCGCGGGGCCCTCGCGCAGCGGCCAGCCCATGTCCAACCCGCCGCTCGCCGCGAGGTCGAGCTCCTCCCACGCGCCCTGGCCGACGTCGGCGATCACGAGCGCACCCGTGATCGGATCGACCTGGAAGCGGAACGGATTGCGCAGGCCATCCGTCCAGACGAGCCGCGCGCTCGAATCGGCATCGTTCGCGTACGGATTCCCGGCGGCGGCGATGAGCGCGATCGGCGGCGGGCCGCCCGCCCCGGCCGGCAGCTGGCTCACGTCCAGGCGCAGGATCTTGCCGACGAGCTGGGTGATGTCCTGTGCCGGGCAGCCCGCGGCGTCGTCGCCGAGGCTCACGTAGAGCATGCCGTCGGGGGCGAAGCGAACCGTGCCGCCGTTGTGATTGGACGCGTTGTCCGGCAGCCCGACCAGCACGTCGTAACGCGTCGCGGCGTCGAACGTGAACCGGCCGTTGCCCGTGTAGGCGAGATCGCCGGTCACCGTGAAACGCGAGATCGAGATGGTGTTCAGGTGTCCCGGACGCGCGTCGTCGCAGTGGATGTAGACGTAGGGCCGCGCCGGGAAGCCCGGGTCGACCGTGATGCCGAGCAGGCCCTGTTCGCCGCCACCGGTGTCCAGGCCCGGGACCGTCCCCACCGTGGAGACGCTGTTGCCGACGATCAGGCCCACGCGCCCGGTCACCTGCTCGACGAACAGCACGCGCCGCGCGGTGTCGATGGTCGGATCGGGCACCTCGGCGAGGCCGACGGGCAGGTCGAGCGAACTCGCCACGAGCGCGTCCGCGAATCCCGTGGGCACGGACGCGGGACCGGCGAGGAGCGGCGAGACGTGAAGCGTCGAGAGCGCGAGCAGTACGGGCAACAGCGCGATTCTGCGAAGACGCATGTCGGGGAACCTCGCGGGGGGATGGAGGACCGTGGGTACCGGAGATGGCGGGATGATCCCCTGCGCACCGGCGTGAACCAACCGGAAAATGCGCCCGGCGCACCGAGCACGGCCGGATCGCACGCGGCTTTGCGCCGTCGTGACCGATGCGGCCGCGTGACGCGCGCGAACGGGCCGGCTCGCCCTGCGGCGAGCCGGCCCGTCGCGTTTCGCGATTTCGCGGCGGTGCGGGCGGTCCTGGAACCGCCCGCTCGCGCCCCGGCCTACTCGAGCACGTGGATGTTCTTCTTCGCGCAGATGTCCTTCAGCCGCTTCGGCCACACGGTGACGCTCACCTCGCCCAGGTGCGCCTTGCGCAGCAGCAGCATGGTCGTGCGGGACTGACCGATGCCACCGCCGATCGAGAGCGGGATCTGGTCGGCGAGAATTGCCTTGTGGTACGGCAGGTCGAGGAAGTCGAGTTGCCGGCTGATCTCGAGCTGCTGGCGCAGCGTGTCCTTGGTCACCCGCACGCCCATGGACGTCAGTTCATGGCGGCGCTTCGTCACCGGGTTCCAGACGAGGATGTCGCCGTTCAGCCCGTGCATCGGGCGGCCGTCGTCGGACACGGTCGGCGTCACCCAGTCGTCGTAGTCGGCGGCGCGCATCTCGTGCGGGTAGCCGTCCTTGAGCACCCAGCCGATGCCGATGATGAACACGGCCGCGTGCTTCTCCGACAGGACCTTCGTCTCACGCTGCTTGCGCGGCAGGTCCGGGTACATCGCCAGCAGGTCCTCGGCGTGGATGAACGTCAGCTCGTCCGGGAGGCTCGGGTACCGCGGATGCCGCAGCTTGGGGAACTCGGACTGGATGAAGACCTCCGCCCCCTTGATGACCTTCCAGATGCGCCGCACCGTGTCCTTCAGCGTCTTCAGGTTGCGCTCGTCGGCGGTGATGACCTTCTCCCAGTCCCACTGGTCCACGTACGCGCTGTGGTCGTGGTCGAGGAAGTAGTCCTTGCGCACGGCGCGCATGTCCGTGCACAGCCCTTCGCCGACGTCGCAGCCGAACTCGCGCAGGGCCATCCGCTTCCACTTGGTCGCGGCCTGCACCACCTGGGCGTCGATGCGCTTGTCGAGCCCGAGCCCGCAGGGGAACTCGATCGGCGTGCGCGAGCCGTCGCGGTCGAGGTAGTCGTTGACGCCGCTCTCCTTGCTCACGATGAGCGGCACTTCCACCGGGAAGAGGTTCAGCTCCCGGCAGAGCCCATCCATGATGTAGCGCTTGAGGGCGTGGAGGGCGTGCTGGGTTTCCTTCGGGTCGAGCAGCGAGGAGTAATCCGAGGGCAGGATCTTCTCGACTTCCTCGTACGTGCTGATGCCCGGGCCGGCGAGGTCGGCCTGCTTGGTGGTACCCATGAGAACCTCCGTCGAGAGACCGGACGCGTGGCGGCCTTCGTCGAGGTGCGGGCGCGCGTGCGCCGGTACGGAGTGCGGAGGCTCGCATCAGGTGTGCCCCGCGCGAGCCCTCTCCGCGGGCATCGCGGCGATGCATGCGCCGCAAGCGATAGCGCGAAAGCGCCGCGCGCGCGCTCCGGAAGGAGCACGCGCGCGTGCGATGCCAGATTGGCGGGACGCCTGCCAGCGGCGTCGGCGTTCAGGTTGAAAAGCTAGACTTTCGCCTTCGCGCCGTACGCCGCGAGCGCGCCGGCGAGGATGCGCATCGCGCGCTCGAGCTTGGGCACTTCGAGCACGTACGCGAGCCGCACTTCGTCGCGTCCGAGCCCGGGCGTGGCGTAGAAGCCGTCGAGCGGCGCGACCATCACGGTCTCGCCGTCCTGCTGGTAGTCCGAGAGCAGCCAGATCGCGAACGCGTTGGCGTCGTCCACCGGCAGGCCCAGGCAGACGTAGAACGCGCCCTCGGGCTTGCGCACGCGCACGCCCGGCATCGCGGCGAGCGCGGCGTACACGACGTCGCGGCGCTTCTGGTACTCCGCGATGACGCCCTGCGTGTACGACGCGGGAACCTGCGTCAGCGCCGCGCACGCGAACTGCTCGAGCGTCGGCGGGCAGAGCCGCGCCTGGCCGAAGCGCAGGATCGCGTCCATGAAGCCCTTGTTGCGCGAGACGATATTGCCGATGCGCGCGCCGCAGAGCGAGTAGCGCTTGGAGACGCTGTCCACGACGATCGCGAGATCGTCGATGTCCGGCAGGGTCAGGATCGATCGGCTCGTTTTCCCTTCGTACGTGAACTCGCGATAGACCTCGTCGGCGACCAGATAGAGACCGCGGTCGCGGCAGATCGACGCGAGCACCTGCAACTCGGCGTCCGTGTACACGGTGCCCGTCGGGTTGTTCGGCGAGCAGATGAGGATCGCGCGTGTGCGCGGCCCGATCTTCGCCTCGATCGCCGCGCGCGACGGCAGGTGGTAGCCGTCTTCGCCGCGCGTCGTGACGGGCACGCACTCCACGCCCGTCATGGCCGCGAAGCCGTTGTAATTGGTGTAGAACGGCTCGAACACGATCACCTGGTCGCCGGGATCGCAGAGCGCTCCCAGCGTAAACTGGATCGCTTCACTGCCCGCCGTGGTGACGAAGATCTGCTCCACCGCGAGGTTCGCGCCGACGCCCGCGTAGTAGGTGCGCAGCGCCTCGAGGTACTCGGGCAGGCCCTGCGACGGGCCGTAGGGCACGTACGCGGCCGGGTATTGCTTGAACCGCTCGAGGATCTGCGGCGGCGTCGGGATGTCGGGCTGGCCGATGTTGAGGCCGTGCACCTCGAGGCCGCGCTGACGCGCGGCCACGGCGTAGGGAGCGAGCCGGCGGATCGGCGACGCCGGCATGATCTCGGCGCGCTGGGAGAGTCGGGTGACGGGAGCCATGGGGATCTCGCGGGACGAACCGGTGTTCGCGCGGGCCCGGAGGCCGCACGAGGAGCGCATCGCGGCGACCAGTCTAGCGCATCCGCGTGGTGGCCGGCGCGGCGCCTTCAGGGCGCGCCGGGCGCCGCTCCGGCCGCCCGCAGGCGGGCGCGCAGCAGGTCGATGTACGACTGCACCGAATCCGCGGTGTCCTTCTGGCGCGGGCTGAGTCCGCCGCGGGCGCGCACCCCGTCGAGCATGCGCTGCGACGCGTCGGGATCGCCGGCGTAGAGCCAGGCGCGCGCGCCGTGCAGCCCGCGCGCGGGCGTCGGCAGGTGATTCCAGCTGCGCTCGAGCCAGCGCGCACCGTCCTCCATGCGGAGCTCTTCGACCGCGCGATCGCCGAGCAGCAGCTCGACCCCCGCCGCGGCGCGCGCACCGACGTGCGGCGTGTCGTCGAGGAGCGCCTGCACGCGCGCGAGCCCGGCGCGCACGTCGGCGTTCACCGCCAGCCAGCCGCCCGCGACCAGCACCAGCACGGGCAGCGCGAACACCAGCGTGCCGCGCCGGCGCTCCGGTGCGGCGCTCGCGAGTACGAGCCCGGCCGCGATCGTGAGGGTGAGCCCGAGCAGTGCCGCGAGATCCCAGTCGCGCGGCAGCGCCAGGCCGCTCTCGAGGTACGGCATCGGGAACGCGCTCGGGAGCAGCACGAGCACGCCGGCGCCGAGGCACCACGCGCGCGGATCACGCGCGGCGCGCGCGGCGGCGGCGCGTCCGGCGAGCAGCGGCGCGAGCACCGCGAGCGGCGCGAGCACCACGAGCAGGTTCACGAGATCGGTCGGCACGAGCGGCAGCGTGTCCGGATCGGGCGGACGGACGAGCTCGGCGAGGTCGCTCCCGATCCGCCCGGCCGGCAGGTGCGGCAGCGCCACGTAGGCGGCGACGCCCGCGACCAGCGTCGCCCCGAGCGCGACGCGCCGCGCCCGCGGATCGTCGCCCGCGTGCGGCGGGCCGAGCACGCGTACGAGCTGCGGCAGCAGCAGCGGCATCGCGATCCGGTGCGCGAGGAACACGCCGACCCACGCGAGCGCGAGCAACACCGCGTCGCGCGATCGCCGCAGCGGCGCGAGCATGGCGACCCACCACCACGCCGCGGTCAACAGCAGCACGCCGGCGGACTCCACGTAACCGGCGAACGCCGCGAGGCCGCCGGTGAGTACGAGCGCCAGCCACGCCCCGGGCTCGGCGCCGGGCGGCGAGCCGAGCCGGCGCGCGATGCGCCCCATCGCCGCGAGGAAGAGCGCGAGCATCGGCGCCGCGACCAGGGCGATGCCGAGATCGCGGTGGCCCGTCACGCGCGTGCACCACGCGGGCAGCACGAGCCCGGTCGCGAGATCGAAGGGCTGCATGTGCAGCGCGCGCGCCCACTCCCCGATCGTGCGCGGGTCGGTGCGCCGGGCGAAGTTCCAGATCGAGCCCCAGCGCGTCTCGCTGTCGCCGAGCGCGTGCAGCGTGTCCCGGAAGGGCCCGACCGCGGCGAGCACGATCGCGGCCCCGGCCAGCCACGGCGTCGCGCGCAGCGGCCGGCGAGCGAGCGGCAGGAACACGGACGCCAGCGCCAGGACGGCGAGCGCCGCCGCGATCCCGGGGCCGATCGACCGCAACGCGTTCACGCCCCACGCCACGTTGCGGGCCGGCGGCGCCACCGCGAGCAGCAGGATCCACGCGGCGACGGCGACGATCGCGCCGCGCGCGGGCCACGCCACGGCGCCGGGCACGGCGGCCGGGCGCGACGGGTTTCGTCGAGGCTGGGAATCGCGTCGGGTCAAGGGGGTCTCCGGGACGAGCGGCGAAAAGTCTACCGGCGCACGGCGCCGCATGGGACGGAAATCGACGGCGCGGGCTTGGCGATCGCCACCGCCGGATGGCACGATGGCGCCGCGGTGGCCGCCGGCGCGTGCGGCCTCGCCCGTGGCCGCACGATCGGCCGCCGCGGCGACCGGTCGCGCGGAGGACGCACGTGTCGCGTTGCTGGGTCGTCGAGAACGGTGCCGCCGTCGAGAAGGACGCCGCCACGGCGGTCGCCGCCGCCGCCGCCGGGGCGCTCGCGTGGATCGACCTCGACGGCATGGAGCAGGCGGCCGTCACCTCGCTGCTGGCGCCGCTCGCCGTCCATCCGCTCGTGATCGACGACATGGTCAACGAGGTCAACCGCCCCAAGGTCGACAACTACGGGGACTACCTCTACGTGGTGCTCCACTCCGCCCGCTGGGACGAGGAGCGGCCCACGCTGCGCGAGCTGGATTTCGTGATCGGCCCCACGTGGCTGGTCACGTACCACGAAGCCACGACCCGCTCGATCGAGACGGCGCACGCCACCCTCGCCCGGCGGCCGCAGTTGCTGTCGGCGGGACCCGCGGAGCTGCTGCACTTCGTGCTCGACGTCCTCGTCGATCACTACCTGCCGATCATGGAGAAGGTGGCGGGCGAGATCGACGAGCTCGAGGACGCGGTGTTCGACTCCCGCCACGCGCCGGACCACGCGCGCATCATCCGGCTCAAGCGTGGCATGTCCGCGCTCCGGCGGGTGGTCGGCCCGCAGCGCGACACGCTGCTCGCGCTCACGCGCGACGAGTTCAAGCCGATCCCACGCGCCATGCGCCCGTACCTGCGCGACGTCTACGACCGGCTGGCGCGCGTGCACGACCTGCTCGACTCGTACCGCGACGAGATCACCACGGTGCTCGAACTGCACGTCACCATGGTGTCGAACCGGCTCAACCAGGTGATCAAGCGGCTGACGGTGATCGCGACGATCGGGTTGCCGCTCACCGTGGTGGCCAGCTACTTCGGGATGAACTTCGACTTCCCGGAGTACAAGCTGCCGCATCCGCACCTGTTCGCGCTCGGCGTGCTCCTCGCGAGCGGGCTCGTGACCTGGTTCGTGCTCAAGCTGCGCCGCTGGGACTGAGCTCCGCGCGGCGCGCGCGTCAGTGCAGGCGCTTGCGCCGGTTGCGGACGAAGTCGCGGAACACGTACGAGCCGAGATTGTTCGGGTCGGTCTCGTAGATGCGGCCGTGGTTCAGCTCGGTGAGCTTGCGCACGAAGTCGAGCAGTACCGCGTCGGCCGCCAGCATGAAGGTCGTGATCGCGATGCGCTTCCGGCGGCAGTAGGACGCCTCTTCGAGCGTCTTGTTCACGATCTTGGGGTCGAGCCCGAACGGGTTCTTGTAGAGCCGGCCCAGCTCGCGGATGCAGCTCGGCTTGCCGTCCGTGATCATGAAGATCTGCTTGTTGACGCCCTTGCGCCCCTCGAGGATGCGCCGCGCCATCTGCAGGCCGGCGCGGGTGTTCGTGTGGTACGGGCCCGCCTGGATGCCCATCAGGTGCTTGAGCGGCACCTGGACGGCGTCGTCCCCGAACAGCACCACGTCCAGCGTGTCCTTCGGGTAGCGCGTCTGGATCAGCTGCGTGAGCGCGAGTGCGATCTTCTTGGCGGGCGTGATGCGATCCTCGCCGTAGAGGATCATCGAGTGGCTGATGTCCACCATCAGCACCGTCGCGCAGGCGGAGGCGTGCTCCAGCTCGTGGACCTCGAGGTCGTCCTCGGACAGCACGAGGTCGTCGATGCCCTGGCGCTTGACCGCGTTGCTCACGGAGCCGAGCGGATCGAGATTCGCGAGGTCGTCGCCGAACTGCCACGCCCGCGTCTCGCTCAGCCGCTCGCCGCCGCGTCCCGCCGCGGGCGTGCGGTGATCACCCGCGCCGTCGGCGGCGAGATTGCCGAAGATCTCGTTGAGCGAATCCTGGCGGATGCGCTTCTCGCCGCGCGGGGTCATCGCGAAGCCCTGGCCGGTGCGCTGGGCCTCCCCCGTCTCTTCGAGCAGGCGCTTGAAGTCCTCGATCGTGAAGCCTTCGCCGAGGAAGCCGTACTCGCGGCCGAAGTGCTCCATCCACTTGAGCGCCTCGTCCACGTCGCCGCCGGTCTGCAGGAGCAGGTTGCGGTAGATGTCCATCAGCTGCCGCATCCGCTCGAGATCGCCCGGCCGCGGGCCGTCCCATTTCCGGTAGTCGAACCGCATCGCCGCCGTCCCGCCTCAGTCCTCGCCGAGCCCGCTCAGCATGCTCTTCAGCATGTCCTTGTACTCGGTGCCGGCGCCGTCGGTGCGCTCGCGCGAGAGCATCGAGCTCTGGTGCAGGCCCTCGAGCACGAGCTCCATGGCGACGGCGTGTTCGTCGGCATCCTTCGGCTCGAGGTAGCGCGCGGCGAGAGCGCCGAGCCCCTTCACGCGCGACAGCACGAGCGCGTACTCCTTCGCGGGCAGGTCGTCGCCCAGCGTCACGTGCTCGCCGCCCGAGAACCACTCGAGCACCGGGCGGTATTCCGACGCCGCCTGCGGCTCGTCGTCCGGCGGCGCCGACGACGCGCCACCGCGGCCACGGGTGCGGCGCGGCTTGAACGCGTCGGGGAACCGCTGCTGGAAGACCGCCTTCACGCCGCGGCCGAGCAGCGCGCGCGCGACGTTGAGCGCTCCTTCCTGCTCGCCCTCGAGCACGAGCTCGACCTTGCCGCTGACCGCGGACACCGCGTGCTGCAGGTCGCAGACGCGCGTGATCACGCGCGTTTCGCCGGTGACGAGCCCGCGGCGCTCGGCGTTGCTGACCAGGTTCTCGAGCAGCGCGATCGGCAGGCGCGCCGAGACGCCGGAGTTCTGGTCCACGTACTCGCTCTTGCGCGCCTGGATCGCGACTTCCTCGACGAGTTCGCGCATGAACGCTGGCACCACGACCTCGACGCCCGAGCGCCGCTCGGTCCACGCCTCCTGCGCCGTGATCGCGACGCCCTGCTCGCGCGTCTGCGGGTAGTGCGTGACGATCTGGGAATTGATGCGGTCGCGCAGCGGCGTGATGATGTTGCCGCGGTTCGTGTAGTCCTCGGGATTGGCCGAGAACACCATCGCGACGTCGAGCGGGATGCGCACGGGGAATCCGCGGATCTGGAAATCCTTCTCCTCGAGGATGTTCAGCAGGCCCACCTGGATGCGCGGCTGCAGGTCCGGCAGCTCGTTGATCGCGAAGATGCCGCGGTTCGAGCGCGGGATGATGCCGTAGTGGATGACGCGCTCGTCGGAGTAGTCGAGCTTGAGCGTCGCCGCCTTGATCGGGTCGATGTCGCCGATCAGGTCCGCGATCGTCACGTCCGGCGTCGCCAGCTTCTCCTGGTAACGGTGCTCGCGATGCAGCCACGTGATCGGCGTCGCGTCGCCGTGCACCTCGAGCTGCTGGCGCGCGAAGTGGGTCAGTGGATGGAACGGGTCGCTGTGGAGCGGACAGCCCTCCACTTCGGGCACCCACTCGTCGAGGAATCGCGGCAGCGAGCGCAGCAGGCGCGTCTTCGCCTGCCCGCGCAGCCCGAGCAGGATGAAATCGTGGCGCGAGAGCAGCGCGTTCACGATCTGCGGCTCGACGGTGCGCTCGTAGCCCATGACGCCGGGGAACAACGGGCCGCCTTCGCGGAGGCGCGCGATCATGTTCTCGCGCAGCTCGTCCTTGACGGAGCGGGAGCGGTAGCCGGACGCCTTCAGTTCGCCAAAGGTGCGAGGACGGGACATGCGGTTCTCCGGTACGGGAATCGGGGGACGCGCGGCGCGCGAGAGGTTACGGCGCGCGGCGCCGGTGATCCACGCCCGGTTCGATGCGCCAAACCGCCCGGAGCTTCGCGGCCCGCCCGTCCGCCCGAACGTATCGCGGGCGGGCCCGTGAAGGCCCGCCCGCGCGGCGGATCCGGCTGGGCTCGGGGGAGTTACCAGCCCGCCTTGCCGCCGACGCCGTAACGCGAGAAGTGCTGGAGCTTGCCGTGGACGGTGTGGGTCCCGGCGTCGATCGTGCACGGCATCTCGGTCCAGGCCTTGGTGGCGGGGTTCCACCAGAGGAGCACGGGCCTGGTGCCGGGCACGTAGTCCTTGGACGAGGGGTCGACGGACGTTCCCGAGTAGTCGATCACGATGTCGACCGGCGTGCCGAACTGCGTGCCGTCCGGACCGAACTCCACCTGGACCGTGCCGTCCGACGCGTGCGCGACCGAAATGCCCTTCGGAACCTCGAGCGAGCCCGCGTGGAGGTCCAGCCCCCAGCGGCCCGAACCGATGTGCGTCTCGAGGCCGGGGAGCACCAGCCGCACGACGTCGAGCACGAACTGCAGCGTGCCCTCGAGGGGCGTCGCGTCCGGGTCCTTGACCGGCTGCAGGGGCGCCACCGACGTGTTGCGCGGGCCGAAGTCGACGACGACCGGAATCTTCACCGCCGACGGGGCGTTGCCCGCCGCGGGCAACCCGGTCGAGACGCTCGTCCCTTCCGGTGCGAGTCCGGAGTCGGGACTCGTCGGGGCGACGCGCCCGCATCCGGCGAGCAGCATCACCGCGACGGTCGCGACGGCGAGAACTCGATACTGGCGTGACATCTCTCGTCCTCCTGGGGATGGGGCCACGGGCCCGGGGGATGTCGCTTGCGTGCGGCACCCCTTCCCCAGCGCAATGGTCGTGCCCTCGCGACGGCGGAGCGCGTTGCGACACGCGAATGCGCGCGGCCGCGGATCCCGCGCCGGCGCAGCGCATTCGCGAATCGCGAGACGGGGGCGTGCCGCGCGCAACCCGGCGGCGAGACGGACCGCGAGCGACGTGGGGCCGTGCGCGCACCGGCTGGGGAAACCGCCCCGCGCATTCGACGCGCGAGTCTCGGCTCCGCTCGCGGGAGTTGCCGGAACCGCCGCAAACGAACGGCGCGCGAGCGGGTGATCCGCTCGCGCGCCGTGACGATCCGACCGCGCCGTCAGACGTTGCGATGGCAGCTGTAGCAGGACGTCGCGCTGTAGGTGTAGCCGGACTTGCCCTGGTGATCCTTGTCGACACTCGTCTTGTTCGAGTGCTCGTGGCAGGCGATGCACGTGAACGTCGCCAGGTTGCTCGGCGCCGTGTGGCAGTCGGCGCAGACGGTCCACTTGCTGCGGTGCTTGCCCGAGTAGATCTTGAACCAGCTCGCGTCGTGGGTGGTGATCTTGCCGGTCGACCAGGTCGTGGTCGTGTGACACGTCCCGCACTGGGCCGAGGGGAAGAAGGCCTCGGTGTGCGTCGGGGATGCGGAGTTCCAGTCGGCCTGGTGGCACGAGAGGCAGGCCGTGCTCTTGCCGTCGTAGACGCCGTCCGAATGGCACGACGTGCACGACGCGGAGACGTGCGCGCCGGTCAGCGGGAACGACGTGTTCGAATGGTTGAACGTCGTCACCCACGTGCTCGTGTTGTGGCACGTGGCGCAGGCGTTGGTCGGGAACGACGCCGCGGTGTGCGGCGGCGTGGCCGTCGTGTACTTGGCCTGATGGCACGAGTAGCAGGCCGTGCTCTTGCCGTCGTAGACGTTGTCCCCGTGACACGACGAGCAGGCGGCGGACACGTGCGCGCCCGTCAGCGGGAACGACGTGTTGGCGTGGTTGAAGAGACCGCCCGACCAGGTCGAGGTGCTGTGGCAGACCGCGCACTGCGACGTCGGGAACGACGTGGCGTTGTGCGTCGGCGTCGCCGAGGCGTAGTCCGACTGATGGCAGGAGTAGCAGGCGGTGCTCTTGCCGTCGTAGACGCCGTCGTTGTGGCACGACACGCAGGCCGTGCCGACGTGCGCACCCGTGAGCGGGAAGGACGTGGTCGAGTGGTTGAACGTCGTCACCCACGTCGACGTCGAGTGACACGTGGCGCAGGCGTTGGTCGGGAACGACGCCGCGGCATGCGGCGGCGTCGCCGAAGCGTAGGTGGAGGCGTGGCACGAGTAGCACGCGGTGCTCTTGCCCGCGTAGACGTTGTCGCCGTGGCACTGCACGCAGGTCGTGGAGACGTGCGCGCCGGTCAGCGGGAACTGCGTCAGCGAATGGTTGAAGAGCCCGTTCTGCCACGTCGAGGTCGAATGGCAGGTACCGCACTGCGCCTGCGGGAACGACGTGTTGTTGTGCGTCGGCGTCGCCGAGGCGTACGTGGACGCGTGGCACGAGTAGCACGCCGTGCTCTTGCCGTCGTAGACGCCGTCGTTGTGGCACGCCGTGCAGGCCGCCCCGACGTGCGCACCGGTCAGCGGGAACGACGTGGTGGAGTGGTTGAATGTCGTCACCCACGTGGATGTCGAGTGGCAGGTCGCGCAGGCGTTGGTCGGGAACGCTGCCGCCGTGTGCACGGGCGTCGCCGTCGCGTAGGTGGACGCGTGGCACGAGTAGCACGCGGTGCTCTTGCCCGCGTAGACGTTGTCGCCGTGGCACTGCACGCAGGTCGTGGAGACGTGCGCGCCGGTCAGCGGGAACTGCGTCAGCGAGTGGTTGAAGAGCCCGTTCTGCCACGTCGAGGTCGAATGGCAGGTGCCGCACTGCGCCTGCGGGAACGACGTGTTGTTGTGCGTCGGCGTCGCCGAGGCGTACGTGGACGCGTGGCACGAGTAGCAGGCGGTGCTCTTGCCATCGTAGACGCCGTCGCCGTGGCACGACGTGCAGGCTGCGCCGACGTGCGCGCCGGTCAGCGGGAACGACGTCGTCGAGTGGTTGAACGTCGTCACCCATGTCGACGTCGAATGGCAGGTCTTGCACGCGTTGGTCGGGAACGCCGTCGCCGTGTGCGTCGGCGTCGCCGAGGCGTACTTGGACTGGTGGCACGAGTAGCAGTCCATGCTCTTGCCCGCGTAGACGCCGTCGCCGTGACAGGACGCGCAGTCCGTCGAGACGTGGGCGCCCGTCAGCGGGAACTTCGTCAGCGAGTGGTTGAAGAGCCCGTTCTGCCACGTCGAAGTCGAATGGCACGTGCCGCACTGCGCCTGCGGGAACGACGTGTTGTTGTGCGGCGGCGACGCCGAGGCGTACTTGGCCTGGTGGCACGAGTAGCAGGCGGTGCTCTTGCCGTCATAGACGCCGTCGTTGTGGCAGGACGTACAGGCCGCCCCGACGTGCGCGCCGGTCAGCGGGAACGACGTGGTGGAGTGGTTGAACGTCGTCACCCACGTCGACGTGCCGTGACAGGTCTTGCACGCGTTGGTCGGGAACGCGGTCGCGTTGTGCGTCGGCGTCGCCGACGCGTACTTGGCCTGGTGGCACGAATAGCAGTCGGTGCTCTTGGCGGCGTAGACGCCGTCACCGTGGCACGAGCTGCACGCCGCCGTGACGTGCGCGCCGGTGAGCGGGAACTGCGTCACCTGGTGGTTGAACAGGCCGCCGCTCCAGGTCGCCGTCGAATGGCAGGTGCTGCACTGCGCCTGCGGGAACGACGTGTTGTTGTGCGGGGGCGTCGCCGCAGCGTACTTGGCCTGATGGCACGAGTAGCAGGTCGTGCTCTTGCCGGCGTAGACACCGTCACCGTGACAGGACGCGCAGGCGGTCGTGACGTGCACGCCGGTGAGCGGGAACGCCGTCTTGGAGTGATCGAACGCCGTCGACCAGGAGCTGGTCGAGTGGCACGTCTTGCACTGCGCCGTCGGGAACGCCGCGGCCGTGTGCGTCGGGGTCGCCGAGGCGTACTTGGCCTGGTGGCACGCGTAGCAGTCGGTGCTCTTGCCCGCGTAGACCTTGTCGCCGTGGCACGAGGCGCACGCGGTGGTCACGTGCGCGCCCGTGAGCGGGAACTGGGTCTTCGAGTGGTCGTAGACCGCGTCGGCGAACGTGCGAGTGTTGTGGCAGGTCGCGCACTGGCTCGCGGCGAACCCGGCCGAAGCGTGGTCCGGCTGGGCATGCGTGTAGTCGTTGTTGTGGCACGACGCGCAGTCCGTGGAAGCGGACTTGAAGTCGCTGCCGCTGTGGCACTGGGCGCAGTGCGCGTTCACGTGCGCGCCGGTCAGCGGGAAGGCCGTCTTGGAGTGATCGAACGTCGCCGACGTCCATTCGATCGCCGTATGGCAGCCCTGGCAATCCGTGGGGAACCCGGAGGCGGCGTGGTCCGGCGACTTGGTCGCGCGGTAGTCGGCCATGTGGCAGTTGGCGCAGTCGGCCCGCGTTCCCGCGAACTGCAGCTGGCCCTGTCCCGTGCCCTTGTGACACGACTCGCAGGCGACGCTGGCGTGGCTGCCGCTCAGCGGGAAGCGCGTCATCTCGTGCGCGCGAACCATCGGGCCACGGTCGGTGAACGAACGCGAGTTGTGGCAGCGGGCGCAGTCGGTGCCCATCTCGCCACGGTGCGGATCCTTGTGGCAGCTCGCGCACTGCGCGCGGGCCGTCGAGAAGTCGAGCGAGGTGTGGCAGGACTGGCAGTTGTTCGTGGCGTGCGCGCCTTCGAGCGGCATGCCGTAGCTCGCGTGGTCGAACTTCGGGCTCAGCTTGAGCTGGGTCCAGCTCGACGGCCCGTGGCAGAGCGAGCACTCGCCCTTGAACTTGCCATGCGGGTTGTTCGTGACCTTGGGAGCAGCACCCGCGCGCGGAATGGCGACGACCGCCGCGACCGCGAGAGCGATCGCAACGGCGGGCAGCAGGACGCGCTTCATCGTCGACAGGCCTCGGTACACGTTCGGGTGCTCCGGGATGGACGGTCGGGGCCGAACCAGGTATCCGTGGGCGACACTCCGTACTTATACCGAGTTTCGACACCGCAAGTCCCGCGCCTGATCGAAAAATATGTGTTTCAACGTATTTTCGGGGACCGCGGTTTAGTCATCCCGCGAGTTTTCCGCCATTTCGCAACGAAGACCCGGACGTCGGCAGGCGATTCGCAATAGCGTCCGGGCCGGGGCGGCCGCCTCCGACGCCCGAGGTGCGCCCGGGGCCGTCCGCGGCTACCCTGCTCTCGGCATGTCTCGCACCCCCTCCCTCCTCGCCGAATGCCGCGCCCTCCAGGCGGCGGTCGCCGCCCACCCCACGCTGGCCGCGCTCGAATCCGCCCCCGACTGGCCGCAGCTCGAAGCGCGCCTGGCCACGCTGCTGGGAACCGTGCACCGCACCGATCCCGGCCGGCCGGTGGCGCCCGCCGCCGACCCTTCCCGGGTCCGGCTGGTGCAGTGGAACATCGAGCACGGCAACTGGTACCCGCAGGTCGAGTCCGCGCTGCTCGCCCACCCGGAACTGGCCGGTGCGGACGTGATCACGCTGGACGAGATCGACCTCGGCTGCGCCCGCGCGGGCAACCGCGACGTCGCCGCCGACCTCGCCCGCGCGCTCGGCATGCACGCCGCATGGGCCCCGCTCTTCCTCGAAACGACCGTCGGGCGCGACGACGACCCGCGGATGGCCGCCGGGCGAACGAACGAGGAAGGGCTGTTCGGCATCGCGGTGCTCTCGCGCTGGCCGCTCGGCGAAGCCCGCATCGTGGAGCTCCCGAGTCCGCGCCGGCTGCAGTTCGAGCTCGAGCGCATGATCGGCCGCCACGGCGCGCTGATCGTGGAGGTGCTGCGCCCCGGCGCGCCGTTCGTGGCCGTCGCCGCACACCTCGAGGTGCACCGCACGCGTGCGCACCGCGCGGACCAGATGCGCGCGATCGTGGACGCGCTCGCCGGCGAGCGGCGCCCCGTGGCGATCGCGGGCGATTTCAACACGCACACGTTCGACCGCGGGCTCTGGCACTCCGCCCTGCACGGGGCATCGGCGCTGCTCCTCTACCCGGGCGCGCTGCTGCGCCGGCGGCTGCTGCACCCGGACGAGGGCTTCGCGCACGAGCCGTTGTTCGACGAGTTGCGGCGCGGCGGCTTCGCGTGGGCGCCGTACGTCGACTTCGCGCCGACGCTGCAGCTGCGCTTCGACCGGCTCGAGGAGCTGCAGATGCTGCCCGGCCCGCTGCACGCGCTCGCCGATCGCGTGCTCGGTTGGGCGGTGCGCCGTGGGGCGCTGCGGCTCGACTGGATCTGCGGCCGCGGCTGGCGCGGCGGTTCGGGTCGCACCGTGCACGGCCTGGACGGCCGCGATCTCGCCTCCGACCACGCCCCGATCGTCGCCGACCTGGCCGGCTGAGTTCAGCACGGCCAACCGGCGGCTCTGCTAGGGTCTGCTCGCACCCCGCGCGCCGCGCGCGGCCGGCAACCGGCGGCCGGCGGTGGCCGTAGGCCGAACATCACCCGAGACCGACGATGTCCGAATACGCCATCGAAACCCAGGACCTCACGCGCACGTTCGGCGCCCAGACGGCGCTGGACGCGCTCACGCTGCGGGTCCCCGAAGGCTCGTTCTTCGGGTTCCTCGGGCCCAACGGCGCGGGCAAGTCGACGACGATCAACATCCTCACCGGGCTGCTGTCCCCGACCTCCGGTTCCGCGCGCATCCTCGGCTACGACGTGGTGTCGCAGGACCTCGAGATCAAGCGCCGCATCGGCGTCGTGCCCGATGGCCTGCACCTGTTCGACCGCCTCACCGGCATGGAGCACCTGCGCTTCGTCGGCGAGATCCAGGGCCTCGCGCCGGCGGTCGCGCGCGAACGTGGGCGCGAACTGCTCGAGGCCATGGACCTGGCCGCGTCGGCGAACAAGCCGATCTCCGGGTACTCCCACGGCATGCGCAAGAAGCTCGCCCTCTCGTGTGCGCTGATCCACGAGCCGCGCGTCCTCTTCCTCGACGAGCCGTTCGAGGGCGTCGATGCGATCGCGACGCGCGAGATCCGCGAGCTGCTGCAGCGGCTGGTCGCGAAGCGCCGGGTGACCGTCTTCCTCACCTCCCACGTGCTCGAGGTCGTCGAGCGCCTGTGCACGCGGGTCGGGATCGTCGCGAAGGGACGGCTCGTGGCCGAGGGCTCGCTCGACGAACTGCGCCGCGCCGAGGACGGCTCGACGCGCTCGCTCGAGGATCTCTTCCTCGACAAGGTCGGCGCCGCGCGGCCCGATGCGGCGGACGGCCTCGACTGGCTGACCGGAGGCCGCGACGCGTGAGAACGCTGCGGCTCCTGCTGTGGCTGCGGTGGAAGCTGTTCCTCGGCGCGACAACGGTCGGCAACCGTGTCGGCGGCGCGGTCTTCACGTTCCTGATGCTGGTCGCGTTCTCGCCCGCGTGGCTCGGCGGCGCCATCGGCGCGTTCGGCGGGGTCGAGCGCTACGGCGCTCCCGCGGCGATCGTCGCGTTCGGGATCGCCCAGCTCGCGTGGATCATGCTCGGCCTGCTCTCGGGCGCGCTCGGGCGCGCGTTCGACCTCGACCTGTTCCTCCGCTACCCGGTGCGGCCGCGCACGGTGTTCTCGATCAACGTGGTCGCCTCGCTGCTCTCGCCCACGCCGCTCATGATCCTGCCGACGATCGTCGGCGTCGCGCTCGGAGCCGGCGCCCGCTCCGGTCCCGGCGCGATGGTCGCGGCGGCGGCCGGCGGCGCGCTGCTCATGCTCGTCACGGCCGCGCTGCTGCAGGTACTGCTCGCGCTGCTCGACGAGGCGCTGCGCCGCGAGAGCGTGCGCTACATCGCGACGGGCCTCATGGCGCTGGTCTTCGTGGGCCTGCAGTTCGTGGCGCGCCTCGCGATGCGCCACCTCGCGCAGGACCTGGCGCAGCGCGTCCTGCACCGCGAACTCGGCGCCGACGAGGCGCTCGCGCTCGCCGCCGGGCTGTTCGTGCGCATCCCCACGATCGGCGCGCCGGCCGCGGTCGTCGCCGGTGCGCTCGACGGCGCGCCGCTGCGGCTCGCGCTCGGGATCGCGGGCTCGCTGGGGCTGCTCGCGCTCGCGATCGTTCCGGGCGCCGCGCTGATGCGCCACACCGTGCGCGGCGGCGAGAGCCACGCGGCCCGGCCCGCGGGCACCGTGCGCGAATCGAACGGCGGGTTCGGGCTCGGCCGCTCGTTCCTGCCGCCCGTGGCGGCGCTCGTGCTTCGGCGCGAGGTGCTGCAGACGCTGCGCCACCCGCAGCGCCTGATGTCGGTCGTGATGGCGCCGCTCATCAGCATCGTCTTCTTCTTCACCGCCCGTCCCGGCCACAACCACGGAATCATCAGCGCGCTGTTCGTCCTGCTGATGCTCGCCTCCGCGGCGGGCTCGTCCAGCCTGCTGCTCTTCGCCTACGACGGGCCTGGCGTGCGTTCGTTCTTCCTCCTGCCGTGCCGCGCGCGGGACGTCCTGCTGGGCAAGAACCTCGAGCAGCTCATGCGGCTCGTGATCCAGGTGATGCTCGCGCTCGTGGTGCTCGGCCTGCTCGCCCGCGGGCTCTGGACGCCGCTCTTCGTCACCGCGCTCATCGCCGCGATCGCGGTCATCGCCTGCACGCTCGCCGCGGGGACGGCGGTATCCATCCGCCAGCCCGTGCGCGCCCGCCGTCGCGGACTCACCGGCCGAGGCGCGAACAGCTGGGAATCGATGGCCGTCTCGATCGGCACCTGGCTCGCCGGCGCGCTCGTCGGCGGCATCATCTGGGGTACGCGCCGGCTCTCGGGTCCGTGGGCGGATCCGGCCGGACTCGCGGTGGCCGTTCTCGCGCTCGCCGCGGGGATCGCGATCTGGTGGCGGTCGCTCGATCTCAACGCGGCCCTCATGCTGGAGCGGCGCGAGCGGCTGATCGAGGTGCTCGGGCGCATCGAGGAGGAGTGAGCGCCGCGTTGCGGCCGTCGCGCGCGCCCGTTAGGCTCCCTCGCCCTCACTCCGTCGCGACTCCCCCGAGGAACCCATGAACGCCCCCACGCCCCGCTCGCTCGCCGTGATCGGCGCCGGCCCGGTCGGCCTCGAAGCCGCCGCCGCCGCGCTCGAAGCCGGATTCGACGTCCACGTGTTCGAACGCGGCGAAGTCGGCGCGCACCCGCTCGCCTGGGGCCACGTCCGGATGTTCACGCCGTGGCGCGCGAACGTCGGCCCGGCCTCGGCGCGGCTGCTCGCGCGGAACGGCTGGACCCCGCCGGAGCCCGAGACGTGCCCGAGCGGCGCCGAGCTCGCCGCGACGCTGCTCGCGCCGCTGGCGGCGTGCCCCGAGCTGAAGGGCCGCATCCACGAGCATTCGCACGTCGCGCACGTCTCCCGCCGCGGCCGGCGCCGCGGCGAGGGTCTCGCAGACGGCTCGCGGCGCAGCGCGCCGTTCCGGCTGCTCGTGCGCGACGCGGGCGGACGCGAGAACTTCCTGCACGCGTTCGCGGTGATCGACGCGAGCGGCGTCTACGGGACGCCGAACCGCGCCGGCACCGGCGGCATCCCGGCGCGCGGTGAGACCTACCTCGCGCCGCAGATGACCGTGCGCTGCGACGACGTCGCCGGGTTGCGGCGCGCGCGTCACGCGGGACGGCGCACGCTGGTGATCGGCGGCGGCGCTTCGGCCGCCACGACGGTCCTCGCGCTGGCCGGCCTGGCCGCCGAGGTGCCCGGCACCACGGTGGCGTGGGCGACGCGCGCCGCGGGCGGCCCGTTCGCCGGTGAACGCGAGAACGATCCGCTGCCCGCGCGAGCCGCGCTGCACGCCGCCGCGCACGCGCTGCGCGACGGTTCCGACCCGGCGGTGACCGGGATCGGTGGCGCCGAGGTGGAGGGCTTCGAGTTCAACTCCGCGACCCACCGCTACCGGGTCGCGCTCGCGCAGGACGGCCGTACGCGCATCGAGGAAGTGGACGAAGTGGTGATCAACACCGGCTTCTCCGCCGACGACTCGATCCATCGCGAACTCGACGTGCGCCTTCCCGACGGCGAGGCCAGCGCCGAGCCGCTGGAGCAGGTCGAGCCCGACTACTGGATCGTGGGCGCCAAGTCGGCCGCGCGCGCGAGCGACGTGCGGCTCGAGAAGGGTTACGCGCAGGTGGCGGCCGTGGTCGCGCGCCTGTCCGCGGCGTTCCCGGCCTGAGGCGCGGCGATCAGCGCTGCACGGTGACGCTGCGCGTGGCGAGCGAGCGGCCGTCGACCGTGAGGCGCGCGAAGTAGACGCCGCCGGGAAGACGCCGGCCGGCATCGTCGCGGGTGTCCCACTCGATGCGATGCCCGCCGGCGTCGAACGCCTCGCGGGACAGCGTCCGCACGCGGCGCCCCATGGCGTCGAAGATCGCGAGGTCCGCGCGTCCCGGCTGCTCGAGCGCGAACGCGAGCGACGCGCGATCGCTCGCCGGGTTCGGAGCCGCGAGCATGCGCCCGGCCACCGGCGGCGGGATCACTTCGAGCGGTACGCGCTCGCAGTAGAGGTCGTTGGTGCCACGCAGGTCGACCCACATCGCGATGCCCACGGTGTCGGGGCCGGACACGATCGCCGACTGGAACTGGCTGCCGCTCGCGGTGCAGATGCCCTCGCCCGTCGCGGCCCACACCGCGACGCCGAGCGAGTCGAGCCGCTGCGCGTAGATGTCGGTGCCCGCGCCGGTGCGATCGTCCTCCCACGCGAAGAGCGCGCCGCCGAGCCCGTCCGCCGTCACCGCCGGGAACAGGTGCGTTCCGGGGCCGGCGTACACCGGCTGGCCGGAGGGATCCCACAGCAGCGTGGCCGAGCCGTCGATGCGCTGGGCGTAGACGTCCGCGCGCGTGCGCGTGTCGGTCCACGCGAGCACGATGCCGCCGCGCGCATCGGTGGCCAGCGCCGGCGCCAGCTGGTCCGCACCGTTCGTGCACGCGGCGACCCCGTTCGCGGGCGCGGTCAGGAACCCGAGGCCGCTGACGCGCTGCGCCCACACCGCGAACGCCGGACCCCGCAGGTCCTGCCACGCGATCCATGCGCCGCCCGCGCTGTCCGCGACGGCGAGCGGATGGAACTGGTCACCGTCCGCCGTGCACACGGGCAGGCCGTCGGTGGCGAAGAACGCCTGGCCCTCGGGACCCACGTGCTGCACGAGCACGTCGAGCCCGGCCGGGTCCTGCTGCGACCACGCGACGAGCGCGCCACCCGCGAAGTCCGGGACGATCGCGGGCTCGTACTGCGCGGCGCTCGAACTGCTGACCGGAACGCCGTCGAGCGCCCAGCGCGGCGCACCGGCCTCCGGCTCGAGCCGCTGCGCGTAGATGCGCGGGCCGTCGCGGTAATCCTCCCACGCGATCACGACGCCCGCGGGCGAGGCGCCCGTCGTGTCGGTCGCGATCACGGGCATGCCCTGCTGGCCCACCACCGTGCAGACGGGGACGCCGTTGAATGCCCACACGGGCGTGCCCGTGGAGTCGACGCGCTGCGCGTACACGTCGCCCGCCGGGTCCGTGCGGAAGTCGCGCCACGCGACGATCACGCCGCCCGCGCCGTCGGAAACCAGGATCGGCTGCTCCTGCTTGTTCGCGCCGCCGCAGGTGAGCACGCCTTCGGTGTGCCAGAGCACCGCGCCCGACGCGCTCACGTGCTGCACGTAGATGTCCGAGAGCACGAAGCGCGTGTCGGTCCACGCCGTGAACATGCCGCCGGCGCCGTCGCTGATCGCGTTCCGGTAGTTCTGCGAGCCGGTGGCCTTGCACACGGGCACGTTCACCGTCGGCCCGGGCCACTGCGCGCGCGCGGGCATGGCGGCGCCCGCGAGCAGGAACGCGAGAAGCGCGGCCACTCGCCCCCCTCGGGCGAACGCGATGCGGAACGGATGTCGGTGCACGGGAGTCGGGCTCTCCGGGAGGACGCGGGCGCAGGGACGCCCCGCGCCGGCAAATCGTCCCTGCCCCGGATGGTGCTTGTCAACGGTGGGCTCGCGCCCCTGCGATCCGGCGGGTAACCTGCGGCCATGCCGCTCGCTCCCGCCGTTCTCGCCGAACTCGAGGCCCTGCTCGGCCCCGGCGGCGTGCTGGCCGGCCGCACGGACCGCTTCACCTACGAGGCCGATGCGCTGGTGCTCGAGCGGCACTCGCCGGACGTGGTCGCGTTGCCGCGCTCGACCGACGAGGTCGCCGCGGTGGTGCGCTGGGCCGCGGCGCGCGGGCTCGCGGTGACCCCGCGCGGAGCGGGCACCGGCCTCGCGGGCGGTTGCACCTGCGAGCAGGGCGGCGTGGCGCTCTCGCTCAACCGCATGGATCGCGTGCTGGCGGTCGACGCGGAGCGGATGTTCGCCTGGGTGCAGCCCGGGGTCGTGAACCTCTGGCTCTCGCAGCAGCTCGCGCCGAGCGGGCTGCATTTCGCGCCCGACCCGGCGTCGCAGCAGGTGAGCACGATCGGCGGCAACGTCGCGACCAACGCCGGCGGTCCGCACTGCCTCAAGTACGGCGTGACGCTGAACCACGTGCTCGGCATCACGGTCGTGCTCGCGGACGGCACCGCGGTCACGCTGGGCGGCGACGCGTGCGACGCGCCGGACTTCGACCTCGCGGCGGTCGTCACGGGCAGCGAAGGCACGCTCGCGATCGTCACCGAGATCTGCGTCCGCCTCCTGCCGGTGCCCGAAGCCGTGAAGACGCTCCTCTTCGACTTCAGGACGATCGAGGACGCGTGCGTCACCGTGTCGCGCGTGATCGCCGAGGGCATCGTGCCCGCGGCGATGGAGATCATGGACCGGCACACGGTGGAGCTGGTCGAGGCGTGGCTGCACCTGGGCCTGCCGACCGACGCGGCCGCGGTCCTGCTGATCGAGGTCGACGGCCCCGCCACGGCGCTGCCGGGGCAGGCCGAGCGTATCGCCGCGATCGCGCGCGAGCAGCACGCGCGCTCCGAGCGCGTGGCGCGCGACGAGGCCGAGCGGGTGCAGCTCTGGCGCGGCCGCAAGTCGTCGTTCGGCGCCTACGGCCGCTCGGCGAGCGGCTTCTACATCATGGATGGCGTCGTGCCGCGCACGCGGCTGGCGGAGGCGCTGACCAACATCTACGCGTTCGCGGCGGCGCGCGGACTGCACGCGGGCAACGTGTTCCACGCCGGCGACGGCAACCTGCACCCGCACGTGCTGTTCGACGCGAACTCGCCGGAGCAGCAGCAGGCGGCGCTCGAGGTCTCGCACGAGATCCTGCGCATGTGCATCCGGTTCGGCGGCACGATCTCGGGCGAGCACGGCGTCGGGATCGAGAAGCGCCCGATGATGTCCGAGCTCTTCACGCCCGCCGATCTCGACGCGATGGACCGGCTGCGCGGCGCGTTCGATTCCGCGCGGCGGCTCAACCCGGGCAAGGTGCTCCCCGGTGGCGGCGGCTGCGGCGAGGCGCACGCGCCCGCGCAGCTGGGCGGCATGACCGTGCGCGACGACGTCCCGGGAGCGTGGATATGAGCCCGCTCGCGCTGCCCGCGGACCGCACGCGCGACACGGCCGCATACGCGATCGGCGGCGTCCGCCCCGCGCAGGCCGCGCGCCCCGCGACGCCGGAGGAAGCCGTCGCGGTGGTGGACGGGTGCGCGCGCGCGCGGCTCGCACTCGTGCCGTGGGGTGGCGGCACGGCGCTCGCCCACGCGCCGGCACCGGAGCGCTACGACGTCGCGCTCGACCTGACGGGCCTCGCGCGCGTGGTGCGCCACGAGCGCGACGACTTCACCGTCACCGCCGAGTGCGGCGTGACGCTCGCGGCGCTCGGCGCGCTGCTCGAGCGGCACGGCCAGGAGCTGCCGCTCGAGGCTCCGGCGCCGGAGCGCGCGACGTTCGGCGGCGTGCTGGCCGCGAACGCGAGCGGCGCCCGACGGCTCGCGCTGGGCGCTCCGCGCGACCGGATCCTCGGCGCGCGGTTCGTGCTGGGCGACGGCACGTTCGCGCGCACGGGCGGGCGCGTGGTGAAGAACGTGGCCGGGCACGCCGTGCACCGACTGCTGGTCGGCGCGCGCGGAGGACTCGGCATCCTGCTCGAAGCGAGCGTGAAGCTCCTGCCGCAGCCACCCGCGCGGGCGGCGGTCGTGCACGGCGTGGACGCCGGCACGCTGGCCGACCGGGCGCGCTGGGCGACGTTCCCGCGCCGCGAGCCGGCGGTTCTCACCGTCGTCGGCGCCGCCGCCACCGCGGGCGCGCCGGCACTCGCGACCGGTGCGCCGTTCACCACCGTCACGGGCTTCGAGGGCGACCCCGCATGGGTCGACGCGTCGGTCGCGTTCGCGACGCAGGCGCTGGGCGCGCCGGTGCGCGTGCTGCGCGACGCGGAGGTGCCCGCGCTCTGGCGCGCGCTCGCGGCGCTCCCGGCGACCCGCGGCCCGCGGTTCGTCTTCACGACCGCGAGCAACACGCCCACGGCGCTGCGGGCGATCGCCCGCGACGACGACGCGGATTCGCTCGTCTTCCACGCGCCCGCGGGGCGCCTGTCGCTCTCGCCGGCACCGGACGCCGCGGCCGCTCGCATGGCGGCGCTGGCGGCCGCCGGCTTCACGCCGATCGCGGTGCAGGGCGTGGACGCGGCTCTGCCCGCGGCGCCCGCCGCGGTGCGGGCACTGCGCGAGCGGATCGCGGAAGCGCTCGATCCGGCGGACACGCTCGCCTTCACCGCCCGCTGGCGCGCCGGGCGCTGACGGCGCGTCCGCCGCGGTGTACGGTGGCGCCGCCGTCGCGGCGCGCGCCGCGGCACGCTTCCACCGGAGGTGAAGCCATGCGCATCGTCCTCGCCCTGCTGCTCACCACCGCGTGCGCCACGCCCGCCGTCGCGGCCCGCCGCGACCCGCTCGCGCACACGTACTCGATCGTCGCGCGCGACCCGCGCACCGGCGAGCTCGGCGTGGCGGTGCAGTCGCACTACTTCTCGGTCGGGCCGGTCGTGCCGTGGGCCGAAGCCGGCGTCGGCGCCGTGGCGACGCAGTCGCTGGTGCTGGTCGACTACGGCCCGCAGGGGCTCGAGCTCATGCGCAAGGGCTTCACCGCGAAGCAGGCGCTCGATTCGCTGCTCGCCGCCGATCCGCACCACGAAGGCCGCCAGGTCGCGATGGTCGACGCGCACGGTGGTGTCGCCGCGTGGACGGGACCGGCGTGCATTCCCGACGCGGGCGACGCGCAGGGCGAACAGTTCAGCTGCCAGGCGAACCTGATGGCCAACGCGACGGTATGGCCGGCGATGAAGACCGTGTTCGAGCACGCGGAGGGCGACCTCGCCGAGCGCATGATGCAGGCGCTCGAGGCCGCCGAGCGCGCGGGCGGCGACATCCGTGGGCGGCAGTCGGCGGCGATCCTCGTGGTGAAGGCCACCGGCTCGGGCAAGCCGTGGAACGACGTGGTCGTGAACCTGCGCGTCGAGGACCATCCGCAGCCGCTCGTCGAACTGCGCCGGCTGCTGCGGCTGCGCCGGGCCTACAACCTCGAGGACCAGGGCGACGCGTTCACGTCGGAACAGCAGCCCGAGAAGGCCGCGCAGGCCTACGCCGAGGCGATGCGGCTCGCGCCCGACGTGGTGGAGCTGCAGTTCTGGGCGGCGTCGACCATGTACCAGAACGGGCGCAAGGAAGAAGCGCGCGCGCTCTTCCGCAAGGTGTTCGCCCGCGAGCCGCGCTGGGCGCCGCTGATCCCGCGGCTCGCAAAGGTGGGCCTGTTCCCGAACGACCCCGCGCAGATCGACGACGTCGTGAAGCTGGCCCCGCCGGCGAAGCGGTAACACCGCGAACGACTCGGGGCCCGCACCACGAGGGTGCGGGCCCCGAGCACCTGCGAACGTCGGGATCGGGCCGGCGCTCAGCCGCCGATCGCGCTGCGCGCGCCCTGGTCGCGCCAGGGTCCGCGTTCGCGGTCGGTCACGCCGCGCAGCTCCTCGAGCAGCGCCGTGACCGACGCCGCGCGGGAGTCCCACGTGTGGCCGGCACGCACGGTCTCGCGGGCGCGTGCGCCCAGCCGGGTGCGCTGCGGCGCGTCGGCGACGAGGTCCGTGAGGGCCTGCGCCAGTTCGGCGCCGTCGCTCGGCGACACCAGCCGCGCGTCGTATCCCGGCGTGGCGACTCCGCGCACGCCGTCCGTGGCCGGCGCCACGACCGCGCGCTGCAGCGCCATCGACTCGAGCAGCGCGAGCGGCGTGCCACCGTCGTCGCCCCCGCCGGTCACGACGACGTCGCAGAGCGCGAGGTGCGCCGGGACCGCGCGGTGCGGCACGCGGCCGCAGAGCACGAGCCGAGTGTGCGTGCGATCGGCGACACGCAGCGCGGGGTTGCGCTCCTCGCCGTCGCCGATCACGACGAGACGCGCGCCCTGCTCGGACGGCAGCGTGGCGACGGCCTCGACGAGGGGCAGCAGCCCGCTGTCCGCGTGCAGGTCGCCGAAGAAGCCGACGCGCACGCCACACGCCGGCAGGCAGAGCTGCTCGACGGCGCGCTGGACCAGTTCGGGCGCGGGCGCTTCGAGGAACTCGGCGCCGGCGGCGTTGGTCACCACGGCCACCGGCCGGTCGCCGTCCATCAACTCGCGCAGGCGGCTCCCCGAGTTGGGGCTCGTCGTGATCGCCCCGCGCGTCAGCGCCAGCGCTTCGGGCAGCGCGCCGCGCACGGAGGTGCTCGTGGCGAGACCGCCCGCGCTCAGGTCGCCCTCGATGTCGTACACGTGCGGGATGCCGGCTTCGCCAGCGGCGCGCACGCCCTCGAGCGAGCCCGGCATCAGGCGCTCGAGCACCACGTCGGGTTCGATCTGGGAGAAATGCCAGTCGATTTCGCGAACGCTCACGGGCATGCGCAGCGTGCGCACTCGGACGCCCGACTCCGCTGCCGCCGCATCCGCATCGGCGCCGGCGCAGAGCATGGTCACGTCGTGGCCCGCGCGCGCGAGGGCGAGCGCAAGACCGCGCAGGCGCACGGGCCAGCGGCGGCCGTCGCCGGTGATCAGCTCGGGATCCGTACAGAGCAGCGCGATGCGCATGCGCGCCTCTCGAGGGATTTGGGTCACGGAGGGGAACGAGGGACCTGTCCAGAACCGTGAAGCAGGCGCACTTCCGCCGCTTCTCATCCTCAGAGGTGGGGCGGGCGTCCCGTTGGATACATCCTCCCCCGGTGGCGCCCGGCGCGGGGCCGTCGCCGGGGGCCGAACGAGCCCGCACGTGCGCAACGACAACGACTTCGCTAAGGTTTCGGCATGACACCCCCTCGCCCCGCCGGCGGCCTCGACCCCGAACGGGACGCCCGGCTCGTGGAGTCCTGCCTCGCGGGAGACGAGCGCGCGTGGAACCAGCTGGTCCGGCGGCACGAGCGGCTCGTGTACGCCGTCGCCCGCGCATGGCGGCTGGAGGAGGACGATCTCGCCGACGTCTTCCAGGAGGTCTTCGCGGCCCTGGTCCGCGGCCTGCCCCGGCTGCGTGACGGCCGCTCGCTCGTGCGCTGGCTCTCGAGCACGACCGATCGCGTCGCGCGCACGCGCGCGCTGCGGCGGCGGCGCGAGCTGGCGTTGCGGCAACAGGACGAAACGGTGCTCGAGCGCCTGCCCGGTGGCGACGAGCCCGTGGGCGCCGATCTCGAGCGGCTCGAGCACCAGGCTGCGGTGCGACTCGGCATGGACACGTTGCCGGATCGCTGCCGGCGGCTGCTGCACGCGCTCTACTACGAGGATCCCGCGCCCGCGTACGCCGATCTCGCACGGCGGCTGGGAGTTCCCGTGGGCTCGCTCGGTCCGACGCGGGCGCGCTGCATGGAGAAGCTGCGCGCAGCACTCGCGAGATGGGCCGGCGGCGGTATCACGGAGGCGGAAGGCGGCACCTCTACTGCCGCGAGCGGGACCGGCTCCGAACCCGGCGACGATCCCGCGCACGAGTCCACGGAGCACCCATGAGCCCATTCGCCCGATCCCGCGATCGACACCTCGACCTGCGCACGGTCCTCGACTACCTGGACCAGCGCCTCGACGCCTCGTCCCGGCGTGCCGCCGACGACCATCTCGGCCGGCCGTGCGAGACGTGCCGGGAGCAGGTGCGAGAGGTCGGCGAACTCCTCGAAGCGATGCGCCGCGACCGCACCGAGGACGTGCCGGAGCGGCTGCACGCGCTCGCGGTCGCGGCGTTCGCGCCGCGGACCGCGCCGGCGCCGGCGAAGCGCCTCGCGGAGATCCTCGCCGAGCTCGTATTCGACTCGCTGCGCTCGCCGCTGCCCGCGACCGCACGGCGTTCGGTCGGCGAGGCCCGCCGCGTGCGCTTCCGTGCGGGCGACGCGACGCTCGATCTCGAGCTCGAGCCCGAGGGCGCGACGACGCAGTCGCTGCGCGGCCGGCTCGAGGCCGAGGACGCCGCGCTCTGGACGCTCGAGTTCCGCGCCGGCACCGAGCGCGCGCGCGTCCACCCCGACGCCACGGGCGCGTTCGTCGTCGACCGCCTGCCCCTGGGTGCGCTGGAAGCGCACCTCGAAGGTCCGCTCGGACGATTCCGGCTGCCGCCGCTCGAGCCCTGATGACCGCCGCCGGCCTGCTCGAGCGCATCGAGTCGCTGCGCCGGTCGGAACCCGCCCGGGCGCTCGCCGAACTCGAAGCGGGATTCGGCGCCGCCACGCGCGCCGCCGATCCCGCCGAACGCGGCGCCCTGTGGCGCACACGCGCGCACGTGCTGCGGGCGCTGACGCGGACGCGGGAGGCCGCGACCTGCTATCGCCGCGCGGCCGCGTGGTACGGCCGGGCGCGCGATGCTCGCGAGCAGGGCCGCTGCGACATCGGGCTCGTCGACGCGCTCATGTACCTCGGCCGCTACGGCGAGGCGCGCCGCGCCGCGGCCCACGGCCGGCGGCTGCTCGCGCGCGCCGGCGACCGGCCGGCGCTCGCGCGGCTGCTCAACAACGAAGGCAATCTCTGGCACCGGCTCGACCTGCCCCAGCGCGCGCTCGAATGCTACCGCGACGCGGTGCGCGCACTGGAGAAGGCCGGTGACGCGCGCAGCGCGCGCATGATCGGCACCAACGTCGGCAACTGCCTCTCGCTGCTCGGCCGCTGCGACGAAGCGCGCGCGCACTACCGCGCCGCGCGTCGCGCGCACGCCGCCGCGGGCGCCGAATCCGAAGCGCTGAACGCGGCCTACAACCTCGCCTACCTCGACTTCCTCGAGCATCGCGACGAAGCGGCGCTCGCCGGGCTCGCGGGCGTGCGTGAGGACGCGCTGGCCCGCGGCATCCCGTCGCTCGCGGCACTGGCTCGGCTCGACCGCGCCGAGATCTTCCTGCGCATGGGCGCGCACGAGGAGGCGCTCGAAGAGGCTTCGGCGGCGATCGAGGCGTGCGCGGCGATCGGCCTGCGCTACGAAGAAGGCAAGGCGGAGCTGTTCCGCGCGCTCGCGCGCTTCCGGCTGGGCGCGCCGGCCGCCGCACGGCGCGGGATCGAGCTCGCGCTCGAGCGCTTCGACGCGGAAGGCAACCGCGTCTGGACCGGCGAAGCGCTGCTCGGGCTCGCCACGGTGTGGTGGAAGGACGGCAACCCGCTCGCGGCGGCGGCACTGCTCGCGGCGGCACGGCGGCGGTTCGCCGAAGCGGGCGATCGCGAACGCCTCGCGTGCGCCGCGATGCTCGAATCGCGCGCGCGTCTCGCGTCCGGCGACGCGCGCGGTGCCGCGCGCTGCCTGCGGCTCGCGCCGGCGGACGGCGGCTCGTCGCGACTGCGTCACCTGCGGCTCGCGGCGAGCGCGGCGCTGGCCCGGCACGCGGGCGACGTCGCGCGCGCGCGCCGGCTGCTCGGGCGCGCGGCCGACACGGCCGAGCGTCTCGCGGCGCGCATCCTCGACGAACAGTGGCGCGCGTCGTTCTGGGGCGAGTGGGGCTGGCCGCACCGCGAGCGCGCGGCGCTCGAACTGGCCGAGGGCCGCTTCGAGGCCGCGTTCGACGCGCTGGAGGCCGGGCGCGGGCGCGCGCTCGTCGGCCGCGCCACGCGCCGCTCCGCACGCGGCGCCGCGCTGCCGGCGTCGGTGCGCCGCTGGGCGGCCACGCGCCAGGCGCGCGAGCGCGTGCGCCGGGCGGGCGAGACCGTGGCCGGCGCGGCGCCGGGAGCCGACGAGCGCGAACCGCGCGAAGCCCTGGAGACGCGGGCGCCGCGGGCGGTCCGCGCCGCGCAGCTCCGCCGCACGCTGCCTCCGCGCGCACTGCTGCTCGACTATCTCGTGCACGACGGCGTGCTGGGCGCGCTGGCGGTGGCGCGCGAGGGCCTCGACGGCCGCGCGGCGCTCGTCTCCGAGGCGCAGCTCTCGCAGATGGTGCACGCGCTGCTCTTCGCACTCCGCGGCGCGGCGTACGTTCCCACCGATCGCCGCAACGACGACCCCGGTCTCGATCGCGCGCTCGCCGAGCTCGCCGGCCTCGTGCTCTGGCCGCTGCTCGCCGGACGCGAACCCGGTGCGCTCGCGATCGCACCGGCCGGTCCCCTCGCGCGGGTCCCGTGGGCGGCGCTGCCGATGCCCGACGGACGCACGTTGTGCGAGACGTGCTCCACCGTCGTGGTGCCGGGCCTCCGGCTCGGCCTCGCGCAGCGCGCGCCCTCGCGACCCGCCGCACCGCACCCGCTCGTGATCGCCGCCGACGCGGGCGAGCTCGCCGCGGTGGGCCCCGAGACCGACGCGGTGCTCGCGGCGTTCCCGGGCGCGCGCCTGCTCGCGGGCGCCGACGCGACCGCCGAGCGCTTCCGCGCGCTGGCGCCCGACGCGCCGTGGATCCATTTTGCCGGCCACGGCGGCTGGCGCGCCGACGCGCCGCACGAGTCGGGCCTGCGCCTGTACGATCGCTGGCTGCTGGCCGGCGAGCTCGCCGACCTCCGGCTGCGCGCGAACTGGGTCACGCTCTCGGCGTGCCACACGGCGCGCGCGCTGGTGCATCCGGGCGAAGAATGGTTCGGGCTCGCCCGGTCGTTCCTGCTCGCCGGGGCCGGCGCGGTCGTGGCGGCCCAGTGGGACGTGGAGGATGCGCCCACGAGCGAGCTGATGGCCGGGCTCTATCGCCGGCTCGCCGACGGCACGCCGCTCGCCGGCGCGCTGGCCGCAGCGCAAGCGGCCCGGCGCGCGGCTGGAGCGCACCCGCTCGACTGGGCGGGGTTCGTGGCCCTCGGTGGCCCGGCGCTCCTGGGCCGAAGTGGCCCCGACGCTGGGGGAAATGACGGCGCCGGCAGGCGTTTCGCTCGGAACCGCGCGGTCGTGAAGCGTCATCGCGAGGAGGAACGCTCATCGCGGGCGTTCGACAAAAAACGTGAGAAGGTCTTCGCCGATAGGCTAGACTGAACGGCCTTCGGAGGAACTCGGCCATGAGAGCCCGTCCCGCCCACATCTCGATATCGCTCCTCGCCCTGGCGGCCATCGCCTCGCTCGCGGTTTCGTGCGCGCGAGACCTCCCGACGGCGGCGCCCCGCAGCGTCGAAACGCGTGCGGGAGCCCGTCACCTGACCGGCCAGGACATCTCGCAGGAAATCGTCGTCACGCTGGCGCCGGGGGCCCACGCCGTCGACGTCGCTTCGACTTACGGCGCCGTGCTGCTGCTCGCGGACGACCAGCGCCGCGTCGCGGTCCTCCACGCGGGCCCCGCCGACGATGCGACCGATCTGCGCACCCGGCTCGCTTCCGACCCGCGGATCACGACGACCGAGTCGAACCGCTACCTGCAGCCGGCGGAATCGCGCCAGAAGAGTTTCGCGTTCGACGACGGTCTCGGCACGCCGCAGACGTACAACGCGCAGCCGGCCGCGGAATCCATGCACCTGGGTGCGGCGCACCTGACGAGCCTCGGCGACGGCGTCCGGGTCGCGATCCTCGACACGGGCATCGACGCCACGCACCCGTACCTCGCCGGCCGCGTGGTCGCCCAGCACGATTTCATCGATGACGACGCCGATGCGTCCGAGCACCCGCTCGGGCTCGACACCAACGGTGATGGCGAGATCGACGAAGCGTTCGGTCACGGCACGCACATTGCGGGCATCGTCGGCCTCACGGCTCCCGCGGCCCAGCTGGTCGTCGGCCGCGTGCTCGATTCGGACGGCATCGGCGACGTGGTCACGGTCGCCCAGGGCATCCGCTGGGCCGTCTCGCAGGGCGCGCAGGTCATCAACCTGAGCCTCGGGGCGCTCGAAGAGAGCGATGCGATCGAGGACGCGATCGAGGATGCGCAGCAGGCCGGCGTCGTCGTCGTGGCGGCGGTCGGCAACTGGGGTTCCGAAACGCCGCGCGAGTTCCCGGCCAGCATGCCGGGCGTGGCCGCGATCGCCGCGTGCGATGCCTACGGCGTCCCGGCCGAATGGACGTCGTACGAGCCGTACGTGGCCCTGAGCGCGCCGGGCGTGGCGATCCGCAGCACCTACCCCGGCGGCGGCTACCGCCTCTGGAGCGGCACGTCGATGTCGGTGCCCTTCGTCGCGGGCACGGCAGCGCTCCTGCGGCAGGTCCACCCCGACTGGTCGGCGTGGCAGGTCATGATCCGCATCCGCGGCTCCGTGGCGCCGCTCCAGTACGTGCCGGCCACTGCCGTCGGCAAGCTCGGTTCGGGCATGCTCGACGTGGGCGCCGCGCTGGCTCCGGACGCGGTCGCCAACGAGGACGACGGCGGCGGCGACGTGACGCCCGTGCGCCACTGACGATCACGACGACCCGAACGGGCCCGCGGATCCTGCGATCCGCGGGCCCGTTCGCTTGGGTGCGATCGGAGGCTCGCACTATGCTGCGGCCGCGCAACCCTCATCCCCACCACCCGCCCGGCGAGGAACGGCATGAACACGAACCCGATCGCATCCCGTCAGCGCCGGCGCCGCCTCGCGGGCGCGGCTGCACTCCTGCTTGCGGTCGCGGCCGGCTGCTCGCGGCGCGAAGCGAGCGCCCCGGCGTCGGCGACGATGGCCATCGAAGCCCCCGCACCGTCGCGCGCCGCTGCGCCGTCGGGTGTCGCCGACGAGGCCGTCGCCGCTGGTGATCCGGGCGCCCCGGGCCCCGCGGCCGTCCGGCGGCAGCTCGTGCGCAACGCGTCTCTGGACCTCGTCGTCGCGGACGTGGATTCCGCCGCCGCGCGGATCGAGACCATCGCAGTCGCCGAAGGCGGCTGGCTCGCCGACGAGAACGGCCGGCGCGTCGACGGCTTCCCGAGCCGGTCGATGACGCTGCGCGTGCCCGCGGCCCGGCTCGATCCGTTCCTCGCCCGCGTGAAGGCGCTCGCGCAGCGGGTCGAGGGCCAGTCGATCACGACCGAGGACGTGACCGACCAGGCGGTGGACCTCGAGGCCCGCCTGCGCACGCTGCGCGCGACCGAGGAGGAGCTGCTCGGGCTCCTTCGCGAGACACGCGCGCGCGGCGGCAAGGCCGAGGACGTGATGGCGGTCTACCGCGAACTCACCGGCATCCGCACGCAGGTCGAACAGCTCGACGCCCAGCGGCGCACGCTCGCCGGCCAGGTCGCGATGTCCGCCGTGACGGTGTCGCTCACCGCGGACGCGGCGACGCGGCCGATCGCCGGCGCGCCATGGAGCCCGGGCCGCACGGTGCGCAACAGCCTCCGCACCCTGCTCGGCGGCCTGCGCGGCCTCGGGGACGCGGCCATCTTCGCGGTCGTCGTGCTGCTGCCGCTGGGGCTGCTGCTCGCGTTCGCGGCGTGGCTCGTGGCGCGCGTGCTGCGCGCGACGCTCGGCCGGCTGTTCCGCAAGCCCGGCGACGCGGGTCCGCGGAGCTGACCCTCGCCCGAAACGCCGGCGCGGCCCGGAGTTGTTCCGGGCCGCGCGGCTCCGCGTGCGATCGGGGGCGTCGCCCGTCGGTCACCAACCGGCCTTCGCTTCGAGCGTGCCGTAGCGCGAGAAGTGGTAGAGCGGAGCCACCGTGTCCTTCGAGGTCACGTCCTGGTAGCCGCCCGTGATGTGCGTCCACGTGGCCAGGGTGGGATCCCAGTACGCGGGCAGCAGCGAGTCCGTCGTGTTGCAGCCGGTCGTCTTGGTGCGCAGCGTGAGCGGAACGCTGAAGCCGTTCAGGCTCGCCGGCGAGATCGTGAGATCGCACATCAGCTTGCTCTCGTCCGGCACCGACAGCGTGATCGTGCCGCTGCCGTACCACGCGCCCGGCGGGACCGTGAGCGTGAAGCGGCCCACGCAGATCGACCCGCCCTTCGCGCCGTCGATCGCCACCGACTTGGACTTGGACGACAGCGGCGGATCGGAGACCGAGACGGGCTGCGCGGCCGTCGTGCCGCCGGTGAGCGTATTCGTGTTGACCCGTCCGGCGGTACCGCCGGTATCGACCTTCTTCGCCTGCGCCAGCCCGGTGCCGAGCGACACCGCCATGACGAGCGTACAGACGGTCATGAGCATGCGGAGCGGGTGCGTACTCTTCTCTCGGTTCATGTCGCGGCTCTTTCGGGTGAAGAGGGGACTTCCGTTCGCATCATCCGAAGAGAAGGCAATCGCAGGACCCGTGCCGTGGGGAAATCCACCCCGGGCTCCGCGCGATCCCACCCGGCGCGCGCGAAATGCCCGTGGATCGCGGGGTTCGCGCGTGCGTCCGCGCGCGGGCGCGGGGTGCGATCCCCCGGACGGCGGGCCGCGGCGTCGCCGAATTGCGGCTCACCCGCTCGCCCGCTGCGGAGTGCGTTCCGCGGTCGCTCGCCGAGGGCGGCCAGAGAGCGCGAGGCCGCCGTCGCGGCAGAGCCACCCTTCAAGGTAGAGTGCGCGCCCATGTCGGCGAACAGCGACTTCCGGATGCCGGACCTGCGATTCGTGCCCGTGGACGACGTCTTCCCGCACGAACGCCACGACAACCAGCGCACCCAGCCCCTCGTCGCGAAGCTGCGCGAGTCGGGCGTGCTTCGCAATCCGCCGATCGTCACCCAGGTCGGCGACGGCCACCGGGTCGAGCCGCGCTACGTGGTGCTGGACGGCGCCAACCGCTCCACCGCTGCGAAGGCCGCCGGCTGGCCGCACGTGGTCGCGCAGGTGGTGCGCTACGAGACGCCGACCGTGCACCTGCACACGTGGTACCACGCGCTCACGGCCGAGGCGCGCGGCGCCCTCGAGACCGGGCTCGCGGCGCTGCCCGGGCTCGAATGCCGGCACGAGACGCCGCTGCACGCCCGCGCCATGCTCGCGCGCCGCGAGGCGCTCGCGGTCGCGATGCTGTCCGAAACCGAGGCGCTGGTGCTGCTCGGCGGCCGCAGCCTGCGCGATCGCAACGCGCTCCTCAACGCCGTCGTGCACGTCTACCAGGATCGCGTACCCTACATTCGCGTCGCCACGGACTCGCTCGCGCAGGCGCGCTTCGAGCATCCCGAGATCTCGGCGCTCGTCGTGTTTCCGCGCTACGATCCCGCCGAGGTGATCGAGCTCGCGGGATCGGGCGAGCACCTGCCCGCCGGCATCACGCGGCACGTGATCCAGTGGCGCGCGCTGCGGCTCGACGTCCCCGTGGCCCTCTGCGAGGACCGGACGCGCACGCTGGACGAGAAGAACGCATGGCTGCGAACATGGCTCGAGCAGCGGCTCACGCAGCGCCGGGTGCGCTTCTACGAGGAATCCACCGTCATGTTCGACGAGTGACCCGATGAAAGCCGTCGTGTTCGACCGCTTCGGCGGTCCCGAGGTGCTCGAGACCCGCGAGATCCCCGAGCCGGTGATGGGCCCGGACCAGGCGCTGGTCCGCGTGCGCGCCTGCGCGATCAACCACCTCGACCTGTGGGTGCGCGGCGGGCTGCCCGGGCTCTCGCCCGTGATGCCGCACGTGCTCGGCAACGACGTCGTGGGAGAAGTGCTGGCCGTCGGCGAAGCCGTGAAGCACGTGCAGCCCGGGCAGAAGACGCTCGTGCTGCCGACGCTCTCGTGCGGCGCGTGCCCCGCGTGCATGAACGGCGACGACAACCTCTGCCGCCAGTACGACGTGCTCGGTCGCGGCGCGCAGGGCGGCTACGCCGAACGGATCGTGGTGCCGGGCGTGAACTGCCTGCCCTACCCCGAACGGCTCGCGTGGGAGGAGGCGGCCGCGGTGCCGCTCGTCTTCCTCACCGCGTGGCACATGCTCGTCGGGCGCGCGCACCTGCGCGCGGGCGAGGACGTGCTCGTGATCGGCGCCGGCAGCGGCGTCGGGACCGCCGCGATCCAGGTCGCACGCCTGCTGGGCGCGCGCGTCATCGCCACCGCCGGCGCGCCGGAGCGGCTCGAGCGGGCGCGGGCGCTGGGCGCGCACGAGACGATCGACCATGCGCGCGAGGACGTCGCGGCGCGGGTGCGCGCGCTCACCGGCAAGAAGGGCGTCGAGGTCGTGTTCGAGCACGTGGGCGGCCGCATCTTCGAGGCGGGGGTCGCGGCGCTGGCGCGCAACGGCCGGCTCGTCACCTGCGGCGCCACCACCGGCGCGAAGGTCACGCTCGACGTGAACCTGCTCTTCGGCCGTCACCTCGCGCTGCTCGGCTCGTGGATGGGGCGGCGTGCGGAGCTGGTCGAGGTCCTGAAGCACGTCGAGTCGGGCGCGCTGCGTCCCGTCGTCGACACGGTGCTGCCGCTCGCCGAGGCGCGCCGCGCCCACGAACGGATCGAGTCCCGCGCCCAGTTCGGGAAGGTGGTGCTGGTCCCGTGAGCCGCCGTCGCCGCCGCTGGCTGAACCTCGAGAACAAGCACGAACCCCTCGCCCCGGCGCACGTCTACCGGCGCCGGCTGCGCAACAGCGCCGCGAGCGCGCTGGCGCTGATCGCCGTCTCGCTGCTGATCGGCGTGGCCGGGTACCACTGGATCTGCGGCATCCCCTCGTGGGTCGACTGCCTCTACAACGCGTCCATGATCCTCGGCGGCATGGGTCCGGTGGCCGAGATCGGCTCCGACGCGGGCAAGGTGTTCGCCTCGTTCTACGCGCTCTTCAGCGGCGTCGTGCTGCTCGCCAGCGTCGGCGTGACGATCGCGCCCGCCGTGCACCGCGTGCTGCACCAGTTCCACGTCGAGTGCGAGGACGATCCCTCGTGAGCGTTCCCCCGCCCGCGGCCGGCCGGTCCTGGTTCGACGCGGCGGACGCGCCCACGCGGCGCGAGCTCGACACCTGCATCCACTGCGGCCTCTGCCTCACGGCGTGCCCCACCTACCGCACGCTGAAGATCGAGCCCGACTCGCCGCGCGGACGGCTGTGGCTCATGCGCGGGCTCGCGGAGGGCGCGATCGAGCCCGACGACGCGCTCGTCGGTCACCTCGACCGCTGCCTCGACTGCCGCGCGTGCGAAACCGTCTGCCCCGCGGGCGTACCGTACGGCCGCATGCTCGAGGCGACGCGCGGCCAGGTGGAGCGCCGCGTGCGCCGGGGCTCGCCGCTGCGCGCGTTCGCGGGCTGGGTGCTCGCCGAGGTGCTGCCACACCGCGAGCGTGTGCACCTCGCGGCCGACCTCCTGCGGCTCGGGCAGGTGGGCCCGCTCGGGCGCTGGCTCGCCGGCGACGGCGCGGGGCTGCTGCCCGCGTTCGCGCGCCGCGGGTTCGCGACCACGCCCCCGATCGCGCCGCGCGGCGAACGCGCGCTCGCCGCGGTCGCGGCGCGGCTGCCCGCCGGCGCGACGATGCGCGAGACGCCGGACGGCGTCGTGTTCGCGCCCGCCGGGATCCCGAAGGCGCGCGTGGCGCTGCACGAGACGTGCGTCATGGAGGCGATGTTCCCGCACACGCACCGCGAGACCGTGCGGCTGCTCGTGCTCGCGGGGCTCGAGGTGACCGCACCGCGCGCCGGCACGTGCTGCGGCGCGCTGCACGCGCACGCCGGGCGCCCCGAGGAAGCGAAATCGCTCGCGCGCCGCAACGTGCACGCGTTCGGCGCGGAGTTCGAGTTCGTGGTGTCGCACTCGGCGGGCTGCGGCGCGGCCCTCCGCGAGGCGGGCCACCGGCTGGAGCACGACCCGGAGGCGGAGGCGTTCGCCGCGCGCGTGCGCGACGTGTCGGAAGTGCTCGAGCAGTTCGGGCTGCCGCCCGCGCACCGCCCGCTCGCGGCGCCGGGGGGCGCGCGGCCGCTGCGCGTGGCGATGCACGATCCCTGTCACCTCGCGCACGCGCAGAAGGTGCGCGAGGCTCCGCGGCGGCTGGTGCGCGCGCTGCCCGGCGTCGAGCTCGTGAACCTGCCCGAGAGCGACTGGTGCTGCGGCAGCGCCGGCGTCTACAACCTCGTCCAGCCCGAGCTGGCCGACGCGCAGCTCGCCGGCAAGCTCGACCGCGTCGCCGCGGTGGCGCCGGACGTGGTGATCGCGTCGAACCCCGGCTGCCTGCTCCACATGCAGCGCGGCGCCCGCGAGCGCGGGATGCACGTGCGCTTCCTGCACCTCGCGGACCTGCTCGGCGAAGCGTACCCGCCGCCCGCGCGCCGCGCGCACGGCGCGTGAGCGCGCCGCGCCTCTCGCGCCGCGCGGTGGCGGCGCTCTTCCTCGCGCGCCAGCGGCTGGACCGCCCGCGCGGCCGGCGGCTCGGGGCGAGGGCGCTGCGCGACTTCGCCGAGGCGACGTGCGGCGTGCAGATCGACAGCGTCAACGTGGTCGATCGCGCGCACCACCTGTCGCTGTGGAGCCGCTTCGGGCCCTACGACCGGCGCAGGCTCGAGAAGCTGCTCTACCGCGAGCGCGTGCTGTTCGAGTACCTCTCGCACGTCGCGTGCTTCGTCGCGACGAGCGACCTGCCGATCTGGAAGTCGATGATGCAGGCGCTGCCCGAGCGCTGGCGGCAGCGCTGGGGCGACGACCCGCCCGCGACGCTCTGCGACCAGGTCGAGGCCGAGATCGCCGCGCACGGTACCCGCGGCAACGCCGACTTCGAGCGCCCGGGCGGTGGCCGCGCCGGCGGCTGGTGGAGCTGGAAGCCGGCCCAGCACGCGCTCGACTACCTGTGGAAGTGCGGCCGCATCGCGGTCCACTCGCGCGAGAACTTCCAGAAGCGCTACGCCGTCATGGACCGCGTCCTGCCCGCCTGGCGCGACACCGAGGCCGTGCCGTACGCGTCGCTGCCGCGCGTGCGCGTGCTGCGCTCGCTCGCGGCGATGGGCGCCGCGACGCGTGCCGACCTCGCGGGCTACTGGACGTGGCCGCGCCTGCCCGCGGCGACGATCGGCGGCGCGCTTCGCGACCTCGTGGACACGGGCGAGGTCGTGGAGCTGCGCGCCGACTTCGACGATGCGCCCTACTACGCGCGCGCCGAGGACCTGCCCGCGCTGGCGCGCGCCGCGCGCGTCCGCCGGCCCTCGCGCGGCACCACGCTGCTCTCGCCCTTCGACTCGCTGCTCTGGCACCGCGACCGCGTCGAGCGGCTCTGGGGCTTTCGTTATCGCATCGAGATCTACGTGCCCGGCCACCAGCGCACGCACGGCTACTACACGCTGCCGCTGCTGCACGAGGGCATGTTCGTCGGCCGCGTCGACCTCAAGACGCATCGCGACGCGGGCGTGCTCGAGGCGCGGCACGTGCATCTCGAGCCGTGGCTCGGCCGGGCCGCGGACCCGCCCGGCGTGTGCTGGGGCGCGCCCCCGGACACCGCCGGCGTCCTCGCAGGGCTCGCCGACGCGCTCCACTCGCTCGCGCGCTTCGTCGGCGCGGAGCAGGTCCGCGTGGGGCGCGTGACGCCGGCCGCCGCGAAGCCGGCGCTGGCCCGCGCCCTGCGGGCCGCGGGGAGCGGTTCCGCCCGCTGAAACCGCCCGCGCGGCCGCCGTCCGCCGCAGGGGAATCGCTGCTGCGCCGCCGGGGGCCCAGCCAGTACAATTGCCCCGCTCGAATCCTGCCTCCATCCCGAACGAGGGACCCCCGCATGTCTCGCCCGGCTGCGCTCCGCATCGCGTCGTTCGTGCTCCTCGCCGCACTGGTGGCGGCCGCCGTTCCCTTCCTTCGCGAGCGCCTGGGCGGGGAATCCGAAGAACGCGAAGTCGAGCACGCGCCGTCGGACTGGTTCTACGCCCAGCGCGCCGAGCACGACGGCGGGATTCCCGAGGCGCGTTTCCGCGCCGCATTCGAGCGGGCCGGCGTCGAACGCGCCGCGGCGGCGCGCGCGGGACTCCGCGAGGCGACGGCACTCACGTGGCAGCCGGCCGGACCGTTCAACATCGGCGGGCGCGTGACCGGGGTGGACGTCGATCCCGGCGGCACGATCTGGCTCGGCGCCGCCAACGGCGGCGTGTGGAAGTCGACGACGGCGGGCGCCCACTGGACGTGCACCACCGACGCGATCTCGATCATGTCCGTGGGCGCGGTGGCGGCCGACCCGACGACGGCCGGCACGGTGTGGTGCGGCACGGGCGAGGCGAACAGCTCCGTCGACTCGTACGACGGCAACGGCGTCTGGCGCACCACCGACGGTGGTACGACGTGGGCGCCCATGGGCCTCGCGGCCACGGCGCGCATCGCGCGCATCTGGGTCGATCCCGCGAACCCGCTGCACGTGCTCGTCGCGGCGATGGGCCGCCAGTTCTCGACCGGCCCCGACCGCGGGCTCTACCGCACGCTCGACGGCGGCGGCACGTGGAACCAGGTGCTGTTCGTCAACGACTCGACGGGCGTGAACGACATCGCGGTCAATCCGGCGCACCCCGACACGATGTGGTGCGCGACGTGGGAGCGCCTCCGCCGCAACACCTATCGCCGCGCGTCGGGCCCCGGCTCCGGCATCTGGCGCAGCATCGACCGCGGCGCCACGTGGACGCGGCTCGCGAACGGACTGCCGACGCCGACCGACTCGGTCGGGCGGATCTCGCTCGCCGTCGCGCGCTCGGCGCCGTCGACCGTGTACGCGCAGATCGTGACCGGCGCGAGCCTCAGCTACGTCGGCCTCGGCGTGTACCGCACCACGGACGCGGGCGACCACTGGCAGAAGCGCGACACCGGCACGACGTTCAAGTACTCCTTCGGCGGCACCGCGGGCTTCGGCTGGTACTTCGGCAGCATGGCCGTGGACCCCGCGAATCCCAACCAGGTCTACACGCTCGGCGTGAACCTGCTGCGCTCGCTCGACGGCGGCGTCACGTTCGCCGACCTCACGGGTGCGGCGCACGTGGACCACCACGCGATCTGGATCGATCCCGCGAACGGCCAGCACATCCTGCTCGGCAACGACGGCGGCTTCTACTCGACCACCAACGGCGGCACGTGGACGGGCACGACCGACCTGCCCATCTCGCAGTTCTACGCGGGGGACGTCGACGCGACGAACCCGGCACGGATCTTCGGCGGCCTGCAGGACAACAACTCGGTCATGACCGCGAGCGGACCGTCGAGCTGGCTCGCCGTGCTCGGCGGCGACGGCTTCTGGATGCTCAGCGACCCGGTGACGCCGAACGTCGTGTTCAGCGAGTGGCAGAACTGCAGCAGCGGTGGCGGCTTCAAGCGCTCGACCACCGGCGGCCCCTCACCCGCGTCCACCTCCGGCTGGAACGGTTCCGACCGCTGGGGCTGGTCGACGCCGATCGCGATGAACCCGCTCAACCACAACGTGCTCGTGAGCGGCAGCCAGTTCGCCTACCGCAGCGACAACAACGGCGTGACGTGGGTGAAGTCGAGCGCCCAGAACTTGTCCACGAACCCGGTCTCGCAGCTGGTCTACGGCTGCATCACGACGATCGCCATCTCGGCCGCGGACACGTCGCTCTACTACGCCGGCACCGACGATGGAAAGGTGTGGCGCTCGACCAATCGCGGCGCCGCATGGACGGACGTCAGCGCCGGGCTCCCCGGGCGCTGGGTGACGCGCGTCGTGCCCGACCCCGTCGACCCGCAGGTGGTCTACGTCACCGAATCGGGCTTCTCGTCCGACGAGACGCCGGCGCTCGTCTGGCTCAGCCGCGACCGCGGCGCGACCTGGCAGTCGATCGGCGGCAACCTCCCGAACGCGCCCGGGAACGACCTGGTCGTCGACCCGCTCGACTCGGCGACGCTCTACCTCGCGACCGACCTGGGGGTCTGGGTGACCCGCAACGGGGGCGCCGGCTGGTCGCCGCTCGGGGCCGGGCTGCCCATGCAGGCCGTCTTCGACCTCACGCTCCACGCCGCCACGCGGCGGCTCTTCGCCTTCACGCACGGCCGCTCGGCGTGGTCGCTCGACCTCACCGGCATGCCCGCCGCGGCGCCCCCGGCGGCCGCGCCGGCAGGCCTCGCGCTGTCGGCCCCGTGGCCCAATCCCGCGCGGGGAGCGGTCCAGATCGCACTCACGCTCGCGCGCGACGCCGACGCGGAAGTCGTGTTGTGGGACGTGTTTGGCCGCCGCGTCTCGACGCTGCACACGGGGCGTCTCGCGGCCGGACGGCACGTGCTCGCGTGGGACGGACGCGACGCGCGCGGCGCTCGTGTGCGTGCTGGCGTCTACTTCGCGCGCGCCTCGAGCGGCGGTGAGAGCCGCACCGCGCGGGTCGTCTTCGGCGACTGATCGGGGACGCGCGCGAGCCGCGAAACGCCCCCCGCACGCGATCCGGCGACCGACATGCGTTTCGACCGCTCCAATCGCGGCCCGAACCTTGCGTGCGATTTCGACCGCGCCAGACGGGGCCCAAACGCACCCCCCATGCAGATTCCCCTTTGAATCCGCGGCCATCCGCTGCTATACCCACGTCCGGCGACGGCGCACGACTCGCGCCCGCTCGAGATGGATGTCCATCTATTCACAGGAGGAAGGATCCCCATGGCCAAGATGATGACGAAGACCCAGGTCGCCGGGCACATCGCGACGAAGTTCGAGATCAGCAAGAAGGCCAGCACGCAGATCCTCGAAGAGCTCGCGACCCTCGCGGCCAAGCAGGCGAAGAACGGCTTCGTGTTCCCGGGCGTCGGCAAGCTCGTCGTCGTGAACCGCAAGGCCCGCATCGGCCGCAACCCGCAGACGGGCGAGTCGATCAAGATCCCGGCCAAGCGCGTGCTGAAGTTCCGCATCGCGAAGGCGATGAAGGACGCCGTCCTCAAGTAGACGGTACGCGGCTTCGCGCCGCTCGCGTCCGGGCCCCGGTGCCATGCACTGGGGCCTTCGCGTTTCCCCCGGAATCCGCGCCCGGAGAGCCCGTTCAGCGCACCGCCGAACCTGCCGATGACACGGAAGACTCGGAGGTTGGCATGCCCGTGGACGTCACCCTGCTCGAACGCCTGCCGGATCCGGTACTGCTCGTGCAGGCGAACGGCGACACCCTGTACGCGAACCGCGCGTGGCACGAACTCGCGGCCCGGCATTCGGCCGAGCCGCGTCTCGCTGCGCTGTTCGGTCCGCCCGCGCAGGTGCTGCTCGCCGAAGCGAAGCGCGCCGGTCGCGCGAGCGCGTTCCTGCCGCTCGCGATCGCGTCGCAGCGTGCGCAGGGCTATCGCGTGACGGTGCGCGGAGACGCCGAGGACGGCACGTTCGCGGTGCAGCTCGCCGACCTCAGCGAAGAAGTCGCCTGGCGCCACCAGCTGTTCCTGCGGAACAGCGAACTCACCGTGCTCAACGACATCGGCACCGCGCTCTCGGGAACGATCGAGTTCGACGCGCTCGCGCAGCGGATCTGGGAACAGACTGGGCGCATCATGGACAACTCGAACTTCTTCATCGCGATCCACGATCGCGATCGCAGCGAAGTGCGCTTCCCGGTCTGGATCGAGGACGGGCGCGTGATCGCGACCGGCGACGCGCGGCCGTTCGGCAACGGGCTCGCCGAGTACGTGCTCATGAGCCGGCAGCCGCTGCTCCTCAACGGCGACGTGGCCGCCCAGCTCGAGCAGATGGGCATCGCGCGCCCCGAGAGGTCGTGCCTGTCGTTCCTCGGCGTGCCGATCCTCTCCGAGGGTGAAGCCATGGGCGTGCTCGCGCTGCTCGACTACGCACAGCCCAACCGCTACGGCCGCCACGAGCTCGGGATCCTCAACATCGTCGCGACGCAGGCCGCGTCCGCGATCCGTACCGCGTGGATGTTCGAGGCCATGCGCGCCGCGTACGACGAGCTGGCCTCGACGCAGGCGCGGCTGCTCGAATCCGAACGGCTCCGCGGCGTGACCGAGACGGTCGGCGCCCTGAACCACGAAGTGAACAACCCGCTGGCCACGATCGTGGGCACCGCGCAGCTGCTGCTGCGCGGCAAGAGCGTCGAACCCGAGACGCGCACCAAGCTCGAGCGCATGCTCGAAGCCGCCAAGCGGATCCAGTTCGTGACCAGCAAGATGGCCACGCTGATCCAGGCGAACTCGCGCGCCTACCCCGGCCAGACGCAGATCCTCGACCTGCGCCGTTCGATCGCGCGCGAGGAAGGCGGCGACGACCCGGTCGAGCGGCTGCGTTCGCTGCTCGCCGGTCCCGGCGGCGTCGGCGACGCCGGCGCCACGCGCACGCCGCCCGCGAACCCGCCCGCCGCCTGACCCGCGGACCGCGTCCGGCCGTCGTGGACGCGGGCGGCCCGCTCTGGCAGTGTCCCGGCCCATGTCCGCCATCGTCGTCGAGGGCCTGACCAAGACGTATCGCCGCGGCGCCGTGAAGGCGCTCGACGCTGTCTCGCTGCACGTCGAGCCCGGCGAGACGCTGGGCGTGATCGGCCCCAACGGCGCCGGCAAGACCACGCTCATCGGCTGCCTGCTCGGCTTCCTGCGTCCCGACGCCGGCCGCGTCGAGGTCGAAGGCCACGCGCCGGATGATCTCGCGGTACGCGCGGTGACGGGCTACCTGCCCGAGCGGCTCGTGTTCGACCGCTGGATGACCGGCGGCGCGTTCCTGCGCCATCACCACCAGCTCGCGAACCTGCCCGCGGCGACGCGCGACGCCGACTGCGACGCCACGTTCGAGCGCGTCGGGTTGGAACGCGCGGCCGCGGCGCAGCACGTCGGGCGCTATTCGCGTGGCATGCTGCAGCGGCTCGGATTCGCACAGGCGCTGCTCGGCGCGCCGCGGCTGCTGTTCCTCGACGAGCCCATCTCCGGCGTCGACCCCGCGGGTGTGCTGCTCTTCCGCCGCATCCTCGGCGAGCTCGCCGCCCAGGGCGTCACCGTGGTGCTCAACTCGCACCAGCTGGCCGAGGTCGAGCGCGTGTGCACGCGCGTCGTGTTCGTGCAGAAGGGCCGCATCGAGAGCATGGAAACGGTGCGCGCCGGCGCCGCGAGCGCGCGCGTGCTGCGCGTGCGGCTCGGCGCGCACGGCGAGGGCGTCACGGCGGCACGGCTCGCCGAGGCCGGCCAGAAGGGCGGCGCGGCGTTCCGCGAATGGGTCGCGCCCGACGCGCGCTTCACGGTCGCCGACGACACCGGCGCGACGCGGCTGCTGGGCGCGCTGCTCGCCGACGGCCTGCCGGTGATCGAGGCCGTGCCCGAGGAGGGCCGGCTCGAGCGGCTCTTCCAGCCCGGAGAAGGAGGCCGCGCGTGAACCCGGCGCTCGTGTTCCCGCTGCTGCGCCAGCGGCTCGGCAGCCCGTTCCGCGTCGTGCTGCTGCTCATGCTGTCGCTGCCGCCGCTCGCCGTGGTGGCGTTCACGCGCGCGCTCGCGCCCGTGCACGGCAGCGCACTCGGTCTCGCGCTCGTGTTCGCCGCGGGCGCGATCGGCCAGGACGTCTCCTCCGGCGTGCTGCACCTGACCTTCGCGCGCCCGGTCACGCGTCCCGCGTACGTGCTCGGCCGCTGGGCCGCGGCCGCGGGCGCGGCGACCGCGCTGTCGTGGACGCTGCTCGTGCTCGCCACCGCGATCGCTGCGGCGCGCGGCGCGGCCCCCGGCGTGGGCGAGATCGCCGGGGTCGCGCTCGAGAGCGCGCTGGTCGCGAGTGCCGCCGTGGCGGTCATGCTCGCCTTCTCGTCGCTCGCCAACGGACTCGGCGATCTCGCGCTCTATGCGATGTGCTTCTTCTCGCTGCAGGTGCTGGGGATGGTCGCGTCGTCGCGCAACTGGGCGGTCGCGCTCCGCGTCGTGGAGGAGCTGCAGCACACGCTCTCGCCCGAACCGGCGATCCTGTCGTGGTTCGTGGCCCACGGCCCGGTGCCGTGGTCGGGCCTGCTGGGCGCGCTCGCCACGACCGCGCTCGGGCTCGGCGTCGCGATCGCGGTCGTCAATCGCAAGGAGCTCTCGTATGCCGCCGGCTGACGGCCGTCCCGGCGACACGCGTCGCGATCCCCGGCTGCTGCTGGCCGCGGGCGCGATCCTGCTCGTGCTGCGGCTCGTGGCGGGCGCGTGGGAATCCGGGCGACCGATGACGACGGCCGAGGACCGCGTGCGCTGGCGCGAGCCCGGGGACGCGAATCGCGAGGCGGTGCTCACGGGCAAGCCCGTGCTCTACACGTTCGGCGCCGCGTGGTGCGGGCCGTGCCAGGTGCTGCGCCACGACGTGTTCGCCGACGCGAAGCGGGCGGCGAAGCTCGAGGAGTACGTGGTCCCGGTTCACCTCGAGGACCGCCAGCGCGAGGAGGGCCGCAACGCGCCCGCGGTGGATTCGCTCGAGCGCGCGTTCGCGGTCGACGCGTTCCCGACGCTCGTCGTGTGGTCGCCCGCGACCGGCCGCCACGAAGTGACGCGCGGCTACGGTGGCGACGCCCGCGCGCTCCTGGACTGGATCGCACGCTCTTCCTACCGGGTGCGCATGCCCTCGGGCGCCGCACCCCCGGCCCTGTCGCATCCCTGAGCCGCGGGGCGTCCCGGCGGCCCGCTTCCCCCACGTGGAGGTGTCATGTACGTCTGGGTCCTGCTGATCGGCCTCTGCGCCGGCGTCCTGTCGGGCATGTTCGGCATCGGCGGCGGCATCGTGATCGTGCCGGCGCTCGTGCTGCTCTTGAAGTATTCGCCCCAGAAGGCCACCGGGACCTCGCTCGGCGCCCTCCTGCTGCCGGTCGGGTTCCTCGGCGCGATCCAGTACTGGAAGCGCGGCGACGTGGACGCGCGCTCGGCGGCGCTGCTCGCGCTCGGGCTCTTCCTCGGCGCGTTCGCGGGCGCGCGGATCGGGCTCTCGCTCTCGCCGCAGGTCATGCGGCGCGCGTTCGCCGTGTTCCTCGTGGTGATCGCGACGCAGCTCTGGTTCCGCCGCTGACGGCGGAACGTCAGCGCGCGAGCGCGGCGATCGCCTGCGGGCGCATGCCGCGCTCGAACCGGCGCACCAGGTCGGCGAGTTCGCCGGGCCGGTCGAGCATGACGAAGTGCCCGGTCCCGGCGATGCGCGCGGGCACCAGCAGCCGGATCCGCCCGTAGCCGAGCGTGTCCGCGCACGCGCGCCAGTCCTCGCCGGCCGGCCACGAGCGTTCGGACAGCACCGCGAGTGCGGGCACCGTGAGGTCGGACATGCGCGGTGAGAGGTCCGCCGTGACCGCGATGCGGATCCACGCCTTCATCGTCGTGGAGTCCACCCGCTCGGCGTCACGGAACAGCGCCTCGCCCTGCAGGGAGTCGCGGCCGAAGCCGAGGTAGCTCTCGTGCAACGTGCCGCGATAGTCGCGGTCGAGCGCCGCGAGCAGCTGCTCGCGCGTCGCCGCATCGACCTGCGGCCGCAGCGCCGTCTCGACCAGCACCAGCGCGCGTACGCGCGCGGGGTCGTCGAGCGCCGCGGCCGCCGCGACGAGGCCGCCCACCGAGTGCCCGACGAGCACGACGGGCTGGCGGCACTGCTCGGCGATCGCGCGATCGAGTTCGTGCGCCGCGGCCTCGAGCGTGAACGGGCTCGGAGCCTCGGCGAGTCCGTGCCCGGCCAGCTCCACCAGCACGACGCGGTGATCGCGCGCGAGATCGCGCGCCATCGGCATCCAGTGCTCCGCGTCGGAACCGAGCCCGTGCACGAGCACGACTTCGGGCCCGTGGCCGAACGCGCCCAGGGCGGGCGTGCGGCGAGCGGGCATCGGCGCGCGCGAGAGCACGAATGCGAGCGCGAGCAGGACCGTGACGGCGACGAGGAGGCGAGGGCGCATGGCGTGGGCGTCCGGCGGTACCGGACGCCATGGTCATCGGCACGTCGCGACCCCGGCTTGCGCCCGTTCGGGGCGCGCCGGCCGCGGCCGGCACGAGTGACGCCGCGCACGGCCCGGTGTACGCTTCGGGCGCTTTCGCGCCGCTCCCCCCGGAGAACCCCTCCATGCCCGCGCCGCCCCTGCTGCGACGGCTCGTCCGCGGACTCGCCTGGTCGATCGCCATGAGCGTGGCCGCGTTCGTGACCTGGACGTGGCTCCGCCCCGAGCTGGTGCCACCGGTTTCGCCCGGCGTCGGCATCGCGCTCGCGGCGATGCTGGTGGAAGGGGCCACCATGCTGCCGTGGGTGTTCGCCGCGTTCGCGACGAGTGCGGCACTCGTGGGTGCGCCCGCCGCGGGCGCGACGGCGGCAGCCGTGATCGGGACGCTGCAGGTGGTCGCGGCCTGGACCGCGATCCGGCACGCGTTCCGGCTGCGCGGCGACCTCGCGAGCCTGCGCGAAGTCTCGCTCTTCTTCGTCGCCGCGCTCGTCGCGTCGCTGCTCGGCGCCACGCTCGGCGCCGCCGGGCTGCTGCGGTTCGCCTCGCCCGCCGAGGTGCCGCCCGTGCCCACGTGGCTCTACCTGTGGACGAGCCAGATGCTCGGCGTGCTGCTGTTCGTGCCGCCGCTCTACGCGACCTTCCGCGACACCGAGCGGCCGGGTTGGAACCGCGGCACGCTCGAGAGTCTCGCCAGCTCCACGCTCGCGCTGGCGCTCGCCGGCGCACTCTTCCTCGCGCCCGGCGTATCGATCAACGAAGGCCGGCTGCTGCCGCTCGCGGCGCTGCCACTGCTCGCGTGGGGCGCGCTGCGCGGCCCGCGCATGATCGCGCTCTGGGTGCCGGTGCCATTCGTGATGCTGGCCGTGGCGGGCTCGCAGCTGCACGTCGGCGTGTTTGAGAACGCCGTGTTCCCCGTCGGCATGCTGACGTTGCAGGGCATGGCGAGCGCGATCGCCGTGAGCACGCTCGCGATCACCTCGACCGAGCACAGCCGCCGCATGGCGCACCGCGCGACGCGGGCCCGCGAAGCCCAGCTCCGCCGGGTGCTCGAGAGCACCCGCGACGGCTTCTGGGAGTGGGACGGACGCGCGCAGCGGCTCGACGTGAGCGCGCGACTTTGCGAACTGCTCGGCGTCGCGCCCGGCGAGCTCTCGCGGTATCCGGACAGCTTTCTCGAGCGCGCGCACCCCGACGATTCCGGTGTCGCGCGCGCCATCGTGATCGAGCACCTGCGAGGCAGCGGCGAGCCCTACCACGCCGAATATCGCGTGCGGCACGCCGACGGGCACTGCATCTGGGTGCTCGAACGCGCACGCGTCGCAGAGCGGGACACCGACGGCCGTCCCCTGCGCGTGGCCGGGACGCTCACGGACATCAGCCGCCGCAAGCTCGCGGAGCGCGAGCTGCGTGCCGCGCGCGAGATGTTCGAGAGCTTCATGCGGCACAGTCCCGCGCTCGCCGCGATCCGCGACGCGCAGGGCCGCGTGCTGTTCATGAACGACACCATGGTGCGCTCGGTGTGGGGCGATCATCCGCCCGAGTGGCACGGCCGGCACGTGCGTGACCTCTTCCCGCCGCCGGTCGCCGAGATCATCCTCGCCACGGACCGGCGCGTGTTCGAGTCCGGGCAGTCGGTGGTCGAGGAGCGCCAGCTCTACGCCCCGCGCGAGCCCATGACCGGCATCGTGATGAAGTTCCCGCTGCGCGGCCCCGACGGCGAGCCACTGGTGGGCGGCGTCGCGGTGGACGTCACCGCGCAGCGCCAGGCCGAAGCCAACCAGCGCGCCTTCGAGGCACGGCTCGACGAGGAACAGCGGCTCGAGAGCCTCGGCCGCATGGCAGGCGGCGTCGCGCACGACTTCAACAACATCCTCACCGGCATCCTCGGCTGGACCGACCTCGCGCGCGAACAGCTGCCGCCCGGCGACGACACGCAGCCCTACCTCACCTCGATCCGCCAGGGCGCGCAGCGCGCGAGCGCGCTCACGCGCCAGATGCTCGCGTGCTCGGGCCGCACCCGCACCGAGGTGCGGCCGGTGGCGCTGGACGAGCTCGTGCGCGAGATGCAGCCGCTGCTCGAGGTCTCGATCCCGCGGCACGTGAAGCTGGAGGTGCTCGTGCCGGAGGCGCTGCCGCCGGTGATGGCGGACGAATCGCAGCTGCGCCCGGTGGTGACGAACCTCGTGCTCAACGCCGCCGAAGCCTCGGGAGGCTCGGGCGGCACCGTCACGGTCCGGCTCACGTCGCGACGCTTCGCCGGCGACGACCTCGCGTCGCGCTGGAGCGCCGAGCTGCCCCCCGCGGGGCCGTACGTCTCGCTCGAGGTCACGGACCACGGATGCGGCATGGGCGAAGAGACGCTCGCGCACGTGTTCGATCCGTTCTTCACGACCAAGTTCCCCGGCCGCGGCCTCGGCCTGCCCGCCGCGCTCGGGATCGTGCGCGCGCACGGCGGTGTGATGCAGGTCGAGAGCACGCTCGCGCTCGGTTCGACGTTCCGCGTGCTGCTGCCCGCCTGCGCCTCCGACGCGGCACCCGAGCCGCCGGCCCACACGGGCACGTGGCGCGCCGAGGGCGTGGTGCTGGTCGTGGACGACGAACCCGGCGTGCGCGACATGGCCGGCATGCTGCTGCGGCGGATCGGCTTCGACGAAGTGCTCGTCGCCGCGACGGGCGCCGAAGGCATCGAGTGCTTCCGCGCGAACGCCGGCCGGATCCGCGTCGTGCTGCTCGACCTGCACCTGCCCGACGTCCACGGCGTGCGCGTGCTGGCCGCGATGCGCGACGTGCGAGCCGACGTGTGCGTGCTCGTCTCGACCGGCGACGCCGCACCTGAATGGCCGCGAACGCATGGCGAGCCACCCGCGGGGTTCGTGCCCAAACCCTACCGGCTCTCGGACCTCGCGCGCGCCGTGCGCGACGCGCTGGCCACCGCGCCCGCCTGAAACGTCCGCGGCGCGCCCCCGAAGGAGGCGCGCCGCATCGCGGACCCGCGCGAAGCTACTTGCGTCGCGGCGTCGCGAAGCTCTGCGTGGCGAAACCCGCGACCATCGTCGCGAGCGTGTCGGGCTGCTCCTTCATCACGAGCATGCCCGCGTTGGCGATCCGCCGCGGCGCGACCGCCGTCGTGTCGTCGTAGCCGAACGCCTTGAGCGTGGCGCCCGCGCTCGCGCCTTCCTTCCACTGCCGCTCGGTGAACACGGCGGCGAGCGGCACCTTGAGACCCTTGACGTCGTTGTTGCTGTCGGCGCCGAAGATCTGCCGGAAGTACGCCTTCACCGTCGCCGGCGGCACGGCCGCCATGAGCGCGTAGAGCCGCACGTTCTCGATCGAGTCACGCCCCATCTTGGAGAACGCCATCTGCGAGAACTGCTCGTAGTTCTCGTCCATGAACTTGATGATCTGGTCGCGCTGCTGGTCGGGAATCGGGAACGGCGACTTGAGCCGCGTGTCGATCAGGAACACGCCCCGCACGTGCTCGGGATGCGCCGCCGCCGCGCCCAGCGCGAGCATGCCGCCGAGGCCGCTGCCCACGACGATCGTGCTCTCGGCCTTCTGCGTCGCGAGCAGCGCGTCGAGCGACAGCGACGCCGCCTGCAGCGAGAACGGATCCGGCAGCGGGCTCGAGCCCTGCCCCGGGATCTCGACCATCACGCAGTGGTAGCGGTCGCGGAGCTTCTTCACGGTCGGCAGCCAGTCGGTGCGCGTACCGCCGAGGCCGGGCACGAACACGATCGTCGGACCAGTGCCCATCTCCAGCGTCTGCAGGTTCGGTCCGTCGGCATGCACGAGCGCGGCCGTCGTGGCGACGACCAGCGCACTGATCCACAAGGCTCTGAGTTTCACGGGGGTCCCTCTCCCTGGACGTTCGCGTGGGGCTTCCGCGGCTCTTCTTACACCCGGGTCCGCGGGCGCGCCACCGCGCGAGGGCGAACGCAGCACCCGCCGGGTATCGACGCGATTTCGGACTTGCGTCACTGCACATTTGTGCAGTAATGTGCCGTGCACCGGCGGAGCCCGCCGCGCCGCGCCGGCGCGGGACGGCCGCCGGGAAACCCCGCTGGACGAACGGCCCCATGCGAAGCGAAGCGATCGACGAAGCGGTGGCGGTCCGGGCCGATTTCAGCGGCGGCACGGTCACGCCCGTGGCGTTCCGGCGCCGCGGGCGCGAGCACCGCGTGAAGCGCGTCAACACGCGGTGGGTGGATCGCGCCGGGCGGCACCCGTGCTTCTACTTCTCCGTCACCGACGAGAGCGGCGACGTCTACCAGCTGCAGCTGCAGTCGGGCGACCTCGTGTGGTGGCTCGACACGGTGACCATGGAGGCCTGACGCGACTCGCCCGGGCGCGGCGCCAGGTCGGCCGCAGGACGCGGACGGCCTTCGGGCACGAACGGATGGCACCCGTAGACCCGCGACGAGGCGCCGTGGCCGGGCGAAGGCGGTGGAATGCAGTGACGTAAGGAAGCAAGCGGCCGACGCGCCGCTCGAGGCAGTACCGGGCGCGCTCGTGTCCGGCACCGGCAATCGCGGGGATGGTCGGTCCGGCACGGCGCGCCCGGGGAACGTGACGGAACGCGGGGCGCCTCGTGCCCCGTGATTCGTCGCGCATCGCGGAACCGCGCGGCCGTGCGGGCCATGGCACGCGCCGCGCGGCTGCGATCGCCCGTGCGCCCCGCGCGGCGAGACCCTAGACTGGGCGTCCCCTGCGTTCGCCCCCGCACCGGAGACCGACATGAGCAGCTACTTCACCGCCGACTCGCTGCGGTTCCTGCGGGGCCTGGCGCGCAACAACAAGAAGACCTGGTTCGAGGCGCACCGGACCGAGTACGAGCAGCACGTCAAGCAGCCGATGATCGAGCTCGTCGAGGAACTCGTCGTGCGCCTCTCGCACGTGGCGCCCGAGATGACCGGCGACCCCAAGCGCTCGATCTTCCGCATCTACCGCGACGTGCGCTTCTCCAGCGACAAGTCGCCGTACAAGACGCACGCGGCGTGCTGGTTCTACCACTCCGCGGCTTCGTCCAAGGTGGGCCGCGAAGCGGACGGCGGCGGTGCCGGGCTCTACTTCCACCTGCAGCCGGGCGCCTCGTTCGTGGGCGGCGGCTGCTGGATGCCGCCGCGGCCGGCCCTCAAGCGCTTCCGCGACGCGATCGTCGCCGACACGCGGAGCTTCGAGCGCATCGTGCTCGCACCCGCGCTCAAGAAGCGCATGGGCAAGCTGAGCGAGGACAGCATGCTCACGCGCGTGCCACGCGGCTTCGACCCGGAGCACCCGTCGGCACCGTGGCTGCGCTACCAGTCGTTCACGGTCGGCCGCGCGCTCACCGACGCGCAGGTGACGAGCGCGCGGCTCACCGCCACGTTGATCGAGGACTTCGGGCGCATCATGCCACTCGTGCGCTGGCTCAACGGCACGCTCGGGTTCGAAGCGGGCGACTGAAACGTCGCGGCGTGCGCCGCGCACGCCGCGAATCACCACCCTCCCCCGGATCGGATGAGCGATGTTCTCGCCCATGCACCTGTTCGGCCTGTTGCCGGGGCGCATCCAGTACGTGATCTGGATGACGGCGTTCGCGATCATGGCCGCGCTCGGCGTCCTGGGCGTGGTGCGCCTCGCGAGCGCCGGCGAGTGGGGCTACGCGATCGTACCTGCCCTGATGCTCGCGTTCGCGCTCTGGGCCATGTCCCGCGTGCGCGCGCTCGTGCGCACCGAGCAGGCCGCGCGCGCCTCCGGAGATCGCCCGGATCCGATCGAGTGAGAGACGCGCGACGCCGGTCAGCGGCGTATCACGAGGTGGGAAGTTGAACGCGAAGGACAAGCGCACCGGGGTCGGGCGGGCAACGCAAGGAGACCAGAGCTCGATGGCCAAAACGATATCGCCGACCGCCCTCACGCTTGCGATACCCGTGATCGTGATGTGTGTTGCGCTGGCGTCGGCACGGGCGCAGGCTCCCGACAGTCGTCGCATGGCACCGGGGCGCTTCCTGAGTGTCATGGTGAGCAGCAACGACGACCTCACCGTCGTCGACCCGCTTGGCCGGACTGTGCGAGCCGGTTCCGGTGTGCCTGATTCGCTGTGGCGTTCGGAGTTCGAGGCAAACTGCTCCGTGTTGCCCGAAGGCGTCTCGGTGCTCGTGACCGACCCGTCATCGGGGAGATGGCACGTCTATGCAGCGGTCGAGTCAGCGGGTGCGACCGCGCAATTGACCGTCGGGTACTGGCAGGTCGGTGTAGTCCGTAGCGAGGTGAAGCAGGTTCCTTCGAGGGCGTACGCGCACTGGGCCCTGACTCTCCGACCTCCAGGAGCGCGTGCGCCCGGTCTTCTGCGCGTGTCGGAGCACGGGACCGCGAGGAAGATCCACTGATCCGGGAATCACCGGCACGCCCCGCGCCTGGGGATACGAGGAGTGCAAGATGAATGGCCAGCCGAAGCCCCGCGATCCCGACGAGCTCTCCGTTTCGGAGAAGATCATCCGCGTTCAGGACCTGTGGGACGACATCGCGCGATCGCCCCGTGACGTCGAGATCACGCCGGCGCAGCGCGAGGAAGCCGAGCGCCGCTTGCTCGCCCACGAGAACCATCCGCAGGAGTGTTCTTCGTGGGAAGCGATCCAGCGCCGGCTGGAAGGCGAGCGGTGAGGCGCCCGGTTCATCTGCTGCCCGAAGCGGAACGAGAACTGGAAGATGCGTTCAGGTGGTATGAACGCCAACGGAAGGGGCTCGGTCTCGAGTTCCTGCTCGCATTCGACGCAGTGGTCGAGAACCTGCGGCGCCTTCCCGAGGGACACGAACTCGTCGCACTCCGGACACGCAAGGTACTCTTGCGGCGTTTCCCCTATCTCGTGCTGTACGCGGTGGAGGCCGACCGCATCCTGGTCACGGCGGTCTTCCACGGCCGGCGCGATCCTCGGCGTCGATCGGATCGCGTTCGCGAGGCCGCTCCCGACATGGCACGCGCCTCCGCGTGACGTCTTCATGCGGCGGGTCGTCCGCCGCACGTTCTCCAGTCGTGCCGCGATATCGCGGCCGCGACGCCATCCCCCAAGGCACTCCGTCGGACCCGTCCCGAACCACGATCGACTCTCCAATCGTGCTTGCCTGCTGCACATTTGTGCAGTAGCCTGAAGGCACATCGAATCGCCTCCCACCCGCGGAAGACGCCCCCATGTCCCGCACCGTGCTGCACGTCGACATCGACGCGTTCTTCGCCTCCATCGAGCAGCAGCGCACGCCCGCGCTGCGCGGCAAGCCGGTGATCGTGGGGGCGGGCGTGATCGCGTCGTGTTCGTACGAGGCGCGCCGCCACGGGCTGCACGCGGGCATGACGCTCACCGAGGCGAAGCGTCTCTGCCCCGACGCGGTGATCGTCGAGGGGCACGCGCAGGTCTATCGCTGCTTCGCCGAGCGCATCTTCGACCGCTGCCGCGAGCTCTCGCCCGACGTCGAGACGTACCTCGACGAAGCCTATGTCGAGCTCACGGGCACCGAGCGCGTGCACGGCGACTTCCGCGACGCGGGCTCGCGGCTGCGCGCGGCGATCCTCGCCGATACGGGCCTCACGGTGACGTGCGGCATCGCGCCCAACCGCATGCTCGCCAAGCTCGTCGGCAAGACGGTCAAACCCGACGGCCTGGCGTCGCTCGCCGAGGAGGACGCGGACGCGTTCCTGGTCGACCGTCCGATCGAGCAGCTCGCGGGCGTGGGGCGCGCGCACGCCAGGACGCTGCGCTCGATGAACGTGGGCACGATCGGGGCGCTGCGTGCGTTCCCCGCGCCGGCGCTCGAGGCGCTCTTCGGCGCGCCGGGGCGGCTGCTGTTCGAGCGCTGCCGCGGCCGCGACACGGCGCCGGTCACGGCGCGCGAGATCCCGGTCACGCTCTCGCGCGAGACGTCGTTCCACCGCGACACGGGCGACCTCGCCGAGATCGACGGCATGCTCGAGTACCTGGTCGGCCGCGCGTGTCGCGCCGTGCGCGAGCTGGACCTGGCGGCACGCACGGTGGCGGTGCGGCTGCGCTACTCGGACGGCGAGGGCGCCGAGCAGGCGCGTTCGCTCCGCAGCCCCAGCGCGGTGGATCCGGTGGTGCTGGCGCTCGCGCTCGAGCTGCGCGCGCGGCTCTTCACGCGCCGCGTCTCGCTGCACGCGATCGGCGTCACGCTGTCGGGCTTCGCGCGCGACGCGGCCGAGCAGGGCGCGCTCTTCGACGAGGTGGAGGCGGGCCGTCGCGCGGCGCTCTGCGAGGCGCTGGACGACGTGCGCGGCAACTTCGGCCACGGCGTCGTGGTCTCGGGCCGCGCGCTCCACCTGAAGGGCCGCGTCGCGCAGGACCGCCACGGGTTCGTGCTGCGCACGCCGTCGCTCACCAAGTGATCCGGAGGACCATCCCGTGACGCCCCGACGACTCGAGCTCCCTCCCCTGCCCGTGCCGGGCGCCCCGCGCGTCCTGCTGCTCACCGGCACCTGCGGCAGCGGCAAATCCACCATCGCGGAAATCCTCGGCGCGCGCCCGGGCTGGGCACACGTCTCCGAGGACACGATCTGGGCGTCGTGCATCGGGCGCGACCGCGGCGCGTTCGGGAGCCCGGAGCACCGGGCGAAGCGCCGGCTGGTGCACGCCATCGCGTTCGCCGCGATCCGCGCGGCGATCGCCTGCCGCGGCCGCGTGGTGCTGGACGCCACGGTGCACGAATCGCCACCCGAATCGTACGAGGAGTACCGCGCGTTCTTCCGCCGCGAGGAGATCCCGTGGGCGCTGCGCGTGCTGCACCCGGACCTGGACGTGGCGGTGGCGCGCGACGCGGCGCGCGACGGCTGGCGCGCGGGCCGCGAGCGCGTCGCGAACCTGCGCGAGAAGTTCACGGCCCACGCGTTCCCGCCCGCCTGGTACCTCGACACGTCGCGCGACACGCCACAGGACACGGTGCGCCGGCTCGTCGACTGCGGCCTGGCCTGAACGGCTCGCCCGCCCCGGAGCGACCATGACCTTCACGCCCCTGCGCGTCCGCTCGCACGGCTCGCTGCTCGCGGGCGTCGCGAGCCCGGAGCAGCTCGTGGACCGCGCACTGGAGCTGGGACACGACGCGCTCGCGCTCACCGATCGCGACAACCTCTACCTCGCCGTGCGCTTCCTGCAGGCGTGCGCGAAGGCGCCGCTGCGCGCGCTGCCGGGCGCGGAGCTCACGCACGAGCGCTCGGCGGCGCTGCTGCTCGCGGCGGACCGGCGAGGCTGGGCGAACCTCTGCGCGCTGCTCACCGCGCGCCGGCTGGATCCCGCGTTCGACCTCGTGCGCGCGCTCGGCGAGCGCGCGGCGGGGCTGCAGGTGATCGTGGAATCGCCCACGCTCGCGGCGGCACTGCTCGCGGCGGGCGTGCCGCCCGCGGTGCGCGCCGACGACGAACGCGCGAAGCCGCTCGCGCGCCGCGCGGGCCTCTGGCTCGGCGTGCGCGGGCTGCCGTTCGAGCGGGCGCGGCTGCGCGCGAAGCTCGCCGAGGGCTGGCGGCTGGGCGTGCCGGCGGTGGCGACGGGTGACGTGATGCTGCGCGATCCCGGCGACCACGAGGCGCACCGCGTCGCGGTGACGGCGGCGGCGGGCGAGCTGCTGGAGCGCATGCCGCCGTCCGCGTTCTGCGCGCGCGAGGCGTGGCTCGCCTCGCCCGCCGAATGGGAACGGCGGATCCGCGCCGTGTGCGGCGGCGCGGGTTGCGCCGAGGCGGCCGACGAGCTGCTCGCGAACAACGCGGCGCTCGTGCGCCGCTGCCGCTGCGAGATCGAGACGGGCACGCCGATCTTCCCGCGCGCGCCGCTGCCCGAGGGCGTCACCGCCGAGGGCCGGCTGCGCGCGCTGGCGCTCGCGGGCGTGCCGCGCCGCTACCCGGCGCCGGCGGCGCGGCGTGCGGCGCTCGCGCGGCTGGACGAGGAACTGTCGCTCATCGCGCACATGGGCTTCACCGACTACTTCCTGCTGGTCGCGGACATCGTCGGTTTCGCGCACGCGCGCGGCATCCCGAGCGTGGGCCGCGGCTCGGGCGCGAGCTCGATCGTGTCGTACCTGCTGGGCGTCACCAGCGTGGACCCGATCCGCTACGGGCTCTGCTTCGAGCGCTTCCTGCACCCGCAGCGGCGCGATTGTCCGGACCTGGACGTGGACCTGTGCTGGCAGCGCCGCGACGAGGTGATCGCGCACGTCTACGCGGCCTACGGCGGCCCGGACCCCGAGCGCTCGCCGCGCGTGGCGATGATCTCGACACACGCGACGCTGGGCCCGCGCTCGGCGTTCCGCGAGGCGGCCAAGGCGCTGGGCGTGCCGCTGCCGCGCGTGAACGCGCTGGCCCGCCGCGTGCCGCGCGGCGAACTCCCGGACGCCTCCGCGCTGGAAAGAACGCTGCACGCGGGCGGCGCGGACGAGTTCCGCGAGCCGCGCATCGCCGAGGCGTTGCGCCTGGCGGCGAAGCTCGCGGGCGCGCCGCGCCACCTGTCGATCCACTGCGGCGGCCTGGTGATCGGCGATCGCGAGCTCACGCACTACCTGCCGCTGGAGCGCGCGGCGAAGGGCGTGATCGTGTCGCAGTTCGAGATGCGCGCGGTGGAGGCGATCGGGCTCGTGAAGATGGACCTGCTCGGCAACCGCGCGATCACGACGATCGGCGAATGCGTGGCCCTGGCGAGCGCGTGCGGGGCGGGCGAGAACGCGGCGTCGGGCGCATGCGCCGGGTCGTCGATTGGCCGCGCGGTGTCTCACCCGATCGTCGAGGCAGCGCTTGGCCGGTCACGGTACCCGGTTGGCCAGGAGTCCCGGGTGCTGCACTCTCACAGGGAGGAGTCGCGAAGTGAGCGGGAGCCATGGATGGCGGAGCGAACGGAGCGCCTAGCGGAGCGAGGGCAGGATGCCCGAGTGCAGCGTCCTCCCTGTGAGAGTGCAGCACCCGGGGCGACGCCTCCACGATCGGGTGAGACCGAGAGTTCACCGGCGACGATTCACCCGACGACCGGCGACCCGCTCGCAGCGACGCCCCCCACCCTCGATCCCGAACTCGTGCCCGAGGACGATCCGGCGACCGCGGCGGCCGTCGCGAGCGGGGACACGCTCAACTGCTTCCAGCTCGAGTCGCCCGCCATGCGCCACCTGTTGCGCATGCTGCGGGCGCGCACGCTCGACGACACCGTCGCGGCGGTCGCGCTCGTGCGGCCCGGGCCCGCGGAGTCCGGCATGAAGGAGGCGTTCTGCCGGCGCGCGCGCGGGCTCGAACCGATCGCGTACCCGCACCCGCGACTGCGCGAGACGCTCGCCGAGACGCACGGCGTGATGCTCTACGAGGAGGACGTCATGCGTGTCGCGTCCGCGCTCTGCGGACTGCCGCTCGCCGAGGGCGAGACGCTGCGCCGCGCGATCGCCGGCGCGCGGAGCGACGAGGAGTTCCGCTTCCTCGAGCGCGGCTTCCTCGCGCAGGCCGCGCGCGCCGGCGTCGCGCCCGAACCCGCGCAGGCCGTCTGGCGCGAGCTCGCGCGCTTCGCGGGCTACGCGTTCTGCAAGGCGCACGCGGCGGGCTACGGGCGGCTCGGCTGGCAGAGCACGTACTTCAAGACGCACTTCCCCGCCGCGTGGGCCGTGGGCGTGCTGCACCACCACGCCGGCATGTACCCGACCTGGGTGCACGTCGAGGACCTGCGCCGTCACGGCGTCAGGTTCCTCGCGCCCTGCGTGCAGCGCTCGGGCTGGACCAGCGCGCTCGTGCCGGCGTCGCCCGGCGCCGCGCCGCTCGCGGGGCGTGGCGGCACCGTGCGCGTGGGTCTGCACCGCGTGACGGCGCTCGCGCACGCGACCGGCGAACGCATCGTCGCCGCGCGCGCGGCGCGGCCATTCGCGAACCTCGCCGACTTCGCCGACCGCGCGCGGCCCACGCCGCCCGAGCTCGAGACGCTCGTCCTGGCCGGCGCGCTCGACTGGACCGGCCGCTCGCGCGCGGCGCTCCTGCTCGAGGCGCGCATCGGCGCGGCGCTCGCCGCCCACGCGCCCGCGCGGCGGAACGCGGCGGCGGAAGCCTCGCTCGTCGCGCCCGACGGCGCGCCGCTCGCGCCCCCGGCCGCCGCGCCGCGGCCGGGTGGCGAAACGCTGCCCGAACTGCCCGAGCTCTCACTCGCGGCACGCGTGCGCGGCGAGTTCGCGGCGACGGGGCTCTGGTTCGCGGCCCACCCGCTCGCCGCGTTCGGCGCGGCCGGCGCGCGGCGCGGCACGGTGCCGGCGGCGGAACTGGGCCGCCACGTCGGACGCCGCGTCGCGATCTGCGGCATTCCGTGCGCCTCGCGCCGCACCGAGGCGAAGTCGGGCGGGTTCGTGCTCTTCACGACGCTCGCCGACGAGACCGGGCTCGCCGAGTGCGTGCTGTTCCCGCGCGACTACCCGCGCCTGGGCGCCGCCCTGCGCGGCGAGATCGTGCGCGCGGAAGGCCGCGTGGACGACTCGCTCGGCGCGCTCACGCTCGTGGTCGAACGCGCGAGCGCCGCGGGCGCGGCGCCGAGCGGCACCGAGAGCGCGCCGTCACGCAACCGCGCCGACTCCCCCGCCGCACGCGCCGGCGAGACCGGCCCGCCCTCGCGCTACCGCGCGGCGGGGTGAGCGCCGCGTCAGTCGCCGCGGATCGTGTGGCGCGCGATCGCGAGCACCTCGCCGGGATGGAGCGCGTCCGACTGCAGCACCGCGCGCACCATGCCCCGCTCGTCGACGATCACGAGCCCGGGCTGGATCGACGACGTGTCGTCGTCCCACATGCCGAAGAGCTGTGCGGTCTCCCCGGTGGGGTCGCTCAGGAGCGGGGACGCGATGCGGTTCCGGCGCGCGAACTCGCCGAGCGTCGCTTCGCCGTCCTGGCAGAAGCCGACGAGCACCGCGTCGAGGTCGTGCATGGCGTCGTCGAGCGAACCGAATTCGCCAAAGCCGCTCCGCCCGCGATCGAACACGATGACCGACCAGTGGCCGAGGAGATCCGCGCGAGTCAGCGGCTGCCCGAGCGAGCTGTCGAGCCGGAAGTCCGGCGCGGGATCACCGGGCGTCAGATCGACGACGTTGCTCCCGACCGAACCGCTCGGCGGGATCGTCGTGCGCGGGACGTCGATCGGTGGGACCGGATCGCGGGGTGACGGCGGCTCCTGCGCGCCCGCGGGAACGGCGACGCCGAGCACGAGAACGAGGGCGAGACATGCGACGCGTGGCATGGCGACCTCCCGGGTGAGGGAACGCTCCGGCGAACCGGCTTCACCCGATCGGACGGGCGCACGAGGCGGAAGGTTCCCGCGCGCGCGAGGATCGCCCGGAGAATCCACCGCGCGCTGACGCGATGGGGCGGGACGGGACATCGCGGAGGCCGCGTGTCCGGGGCGTGTTCAGCGCGAGGCGCCGGCGGCCTCCGCCCACGTGCGCACGATCGCGCCGGCCGGTTCGATCGAGCGGATGCCGGCGACGCTGCGGCCGGCCTGCCAGTACTCGCGCGCGCCGCGCGGGTCGAGCGAGTCGCGGCGCAGCGCCCACGCGGAGCGCAGCGCGAAGATCGAGCGCATGAGGTGCTTGGTGCGGCCGCCGCGCAGCATCCAGCGCTCGAACGCGTTCACCGTCGTGCCCGAGCGCTCGACGTGAGGCGTGCGCAGCACGGCGACCGGGATCCCCGTGAGGCGCTCGGTCAGGACGACGTCGTCCTCCTTCGCGCCCACGATCGCCTGCTTGTAGGCGTCGCTCGCGCGGCACTCCGGCGTCGCGATGAAGCGCGTGCCGCACTGGACGCCCGCGTAGCCCAGGCGCAGCGCGGCGGCGAATCCGGCGGCGTCGCCGACGCCGCCCGCGCACACGACCGGCAGCCCGAACGGGCGGAGCTCGTCGAGCAGCTCCTCGACGCCGCGCGGTCCGGCGTGCCCGCCGGCGCGGCGGTTCACCGCGATCAGGCCGTCCACGCCACCGTCGCGCGCCTTCGCGGCCCACTTCGCCTCGGTCACGTCGTGGTAGACCACGCCGCCCACCGCGTGCGCCTTCTCCACCACCCAGCGCGGGTTGCCGAGCGAGGTGACGAAGAAGCGCACGCCCTCCTCGAGCGCGACGTCCACCCACTCGCGCATGCGCTCCATGTACCTGCTCGAGGACTTCTCGATCAGCGCGTTCATGCCGATCGGCTTCGCGGTGAGCGAGCGGATGAGCCGGAGTCCCGCGCGGAAGTCGTGTCCGTGCACGAACGTGAGCGAGATCGGCTGCACCACGCCGAGCCCGCCGGCCTCGGAGACGGCGGCCACCAGCTCGGGATTGCTGCACGGATACATGGGGCCGCAGACGAGCGGCACCTCGATCCTCGCGTGGCGCGTGAGCGGCGTGTCGATCACGGGCGCTTCTTCCTCGCGACGCTCGCGGCCCGGGAGGGCTTCACCATCTTCGCGGGCTTCGCGCCGACATGTGGCGAGAGATGGAAACGCAGCGGCGGGATCCGCTCCCCCGCCGCGCAGCACTCGATCAGTTGCTTCATCCGCCGCGCGCGCGTCGCTTCCTGTTTCGCGGTCAGGATCCACCACGTGGCGGCCTTGCGGTAGGAGGGCGCCGCGGCGCTCCACCACGCCCACGCGATGCGATTCCGCCGCAGGACCGCGGCGAGTTCGGCCGGGAGCTCGGCGGGCCGGCGCTCGTAGGAGTAGATGCCGGTGCGCTTCTCGGCCCGCGCTTCGAACGCGCGCTTGCCGGCGGGCCGCACGCGCCCTTCGTGCTCGAGTTCGGCGAATCGCTTCACGTTGACCGTGCTCCAATTGCTCGACGTCTTGCGCGACGTGAAGCGGATCACGTAGCTCGCCGCATCGAGGCTCTTGCGCAGCCCATCGATCCACCCGAAGCAGAGCGCCTCGTCCACCGACTCCGGCCACGTGATGCTGGGCTGCCCCGTGCCGACGCGGCGAAAACCCACCCACAGCGCCTCGCCCCGGGCGTGGTGCGCGGCGAGCCACGCGCGCCACGCGGCGGGCGTCGCGAAGAAGCGCGGGTTCGCGGCGTCCGAGCCCGGCGTGCCGCCGGCGGGCGCCTTCGCGGCCGGCGGGCGCGCGCTCACTTCGGCTCCACGAGCCCGAGCCGCCAGCGTGCGGTCACCGTGGCGACCACGTCGCCCGCGGCGTCGCGGATCGGGGCCTGCACGTCGAACTCGAGGTCCTCGGTCACCGCGGGCACGACGACGCGGCTCTCGGCGACCAGCCGGCCTCGCGCCTTCTTGCCGTAGTCCGTGCGCAGCGAGACCACGATGCTGCGGACGCCCGGCGGCAGCGCGGTCACCATGGCGAGCCCGCTCGCCATCTCGCCCAGGTTGGCGAGCGCCACCGCGTGAATCGAGTTCAGGTGGTTGCGCACGCCGCGGCGGTCGGCGAGCGAGATCCGCACGAACCCGGGCTCCAGCGATTCGACCCGCGCCCCGAGCGCCCCCGAGTAGGGCACGAGATTGCCGAACGCGAGCATGAACAGCGTGCGCCCGAACGGCAGCGGCGCGCAGCGCCGCCAGAGCCCGAGCACGCGGGCGCCGGGTGCGGGCGCGGGCGCGCTCATGCGAGCACCTCCGGATCGGCCTTCAGCGCCTCGAGCACGAACGCGATGTGCGCGTCCAGGTCCTCGCCGAGTTCGGCGGTGCCCTGGAGGATGTCCTCGCGGCTCACGTTGCGCGCGAAGTCCGCGCGCTTGAGCTTCTTCCTCACCGAGGCGACCTCGACGCCCGCGAGCGAGCGGTCGGGCAGCACGAGCGAGCAGGCGACCAGGAAGCCGCAGAGCTCGTCGCACGCGAACAGCGCCTTCGCCATGCGCGTGTCGCGCGGCACGCCGGTGTGGGTCGCGTGGCCGAGCACGGCACGGCAGACGTCCTCGGGCCAGCCGCGCTGGCGCAGGACCTCGACCCCCGCCGCGGGATGGCGTTCGAGGTCGGGATGCCGCTCCCAGTCGAAATCGTGGATCAGCCCCGCGAGCGCCCAGCGGTGCTCGTCCTCGCCGAACCGCCGCGCGTAGGCGCGCATCGCGGTCTCGACGCAGCGACAATGCCGGCGCAGGGCCGGGTTGTCGATCCACTCGTGCAGCAGCGCGAGCGCCTCCTCGCGCGTCGGGACGTGCTCGACGGACATCGGGGCTCCCGGCGGGTGACGTGCGGCACCAACGGCGAGGCCGGCGCCGCGCGCCGGCCCGGGAACGCGGGCGCGGAGGCCCGCGGCGTCACTTCTTGAAGAACTCCTTGTTCTTCGCGATGAAGCTGTTCCACTTCTCCGGCACGCCGTTGTCCGGGAAGATCGCCTGCACGGGGCACGCGGCCTCGCACGCCTGGCAGTCGATGCACTCGTCGGGATGGATGTAGAACTGGTCATCGCCCTCGTAGATGCAATTGACCGGGCAGACCTCGACGCAGGACTTGTCCTTCACACCGACGCAGGGCTCGGCGATCACGAACGGCATGGAAACCACCTCCGGAGGATGGATCGGCGCGACCCGGGACCGCGGGCGCACGTCCTTGGGATGAGCGGCGGAGTCTAGGGTGCCGCACGGACCGAGGCAAGGCCCGCCCCGGTGCGTTCGACTCGCCGCCGCGGCGACGCCGGCCCCTGCCGCGAGACCGTTCGCCGCCCGGGGGCGACCGTTCGCCGCCGTCGCCTTGACCCTGTCGGGTGCTCACCGGATGATCGCATCGAGTGGTCGTTCCGTTCCTCCGGCCTTCCCCCACGGTACCCATGAGCACGCCCTCCGACCTTTCCGCGCTGCGCATCGATCGCGGCGGCCCGCCCCCTTCGACGGGTCGCTCGCGCCTGCCCGTCGTCCTCGTCGTCCTCGCGCTGGCCGTGATCGCGATCGTCTTCGCCGTGATGCGATTCGGCCCTCACGCGCTGGCCGTCCAGGCCGGCACCGCCGAGGCCACCGGCGGGGGCAGCGCGAGCGGCGAGGGCATCACGGCCAACGGCTACGTGGTCGCGCGCACCAAGGCGAGCGTGTCGTCCAAGATCCTCGGCCGCCTGTCGTGGATCGGGGTCTCCGAGGGGACGCGCGTGCGGGCCGGCGAGGTGATCGCCCGGCTCGACGACGCGGACGTCGATGCGGCCGCGAACGCCGCCCGGGCGAGCGTCGCGCAGGTCGAGGTGCAGCTCGCGCAGGCGAAACGCGAACTCGCGCGCACCCAGGCGCTCAAGCGGGACAACCTCGTCGCCGATGCGAACCTCGAATCGGCGCAGATGCAGGTGGACGTGCTCGCCGCGCAGCTCAACAGCGCCCGCGCGCAGGTGGCGCTGGCGCAGGCCAACCTCGAGAACACGCGCGTGCGCGCCCCGTTCGACGGCACGGTGCTGCGCAAGGACGCCGAGGTCGGCGAGATCGTCGCGCCCTCGTCGGCGGGCGGCGGGTTGACGCGCACGGCGATCGTCACGATCGCCGACCTGCACACGCTCGAGGTCGAGGTCGACGTGAACGAGGCGTACATCGCCCAGGTGCGCGGCGACCAGCCCGCGCGGATCACGCTCGATGCGTACCCGGACACGTCGTTCAGCGGCCGCGTGCGCCAGGTCGTGCCCACCGCGGACCGGCAGAAGGCGACCGTGCTCGTGAAGGTGTCGATCCTCGACCACGACCCGCGCATCCTCCCCGAGATGGGCGCCAAGGTCGTGTTCGAGAGCCGGGGCGCCGCGCAGGCGGCCGCGCCGCGCCGCGTGATGGCGCCGGCGGCGGCAGTCGTGCAGTCGGGCGGCTCCGCGTTCGTGTGGGTGATCGACGGCGAGGTCGTGCACAAGGTCAACGTGGACGTGGGCGCCGCGCGCGGCGACCGGGTCGAGATCCGGCAGGGCCTCGCCGGTGGCGAGAGCCTCGTGCTGGGAGCGCCCGCGGGCCTGAAGGACGGCGCGCGGGTGAAGGTCGGGAGCCGCTGACCGCGGCGGCCCGGGGAGAACGAGCATGGCGTGGGTCGAAGTCGAGAACGTTCGCAAGGTCTACCAGCGCGACACGCAGGCGATCCCGGTCCTGGACGACCTGTCGCTGAAGATCGAGGAAGGCGAGTTCGTCGCGCTGATGGGCCCGTCGGGCAGCGGCAAGACGACGCTGCTCAACCTGATCGGCGGCATCGACCAGCCGACGAGCGGCCGCATCGTGGTCGCGGGGACGGACATCGCCCGCATGAGCGGCGGGGACCTCGCGAAGTGGCGCTCGCAGACCATCGGCTACATCTTCCAGCTCTACAACCTCATGCCCGTGCTGACCGCGCTGCAGAACGTGGAGCTGCCGCTGCTGCTCTACAAGATGAGCGGCGCCGAGCGCCGCAAGCGCGCCGAGTTCGCGCTCGATCTCGTGGGCCTCGCCGATCGCAAGAGCCACTTCCCGCGGCAGCTCTCGGGCGGGCAGGAGCAGCGCGTCGCGATCGCGCGCGCGATCGTGAGCGACCCCAAGCTCATCCTCGCCGACGAGCCCACGGGCGACCTCGACCGCAAGTCGGCCGAGGAGGTGCTGCAGCTGCTCGAGCGCCTCAACTCCGAGTTCAAGAAGACGATCGTCATGGTCACGCACGACCCCCACGCCGCCGAGCGCGCGCACCGACTGGTGCACCTCGACAAGGGCGTGCTCACGAGCTGAAGGGACCCCGCATGCTCCGGCTCGTGATGGTGAACCTCGGCCGCAACAAGCTGCGCACGCTGCTCACCCTGGGCAGCGTGTTCGCGGCGCTGTTCCTGTTCAGTTCGCTCGGCGCGATCCTCGACACCCTGCAGGCGGCGGCCGACTCCGGCAGCCGCGAGCGGCTCGCCGTGCGGCACGCGATCTCGCTCACGAACTTCCTCCCGCGCAACGACAAGGATCGCATCCTGACGATCCCGGGCATCAAGCGCGTGTGCACGCAGACCTGGTTCGGCGGGCAGATCCCGACCGAGAAGCGCATGCGCCAGCAGTTCGCGGTCGACGACGATTTCTGGCCCATGTACCGCAAGGACATGCGGATCTCGCAGTGGTCCGAGCCGCAGGCGGCCGTGAGCCTGCCGCCCGACACTGATCCGCACCTGGCCGCGTACGCGGTGGAACGCACGGCCTGCGTCGTGGGCGCGGACCTGATGAAGACGCAGGGCTGGAAGCTCGGTCAGACGATCCACCTGAACGGCACGCTCTTCCGCGGCACGTGGGACTTCACCATCCGCGGGGTCTACGAACGCCTGCCGGGCGGCACGTGGCCCGAGGACCTGATCCTGTTCCACAACGAGTACCTGCGCGAGAACGGACTTCGCGGCAACGACCTCGTCGGCGTGTTCAAGGCCGAGCTGGTCGACAAGTCGCAGTCGGCCGCGATCGCGAAGCAGGTCGACGCGATGTTCGAGAACTCGGACAACGCCACCAAGACCGAGAGCGAGCAGGCCTTCGGCGCGGGATTCATCAGCATGTTCGGCAACGTGCCGTTCGCGCTGCGCATGATCGGGTTCGCGGTCGTGTTCACGATCCTCGTCATCTCCGCGAACACGATGGTCATGTCGGTGCGCGAGCGCACGAGCGAAGTCGGCGTGATGAAGACGCTCGGCTTCAGCGACGGCGCGATCTTCGGGATGATCGTGGCGGAGGCCGCGCTGATCACCACCGGCGGCGGCCTCGCGGGCGCGCTCGCCGCGAAGCTGCTCCTGGTGCGCATCCCGAACGTCCCCATCTTCAACTCGCTGGTCATCACCTGGGGCACCGTCGCCATGGCCGTCGCCATCGCGATCGGCCTCGGCGTGGTGAGCGGCTTCATCCCCGCGTGGCAGGCCTCGCGCCTGCGCATCGTGGACGCGCTGCGGCGCGTGGACTGAAGAGCCGGCCATGGCGATCCCGTTCGTCTACAACGTCCGCAACGTGATGCAGCGGCCCGCCGCGACCGCGGCCACCGCGATCGGCATCGGGCTCACGGTCGCGGTGCTGCTCGCCGCGCTCGCGCTGGCCGAGGGCTTCCGTTCGACGCTCCAGGCCGCCGGCTCGCCCGAGAACGCGATCGTCACGAGCCACGGCGCCGACTCGGAGGTCATGAGCGGCTTCGCGCGCAGTGCCGGCGACATCCTGCGCTCGAGCCCGCGCGTGGCGACCGGCCCCGACGGGCGCGCGCTCATCAGCCTCGAGATGGTGGCGACGACCAACCTGCCACGCATCGGCCAGAAGGGGTCGTCGAACATCCGCGTGCGCGGGATCGACGTGAACACGATCGGCGCCCGCGTCTCGCCGGTGATCACGCAGGGCCGCATGTTCACCCCCGGCACCGACGAGGTGGTGGTCGGCGTGGGGATCGCGCCGCGCTTCGAGCACTGCTCGGTCGGCGACCAGATCAAGGTGCAGAAGCGCCTGCTCAAGGTCGTGGGTCTCTTCTCGGCGGGCGGCAGCTCGTACGAGTCCGAGGTCTGGGGCGACCAGAACGTGCTGCAGCCGCTCTTCCACCGTGACGGCGGCTGGCAGGTGGCGCTGCTGCGCATCGACGAGAAGTTCCCGCTCCCGCCCGCGGTGGAGGCCGACCTGAGGCAGAAGGCCGCGAGGAAGTCCTCGTGGTCCGACCGGCGAACCGAGGCCCAGCGCTTCGCCGAACTGGCGCGCGACTGGCGCTTCGCGGCGCTCAAGAAGGAGCTGGAGGACGACCCGCGCCTCGGCGTCGAGGTGAAGCGCGAGGACCTCTTCTACGCCGAGCAGTCGGTCGTGATCGCGACGATGGTCACGGTACTCGGGACCTTCATCACGATCATCATGGCGGTCGGCGCGCTCTTCGGCGCCGTGAACACGATGTTCGCGGCCGTGAGCGGCCGCACGCGCGAGGTGGCGACGCTGCAGGTGCTCGGCTTCCGCGGCGGGTCGATCCTCGCCTCGTTCGTGACCGAGTCGGTCCTCATCTCGGTGCTGGGCGGCGTGCTCGGCTGCCTGCTCGCGCTGCCCATCAACGGCATCCGCACGAGCACGACGAACTTCCAATCGTTCAGCGAGGTCGCGTTCCAGTTCCGCGTGACGCCACCGCTCATGGTGATCGCCCTCGTCTTTTCGGCGCTGCTCGGCGTGGCCGGCGGCTTCTTCCCCGCGCTCAAGGCGGCCACGCAGCCGATCGCCCGCACGCTGCGCGGCGGCTGAACCTCGCCGGGACACTGCGGAGGCATTCTCGGCGCCGGGCGACGCGAAATCGCCACGGCGCCGAGCCGTTTCGCGACAGGGCGGCCGCGCAACTCGCGTTCCTGCATCGGAGGGTGCGCGGCACGGAACCTGCGATGGCTCGACGACGTCCACATGCCAGGCAACGGTCCCGGCGCACGAAGGCGCCCGGGCCCCACGGTGGCCGCGCACGTCCCACGAAGGGAGTTCCGTCATGAAGCGAACCCTCGCGCCGTTCCTGCTGCTCGGTCTGATGGCCGCGGTGCCGGCCTTCGCCGAGACCTCCGTGCACGTCGGCATCAACATCGGTGCACCGCCGCCGGCCGTCGTCTACCACCACGAGCCGCGCTGGGTGATGGTGCCGAACGAGCGCGTGTACGTCGTCGACGACGATGCGCTCGGCTACGACTACTTCCGCTACGGCGGCTGGTACTGGATCTACGACAACGACAACTGGTACCGCGCGCGGCGCTACCGCGGCCCGTTCGTCGCGGTGCGCGCCGACTGGGTGCCCGCGCCGATCTGGCACCTGCGTGCGAGCAACCACTACCGCTGGCGCCACCGCCCCGGCGACATGCCTCCGGGCCTGGCGAAGAAGTACGGACGTGGGTACGGACACGGCGACTACGGGCGCGGCGACGATCACGGGCGTGGCCACGGGAACGGTCGCGGCCACTGACGGCGAGCGAAGCGCGAACGGGGCCGGCGGCACCAGCCGCCGGCCCCGCGTGCGCGATCGTGCCTGCCCCATCAAGTAAAGTTCAACGTAGCTGCCGGACAATTCGCAGGATTGTTTCTTTGCGGAGAATCCGCAGCTGTTGGTCGTCGGGCGTGAAGACGAACGCGAAGTCGGCTGAGCATGCGAGTAGCCTGCCCTCAAATGCCTCTTCTCCTTCGGACCCGCTGGCGACCACCACCCTTGTAGTGCGCTGCCACCCGTTGCGAATCGAATCGCTCTCCTTGCGCACAAGGGACGTCAAGGCGTACGCGGTCAACCCGACAATAATGATGGGCGCCAAAAGGTAGAGCCGCACTGCATTCCACCAAGGAATGGACTTTGAGGCGATCCCGATGGGAAGTGTGGTGCGCTCCATCAGGACATGGCGAACCGCGTTGGCCAGCCATAGCAAAGCCGTGGCGAGCACTCCGACGAAGAGCACGTCGAGCCGTCGCAATCCAGCCATGAAGAAGTCTTCCGCGTTCGCGAAGACGAGGTAGTCGACGCCGAAGCTCCTGAAGAGCAGTTCGTAGAAGATGAAGCCGAGAACTGTGACCAACAGGAAACTGACTGTTGTGAAGAGTGCAAGCTGTTTCGCGATCAACTCGACTTGATCGGCAGCCCGCTTACGAGCTTCGGTGTGAGACTCAAACCTTGGTAACCCATGCTGCTTGGGTGGAGCATTCATGGTGGCGATCCTAGAACATGTTGGCGGGAACAACCTGCGGCGTGTTCGAACCCAAGCGTCTTCTCGATCGCCGGACCTGATCAAGTGGAATTCAGCAGCGCTCGGCCTGAAAGTGAGGCCTAATGCCGCCACCGAATGCTCTCAACCACTTGGCGTCTCCGACAACCTGCCCTTGCCGAAGAGCAGCGCCACCGGCACCGCGAAGGCGATGCCGCCGGCGAGCGCGAGCAGCACGAAAGCGCCCCAGTGCAGGCGGCTCAACCCGCAGCGCACGAACAACCAGGCGAGCACGCCGGTCATGACGAGCGCCTCGATCACGAACGCGGCCGAGACCGGGTTCGCGAGCGCCGCGGCGAGCGCACCCGGCCGCGCGAGAAGCCCGTAGAGGAACGCGCCGTTGAGCCCGGCGAAGCCGAACGTGGCCAGCGCCATGAGAGAGAGCCGCTCGCGCGGCGAGAACGGGGTCGTCGGCATGGCGGTCTCCGGAACGGCGGAATCGACGAACGGCGGTCGGCGACCGCCGGGGCGCGCATCGTAGCGCAGCCGCGCGCGTGGCCTGGCGCGGATTCCGATGCCGTTCCGCGCGGGGACGGAACCACGAGCGGGACCGGGGCGCGTGCCCCGGTCCCGCCCGGTCCGCCGTCGGCGCTTTCGCGCGCTCACCTCAGCCAGGCCACGCGCAGTACGGTCGTGCGGCCGCCCGAGTCGAAGCGCGCGAGGTACATCCCGGGCCGGATCGTGCCCGCATCGCCGTGGCCGTCCCAGCGCACGCTCTCGCCCGCGCGCAGCGTGCGCGTCCAGACGCGGCGCCCGAGCAGGTCCACCACGTCGAGTCGCCCGCCCGCGGCCTGCGGCGCGTGGAACTCGACCGCGCCGCGCGCGGGATTCGGCGAGGCCGCGAACGCGGCCGCGCCGGTGACGCCCGGCGGCTCCACGCCCCCGGGCGACGCGCAGCCGACGCCGCGCGCGCCGATCGCGCCGTAGACACCCGTGGAGGCGCACGGCGAGCCCGATGCCACGCCGAAGTCGCCCGCGGGCAGGTCGCAGGGCAGCGGATCGGCGGCGAGGTTGCTGTCGGCCGGGGACGCGACGCCTGCGTACGCCGCGCCGAGGTCGTGCCACGCGTCGTTGAACGCGAACGAGCCGCGGAACGGTCCGTCGACGCGCAGACCGCCGCCGACGTTGGCGACGGTGAGGTTCCGCTGCACGACCTGGGCGATGCCGGTGAGCGAGAGCGGCGGCACGACGCGGACGCCGGGTCCGCCGTTGCCCACGCAGGTGCTGGACGCGAGCGAGTCCGTTCGATCCGTCGCGGCGGTGGTCGCGAACGCGATGCCGTCGCCGCCGTTCGCCCACGCGACGTTGCCGATCGCCGCGACGCCGCCGCTCGCGAACCGGAAGCCCGCACCGCCGTTGTGATCGCTGAGGCAGTTCCAGATGCGGCTCGGCAGGAAGCTGGTCGCCTTGCCCGGCTCGTCCACGACGCGGATGCCGTCGCCGGCCACGTGCGAGACGTGCACGCGCGTCATCTGGACGCCGGACATGCCGTTCGCGCAGTGCACGTCGAGACCGTGACCGCCGGCCCCGTCCACGACGACGTCGCGGATCGGATACGTGACGTAGAACGCGGGCAGGTTCTCGGAGACCTCGATCGCGATGCCGGTGCTGGCGAGCACCGTGTCGGCGGCCAGGGAGACCTGCGAGTTCCCCGTACCCGGCCAGCGGATCGCCTGGCCGCAGTTCACGAAGCGCGAGTTCGACACGGCCAGCGAATACACGGTGTGGAAGCTGTATGCGCCGCTCGCGCCCAGTTCGACCGCCGCACCGGCGATGTCGTGGGCGACGCAGCGGTCGATGACCCCGCCCTCGCCGGAACCGCCCGCGAACACCACGCCGCGCTCGGCGCTCGAGAACGCACAACGCGTGAAGAGGATCCGATCGGCGTCGTCCCCGTGCGCGACGACCAGCGTGTCGGCCGGCCCATCGAACGTGCAGTCGACGAGCCTCACGTCGCCGGTCCCGCTCGAGGAGGTCTGGAGCCGCGCGGAGTGGAACCGCAGGTGGTCGAGCGTCCCGTAGTTCCCGTAGTGGAGCAGCATCGTCGGACCGTGGAAATCGCAGTCGTGGAAGTTGGCCGCGGACATTCCCCCGGCGTCGGACTGCACCGCGCCGGCGAGGACGCAGGCCCGGAAGTCGATCGCCGTCGCGCGCCCACCCGACACCCCCGGCGCGAGGTCGTGCGTGAACGTGAACCCGGCCAGGAACCACGCGGGGGTGGTCGGGGCGGCGCTCGAGGTGATGCCGTCGAGGAACGTCACCGCGGCGCCACCGGTCCCGACGATCGCCGCAGGGGGAATCGCCGCGGAGAAGGCGGGCGTCTCGGCGTACGTGCCCGGGAGCACGAGCACCGAATCGCGCGCCGAGACGGCGAGCTGCGCGACCGCCGCCGAGATCGTCGTGAAGTCGCCGCCGCCGGCGGCATCGACCACGTAGTGGGTCGCGCGCGCGGGGCGTACGCCCGCGAGGACGAGGAGCGAAGCCGCCAGCAGGCCGGCGGCTGCGGGAATCCCGCGGGCCCGGCGGTGGATCTCGCGGTGCATGGGAACGGCCTCCGTGGCACGGGTCGGTCGACGGCGTCCGGAACGCGGCTCGCATCCGACGAGGTCGGGGCGCGAACCGTACCGACGGGGGACACGGGGCGCCTTGCACCGCGCGTGCCGCCCAGGTGAGAATCCCGCATCTTCGCGCCGGCGCGCGAACTGCCCCTTCCGCGCCGGGGGAACGCACACGACCTCGCCGGAAGAAGCGTCAACCGGGCCGACACCCGCCGGCCCCGGACGAATCGTCCAGAACGCGCGAATTCGTGCGACGGACCGGGCCGTGCGCGCACCGTTCCCGGCCGCGTGCGACTCCTACCCTCCGACGGCCGGGTCGCCTAGCGGCCCGGAAGCACGGCGGCTAGAATCCGCTGCGCTCGTTTTCCAACGCCATTCACGGAGGCATCGTGTCGACGCCGCACGAGGTGATCATCCTGGGCTCCGGCCCCGCCGGTTACACCGCCGCGATCTACGCCGCGCGCGCCAACCTGAAGCCGCTCATGTTCTCCGGCCTGCAGCCGGGCGGCCAGCTCACGATCACGAGCGAGGTCGAGAACTACCCCGCGTTCCCGGACGGCATCCTCGGCCCCGAGTTGATGGAGAAGTTCCGCGCGCAGGCCGAGCGCTTCGGCACGCAGATCGTGGACGCCGAGGTCGAGAGGGTCGACTTCTCGCAGCGCCCGTTCCGCGTCTGGTCGGATGGCAAGGAGTACGTCGCGAACAGCGTGATCGTGGCCACCGGCGCGAGCGCGATGCTGCTGGGCCTGCCGAGCGAGCAGCGATTCATGGGCTTCGGGGTCAGCGCGTGCGCGACCTGCGACGGGTTCTTCTTCAAGGGCAGGCGCGTCATCGTGGTCGGCGGCGGCGACACGGCGCTGGAAGAGGCGACCTACCTCACGCGCTTCTGCGCCGAGGTCGTGATCGTGCACCGGCGTGACCAGTTCCGGGGCTCGAAGATCATGCAGGAGCGCGCGCTCGCGAACGAGAAGATCCGCGTGATCTGGAACGCCGAGATCGCCGAGGTGATCGGCGAGGCCGAGAAGAAGGTGACGGGCGTGAAGCTGCGCGACACGAAGACGGGCGCGATCACCGAGATGCCGATCGACGGCGTGTTCGTCGCGATCGGGCACAAGCCGAACACGGCGTTCCTGCAGGGCCAGCTCGCGATGGATTCGCGCGGCTACGTGCAGGTGAAGCCGGGCACGTCGTACACGAGCGTCGAGGGCGTCTTCGCCGCCGGCGACGTGCACGACGCGGTCTACCGCCAGGCGATCACCGCGGCCGGCAGCGGCTGCATGGCCGCGATCGACGCGGAGCGCTGGCTCGAGGCGCAGGCGCACGCGGCGCACGCCGCGGGCGCGGCGCGGCACTGATTCCAACCCCCGGGAGGCCGTCGTGGAGCGCGAAGTCCTCGAGTTCGACGTGCAGTTCGTCGGCGCCGGCCCCGCGGGGCTGGCGGGCGCGATCCACCTCGCGCAGCGGATCGCGAAGCACGACCAGTCGGTCGCGGCCGGCGCACCCGGGACGCCCCTGGGCGAGGTCAACATCGCCGTGCTCGAGAAGGCGGCCGAAGTGGGCGCGCACGGCTTCTCCGGCGGCGTCATGGATCCACGCGCGATGAAGGAGCTGCTCCCGGATTTCGTCGAGCGCGGCTGCCCGCTCGCGGCGCCGGTCGCGGGCGACGACGTGTACATCCTCACCGAGGGCGGCCAGTTCCGCCTGCCCTTCCTGCCGCCGGTGCTGCACAACGACGGCAACTGGATCGTGAGCCTCGGCGACGTCACGCGCTGGATGGCGGGTATCGCCGAGGAGATGGGCATCCTGATCGCGACCGAGACGCCCGCGCAGGTGCCGCTCGTCGAATCCGGCCGCGTGCTCGGCGTGCGCACCGGCGACAAGGGCGTGGCGAAGGACGGCAGCCGAAAGGGCACGTACCAGCCCGGCGCCGACTGCGTCGCGAAGGCGACCGTGCTGTGCGAGGGCCCGCGCGGCACCGTGACCCGGCAGCTCGAGCAGCAGCTGGGGCTCACCGTGGGCAAGAACCCCATGGTGTACGCGACCGGCGTGAAGGAGCTCTGGGAGGTTCCGGCGGGCCAGGCGCAGAAGGGCCGCGTCATCCACACCATGAACTGGCCGCTGCCCGCGGACACGTTCGGCGGCGGCTTCATCTACGGCATGAGCGACTCGCTCTGGGCCGTGGGCTTCTGCACGGGGCTCGACACCGCGGACCCGACGAGCGATCCGCACGGCAACCTCCAGCGTTTCAAGACGCACCCGCTCGTGCGCGCGCTGCTCGCGGGCGGCAAGCCGATCGCGTACGGCGCGAAGGCGATTCCCGAGGGCGGCTGGTACGCGATGCCGAAGCTGTCGGCCGACGGCCTGCTGCTCGCGGGCGACGCGGGCGGGTTCCTGAACGGCGGGCGGCTCAAGGGCATCCACCTCGCGATCAAGTCGGGCATGCTCGCGGCGGAAACGCTGTTCGAGTGCCTGCTCGCGGGCGACTTCTCGAAGGAACGCCTCGCGAGCTACGAGACGCGCGTCGCGTCGTCGTGGGCCGGCGAGGAGCTGCGCTCGATGCGCAACTTCCACCAGGCGTTCGACGGCGGGCTGTGGCAGGCGCTCCCGCGCACGGGCTTCCAGATGGTCTTCGGCGGCCGCGATCCGTTCGGCGATCGCCTGCCGGGCCACGCGGGCCACGAGAAGATGCGCAAGCTCGCGCAGGTGCACCCGAACGGCAAGCCCGCGCCGCTCAAGGCCGACGGCACGCTGACGTTCGACAAGCTCGCCGACGTCTACCTCTCCGGCACGATGCACGACGAGGACCAGCCGTCGCACCTCGTGGTCGCCGACACGTCCGTGTGCGCGACCCGGTGCCGGACGGAGTTCGGCAATCCCTGCCAGCACTTCTGCCCCGCCAACGTCTACGAGATGGTCCCGGTCGAGGGGAAGCCCGGCGAGCTGCAGCTGCGGATCAACGCGTCGAACTGCGTTCACTGCAAGACCTGCGACATCGCCGACCCGTACCAGATCATCACCTGGACGACCCCCGAAGGCGGTGGAGGACCGAATTACAAGCAGCTCTGACGGCGTGCGGTGTACGCTGTGCGGAGTTCCCTGCATCGTCCGGAGAGACCTCCCGTGAAACGCCTGCCCCTGCTGGCCCTCCTGCTCGCGCTCGTGCTCGCCGGCGCGACCTCGTGCGCCGTGACCGACGCCGGCGACCAGGCGGGCCCTTCCGCCTACGCACCGCCGCCGCAGGATCCGGCCCGCATCGGGCTGCCGCCGCCCTATCGCGTCTTCTACGACGAGCTGAGGGACGAGGGCGACTGGACGCTGATCGAGCCTTACGGCTGGTGCTTCCGTCCGCGCGTGAACTTCGTCGCGTGGCGTCCCTACCTCGACGGCTGGTGGGAGCCGTCCGACTTCTACGGCTGGATCTGGAACTCCAACGAGCCGTTCGGCTGGGTGACGTACCACTACGGCGCCTGGTTCTACGACGACTACCAGGGCTGGGTGTGGCAGCCCGGTCCGGTGTGGGGCCCCGCATGGGTCGCGTGGATCTCGCTGGGCGATTTCGTGGGCTGGGCGCCGCTCGCACCGTCGCAGTACGACGGCTTCTCCAACGTACCCGGCGGCATCTTCACCTACGCGCCCACGTCGCAGTTCTCGTCGCGCGAGGTCGGGCAGGACGCGCTCTTCATGACCCAGGTGCCGACACGCGACGCCGCGCCCCGCGAGATCGCCAACATCGGGCGCGTGAACGGCGTGAGCTTCAACAAGGGGCCCAACTTCACCGATCTCCAGGTCCGCGGGGTGGCGCTGCCGCCGCGCACGGATCCGGGCGACTTCCGCAAGGTGAAGTTCACGACCGCGCCCACGCATCCCGGCGAGTCCGACTTGAGCTGGCGCACGAACCGCGTGACGAGCGAAGGCCTGCGCGAGTGGTCGGCCTGGCGCGAGCGCGGCGCGACGCCGCCGGCCTCGCCGATGACGCCGGGTGAGATCGTGCGGCAGAAGGGCACGATGCCGCCGCGGCCCGAGCCGGGGCGCGTGCATGCGCCCGCGCCGCGGGACACCACGCGGCACGCGGCGCGCCCGAAGCCGCCGGAACGCGAGCCGTCGCCGCGCGACTCGCTCGCGGAGCGCGGGCGCGAGATGCGGCCCGCCGCGCCGGCGCGCGGTGACCGCGCGCCGCGGCCGGCCGAGCGCGACTCGTCGTCGCGCCGCTGACGTCCGGCGCATGACGCCGACCGCGCGACTCAAGGCACGGGCGCTCGAGCTGGGCTTCGACGCGGTCGGCGTGGCGGCGGTCGGGCCACTCGAGGCCCGCGAGCGCTACGATGCGTGGCTCGCGGCCGGGCGGCACGGCGACATGCACTGGCTCGCGAGCGACGATCACCGCGCGCGGCGGAGCGATCCCTCCCGCCTCGTCGCGGGGATCCGTGCCGTGGCGTGCGTCGCACTCTGCCATCCGCCGGCGGCCGATCCGGCTCGCGACGCGCGGCTGGGCCGCATCGCCCGCTACGCGGCCGGTGAGGACTACCACCGGATCATGCAGGAGAAGCTGGGTGCGCTCGAGCGCTGGATCCGCACCGAGCTCTTCCCCGGCTCGGGCTCGCTCTGGTACTCCGACACGGGAGCGATCCTCGAGCGCGGCTGGGCCGAACGCGCGGGGCTCGGCTGGATCGGCAAGCACTCCGGCCTGCTCTCCGAGTCGCTCGGATCGTGGTTCGTCCTCGGCGAAGTGCTCGTCGACCGCGAACTCGACCCCGACGCTCCCGTGGCGCGCGAGCGCTGCGGCACGTGCGTGCGCTGCATCGACGCCTGCCCGACGTGCGCGATCGTCGCGCCCTACCAGGTCGACGCGCGGCTCTGCATCTCGTACCTCACCATCGAGCACCGCGGACCCATCCCGCGCGAACTGCGCCCGCTCGTGGGCGAGTGGATCTTCGGCTGCGATCTCTGCCAGGAGGTCTGCCCCTGGAACCGCTTCGCGCCGCCCGCGCGCGAGGCGCGCCTGCACGCCGCGGCGCTCGAGGGCTGGACGCTGGCGGGATTCCTCGACATGGACGAGCGTGCGTTCCGCACCGTGTTCGCGGCGAGCCCGATCCGCCGCGCGGACCGCGAGGGTTTCCTGCGCAACGTCTGCGTGGCGCTGGGCAACCGGCGCGACGCCGCGGCGCTGCCCGCGCTGGCGCGCGCGCTGGCCCGCGATCCGGCCGCGCTCGTGCGGGCGCACGCGGCCTGGGCGCTCGGGCGGATCGGCGCGGCGCATGCGGGCGCGCGCACGGCCGCGCGCACCGTGCTCGCCGGCGCCGCGCACGACCGCGAGCCGCTCGTGCGCGACGAGGTCGCGCTCGCGCTGGCCGAGGTGGTCGCGTGAACGCGCGTCACCTCGCCGGTGCGGTGCTGCTGCTGGGGCTCGCGCACGCGCCGGTCGCGGAGGCGGCACGGCACGCGCGCCGGGCGCCCGATGTGGGCGCCGATCTCTCGTCGTGGCCCGCGGTCGAGTCGGCGGGCGGCGCGCTGCGCGACCGCGAGGGCGCGGGCGACGCGATCGCCGTGCTGCGGCACGCCGGCTTCACCAGCGTGCGCCTGCGGACGTGGCATGCGCCCGCCGGCGGCACGTGCGGGCTCCCGGCGACGCTGGCGATGGCGAAGCGCGCACGCGCCGCGGGACTCTCGCTGCTGCTCGACCTCCATTTCAGCGACACCTGGGCCGACCCCGGCCACCAGGAGACGCCCGCCGCGTGGCACGGGCTCGACGACCGCGCGCTCGGCGATTCGGTCGAGGCGTACGCGCGCGACGTCGTGGCGGCGCTCGTCGCCCAGGACACGCCGCCCGAGGCCGTCCAGCTCGGCAACGAGATCGACGGCGGCCTGCTCTGGGACGCGGGCCGGGTCGGCGGGCGGTTCGAGACGCCCGCGCAGTGGACGCGCCTGGGCGCGCTGCTCGCCCGCGCCGCCGCGGGCGTGCGCGCGGCCTCGCCCGGCGCGCACCTCGTGCTGCATCTCGCCAACGGCGGCAGCGCGGCGGCGAGCGTGCGCTGGCTCGACCACGCGGTCGCCGCGGGCGTGCCGTTCGACGCGATCGGTCTCTCGTACTATCCGTGGTGGCACGGACCGCTCGACTCGCTCGAGGCGACCCTGGCCGCGCTCGCCCGGCGCTACCGGCGCGACGTGATGATCGTCGAGACCGCGTACCCGTGGACGCTGCGCGCGCTCGACGCCACGCACAATCCCGTCGGCCGCCGCGAGCAGCTCCTGCCGGGGTTCCCCGCGACGCCCGAGGGGCAGGCGGCGTTCGCGCGCGCCCTGCGCGAGGCGGTCGACCGCGTGCCCGACGCGCGCGGTGCGGGTGTGTGGTGGTGGGAGCCGGCGTGGCTCGCCGGCCGCGGCGCCGGCTCGCCGTGGGAGAACTGCGCGCTCGCGGATTCGGCAGGACGGCTCCTGCCCGCCGCGCGCGAACTGGCGCGCTGACCGCTACTCGCCGGCGAGCGGCGTACCGCCCGCCCACTCGGCGCCGCCGCCCGCGAAGTGCTCCTTCTTCCAGATCGGCACGGCGCGCTTGAGTTCGTCCATGGCCCATCGCGCCGCGTCGAACGCCGGCCCGCGATGCGCCGCGGCCACGACCACCACCACGCTCGCCTCCGCGGGCGGCACCTCCCCCAGCCGGTGGGCGATCGCGCAGCTCGCGATCGCGAACCTTTCGCAGGCGGTCCGCTCGATCGCCTCGAGCGCGGCGAGCGCCATGCGGTCGTAGGCTTCGTACTCGAGCCGTACGACGGCGCGGCCCTGGTGGTGGTTCCGCGTCGTGCCGAGGAACGTGACGATCGCGCCGCAGTCGGGCCGCGCCGCGGCGCGCGTCATCGCGGCGTCGTCGAGCCGGGCGTGCGTGAGCGAGGCCATGCCGCCTACCGCGCCTTCGCGCGTGCGCGCGAGGGCCGCAGCGTCCGCCGCATGATCGGCCGCGCCGGCGTGCGGCGCAGCACCTCGCGGAAGCCCGCCGCCTCGAACGCGCCCGGAACGCCCGTCCACACGAACGCCGACGCCTGCCGCCGGCCGCGCGTGTCCACGGGATAGCCCTCGATGCGGCGGGCCCCGTGCGAGGCGGCCCACGTGCACGCTGCGCGCAGCAGCGCAACCGTCAGGCCGCGGCCGCGGTAGGCGCGCGCCACGAAGAAGCACGGCGCCGACCACGTGGGCTGCTCGTCCACGGGGGCGAGCGCACGCGAGGTGGCGTAGCGCGCGAAGTCCTCGCGCGGGCCGACCGCGATCCAGCCCGCGGGCGTGTCGCCGTCGTACGCGATCAGCCCCGGCGTCCCACCCGAGCGCACGAGCCGCTGGATCCAGGCGCGCCGGGCGATGGGTGACGTGGACTTGTATTGCGCGTGCGGGAAGCGGCACCACGTGCACCAGCAGCCGCCGCACGCGCCCCGCGCGCCGAACAGGATGGTGAAGTCACGCCAGCGCTCGGGGGTCACGGGCACGATCCGCCACGCGACCGGCGCCGGCCTGCGCGCCGGGGCTTTCCGCGCGGGCGTCTTCCGCGCCGCGGTGCGCGCCGCCGCGGGCTTCGTCGTGCGCGCGCTCATCCGCCGCTCACCGGCGGCAGGAGCGCGAGCTCCGCGCCGTCCACGAGCGCGTCGTCGGCCCGCGCGAGCGTGCCGTTCACCGCGACGGCGAGGTGGCCGCGCAGCGGCGCGAGTTGCGGCCAGCGCGCGGCCACGGCGGCGAGCGCGTCCGCCACACGGCTGCCCGCGGGCAGTTCGAGCGTGGCGTCGGCGCAGCCCGCGCGCTCGCGCGCGGTCGCGAAGAACAGCACCTGCAGCGTCATGCGTTGGACCCTCCGGGACCTTGACTCTATGCTGTCCGGATGAGCGACGCGATGCAACCCCCCACCGGTCCCGATCCCGTGCCGGATGCCCTCTCCCCGCCCGCCGCCGATCCGGCCGCGGCGCTCGAGATCGATGCCGCGGGCATCCAGCGCGGACTGCTCGCGTGGCTCGGGATCGTGATCGTCGGCGGCTTCGGCGCGGTGCTCATGGGTCACGCCGAGGGCGCGTTCCTCTTCGCCGCGGCGGGCGCCTTCGCGCTCGCGCAGGCCACCGACGCCGCCGCGGTGCTCGAGCGCTATCGCGCGTTCGTCCGCGACCAGCTCCCGCGCGGGAGCGCCCACGGCGTGCTGGTGCGCACGATCGTGCGCGCACTGGTGCCGCTGGCCGGCGCCCTCTTCTACGTCGCGTTCGGCTTCTGGGCGTGGCGCGGTGACCCCGAGCACGCGTACGTCTTCGCCGCCCTGTGGTGCGCCGGCGCCACGATCGTGAGCCTCGCGCTCGCGTGGCGTTCCGTCGCCGACGCCGTGACGCGCGCCTGTTTCGGCGGCACGACGGGCCGCACGCGCCGGCTCACGGCGCGCCTCGTCGTGATCGCGCTCCTGATGCCGGTGCCCGCTTCGCTCGTCGCCCCGATGCTGCTGGACGTGCTGCGCGAGGCCGGTACCCCGCTCGCGGACGCGCCCGGGCTCGTCGCGCAGCTGCTCGGCGAGATCGCGATCGCGCTCGCCGGTGTCGGCTGGCTCGTGCGCCGAGGAGGCCGCAGCACGCTCGAGCGCCTGGGTATCACCGCGATGCGGCCCGCGCACTGGCTCGTCGCGCTCGCGGGCTTCGCCGGCCTGGTCGCCCTGAACGCCGGCACCGAATGGGTGCAGCACCGCTGGTTCCCCGCGCTCTGGCGGCACGACCACGACGTGACGCAGCTCATCGCCGGCAATCTCTCGATCGCCACGTCGCTCCTGCTCGGGGTGAGCGCCGGCGTCGGCGAGGAGATCGCCGTGCGCGGCGCGCTGCAGCCGCGGCTCGGGATCCTGCTGAGCGCGCTGCTCTTCGCCTCGGGTCACGTGCAGTACACGTGGTACGGCATGGTCACCGTGGCGGGGCTCGGGATCTGCCTCGGGCTCGTCCGCGACCGGACGAACACGACCACCGCGATCGTCGTGCACGCGGGCTACGACATCTTCGCGGTGCTCACGAGCGGCCAGTAACCGCCGCGGGCGTCAGCGCACGCCGACTCCGGGCTCGGGCGCGATCACCTCGGCCGCCACGCCGCGCGCGGCGAGTTCGGCGCGCAGCGCCGCGGGCGTCCCGGTGAGCGGCGGGAACGTGCCCCAGTGCATGGGCACGACCCACTTCACGCCGAGCTTCTCGACCGCCCAGGCCGCCTCGCGCGGGCCCATCGTGTACTTGTCGCCGATCGGCAGGATCGCGATCTCCGGCGCGTAGAGCTCGCGCACGGCCACGAACTCCATCGTCGGCCCGGTGTCCCCGGAGCAGTAGATCCGCAGCCCGTCCTCGAGCGTGATCACGTACCCCGCCTCGCTGCCGCCGTCGGGCCGGCCGGGTTCGTCGAAGCTCGAGGAGTGCGTGGCGGCCGTCATCGTGAACGCCAGTCCCGCCACGCGGGCGGTCCCTCCGGGCGCGAGGTCGACGATGCGCTCGACGCCCCGTCCGGCCAGGTGCTCCCCGACTTCGAACCCGCAGACGACAGTGCTGCCGAGGCGCGTGGCGAGCGCGACCGTGTCGCCGACGTGGTCACCGTGCGCGTGCGTCAGCGCGATCACGTCCGCGCGCGCGGGCGCGCGGCGATCGTCGGGGCAGCGGGGATTGCCGCCGAGCCAGGGATCGAGCAGGACGACCGTACCCTTCGCCGTGACCAGCTCGAACGCGCTGTGCCCGAGCCACGTGAGCGAGAACCCGCGATTCCAGACCTGCATGGTGCGCTCCCGCGTGAACGCGCGGCCGCGTTCCGTGCGGACGATCAGCGAGTGGAGCCGACGCCCGCTTCCGCGATCTCCTCGAGCCGCGCCGTGAAGTGCCGCAGGACCGGGGCCTCGTAGGTGAGGCGCAGGCCCTTCAGGCGATGGCGCTCGCGGTGGATCTCGATGACCGAATCCGCCACGTAGCGCATGTGTTCGGTCGTGTAGACGCGGCGCGGGATCGCCAGCCGCACGAGCTCCAGCTTCGGCCAGCGCATCTCGCCCGTCGCCGGATCGGGCTGCGCGAACATCAGGCTGCCGACCTCGACCGCGCGGATGCCGAAGTCGCGGTAGAGCGCGACCACGAGGGCCTGGCCGGGGAACTGCGACTGCGGGATGTCCGGCAGGAACCGGCGCGCGTCGATGTAGACCGCGTGGCCGCCGACGGGCTTCACGATCGGCACGCCCGCGGCGTCGAGCCGCTCGCCGAGCTGCGCGACCTGCCCGATGCGGAACGCGAGGTAGTCCTCGCTCAGCACTTCCTTGAGGCCCCGCGCGATCGCCTCGAGGTCGCGACCCGCGAGTCCGCCGTAGGTCGGGAAGCCCTCGATCAGGATGAGCAGGTTGGTGATCCGCTGCGCCCAGTCGGCGTCGTTGAGCGCCAGGAACCCGCCGATGTTGACCAGGCCGTCCTTCTTGGCGCTCATCGTGCAGCCGTCGCCGTACGAGAACATCTCGCGCGCGATCTCGGCCACCGGCTTGTCCGCGTAACCGCTCTCGCGCTGCTGGATGAAGAAGCAGTTCTCGGCGAACCGGCAGGCGTCGAAGAAGAGCGGCACCTGGTGCCGGTCGCACACGGCGCGCACCGCGCGCACGTTGGCCATCGACACGGGCTGGCCGCCGCCGGAGTTGTTCGTCACCGTCAGCATGACGAGCGGGATGTGCGAACGCTTCTCGGTCAGCAGGCGGTCGAGCTTGGCCGGATCGAGGTTGCCCTTGAATGGGTGCATCGTCGTGGGGTCGAGCCCCTCGTCGACGACGAGATCCGCCGCCTCCGCGCCCTGATGCTGGATGTTGGCGCGCGTCGTGTCGAAGTGGATGTTGTTCGGCACGATGTCGCCGGCCTTGAGCACGGTCGAGAACAGCAGGTTCTCGGCGACGCGCCCCTGATGCGTGGGAATCACGTGCCGGTAGCCGAACAGGTCGCGGACTGTTCGCTCGAAGTGGAAGTAGTTCTTGCTGCCGGCGTACGACTCGTCGCCGATCATGAGCCCGGCCCACTGCTGGTCGCTCATCGCCGACGTGCCACTGTCGGTGAGCAGGTCGACGTAGATGCTGTCCGCGGGGACCGAGAAGATGTTCAGGCCCGCTTCGAGGATCAACCGCTCGCGCTCTTCACGCGACACGCGCCGCAGCGGCTCGACGACCTTGATGCGGAAGGGTTCGGCTGGAAAGCGCATGAAACGCAGTGTACGCGTGCGGGTTCGCGCGACTCAACCCCGCGCGCCGCGGGGAGAACGGAACGCCGCGCGTGCGCGTTCGCATCGCGCGACGATCCCGGAGCGGAGCGATCGTGAAAACCACGAAACCACCCGCCACGCACGGGGTATGTCCTGTTGATACACGATCCTTAGGTGGTACCATGATGTCGTTGCACCTCGCGCGCTTCGGCCGGCGGTGTCCACATCCATCGTCCGGCGAACGTGGAGTCCCCAAGTGCCCGGCCCCGTGCCGGGTGCGAACAGCGTTCCCCTTGTCGAGCATGCTCGCGAGAGGATGCGCTGTGAATCGTTCGGATGGATGTGGGATCGGGGGACTCCGCCCTCCGTTCGGGAAGCAGCGCATCACTCCAGCGTACCGGGACACGAGCCGGCCTTCGGGCCGGCTCGCGGCCTTTTCGGGCGGTGCGCCCTCAGTTGGTGCCGGGAGGCGTGTCGGTCTCGCCCGGCGCCTCGGGCTCGGCCAGGCCGCTCATGCACTCGTGCAGCCGGCGGGCGCGCTCGAGCACGCTGTCGAGCGCGAGCAGGTCGAGCCGGGTGGCGGTGTCGATCCGCAGCACCTGGGCGAGGCCGCCGACGAGCGCCTCGAGCGACGCGTCCGCGTCCACCACCGGCGGCGCGACCCATGCGGCGGCGCCCAGCGGCACGAGCCGCTCGGCCTCGCGCAGCAGCGCGGAGCGCTCCATCGCGGCCAGCGGATCCCCTTCGTCCATGGGCAGCGAGCGCAGCCGCTCGACCTCGCACGCGCGGTACGGGAACTCGCGGCGCACGGCACCGAGCCGGACGCGCTCGACGCCGGCCACGACCAGGTCGTAGCAGTCGTTGGGCAGCCACTCCACCCGCTCGAAGCGCGCGAGACACGCGAGCGGATGGAACGCGGGGCTCAGGTGGTAGTCCCGCTCCCAGCCCGGGAGCAGCGTCGCGATCGCGAGCACCCGCCCACCCGAGAGCGCGTCCCGCACCATGGTGCGATAGCGCAACTCGAACACGTGCAGGGGCAGCCGGGCGTGCGGGAAGAGCACGACGTCCGGCAGCGGAAAGACGGGGACCAGCGACTCCGATCGTGCGGCCATGCGGGCCTCGCGGGCCGAGGTGGCCCCGCGGCCGCGAGCGCGGCGGCGGGGCCCATGGGCCGGGTTCCGGAGGGAACGTTCACGCGGAACGTTCCCGGCCGGGACTAGTCCTCGCGAACGAACCCGAGCACGTCGGCGACGTGCCCTTCGACCTTCACCTTCGGATAGATCTGCGCGATGCGGCCCGTGCGGTCGATGATGAACGTCGTCCGCTCGATGCCGAGGTACTTCTTGCCGTAGAGGTTCTTCTGCTTGTAGACGCCGTAGGCCTTCGAGACCGCGGCGTCCTCGTCCGCGAGCAGGTCGAACGGCAGCTTGAACTTCTCGCGGAACTTGGCGTGCGAGTCGATCGGGTCGTTCGAGATGCCGAGGATTACCGAACCGGCCTGCTCGAAGTCCTCGCGCAGGTCGCGGAAGCCACAGGCCTCCTTGGTGCACCCGGGCGTGTCGTCCTTCGGATAGAAGTACAGCACGACGGTCTTCTTGCCCTTGAACTGCTTGAGCGAAACCGTCTCGCCGGACGTGGACGGCAGCGAGAAGTCGGGTGCGGGCTTGCCGATCACCGGCAGCAGGCTGGCTGTGGCCATGGGGAACGACCTCCGAAAGCGCGCCCGGGCTCCCGATGGGAGCCCGGGCCGGGGGGCGGGCACCCGCCCCCGGACGAGAGAAGTGCTACTTGCCGACGGCGTGCATGGCGAGCGCGCGCTCGAGATTCTGCTCCACCACACCCCAGTCGAGGTTGTTGAAGAAGGCTTCGATGTACTTGGCGCGCGCGCGGCCGTAGTCCAGCCAGTACGCGTGCTCGTACACGTCCATCGCCAGCACGGGGGTCGCGTTCCACAGCGGGAACGTGTTCTGCGCATCGCCCACGACGGTTGTCAGCACCGAGAGGTCGTGGTCGTACGCCAGCCAGACCCAGCCGCGCGCCGCGAGCCCGGACGCCTTGAAGTCGGCGAGCCACGCGTCGTACGAAGGGAAGTCGCGCTGGATCAGCTCCATCGTGCGCGCGAGGGGCTGGCCGCCCTTGCCGCCGAGGTGTCCGAAGTAGGTCTCGTGGTTCTTCACGCCGCCGATCGCGAACGACAGATCGACGCGCAGCGAACGCAGGTCGCTGAAGATCTGGTTCGCCGTCGAGCGGTCGACGGTGTCCAGCTTCTTCTGGATCTCGTTCGTCTTGGCGACGTAGCCCTTGTAGAGCTCGTAATGCTCTTCCTGGGTCCGCTGGGAGATGCCGTTGAGCTCGCGGATCGACGCGAACGTCTTGGCGGTGAGTTCCTTCCAGGCCATGAAATCCTCCGAATCGGGCCGGTGGGTCGGGAGCCGGCCACGGGTCTCCGGCGGGGCGCGAGGCGCCGAACGCGGAGACTAGGCGGGCACTTGAACGGGGTCAACCACTGCTGAGATTCGCCGGAGCCGCCGCGGTTTCGCGCGAAAACCACTCACGGCCGGGACGCGGCGGGACGCTCGCGGACGCCCTCGGCGTCCCGGACGAGCCCGGCGGCCACCGAGTCGAGCAGCCGCTGCACGCGCGGGCCGCTGACGTCGCATTCGGAGTCGTAGCGCCGGCAGGCCGCGAGCGTGAACCCGCAACCGCAGGTGCAACGTTGGGCGTTGGCGAAGCGCAGGAACACCTCGCGCCGCGCCGGATCGAGCCCCGACGCGTCGATGCCGGGGATCTCGTCCACCCAGGCGTTCTTCTGGTCCTCACCGATCGCGGCGAGCCGCGCCCGGCGCTGGGCCGGCGTCTCCGCCCCCGTGGCCGGCGGAGCGGGCGGCCGCGGCGCCGAGCGCGTGAGGTAGAGCGCGAGCCCGCCCAGCCCCAGCGCGAGCGCGACCGCGACGGCGAGCAGGATCCGCGCGAGCGGCGTTCCGCCGGGGTCGGGAGTCGATCCATCGTCCATGCTCGCGAGCCTAAACGCATCGCGCCCGCCACGCGAACGGCGCCCTCCTCCGCGGGTGCACGGCGAGCCGGGAGGCATTAGCTTAGGTCTCCATGCGCGGCGAGAACGGGCTGCGCCGACGTCACGACCCACCCGGAGGATGCATGAGCTGGATCGCCCGCACCGCCCCCGAGGCCGCCACCGGAACGCTCCGCGAGATCTTCGACCGGATCCGCGCCCGCGCGACGTCGCAGCGCGTCTCGCACGTGTGGCAGGCCTGGGCGGGACATCCGGCGGGACTCGAGGCCGCGTTCGACGCCTATCGTGCGCTCATGGACGACCCGGCGCCCTTGACGCCGGCCCAGGCGGAGATGATCGCGCTCGTGGTGTCGGCGACCAACGGCTGCGGTTACTGCGTCGCGCACCACGGCCCCAAGCTCGCGCGCCTCGCCGGGGAGGAACTGGCCCGCGATATCGCGCGCGATTACCGCTCGGCGAATCTCGCGGCGCGCGATCGCGTGCTGCTCGACGCCGCCGTCGCGCTCACGTGCGAGCCGGCCGAGCGGACGCCCGCCGACGTGGAGCGGCTGCGCGAGTATGGATTCGACGACGCGGCCGTGCTGCGCGCGTTCGAGATCGCGGGCTACTACTCGTGGGTGAACCGCGTGGCGCTCGCGCTGGGAATCGAGCTCGAACCCGGCCTCGCCGCGTGGGAGTTCGGCACGCAGAAGTGAGCCGGGCGCGCACCGCGCCCGCGCGTCACGCCCAGCCCTGCTCGATCAGCGCGCGCGTCTCCTCGACCGCGACACGCCAGAGCGCGTACATCTCGTCGTCCGCGCGCTGGTAGAGCCCGGCGAAGTTGCCGTCGCCCAGCTTCTCGCGGATCGCGGCGGGTCCGAGGTGCGTCCACGACGCGTACGGCTGCTCGGGCTTGGCCTCGCGCGGAAGCGCCACGCCCTCGAGTCGCGTCCACGGGAAGTTCTCCATCCACGACGCGTGCGAGGCCAGCGGGTCGATCTCGCGTACCTTCTCCAGCGTCTTCGGCGCGTTCCACCAGTTGTGCCACTTCACCTGCGCGCCCGGGTGCGCGGCGATCCATTCGGCGACCGCGGCCTGCGCCGGCACGTTGCCCCCGTGCCCGTTGACCACGAGCACGCGGCGGAAGCCGTGCGGGTGCAGCGCGTCGAGGGCGTCGCGCACGAACGCGCAGAGCGTCTCGACCCGCAGCGAGATCGTCCCGGGATAGGCCATGAAGTTGGGCGTGATGCCGTAGGGCATCACCGGGAACACCGGCACGCCCAGCGGCTCGGCCGCGTCCTCGGCGACACGCGCGGCGAGGATCGCATCCGTGGCGAGGCTCAGGTAGGCATGCTGCTCGGTGCAGCCGATCGGCAGCACCGCGCGGTCGTCGCTCCGCAGGTACTGCTCCACCTGCATCCAGTTCGCCGCCGAGATCTTCATCCGCGCCTCGCTTCCTCGTAGAGAGCCAGCAACCCGGCCACGTGCGTCGCGACGTCGCTCACCCGGCGCACGTGTTCGCGCCCGGCCTCGCCCCAGCGGCTCGCCGCGGGATCCGCGAGCGCTCGCTTCGCCGCCGCCGCGTGCGCGGCCGCGTCGCCCGGCGGTGCGAGCAGGCCCGTGCGCTCGGGCTCCACCAGCTCGGGCAGCGCGCCGATGCGCGACGCCACGACCGGCCGGCCGTCGAGCAGCGCTTCGGCGACGCTGTAGCCGAACGTCTCGTGGAAGAGGCTCGGCACCACGACGAGCGCCGCGTGCTGGCGCAGCGACTCCAGCGCTTCGTGCTCGATGCGCCCGACGAGCCGGATGCCCGGGTGCCGGCGCTCCGCGAGCCAACCCGCCAGCGGGCCCTCGCCGGCCACGACCAGCGGCACCGGCGCGATCGCGTCGGCGATCGCCGGCAGCGTGCGCACGCCCTTCTCCTCCGAGAGCCGGCCGAACGAGAGTGCGTAACGCTCCGGCAGCGCGGCCGGACGCGGACGCGGAACCGGCGTCTCGATGCCGTGCGCGAGCACGCGCGCGCGCGCAGCGGGTGCACCGAGCGAGACGGCCTTGTCGCGCGCCCACGCCGACGGCGCGATCCACAGCCGCACCGCGCGATACGCACCGATCGCGTCGTGCAGGTAGGCCTCCGCGGTTCCGACCAGGCTCTTGCCGCGCGAGCCCTGCACGCACGCCGTCGCGGCCGCGTGCCAGTGCGCGCCGCCACGGCAGCGCTCGCACGGTGCGCCGTGCGCGTAGAGCAGGCGGTTCGTGCACCACGGCTTGAAGTCGTGCAGCGCGTGCACGACCGGCACGCCCGCGCGCTCGAGCGGCCGCAGCACGCTGGGCGTGAGGTAGCGGCTCGGCGCGTGCACGTGTGCCACGTCGGGCCGGAACGCCGCGAGCAATCCTTCCATCGCGCGCGCGGCCGGGCGCGACCACAGCGCCCGCGGCAGCTGCGGCAGCTGCGCGAGCGCCGAGCCGCCCTCGCCGAAGTCGGCGGCGGGCGCGAAGTGCGCCGCGGTCGGGCTCGGGGCGTTGCGGGGATCGCGCGTCGCGAAGTGCGCGACCTCGTGCCCGGCGGCCGCGAGCCAGCGCGCGTCGTCGAAGTAGGTGCGCTCGACGCCCCCCTTCAGCCAGTGGAAGGCGTTGACGAGCAGGACGCGCACGTCGGTCCGCGCCGGCGTCAGTCGCCGGCGTCGCTCCCGGTGGTCGCGAGCGGGAACTCGACCAGCGCGGTGCCGATCCCCGGCAGCGTCTCGCGCTCGAGCACTTCGCCGGACACGTTGCCCAGCAGCAGGAACCCGCGCAGCATCTCGAGGTGCCGCAGGTCCACCTCGGGACGCGCGCGCCCGCCCCACTTGCGCACGGCCGCGTCGAGTTCGTCCCATTCGGCGGTCCGCAGCGCGGCGAGCACGCGCTCGTCGAGTGCCGCGCACTCGGGCACGTCGCGCCGCAGGTTGAACGCGTGCAGGTTCCACGACAGCGCACCGCCGACCGCGAACAGCACCGGCTCGGGCCAGGCGTGCAGCGCCTGCCGAACCGCCTCGCCCCAGGCGCGATGCTCCTCGCGCGAGCCCTCGCCGATCGAGAGCGGCACGACCGGCACGCGCAGCGCGCGCGCGAAGAAGTGCAGCGGCACGCTCGCGCCCGAATCCATGCCGTGCGCCGCGACCGACGCGCGCACCCCGTGCCGGCCCGCATGTTCGACGATCGCTCGCGCGAGCGCGGGATGGCCGGCGACGTCGTGCCGCGGCTCGACGCCGAAGTCGGGCAGGTCGACGACCGAACGGTGCCGCCGGGCGTCGTCGGCGCGGAACGCGTCCGGGCTCGACCAGCGCGCCGACGCGATCACGATCGCGGCGGGAGATTCCGCGGCCGCGCGGCGGCCGGAGGCCTCGAGCGCCTCGATCATCTCGGTGATGTCGCCGCGCTGCTCGTCGATGAGCATCGTCGGGACGCTGGGCAGCAGGTAGGCACGGGACGTGAGCATGGCCGGTGGACATTAGAGGACGGCGCGCCTGCGGCCAAGCCGGGCCCGTTGTGCCGGTGCGCCGCGAGACGTAGGTTGGGCGCATGGACGACCCGAAACCGCCCGTGCATCCGTGGGACGAACGCTACGCCGAGCCCGGCTGGGCGTTCGGCGACCAGCCCAACGATTTCCTGCGCGAAATGGCCCAGCGGCTGCCGCGCGGCCGCGTGCTGTGCCTCGCCGAGGGCGAGGGCCGCAATGCGGTCTTCCTCGCGACGCTCGGCCACGACGTGACCGGCGTGGACCTCTCTCCCGTCGGCCTCGTGAAGGCGCGCGAGCTGGCGGCCACGCGCGGGGTCTCGATCCACACCGAAGTCGCCGACCTCGCGACGTGGCCGATCGAACCGGGCGCCTGGCAGGGGATCGTCTCGATCTTCGCGCACGTGCCGCCCGAAGTGCGCGGCCCTCTGCACCGCGCGGTCGTGGCCGGGCTCGCGCCCGGCGGCGTGCTGGTGCTCGAGGCGTACCGGCCCGGCCAGGAGGAACGCGGCACCGGCGGGCCGAGCGATGCGTCGCGGTTCATGACGCTCGACGTCCTGCGGCGCGAGCTCGCGGGGCTCGAGTTCGAGGTCGGCCGCGAACTGGAGCGCGAGGTGATCGAGGGCCGCTACCACACGGGCCGCGCCGACGTGGTGCAGGTCGTCGCGCGCAAGCCGCTCGCCTGAGTCCCGGGCGCGTGCGGCGCCCGCGGCCGGTCAGCGCTCGCCGAGCCCCTCGCGTGCCCGCTCGGCCGCGCGCTCGTTGCCGGCGGCGATCGCCACGCCGTGCGCCCGAGCGTCGGCGAGCAGCTCGCCGGGCAGCGGGAACATGATCCGCTCCTCGGTGAGCATGAACGACTCGACGCGAAACTCGCCGAGCTCGCACACGCGGCGCACGCACGCCTGCACGACGTCCTCGGGCGTCGAGGCGCCGGCCGTGAGGCCCACGTCGCCGACGAGCCACTCGGGGCGGATGTCCTCCGCCGACTCGATCAGGTACGCCTTCGAGCCGAGCGCCGCCGCGACCTCGACCAGCCGGTTGGCGTTGCTGCTCGCGGGCGCGCCGACCACGAGCACCGTGCCGCAGCGCGGCGCCATCGCCCGCACGGCGTTCTGGCGGTTCTGCGTCGCGTAGCAGATGTCGTCCTTGGCCGGCTCCTTCACCTTCGGATAGCGGCGGCGCAGCGCTTCCACCATCGCGCGGCAGTCGTCGAGCGAAAGCGTCGTCTGCGTGATGTACGCGACGCGCTCGGGATCGGGCAGCTGCAGCGCCTCGACCTCCGCGACGTTCTCGCACACGTGGATCGCCTCCGGCGCCTCGCCGAGCGTGCCGATCACTTCGACGTGCGTGCGGTGCCCGATCAGCACGATGCTGTAGCCCTCGCGCGCGTAGCGCAGCGCCTCGAGGTGCACCTTGGTGACGAGCGGGCACGTCGCATCGAGCGAACGCAGGCCGCGGGCCTTCGCCTCGGCGCGCACCGCGGGCGAGATGCCATGGGCGGAGAAGATCACGACGGCACCGGCCGGGACGTCGGCCAGATCGTCGGTGAAGATCGCGCCCTTGCGGCGCAGGTCCTCGACGACGTGGCGGTTGTGCACGATCTCGTGCCGCACCCAGATGGGCGCGCCGTAGACCTGCAGGGCCATTTCGACGATGTCGATCGCGCGATCGACGCCGGCGCAGAAGCCGCGCGGCGCGGCGAGATGGAGCGTACGGGGCTGGGAGGACATGGACCGTGAGGGTAGCCCACCCGCGCGCGGGCGCACAACGCCGCCCGGCGCCGGCGCGTCAGCGCGCGCGGCGCGTGCCGGAAGGTTTCGCGGGTGCGAGCGGCTTCGCGGCAGCGCCCGGGCGCGCAGGCCCCGCCGCCGTGTCCGGGCGCGGCGGCAGCGGGTGCGCGAGGCTGTCCGCGCGATAGAGCGCGCGCAGCGAATCCGGGGCGCGCGCCCGCATCGCGGCGATCAGGGCGCCGACGCGCACGCGCTGCTCCGGCAGCGGCAGGGCGTCCTGGGCGCGCCGCAGCTCGGCGAGCGCGGCGCGGTCGTCCCCGCTCTCGTGCAACGCCATGCCGAGCGCGAGCCGCGCCTCGCCCGAGCGCGGCGCCGCCTCGACGCCCTCGCGCGCCAGCGCGAGCGCGTCGTCCTTGCGGCCGAGCGCGGCGAAGCGCTCCATGGCCTCCATGCGCAGCGCGGGCGTGTCCGGGCGCTGCGCGAGCCACGGCCGGAAGCTCCGCGCCGCGTCGAGCGGCCGCCCGAGCGAATCGAGCACGCCGATACGGCCGCGCCACGCGAGCGCGAGGCTCGAGTCGCGCGCGAGCGCGCGATCGTAGGCCGCGAGCGCCGCGTCCCAGTTCCGCAGCCGCCGCTCGAGATTGCCGAGGTTCACCCAGGCGCCACCGTCCTTCGGGTCGAGCGTCGTGGCCCGCGCGTACGCGTCCCGCGCCTCCGCGTCGCGATGTCGCGACGCCATCAGCACCCCGAGGTCGCGCCACGCGTCCGCGTCCTTCGCATCCAGCTGGAGCGCGCGCCGCAGCGCACCCTCGCCCTGCGCGGCGCGGCCGGCCGCCGAGTACGCGAACCCGAGCGCCTGCCAGGATGGCTCGTCGCTGGCGTCGGTCGCGACGAGCGATTCGAGGTGCGCGATCGCGGCCGCCGTGTCGCCGACCTGCACGAGCTCGAGCCCGAGCCAGCGCCGCGCGTCGCGGTACCCCGGCTGGTTGCGCAACTCGGCCGCGTACTCGCGGGCCGCGTGGGCGTGCTCGCCGACCGCGGAGTAGAGCCGGCCCATGCGGAAATGCGCCTCGGTCACCTGCGGATCGAGCGACACGGCGACGCGATACGCCGCGATCGCCGCCGCCGGCTGCCCCTGGCGCTCGAGCTCGCGGCCCATCGCGTAGCGTTCGCGCGCGCGGCGCGCGGCCACTGCGACGCCGGTGTCGGCGGGCGCCGCGGCGCGGCCGGGCACGATGAGCGGCGCGGCCGAAGGGCCCGCGTGCAGCGTGTCCGCGTGCGGCGGCACGAGCACGGGAGGCGCCGTCGCGAGCAGCGACGCGGTGAGCAGCGGGGCGAAGAGCAGCGCGATCGGGGTCATGGACCCGCCGAGCCTACACGTCCCGGGTGGCCGCGCGCCAAGCCCGGCGGCGAGTTTGCACGTCCGGGACGCCGGCGGCCCACCGGCGCCGCCCGCGCCCCGACGGACGCTCCCGTCCTGACGCGGCCCGCACACGGCGCGCGAGCCCCTGTGCTAGCGTGGCCTTCGCCGCCATGAGGAACCGCGCCTTCGTTCGCCTCGCGGTGTCGCTGGCCGTCGCCGCGCTCGGGATCGTGGACCTGGTGTCCGCGCTCGTCTCCCGCCCTCCCGAACGCATCGTCGCGCTGCGCCATCTCGTACCCACCGACGTGCTCGACACGAGCCGTACGTTCACGCTGCTCGCCGGCGTGCTGCTGCTGCTCACGGCGAACGGCCTGAGCCGCGGCAAGCGGCGCGCGTTCGTGACCGCGCTCCTGCTGGCCGCGGTCTCCGTGCCCGTGAACATGCTCAAGGCGTTCGATTTCGAGGAAGCCACGGTCGCGGCGCTGATGATGTTCGTGCTCGGCGTCACCGGCGACGCGTTCACGGTCAAGAGCCGCGAACTCACGTTCCGCGGCATGTTCGTGCCGATCGTGCTCGTGCTCGGGGGCTTCGTGGTCTACACGGTCGGCGGCTCGTGGCTGATCGAGGCGCTCTACAGCCCGCGGCAGGCGTCGCTGTCGCGCGCGATCGGCGAGGCGCTCTACCAGGTCTTCGGCGTGGGTGCTCCCGTGATCGAGGTCGAGCGCCAGCACCATGTCGTGCGCTGGTTCCTCGGATCGATCTCCATGATCGGGATCACGCTGGTCCTCGGCGTCGCGGCCATGCTGCTGCGGCCCGCGCAGCACCGTGGCCGTCACCGTTCCGAGCGCGAGCGCGTGAGCGAGCTCGTGCGCCGCTACGGCGACAGCACGGTGAGCGTGTTCGCGCTCGACGACGACGTGGACTACTTCTTCAGCGCCAACGGCCGGGCGGTGATCGCGTACCAGTTCGAGGCCGACGTGCTGCTGGTGATCGGCGACCCGATCGGTCCGCCCGAGGAGATGCCGGCGCTGCTCGACGCGTTCGAGCGCTTCTGCCGCGACCACGACTGGGTGTTCGCCTTCTACCAGGTACGCCCCGAACGGCTGGCGGACTACACATCCCGTGGCTGGAGCGCGGTGCACATCGGCGAGGACCCGGTGCTCAAGCCCCAGTCGTTCACGCTCGAGGGCTCGGCGCTCGGCAACGTGCGGCGCCAGGTCCGCAAGCTCGAGAAGGCCGGGCTCCAGGTGCGCCACTTCGTGCCCGGCGCGAATCCGTTCGACCCCGCGCAGGACCCCGATCACCTGCTCGACCAGATCCGCGCGATCTCGCAGGAGTGGGTGAAGGGCAAGTCCGGCGGCGAAAAGGGCTTCTGCATGGGGCGCTTCCAGCCCGAGGCGCTCGGCGAGGTGTGGCTCAGCGTCGCGTGGGATCCGGCGAAGCGCCGCGTGGAGGCGTTCTGCACGTGGACGCCGATCTGGGCGCGCCGGGGCTGGGCGATCGACCTCATGCGCCGGCACCATGACGCCCCGACCGGCGCGATGGAACTGCTGGTCGTGCACGCGGTGCAGCATGCGAAGGAGCGCGGCGACGAGCTGATGTCGCTCTCGCTCTCGGCGCTCGTGAAGGTGCAGTCGCCGGCGGCCGGCGGTGAAGGGCCGGTCGTGACCGAGGACCCCGCGCGCACGTTCCTGATCCAGCGGCTGAGCCGCTTCTACGATTTCCAGGGCCTCTTCCGCTGGAAGCGGAAGTTCAACCCCGAGTTCGAGGACCGCTTCCTCGCCTACCCGCAGGCACTCGCGCTGCCGCGCATCGCGCTCGCGCTGGTGCGCGCCCAGAGCCCCGGCGGGCTCATGCAGTACTTCCGCCGTGACGAAGCCCCGGCGCGCGAGGAACCCGCGAACGCACCGGTGGTGGCGGGCGACGCGGCGTAGACGTCCCGGACGCGAAGCGGCCCCGCGATCGTCGCCGATCGCGGGGCCGCCGTGTTCGTGCGGACGTCGCGGCTACTTGCCCGTGAAGTTCGCCTTGCGCTTCTCGATGTAGGCCGCGAGACCTTCCTTGGCGTCCTCGCCCTGGAAGAGCAGCTGCTGCAGCTCACGCTCCACGGCGAGCGCGCTCTCGAACGGGATCTCGGCGCCGGACTGCACCGCACGCTTGATGCGGCCGACGGCCTTGGACGCGCGGTGCGGCGGGCAGAACTGCTCGGCGTAGGCCTGGACCTTGTCGAGGAACTCGGCGTTGTTCGCCGTCTCCCAGATGTCGTTGATGATGCCGAGATCGAGCGCCTTCTCGAACCCGAACACCTCGGCCGTGCACATGAGCTCGATCGCCTTGCTCTTGTTCACGAGCCGCGCGAGGCGCTGCGTGCCGCCCGTGCCGGGGAGGACCCCGAGGTTGATCTCGGGCAGCCCGACCTTGCCGGCGCCCTTGCGCGCGATGCGGATGTCGGCGGCCATCGCGATCTCGAGCCCGCCACCGACCGTGTGCCCGTTCAGCGCCGCGATCACGATCTTCGGCGTCTGCTCGAGACGGTTGAGCGTCTCGTTGGCGTGCAGGCAGAAGTAGTACTTGAAGGTCGGGTCGGCCTTCTTGAGCATGTTGATGTCGGCGCCCGCGCAGAAGAACTTCTCGCCCGCCCCGCGGAGCACGATCGCCTGCACGTCGTTGTCGAACCGCGCGCGCAGGATCGCGTCGTCGAGCTGCTTCATCATCTCGTGCGTGTAGCAGTTGCCCGGATCGAACGTCAGCTCGAGCGTCATCACGCCGTTCTTGACGGACGTGTTCACCATCGTCTGCGTGGCTTCCATGGCGGGAGGTCTCCGGTGGAATGGGGGTGCGAGAGGTGCGGATCCGCGGCGCCCCCGCCCAACGGGGAACCGGCCGCCGATGCAACGCTGCCGAAGTGCGCGGCAGTATAGGAGGGCCCAAAAAGGCCGGTCAACGCCCCGGCTCGACACCCGGCCCCTCGCTCGCGGGAGCGAGCCCCGGCGTGCGCGGATGCGCCCGGGCGTGCCATAGTGCCGCCATGTTCCGTCGCACCGCGTTCGCGCTCGCGGCCCTGGCCGCGCTCGTGCTCGGTCCGCCGGCCGCTGGCGCCGGTGGCCGCGTCGAGTTCCGCAGCCTGATGCCGCCGTCGCTCCCGGGCGTCCAGAAGGACTGCCGCGTCTACCTCCCGCCGTCGTACGACCGCCCCGAGGCCCGCACGCGCCGCTACCCGGTGCTCGTGTTCCTCCACGGCTGGCCCGGCAGCGAGGGCAACTGGCCCGGCCAGGGACATGCGATCGAGACGCTCGACCAGATGAGCGCCGCGGGCGAGATCCCCGAGGTGATCGCGCTCTTCCCCGACGGCGGCGGCGTGGGGCTCTTCGGCCGCTCGATCTGGCTCGACGCGGCCGGCGGCCGCTCGAACATGGAGCAGTTCCTCGTGCGCGATCTCGTGGCGTGGGCGGACAGCACGCTGCGCACGCGCCCCGGGGCGCGCTGGCGAGGGGTGGTCGGACTCTCGGACGGCGCCACCGGAGCGATGAACCTCGTCCTGCGCCATCCGAGCGTGTTCGGCGCCTGCGAGGCGCACAGCGGCGACTTCCGCCTCGCGCGCGACATGAGCAGTGGGCACATCTTCGGCGACGAGCCGGGCGCGTCGAAGCTCCGCGCCGAGTACAGCCCGCTCGAATACCTCGCACGCGTCGCGAACGACGTGAAGGGCTGCACGATCTACTTCGACTGCGGCAGCGACGACGAATCGATCGCGGACAACCGAGAGCTCGACCGGCGCATGACCGAGCTCGGGATCCCGCACACGTTCCACGAGTTCCCGGGCAGCCACGACTGGGGCTACTGGCGGACGCACCTGCACGACGGGCTCCGGGTCGTGACTGCCGGAATGCGTTAAGCACGGCCGACCGGACCCATCTGGGCCATTTGCACCGCGATCCGCGATCGGGCCCACGACCCGGCGCCGCCCGCGCTCGCCCGGCGGGGCTTTGGTGTGTCCCAATCCCCCCGCTTCGACGGTACAATGAAGGCGCACCGGCTCCTGCCGGCCCCGGAACCACGGATTGCGCGTCCGTGGCCCGGGAAGTGCACCCAGACCCTTCGGACGCGAGCCTCGCTCGCCGGTACGACCCTGCCCGTCGACAGCCAGGAGACCCACCTCATGCGCCCCAGCGTCACGCTGTCCCACACCCTGCTCGCCCTCACCCTGGTCGCCGGAAGTGCGCTCGCGCAGCCGGCCGCCCGCGGCTCGGTGCTCCCGCCCACGTTCGACCGGATCGAAGCCGGTGCGCCGACCCCGGTCGCGCACCGTCCGCCGGTGCCCCACGCCAGCCTGCGGAACCGGGTCATGGGCCTGCAGCTGAGCGAACCTGCGCCCACCTGGTCCGAACCGACCGAGTACAGCGTGATCTTCCAGTACGACGGCATGCGCTCCGACCTCGAGCGCGCCGGCGTGCGCGTCCAGTCGCAGGTCGGCTCGACCTGGACGGCGCGGGTGCGTCGTGAGGAGATCGGCAACCTGCGCGGCGTCTCGGGCCTGCGAAACGTCCGGCTCGCGCGCTACATGCAGCCGCACCTCAATACCGCGCTGCCGGACACGCGCGGCGATCTCGAGCACGCGCCGACCGCGACGATCCCGCCGCGCTACCAGGGCCGCGCCGGCAAGGGCATCCTGATCGGCGACGTCGACACGGGCATCGACTTCACCGCGAGCGACTTCGCGGATTCCACGGGCAAGACGCGCATCCTCTACATCTGGGACCAGAACGACCTCGTCGGCCCGAGCCCCAGCGGCTTCGGCTACGGCAGCGAGTGGACCAAGTCGCAGATCGACAACTCGCCCGGCACGATCCGCCACCAGGACACGAACGGCCACGGCACCAACGTCGGCGGCGTGCTGGTCGGCAACGGTTCGCAGACGGGCTGCAGCCAGCCGGCGTACCGCTACATCGGCATGGCGCCCGAAGCCCAGATCGTCGAGGTCGCGACCGACTTCTCGGACGCCGGCATCATCGACGGCGTGAACTACGTCTTCCAGAAGGCCGCGGCACTCGGGATGGACTGCGTCGTGAACCTCTCGCTCGGTGGCCAGTTCGGTCCGCACGACGGCTCGAGCGACTTCTCGAAGGCCATCGGCGCGCTCACGGGCCCCGGCAAGATCGTCGTCGCGTCCTCGGGCAACAACGAGTCGGACAACATCCACGGCCGCCTCACGACCACCTCGACCACGGTGGGCACGGACAAGTTCACGATCAACGTCCCCGCGTACACCGCGGCCGGCGGAACGTTCAACGACTACTTCCTCATCACCGGCTGGGTGGACCCGACCGCGAGCGTCACGATCCGCGTGAAGGGCCCCTCGGCGGCGGACACGCTGTCGGTCGGCTTCGGTGACACCAAGGACCGCAACCTCACGATCGCGAGCGGCAAGGGCGGCAAGCTCTTCATCGCCAACCAGAACGCGTTCTACGGCATCACGGGCACGACGACGACGCGCCAGTTCGAGATCGAGGTCTACGATTCGCTCTCGACCAGCCCACCGCGCAACGGCACGTGGGAGATCGACGTGGTCCCCAACGGCGCGGCCAGCATCGGCAAGCGCGTCGACATCTGGATCTACGCGGACAACCTCGGCCTGCTCGGCGCCGTGCCCACGGTCGTGACGGGCCTCAACACCGGTACGATGGTCGGCGAGCCCGCCGATGCCGACAGCGTGATCGCCGTCGGCGCGCACGCGACCAAGTCGTCGTGGTTCTCGTGCGCCCAGGGCGGCACCTGCGCCTACACGACGCCGCCGACGCTGGGTGCGATCGCCAGCTTCTCGAACATCGGTCCGCGCCGCGACGGCGTGCAGAAGCCCGAACTGACCGCGCCGGGCTTCGGCGTCGCGACCACGCACTCGACCGCGTCCGGGATGGGCGTCTGCGCCGACGTGGACGACGGCGTGCACGAACTGACGCAGGGCACGAGCTTCTCGGCCCCGCTCGTCTCGGGCGCCGTCGCGCTGTTCCTGCAGTACCAGCCGGGCTCCTCGCCCAGCAAGGTGCGGCAGACGTTCGAGCAGCACGCCCGCACCGACGCCTTCACCGGTGCGGTGCCGAACGCCACGTGGGGCTACGGCAAGCTCGACGTCTACGCCACGATCGACCACGTCCTGCCGACGTGCGCAGTCACGTCCCCGGTGGGCGGCGAGTCGTGGGCGGGCAACTCGTCGCAGACCGTCACGTGGACGGCCAGCGACAACGTCGCGGTGACCACGGTGGACGTCGCCTACTCGCTGCACGGTGCCGGCGGTCCGTGGGTCGCGATCGCGACCGGCGTCGCCAACACCGGCTCCACGCCGTGGACCACGCCGAGCTCGGTCACCGACAGCGCGCTCGTGCGCGTCACGGCGCACGACGCGGGCAACAACGCCGCTTCGGCGCAGAGCGCGGCGCTCTTCCACCTCACGTCCTCGACCGGCGTCGGCCCGTCGGGCCCGGCCGCGTTCTGGCTGGCGCCCCCGGTTCCGAACCCGTCGAGCCGCACGGTGGCGATCCAGTACTCGCTCTCGCGCCCCGGCGACGCCCGCGTGGACGTCTACGGCCTGCGCGGCGAACGCGTCTGGAGCCAGTCGATGACCAACTTGAACGCGGGCGTGCACTCGCTCAACTGGTCGGGCCGCTCGAGCTCGGGCCACGCGGCCGGCTCGGGGCTGTACTTCCTGCGCCTGACGACGAACGAAGGCGTCCGCACCACGCGCCTCATCCGTCTCGATTGACGCACCGGAACGCACGAACGGCCGGCGGGAGACGCTCCCGCCGGCCGTTTCGTTGCGCGCCGCGCTAGCGGAGCACTTCGACCAGGATCTGTGCGAACAGGATCTTGGCGATCGTCGCGAACGGGTAGACCGCCGCGTAGCCGGCGTTGGGTCCGTCGTCGACCGCGCTTTCGTTCGCGAACGCGAGCACCGCGGGCTGCGTCTGGACGCCGGCGACCATGCCGAACAGCACCGCCGGCCGCACCTTGAGGAAGCGCCGCCCGACGAAGAGCGCGAGCAGGGTCGTCCCCAGCGTGATGCCCGCGCCGGCGAGGAAGAGCGGCAGCGAGCCGGGCTGCGCGAACGTCTGGCGGAACACCCAGCCGGAACGCGTGCCGACGCCGGCGAGGAACAGCACGAGCCCGATCTGGCGCAGCGTGAGGTTGGCGCTGTAGGGCAGCTGCCAGACGACCACGCCCATGCGCCCGATGGCGCCGAGGATCAGGCCCGCGATCAGCGGACCGCCGGCGACGCCGAGCTGGAACGTGCCGCCGTTGGGCAGCGGGATCGGGATCAGGCCGACGATCAGGCCGACGGCGATGCCGAGCCCGAACGAGAGCACGTCGACCTCGGCCAGCGCGCGGTACGAATCGCCGAAGAAGCGCGCGACCTCGTTCATGCGCGCCCGCGGCGCGAGCACGCGCACGCGGTCGCCCAGTTCGAGCACGGTGCCGTCGTCGGGGAGCAGGTCCACGTCGCCGCGCCGGACGCGCGTGACCAGCGCGCCGAAGCGCTCCATGAGCTTGAGCTCCGAGAGCGGGCGCTCGGCGATCGCGGGTTCGGACACGAACACGCGCCGGAAGTCGAGATCGGTGCGGTCCAGCTCGAGCCGCTCGTCGGCGAGCTCGCCGAGCGCGGCCACCACCTTCTCGAGCTCGGAGGGCGCCCCGACCACGGTCACGAGATCGCCCACGGCCAGCGGCTCGTCGACGTCCACGACCGCGATCTCCTCGCCGCGGCGGCGGCGCGCGAACAGTACCTTCCAGCCGCGCCGGTGGATCAGGCCCTCGACGCTGACGTGGCAGACCTCGTCGTGCGTCACGTGGATGCTGCGCACCTCGAGTGCGCTGCCGCCGGAGGGCGTCGCCAGCTCCTTCTTCCAGCGCCGGCGCATGATCGCGAGCGCGAGGATCACGCCGAACACGCCCATGGGGTAGCTGAGCGAGTACGCCACGACGGGCGCGGCCAGCGTCGCGGCGTCGTCCGCCGACAGCGCGCGCAGGCGCTCGATCACCGCGGCCAGGGCGGGCGTGTTGGTGAGGCTGCCGGCGAAGAGACCTGCGGCGCTCGGTGCGCTCGCGCCCAGGAACAGGTGCGTCGCCACCGCGCCCAGCGCGGCCAGCGCCAGCAGCGTGCCGGTGAACGCGGCGTCGCGCAGGCCGCGGCGCTTGAACGACGCGATGAAGCCCGGGCCGCTCGCGACGCCGACCGTGTAGACGAACAGCACGAGCCCGAACCGCTGCACGATCTCGGGCAGCTGCAGGCGGGAATCGAGCGCGCCGGCACCGAGGCCGACGAACAGCACCGCGGCCACGCCGAGCCCGACGCCGGCCACCTTGAAACGGCCGAGCGCGAACCCCAGGGCGAGCACCGCGAAGAGCAGCAGCAGGGGCTGGTCCACCAAGAGTGCGATCATGCTCGCAGCATACGCGAACGCTTCGCGGCGACGCATCGCGGCTCGCCTGCCGGGAGAAGGTGCGATCGTCCGATGGGTGACGGGCGGCGATCCTTTTCGCCCACCGCTCGTTCCGCGCCTGACGGCGCCCTGACACGCTCAGGGATTTCGAAACGGTACGATCGTGTCACTCATGGTCCGCACACTCTCCACGCTCCTGCTCGGCGCGTTGCTCGCCGGTTCGGCGCCGCACGGCGCGCCCACGCTGCCGGAATCCACGCGCCGCGTGGTCGCCGGCGGCGTCGACTCGCTCGGCCGCGCGACACTCGCGCGCGACGTCGTGCTCGAACCGCGCACGACGGTGCCGCCCGACGTGCCGCAGGCGGCGCTCGACGCCCGCCTCGCCGGGCGCGTCACCGTGCGCGCGCGCGTCACGCAGTGGGGCACGGTCGACAGCGTGGTCGCGATCTCCGGCGACCCGCGCCTGCGTGCCGCCGCGATGGACGCGGTGCGCTGGTACGTGTACGCCCCGCAGGCCGAGCCGGCATGGACGCTCGCGACGATCACGATCGACGGCCGCGAGGAGACCGACCCGCTCGGCGTCGACATCCTCGGGCTGATCCGTGACGCCGAACGCGACGGCCGCTGGCGCGACGCGCTGGAGGCCTACACCGGCGCGCTGCGCCGGCTCGACCAGCACCCGACGTTGCGCAACCCGTGGGCGCTGCGCCTGCGCGCCGTGCGCACCGCCGCGCGGCTCGGGGGCCCGGGCTCGCCCGGCGGCTCGATCGAGCTGAAGGCCATCGCGACACGCGTGCAGCAACAGCGCACGGTCGCGCGCGCCGCGCACGCGGACCTCGTCGCGGACTTCGAGACCTGCCTGCAGGCCGCGCCGTGGTGGGGCGAGGTCTACCAGTGGGAGGCCGCGTCGCTCCTGGGCTGCGGCCGCTCGAGCGACGCCATCCGGGACCTCCTGCTCTTCCGCGTCGCGTGCCCCGACAGCGTCTCGCGCGAACGCGCCGAGCGCGCGCTCGCCGGCATCGCGGCCGGCGACACGGTCGTGGTCGGCGAACGGCTCAAGCGCGAGGGCCGGCAGTTCGAAGCGAAGGACGAGACGTCGAACTAGGGCGTCACTCGAAGCGGCGCGCCGCCGCCGACGGCGGTGCGTCGGGCAGCCGCACCGGGCCGCACGAGAAGTTCGCCGGGCGCTTCTCGACGAACGCCGCCACGCCCTCGGCCGCGTCGCCGGACTCCCAGCACGCGCGCTGCGCCGCGCTCTCGGCGTCGAGGCATTCGGCGAGCGTCCGCGCGTGCGCAGCCCGCAGGCTCGCCTTGACCGCGCGCACGCTGGTCGCGGGCGCGGCCGCGAGCGCGGCGGCCCACGCGCGCCAGCCGGCATCGAACTCGGCCGCGGGCCACACGCGCTGCACGAGCCCGAGCCGCAGCATCTCCGGGGCGTCGACCAGCTCGCCGGTCCAGCAGAGCTCCAGCGCCTTCGCGAGCCCCACCGCGCGCGGCAGCGCCCACGTGCCGCCCCAGTCGGCGTGCAGGCCGATGCGCACGAACGTCTCGCCGAAGCGAGCGGCGTCGGACGCGAGCCGGACGTCACACGCGAGCATGAGGTTCGCGCCCGCGCCGGCCGCGACGCCGTTCACGGCCGCGACCACGGGGATCGGCAGCGCGTGCAGCGCGGCGATCACGCGCGCGCCCGCGTCCACCTGCGGCTCGAGGCCCTCGTAGCCGGCCCCGCGCGCGAACAGCTCGCGCATGAAGTCCACGTCGCCGCCCGCGCAGAACCCGCGGCCCGCACCCGTGAGCACGAGCACGCGGGCGTCGCTCGCGGCGACGCGCTCGAGCGCCTCGACCAGCTGCTCGCGCATGGTGCCGGCGAACGCGTTCAGCTTCTCGGGCCGGTTCAGCGTCACGACGGCGACGCCGTCCGAGTGGTCGAGCAGCACTTCGCGCGGGGTCATGGGATTCGCTCCTCGGAGACGTTCAGGCGCGCTCGAACAGCACGGCCATGCCCTGGCCGCCGCTCACGCAGAGCGTGGCGATCCCGAGCGACGCGCCGCGGCGTTCGAGTTCGTGCAGCAGCGTCACGACGATGCGCGCGCCGCTGCAGCCGGTCGGGTGCCCGAGCGCGATGCCGCCGCCGACGGGGTTCAGCCGCTCCGGATCCATCTTCAGCTCGCGATCGCACGCCAGCACCTGCGCCGCGAACGCCTCGTTGAGCTCGATCACCGCGACCTCGTCGAGCGTCCGGCCGGTGCGCTCGAGCAGCTGGCGCACCGCCGGCACGGGCCCGAGGCCCATGCGCGCGGGATCCAACGCCACGCTCACCGCGCCGAGGATCGCCGCCTGCGGCGTCACGCCGTGCGTGCGCGCGGCGTCCTCCGAGAGCACCAGCATCGCCGCGGCGCCGTCGGTGATGGCGCTGGCGTTGCCGGCGGTGATCGTGCCGTCATTCCGGAACACGGGCTTGAGCTTCGCCATGTCGGCGACGCTCGCATCCTCACGAAAGTGCTCGTCGCGCGCGATCGTCGCCGCGCGCTTGCCCTCGCCCACCGTGACCGGCACCACCTCGCGCGCGAACGCGCCGCTCGCCCACGCGGCCGCGGCGCGCGCGTGGCTGCGCGCGGCGTAGGCGTCCTGCTCCTCGCGCGGGATCGCGTACTCGGTGGCGAGCGTCTCGGCCGTCTCGCCCATCAACTGGTCGCAGAGCGGGCACAGGTAGCCGTCGCGATACATGGCGTCCTGCAGCGGCTGGTCGCCGAGCTTCTGTCCCCAGCGCACGCCGGGCGCGAGGAACGGGATGCTGCTCATGTGCTCGGTGCCGCCCGCGAGCACCACGCGCGCGTCTCCGAGCCGCACGGACTGCGCCGCACTGACGATCGCCTGCAGGCCGCTGGCGCACGCCTTGTTGAGCGTCCAGGCGGGCACCGTGTCCGCGAGCCCGGCGCGGCGCACGACCTGGCGCGCGAGGTTGGGGCCGTTGCCCGCCTGGCGCGCGTGCCCGAACACGCACTCGTCCACGGCGTCGCGCGGCACGCCCGCGCGCTCGATCGCCGCGGCGGCGGCGAGGCCCCCGAGCGCGGCGGAGGAGGACGGCGCGAGGCCGCCGCCGAAACGGCCGATCGGCGTACGCACGGCACCGGCGAGGAACACGCGGGACGCGGTCATGCGAAGGAGGGTCCTTTCAGGGTGCGAACGGCCGCGCGCGTACCGCGCGGATCACTCGTTGCGATCGCGGTCGGGGCGCGGGCCGCCGGGACGCGGGCCACCGGGGCGCGGACCACCGGGGCGCGGACCGCTCGGCCGCGGACCGCCGGTGCGAGGGCCGGAATCACCGCGCGGCGGATACGGCCGCGGGCCACCGGACGACGGGCCGCCGGGGCGCGGACCGCCCGGCGCATCGGAGCGCGGCGGATACGGCCGCGAGCCGCCCTCGCGAGGCGGACCGGAGAAGCCGCCCGGGCGCGGCGGGCCGCCGGGGCCCGCGGGCCGCGGCGAATAAGGGCGCGGGCTGCGCGGCACGAAGCCGCCACGCTCGGGTTCGGGCGCCGCGGTCTTGCCGCCGGTGCGCGCCGCCTGCTTGCGCGCCATCTTGGACGCTGGGAGGAACTTCCGTCCGCCCTCGCCGCCGAGTTCGCCGCCGCGCCGCGGCAGGCCGCGCTCGTCGTCGCCGCCGCCATATTCCGCGTCGAGCTCGTCCTCGTCCGGCAGTTCCTCGGGCGCCGGGCCGTGCAGCACGACGAACCAGCCATCGGCGTCCTCGACCTCGACCTGCGGACCCAGCTCGGTCTCGGCCGGCGCGGTCGCGAATGTGACGCCGCGGCCGCGCAGCTCCGCGGTCCACGCGTCGAAGTCGTCGTCCTCGAACGCGAACGCGACGCGCTGGTCCGCCTGCAGTGCGGGCGCGTCGGGGTCTTCGCGGTCGTGGATCGTCAGCCGGGTCTCGCCCGTGTCGAACTCCACCGAGCGTTCGTCCTCGTCGGCCAGCTTGAGCCCGAGCACTTCACGGTAGAAGGCGACCGTCTCGTCGAACTTGGACGCATTGACGATCGCGTGCGAGAGCCGCGGCCACTTGCCCTGCGCGAGCTCGCCGTTGGGCTCGACCAGGTGGACGCCGTTGCCTTCCGGGTCCGTGAGCAGCGCGTGGCGGCCGATCTCGTCGGTGACGATCGTCGCGTCCCCCGCGGCGCCGCGCGCCTTCGCCGCCGCGAGCCGGGGCTCGAGCGGTGACGCCGTGATCGCGAGCCGCAGCTCCGCCTTCGCCGCGCCGCCGCGCACCACGAGCGAGGCGCCGCGCAGCGCGAACACGGTGAGCGACTGATCCGAGCGGGCAGGGTCGAGCCCGAGGCGCTCCTGGTAGAAGGAGCGCTGGCGCTCGGAATCAGGTGTCAGCAGGACGACGCAGTACAGGCGGCCCATGACCGTCTCGGGGAAGGGTGGATCATTCCAGGTTCAGCCAGACGCTCTTCACCTGAGTGTACTCCTGCAGGCAAGCCGCCCCGAGGTCGCGGCCGAAACCGCTGCCCTTGGTGCCGCCGAACGGCATGCCGGGATCGTAGAAATTGTAGGTATTGACCCACACGGTGCCGGCCTTGATGGCGCGCGCGACCACGTGCGCCTTGCGCACGTCGCGCGTCCAGACGCCCGAGGCGAGGCCGTAGAAGACGTCGTTGGCCTTGGCGACCGCGTCGTCCACGCCGTCGAAGGGGATCACGGCCAGTACGGGTCCGAAGATCTCCTCCTGCGCCACCTTCATGCGGTTGTCGACGTCGGCCAGCACGGTCGCCTGGACGAACGTGCCCTTGCCGTTCACCGGGGCGCGCTGGCCGCCCGCGACCAGGCGAGCGCCTTCCTTCACACCGGCCTCGACGTAGCCGAGCACGCTGTTCATCTGCTTCTCGTTGACCAGCGCGCCGAGGCGCGTCTTGGGATCGAGCGGGTCGGCGGGCACCAGCTTCTTCGCGCGCTCGGCGAGCTTCGCCACGAAGTCGTCGTAGATCGACTTCTCGACCAGCAGCCGCGAGCCCGCGGCGCACACCTCGCCCTTGCCGTAGAAGATGCCGGTCGTCGCGCCACGCACGGCGGCGTCGAGGTCGGCGTCGGCGAACACGATGTTGGGCGACTTGCCGCCCAGCTCGAGCGTCAACTTCTTCACCGTGTCCGCGGCGGTGCGCATGATGTGCTGCCCGACCTCAGTGGAGCCGGTGAAGCTGATCTTGTCGACCATCGGGTGCTTCACCAGCGCCTCGCCCGCCACCGAGCCCGGGCCGGGCACGATGTTGAGCACGCCCGGCGGCAGTCCGGCCTCGAGCGCCAGCTCGCCGATGCGGATCGCGGTGAGCGGCGTCTCGGCCGCGGGCTTGAGCACGACCGTGTTGCCGGCGGCCAGCGCGGGCGCGGCCTTCCAGCCGACCATGATCATCGGGAAGTTCCACGGAATGATCGCGCCGACCACGCCCAGTGGCTCGCGCAGCGTGTAGGTGAAGAACGCCGGGTTCACGGGCACGGTCTCGCCGGTCAGCTTGGTGGCCCAACCCGAGAAGTAGTGGAAGCAGCTCGCCACCATGCCGATGTCGATCTGCCGCGATTCGAAGATCGGCTTGCCGTTGTCGAGCGTCTCGAGCCGCGCGATCTCGTCGGCGTTGGCGAGGATCAGGTCGCCGAGCTTGTGCAGGATCCGCGCGCGCTCGGCCGGGCGCATCGTGCGCCACGGGCCGTCGTCGAACGCCGCACGCGCCGCGCGCACGGCGCGGTCCACGTCCTCGACGCCCGCCTGCGCGACGTGCGTGATCAGCTCCTCGGTGGCGGGATTGCGGGTCTCGAACGTCTTCCCCGACGCCGCGTCCACCGCTTCGCCACCGATGATCAGCTTGCCCGGACGAACCGGCGCGACCGTCCCCGACATGAATCCTCCGTTGGGTGCCTCAAGAGATGCGGACGAGCTTCACCTGCTCCGCGTGATGACGGTCGTGTGCGACGAGCGCGAGCAGCATGGCGCCGAACGGGTGCGCCGCGGTCCAGCGCTCGGCGGGTTCGGCCGGGACGGCGAGCAGCGCCGTGACGAGACGGTCGCGCAGCACCTGCATGCGTCCCAGCGCCTCGTCCCACGAGAGGCCGCGCCACGGCGCGAGGTGCGATTCGTTCACCTTCGCCATCGCCTCGCCCTCGACGCCCTTCCACGAAGGGTTCGCGCCGGCCAGCACCGCGTCGAACTCGTCGAGCCGCGCCTGGTCGCGCGCGGCGAGGTGCAGCACCAGCTCGCGCACGGTCCAGCGGCCGGGGCCGAGCGGGCGCTCGCCCGAACCGCCGGAGAGACCTTTGAGCGCCGCCTGCACCGCAGTGCGCGCGCGCTGCAGGTCGAAGAGCATCAGCTCCTTCGCGTTCGCACTCGCGCGCTGCGGCGCGAAGGCGGGCGTGAACGCGGGCGCTTTGCGCTTGCGCGCGTCGCGGATCTGCTGCGCGTGATGGCGGTCGTGCGTCGCGTAGCCGTCCAGCGCCGCGCCCAGCGCGTGCGCCTTGGTCCAGCGCTCGGCCGGCTTCGCGGGCACCGCGGCCAGCAGCCCGAGCAGCAGCGCGCGCTGCTCGGCCCACAGCCGGCGCACCTCGTCCCACGGCAGGTCCTTGCCCGCGGCGACGGCCGCAGCGTTGGCGGCGTTCACGCGCGCGCCGCCCAACGGCTCGTGCGGCTGGTTGCGGAGCACCGCGGCCGGCAGCACGCCGAGCATCCACTCGTCCCAGTACGCGAGGTGCAGCAGGATCTGCCGCGCGTTCCAGCGCCCCGGCGCGATCGGCCGCTCGGCCGCATCGGCCGAGAGTCCGCGGATCGCCGCGAGGATCGCATCACAGCCGCGCTCCAGGTCGCGCACCGCGGCGGCGCGCGGCGACGTGCTCGGCGCGGCGGGCCTCGTCGAACGCTTCGCCGCGGGACGCTTCTTCGCGGGCGCGGCCGCCTTCGGCGCGGTGACGCGCTGCTTCGCGGGCGCGGCCGCCTTGCGGGCGGCGACACGATTCTTCGCGGTGGACTTCGCAGTGCTCCGGGGCTTCGCGCGACGTGCGGCGGCGGTGGAACGCGCGGCCTTCTTCGTGCGTCGGGCGGGCATGGACGGGGCAGTCTCCGGTGGTCCGCGATCGGCCGAGGGGGGCGACGCGCATGGCGGAAAGGCAGCGTGCGCGGCGCGGGCGAACCCCCAAGCTATCAGGCCCGATACGGCGCTTCAATGCCCGTGAATCGCGCCCCGGGCCGCAGGGCCGAACCCGGCGTCAGCCCTTCGCGGGGTAGTCGTAGACGCCACGCCCGGACTTGCGGCCGAGGCGGCCGGCGGCGACGTACTGCTCCATGAGCGGGCAGGGCCGGAACTTCTCGCCCAGCGTGCGGTGCAGGAAGCGCAGGATCGAGAGCCGCGTGTCGAGACCGACCAGGTCCACGAGTTCGAACGGGCCCATGGGGTGGTTCAATCCCAGCTTGAGGGCCCGGTCGATGTCGGCGGCGCTCGCGACGCCCTCCTGCAGCATGTAGAAGGCCTCGTTGCCGATCATCGCGTTGATGCGCGAGGTCACGAACCCGGGCGATTCGCGCACCGTGACGCACTCCTTCCCCATCCGCTCACCCACGGCCGCGCAGGCGGCCAGCGTTTCCTCGCTGGTCTCGAGCGCGCGGACGATCTCCAGCAGCTTCATCCGGTGCACGGGGTTGAAGAAGTGCATGCCCACGACCTTCGGCGCGCGGCGTGTGGCCGCGGCCATCTCGGTGATCGAGAGCGAGGAGGTGTTGGAGGCGAGGATCGCCTCGGGCGGCGCGATCGCGTCCACCCGGGCGAACGTCTCGACCTTGAGTGCGATGTCCTCGGGCGCCGCCTCGATCACGAGGTCGGCGTCGCGCACCGCTTCCTCGAGCGAGCCGGCCGTCGTGAGCCGCTTGCGCGCGGCGATCGCGTCCGAGTCCGTCACCTTGCCCGTCGCGACGCCCTTTTCGAGCGTGGCGTCGATCTCCGACGCGCCCCGCTCGAGGGCGTCGCGATTGGGGTCGTGCAGGCGCGTGGCGTACCCGCCCACGGCCGACACGTACGCGATGCCGCGCCCCATCAGGCCGGCGCCCAGCACCGCGATGGTGCGAACCGTCACGCGTTCTCCGAGCGCTTGACTGCGCCCCACGCGAGCGGGAACAGGCCCGCCGCGATCGCCGACTTGAGCACGTCGCCGGGCAGGAACGGCAGCAGGCCGGTCGCGAGCAGCGAGCCCTGCGGCACGAAGCGCGAGAGCTGGACGAGGCCGACCGCGAAGATCACCGCCGAGCCCGCGAGCATGGCGAGGAACATGGTGAGCGGCTTGCGGTCCCACGCACGCTCGGCGAGCAGGCCGGTGACCAGGGCCGCGAACGGGAACGACACGAGGTAGCCGCCCGAGGGCCCGACCAGGTGGATCGGGCCGGCCGCGCCGCCCGAGAAGACGGGCGCGCCGCAGGTGCCGGCGACCAGGTAGAGCGCCTGCGCGAGGAACGCGCGCCGAGCGCCGAGCACGGCGCCGCACAGCAGCACGACCATCGTCTGTCCGGTCAAGGGCACGGGCGTCCAGGGCAGGCGGATCTCGAACTGGGCCGCGACCGCGGTGAGCGCGGCGGCGAGCAGGACGAGCACGACGTTCATCGCGGCGCCGGCGCGCGGCAGGGCGGCGTCGGCGAGCGTCAGCGAGCGATCGGCAACGGACATGGGGACACCTCGCGTAAAACCGGTGCCGCGCGTCCACCCGGTGGGGCGCGCAGCGGGACGGGAACGCCGCAATGTAACAGGGGTGCGAACAGGCGTTCAACGCCCGCGCGGCGCGCCGGCGGCCCGCGGTCCCGTCCGGCTCAGGCGACGGCGCGGCGCTCGGCGGGCACTCCGGTGGCGCGGCGCGCCTCGCGCGTCGCGTCCGGTTCGCCCTCGACGGGCACCTCCGCGACGGCGGGCGCGCCGATCGGCGGGGCCAGCGACGGCCCGCGCGCGGCGGCGCGCTGGCCGCGGTGGCGGCGCTTGTCCTCGTACATGCGCTCGTCGCCCATCTCCAACAGGCGCGGCAGCACGTCCGCGCCCTCGGGCGTGCCGCGCACCCAACCGATCGAGGCCGAGAGCGTCCACGGCAGGTCGCCGACGCCGTTGCGGCCGGCGAGCCGCATCGCGAAGCGCTCGATCGCGGTCTCGGCGCCTTCGCTGCCGGACTCGCACGCCAGCACCACGAACTCGTCGCCGCCCATGCGGCCGACGATGTCCGTGTCGCGGAAGCTGGCGCGCAGCAGCCGGGCCAGCTCGACCAGCGCGCGATCGCCGTTGGCGTGGCCGAACGTGTCGTTGATGGCCTTGAGGCCGTCCAGGTCGACTTCGACCAGCACCACGTGCTGCCCGGCGCGCGCGGCGAGCTTCAGCTGGTGCTCGGCGAACATCAGGAAGCCGCGCCGGTTGTAGAGCCCCGTCAGTTCGTCGACGTAGGACAGCGTGCGCAGCGTGCGTTCCAGCTGCCGGCGCTCGGTCACGTCGCGCACGGTCGCGGCGAACAGCCCGATCGCGGACGGATCGCGGATCGGCGCGATCGAGATCTCCGCCGGGAACGTGGACGCGTCCAGCCGGCGGCCGCTCGTCGCGATCGCCTCGCGCGGCGACGCGAACGCGCCGGCGTCGATCGCGGGCGCCTCGGGGAAGAGCTCGGCGAGCCGGTGGTGCACGCAGCGCCGGCCGTCGCAGCCGAACATGCGGCGCGCCGCGGCGTTGCATTCCATCACGCGGCCCATGCCGTCGAGCAGCAGGATGCCGTCGAGCGAGGCTTCCAGCACGGCCGATTTGCGCGCCTCCGAGAGCCGCAGCCGCCGCTCGGCGCGCTCCTGTTCGTCCACGTGGCGCTCGATCGCCTCGGCCATCGCGTCGAACTGCCGGCCGAGCTCGCCCAGCTCGCCGCGCACGTGCGCCAGCCCGGTGCGCGCCGAGAGGTCGCCCGCGCGCAGGCGCGACGTCGCGACGAGCAGCGCGTCGACGCGGCGCAGCACGGCGACGCTCGCGCCGTACCACGCGAGCGCGGCCACGAGCAGCCCGAGCAGGGCGACGAGTCCCAGGCTCCGCAGCAGCGCCTGCGTCTCGTGCGCGAACAGCAGGTCCATGTCCATGGACGCGCCCGCCCAGTACGTGACGCCGCCCGCGGTGACCGGCGTGAACGCGGCCACGTGCCGGTGCCCATCGCCGCCGCGCACCTCCTGCGCCCAGCCCGGCCGCGGCACCGGCGCGAATCCCGCGAGCTGCGAGTCCGGCCCCGGCGCGCTCGCCGGCGGCCGCGCCACGACCCGGCCCTCGCGATCGAGGATCAGGAACTCGACCCGCTCCCCGGTGCGCGTCCGCGGCTCCAGGCGCACGAGCACGGCGGCGTCGCGGGCCGCGGACACCGCGAGCGCCAGGGTGCGCTCGGGCGTCGGCGCGGGCGTCGCGCGGGCCAGCAGCCGGTCCGCGTGGGCCGCGACGAGCCGGCTCAGGAGCATGGTCTCGGCGCAGACCCGCTCGCGCAGGGCGCGGCGCTGCTCGCGCTCGTTGGCGAGCATGAGCAGCGTCGTGCCGCACACCGCGAGGAACACGATCAGGAGGAGCCGGGCCCGCAGCCCGGAGGGAAACCAGCGACTCGGCACGGTGATCCACCCGCGCAATGCCGCGCCGCGGCACGCCGACCCTGGCGTGTCGGGACCGGCGCGGCCGCCGATCCGTATGCGACAGGAGCGCTCCCAACCGCTCCACCGGACGGTGTCGGCCGCCATCGCGCGCGGCTTCAGGGAATTCCGGCGATGCCGTCGCCATTGACCGCCACGGGGGCGGTGACTACCGTCCGGCCGATCGCGCGTCCTTCCACGCACTTCCCCTCTTCGGGAGCCCGCATGTCCGAGACGATCCGCATCGCCAACGCCGGCGGTTACTGGGGCGACGACCTGGCGCAGTTCCGCCGCCAGGTCGAGTTGGGCGCCACCGACTTCGTGACGCTCGACTTCCTGGCCGAGATCACGATGTCGATCATGCAGAAACAGCGCTCGCGCGACCCGAAGGCCGGCTACGCGCGCGACTTCGTGGCGCAGGTCGAGGAAACGCTGGACGCGCTGCTCGCGAAGAACGTGCGCGTCATCACCAACGCCGGCGGCGTGAACCCGGCCGCGTGCCGCGACGCGCTGCTCGCGATGGCGGCGAAACGCGGCGTCGAACTGGACGTCGCCGCCGTGCTCGGCGACGACCTCATGGACCGCATCGGCGAGCTGAACGCCGCGGGCGCGCCGCTCGACAACATGGAGGACGGCGCGGCGTTCACCGGCGTGCGCGAGCGCGTGAGCAGCGCGAACGCCTACTACGGCGCGTGGCCCGTGGTGGAGGCGCTCGCGACCGGCGCGCGCATCGTGGTGACGGGCCGCTGCACCGACACGGGCATCACGCTGGCGCCGATGATCCACGCGTTCGGCTGGGCGCCCGACGACTGGGACCGGCTCGCGGCCGGCATCGTCGCGGGACACATCGTCGAGTGCGGCGCGCAGTCCACCGGCGGCAACTTCACCGACTGGCGGCGCGTGCCGAAGTTCGAAACGATCGGCTACCCCGTGATCGAGGTCTCCCCCGACGGCTCGTTCGTCGTGACCAAGCACGCGGGCACCGGCGGCGCGGTCACCGTGCGCACCGTGAAGGAGCAGCTCGTCTACGAGATGGGCGACCCGCGCGGCTACATCACACCCGACGTGATCGCCGACTTCGGCACGATCCGGCTCGAGCAGGCCGGGCGCGACCGCGTGCGCGTGTGGGGCGTGAAGGGCCGGCCGGCGCCGGGCTCGCTCAAGGTCAGCGCCGCGTACGCCGACGGCTGGAAGGCCTCGGGCACGCTCATCATCTCGGCGCCCGACGCGGCCGCCAAGGCGCGCGAGTTCGCGCGGCTCTTCTGGAAGCGGCTCGGGCTTTCGTTCGCGGCGACGCACACCGAGCTCGTGGGACACTCGGCGTGCTGGGGCCCGCTCGCGCCCGAGGTCGACGCGCCCGAAGTGCTGCTGCGGCTCTCGGTGCGCGACCACGACCGCGCGAAGATCGAGGCGTTCGGCAAGCTGGTGCCCGCGGTGATCCTTTCCGGCCCTCCCGGCGTCGCCGTCACCGGCGGCCGGCCGCAGCCGCAGGAAGTGGTCGCGTACTGGCCGGCGCTGGTGCCGCGCGACCTCGTGAAGCCGCGCCTGCTGACGCGCGACGGCGAGCAGGCGCTCGAGTGGCCGACGCCGCTGCGCGAGATCGGCCGCCCCGCGGCGCTGCCGAAGCACGAGTTCCCGAAGGCGAAGGGCGCCGCGGGCAGCGTGCGCGTGAAGCTCTCGGCGCTCGCGCACGCGCGCAGCGGCGACAAGGGCGACACCGCGAACATCGGCGTCATCGCGCGCTCGCCCGAGGTCTACCCGTGGCTCGCGAAGACGCTCACGGCCGCCGTGGTGAAGAAGCGCTTCAAGGGCATCTGCCTCGGCAAGGTCGAGCGCCACGAGGTGCCGAACCTGGGCGCGCTCAACTTCCTGCTGCACGAATCGCTGGGCGGCGGCGGCACCGTGAGCCTGCGGCTCGACGCGCAGGGCAAGACGCTCTCGCACGCGCTGCTCGCCATGGAGGTGAACGCGCCGAAGACACTGCTCGCCGCCGCGAAGCGCGGCGACGCGGCCGACGGCGTGCCGCCAAAGCGCGCGGCCGCGCCGAAACGCCCCGCGAAGCGCCCGGCGCGCAAGCGCTGACGCGGGCGCGCGACACGCGAACGGCCGGCCCGATGCGGGCCGGCCGTTCGTGCGTTCGCGGGACGCCGAAGACGCTAGCGGTACATCGCCTTCAGCGCGCCCCAGGTGTGCTCGAGCGTGGGCACCGGCTGGTTGCGGCGGTTGAGCGTCACCGTGGACTGCGGGCCCTGCGTGTAGTCCTCGACCTGCGGCGCAGGTGCGGGCTCGCTCGCCCACACACCCTGCAGGTTCAGCTGCGCGCCCGCGTTGCAGCCCGTGCAGGCGCCGGCGCCGAGCGACTTCGTGCGGTGTTCCTTTCGATTCCCCGGCCTGCACTGGTCTGTTGGGGGACGAATCGGACCCGGCGGCCCGTCGCCGGCAGCGTAGGCCGGTTTCCGGCAGCGGGACAGCGCTCGTGTGCGCGGGGTCGGCATCACGTTGTGCCGCAACGCACGACGGCCGCGCCCCCGACGGGAGCGCGGCCGTTCACAGGCCGATCGGAGACGCGGACGCTACCGGTAGAGCGCCTTCAGGCTGCCCCACGTCGTGCCGCGCGTCGCGACGGGCGCGTCGGTCGTGAGGAGCAGGTCGTCGAAGTACGTGAAGGTGTTCGAGATGTCGGCGCGGAAGTTGTAGACGCCCACGAACCCGGTCATGAGCGGGCTCGCCGTGTCGACGATCGGTCCGCCGCTCGTCAGCTCCGTCGTGTCGAACCACAGCCGGAACTGGTTCGCGGTCGCTTGCACCTTGAGCTTGTGCCACGTGTTCGCCTGCGGCACGCCGCCGGGGATGTTCGGCCCGATCCAGCTCGCGAGCGACGTCGGCACCTGGCCGATCAGCTTGCGGAAGACGAGCTGGCCGTTGCCGGAGTAGAGCACGAACTGGTAGCAGCTCTTGAAATTGCTGCTCGCGTCGGCGCGCAGCACGAGACCGCGGCGCGAGCTGCCGTCGCCGGTGAAGAACCAGCCTTCCCACGTGTAGTCGTACTGGCCCTGCGGATCCACGCACGAGAGCGCGATGCCGCCGCTGTCGATCGTGGCGCTCACGAGCTGGCCGACCGTGTGGTCGCCGGACGGGTTCGCGTACGCGGCATCGGACGCGTCGAGCGTCTTGCCGATGAGCATGCGGTTGGTGTCGAAGCCGGGCAGCCACGTGAGCTGGGTGTCGCCACCGTTCACATGTTCTTCCTCGACCGTGTACGCGGCCGCGGGAATCGCGGCCAGGAGCGCGAGCAGCGCGGCCAGTGTGAACGTTCTCGCCAGGTTCATGGGGAAGATCCTCCGTCGTCGGGGTCGCAGCGCAGGATGGGGCGGAGCGATCATCGTGCGAGCACGATGCGCACGGCGCCTTCCGGATCGGTGTCGCTCAGGCGGGCGAGATAGACGCCCGCGGGAACGCGGCGGCCGCCGTCGTCGCGCCCGTCCCACTGCACCGGGACGGCATTCGACATCGGCAGCGACGCCACGCGCCGGCCGTCGATCGAGTAGACCTCGACGCGACGGGCCGGATTCGGTTCGAGCGCCGCGGAGAACGTCACGCGCGCGGCGCCGAAAACGGGATTGGGAGCCGCGCGCAGCGCGCGCGGGCTCGCGAGGTGCGTGGGCGCGGGCGCGGCGAGCACGCTCGCCGCCGGCTTCACCTCGAGGTAGGCGATCCGGCGCAGCACGTTGATCGGCGTCGCACCGCGATCGCCGATCAGGACGCAGCCGGACTGGTTGGTGGCCGAGGCCTGGAACAGCAGGTGGAGCCGGCCGCCGGGATTGCGCGTCGCGAGCGAGAAGAAGCGCTCGTCGGTGTTCGGCGTGTTGGTCAAGTCCTGCGCCGCGGACCACGGCTGGCCCGTGCGGCCGACGCTGCACGCGATGTCGCCGAACCCGAGCCCCGTGCAGATGCCGGGGTAGCCGCCGTCGGCGGTCGGGTCGATCTCGGCGTCGGTGTAGCGCAGCCACGCCACGTAGGTCTCCGAGCCGTCCGGCGAGAAGCCGACCTGCGGCCAGTCCACGGAGATGGTGTTGAATCCGGCGAGCGGGCCGTTGAGGCCGTTGTCGATGTCGTCGAAGTGGTCGGCGACGCCTGCCGGGACCTGGTACACGGTCTCGACGCCGCGGTTCGGGCTCCAGTGCTCGATGCGGCTGAGGTGGTCGTAGTACGTGACCGTGGTGCCGTTCCTGCGCGCCTGCAGTTCGCTCCACACGACGTGCGGCGTGGTGTCGGCGTACGCGAGGTGGCAGTGGATGTAGGCGCGGTACTGCGTCGAGAGCGAATCGCCGCGCACGATCTGCGCGTCCGTGTAGTTGGTGAGGTTGCGGATCGTCACGGTGTTGGCCGCGAACGTCCCGTTGGCCGACTCGATCAGGTACATGCTGCCGCCGTAGTCCCCCACCGCGATGCCGACGCGGCCGTCGGAGGCCGCGGCCATGCACGGGTACGCGGGCCGGCCGTCGCGGAACAGCGAGGCGGGCACGACACCCGGGATCAGGTTGAGCCACGCCTGCCCCTGCCAGTTGAAGCACGTGTACGGCGTGCCGGTGGTCGGGAACCAGCTCGTGCCGATCTGGACCGTCTCGTCGTAGAGCCCCGCGACCGGCACCTCGCCCAGCAGCGACACGCCGCCGCCGGGCGTGATCGCCGCCTGCGGGAAGAGAAAGCTGTTGCCGCCGGCGATGGGCGCGAGGTGGTCCATCCATGTGGACGTCCCGGCGCCGCTCTCGAGGAAGAAGTCGCCGTGCAGGTCGCAGCCATCTTCGTTCAGGTGCTGCGCGACGATCGCGCGGCCCGAGGGCGCGAGCGCCAGCGAACCGAGCCCGCCGAACATCTCGGCGGCGCTGCAGCACGGGTGCGACGCGGTCGCCGGGTCGGCGACCTTGCCGAGGTCGTGCCAGGTGCCCTGCGCGTCGCGGTACGCGTACGCCATGCCACGCTGCGGATAGGGCTGCACCGCATTCAGGTTGGGCGGGCAGCTGCCGGCCGCCTCGCAGAGGTCGTCCATCCACGTCGCGTGGACGCGGCCGTCGTCGCCCACCTCGATGTGGTGGCCGAGCGACCCCATGTCCTGCAGGTCGTACCACGTCGAATCGATCGCGACCGCGCCGGCCGGCAGCCCCACGGGCGACACGGTGACGGCGGCCGCCGCCGCCGGCGCGACGACGCGGAGCGTGGCGCGCGGTCCGGGGGCGAGCGGGTCGAGCAGGATGCGGCCTTCGGGGTTCGGGCGCGTGCGCGCCGAGGCGGCGGGCACGAGAAGCAGCAGTGCGAGGAGTGCGAGCGTGCGCGGATGGAGGCGCATGGGGGTCATTCCTTATGGGACACGAACCACGGCGGCGTCAGGTCGCGGCGCATGGCCAGCGACCAAGTCCGCCCCGGTTCGAGAACGAAGCTGAGGTGTTCGCGGTACGACTCGTTGGTGAGGTTCCGGACGGCGAATGCGATCCGCGTTCCGCCGACCACGCACGTCGCCTCGGCCGAACCGAGCCAGAACGCCGGCCCGGCGAGGTCCTGCTCCTTCTCGGCGAAGGTCGCGTCGTTCCAGCGCGCGCGCAGCGTGATCGTGCCGTTGGGGAGCACGCGGCGGACGGGCACGCGGAAGTCCATGGTCACGTGGCCCGAGCCGACGTCGTTGAGCCGCGCGCCGGTCGCGACGTCGCGGCCGCGCGGCAGGGATCCCGACGCCACGACCTGCAGGCCGCCGAGCCGCACGTCCGCCTGCAGCTCCGCACCTTCGAGGCGCGCGCGGCGGACGTTGCGGTACTGGAAGCGCGGCACGCCGTAGAGCATGTCGACGTACTGGATCGAGATCATGTCGTCGACGTCGGAGCGGTACACGGAGACGCGCGCCGACTGGACGTGGCCGCCGAGCATCTCGCCGAACCGCAGGCCGCCCTCGGACGTGAACGAGCGCTCCGCCACCAGGTCGGGATTGCCGAACACGTGCATGCCGCCGTGGACGTCGTCGTTGAAGTAGCGCTCCTCAAGGTTCGGGGCGCGGAAGCCGGTGCCGGCGTGCACGTACGGCTCGACCGGCCCGAACGCGCGCGAGAGCCCGCCGTCCACGCTCGGACGCTGGTTCGTGACGTCGAGCGCCGACGTGAAGCTCATGGGCGTGGAGTCCGCGACGGCGTGCTGGTGGTCCCAGCGCGCACCGGTCTCCCAGCGCACGGACCTCAGCCGGCCGCCGAGCGTCGCGCCGGCCGCGAGCACCGTGCGCCGCGCGGGCGGCATGCTCTCGCCGGTCCGGACACTGGTCGCGGTGGTCGCGCCGGAGGTGTTGGTCGTGACGTTGGTCGTGACCCGCGAACCGCCGGTCGTCTCGTAGCGGTACTCGCCGAACACGCGCAGCGGTCCGCGCCGCAGGCTCGGCTGCAGCGAGCGCGACCACGTGGTGATGCGGTCGGCGGCGTCGTTGCTCTGGAAGCCGCGCAGCACGCGGCGCACGAACAGGCTGTCGACGGAGATCTCGTCGTAGCGTGTGAGGAAGCGCTGCTGCACCGCGAGCAGCCGGAACTCGGGGCGCCAGCCGCTCTCGGGCGTCGAGAGCTCGAGCCGGTCGGCGTCGCGCGACTGCAGCGGGTACTCCGCGCTGCCGCCGGCGGCGGTGGCGAAGCCGGGCAGGCCGATGTCGAACGCGGCGTGACGCGTGTGCTCGTAGTCGGCGGTGAGCGCGCGCCACTGCAGCGCGCCGCGGCCGTTCACGTCGAGTTCGTGGTGACCGCTCTGGGGCACGGCGCCGTACGGGGTCACCACCTCGCGCAGGCGGTCGCCGCCCACGCCCAGCTCGGCGCCCCAGCGCGGATGCAGCACGCGCAGCCGCGCGTGCGCGCTGCCGCCGTCGCCCGGGTCCGTCACGCGCCCGACGAGCGAGAGCGTCGCGGTGGGATCGGAGGCAAACAGGCTGCGGTGCGTGACGAGGTTGACCACCGCGCCGAGCGCGTCGGAACCGAACTGCGCGCTGCCGCCGCCGGGCAGCAGCTCGAACGACTCGAGCTGGTCGACGGAGACGAGCGACGTCTGCGCCCCGTGCCCGCGCCCGGTCTGGAGCCGCACGCCGTCCACCATGACGAGCACGCGCTCGCCGGAAAGACCGCGCACCGAGACGCGCGAATCCCATGCCCCCGTCTTGACGATGTCGAGCCCCGGCGCGGCCTGCAGCGCGTCGCCGGTCGTGGCCGGCTGGAAGCGCACCAGCTTGGAGCGGTCGAGGCGGACCGCGGTGGCCGTGGTCCGCTCGGGGGAAACCGATCGCTGCGCATCCACCTGCACGGGCTTGAGCACCGTGATGGTGTCCGCCACACCACGCGTTCGGACCCGCAGGCTGTCGGGCTCCTGGGCCGCCGCCCCTTGCACGCCCGCGGCCACCGCGAGCGTCGCGGCGAGAAGGCGGGCGGATGCGGGATGGAGTCGCATGGCGAGTCGAATATCGGTCCCGCCGTGCGCGGTTCACCATTCGGAGTTTCGCTGAAATTTCACTCCGTACGGATACGGAGGGACGTTGGTAGCAGTCCGCGGAGGCGACCGGGAGGAATCACCGGGAATTCCACGCGTGCGCTTCCGCGCGCCGCACCACTGCCGCGATTCGCCTCGCATCTGGACCCGGCGCGGCGCCCGAACGGGCGGCGCCGCAGGCCGTGCGCACGCCTTCGCCGTCGCGCCCGAACGATCAGGCCGGGTCGCGCGGACCCTCGATCAGCCCTTCGCGGATCGCGAACTGCGTGAGCAGCGCGACCGAACGGAGGTCGAGCTTGCGCATCAGGTTCGCGCGGTGCGTCTCGACCGTGCGCGCGCTGATGTTCTGCGCCGCCGCGATCTCCTTGGTGGTCAGCCCGCGCGCGACCCCGATCAGCACGTCGCGCTCGCGGCCGGTCAGCTTCGCGAGCGGCCGATCCACGTCGCCGCCGGTGCGCAGGCTGTCGGCGAGCGTCCGCTGCGCGCGCTCGCTGAAGAACGAGCCGCCGGTCATCACCGCCTCGATCGCCGCCAGCAGGTCCTGCACCGCGAGGTCCTTGAGCAGGTAGCCGTTCGCGCCGTCGCGCACGGCACGCGTCACGTACTCCGGCTGCGCGTGCATCGTGAGCACGATGATGTGCGTGTCCGGCGCGACCGAGCGGGCTTCGCGCAGGACCGAGAAGCCGTCGCCGTCGGGCATGTTGAGGTCGAGCAGCAGCACGTCCGGCTGCACCTTCGCGAGGCCCGCGAGCGTCTCGGCGCCGCTGCCGGCCTCGCCGACCAGCTCGATCCCGGGCACGCCCTCGAGCACGCGCCGCACGCCCGCGCGCACCAGCGGATGGTCGTCGGCCAGCATCACGCGCGTCGGTCCGCGCGGAGCCTCGTCCCCTTCGTGCTCGATCTCGCTCATGCCCCCCCCTTCAGCGGCAACGTCGCCTCCACGCGCAGCCCGCCGGCCGCCGCGCGGCCCAGCACCAGCTCGCCGCCCACCAGCGTGACTCGCTCGCGCATTCCGAGCAAGCCGAGGTGCGGCCGTGGCTCCTCGCCCGCGCCGCGGCCGTCGTCCTCGATCGCGACGGTCGCGCGCACGCCGTCGCGGGCCACCGTGACCCAGGCGCGGCTGCCGCCGCTGTGCCGCGCGACGTTGGTGAGCGATTCCTGCACGACGCGGTAGACCACGAGCGCGACCTCCGGTGGCCACGGATCCTCGTCGCTCGTCTGCAGCTGCACGTCGATCCGCGTGCGGGCGCGGAAGTCGTTCACCAGCGCGCGGAGCGCCGAGGCGAGCCCGAGGTCGTCGAGCGCGCGCGGACGCAGCAGCTCGGAGAGGTCGCGCACCTGCTCCAGCGCGCGGCCGACCAGCGCGCTCTCCTCCTTCGCGCCCGCGAGGTCGAGCGAGATCTTGGCCGCGGTGAGCGCCTGCCCCGCCTCGTCGTGCAGCTCGCGCGCGATGCGGCGGCGCTCCTCCTCCTGCGCGCGCAGCAGCAGCTGCGTCAGCTGCTCGAGCTGGAGCGTGCGCTGCTCGAGCGTGCGGCGCTCCTGCCCGAGCACCATCACCAGCGTGCCGATCGCGACCGAAAGGATGAAGAGCACGTCGAGGATGACGCCGAACACGACCCCCTGTCCGAGCGGCCGCAGGATCGGGTAATCGAGGTGGTGCAGGCCCCAGAGCGTGTACGTCCACGCCAGCAGCCGCGTCCCGGTGGAGGGTGTCTGGCGCAGCTGGCGCCAGAAGACGCCCGCGGTCCACAGCGTGACGCCGGCGAGCAGGAGCACGTTCGTGGTGCCGGCCACCGCCATGTTGTGGATCACGAGCACGGAGAACGCGGCCCACGCGACCGCGACCGCGCCGATCACCGCGTAGCGCCGCCGCCAGCGCGCGCCGCGCGAGAACTGCAGCGCGGCCACCAGCAGCAGCAGCGCGGTGAGCGCCGTCATCGCCTGGTGGCCGAACAACCACACCTCGGCGCGCGGGCCCTCGGCGCGGTGCACGAGGTACGCCGAGATGAACGCGAGCCGCGCCGCGTAGAGCATCCACGCGAACGCCCACGTCAGGAAGTAGCGCTGCCGCTGCTGGCGGAAGAGGCCGAGGTAGACGGCCGCCAGCACCAGCGTGAAGAGCGCCTGGAATCCGAGTGCCGAGAGTTCGATCAGCATGATCCCCGCCGGAAAGGGCGCGGATTATCCCGTGCCGGCCCTTCGGGGACAAGGAGTTGCGGCCGCGCAACCCGGCGGCCCGGGGGGCCGTATTCCGGGATGCTAGCGATGTGATATCATATCGCTATCTTGCCACCCGAAAGGAGGCTCGCGTTCCATGATTCGCGAAACCGAAGCCCGCACCAGTCCCGGCATGGCGATGCTGATCGGGCTGCCCCTGCTGATCGTGCTCGACATCGTCTGGGTGATCGCCTCGGCGGTCCAGCACCAGCCGATCTTCGTCATCCTCGCCGTCGTGCTGCTCGTCGTGCTGGCGTTGATGCTGGCCGGCTTCTTCGTGGTCGACCCCAACGTCGGCTCCGTGGTGGTGCTGTTCGGCCAATACCGCGGCACCGAGCGACGCCCGGGCCTGTGGTGGGCGAACCCGTTCGCGGACAAGCGCAAAGTGTCGCTGCGCGTGCGCAACTTCGAGAGCGCCAAGCTCAAGGTGAACGATCACGACGGCAACCCGATCGAGATCGCGGCCGTGGTGGTGTGGCGCGTGATCGACACCGCCGAGGCGATCTTCCAGGTCGACAACTACGACAACTTCATGCACGTGCAGAGCGAGGCGGCGCTGCGCAACCTGGCGACGGCGCACCCGTACGACGCGCACCAGGACGGGCAGATGTCGCTGCGCGCGAACACGGCGGAAGTGGCCGAGGACCTGAAGCGCGAGATCCAGTCGCGCCTGGAGAAGGCGGGCATCGAGGTGATCGAAGCGCGCATCAGCCACCTCGCCTACGCCGCCGAGATCGCGAACGCGATGTTGCGCCGCCAGCAGGCGAGCGCGGTGATCGCGGCGCGCACCAAGATCGTCGAAGGCGCGGTGAGCATGGTCGAGATGGCGCTCGACGAGCTGAACAAGCGCCAGGTCGTGACGCTCGACGAGGAGCGCAAGGCGGCCATGGTGAGCAACCTGCTCGTCGTGCTCTGCAGCGAGCACGAGACGCAGCCGATCGTGAACGCCGGCACGCTCTACCAGTAAGGAGACGGCGTGGCGGAACGGAAACCCTTCCTGCTCCGGATCGACCCGGAAGTCCTCGACGCCCTGCAGAAGTGGGCGGCCGACGACCTGAGGAGCCTGAACGCGCAGATCGAGTTCGTGCTGCGCCGTTCGCTCCAGCAGGAAGGGCGTGCGCCGGGCGGTGACGCCCGGCGGCCGAAGAAAGGACGCACGTGAACGCAGCGACGCTTTCCGCGGTACGTCGGCGGACCGATGCCGACGACACGCTCGCCCTGGCTCCGTTCGATCCGGACGCGCGTGGCACCTGGCGCTGGACGCAGCCCGGCCGCTTCGCATCGCGCTGGCGGCTGCTCGTGGACGGGCAGCCGGTCGCGGTGATGCGCGGTCACGGAACGTTCGGGCGGCCGATCACGGTGCGGTTCGCGAGCGCGACGTGGGAGATGCGCACGCGGTTCCCGCTCGAACTCACGCTTTCCGCGGCGGGCGACCGAGCCATGCAGGCGCGTTTCGCGCCGGGATGGTGGGCGAACGGCCGGCTGATGCGCGAGGGACGCGCGACGCTGCTCTGGCGGCGCGAAGGGTTCTGGGGCATGCGCTGGGCGTTGCGCACGGGCGAGCTCCTGCCACTCGTGCACGTCGTCGCGCAGCGGAGCTTCCTGCGCCGCGAGTGCGTGGTGGAACTGGAGGACGCCGCACGCCGCGAGCCGGACCTGGCGCCGCTCGTCGCGATGGCCTGGGCGCTCGTGCTGCGCACGCATCGCGGGCACGCCGGCGGGGCCTGATCGCGCGGACGCAACACGCACGCGCGCACTTTCGATCTTGACCCCGCCCGGCACGGGTAGCACTTTCCGCGCACGGTCCGGACGATGCGAACCGGTTCGACCACTCGAGCGCATCGCCCACCGGAGGACCGTGTCGCGAACGTCGCGGGTTGCCATCCACCCCGCGCCCTCGTGGCTGGCCGTGGCCCGGGCAGGATGCCCGGGCCCCGCCGACCTCCCGCCCGTGGAGCCGCTCCCGTGATCCCGCGCCGCATCGCCGCCCTCGCGCTCGCGATGCTCGCCTGCACCGCGACGGCCCACGCCACGCCGCCGCCGACGCTCGCGGTCCGCGCCGATCTCGTGCTGCAGCGCTTCGACCTCGCGCGCGAGGACGGCGCACCCTCTCGCCTGCCGCTGCGCGGCGGGCTCGCGCGCGCGGTGGCGCAGCTGGACGCCGCGCCGGGGGCGCGCATCGCGTGGCGACTCGCGGTCGCCGCGACGCACCAGCCGCTCGCGCGTGGCGAGCCGGGCGATCCGGGCGCGATCCGCCACGGTGGACTCGCGGCCGATGTCGCGAGCGTCGAGCAGGCGTGGATCGGCGGCCGCGTCGCGAACGGGCTCACCGTCCGCGCGGGCCTGCTCACCGTGCCGGTCGGCCCCGAGGCGGCTCCGGCGGCGATGCCCGACGGCGCGGGCGCCGTGCGCGACGAGCCCCGGCGGCGCGTGATCCCGTGGCCGTGGAGCGCGCTCGGCGCGGGCGCGAGCGGCGCGGCGCCCGCACATCTCGCGTGGACGCTCGCGGTCGCCGGCGGACTCGATCCGCGCCGGCTCTCGGCCGACGCCGCGCTGCGCGACGCGCACGCGCCGCTCGCCCCGGGAGCGCTGGCGCATCCGGCGCTCGCGGCGCGCCTGGCGTGGCGCGCGCCGGACGCGACGGTCGACCGGATCGGCGGCTCGGCGGTCGCGACCGACGCGACGCACGCCGCGCTGCGCTGCCGCGTCACGCTGGCCGAGCTCGACGCGTGCGTGCAGGCAGGGCCGCTGCGCGGGCGCGGCCTGTACGCGATGGGCACGATCGGCTCGCACGCGGAGCTGGCGCGCGCGCTCGGCGTCGCAGGCACGAGCGACGCGCCGGGCAAGCGCTTCTTCGGCGGCTACGCCGAGGCCGCGTGGTCGCGCGGCGCGGTCGCGCCGTTCGTGCGCGCCGAGCTGACCGACACGCAGGACGGCGTCGGCGCGATCGGCAGCGAGGATCCGTCCCGGCATCGCACCACCTGGATCGCGGGCGTAGACGTGCGGCCCCGCGCCGGAGTGCGGCTCGCGCTCGACCGCCAGTGGCGGCACGACGAGACGCGGACGCAGGTGCCGCTCTGGGAGGCGGCGCTGGTCCTGGCGCGTTGAGCGCGTGCGACGAGTGCGCGGCGACCGCCGCGGAGCGGGATGTCGGAACGGCGCGATCACCCGCGAGCGGCCACCCGCGCGATCCCGTACGGACGGCCCCGGGGGGCGTGTGACGTGAAGTTCCGGTGAGGTCCGCGCGCGTTCACATTCGCGCGCGCGGCGCGTACTGGCGGCATCCACCGGCCGTCGGACCCCGGAGGTTGCATGCACGCTCTTCGCCTCATCGCCGCGATCGCGGCACTCGTCGCGCTCGTCGCGCTCGTCTCCTGCTCCAAGTCGGGCGGCTCGTCCGGTGGAGGAACGCCCACCGGACCCGGCATCGGCTCGGGCCCCAGCTTCAACTTCACCTTCCCCGCCACCGGTTCGTCGTCGAGCTTCACCTTCTCGGATTCCGGGACGTGGGCCTATCACTGCACGCCGCACCAGTCGGTGGGCATGACGGGCACGGTCGTGGTGTCCGCCGCCGGCGCCGACTCGGACACCGTCGCGGTCGGCGTGGGTGCGGGCGGTGCCAACGCGTTCGCCTTCAAGCCGGCCACCGTGACGATCAAGCCCGGCGGCCACGTGCGCTGGATCAACCGCAGCACCATGGTGAACCACAGCGTGACGCGGCCCTGACAGCACGGCGCGGCGTGCGCGACGCGTGTGGCGCCTGCGCCACAGCGTTCGCGGCCCCCGGCGTCGCGCCCTCTTCTACGTAACCCCCTGATCGGGACGAGGATGGCGCCGTGCCGCGCGAGTGGCACGGCGCCTGCTCATGTACTCCGTCGAAGCTCGATCCCACGACGGAGGTCCATCATGATCCGCAATGCGACGCTGAACCGCTGGATGCTCGCCACGACGACGATCGCGGCCCTTTCGCTGACGCTGGCGCCCCTCGCGCAGGCGTATCCGGGCGGCCGGCACGGGGAGCATCGCGGCCACGCCCGCTGGGGGCGTCCGTGGGGCGTCACGGTCGTGCACGAGCACCGGGGCGGCGCGGGTCCCGCGCTCGCGGGCCTGATCGGCGGCTTCGTGCTCGGCGCCGCGATGGCGCAGTCGCATCCGGTCGTCGTGCACGAGCGCGTCTACTCGAGCGGCCCCGTGTACCGCGGGAACGAGTGCCGCCGCGACGACGGCTATCGCGACGAGGCGCGCACGGTCGTGCGCTACCGCTACGAGGATCCGAACTCGGATCGCTGGTGGGACACGCTCGACGAGTGCCGTGACCCGCAGTACGGCTCGGACCTGCCGCGGGTGATCAACGTGGTGGAGATCTCGACCGGTCGCTGCGTCCGCACGATGTACTGGAAGCACGATCACTGGATCAGCGACGACGACGGCTGGGACGACTGACACGGTCGTCCCCACGATGTGGGGCCGCGGCGGTGGAGCTGGAACAACGGGGAGCGTCCAGGCTCGCACGGCGGACCCACACTAAACGGACGGGGGCGGTGCCGATGGCACCGCCCCCGCTCCCATTTCCGGCGGATCAGGCCGCGAGCAGGTCGGAGGTGGCGACCTTGTGTTCCTCCGGCAGCAGCACCCGCAGCGCGTGGTCCGACTCGGGCATCGGGTCCCAGCGTTCCGGCTCGTCCTCGTTCGGGACGGTACCGTCCGGGCGGACGAGCACGCGGCAGTGCGGGCGGGTGACATCGCGCGGGTTCGGCCCGGTCGAGAGGACGACGTGGCCCGACGCGGTCTGCAGCACGGTGCCGGCCGGGTAGAGGCCGACGCTGCGGACGAGCGCCCAGAGCACGGCGGGATCGAAGTTCACGCGATTGGGCCCGAGCAGGATCTGCAGGCCCTCGAACGGCGTGCGCGGCCGCTTGTAGTACGACCGGTGCGCGGTGATCGCGTCGAAGCAGTCCGCCATCGCCACGATGCGCGACATGGTCGCCTGCCCCCACGGCACCGAGATCTCCGGGTAGCCCGTGGAGTTGTAGTTCATGTGGTGCTCGAGGCACGCCCGCATCGCATCGAGCATCACCGTCGAAAGCCCGGGCATGCGCGCGATCATGATCGCGCCCTCGATCGGGTGCCGGTGCATCAGCGCCCACTCGCTCGCGTCGAGCGCGCCGGGCTTGCGCAGCACCTCGCCGGGGATGCGCATCTTGCCGAGATCGTGCAGCAGCCCCGCGACGCCCAGGTCGGCGAGCGCCTGCCGCGGCAGCCCGAGCTGCTGGCCCATCGAGATCGAGAGCACCGCGACGTTGACGCAGTGCGCGTACGTGTACTCGTCGTGGTCCTTGAGCGCGGTCAGGCCGACGATCGAGTACTCGTGCTTCATGATGTTGTCGACGATCGGCTGCACGAGACGCTTGGCCTGCCGCAGGTCGGGCCGGCCGTTCTGCTGCGTGCGCAGCACGATCTTCTTGGTGCCGAGCACGGCGCGCCAGAAGACGCGGCGCGCACGGGCACGTTCGCCCTGGGGCGTCGGCTTGTCGTCGAGCTCGCGCGCGAGGTCGTCGGCGTCGAGGTCGCTCGCGGGCACCACGACCACGCCCGCGATCGCGGCTTCCGCGACCATGTCCGGCAGCCGCTCGGCGAGCGACGCGTCGTCGGCCGCCATGAAGATCTGGAAGAAGCGCTCGATCTCGGGCTCGCTCAGGCCGGGCAGGAACCGCAGGCCGCCCACCTGCCGGCGCTCGAAGTCGGCCATCACGGCGTGGTAGGCGCCGAGCAGGCTGGTGTGCGCCTTGATTCGGACGCCGTTCAGGTACAGGTAGTCCGCGACGACGACGAGCGCGACCTCGTCCTCCTCGGCGAAGATCCGGCGGAGAAGCGCGACGAACTCGTTCTGCTGGCGCTGGAACGCCTGGTTGGAGACGTCGTAGGTGCGCGCGGTGCGCATGAGCGCCGACAGCCGCAGCACCAGCGCCTCGCCGACGGCGGCGAGCTGGTTCTCCGGGTTCTGGAGCGGCTCGCTCACGCGGCCTCCTTCTGCGAGCCGCCGAGCGCCATCAGCGACGCCTGGCGGACGGGTGCACGCTTGGACTGGGCGCCCCGCTCGAGCACCGCGCGCGACGCCGGCGTCCCGATGCGGGCGAGGATGCGGGCGATGTTGTGGCGGTGGAGCTCCTGCTCGCGATCGAACCAGTTGCCCTTGAACAGCTCGGCCTCGAGGTCCGGCACGATCTCGTCGCCGCCGACGCTCGCGAGCGCGGCGTAGATGGCCCGGCGTTCCTCCGGCGGGCGCGTGGCGAACCGCTCCTGCTGCAGGAACGCGTAGACGAAGCGCGCCGTCGCCGCATCGCGCGCGCCGGAGAGCTGCGACAGGATCTGGCAGAAGAGCCGCGTGTCCGCGCCCTCGATCGCGCGCACCAGCAGCGGCCGCGCCTGGCGCAGCTCCACCCGGGACAGCGACGCGACGACCTGCGCGCGCACCCGCGGGTCGGTGTGACGCAGCGCGGCCTGCAGCAGCGGCGCAACCTCGGCGCCGCCGATCCAGCCGAGGATGTGCACGATGTTGCGGACGACGTACCAGCGGCCGTCGGACAGCCATGGCGCGAGCCGTTCCGGGCGCTCCTTGCAGGTCTGCGCGATGGATTCCGCGAGGACACGGCGCACGTCGCGCTGCTGGCTCTCGGCGAGCACGAGCGTCATCCAGTCCACACCGGCGTCGCCGAGTTCGCCCGCCATCGCGAGGAACGCGCCGAGTCCCGTCGGGTCCTGCGCGTCCAGCCGCTCGACGACACGGGCGATCGAGACCGGCTGCAGGATTTCCTGCAGCAGCGTCTCCTCGCTCCACGTGCCGGCGCCGCGTTCGCGCAGCATGCGCAGCGCGTCGCGCGCGTCGAGCCAGGCGCCGACTCCGAGCGCCGCGCGCAGCACGCGGGGCAGGAACAGCGTCATCTCGGCGCGGTCCTCGTCGTTGGCCTGCGCCGAGAGGCACGCCGAGGCGATCGCGAGCGCGGCGGCGACGGGCGACACCAGGTGCTCCTCGGTGAACTCGCGCCGGAAGCGCGCGGTCTCGACGGCCGCGAGGGTATCGAGTTCGACGAAGCTCGCCTCGACCTCGACCGTGAGGTCGCCGAGCATCCAATCCTCCGACCGCCCGGGCGCCGGAATCGCGCCGGCCGGCGTATCCGGGGGCGCATCCGCCGTACCGGGGACGTCGAGTCCCGGCGTGGCGTTCGCCGCGTCGCCGGTCGCGGCGCTCTCGGGGCCCTCCGCACCGGGCCACGGCAGGAACGTGCCTTCGCCCGGAGGCGCGGGCGCGGCACCGGAGCCACCGACGTCGCCCTCGGCGGGAATGAAGTCGATGTCGACGTGTCGGAGATCCGCTTCCCAGAGCAGCGTGACGAGGTCGTTCTCGTCGAGGTGCTGGCCGGTCACGGCGAGCACCGAGTCGAGCAGCGTCTCGACTTCGGACGAGGTGACGCCGGGGTGGAGCGTGATCGCGCGCACGCCGTCGCGATGGAACGGGTAGGCGAGGTTGTCGTCGCGCGAGCGGGCCGGGTAGAGCGAGACGCCGTCGCAGGTGACGTCGTTCGCGGCGAAGCGAACGGTCACGGAGCCGTGCTCCTGGACGAGCCGCGCGGTCGCCTGCTGGAACTCGTCCCGGAACCGCAGCACGGCCGGGTTCATCGGGTCGTAGAGCCGGCAGGTCTTCAGGGTGCGCGCGAACTGGGCGACCCACGCCCCCGCCGCGCGGACCACCACGTCCGCAACGGTGCGTTCGGGAGTCGCATCGCCCGGTCGGGCCGTGCGCTCGCGGTTGTTCATCGTCGGTTCAGGGCTCCTCGCCGTTCGAAGGTCGGGGCAAGTCCCCCACGGTATCGGCGCGGGAGGCCCCGCTCTTGAGCCCGTCGAGCGCCGCAACTGCATGCGGTCCCTCGCCGTAGCACTCGGAGCATGGCCGCTCGCGCACACCGCGCCCGGCGACCGCTGTGCCGCGCTGGGACGCGTGCGCTTGAACCCCGCGCGAACCGGCCAGCAGAGTGCCTCGTTCGCCACCCCGGGGGAGCTCCCGCTCCCCTTCCCCGACGGAGGATCTCCCGCCATGACTCGCCTGCCGATCGCCGCAGCGCTCTTCGCGCTCGTGGCCGTCGTCGCACCTGCCGCCGCACTCGAGGAGTGCCGCCTGATGCGCATGCCCGACATCCAGGGCGACCGCATCGTCTTCGCCTACGCCGGCGACCTCTGGACCGTCGCCCGCACGGGCGGCGCCGCCACGCGCATCACCACGCACGACGGCCAGGAGGTGTTCCCGAAGTTCTCGCCCGACGGCCGGACCATCGCGTTCACCGCGCAGTACGACGGCAACGCGGATGCGTACACGATTCCCGCCGAGGGCGGTGAGCCGAAGCGGCTCACGTACCACCCCGGCAACGACGCCGTCGCCGAATGGTATCCGGACGGCCAGAGCATCCTCGTCCGCTCCGCGCGCGCGTCGTCGATCCAGCGCTACGACCGGTTCTTCAAGGTGCCGGCGGCCGGAGGCTTCGAACAGCTGCTCCCGTTGCCCACCGCGGGCTACTCCAGCCTGTCGGCGGACGCGAACCTGATCGCGTACGTCAGCCCGAGCTACGACAACCGCACCTGGAAGCACTACCGCGGCGGCAACGCGCCCAACATCTGGGTGTACGATTTCGCGAAGAACTCCTCGGAGTGCATCACGAAGGACTGGGCCGGCCCGGACGAGTGGCCGATGTTCCACGGCCGCACGATCTACTACTGCTCGGACCGCGGCGGCAACCGCGCCAATCTCTGGGCGTACGACCTCGACAAGAAGACGCAGCGCCAGGTGACGCAGTTCACCGACTACGACGTGAAGTGGCCGAGCATCGGCGGTGACGCGATCGTGTTCGAGAACGGCGGCTGGCTGTGGGTGATGGACCTGCCGTCCGAGAAGGCGACGCGGCTGTCCGTCCTCGTGCCCGACGACAAGCCGGCGATGCGCGCGGAGTTCCGCAACGTCTCCGACCACCTGAACGGCCTCGACCTCTCGCCGTCCGCCAGGCGCGTGATCGCCGAGGCGCGGGGCGACCTGTTCAGCGTCCCGGCCGAGAAGGGCGAAGTGCGCAACCTGACGTCCACGCCCGGAGCGCGCGAGCGTGATCCCGCGTGGTCGCCCGACGGCAAGTGGATCGCGTACCTGAGCGACGCCACGGGCGAGTACCAGGTCTGGGTCGTGGGCGCCGACGGCAAGACCCCGGCACGGCAGGTCACGAAGGAAGGCGCGACGTTCCGGTATCCGCCACGCTGGTCGCCGGATTCGAAGAAGGTCGCGTTCTCGGACAAGACGAACCGCGTCTACGTCGCGGACATCGCGACCGGAGCGATCACGACGCTGTTCCACAACGACTACGGCGAGATCCGCGACTACACGTGGTCGGGCGACTCGAAGTGGGTCGCGTTCTCCGCGACGAACGCGTCCGGGTTCTCGTCGATCCACCTCTGGTCGGCGGCGACGAACAGCCAGACGCAGGTGACCGACGGCCTCACGGACGACTTCTCGCCGGCGTTCGACCCGGACGGCCGCTGGCTGTTCTTCGTCTCGCGCCGCACCTTCAATCCCGAGTTCGGCGCGTTCGAGCTCGACATGCGCTACGGCGCGACGGACAAGGTGTACGCACTCGCGCTGCAGGACACGACGGCCTCGCCCGTCGCGCCGCAGAGCGACGAGGAGTCCGCGGACGACGCCGGCAAGGGCGGCGCGGACAAGGGTGACGGCGACAAGGGCGGCAAAGCGGGCAAGGGCGCGAAGGCGGCCGAGCCCGCGATGCGCGTCGATCTCGCCGGGCTGGGCCGCCGGGCGGCCGAGATCCCGGTCGATGCGGGCCGCTACACGATGCTGTCCGCGACGAAGGGCAAGGTCGTGTGGATGGCGCTGGACGACACGCCGGACGAGAACGGCCAGAGCCCGATGAGCCTGCACTTCTTCGATCTCGACAAGCGCGAGGACAAGACGGTGCTGTCGGGCATCGATCCCTTCTACGCGCTCTCGCGCGACGGCGGGAAGGTGCTGTATCGCAAGGACGGTACCGTCGGGATCACCGACCTGGGCGAGGGCAAGAAGGTCGGCGACGGCAAGGTCGACACCGGTTCGCTCATGGCGTTCGTGGATCCGAAGCTCGAGGCGAAGCAGATGTTCGACGAGGCGTGGCGGCTCGAGCGCGACTTCTACTACGACCCGGGCATGGGCGGCCTCGACTGGAAGGCCGTCGGTGACCGTTACCGCCAGCTCGTGCCGTACGTCGGCCATCGCGCCGACCTCAACTACATCCTCGGCGAACTGATCGGCGAACTCGGCACGTCGCACACGTACGTGGGCGGCGGTGACCTGCCGAAGGTCGCGCGCACGAGCGTCGGCCTGCTCGGCGTGGACTGGTCGCTCGACGCGGCGTCGGGCCGCTACCGCTTCCAGAAGGTCTATCGCGAGCGCGACTGGAACTCGGCCGTGCACGCGCCGCTCGGCGAGCCGGGCATCGCGGTCAAGGACGGCGACTTCCTGCTCGCGGTGAACGGCCGTCCCGTACGCGCGCCCGAGAACGTGTACGCCGCCTTCACCGGCACGGCGGACCAGCTCACGTCGATCCAGGTGGGCTCGTCGGCGAACGACCCGAAGCCGCGCACGTTCGTCGTGAAGCCGATCGGCAGCGAGGCGACCCTGCGCTACGTCGACTGGGTCGCGGCGAACCGCGCGAAGGTCGATGCCGCGACGGGCGGCCGGATCGCGTACATCCACGTGCCCAACACCGCGATCCAGGGCATGCAGGAGTTCGCGAAGGGCTACTTCCCGCAGGTGGATCGCCAGGGCATCATCGTCGACGAGCGCTTCAACGGCGGCGGGTTCATCCCCGACTTCTTCGTCGAGCGGCTCGAGCGCAAGACCTGGGTCTACTGGTCGCAGCGCGACGGCAAGGGGATCCGCACACCGGGGCAGGCGATCGACGGTCCCAAGTGCATCCTCGCGAACGAGTACGCCGGCAGCGGCGGCGACGCGTTCCCGTTCTTCTTCCGCATGCGCGGCCTCGGCCCGGTGATCGGCAAGCGCACGTGGGGCGGCCTGGTCGGCATCAGCCACGACCTGCCGCTCGTGGACGGTGGCGCGGTGACGATGCCGGACTTCGGCATGTACTCGACCAAGGGCGAGTGGCTGGTCGAGAACCACGGCGTGGACCCCGACTTCGAGGTGGAGAACACGCCGGAGTCGATGATCAATGGCCACGACCTGCAGCTCGAACGGGCGATCCAGTACGAGCTCGACGAACTGGCGAAGAACCCGGTCGTGCGGCCCGATCACCCGCCGTACAAGGTGCAGGCGAAGTAGCGCGACCCGGCCGAACGCGCGGCGGGCCGCCCCGATCGGGGCGGCCCGCCGTTTCGTTTCCGTTCGCGTGCGCTCAGTGCTTCGGGGTGAACGCGGCGGTGAAGAACGCGTTGACGTCGAACCCCAGCCCCGCGCGCGCGCGCAGTCCGTCGGCGAGCGGCCCGCCATCGGTGTCCACGACGACGTCCGCGTACGCCCACAACACGCGCTGCACCGGGCGTGGCGCGGCCGGCGCGCGCGCGACCGGCTTGCCGGCGGGCGCGGGTGGAGCCGGAGGCGTCATGCCGATCAGCCGGCCCTGCAGCGAGACGTGCGCGTCCCAGCGCGAGAGGTTGGCGTCGTAGCCGAACGTGTCGTCGCGTCCCTTGCCGAACCCGATCGAGGAGCCGGCGAGCGCGCCGCTCGTGCGCACGAAGTCGAAGCGGAACTTCGAGTGCACGAGGAAGCCCTGGTCGTCGGTGCGGGTGAGCAGGTCGCCACCTTCCCAGCCGAGCCGTACGCCGACACCGCTGTTGCCCTTGAGGAACGCGTCGAGCGGCAGTTCCAGCGCGGCGCCGGCGGAGAAGTCGAGCACGCGGAAGCGCGCCACCTCCATGCCTTCGACCGCGGGCCCCAGGATGCGCGTCGAGGTGGCGAGCGCACCGGAGAGGTGCAGCGCCGGCTTGGGGCCCGTCTTGCCGACGGGCAAGTCGATCACGCGGAAGTCGAGCGCGACGCCGCCGTCGGGCGAGTTGCTGCTCGAGAGTCCCAGCGTGTCGGCGCCGAGCGAATGGAAGCGCTCGATGCCCCAGCCGCCCCATGCGGTGACGTCGAGGCGATCCGCTTCCTGCGCGTGGACGCACGCGGGAGCGAACGCGACGGCGAACGAAAACAACACGGCGAGCGGCGCCGCCCCTCGTGGGCGCGCGGGCGCTGGACGCATGACCCCTCCGACCGCGGCCGCGGACGGTGGCGCCGCGCCGCACGATCCGGGGAGCCGGACGGCTCCCCGCCGGAGTCATCGGCCGGAGCGCGGCCCGGCTGCAGCGCCCCGCGCGCTCACTCGGCGAGCAGGTAGGCCAGGTCGTCGCGAGTCAGCGCACGTGCGAACGCGTCCTCGCCCAGCACGTCCTTCGCCAGCCGGGCTTTGCGCGCCTGCAGCTCGGCGATGCGCTCCTCGACCGTGCCCTCCGTATAGAGCCGGTACGCGACCACGGCCTTCGTCTGGCCGATTCGGTGCGTGCGGTCGATCGCCTGTGCTTCCACGGCCGGGTTCCACCACGGATCGAACAGCACCACGTGGCTCGCGGCGGTGAGGTTGAGGCCCGTGCCGCCGGCCTTGAGCGAGACGAGGAAGACGCAGGGATCCGGCCGCTCGGTGAACTCGGTCACGACCGCCTCGCGTTCGCGCGTCGGCGTCTCGCCCGTGAGCACGTGGTACGGGATGCGCGCCTCGGCGAGCCGCGTCTCGATCAGTTCGAGCGCGCGCACGAACTGCGAGAAGACGAGCACCTTCTGGCCCTCGGCGAGCAGCGGCTCCAGCAGTTCGAAGAGCGCCTCGAGCTTGCCCGAGCCCGCACCCATGTCGCCGGTCACCAGCGCGGGATGGCAGCAGATCTGGCGCAGCCGCGTCAGCACCGCGAGCACGACCACGCGCTGGCGGCCGAGCCCGGCGTCCTCGCCGGCCAGCGCGGTGCCGATCTCGCGGCGCGCGTTCACGAGCTCGGCGAGGTAGAGCTTGCGCTGGCTCGGCGTCATCTCGCAGTCGAGGCGCTCCTCGATGCGCGTGGGCAAGTCGCGCTCGACCTGCTCCTTGAGCCGCCGCAGCAGCACCGGGCGAAGGCGCGCCGAGAGCAGCCGCCGCGCGTACGGCGGCGCGTCGGCGCGGTCGTAGCGTTCCACGAACCGTGCGCGCGGCCCGAGCAGCCCGGGGCACGCGAACGCGAGGATGCTCCAGAGATCGAGCGCACGGTTCTCGAGCGGCGTGCCGGTGAGCGCGATCCGGTGCCGTGCCGGCAGGTCGCGCGCGGCACGCGCCGCGGCCGCGTCCGGATTCTTGATGTTCTGCGCCTCGTCGAGGATCGCCGCGCGCAATGGGATCTCGCGCCAGTGCGCGATGTCACGTCGCAGCAGCGCATAGTTGGTGACCACCAGGTCGTAGTGCTCGACCTCGCGCAACTGCGTGAGCCGTTCGCGGCCACTGCCCAGCACGAGCACGCGCAGGTGCGGCGTGAAGCGTGCCGACTCGCGCGCCCAGTTGTGCGCGACCGAAGCCGGGCACACCACGAGCGACGGACCGCCGGAGGGCTCGCGCTCGTGCAGCCACGCGAGCCAGGCGAGCGCCTGCACGGTCTTGCCCAGGCCCATGTCGTCCGCGAGCACCGCGCCCAGGCCGAGCGACGACGTCCACGCGAGAAAGTCGAGCCCCTCGCGCTGGTACGGGCGCAGCGTCGCCGTCAGCCCGGCCGGCACCGCGACGCGCGGCACACCCTCGAACGCGGCGAGCGACTCGCGGATGCGCGCGAGCGCCGCGAGCGTCTCGCCATCCGCGCCGGCGCGCGCGAGCGTCTCGAAGCTCTCGGCCCGCGCCTGCGCGAGCTGCCAGAGCGGGAGGCGCTGCTCGCGGCCGTCGGCCTCGAGCCCGAGGTCCGCGAGCGCGGCGGCGACGGCGTCGTGGTCCTCCGCCATGTCGCGGCGGACCCAGCCACCCGAGAGCCGCACGAACGGCGCGCGCGCGTTGCGCAGCGCGGCGAGGTCCTCCTCGGTGAGCGTGAGCCCCTCGGACTCCCACTCCGCGCGCACGGAGAGCCAGTCGATGCCCGAGGCCACGACCGACATGCGCGTGCGCACTCGGCGCACGTCCGCGAACAGGTCGCGCGCCGCGCGGTTGCCGAACCACGCGACGGAGAGCGGGCGCGTGCGCCAATGCGCGTCGAGCTTCTCGGCGGTGCGCGCGGTGAGCCGCAGCCACCAGCCGGTCGCCGCGTCGGGCTCGGGCGGCGCGCCACCGGGGCCGCGCCGGTCGCCGCGCACGGCGCCGATCGCTTCGAGCCACTCGAGCGCGCCGGCGACGCGCGCCGGGTCCGGCACCTCGCGCCATGGGGAGGCTTCCGGCGCGTCGGGTGCGGCGCCCGGATCGCCCGCGGGGGCTTCCCCGTCGTCCGCCGGCACGTCCGCGGCTCCGGCGGGCGCGAGCGAAAGGTTCTCGCCGGGCGTCGGCGCGTCGCCGGCGAGCCGCACCCAGCCGTCCTGCGGCGTGTGCTCGAACAGGATCGCGTCCGCGGGTTGCGGCAGGCCCGGGCGCCACGGCGTCTCGCCCGCATGCGCGAACACGCGCACGTGCAGCCAGTCGCTCGGGCGCAGATCGAGCGAGATCACGGGCCGCGCCGCGTGCGTGCGCGTGAGCGAGCGCACGACGTCGGCGACGCCCGAAAAGCGCGCGGCGAGCCGGTCGAGCAGCGGCGCGTCCTCGCGGCGCAGCGGCACGCCGTGCAACTCGGCGATCATGCGCACGATGTCCGCCGGTGGCTCCTCCGAGACGCGATGGAATGCGCCGTCCTGCAGCACCACCGTGGGGTGCGTCGTCGAGAGGCCCGGCGCCGGGCTCCAGCGCATCGCCGCGTCGAACGGGCGCACGTGACCCGCGGCGTCCGCGAGCGCGAGCCCGAGCCGCAGGTCCTCACCCTCGGCTCGGCAGTCGAGCACGACGCGCAGGTCCTCGCCGTCGAGGCGCGCGCGCGCACCGGGCTCGACGCCGGCACGCGCGGCGAGATCGCGCGGCAGCGTCTCGCTCCACGCGACGAACGGCGAACCGGCGGCGCGGTCCAGCAGCAGGTTCAGTTGCTCGTTGTCGAGCGGCTGCGGCGCCGTGCCCCGTGCGAAGACCCCCTGCATCTCGTGCGCGACGAGCATGCGCAGCAGCCGGGCCTGCGGCGGAGAGAGCACGCGCGGGTCGCGCCGCAACTCACCCATCAGCTGCAGCAGCTGCGAACTGGTCCGCGGCTCGTCCGTGTGGCGGCCGCCGGAGAGCCGCACCTGCACCGTCACCGACACGCCGGCCGTCACGGGATCGCGCTCGAGCCCGAGCACCACGCGCAGCTGCCGCGTCCGCGACGCGTCGGCGCGCGCCCAGTCGGCGAGCCGCTCGACCACGTGGCGGCGCGTGCTCTCGGTGGCGCGCGATTCCAGGTCCGGGCGCTCGAGCCACGGCTGCAGTGGCCGCGGGACCCGGCCGCCCGGCGACGCGGCCGCCGCGCGCGCGAGACGCCAGCAGCGCAGGTCGGGATCGGGCTCGTGCAGGACCTCCTCGAGATCGAGCGCCGCGATCGCATCGTGCGTGAAGCCCGCGCGCCAGAGCAGCGCCTCCGCCGCGCCGAGTCGCTGCCACGTGGTGGCCGAATCTCGGAGTGCCCGCACGCGCGGATCGACCCGCTCGCCCGGTGCGGGCGTGCGCCGTTCCAACGAGCGGGGCAGCGGCGGACGCGCGTCGCCCCGCCAGGCGCGCGGCAGGATCGTGACGAGCGACGAGGGCAGCTCGGTGCCGTCGATCACCGCGGCGCCGACCAGGCGCAGGCCGACCGCGAACGCGTGCTTGCACAGCGGGCCGACCGGGCAGGAACAGACCGGCACGGGATGATCGGCGTCCAACCGCCAGCGCACGGCCCACGTCCGCGTGCCTCGCACGCGCGCGCGCACGTCGTCACCGTCGCGCTCCACGTCGTAGACGCGGTCGGCGAGCGCGTAGTCGGTGCCGCGCGACGCGGCGAGCGACGGGAATGCGGCCAGCGACGCGGCGAGCGAGGCGAGCTGCGTCTCGGTCAGGGAGCGGGCGATGTCGTAGGGAAGTTCGCGCAAGTGCTCTCGAATCCGGTGGGAGGCGTCAGAGGGCGAATCGGCAAGGGTACGGCCGGCAACAGGGGGCGACAAGCGGCCGCCTCGGCGCGGAGATCGGACGCAAGGTCCGGGCCGCCCCGGACGCGGATTCCGTGCGCCCTGCGACACCGCGATCGCCGCGGCCGGCCCGGTGCGGGGAGAGCGCCGCAGCCGCGATTCCCGCCAACGCGCGCCGTCGCCGGGTTCTGCGCGAGGTCGAGGCATGACCGCCCGGCGGCGCACGCCCCGGACCTCCAGCGCGCACGAGGACCGTCGACACTCGGGAAGCGCGCCTCACCCTCGAAACGCGAACTGCGGCGCGTGACTCCGAACCTCCGAGGAGCGGATTTGTCGCGTCACGGTTTCGACCCCCACCTCGAGCTCAGCGGCCTGGCGCCCATCGCGATGCTGCTTGCGGGCACCGCGGCGCCGGCGCCGCGGCCGTCGCATGCCATGCTCGACGTCGCCGCCGGTTTCGCGCTGGTGATCCTGCTGGCGATCTCCGCGGCGCTGGTCGTCCTGCTCGTGGTCCGGACGTGGCGCACGCGGCAGGACCGCGACGGCCGCCGGCGGTTCGGGCAGCTGGTGCGGCACCTCGAGCGCGGCGTGATGTTCGTCGGCGCGGACGGGCGCACCGAGTGGGTCAATCCCGAGCTCGCGGGCATGGTCGGACTCGAGATCGAGGCCTGCCGCGGCCGGACGCCCGCGACGATCCTCCGCGGACGGTTGCTCGACGACGAGGCCATGGCGGTGATCGAAGCCGGGATGGCCTCGCGGCAGAGCCTCCGCACCGTGCTCACGCTCGCGCGAGCGGACGGCGAACCCCGGAGCCTCGAACTGGAGCTCGAGCCCCTGCGCGACGACGAGGGCCGCGACGACGGGTTCGGGATCGTGCTGCGCGACGTGACCCGGTACCACCGCGCGCAACGCTCGTGGGAACGCGCGCAGTACGTGATCGACCATGCGCCCGACCCGTTCTTCTGGGTCGGCGACGATGGCCGGCTGCTCCAGGCGAACAATGCGACGATGCGCCTGCTCGGTTACGACGGGGACGAGCTCGCGCGCATGCACGTCCACGATCTGGACCCCGAGGTCACGCCCGAGAACTGGCCCCTCGTCCGCGATGCGATGTTCAAGCCCGGCGCCATTCACGTCGAACGCTCGTGGCGCCGAAAGGACGGCAGCCTGGTTCCGGTGGAGATCGCCATCTCGCGTGTGGAGTTCGACGGCGAGACCTACGGCTGCTGCTTCGCCCGCGACCTCACCGAGCGCCACGCAACCCTCAAGGAACTTCGCGACGCGCGCGACCTCATGCGCACGGTGCTCGACGTGCTGCCGCACCGCGTGTTCTGGAAAGACCTCGACGGCCGCTACCTCGGTGCGAACCGCGCACTCTGCCGGGACGCGGGCATGGACGACGTCGTCGGGCTCACGGACCACGACATGCCGTGGGCGGGCGAGCAGGCGGATTTTTTCCGCTCGATCGATCGCCGCGTCGCCGAGACCGATCACGCCGAGATCGACATCGAGGAACCGATCACGCGCGCGGACGGAGCGTCCGGCTGGCTCACGACGTGCAAGGTGCCCCTGCACGACGACACCGGGCGCGTCTACGCGGTGCTGGGCACGTACATGGACATCACCGATCGGCGCCGGACGGCCGAGGCGCTGCGCGAGAGCGAGGGGCGCTTCCGGCTGCTCGCCGACAGCGTTCCGGCGATCGTGTGGATGTCGGACGAGACGGGTGCGCTCACGTTCCTCAACCAGTCGTGGACCGACTTCTCGGGCCGCTCGCTCGAGGACGGGCTCGCGCGCGGGTGGTTGGCCAACCTGCACCCGGACGACTTCGACGCCGCCATGACCGCGGTCTGGACGGCGCGCGAGAACCGCGAGACGTTCGAGGTCGAGTTCCGCATGCGTCGCCACGACGGTGAGTACGTCTGGTTCCTGGGCCGCGGCGTCCCGCGCGTGAGCGCCGACGGCACGACCATCGGCTTCACCGGCGCGAGCATCGACATCCAGCGGCGCAAGGAAGCCGAGGCCGAGATCATCGCGGCGCGCGAGGCGGCCGAAGCCGCGACGCTGGCGAAGAGCCAGTTCCTCGCGACCATGAGCCACGAGATCCGCACGCCCATGAACGGCGTTCTGGGCATGACGTCGCTGCTGCTCGATTCGGAGCTGACGGAGGCGCAGCGCGAGAACGTCACCACGATCATGCGCTCGGGCGAAGCGCTGCTCACGGTCATCAACGACATCCTCGACTTCTCCAAGATCGAAGCCGGGAAGCTCGAACTCGAACACCTGCCGTTCGACGCCCGACGGCTGTGCGAGGAAGTCCGCGACGTCCTCTCGCCGCAGGCGTCGGGCAAGGGCCTGCAGTTCGTGGTCGAGTGCGTGCCCGATGCGGCCGCGTGGCGAACGGGCGACCCCGGCCGCCTGCGCCAGGTGCTGCTCAACTTCGTCAGCAACGCGCTCAAGTTCACGCGTGCCGGCTCCGTTCGCCTGCGCCTCGTCACCGACGCGCCCGCCGACGGCGTGCCGCGCACGCGGTTCGAGGTGATCGATTCGGGCATCGGCATGACGCCCGAGGCGCTCGCCCGCCTCTTCGAGCCGTTCGTCCAGGCCGACGCCAGCACGACGCGCCGGTTCGGCGGCACCGGGCTCGGCCTGGCGATCTGCAAGCGCCTCGTGCAGATGATGGGCGGCGACATCGAGGTGACGAGCACGGTCGGCCACGGCTCGACGTTCGCGTTCACGCTTCCGCTGCCGCTCGCGACCGCCTCGGACGCGCTCGTGGCCGAGACCGAGAACCCGGTAGTCGCGGTGCGGACGTACTGCGGCCGCGTGCTCGTCGCCGAGGACAATCCGGTGAACCAGCGCGTCGTGAAGATGATGCTCGAACGCATGGGCTGCCGAGTGGACGTCGCGTCGAACGGAATCGAGGCCGTGCAGATGGTGCGCTCGTTCCACTACGACCTGGTCTTCATGGACTGGCAGATGCCCGAGATGGACGGCGTCGAAGCCACGCAGCGGATCCGTGAGAGCGAGACCGGTGCGAGGCGCGTGCCGGTCGTGGCGCTGACCGCGAACGCGATGCAGGGCGACCGCGAGAAGTGCCTGGCCGCCGGCATGGACGGCTTCATCACCAAGCCGATCCGCCCCGAGACGCTGCGGGCCACGCTCGAACGCTGGCTGGGCGGCGACCACACGGCGAAAGCCGCCTAAACGCCCCCGGCTCGCCGCGCGTCGCGCCCCGGTCCCGCGCCAACTCCCCTCTTCCCCTCCCGCGGCACGGGCGACTAGCCTGTATCCATCGACACTCCCCCCGCGGCCGCGCCGCGCGCCTCGAGTCTTCCGGAGGTTGCCGTGTCCCAGGATCTCTACGCCGTCAAGCCCGACATTCGCGAACGTGCCCACGTGAAGTCGATGTACGACTACGAGCAGATGTACAAGCGCTCGCTCGACGATCCGGTGGGCTTCTGGTCCGAGCAGGCGAAGGCGATCGAGTGGTTCCACCCGTGGACCACCGTGTTCGACGCCGACTACGACGAAGTGGACTTCTCGTGGTTCTCGGGCGGACGGCTCAACGCATGCTTCAATTGCGTCGACCGCCACTTGCCGACGCGCGGCGACCAGACCGCGATCATCTGGGCCGCCGACGAACCCGGCGTCTACAAGCACATCTCCTACCGCGAACTGAAGCACAACGTCTGCCGGCTCGCGAACGTGCTGCTCGCGCACGGCGTCAAGAAGGGCGACCGCGTCTGCATCTACATGCCGATGATCCCCGAGACGGTGTACGCCATGCTGGCGTGCGCGCGCATCGGCGCGGTGCACAGCGTGGTGTTCGGCGGGTTCTCGAGCGAGGCGCTGCGCGACCGAATCGTCGACGCGCGCTGCAAGGTGCTCATCACCGCCAACGAGGGCCTGCGCGGTGGCCGCAAGATCCCGCTCAAGCAGATCGCCGACCGCGCGGTCGAGGGCATGTCGCTGGTCGAGACCGTGCTCGTGGCACGGCGCACCGAGCACGACGTGCCCATGCAGCACGGGCGCGATCACTGGCTCGACGAGGAGATGAAGAAGCAGCGCTCGACCTGCACCAACGCGTGGATGGGCGCCGAGGATCCGCTGTTCATCCTCTACACCTCGGGCAGCACCGGGAAGCCCAAGGGCCTCCTGCACACGACCGGCGGCTACATGGTCTACGCCGCGATGACGCACAAGGTCGTGTTCGACTACCACGCCGGCGACATCTACTGCTGCGCCGCCGACGTGGGCTGGATCACGGGGCACAGCTACATCGTGTACGGCCCGCTGGCCAACGGCGCGACCACGGTGATGTTCGAGTCCACGCCCACGTACCCGGACGCGAGCCGCTACTGGCGCGTGGTGGACGACCTCGGGATCAACATCTTCTACACCGCGCCCACCGCGCTGCGCGCGATCGCGCAGGCCGGCGACGAGCCCGTGAAGCGCCACAAGCGCACCTCGCTGCGGATCCTCGGCTCCGTCGGCGAGCCCATCAACCCCGAGATCTGGCGCTGGTACCACGACGTGGTCGGCGACGGACGTTGTGCGGTCGTGGATACGTGGTGGCAGACCGAGACGGGCGGCATCCTGATCACGCCGCTGCCCGGCGTGACGCCGACCAAGCCCGGCAGCGCGACGCTGCCGTTCTTCGGCGTGAAGCCGCTGGTCGTGAATCCCGAGACCGCCGAGATCCTCGAGGGCAACGGCGTCTCCGGCGCGCTCTGCCTGGCGGCGCCGTGGCCGGGCCAGGCGCGCACCGTGTGGGGCGACCACCAGCGCTTCAAGGAAACGTACTTCACGCAATACAAGGGCTTCTACTTCACCGGCGACGGCTGCCGGCGCGACGAGGACGGCTACTACTGGATCACCGGCCGCATCGACGACGTGCTCAACGTCTCGGGCCACCGGCTCGGCACCGCCGAGGTCGAGAGCGCGCTGGTCGCGCATGAGGCCGTCGCCGAGGCCGCCGTGGTCGGCTACCCGCACGCGATCAAGGGCCAGGGCATCTACGCCTACGTGCTCGTCAACGCCGAGTTCGCAGGCACCCCGCGCGAGCAGCTGGAGGGCGGGCTCAAGGAGCAGGTGCGGCACGCGATCGGCGGCTTCGCCGCGCCGGACGTGATCCACATCGCGCCCGGGCTGCCCAAGACGCGCAGCGGAAAGATCATGCGCCGCATCCTGCGCAAGATCGCCGCGGGCGAGTACGACGGCCTCGGCGACGTGACGACGCTCGCCGAGCCCGAGGTGGTGGACAAGCTGATCGAGCAGCACCGCCGCGACCACGCAGTCTAGCGCTCGTACGCGAAACGCGAGAGGCCCGGGCGATTCCGATCGCCCGGGCCTCTTGTTGCGTACATGGGGCGTCCTACGGGATCTCGGGCTCCACCAGCTTTGCCAGCATCACGAGCGATTCCTGCCAGCCCAAGTAGCACATCTCGGCCGGGATCATCTCCGGGATGCCTTCCTGCACGGCCGTGATCTCGGTGCCGCACGAGACGGCCTTCAGCTCGATCGTCGTCGTCATGACCCCCGGCAGGTTCGGATCGTCGAACTTGTCGGTGTAGACGAGCCGCTGGCCCGGAACGACTTCGAGATACTCGCCCCCGAAGGAGTGGCCATGGCCGGTCGAGAAGTTCACGAACGTCATCCGGAACTTGCCGCCCGTGCACACGTCGAGTTCGTGGACCTTGCAGAGAAATCCATATGGCGGGAGCCAGCGAGCGATGGCATCGGCATCCGTGAACGCACGAAAGACTTTCTCGGGCTTCGCGCGCAGGACGCGGTGAAGACGAACGGTTCCGGTGGGCACGAGTGGGGCCGCCTTTCGGGATGGAGTGAAACGCGGGGATGGCGCGGCCGGGAACGATAGCGCGTCCCGCGGCCCGACGCCCGCGCGATCAGCCGCGATCGGACTCGCGTTTTCGCTCGCGGGCCGCGTCGAGCTCGCGAACGAGCCGGTGCATCTCCTCGAGCCACGCGAGCCGCTCGTCGATGGAGAGTTGCGCGAAGCGCCGGCGCTGGGCGCGCTCGTGCCCGTCCCAGCCGTCTTCCCAGAGGCGGCCATCGTCGCGGGGTCCGTTCACGGCGCGTCCTTCCGCAACGACTCGAGACCCTCGACGTCCGCGAGATCGCGCGGCCGGCCGGCCCGCCGCTTCATGGCGATCAGGTCGTCGAGCGACACGAACGCGAGCGGCACGCCCGCTTCGGTCGTGAGCACGAACGCGCGCGCGTGCGCGGCGTCGAACTCGAAGGGCGGCTCGAGGAAGAGGGAGATTTCCGTGGTGGGATGCTGCGCGCTCGCGAGCGAGAACACGCTCATGTGCTTCTCGCGCGCCCACTCGGCGCGCTTCGCGGCATCGGCGTCTTCGGCGAACGCGACCGGTGCGCGCGGAACGTAACCCAGTGCCTCCAACGCGCCGACGGCGCGGGCGAGCGCACCCGGGTCCGGATCGAGCACGAGGTCCAGGTCGTAGGTCACACGTCCGAACCCGTGCGCCACGACGGCAAGGCCGCCCGCGAACAGGTAGCGAACGCGGGCATTCTCCAGCGCTCGAACCACGGCTTCGATGCTGCGGCGTTCCACGTCGAATCGTCCTCGGGTCACGGCGAAGCGCTTCGCGGGGGCGTTCACGCGGGGGCGATGCGGGAACATGATGCGTCGGCCGGGCGCGGCGCGGCAAGCGTGGGCAAGCGGAGAGCCGCGGCGCAGCGGCACCGCCCGCATCGCTCGCCCTCGTGACGCGGCAGCACGCTTTTCGCGCTCCGGGCGACCTCGACGTGTGCGACAATCCGTCCCGGGTCGCGGCACGTCCTCCCGCCCCGCCTGGCGCCGGCCCCTCCGCGCGCCGATTCGGGCCCATTGGTCCGGGAGGACCTCATGCCGTTCTCGCGCACGCGCCCGCACGCGACCGCGCTCCCCCCGCATCGCGACGTTCTTCTCCTCGTCCTCGTCGTGTCGCTCGCCTTCGCCACCGTTGCACGTGCCCAGGTGGCGGACCCCGACTTCTGGGTCACCGATGGCAAGGTCAGCGCCTCGGTCCTGCTCGGCGACACGCTCTACGTGGGCGGCGGGTTCCAGTACGTCGGTCCCTGGACGGGCGGCTTCGGCCGCATCGATCGCATCCGGGGAGACGTGCTCGCGGGCTCCCCTCGCGTCGAGGGCACCGTGAACGCCGCGCTCCCCGACGGCGCGGGCGGCTGGTACATCGGCGGCTCGTTCCAGAAGGTCTCGGGCGTCCCGCGCGCCAATGCCGCGCACATCCTCGCCGACGGCACGCTCGACGCGTGGAACCCGGCGCCGAACGGTGTCGTGAACGCGCTCGTGCGCCACGGCGGTTCGATCGTCGCGGGCGGGACGTTCCTGTCGATCGGCGGGCAGGTGCGCAACAACCTCGGCGAGGTGGACGCGGTGACCGGGCTCGCGACCTCCTGGGCACCCGCGGCCAACGGCCAGGTGCGCGCGCTCGCGCTCGCGGGTTCGACGCTCTACGTGGGCGGCTCCTTCACGTCGATCGGCGGACTCGCGCGAAACTACCTCGCCTCGTTCGATCTCGGCACCCACACGATCGACGCGTGGGCACCGCAGCCGGATGCGTACGTGCAGGTCCTGCTGCTCGCGAACGGGCACCTCTACGTCGCGGGCAACTTCTCGAACATCGGCGGCCAGGCGCGCGGAACGGTCGCGGCGCTGGATCCCGCCACGGGGCTCGCCACCGCGTGGCACCCGATCGTCGGCGGGTTCGTCTACGCCCTGGCCGCAAGGGACACCGTCGTCTACATCGGCGGCAACGTCTACATGGTCGGTGGGCAGTCCCGGAACTACCTCGGGGCCGTCGGGGCCACGAGCGGCACGGCCACCGCCTGGGATCCCGCGCCCAACGGCATCGTGTGGTCGCTGCTTGCGGTTCCCGCGGGTCTCGTCGCCGGCGGGGCGTTCAACGGGATCGGCGGGCGGGCCGTGGGACACGTCGCGCTGCTGAACACGCTCACGGGAACCGCCGCGTCCGGGAGCCCGCACACGGACAACGTGGTCAGCACGCTCGTGTCGGCCGGCGACACGCTGTGCATCGCGGGGAGCTTCACGAGCTTCGGCATGAAGCCGCGCAGCAACCTCGCGGCGATCGATCTCGCGACCGGCGCGGCCACGGACTGGAACCCCGGCGCGAACAGCCCGGTCAACGTGATGCTCGCGGACCGCGGCGCGCTGTGGGTCGGCGGTGCGTTCACCTACGTGGGCGGCCAGTTTCGCAATCGGATCGCGCTGCTGGATCCGCTCACCGGCGCGGCGCGCGCCGCGAATCCCGGCGCGGACAACAACCTCCTCGCACTGGCGTCGGACGGCGTGCGCCTGTACGCGGGCGGCCAGTTCACGCAGTTCGGCGGGCAGTCGCGCGCCCACCTCGCGTCGCTCGACCTCGCGACGGGCGCGACGACCGCATGGAACCCCAACGCGAACTCGGCCGTCTACTCGCTCGCGCTTTCCGGCGCCACGATCTACGCCGGCGGCGTCTTCGGCACGATCGGGGCGCTGACGCGTGCGAACGTGGCCGCGATCGATTCGTCGACGGGGCTCGCGACAGCGTGGAACCCGCAGGTCTACGGCGTCGTCTACGGGCTCGCCACGCTCGGGGACCGCGTGTTCCTGGGCGGCAGCTTCCGCCAGATCGGCGGCGTGCTGCGCGACCACGTCGCCGCGCTCGACGCCGTCTCCGGCATGACCACGCCGCTGGACCCGGCGGCGAACGGCGACGTCTACCTGCTGGTGCCGCGCGACACGACGCTCTGGGTCGGCGGCTACTTCGGCAACGTCGGCAACGCCCCGCGAGCCTACGTGGGCCAAATCGACACGACGAGTTCGTTCGCCACCTCGTGGCGCGCCGACGCGGACCTGCGCGTCGCGACGCTCCAGTTCCGCGATCCGGTGATGTACGCCGGCGGCGAGTTCTCGGTCATCGCGGGGCGGCAGCGGCGCGGACTCGCGCGGCTCTATCCGGGCCCAGTCGCGGCTCCGGCCGTCGCCGTGCTCTCGCCCAACGGTGGCGAACTCGTCGCGCTCGGATCCGTCCGGCAGATCCGTTGGACCGCGTCCATTCCCGCACCGGGCGTGCAGTCGGTCGACGTCTACGTTTCGCGCGCCGGTCCCGCGGGGCCGTGGGAGCTGGTGGTCGCGGGCTCGCCCAACTCGGGCCACGCGAACTGGAGCGTCGGCGGTACCGCGAGCGCGAACGCGTACGTGCGCGTCGACGCGCGCGACTGGACCGGCGCGATCGGCTCGGACCTGAGCGACGGCCCGTTCACGATCGCGGCCGCGCCGCTCGGGGCCGTGCCCGCGACGCCCGCGCTCGCGCTCTCGGGCGTCGCGCCCAACCCGCTCGCGGGCCCGGGGCGTGTCGCCTACGCGCTGCCGCGCCGCGCGGAGGTCCGGCTGGCACTGCTCGACCTCCAGGGACGGCTCGTGCGCACTCTGGAGCGCGGCGAGCGCGACGCGGGCCCGCACGAAGTCCCGCTCGACGCGGCCCGCCTCGCGCCGGGACTCTACGTGGTGCGCCTGCAAGCGGAGGGCGCGGACCTGAGACGCAAGATCGTGATCGTTCACTGAAATGCCGGATCCTCGCGGGGCCCGTGCGCTTGCGGCCCTCGGGCTCCGCGCCGACAATGCCCTCCATGATCTGGCTCATCCTCACGCCCGCAGTGCTCTCGCTGCTCGTGCTCGGCGCGCATTACCTGCGCGAGGGGCAGCTGGTCATGTGCGGCCTGTTCGTCGTGAATGCGCTCACGCTGCTGTTCGTGCGGAACCGCTGGTATCCGCGCCTCACGCAACTCGTGCTCGGGCTCGGCTTGATCGTCTGGGCGCTCGCGCTGCGGGATTTCATGCACGAGCGCCAGGCCTCCGGCGAGCCGGTGACGCGACTGGTCGTGATCATGGGCGCCGTCATGGCGGTGGACGTGCTTGCGATCGTGCTGCTCGGCACGGCCCGCGTGCGCGCGCATTTCACGCCGAAGCCCGTGGACGTACCCGCCGCGTGATCCGCCCCACCTCGATCCCGCGCCTCGAAACGCCGCGGCTCGTCCTGCGCGCGCTCGAGCCCGGCGATGCGCCCGCGATCTTCGCGATCCTCGCGGACCCCGAGACGGTGCGCTACTGGAGCACGCCGCCCATGCAGTCGGTCGCCGAGGCCGAGGCGCTGATCGCGCGCGATGCGCAGTACATCGCCGAGGGGAGCGGGCAGCGCTGGGCCTTGTGCCCGCGCGAAGGCGGCGACACGATCGGCACCATCTCGCTCTTTCGCTTCGACGAGCAGAGCGACCGCGCCGAGATCGGCTACGTGCTCGCGCGCGAGACGTGGGGCAAGGGCTTCATGAGCGAAGCGCTCTCGGCCGTGATCGACTATGCGTTCGACACGCTGCACCTGCGGCGGCTCGAGGCGGACACCGATCCGCGCAACGAGGGCTCCGTGAAGCTCCTCGCGCGGATGGGCTTCGCGCGCGAAGGCCTCCTGCGCGAACGTTGGGTCGTGGCCGGCGAGATCTCCGACACGCTCTTCTCCGGACTGCTCGCGCGCGAGTGGCGCGCGCGCCGCACCGCGCGCTGAGCGCGGCGCGGCATCGCTCCGCCGTTCAGCGGCGCCGGGCCGTCTTCGCGACCAGCTCCTCGAGCTGCAGCCGATGCCGCATCGGGTGCGCGACCGCATGCTCGAGCATCGCCTCCACGGTCATCGGCGCGCCCCAGCGTGTCGTGTGCACGGTCTTGGACTCCAGCACGCGGTCGGTCATCCAGGCTGCGTGCTTGTGCCACGCGCGTTCGAGCACGTCGAGGTAGGCCGCGGCCTTCGCGGGTACGTCGTCGGCATCGGGCGGATCGGCCAACTTGGGTTCGGGCCGCCCCAGCACCTCGCAGAGCCACGTGAGGTAGCCGCGGCACGAGCGCAGCGGATGCCGCATGAGCAGGTCGAGGCTCGCATACGCCGGATCGTTCGTCTTGGGGAGCTTCACTCCCGCGCGCTTCGCCTTGCGCCACACCGCGTGCAGCCGGCGCATCTCCTCCATCTGCAGCATCACCAGGGCGCGCACACCGCGCGAGCGGAACGCCATCACGTGTCTCCTCGAGGTGCGCCGCGTTGCGGCCGGCGCGTGGGGTCTCAGCTCTCCGATGATTCGCCCAGCCGCGCTTCCAGCGCCGCGACGCGCTCGGCGAGCCGCGCCATTTCTTCGCGCAGCGAAGCGATGTCGCCGCCACCCGTGGCCGGTGAAGCCGCCGGCGCCGCCGCCGGCGTCCACGTCTCGTCGCTCCCGCGCCCGGCCCAGTGTGCGCGTACCACGTCCATCTCCGGCGGCAGGTAGAGCGCGTGCGACACCACCTGGCCGCGCCCGGGCGGCGTCAGCGCCACCACGAGGCCGCGCTCGACCAGCGCGTCGACGATCGCTTTCAGCGCCGCCTGGTCGGCGATGGGCTCCATGCGCGCAGCGCGTGCACGCAGCTCGCCCAGCGGCTGCGCGCCGCGGAGCAGCAACTCCGTCATCACCGCGAGCTCCACGGGCGTCACGCCGAGCCACTCGTGCGCGTGGTGCTTGTACTTGGGCACGCGCCCCAGCCAGTCGATCTCGCTCGTGGCCTTGAGGCCGGCGAGCTCGGACAGCGCGCGCTCGACATCGGTGTCGTCGTACGCCGTGTGCGGGTCGCGATTGTTCTTCTGGTTGCAACCCGCGACGATGGCGTTGACGCTCATCGGATAGCCCGCGGGCGTCGTCTTGGCCTTCTCGACGAGCACACCGAGCACGCGGCGCTGCGTCGCTTCCAGCGGCCGCCAAGATCGTTCGGTCGGCATCTCGGGCATGCGCTCTCCGGGGTCACGGAAATGAGGCGGGAATCCCGCCCCGAAGCTAGCGCACGCGCGCTCCGGCGGCCACCTCAGGGTCAGATTCACAACGCGTTGCGACATCGGCAGTTGTCCGTGTTGACCCGGACCATCCACGCCAGTTAAGTTACCTCAACAATATTGAGTGGCCTTTGGGCGCGCCCCGCCGCGGGGGCGCGCCGGACGGCCGCTCCGTTCGAAACGAGGACCGAGATGGACGTCTGGAAGCGCTTCGGTGAGAAGGAAGTCAGCCACTCGATGGCCCACTACCTCCAGGCCGTGGCCGCGCTCAAGACCGAGAAGGGCCACGCGCGCGTCGGCGACATCGCCGACCACCTGGGCGTCTCCAAGAGCGGCGTCACCTCCATGATGCGCGCGCTGCAGACGCGCGGCCTGGTCGAGCACGAGCGCTACGGCTGCGTCGAGCTCACGACCGCGGGCCAGCACCTCGCCGAGCGCACCGAATCGAGCCGCCGCGTGCTGACCATGTTCCTCGCCGAGATCCTCGGCGTGAACGAAGAGGTCGCGAGCGAGGACGCGTGCATGATCGAGCACCTCGTCTCGCCCGAAGTCTCGGTCGAGCTGCTGCGCCTGACGAGCTTCCTGCGCTCGGGTCACCCCGCCGCGGCCGCGTTCCGCGAGGCCTACCGCACGAGCCCGCGCTCGTGCGCGGACCACGCCCCCGGCGCGTGCGATCTCTGCGGCGCCACCTGCCTGCGCGAATCGCTCGTGCGCGAGATCGGCGAGGGCGGGCTCACCGCGTGAGCGGGACGAACGGCACCGGCGGCGAGCGCACGCTCGACCAGCTCGCACCCGGCGCGGGCGGCGCGATCGCGCGCGTCGACGGCGATCCCGCGATCGTGCGCCGCCTGATGGAACTCGGGCTCGTGCCCGGCACCGAGGTCGGCATGGTGCGCACGGCCCCGCTCGGCGATCCGCTCGAAGTCACCGTGCGCGGCATGCATCTCTCCCTGCGCCGCTCGGAGGCCCGCCACATCCATGTCGAGACCCGCTGACCCCGCGGCGGGGCCGCAGCCGGTCGACCTCGCCCCCGTGCGCGCCGCGGCCACCGCGCCGCGCCGCATCGCGATCCTCGGCAATCCCAACGCCGGCAAGTCGACGCTCTTCAACGCGCTCACGGGGCTGCGGCAGAAGGTCGGCAACTACCCGGGCGTCACGGTCGAGAAGAAGACAGGCGCGTGCGAGCTGCCCTCGGGGCGCCGCGCGGAGCTGATCGACCTGCCGGGCAGCTACAGCCTGCACCCGGCCTCGCCCGACGAACGCATCGTGCGCGACGTGCTGCTCGGGCTGCAAGCCGACACGCCGCCGCCCGACCTGATCGTGTTCGTCGTCGACGCGACCAACCTGGACCGCCACCTCTACCTGGCACTGCAGGTGATCGAGCTGGGGCGGCCGCTCGTGCTCGCGCTCAACATGATGGACTCGGCGCGCGACCAGGGCATCCGGATCGACACGGGGCTGCTCGAGCGCTCGCTGGGCGTGCCGGTGATCGGGATCTCCGCCGCGAAGGGCGAGGGGCTCGGCCACCTGCGGCGCATGATGGATCGCGACGTCGAGCCCTCGGCCGCGCACTTCCGCCGCTGGGCGCCGCACCTGAAGCGCGTGCTCGACCGGCTCGAGGCGCGCCTGCCCCGGCACGCGTCGTTGCCCGAGCGCGCGCGGCACGACTTCGCGCTCGCGCTGCTGCTCGACGACGGCGAGGACGACGCGCTGGCGCGCAGCGCGCCGCCGGACGTGCTCGACGACGCGCACGTGCTCGCGCGCCGGCTCGACGTGCTCTCGCCCGGCTGGCGCTCGGGCGACGTCGAGGGGCGCTACGAGACCATCCAGGCCACGCTCGCGACCGCGGTCACGGCGCCGGGCACGCGGCGCCACCACCGCAGCGACGCGATCGACCGCGTGCTCACGCACCGCGTGTTCGGGCCCGTGATCTTCGTGCTGCTCATGGGCGCGGTCTTCCAGTCGGTGTTCGCGTGGGCGCAGCCCGCCATGGACTTCATCGACACGTGGGTCGGGCGCTTCGGCCAGCTGGTCGGGCACCTGATGCCCGGCGGCCCGCTGCGCTCGCTGCTCGTGGACGGCGTGATCGCCGGCGTCGGCACCGCGCTCACGTTCGTGCCGCAGATCGCGATCCTCTTCTTCTTCCTGTCGGTGCTCGAGGACACGGGCTACATGGCGCGGGCCGCGTTCATCATGGACCGCATCATGGGCCGCGTCGGACTCTCGGGCCGCGCGTTCATCCCGCTGCTCTCGTCGTTCGCCTGCGCGATCCCCGGCATCATGGCCACGCGCACGATCGACAACCGGCGCGACCGCTTCACAACCATCTTGATCGCGCCGTTCATGTCGTGCAGCGCGCGGCTCCCGGTGTTCGCGCTGCTGATCGGCGCGTTCATCCCGAACCGCTGGGTCGGGTTCGTCACGCTGCCGGGCATCACGCTGTTCGCGATGTACTTCCTCGGGATCGTGGCCGCGATCGCGGTCGCGTGGGTGCTCAAGCGCACCGTGTTGCGCGGCGGCCGGCCGCTCTACGTGATGGAGCTGCCGCCCTACCGCATGCCCTCGTGGCGGTCGGTACTGCTCGCGGTGCGCGAGCGCGTCGTGCTGTTCGTCGCCAACGCCGGCACGGTGATCCTCGCGATCACGGTGGTGCTGTGGTTCCTCGCGTCGTACCCGCACGGCGGAGCCGACGTGGAGGCGCTGAAGGTGCGCCACACGGCCGCCGAGACCGCGGGCCGGCCCGCGGAGGCGCGCCTGCTGGAGCGCCAGATCGCCGGGCTCGAACTGGAGCACTCGTTCGCGGGCCAGGTCGGCCGCGCGATCGAGCCCGTGATCGCGCCGCTCGGCTTCGACTGGCGGATCGGTATCGGGCTCGTGACCTCGCTCGCCGCGCGCGAAGTGATGGTGTCCACCATGGCGACCGTGTTCAACCTCGGCGACCGCGAGGGCGACCTGGTGCCGCTGCGCCAAAACCTGCGCGACGCGATCGATCCGCGTACGGGAAAGCGCGCCTACTCGCCGCTCATGGGCGTGGCGCTGATGGTGTTCTTCGTGCTCGCCTGCCAGTGCATGTCCACGGTCGCGGTGGTCCGGCGCGAGACGCAGTCCTGGCGCTGGCCGATCTTCATGCTCGTCATGATGAACGCGCTCGCGTGGATCGTCGCGTTCGTCGTCTACCAGGGCGGCCGCCTCATGGGGTTGGGAACATGAACGGCTTCTCGTGGCAGGACGTGGCCGTGGGCGCGATCGCCGCGCTCGCACTGGGTTGGCTGGTCGCACGCCGCATCCGGAGTGCCCGCCGCGGCGAGGCGGCCGCGTGCGAGAACTGCCCCTCCGCCGCGCCCGCGCCGCGCGGCGTGCGCCCGGCGCCGCAGCCCGAGCTCCTGCTCGGCATCGGCGAGCCGTCGCCCCGCGACGGCACCCGGCGCTGACGCACCGGCAATTCCCCGCCGCGGCGCGAGTTGCCCCGCGGGCCGGCGCGCGCACTTCAGGGGCCCGCCGCGCTGCCGAGACTGCGAATCGACGAGCGCGCGCACGGGAAGCGTGCGTCCCCGAGGACCCCCTTGAGCTTGCAACCGATTCGCAGGATCGCCATCAGCACCGGCGGCGGTGACGCGCCCGGGCTGAACGCCGTGATTTGCGCCGTCGTATTGGCCGCGCTGCAGCGTCGCTGGGAGTGCGTCGGGATCCGCGACGGCTACAACGGCCTGTTGCTGCCGTCCGACTATCCCGACGGCGGGCTCGTGCCGCTCACGCGCCGCTCGGTCGCCGGCATCACGCACCTCGGCGGCACGATCCTCGGGACCACGAACCGCGGCAACCCGGTGAAGTTCCCGGTGAAGCAGCCGGACGGCACGTTCGTCGAGGTCGATCGCAGCGACGAACTCCTGGAGCGCTTCTCGGAGGAGAACATCGACGCCCTGGTCACGATCGGCGGCGACGGCTCGCTCGGGATCGGCTACCACCTCGCCAGCAAGGGGCTGCGCGTGATCGGCGTGCCCAAGACGATCGACAACGACCTCGACAACACGTTCATGACCTTCGGCTTCGACACCGCCGTGTCGTTCGCCACCGAGTGCCTCGACCGCCTGCACACGACCGCGACCAGCCACCGCCGCATCATGGTGGTCGAGGTCATGGGCCGCTACGCGGGCTGGATCGCGCTGCACGCCGGCATCGCGGGCAACGCCGACGTGATCCTGATTCCCGAGATCCCGTACGACATCGAGAAGGTGGCCGAGGTCGTGCGCGAGCGCGAACGTTCGGGCCGGCTGTACACGATCGTCGTCGTCGCCGAGGGCGCCGTGCCCGTGGGCGGCGGCGTGTCGGTGCTCGGCAAGGCCGTCGGCCAGGCCGAGAAGCTGGGCGGCGTGGGTGAGAAGGTCGCGCGCGAACTGGAAGCGCGCACGGGGCGCGAATCGCGCACCGTCGTGCTCGGGCACCTGCTGCGCGGCGGGTCGCCCACCAGCTTCGACCGCCTGGTGGCGCTGCGCTTCGGCGCCGCCGCCGTGCGCGCGCTGGACGAGGGCCTCTCCTCGGTCATGGTCTCGCTCAACCCGCCCACCGTGCGCTACGAGCCGCTCAAGTCGGCGGTGAAACGCATGAAGACCGTGCCGCTGGATTCCGACACCATGGAATCGGCGCGCGATCTGGGGATCCGCTTCGGGGACTGAAGGCCGCCGCGGGCCGCGCCGGTCGCGGCCCGCATCCCCGAACTGCGCGCCCGGCCCGCCAGAAGCCCGGGGCGGAATTTCGTATTCTCGTGGGCGAGCGGTGCTCCAAGGAGCGTGGGATGGACCATTCGTCACCTCGAGCAGGCGGCGGGATCCTCGCCTCGATCACGTCCGTGATCGGCTGGCTGCTCTACGGCACGGCGGGGTTGCTCGCGTTGATCGCCATGGCGTTCGTATTCGGTCGCAGTGGCGGAACGCCCGGTGCAGGCGACGAGACAGGACGTTCGATGGCGGTGTCCTTCGCCCTCTCCTGGCTGCTCCCGATTGCGGCCGCAACGGCGCTGATCGGATGGCTGGTGCGCGCGCTTCCGCTCCAAGGAGCTCGGCCCGGAGCCTCCGCCACGGACGGACGCCCCCGGGCCATGCTCCTGAACCTGGGCCCCACGGGACGGAAGCGCGTGGCGTTCGGATTCGCGGGCGCCGGCGCCTTGCTCTTGGTCGTCGTGGTCCGCTTGATCGTGGGCGGCCTGTCGAGCGCGGCCCGAAGCCCGGGCCGGGTGACGGACCTGGCGGCGCTCGCGTGGCAGGATCTCCTCCTCACCTCGCCGTTGTTGCTGCTCGCAATGATCGCCTTCGTGGTCGCGATCCGAGTGGGCATGAGCAGTGGAGCCGCGCGTGGGTAGCCCGAACGCGAGTTGCGAACGACCGGCGGTCGCAATCGCGCCGCGCCGGTCGTGGCCCGCGCCCCTGCGGCCCGGTGTCCCGCGAGTGGCCTGCCGGAATCCCTTGGCGTACCCCGCGGATCCCACGCTAGACTCAGCCGATCTCCCCTCCCGGTAAGTGCCGTGGCTTCGTGCCCGGCTCCTCCGCACGCCCCGGCCCGCCGACGGCCGGCGTCATCGTGACCCCGTACGAGGCCCGCGCCATGAAGCGTCTGCTGTCGACCGCCTGCACCGCCCTGTTCCTCCTCGTCCCCGCGCTCGCGCTCGCCGCGGACCGACCCCGCCTGATGCCGGATCCCGTGACGCACATCGAACAGGGACCGATCGTCAGACCGCACTCGATCGAGTTCACGTCGCTACCGCGCGTCTCGGCGTTTCCGTACGTCGGGCCGCAGAAGGAAGTGCACGACGAAGGCGTCTGGGAAGAAGCGGAGCAGGACCTCCAGGCGCAGAAGGCGAATCCGCGCGGTGTCGACCTGCGCGCGCTCGGTTCGCACGTCACGCTCGACGCGACGAGCTCCGGCGGCGGGCTCACCCCGTTGGCGCCCACGCTCGGCACCGGCTTCGAGGGCATCACGCAGGGGCCGTACATCCCCAGCGAGCCCACGGTGGCGGCCGGCCCGCTGAACATCTTCAGCGCCGGCAACGTCAACGTGACCGTCACCAACAAGGACGGCTCCAACCGCGTCGAGACCGACGGCGCCACGTTCTTCGGCGTGCCGGTCGCGGAAGGCGCGATCTCGGACGCGCAGTGCTACTACGACGCCGTGCACGGCCGCTTCGTCGCCGTGGCGTTCACGCAGGGCACGAGCCCCAGCAACTACTCGAACTTCTACCTGCTCATCAGCAAGACCAACGACGCCCGCGGCGCGTGGTGGCAGTACAAGTTCGACATGACCAAGGACGGCAGCACGTCCACGGCCAACTGGAGCGACTACGAGTCGCTCGGCCTCACCGAGGACAAGATCGTCCTCACCGCCCAGCAGTTCACGTTCGCGGCCGACGCGTACGTGTACCCCAAGATCCGCGTGCTCGATCGCGCGGCGCTCTTCTCGGGCGCGGCGGCCTCGTACGTGGACTTCGTCAACTTCGCGGCGCCCACGGGCGGCGACACCTTCGACACGTTCGTCACCAAGTGCGCCCGCAACCTGACGCCCGGTGACGCCGTCGGGCACCTGCTGTGCGTGCGCGTGAACGGCGGCACGAACGTGACGTACCGCGAGGTCACGGGCCCGCCCGCGTCGCCGTCGCTGAGCGCCGGCACCAAGGTGACGGTCGCCACGTACACCGCGCCGCCGGACGCCGTGCAGAAGGGCAGCGCCACGCTCGTGCCGACCAACGACTGCCGGCCGGGCGATTTCGTGGCCCGCAACGGCGTGCTGGTCGCGACCTGGCACTTCGGCACCACGATCAGCGCGACCTCCGTCAGCGCCGTGCGCCTCTTCCGCATGCGCACGAGCGACCTCACCGTGCTGACCGACGAGACGTTCGGCGCCGCGAGCACCTTCTACTACTACCCCGCCGCCACCGTGGACTCGGCGGGTACGGTCTACCTCGGCTTCGGCCGCTCGAGCTCGACCGAGTACCCGTCCGCGTACGTGACCGGCCGGCGCCCGAGCGACGCGTCGATCGAGCCCAGCGTGCTCACCAAGGCGGGCCTCTCCGCGACGAGCCAGTCGCGCTGGGGCGACTACACGGGCATCGACAACGACGCCTCGCTCTCCGGCCCCGGCGGCACGTCCGCCTGGTACGCCGGCCAGTGGACCAAGGCCGCGAACTCGTTCGGCACGTGGATCAACACGATGTCGTTCACGTACGGCCAGATCGGCGGTTCGGTGGTCGAAGACTGCGACGGCAACGCCGGCACGACCGGTGACCGCGCGCCGCGCGCGGGCGTCACGCTGACGCTGTTCTCGGGCGCGAGCCCGGTCGCGACCACGACGAGCGACGGCTCGGGCAACTACAACTTCGGCTACCTCGAAGCGGGCACGTACGACGTCGTGGTGACGCCGCCCGCGGGCGGTGGCGCGGTCGACGCGATCGCGGGCACGGGCGGCACCTCGCAGGTGCGCGTCGGCGCCAACGACCTGCAGGCGACGGTCACGATCACCTCGGTGTCGACGGGCAACCAGTTCGTCGTCTCGGCGAACCACGCGGCCCCGGTCGCCACCACGATCTCGCCCAACTTCAAGGTGGTCGGTGATCCCGGCTTCACCCTGACCGTGAACGGCTCCGGCTTCACGTCGTGCTCCACGGTGCGCGTGGACGGCGCGGACCGCACGACCACGTTCGTCAACGGAACGCAGCTGACGGCCGCGATCCCGGCGGGCGACCTCGCCGTGGGCGGCGCGCGCGCGGTCACGGTGTTCACGCCCACGCCCGGCGGCGGCACCTCGGCGCCGGTCTACCTCACCGTGAGCGCCACGCCCGACACGCAGGCGCCGACCGTCGCGGTCACGTCACCCGCGGGCGGCGAGAACTGGGCGGTCGGCTCGGCGCACGCCATCACGTGGACCGCGACCGACGACCACGTCGTCGCGTCCGTGGACCTGGCGCTGTCGATTGACGGCGGCGCGACGTTCCCGACCGCGATCGCGACCGGGATCGCCAACTCGGGCTCGTTCGCGTGGACCGTGCCCTACACGCTGACCTCGACCGCGCGCGTGCGCGTCGTCGCGCACGACGGCGTCGGCAATCTCGGCGCCGACTCGAGCCACACCAACGTCACGTTCGCGGGCTGGACCGTCACGGCCAGCGCGGGCGCGGGCGGCGCGATCGCCCCGAGCGGCGTGCAGGTGGTGGCGGACGGCGCGACGCCGGCCTACACGATCACGCCGTCGGTGGGCTACCACGTGCAGGACGTGCTCGTGAACGGCGGCTCGGTGGGCGCCGTGACGGCCTACACGTTCGCCGCCATCCACGCGGACCAGACGATCTCGGCCTCGTTCGCGATCGACAGCTACACGCTGACCGTGAACACCTCCGGCAGCGGCACCGTGGCGAAGAGCCCCGACCAGCCGTCGTACCCGTACGGCACGCTGGTGACGCTCACCGCGACGCCCGCGGGCGGCTGGAACTTCGTGGGCTGGAGCGGCGACACGTCGGCCACGACCAACCCGCTCACGTTCGCCATGCGCGCCAACCGCACGATCACGGCGACGTTCGGGCAGCACACCTACGTGTGGAGCGCGTCGGGCACGGCATCGTGGGCCACGGCGTCCAACTGGACGCCGGCGCGCACGACCCCGGCCACGGACGACGTGCTGATCTTCAACAGCGGCACGAGCGTCACGGCGACCACCATCACGTCGCAGACGATCGGCCAGCTGGTGATCGCGAACAACACCACGGTCGCGCTGCAGTCCGGCGTCGCCGCGGTGCTCACGCTCGCCGGCGGCGCGGGAACGGACTTCGACCTCCAGGCCGGCTCGACGCTGCTGATGAACGGCACGAGCGCGCTGTCGATCGCGCTGCCGACGGGATCGACCGGAAGCGTCTCGGGCGCGATCACGGCCACGACGAACGCGCACAGGCTCCTGTCGGTGGATGCGGGCGGGCTCGTGTTCAAGAGCGGCTCGGTGCTGACGCTCGGCACCGGCTTCTCGGGCAACGTCTTCGGGACCGGCACGGGCACGAGCGGCCTGAACTCGGTCGTCTTCCAGGCGGGCGCGCTGCTCTCGCAGTCCGCGGGCGCGAACCCGTTCGGCGCCAACGCGCCGAACTCGGCCGTCGTCTTCCAGGCCGGCAGCCGGTACCGGCTCAACGGCGCGATCACGCCGTCGATGGCCGGCCGTACGTACGCCGACTTCGAGTACAACAACAACAGCGTGATCTCGACGACCGGCACGTCCGGTTGCACCGTGGACAGCCTCATCGTGTCCGTCGGCACGTTCAACCTGAACATGACGGGCAGCAGCACGGTGCGCGGGAGCATCCGCGTGAACTCGGGCGCGACGCTGACGTTCACGCCGGCCTCGGGAACGCCGGTCATCTCGCTCGCGGGCACCACGCCGCAGCAGGTGGCGATCTTCGGTTCGTTCAGCATGGCGGTGATCGCGGGCGTCGCGATCAACAATCCCTCCGGCGTCACGCTCGCCACGAACTGGACGCTCGCCGCGCCCGTCACGTTCACGAGCGGCAAGCTCACCACGGGCGCGAACACGCTGATCCTGTCGTCGACGAGCAACGTCACCGGCGCCTCGGAGGCCACGGGCTGGGTCGCGGGCAACCTGCGCCGCAACGTCGTCTCGGGCACCTCGACGCGCGTCTTCGACATCGGCGACGCCAGCCACTACACGCCGGTGACCCTCGCGGTGAACGGGGCCACCACGGCGTTCGACCTCACCGCCGCGACGACCACGGGGGACCATCCGAACCTCGCGTCGTCGGATCTCGACGGCTCGAAGTCGGCGAACCGCTGGTGGTCGCTCGTGCCGGTCGGCGCCCCGACGTTCACGAACTTCGACGGCACGTTCGCCTTCAACGCCGCGGACGTGGACGGCGGCGCCAACACCGCGAACTTCCTCGTGCGGCGCTACAGCGGCGGCTGGACGTCGCCGGTGACCGGCACGCGCACGGCGACGAGCACGCAGGCCACCGGCCTGACGGCGTTCGGCGAGTTCGCGGTCGGCGAGAAGCTCGCGTGGACGATCACCGCCAGCGCCGGAGCCAACGGCTCGATCGCGCCCTCGGGCGCGGTCTCCGTGAACCCGGGCGCGAGCCAGGCGTTCACGATCACGCCCGACGCGAACTACCACGTCGCCGACGTGCTCGTGGACGGCGCGAGCGTCGGCGCCGTCACGGGGTACACGTTCAACGCGGTGAGCGCCAACCACACGATCGCCGCGAGCTTCGCGGGTGACGCGCGGACGCTGACCGTGGGCACCACCGGCACGGGCACGGTCGCGAAGAGCCCGGACCTGGCCACGTACCCCTACGGCAGCACGGTCCAGCTGACGGCGACGCCGGGCAGCGGCTGGGCGTTCCTGTCGTGGAGCGGCGACCTCACGGGCGGCGCGAATCCCGCGAACCTGCTCATGGACGCGAGCAAGTCGGTCACGGCGGCATTCGCCGACACCGCGGCGCCGGTCGTCACGGTCACCGCGCCCAACGGCGGCGAGGTGCTGTCCTCGGGCAGCAACACGTCGATCACCTGGACGGCCGCCGACAATGCCTCCGTGGCGTCGATCACGCTGCGCCTCTCCCGCAACGGCCTCGCCGGTCCGTTCGACACGCTGGCGGCCGGGCTCGCGAACACCGGAAGCTGGTCGTGGGCGGTTTCCGTGCCCGTCACCGCCGACGCTCGCGTGGAAGCGATCGCTCGCGACGCCGCGGGCAATGCGGGCAGCGACGTCAGCGACGCCTCGTTCTCGATCACTTCGGCCACGGGCGTCGACGATGCGCCCGTGACGGCATTCGCGCTCGGCGCCCCGCGGCCGAACCCGGCACGCGGCATGGTGTCGTCGACGTTCGCCGTGCCACGTGAGGCGCGGATCCGCGTCGGGCTGCTCGACGTCCAGGGCCGCGAGGTGATGATCCTGGCCGCCGGCGAGTTCGCTCCGGGGCGCCACGCGATCACCTTCGGCGGCGAACGCCTGACGGCGGGGGTCTACTTCCTCCGCATGCAGGTCCGGGGCGGGCCGACGTTCACGCAGCGGCTCGCGATCACGCACTGAGTCCGATTCGACCGAACGCACGAACGCCCCGGCCATCCGGCCGGGGCGTTCGTGTTCCGGGTGCGTTCACTTCGCGATCTCGCAGAGCACGCTCTCGAGGTCGTTGAACGTGACGCTCGCGGGCCTGCCCCGCGCAGCCGGCAGGTCGAACTCCGTGACCGGGCCGCTCACCCACACGCGCGCCCGCGTGGCGGAGCCGTCCGCGGCCGTGACGCGCACCAGCACCGGCATGCGGAATCCGTCGGGCACGTTCGACTGCTCCACCCGGCCGTGCACACTCCAGCCACCGCCCGCCACGGGTACCGCGCTCCACGTGAAGCGGTACGTCGGCACGTCGGTGCCGTAGACCCACTGGTCGAAGAACCAGCCCATGTCCTCGCCCGTCGCGCGCTCGACGGCCGCACGGAAATCCTCGGTGAACGCGCGCGAGCCCGCGAAGCGCGTGTAGAAATCGCGCATCAGGCCGCGGAAGCGCGCTTCGCCGGGGTCGTCCTCGCGCAGCATGTAGTTGCGCAGCATGTGCAGCACCCACGCACCTTTTTCGTAGATCACGAGGTCGTAGTCGTCCGGCGTGGTGCTGCTGTTGGTGCGCTGGCCGAGCCAGATGGGGCCCGCCTGCTGGCCCTCGCCGAGCAGGAAGTGGCGGTTCTCCAGCAGCGCGTGCCGCCAGCGGTCGAGCACGGTGAGGTAGCTCTTCGAGTCCCGGCGCGCGGCCTGCAGGTACCAGATCGACGCGAAATCGGCGAAGCCTTCGCTCAGCCACTGGTCGTGATAGGTCGCCGGCACCAGGCCGAGTCCCCACCACTGGTGCGCGATCTCGTGCGCGCGGATCAGGTCCGGCGAGTTCTCGGCGCCCGTCACTTCCTGGTCGCGGGCCGGCATCATGCGAATCAGCCCCGGCAGCGCCACGTAGACGGAAAGCGGCGTCTCGACAGCGTTGAAGCTCCGCGCCGCCGGTGGTCCCCACGCGCGCTCGTAGAAACCCAGCGCGCGTGCGACGTCGAGCGCCACGCGCTCGTCGTGCTCCCGCGTGCCTGCGAGCGAGGCGAACGGCACGTCGCGGACGCGTCCCGCACCGTCGACATGCTCACTCCAGACGACGAGCGGCGGCAGCGAGTCGCCGGTCACGCGCAGCCCGCGCAGGTAGCCGGCGTCGAACGACGTCCATGGCACCGGATAGGCGGACCGCCAGCGGGAATGCACCTGCTCTCCGCGCGCTTCGCGGCTCACGAGTTCGCCCGCGCCGACCACCTGCAGGCCCGCCGGGTGGTGGAACGTCACGTCCCAGTCGGCGCGCAGGTTCGCGAACGGCACCGGGTACCACTCCCGCACGAGCGCGATGCGGTCACCCTCCCCGCGCTCCATGCAGCGACCGTGGTAGCGCACGCGCAACGACACCGTCGAGTCGCGCGGCACCGGAGGATCGAAGCGCACCCAGACGAGCGGATCCTTGCGGTCCTGCACCCAGCGGCAGTCATGACCGGGAGCGCCGATCTCGTCGATCCGCAGCGAAGGCTCGAGCCAGATCGCGGCCCACTCCCGATCCCGGCGGCGAGCCACGAGATCGAGGTCCGCCGTCGCCATGACGTCGAGATCTGGCGCGATCGCGACATCGAGGCCGATCCGCGGCGCGTCGAACGCGAGATTGGCGTCACGCCGAACCGTGTCGGGATCACCCTGTGCCACGAACTGGCAGACGGTCTCGGCGTTGTGCAGTTCGAGCAATCCGAAGCGGTCGTCCTTCGGGCGGCGATCGAGCCGGACGCGCTCGGTGGCGCTCGGATCGAGCGTGAAGAACACCGGATCGGCCTCGCGGGCATCCGAGGCCATCGCCCAGAAGAGCCCGTCGTCGTCGCGCTCGGCGAGCATGCGCGCGAGTTCGTTGGGGCGCACGTGACGCGTGCCCGGGACCGTGAGATACCGGAGCGTCGCCAGCCACGCCGCGTGCGCCGAGCCCACCGTGTCGGCCCCGAACGTCAGCGTCGAACGCAGCTCGGCGAGCGTCGAGTCCGCGAAGACGAGCGCGAGCCGGCGGAACGGCCGTCGCAGCGTGGTCGTACCGAAGAAGCGCCGCAGCTGCTGCTGCTCGATCCCCGAGCGCGGCACGAAGCTCAGGGTCCCGCGGCCCACGAACACCGCGGCGACGCGGCGGCCTCCGAGCGGCCGCGCCAGCACGAGGCGGCCTTCCTCGAGCGCGAGCGTGCAGGCGTCGCGCTCGATCAGCAGGCTGCCGACCCGGGCGACCTGCGAGGAGTCGAGCGCCCACGTGGAGAAGTCGCGATGGAACTCGCCCCAGTCGCGCCACGGCGCGGGTTCGGCGCGGGCGATCGTGGCGACGAGCAGCGCCGCCAGGGGCAGGATGCGGAGCAGTCGCATGCGACCTCCTCGGGTGAACCGGTCGTGGAGGGGAGCCTGCTCCGGGCTCCCCGGCGCGTCAACCATCCCACCACCGGCGCGGGGCCGCGCGCGACGCGCGACGCGCGACGACGCGCTAGACTGCTTCCATGGCCTCTTCGACCCCGGTTCGCCCGTGAGACGGCTGCTCCCGCTCGCACTCGCCGCACTGCTCGCGATCGTGCTGTTGCCCGGCATCGCGGCGATCGACGCGACCGATTGGCGCGAGGCGCGGGACGCGGTGGTCGTACGCGAAGCAGCCGCGCGCAACGACTGGACGCTGCCGACCTACGCGGGGAAGCTCTTCCTCGAGAAGCCGATGCCCGGCTACGCCCCCGAATGGCTCGCGCAACAACTGCTCCACCGCATGGCGCCCGAGATGCCGCCCGTGCAGACGCAGGTCGCGGTGTCGCGCGCGGTGCGCGCGGCGCTCGCCGCACTGCTCGCGCTGCTGGTCGCGCTCGTCGGCTCGCGGGCGTTCGGCGTCCGCGCCGGCTGGCTCGCGGGCTGCGGGCTCGCGAGCAGTGCCGGGCTGCTGCTCACCGCCCGCACCGACGGCGCGCAGGTGCTCGCGACGTTCTGCGCGTGGCTCGGAGTCGCGGCGATGCTCGAGGTGCTGCAGGGACGCGCGCGACGCCCGGAGGCCGTGCGCTTCGCCGCGTGGCTCGCGTTCGGGGCCGCGGCGCTCGTCGGCGGCCCCTTGTCGGCGCTCTGGCCGCTCGGCGGCTTCGCGCTCTACGCCGCGCTCGCACGCGCGCACACCGGCTGGCGCGAGCTGCGGCCGCTGCCCGGGCTCGTGCTGGCGGTCATCGTCGCCTCCGCGTGGTACGTGATCGCCGCGCGCACGGGCGGCGCCGCATTCCGCCGCGGCGTCGCGTGGTTCCCGTACGCGGGCGAACCGCGCGGCCCGTGGTTCGCCGGGATCCTCGCGGCGTTCTCGTACCCGATCGTGCTCGGGTTCCCGTGGGTGCCGCTGCTCGCGGCGTCGCTGCGTGACAGCGCGCGCCGGCTGCGGCTCGGCGGTGCGGGCCCCGACCTGCGCGAGAGCGGACACGCGGCCAGCCTCGTGCTGGCGATGCTGGTCGCGGCCTCGGTGCCGATCGCGCTCTACCCGCATCCGCCGCTCACGGCGGCGCTCCCGGCGCTGCCCGCGCTGACGCTGCTCTGCGGCCGGTTCCTCGACCGCGTCCTCGACGGCGACGTCGAGCGACGCGTGCTCGGCGAGGCGACGCGCTACGCCGCCGCGGTCGGGACGCTGCTCGCGCTGCTCGTCGCCGCGCTCGGAGCGCGGCTGCCCGAGGTCGGCCCCGGGCTGCGGCTGCTCGCGGGCACGCTGTTCCTCACCGCGTGGGCGCCGCTCGTCGCCGACCTCACCGGGCACCCGAAGGTCGCCGCGTCGCTGTTCGCGCTGCCGGTCGCGCTCGGCGGGCCGCTCGTGTCGACGCGCGTGCTCCCGGCGCTCGAGCCGTGGCTCAACGCCGCCGTCGTCGCCGAAGCGATGGAAGCGGCCGCGCCGCCCGGCGCACCGCTCGTCGTGTGGGATCCCGCGCCGCCGTCGCTGCGCCTGCTGCTGCCGCGGCGCATCGTCGCGACACGGCACCCGGCCGGCCTGCTGACCGGTCTCGCCGGGCGCGATCGCGAGATCTACATCGCGTTCCGGCCCGCGCACGAGACGGATGTCGCGCGCACCGCCGGAGGAGCGCTGCAGGTCCTCCAGCGCTCGCCCGTGATGGTTCTCGCGCGCATCGCGGCGCCGGGCGACTCGACGCGCGCGGCCGCCGCGGGCCGCTGACGCGGCGAAAGCCGCCGCAGGCGAGTTCCGATTTCGTCCGGTCCGGACGAGGGTCCGGCGGTAGAGTGTTCCCCATGACGCTCGACCCCGAGATCTGCTGGCGCGCCTGGACGAGCCGCGACCGCCGCTTCGACGGCCGCTTCTTCATGGGCGTGACCTCGACCGGCATCTACTGCCGCCCGGGCTGCCCCGCGCGCATCCCCGCGCGCCGGCACGTGCGCTTCTACGCCTCGCCCGCCGCCGCGGAGGCCGCGGGGTTCCGCCCGTGCCTGCGCTGCCGGCCCGAGACCTCGCCCGGTTCGGCCGCGGCGAGCGGCACCTCGGCCACCGTCGCGCGTGCGCTTCGGCTGATCGACGAGGGCGACCCCGGCGACGTCACGGTCGAGCGGCTCGCGGAACGGCTCGGCATCACCTCGCGCTGGCTGCGACGGCTGTTCGCGGAGCAGGTCGGCGCCTCACCCCTCGAAGTCGCGCGCACGCGCCGCGTCCATTTCGCGCGCCGGCTGCTCGACGAGACGGCGTGGCCACTGGCCGACATCGCCGCCGCGTCCGGCTTCGCGAGCGAGCGCCGCCTGCGCGCCGCGTTCCACGACACGTTCCGCCGTCCGCCCTCGGCCGTGCGCCGCGCGCGTGCCGGCGGCGAGGCGCCGCTCGCGCTGCGCCTGCCGGCCCGCGCCCCGTTCGACGCCGCGCCGCTGCTCGCGTTCTTCGCCGCGCGCGCGATCCCCGGCGTCGAGGAAGTGGCCGGCGGCCACTACCGGCGCACGGTCACGCTCGACGGCGCCCCCGCCGTGCTCGACGTCGCGCCGCTGGCGCGCGGCGCGGGGCTCGCCGTCACCGTGACGCCCGCGCCGCCGCGCGCGCTGCTGCCGCTGGTCGCGCGCGTGACGCGCCTGTTCGACCTCGACGCCGACGTCGCCGCGATCCGCGCGCAGCTCGCGCGCGACCCCGTGCTCCGGCCCGCGTTCCGCGGTGCGGGCGTGCGCGTGCCCGGGGCGTGGGATGCGTTCGAACTGTGCGTTCGCGCGCTGCTCGGCCAGCAGGTGTCCGTCGCCGCGGCCCGCACGCTCGCGGGCCGCCTCGCCCGCGCCTGCGGCGAGCCGCTCGCCGCGCCGCTCGGCGCGCTGACCCACCGCTTCCCCACCGCAACGGCCGTCGCGCAGGCACCGCTCGACACGCTCGGACTCACGCGCGCCCGGGCCGAGGCGCTGCGCGCGTTCGCGCAGGCCGTCGCGAGCGGCGCGCTCGACCTGGACGGCTTCGCGGGGCTCGACGATGCCATCGCGACGCTCTCGGCGCAGCGTGGCATCGGCGAATGGACGGCGCAGGTGATCGCGATGCGCGCGCTGCGCGAACCGGACGCGTTCCCCGCCGGCGATCTCGGCGTGCGCCGGGCGCTCGCGGCGGACGGCCCGCTGCCAACGGTGCGTGACGTGGCCGCGCTCGCCGAGCGCTGGCGGCCATGGCGCGCGTACGCGGCGATCGCGCTCTGGCGGCTCGACGGCGGACCCCGACGAAAGGACTCCCGATGATCCTGCACACCCGCACCTGCCCCAGCCCGGTCGGCGAGCTGCTCCTGATCGCCACCGGCGACGCGCTCGTCGGGCTCGAGTTCGTCGAGGCCGGCGAGCGGGCCCGCACGCTCGTCCGCACGCTCGAGCGCCACCTCGGCGCGTTCGAGGCGCAGGCACATCCCGATCCGGCGGGCGCCGTCACGCGGCTCGAGCGCTACTTCGCGGGCGACCTCGCGGCGCTCGACGAGCAGCCGGTCGAACCGCACGGCACCGAGTTCCAGCTCGCCGTCTGGCGGGCGCTGCGCACGATCCGGCCCGGCACGACGCTCGCCTACCACGAGCTCGCCGCCACGATCGGCCGGCCCGAGGCGATGCGCGCCGTGGGCGCGGCCAACGGCGCCAACCCGATCGCGCTGTTCGTGCCCTGCCACCGCGTGATCGCCGCGAACCACACGCTGTGGGGCTACGGCGGCGGGCTCGAACGCAAGCGCTGGCTGCTCGCGCACGAAGGCGCGCCGTTCGCCGATCGCTGGTCGCAGCAGGCGCTCCCGATCGCGGAACGCTGATCGCCCGAGACGCGGACCGCCTGCGCGGGCTAACCTGCGGGGATGCGCATCCTCCACTGGTTCCGCAAGGACCTGCGGCTCGACGACAACACCGCGCTGTCCGAGGCCGCGCGCGACGCCGACGGCGAAGTCGTGCCGTTCTACGCCAGCGAGCCGTCGCTGCTTGGGCGGCCGGACATCGCCCCGGCGCGCGTGCGGTTCGTGCTGGAGGCGCTCGGCTCGCTGGACCGTGACCTGCGCGCACGCGGATCGTCGCTCGCGCTGGCGCACGGCGAGGCCACCGGCACCGTGGTCGCCGCCGCGCGCAGCGCCGGGGCCGACGCGGTCTACTGGAACGACGAGTACGAGCCCGTACTCCGCGGGCGCGACGACGCCGTCGAGCGCGAGCTCAAGGCCGCCGGCCTGCGCGTGCGGCGCTTCCACGACCGCCTGATCGTCCCGCCGGGCGCGGTCACCACGCGCGAGGGCGGCACCTACACCGTCTACACGCCGTTCCGGCGCGCCTGCGAGGCGCTGCCGGTCTCCGCGCCGCTGCCCGCGCCCGAGCGGCTCGCCGCGCACGTGCTGCCCACGCCGCCGCTCGCGTCGCTCGAGCGGCTCGGGTTCGCGCCGCCCGCGTCGGCGCCGTGGCCGGCCGGCGAAGCGGCCGCGCGGGCGCGACTGGCGGCGTTCGTCGCCGGGGCCGGCGCGAACGCTCCCGGGCTCGCGGGTTACGCCGAGCGGCGCGACGAGCCCTCGGTGCGCGCGACCTCGTGGCTCTCGGCGGACCTCAAGTTCGGTACGCTCGGCATCCGGCGCATCGTCGACACCGTCTCGCGCGCGGCCGACGCGCGCCCGGCGCTGCGACCGGCGGTGGAGAAGTACGTCGCCGAGCTGCGCTGGCGCGACTTCTTCGCGCACGTGCTCTGGCACTTCCCGCACGTCGAGCGCGGCTGCTTCCGGCGCGAGTACGACGCGCTCGCGTGGAGCGGCAGCGACGCGCAGTTCGCCGCGTGGTGCGAGGGCCGCACCGGCTACCCGATCGTCGACGCGGGCATGCGCGAACTGCGCGCGACCGGCTTCGTCCACAACCGCGTACGCATGCTGGTGGCGTCGTTCCTGACCAAGGACCTGCTGATCGACTGGCGGCGCGGCGAACGCCACTTCATGCTCCACCTGCTCGACGGCGACCTCGCCAGCAACAACGGCGGCTGGCAGTGGGCGGCCGGCACCGGCACGGACGCGGCGCCCTACTTCCGCATCTTCAATCCCGTCTCACAGGGCGAACGCTTCGACGCGGACGGCGCGTACGTGCGTCACTGGTGTCCCGAGCTGGCCGGGCTGCCCGCGTCGTGCCTGCACCGGCCGTGGACCGCGCCGCCGCTCGTGCTCGCGGAGGCCGGGGTCGTGCTGGGCGAAGCGTATCCGCACCCGATCGTGGATCACGGCGAGCAGCGCGAGCGGGCACTGGCGCTGTACCGCGCCGTGCGCGAGGACGGCGTGTGAACGAGACCGCCTCGCGCTGGCGGGCCGCGCTCGCGAGTGCGCTCCCGGACTTCGGCCTCGCGGCCGTGTTCCTGCTCGCGTGGATGGCCCCGGACCGGATCGCGCCGTGGGTGCCGCGCTGGGCGGTGCTCACCATGTTGCTCGAGTTCGTGGTCGTGCACTCGACCGGGTTCATGGGCGTGATCGCGTTCGGCCGCGACGGCGTCGGCCAGCAGGTCGGCATGCTCCTGCTGCTGAGCCTCGTCTACTCGGCCCTCGTCGCCGGTTTCGCGGCCGGCTTCCACGAGTGGTGGATGTTCGGCTCGTTCTGGCTGCTCACCGCCAACCGGCTGAGCGGCATCCTCGCCCACCGCGAACCGGGCAACGGCCGCGGCATCGACGCGTTCGTGATCGGCTGGGCCGCGAGCACGCTCTTCTACCTGCTGGGTGCCGTGCTCACCGCCGCGCTGGCGGTGCCGCGCTTCGGCCTCGCGGACCCCGCCGTGATCCGCGCCATGCACCTGGAAGGCGGCGGGCTCTGGGTCGAGGAGCCCTGGCGCGTGCTCGCGTTCGGCTCGCTCTACTTCACCGCGGTCGGGCTGTTCGAGCTCTTCGCCTTCGTGCTCGTGCACCGCAAGGCCGTGGCCCGCCGCGCGCTCCGCGGCTCGCGCGGCGTGATGGGCCCGCCGCGCTGAACGGCCCGCCCTTGCAGCCGCGGCCGCAACCGGCCGATGACGGAGCCATGAACGCTTCCGATCGCCTGCTCGACGACACCGCCTCGCCGCTGCCGGCGCGGTGGGCCAACGCGCTCCCCGATCTCGCGCTCGCGGTGGCGTTCGCGGCGACGTGGATCGCGCCGACGCGCTTCGCGCCCGGCTGGGTGCGCTGGGCGCTGCTCACCATGCTGCTCGAGTTCGTCGTGATCCACTCCGCGGCGTTCATGGGCCAGATGCTCTTCAGCGACGGCGCCCCCGCGCGACGGGCGCTGCGCATCGTCGGCCTGGGCGCGTTCTACACGCTGTTCGTGATCGGCTTCGCGCTCGGCTTCCACTCGTGGTGGCCGCTCGTCTCGTTCTGGCTGCTGACGCTGAACCGCATGACCGTCGTCTGGTTCCGCCCGGCGCCCGGCGCCCGCGAGCGCGAGATGCTCAACGCCACGTGGGCGGCGCACTGCCTCTGCTACCTCGCCGGCGTGTTCGTCACGACCCCGTTCCCCGTCCCGCGGCTCGGCTTCACGCCTGCGTTCGTGAGCTCGCTCGCGCTGCCCGGGAGCGGACTGTGGATCCAGCAGCCCTGGCGCGTGATCGCGTTCGGTGCGATCTACTTCGCGTCGGTCGCCGCGTTCGAACTCACGAACTACCGCTGGCTGATCCGCGCCGGCGCGAAGGCCGCGACACCCGCCGCCTGATCCGCGCGCCGTCCACGCCGTGGACGGCGCTCCCGCGCGTACACGACGCGTCCCCGCGATCCGCGCACGCGCGCTCCGTCGACACCGGCGTACACGCGTTCGCGCCCCGCGTTTCCGGATGCGGATTGTCTTGACGCCGCCGCAGCGCGCTCGCATGGTGCGCGCGCCCTGCCTCCGGGGTGACGAGGGGAGGTGAGGTTCATGAAGCAGGGTCGCATGCTCCTCCTGCTGGCGCTGGCCGCCGCGTTCGTCGCGACGGCGTTGCCGCAGGCGCCGGCGACGGCCGCGACGCGTCACGCGTCCGCGGCATCGACGAGCGCGCCGAAGAAGGGCGCGTCGCTCCGTCAGTTCACGGGTGTCGTCACGGCCGTCGACAAGAGCTCGCTCACCGTGCAGAAGAGCGGCCGCGAAGCACGCAGCATGGTGTTCGCGCGGCTGCCCGAGACGCGCACGACGGGCGAGATCGAGAAGGACGCCCGCGTCACGGTGTGGTACCGCGACGAAGGCGGCCATCCGGTCGCGCACCGCGTGGTCGTGAAGACCGCGACGCGCGGGGCGGAAGGCTGAGCCAGGACGCACGCGGGCCGGGCGCGGCGAGGGCGCCCGGCCCGCGATGCGTGCGGCGCGTCAGCGGTGGAGCACCAGCCCCGCGCGGAAGGCGTCGGTGCGCAGCGCGCCGGCGGCCGTGTCCAGCCAGCGGGAGGTCCAGCCGAGGTCGAGATCCGCGAGTGCGAGCCCGGAGGGAACTCGTATGCCGGCCGCGGCTGCGACGACCGGATGGGCGGAGCGGCCACCGCCGGCCGTCGAAACCGTCGGCGGGAATCGCGACGAATCCTCCCAGCGCGTGGAGCCCTGCCGAAGCCAGCCCACGCCTCCCGCGAGCCCGGCGTAGCCCGAGAGCACGCGGTGCGATGGCAGCGCCGCGTGCGCCTCGAACCCGAGCTGCGCGGTCGTGAGTCCGAAGGGTTCCGAGCCGAGCCACCGAACCTCGGGAATCGTTACCCAACCGCCGCCGGTGGCGAACCGGTCGTGCGAGACGCCCGCGATCAGGCGCACGGCCGGCGCGACCGCGTAGCCGAGCGCCACGTCGAACGTCGAGCCGTCGACCGGCATCCCGGCGCCGGCCGAGGAGACGAGCGTCGGGTGGCTGGCGCCGCCGGAGACGCGAAGGGACCATTCGCCTGGCGTCGAAGCCGCGACCGGAATCGACGCGGTGAGTAGAAGGACGAGAACGGGCAGGTGAATCCGCATGGATCGGCCTCCTCCAGCAAAGTGCCGTCGTCGCCGACGCGGAGCGCGGCGAACCGGCGGTGGCCCGGTCGGCGTACCGGTTCCTACCCGCGGCCGCCGGTGCGGGTTCCCTCGGCGGGCGTCCGGCGCGTCAATCCGCGGGCGCGAGGACCTGCGCCAGGCGGCTCCGCAGCGCCTGCACCATGGCTCGCGTCTCGGTGTCCGGCTCCACGCCGAGCTGGTGCTCCAGCTCGTGCTCGAGCGCGCGCAGGTGCTGCAGCGCCGCGGCCGGGCGCCCGGCGCGCTCGTAGAGCCGCGCGCACTCGCGGTGCGCGTCCTCGTCGAGCGGGTCGATCCGCACCCGGCGCCAGGCACACTCGAACGCTTCGCCGAGCTCGCCCACGGCCTCGTGGTGCCGCACGAGCTCGTGCAGCGCGGCATCGCACTCGGCGGAGATCCGCTCGCGCGACGCCACGGCCCAGTCGTACGCGAGCCCCGGCAGCAGCGGCGCGTTCGCGATCGTGACGGCGCGCTGCAGGTGCGCGATGCGGGCGTCGCCGTGCGAGGTGTGCGCGTCGTGCAGCGCCTGCTCGAACTCGCCGACGTCGGTGACGAGGTGTTCGCGGTCGAGCCACACGGTCTCGCGGCTCGCGAACACGAACTCGCACTCGTGCGGGGACTCGAGTCGGCGACGCAGTTCGGAGAGCGACTGGCTCAGGTTCTGGCGGCCGGCCGCGGGCTCCGCTCCGGGCCAGAGCATGTCGATCAACTCGTCGCGCCGGTGCGCGCGCGGGTTGAGCGCCAGCCGCGCAAGCAGTATCGCGGCGCGGCGAGTACGGAACTCGCTCACGACCGTGCGCCCGCGGCGCGCGCGAATACCCCCCAACAGTTCGATGCGCCACGGTGCCGTCCGCGGGGTTCCGCCCGATTCGGCGGGAGAGCGGTGGACCATGACGGCGCCATCATACCGCCCACGCGAACACGGCACCGCGATTTCGCGCGAATATCGGCTGGTGAGAGAACGGCGCGCGTGGGGCGCGCCGTTCTCCGCCCGTCACACGGCCGTCGAGCGTGCGCGCTCGCGCTTCCACTGCGACCAACGCCAGTACGTGTACACGACCGGAATGATTTCGAGCGTGAGGAACGCCGACGTGAAGAGCCCGCCCACCATCGGCGCCGCGACGCGCTTCATGACGTCCGCGCCCGCCCCGTGTGACCACAGCAGCGGTACGAGCCCGATCATCATGGTCGCGACCGTCATCAGCTTGGGCCGCACGCGCTGCACGGAACCCTCCAGCGTCGCCTCCACGATGTCGTCCAGCCCGCGGATGCGGCCTTCGCGCTTCCAACGCAGGTAGGCCGCGTCGCAATAGACGAGCATGACCACGCCGGTCTGCGCCGCGAGCCCCACGAGCGCGATGATGCCGACCCAGGTCGCGGTCGAGAGGTTGTCGTGGCGGATCGCCATGAGCCACACGCTGCCCACGAGCGCGAACGGTACCGACGCGAGCACGATCAGCGCCGGGACGAGGCCGCCGAAGTTGAGGTACAGCAGCAGCAGCACGAGCACGAGCGTGAGCGGCACGAGCACGCGCATGCGCGCCTGCATCTCCTGCAGCAGCTCGTACTGCCCCGTCCACTTGAGGAAGTAGCCGGACGGTAGCCGCACGTCGCGCGCGACGGCGCGCTTGGCGGCGTCGACGTACGAGCCGATGTCCTTGCGGCCCGCGTCCATGTCGACGTAGACGTAACCGGTCAGCATCCCGCCCTCGTCGCGGATCATCGGCGGCCCGCCGGCGATGCGGATCTGCGCGACCTGGCCGAGCGGCACGTGCGGCCCGCTCGGCTCGACCCACGGCACGGCGCTCGTCGCGTCGGTGGGGCCCGGCGGCAGTTCGTTGCCCCGGCCCGCCACGCCGCCCATGCCGGCGCTCCCGCCCATGCCGGCGCCGGAACCGCCGCCCATCGGCGGATCGCCGTCCATGTCGGACGTTCCCGCCGAGGCGAGCCACGCATCGCGATCGATGCGCGCCGGACCACCCGGTGCCGCGTCACTCATGCCGCCGCCGGAGGCCGCAGCTTCGCCGTGCAGCGGCACGAGCACGTGCTTGAGCCGCTCGACGTCCTGCCGCAGCGCGCGCGGATAGCGGACGCTGATCGTGAACCGGTCGCGACCCTCCACCGTGGTCTCGATCGGCTGCCCGCCCACCGCGGCCTCGATCACGTCCTGCACCTCGCCGAGCGTCAATCCGTAGCGCGCGAGCGCCGCGCGGTCGGGAACGATGTCGAGGTAGAACCCGCCCGTGTTGCGATCCGAGTAGACGCTGCGCGTGTCGGGCAGGCGCGAGAGCGTGTGCTCGAGGTCCAGGCCGATCCGCTCGATCGTGTCGAGGCTCGCGCCGAACACTTTCACGCCGATCGGCGTGCGGATGCCGGTCGAGAGCATGTCGATGCGCGTCTTGATCGGCAGCGTCCACGCGTTGGTCCAGCCCGGCAGCTGCACGACGCGGTTCAGCTCCTCGGTCAGCTCGGCGTTCGTCATGCGGTGCCGGTCCGGCCACAGCGGCCGGAACACGGGCTTCAACCACCCCGGCGCCCACGCGGAGTACCAGCGCGTCGTCTCCACCATGCGCCACTGGTCGCGAGGCTTCAGCTGCACGACCGTCTCGGCCATCGAGAGCGGCGCGGGATCCGTCGCGGTCTCCGCGCGGCCCGCCTTGCCGAACACCGTCGCGACCTCGGGCACCGAACGGATCAGCCGGTCCTGCACCTGCAGCGAGCGCTTGGCCTCCTCGATCGAAATGTTGGGCAGCGTCGTCGGCATGTAGAGCAGGTCACCCTCGTCCAGCGCCGGCATGAACTCGTGCCCGAGCCGCAGCGCCATCGGCACCGTGGCGATCACCGCGAGCAGCCCGATCGCCAGCGTCGTGCGAGGGTTCTTGAGCGCCACCCAGGCGAATGGGCGGTAGAGTCCGATCACCGCGCGCGAGACAGGATGGTCCGCCTCGTGCCGGATCTTGCCGCGCACGAACAGCGTCATGAGCGCCGGTGCCAGCGTCACCGAAACGAGCGCCGCGAACGCCATCGCGAACGTCTTGGTGTACGCGAGCGGCTTGAACAGCCGGCCGGCCTGGCCGTTCAGCCCGAAGATCGGCAGGAACGCCACCGTGATGACGAGCAGCGAGAAGAAGATCGGCGGTCCGACCTCCTTCGCGGCGTCGACGATCACGCGCTTGCGGTCGGCGCCCGGGGGCGCCGTCTCGAGGTGCTTGTGCGCGTTCTCGACCAATACGATCGCCGCGTCGACCATGGCGCCGATCGCAATCGCGATGCCGCCGAGGCTCATGATGTTCGAGTTCACACCGAGCAGCAGCATGGGCACGAAGGCGAGCCCGACCGCGACGGGCAGCGCGAGCACCGGCACCAGCGTGCTGCGGACGTGCAGGAGGAACAGCAGGATCACGAGCGCGACGACGATCGCCTCCTCCAGCAGCGTATGCCTCAGGGTGCCGATCGCCCGCCGGATCAGCTGTGAGCGATCGTAGACGACCTTCACCTCGACGCCGGGCGGCAGCGAGGGTTTCAGCTCGTCGAGCTTCTGCTTCACGCGCTCGATCACCGCGAGCGCGTTCTCGCCGTAGCGCATCACCACCGTGCCGCCGACGGCCTCGCCCTCGCCGTCCAGCTCCGAGAGGCCGCGGCGGATGTCGGGCCCGAACGACACGGTGCCCACGTCGCCGACGCGGATGGGCGTCCCGGTGCGCCGGTCGACGCCGAGCGCGACCTGCCGCAGGTCGTCGAGGCTGCGGACGTAGCCGCGGCCGCGCACGAAGTACTCGCGCCCCGACATCTCGATCACGCGGCCGCCGACATCGGCGTTGCTGCGCCGGATGGCGTTGGTGACGCTGGCGAGCGAGAGCCCGTACGCGTGCAGGTGATCCGGGTCGACCTCGACCTGGTACTGCTTCTGGTAGCCGCCGACCGACGCGACCTCCGCGACGCCCGGTACGCTGGCGAGCGCGTAGCGCAGGTGGAAGTCCTGGTACGTGCGCAGGTCGGCGAGGTCGTGCTGGCCCGAACGGTCGACCAGCGCGTACTGGAAGATCCAGCCGACCGAGGTCGCGTCCGGCCCGATCTGCGGGTTGACGCCCGCGGGCAGGCGCGAGCGGATGCTGCTCATGTACTCGAGCACGCGGCTGCGCGCCCAGTAGAGGTCGGTGCCCTCGCGGAACACCACGTAGACGAAGCTCATGCCGAACATCGACTGCCCGCGCACGGCCTCGACGCGTGGGGCGCCGAGCAGCGACGACACGATCGGGTACGTGACCTGGTCCTCGACCAGGTCCGGGCTCCGCCCCATCCACTCGGTGAACACGATCACCTGCGGATCGGAGAGGTCCGGGATCGCGTCGAGCGGCACGTGGCGAATGGCGACGACCGAGCCCGCGACGACGGCGATCGTCGCGAGGAACACGAGTACGCGGTGCGTCGCGCACCATTCGATGACGCGGCCGATCACGGCGTCCTCCCCTGCCCGGCGTCCATGCCGGTCGAGCCCACGGCCGCGCCCATGCCGGCGATCGCCGCCTGCAGCCGGCTCTCCGAATCGATCAGGAACGACGCGCTCGCGACCACGGTGTCGCCCTCGGCCACGCCGCGCAGGATCGTCACGCGCTCGCCGGCCGAGGTGCCTGGGAACACCTCGCGCGGCTCGAAGCGCCCGCCCGCGTGCGCGAGGAACACGTATGCGTGATCGCCCGTGCGGATCACCGCCTCGTCGGGCACGGTGAGCGCGGGGCGCCCCGGCGCGGCCACGCGCACGCGGCCGTACATGCCGGGCCGCAGCACGCCGTCGGGGTTGGCGAGCGAGAGCCGCGCCTTGAGCGTGCGCGTCTGGTCGGAGACGGTCGGGTACACGAACTCGATCCGGCCCGTGAACTCGCGCCCGGGATACGCGTCGACGACGAGGCGCGCCGCGTCGCCCACCTTCACGCGCGCCGCGTCCATCTCGTAGAGGTCGGCGAGCACCCACACGCGCGAGAGGTCCGCCAGCGTGAGCAGCGGCGTGTCGGCGCCGACGTACTGGCCGGCCACTGCGCCGCGCTCGAGCACGGTGCCCGACACCGGGGCGCGCAGCACCACCTGCTTCGCTGCCGTGCCCTCGTGGTCGAGCCGGTGGATCTCCTCCTCCGGCACGCCCTGGAGCCGCAGCCGCTCAGCGCCCGCGGACGTCGCGTCGGAGGCGGTCATGCCCGCCATGCCCGCACCGCCGCCACCCCTTGCGATCAGGTACTCCTGCTCCGACGCGTAGAGCTCGGGGCTGTAGATCGCGAGCAGCGGCTGGTCCCGCCGCACGGATTCGCCCGTCTGGTTCACGTACAGCTCGCGGATCCAGCCCGGCACGCGCAGCTGCACGCGGCGCAGGCGCGTCTCGTCGGGGGTCACGAAGCCCACCAGGTCGAGCGCGTCGCCCAGCGAGCCGCGCTCGACGCGCGCGGTGCGCACGCCGATGCGCTGGATGCGCTCCGGCGTGATCTCGACGGTCGTGAGCCCGGGGACACCGCCGGCGGCCGGCGGCTCGGCCGCCCTGCGTTCGACGGGCACGAGCTTCATGCCGCAGATGGCGCACTCGCCGGGCTGGTGCGACGTGACGCTCGGGTGCATCGGGCACGTCCAGAGCGTGGCCGCTTCCGCGCTCGCGCCGGCGTGCCGCGCGCGCTTCACGATCACGTAGCCGGCGACGCTCGCGACCGCGAGCACGACGAGCCCCGCCAGCAGCAGCACGCGGACCACGTTCATGGCCGCGGCCCCGGGCGGCGGCTGGTGCATTCCGCCTGCAGGCGTCGGTTCGTGGGGAGCGTTCATCGGGCGACCTCCGTGGCGACGGGCGCGGGAGCACCGAAACGGTCTCCGCGCGCGGTGACGGTGAGCAGCTCGCCCTCGGTGTGCGCGAGTTCCGCGCGCGACCGGGTGAGCGCGAGTTCCTGGGCGTAGAGCACGTGCATGGCATCGAGCACGCGCCCGAGATCCGCGGTCCCCGCGCGGTACGAGGCGCGCGTCGCCTCGAGCGCGCGCGACTGCGCGACCACCACCGTGTCCGCGAGCAGCGCGACCGTGCGGCGGCCGGCGAGCGCGCGGGCGTGGAGCGACGTCACACGCTGCGCGAGGTCGAGCGCGGCGGCGCGGCGTTCGTCGCCGCGGGCGCGCGCCATGGCGTCCATTTCGGCGCCCTGCGCGCGTTCGCGGCTGCCGGCGAAGACGGGCAGCATCAGCCCGACGGTCGCCGACCACATGTCGTCGAGCTTCTGGTCCATGATCGTGCCGCGCATGCCGTACGACACGCCGAGCTGCAGGTCCGGCCACGCCATGCGCCGCATCGCGCGCGCCGAGATCGCGTCGCGATCGGCCTCCGCCTGCAGTGCGCGCAGGCGCGGATGCGGTGCGTCCGCGGTCCACTCCGCCGCCGTCGCCGGCAGCGTCACGTCGGGTGGCGCCGCGAGCGTGTCGGGCGCGCCGCCGGGGTCGCGGCCCATCACCGCCGCGAGCCGCGCGTGCGCGTCGCGCGCTTCGGCCTCGAGTCCCGCAGCCTCGGCGAGCGTCGCGGCGCGTTCGGCCTCGGCGCGCAGCACGTCCTCCAGCCGGCCACCGCCCGAGGCGTAGCGCGCCTTCGCCGCAGCGAGCATCTGGTCCATTTCGTCCTGGTGCGACGTCGCCATGGCGACGCGGACGTCGGCCCAGTAGGCGTCGGCGTAGGTGCCCCACGCCATGCCGAGCGCCTCCCAGTGGGCGTCCTCGGCGTTCGCGCGCGCGGCGGCCCAGCCGGACTCGGCGGCGCGGCGGCGCAGGCCGTTCGCGCCGGAGACCGGCAGCGCCTGCTGCAGGCCGACCATGCGCATGGTCATCGGGTCCATGTCGAAGCGGCCGCCGGGTGGCACGTTGAGCGCGCCCAGCTCGAGCATCGGCGCGGACCACGCGCCGGCGGGCGCGATGCGCTCGCGCGCTGCCGCGGCCATTTCGCGGCGCATCGCGAGCATCGGGTTGCGCGCCGCGACCTCGTCCAGCACTTCGCGCAGCGTCAGCGCGCGCGCAGCGGGCGCGGCGGCGAGGCACGCGAGTAGTGCGAGCGCGAACGCACGCGACGGATGACGGCTCTCCATCTCGGGATCTCCTCGGAATCGCCATGGGCGGCCGGGCACGGTGCCCGGGCGCGACGGACGTCACCGCGCGCGTTCACGCGAACGCGGCGGGCGAGCCTTCCGGGCGTGGGCCCGGGGCCGTCAGGCGAGCGGAGGAGCGCGGGTGCCGGCCGCGGCGGCCGGCGGCGCGACCGGAGGTCGCGAATCGTCGCCGGGCGGCGACGGGGCGTGCGCGGCGGCGGGCTCGAGCACGAGGCTCGGCGCCAGGACGCCGGCCTGCAGCGCGTACGTGGACGTCGACGCGGGCGCGTCGAGTTCGGGCGCGTGGGGCAACGCGATCGAGATGCAGCACGGCCGGCCGCACTCGTGCACCGGAGCCTTCGCGCCGTGCGCGGTCTTCGCGGCCGCCGCGGCGCAGCAGGGATGCATCGCCACCGGCTTCTGCGGCGCACAGTCCACGAGCATGCACAGCGGGCTGCCGAGAAGAATCGACAGCAGGCTCGTGAGTGCGACGACGCGGAGCAGGTGCGAACGCATGGCATCCTCGGGTGGTACGGCCGTGCCGGGTGCGTTCCCCAGCATCACGAGCATAGCCCAACCGGGGCGGCGCAGCGTGTCAGGCCGCCGACAGGTCTTCCCGGGTTATCGGCGGGCCGAAAGGCCCGCTGCACGCGCGGGCCGCGAACCGCGGGAGGCCGCGCGGGCCGCGCCCGCCGCGGCCGGGCGGCTGGCCGCTCCTCGATCCGTTGGGTAGGCTCGCGGGAACGTCACCTCACCTCCACCCGGACGGCTCCCCATGCGCATCCTCCGCACGCTGATCGTGTTCATCGTTCTCGGCCTGCTCGCGGTCTTCGTCTGGCCGACGCAGTTCCGGTACGACCACATGACCGTGGACGGCAACATCGTCCCCGTGCGGATCGATCGCTTCAACGGCGACGCCGACATGCTCGTGCCGGACGAAGGCTGGATCCCCGTCGAGGGCACCGACTCGGGCGGTGGCGACGCCCCCGCCGCGAGGCGCATGTGAGCGCCCGAGCCGCGAGCCCCGCGAACGCGCTGCGCCGGCTCGAAGCGCTGCGCGACACGTTCGGCCGCGACGCGGCGCGCGAGCGGCGCGCGCTCGTGACGCGGCTTTCGCGCGCGCGGTTCGCCACGGCGGACGCGCTCGCCCGCTTCCATGAAGCCCTCGTGCACGCGCGCGCCTACCCGGACGACGCCGCGACGCTGCGCGCCGTGGAGCGCGCGCTGCGAGGCTTCGCCGCGCGGCGCGACCTGCGCGCGCATCGCGCGGCGCTCGCCGATTCGGGAATCGCCGGGACGGACACGCACTTCCGCTTCTTCGCCGCCACCGCGCTGCGGCTCGCGCGCGCGTGGCCCGAGCGGCTCGCCTACGACTGGGACGCGTGGGACGAACCCGCGCGCCTCGAGGAACTGCTGACCCTGCTCGCGAGCGAGGCCGAAGTCCCCGGCCTCGACGAGTGGGACCTGGGGCTCCGAGGCTGGCTCGCGCGCATGAAGCGCCCGCGCACCGGCGACGCGGCATTCGTCACGCGGCGGCTCGCCGAGCGCGTGCGCGATCCATTCCTGTTCGAGAAGCTGCACGACGGGATCGACGCGCCCATGGTGCTGCACTGGGGCCCCGGCGGTCCCTCGCGCACGCTCGCGCGCTGGGACGGCGCGCCGCGCGTGTACCAGAAGGCTGCGCTGCAGCGCGGCCGGCCCGATCTCGCGACCGACGTGCTGCGCCCGCCCGTCTCGGTGACGGCCGTGCCGCGCCGCGAGGGCGAGCGGCTGGTCGCCATGGCCGCCGAGGCGATGGTGACGCGCAGCCGCGACCTCGACGTGTTCGCGTACGCCGACCCCGACGACGTGCGGATCATCGACTGCGGCGACGGCCTGCAGTTCGCCGCCATGGGCGCGATCCCGTCGCGGCGTCTGCTGCTGGAGTCCGTGTACGGATTCCTCACGCTCCGGAACGGCGTGCCTGCCGGTTACGTGCTGACGAGCGCGCTCTACGGCAGCGCCGAGATCGCCTACAACATCTTCGAGACGTTCCGTGGCGGCGAGGCCGGCAAGGTCTACGGCCGCGTGCTCGCGATGACGCGGCACCTGTTCGGCGTCGACGCGTTCACGATCTATCCCTACCAGCTGGGCGGCGCCGGCAACGAGGAAGGCCTCGCGAGCGGCGCGTGGTGGTTCTACCGCAAGCTCGGCTTCGCACCGCGCGACCGCGCCGCGCGGCGGATCGTGGCGCGCGAAGAAGCGCGCATGCGCCGCAACCCCGAACACCGCTCGAGCCGCGCGACGCTGAAAGCCCTCGGGGAGCACAACGTCTACTGGCACCTCGGGGCGCGACGCGACGACGTGATCGGCGAGCTGCCGCTCGCCAACGTCGGGCTCGCCGCGATGGACTGGGTCGCGCAGCACTTCGGCGACGATCCCGACCGCGGCGCCGCCGCATGCGCGACGGAAGCCGCCGCACGCCTGGGCGCGGGCCCCGGTCCCGGCTGGACGCCCGCCGAGCGCCACGCGTTCGCGCGCTGGGCGCCGCTCGCTCTCATGCTGCCCGGCATCGCGCGCTGGAGCGCCGCCGAGCGCCGCGGGATGGCTGCGGTGATGCGAGCCAAGGGCTCGCGGCGAGAGAGCGACTTCGTGCGCGCGTTCGACGCGCACGCGAAGCTGCGCGAGGGCGTCGCGACGCTGGCGCGGACGACGAAGGCGTAGCGGCCGGGGCGCCAGCGCCCCGCCGCTCCCGCTACAGGATCGTCTTGCCCAGCGCGCTCAGCGCGAGTTCGGTCGCGAGGACGCCGGTCAGGTTCTGGTGGTCGAGGATCGGGTTCACCTCGACCAGGTCCAGCGCCACGATGTTCGCGCGGTCGTGGATCATCTCCATCGCGAGGTGCGCTTCGCGATAGCTGATGCCTCCCCACACGGGCGTACCGGTGCCGGGCGCGTCCTCGGGATCGACCACGTCGAGGTCGAACGAGACGTGGATGCCCGCGGTGCCGTCGCTGGCGATGCGGATGCCTTCGTCCAGGACGTCGCGCATGCCGCGCTCGTCGAGGTCGCGCATCGTGTAGCAGGAGATGCCGCTCTTCTTGAAGAACTCGCGCTCGCCCGCGTCGAGGTCACGAATGCCGATCAGCACGCAGTTGCGCTTCGGGATCTTGGGCGAGCGGCCGCCGAGCTTCACCAGGTCGGGATCGCCGATGCCGAGGTTCACGGCGAGCGACATGCCGTGGATGTTGCCGCTCGGCGTCGTCTTGGGCGTGTTGGCGTCACCGTGCGCGTCGAACCAGATCAGGCCCAGCGACTCGCCCTGCTTCGCGTACCAGTTCGACGTCCCGGCCACCGAGCCGATCGCGATGCTGTGGTCACCACCCAGCACGAGCGGCATGCGTCCGTGTTCGAGCACCTCGTCCACCTTCTGCATCAGGTCGAGGTTGGCCTTGAGGATCGGGCCCTTGTAGCGCAGGGAGTCGCTGCCGACCTTCTGGGTCTCGGCGATCATCACGTCGATGTCGCCGTAGTCGGTCACCTTGTGGCCGAGTCCCTCGAGGCGCTTCTCCAGGTCCGCGATGCGGATCGCCGAGGGCCCCATGTCGACACCGCGTCGGCCCGCGCCCAGGTCCAGCGGCACGCCGATGACTCCGATGTTGCGCTTGCGCTTGTTCGCCATCGGGAGACCCTACACGGCCGCGCTGGGCCGGTCCAACGCCCGGCCGCCGGGGCCCGGGGCGCGCCGGAACGTCAGGCGGCCCACCGATGCACGCAGTCGTGCAGCTTCTCGGGCACGATCGGCTTGGTGAGGAAATCGTCCATTCCCGCCTCGATGCAGGCCTCGTGGTCCGACTTCAGCGCGCTCGCCGTGAGGGCGACGATCCGCGGGCCGCTGCCGCGCGGGAAGCGGCGGCGGATCTCGCGCGTCGCCTCGAACCCGTCCATGTTGGGCATGTGACAGTCCATGATGACGAGGTGGTACGACTTCTCCTTCACCGCCTCGACCGCAAGCTGTCCGTCCCCCACGACCTCGACGTCGCAGCCGGCCTTCTCGAGCAGCCGCTTGGCGAGCTTCTGGTTGACCGAGTTGTCCTCGGCCACCAGCACGCGCACCTGTTCGCCGTCCGCGCGCGCGAGGGGCTTCACCTCGGCGAGCCCCGTGGGCCGCGGCAGCAGCACGGTGTTGGCCGGCAGCGGCAGGTCGAACCAGAAGATCGAACCGCGCCCCTCTTCGCTCTCGACGCCGACCGCGCCCCCCATCAGCTCCGCCAGCCGCCGCGAGATCGCGAGCCCGAGCCCCGTGCCGCCGAAGCGGCGCGTGGTGGACGCGTCGACCTGCGTGAAGAGCTGGAACAGGTTCCCGAGCTTGTCCCTCGGGATCCCGATGCCGGTGTCCTCGATCTCGATCCGCGCGCGGCTCGACACGTCGTCGCGGCGCAGGCGCACGGTGACGCCACCATCGGCCGTGAACTTGATCGCGTTGCCGACGAGGTTCAGCACCACCTGCCGGACGCGCACGGGATCGCCCTGGAACCCGGTCGGCACGGCCGGATCGGCGTCGAGCAGCAGGAAGAGGCCCTTGGCCTCCGCCTGCGGCCGCATGAGCTCGGTGATCTCCTGCAGCGTCTTCGGCAGGTCGTAGGGCAGGTGCTCCAGCTCGAGCCGGCCCGCCTCGATCTTCGAGAAGTCGAGGATGTCGTTGATGATCGTGAGCAGCGCCTGCCCCGAGTTGCGGATCGTGTTGACGCACTCGCGCTGGTCGTCGTCGAGCTTGCTGTCCAGCAGCACGTGCGTGAAGCCGAGCACGCCGTTCATGGGCGTGCGGATTTCATGACTCATGGTGGCGAGGAACTCCGCCTTGGCCTTCGCGGCCGCCTCGGCGCGGTCGCGCGCCTCGACCAGTTCGCGGTTGGCCTCCTCGAGGCGCTCCGCGTTGAGCCGCAGGGCTTCCTCGCGCTGCATGTCGAGCGTGACGTCGCGCTGGATCCCGACGTACGCGGTCACATCGCCGAACTCGTCGAGGACGGGCGCGATCGACAGTGACGCGTGGAAGCGCGTGCCATCCTTGCGCACGTCGACGAGGCGGCCGGCCCAGCTTTCGCCGCGCGAGATCGTCGCCCACATCTCCCGGTAGAACTCCGCGCCCTGCACGCCGCTGTTCAGCACGCTCAACGACTTGCCGCGGATCTCGTCGGCCGACCACCCGGTGATGCGGCTGAACGCGGGGTTCGTGCGCACGACGTGCCCCTTGCGGTCGGTGAGCACGACGGCGTCCGCCGACGAATCGAGCGCGAGCGCGAGACGGCGCTCGTGCTCCTCCATCTGGGAGCGCTGGACCACGATCGCGATCGAGGACGCGATCGCCAGTGCGAGCCGCTCGTCCTCGGCGTTGAGGGTATGGGCTTCGCGCCAGCCCAGCGTCAGCCGTCCGAGGAACTGGCCATCGTGCTGGATCGGGAACACCGCGATGGCGACGAGCCCTTCGTGCGCGAACAGCTCCCGCAGCGAGGCGGGCAGCGCCGAGTTCGCCACGTCGGTGGTCGAGAACGATTCGTCCGCGCCGAGCCCGAAGTCGAGCGTCCCGCGCTGCTCGATCCACTGGCGCACGTCGTCGGAGAAGCCCTCCCACGCGCGGAACCGCGGCAGGCCGTTCGGCTCGAGGATCGTGACCGCCGCGCTGTCGGCGCGCAGCGCTTCGCGCGCTCCGCCCACGGCCCCGGCACACAGGTCGTCCACCGACCGCCGGCGCAGCATGAGCTCGTTGAGGCCCTGGAGCGCCTCGAGCTGCAGGACGCGCCGGGTGATCTCTTCTTCGTGCTCGACGACCTCGGTGAGATCGCGGACGAGGACCGTGAAGCGCGGCTCGTCGCCGCCGGGCGATTCGCAGACCAGCAGGCCCGCGGGGAACGCCGCCCCGTCGCGCCGCTGCGCGCGCACGCGCCGCCCCTCGCCGTGCCGGACCACCGCGTGACGGGACGCGACGATCCAGTCCTTCTCGCCCGTGACTGCCAGCGCCATCAGCTCGAGCCCCACGAGTTCCGCCCGGGAATGCCCGAACACCCGCTCGGCCGCCGGGTTGGCGACGAGGATGCGCCCGTCGGAGCCGACGCCGAGCACGGCGTCCGGAACGGTGTCGACGACGACGCGCTGTCGCGCCTCGCTCGCCGAGAGCGCCGCGACGGCCTGGCGCTCGGCCTCGAAGTGATGCTGCAGCCGGCGTCCGAGCGGCGCGACGATCCAGAAGTAGAGAATCGGCGCCGCGATCAGGGACAGCGCCGTCGCGTCCGCGAACGAATCCCAGGGCTCGGCGAGACGCAGCCGGGCGAGCGCGAACATCAGCGCGCACTCGACCACGAAGATCGTGGCGAGCACGCGCGGCAGCACGCTGCCGAGGCCGATGCGCGCCGTCGACGGCGCGGTGTCTTCGCGGGAATCGCTCGAGTCGTCCATGTCCTCTTCGCCGCCCTCCCTGCCCGACGGCACCTGGATGCGGGAGCACCGGGCACGTCGAAAACCGGGCCGCGGCGCACGGGGCCTTCCTTCGCGGGTCTCGACTCGGGGCGTCGAAACTTGAGGCGCACCCCGCGCGAGAATGTGCCCGGTGGCCCCGGGCCGACGTGTCCGGGTGGCCCCTCGGGCAGATCGCCTGTATTCTCCGGGTAGCGACCGGCACCTCTCCCACGAGCGCGGCAGGCGGAATCCGTACCAGGCCGGACCCGCCGGAGTTGCCCGCCCAGCGGCCGATCGTGTTCGCCGCACTCCCCGCGGCGCAGTCGCGCCCTCTCTCCGAGTCACAAGTCGACCGTCATTTGGCGGGTGTTCTCGTCCCGGTACAGCGTCGGGTCGGGCTGGCCGATGATTACCCGATATCGCCTCGCTCGTTCCCCGAACGTGGTCCCGGGCTTCGGTGTACCCCATGCCAACTCCGGCCCGGCATCGCTCTTGCGGATAGGGGAAACCAGATCGTGGATGGCGGTAAGACATTGTCACACGAGAGGTCGCGTCACGAAGGGAGTCGCATTTTGCCCGCGCCCAGCCAGAACCTGAGTGCAATTCCGCACCCCGAGCCGGCGGCGAAGCCCGCGCCGAAGCTCGAGGTCGTGCCCAAGGGCGACGCCAAGCCCAAGGCGGCCAAGCCCGTTCCCGCTCGGCCGGCCGGGAAGAAGGGGCACGGCGACGCGGTCGCGATCGTCGTTTCGATCCTGCTGCCGCTGGCCGTGACGGCCTGGGGTTGGAGCTACTACGTCGCGCCGCGCGCGGGCCGGCTGCGCCACCCGATGCACGCGCTCCTGAAGTCCTCGGGACCCGTCGGCCTCGGCCTGGGCGTGGTCGGGCTCGCGCTCTTCATCTTCATGTGGCTGTACCCGTTCCGGAAGTCGGTGAAGTGGCTCGCATGGACCGGCCCGCTGGGCTCGTGGATGCGCGTGCACGTCGTCGCCGGCCTCGCGATCCCGGTGATCGTGGCGGTGCACGCCGGCTGGCGGTTCGAGGGGCTGATCGGCCTCGGCTACCTCTCCATGTTCGTCGTCAGTCTCTCGGGCATCGTCGGGCGCTACCTCTACGTGCACATCCCGCGCAGCCGGAACGGCCTCGAGATGACCATGGAGGACGTGGCGAACGAGCGCCGCGCGCTCGTCACCAACATCGCCGCGGCGACGGGCATGGTGCCGGCCGAGGTCGAGCGCCGGCTGGTGTCGGACACGGCCTCGTACGAAGGGCTCGACCCGATCCGCACGCTCTGGCGCATGGTGCAGGACGACGTGTCCCGCGGCCGCACGCTCAAGGAGCTCGAGCGCGAGCTGTCCAAGCCTCGCCCCGGCCGCCAGCCGCTCGAGGGTCACGAGCTGCGTGAGACGATGCGCCTCGCCCGCCGCGAGCTCACGCTGTCGCAGCAGGTCCGCATGCTCGAAGCCACGCGCCGCGTGTTCGGCTACTGGCACGTCGCCCACCGGCCGTTCGCGATCACGGCGCTCGTCGCGGTGATCGTCCACGTGATCGTCGCCATGGTCGTCGGCGGCATCGGGTTCTCGCTGGGGCACTGATGTTCAACCTGATCACCACCGTCGTGTTCGTCGCGGTCACGCTCGTGCTCGCGGCGATGCACGCGAAGAAGACCAGCAAGGGCGCGCCCGCCGCGACCAAGAAGTGCCCGCGTTGCGGCACGAAGCTCGCCGACAGCGCGGCGCACTGCACCGGCTGCAAGGCGCCGCTGCAGGCGTTCGAGCTCGTCACGGCCAAGGTCGTGTCCGGCGAGAAGAAGGCCGACACGGGGCCGCTGCACGCAATCGTGCGCGCCGACGTGTGCGTCGGCTGCGGTACCTGCGTTCCCGCATGTCCCGAGCCGGGCGCGATCCAGCTGGTCAACAAGGTCGCCAAGGTGAACCTCGACCTCTGCAAGGGCCACGGCCTCTGCGCGGCGGCCTGTCCCGTGGGCGGCATCATCATCACCGCCGGCGCGGCCGTGCAGGAGGTGGAGACGCCGGACCTCACGCCCAACTTCGAATCGACCTCGCTGCCGGGCGTCTACGTGGTCGGCGAGCTCGGCGGCCGCGGCCTGATCAAGAACGCGATCAACGAAGGCCGCCTCGCGATGGAACACGTCGCGCAGACGCTCGCCGACGATCCGTTCCGAGGCAACACCGAGGGTGGCGTTCACGATGTCGCCGTGGTCGGCGCCGGGCCCGCGGGGCTCTCGGCCGGGCTCGAAGCGATGCACCAGGGCCTGCGCTACGTGCTGCTGGAGCAGGGCACGCTCGCGGACACGATCTCCAAGTACCCGCGCAACAAGCTGCTCTTCGCCGAACCGCTGCACGTGCCGCTCTACGGCAACATGTGGGTCGCCGACGCCTCCAAGGAGGCGCTGCTCGCCTGCTGGCAGAACGTGATCGACAAGACCGGCCTGCGCATCCAGGCGCACACCCGCATCGAATCGATCGAACGGCAGGAAGGCGTCTACCGCCTCGTCGCGGGCGAGCGCGTCTTCCGCGCCCGCCGGGTCGTGCTCGCGATGGGCCGCCGCGGGACGCCGCGCCGGCTCGGCGTGCCGGGCGAGGAGATGGACAAGGTCCTCTACGACATCATCGAGATGGAAGCCTTCGCGGGCGAGCGCATGCTCGTGGTCGGCGGCGGCGACAGCGCGATCGAATCGGCGCTCGGCCTCGCGAACCAGAAGGGCACCACGGTGACGCTCTCCTACCGCGGCAGCGAGTTCGGCCGCGCCAAGGACCGCAATCGCGAAAAGCTGGACGCGGCGATTGCGGCCAAGCGCGTCGAGCTCCTGCTCGAGAGCCAGGTGAAGGAAATCCGCCGCGACGTCGTCCTGCTCGAGCACCAGGGCACCATCCGGCTCCTGCCGAACGACACGGTCGTCGTGCGCGTGGGCGGCGAGGCTCCGTATCCGTTCCTGCAGCGGATCGGGATCAAGATCGTGAAGAAGGAACTGGCGATCGACATGGAAGCCTCGGAGAAGAGCGGATGAACGGCGCGCGCGCCATCGCACGATCGTTCTCGGCCGCGTTGCTCGCCCTGTTCGTGGCGTGCGGCACCGCCGGGGCGCAGGTGTCGCCGGGTCCGCTGGCGGCGCCGCACGCGTCGATCGATGGCCCGACGCAGTGCCTGCAGTGCCACGCCGCCGGCGCGTCCCGCAAGGGCATGGACGAGCGCTGCCTCGCGTGCCACACGGACATCGCGTGGATGAAGGCGCGCAACCGCGGCACGCACGCGCGCTTCGGCCCCAAGGATTGCGCGAGCTGCCACCCGGATCACGGTGGGCGCGATTTCCAGATGATCGTGTGGGATTCGGGCACGCCCGAGAAGTTCGATCACCGCAAGACCGGCTACGTCCTCGAGAACAAGCACGCCGGGCTCGAGTGCAAGAAGTGCCATGCGCCCGCGAACCAGAAGTCGGGGGCGGCGCCGCTCATCAAGAAGAAGAACAAGGCCGCCAGCTGGCTCGGGCTCGAGCAGGCGTGCGCGAGCTGTCACGCGGACCCGCACCACGGCCAGCTGGGCACCGACTGCGCCAAGTGCCACACGACCGCCGACTGGAAGAAGGCCGCGACCGCCTTCGACCACGCGCGCACGACGTTCCCGCTCACCGGCGAGCACGCGAAGGTCGCGTGCGCGAAGTGCCACGAGAGCCCGGCGGTGGCGAAGGAACGCGACCCCAAGGGCGAAGTGGTCCCGGTGTGGAAGCCGCTGCCGCACGGCGACTGCGTCGCGTGCCACAAGGACCCGCACGCGGGACGGTTCCCCGGCGCGTGCTCCAAGTGTCACGTCACGACGGGCTGGAAGCTGATCGGCGGGCGCACGTTCAACCACGACCTCACGCGCTACCCGCTGCGCGGCAAGCACGTCTCGGTGAGCTGCAACAGCTGCCACGACCCGCGGCGCGGCGGCGAGAAGCCCAAGTTCGCGCGCTGCCTCGACTGCCACCAGGACGCGCACGCGGGCAAGGCGGCGCGACTGGGCCAGGTGGTCGACTGCGCGTCGTGCCACACGGTGGACGGCTTCGACCGCAGCAGCTACACGGTCACCGACCACGCCGGATCCAAGTACCCGCTGCAAGGCGACCACGCGCGCACGGACTGCGCGAAGTGCCACCGGAAGCTGACCGACACGCCGGCGAACCGCACGGCGTGGGGAACGTCCCGCGTCGTGATGCGGCCCGAGTTCACCCGCTGTGCGGCGTGTCACTTCGACCCGCACCTCGGGCGCTTCGAACCCGCCGGCGCGCGGCCGCACAAGGACGGCTGCATCACCTGCCACACGATGTCGTCGTTCCAGCCCTCCAAGTACGACGGCGTCATGCACGCGGACTGCGTCTTCCCGCTGCACGGCGCGCACATGGCGATTCCCTGCCAGCGCTGCCACGAGGAACTCAAGGCGCCGGCGACGAACTTCAGCCTGCCCGCGGACTCCACGAAGATCCGGCCGCTGCACTTCGACAACCCGCGCCGCCGCTGCGTGGACTGCCACGAGAACCCGCACGGGGCCCAGTTCGGCTGGCGCAAGGACAAGGGCACCTGCGATGGCTGCCACGACGACAACGCGTTCGTGCCGGCGCCCAAGTTCGTGCACAACCGCGACTCGCGCTACAAGCTCGACGGCGCGCACGCGAAGGCGCCCTGCGCGTCGTGCCACGTGCCGCACCGCGACGCCGCGGGCCGGCTCGTCGTGACGTACCGCCCGACGCCGAGCAAGTGCGAGAACTGCCACACCGGCGGCGCTCGCGACTCGTCGCTCACATCGCCGGCGCGCTCCGGCCGCTCGTCCTCCGCCCTGCCGCCGTCGGCGCGGGAGCGGCTCGCCGTACTGGGAACCCGGGAGGCCGAACATGGCCCGTCCCACTGACCCCACCCTTCGCCCCGCGCCCGAACGGGTGCGGCCCGCCTCCCGTGCGGGTGAGCGTCCTCACGATCGTCTCGTCAACGGAGCGCACTCCATGCCTCGCACCTCGCGCCGACTTCTCGCCTCCGCACTCTGCCTCGTCGGCATGTTCGCCGTCTCGGCGCATGCGGCGCCCGCTCCCGCGTCCGGAACGCCGGCCGCCCGGAACTCGGCCACCGTCCGGCCGTCCTCGGCGACGACGAAGCTTTCGTACCTCGCGGGCGGCAGCGCCTACGTGGACGTCGGCACCGCCGACGGCCTGCTCCCCGGTGACACGCTGACGGTTCTGCGCAATGGCGGCGCCATCGCGGGACTGCGGGTCGCGTTCGCGTCCACGAAGCGGGCCGCGTGCGACACCGTGTGGACGCGCGGCGCGATCGCGATCGGCGACGACGTGCGCTACGCGCCGCATCCGGCGCCGGCGCCGCCCGCGCCGGTCGTCGTGGATTCGACGAAGCACGCAGCCGCGCGCAAGCCGGCCGGACAGCGCGCGCGCCTGCGCGGCCGCATCGGCGGCCACTGGCTGTCGGTGTCGACCGCGAACGGCATGTTCAAGGAGCCCGGCGTCGACTTGCGCCTGGACGGCTACGACCAGGCCAGCGGCCACGTCGATCTCTCGCTCGACCTGCGCAGCCGCCGCTCGTCGCGGAGCTTCAGCGGGCTGCCGGTCGAAGTCGACGAGCTCGCCCGCGTCTATCGTGCGTCGATGACGGTGCGCTCGCGGAACTCGCACCACCAGCTCACGGTGGGCCGGCAGATCTCGCCGACGCTCGCTTCGATCAGCCTCTTCGACGGCGTGCTCATGCAGACGGGCAACGACCGGCACTCGTTCGGCGCATTCAGCGGCACCCAGCCCGACCCGGTGCGCTATTCGTTCTCGGGCGACATCCTCGAGAGCGGCCTGTTCGCCGAGTGGCACCAGGCGCCGGCGGCGGTGCGGCGCTGGCAGGTCACGCTCGGCGGCGTCACGTCGCAGCAGGCCGGCCAGACGAACCGCGACTTCCTCTTCACGCAGGCCAATTGGGTCTCGCGCGCCGTCATGACGTCGTTCGCGCAGGAGATCGACTACAACCGTGGCTGGAAGCGCGCCCTGGGCGAACCGATGCTCTCGCCGACGAGTACGTTCGCGATGACCCGCATCCTCGCGACCCCGTGGCTCGCGTTCACGAGCGGCTACGACAACCGCCGCAGCGTGCGGCTCTATCGCGACCGCCTGACGCCCGAAACGCAGTTCGACGACGCCTATCGCCAGGGCACGTGGGTCGGCAGCGACCTGGAACTCCTGCAGCGGATCCGGCTCTCCGGCGAGCTGCGCGGAACCGCGGCCGCCGATCACTCGCACGCGTGGTCGACCAACGCCGAGATCAACCGGCTCTCGCGCATGCACGTGGCGCTGCGCGGCCGCATGTCGCGCTACCAGGGCCAGACCGTGCTCAGCCGGCTCGCCTCCGGCAGCGTCGGCCTCGACCCGATCCCGCTCTCGCACCTCGAGCTCTCCGGTGGCGTGCGCCGCACGCTCGTGCAGCCCTCCACGCACGAGGACTCCGAGCGCTGGCAGAGCATCGACCTCGATCTTTCGCTGGGCCGCCGCTGGTACCTGAACGGCGGGCTGGAACGCGATTACGGTGGTGTCGCGGGCGAGACGCGCCAGGCGCAGGGCGGCGTCAGCTGGAGATTCTGAGCCCGGAGGCGGAGGATGTCCTCCGCAGGTGGTGATCGCCACCCGCGGCGGAATCGGGCTCCCGAAAGGACGTGGACATGCGCGGACGGACGGGTCGTTGGGGGACGCTGCTCGCGTGGATCGCGCTGCCGATGCTGCTCGGCGCCGCGGACCCGGCGCGTGACGCGCAGCCGCCGACGCCGCCGCGTTTCGTGCTCCCGGAGAAGGGCGTGCTCTTCTCGGACGATTTCTCGCACGGCCTCGGCGCGTGGAAGACGGACCAGCCGGACGCGTGGACCATTCGCGACGGCATGCTCCGCGCCGACCTGCCCGACCAGAAGCAGCTGCGCTCGCTGCTGCGCGCCGGCGACCCGGCGTGGCAGGACTACGCGCTCGACTTCGACGTCTGCGCGATGCGCGGCGTCGACAAGGGTGCGGTCGTCCGCGCGCAGGAGAACACCGGCGTCGGCATCGACCTCCGCGGCGGGACGTACCAGGACGTGGTCGCCTACGTGCGTGAGTGGCCGCTCGGCAAGGCCGCCGCGAACAACGCCACGGGAACATGGAATCACGTGCGCGTCGAGGTCACAGGAACGCGCTTGCGCGTGTTCGTGAACGGCGACCTGCGGATCGAACGCCCCGTCGCCGGTGACGCGCACGGCGCCATCGCGCTGGCGGCCTACACGGGCGGCGCGGGCCAGTGCACGGTTTACTACGACAACGTGGTGGTGACCGCGCTGTAGCGAAGACCAGGCGCCATCCCGCCCGCGATCCCCGAGCGTTCGGCGCTCACCGCGGCCGTACGCGAGCGATCAGCCGCGCATGCGGGTGATAGGCCTGCCTCCGATCACGACAGTCCCAGTCCATGGCGATCTCCACGTATTCCCCTGACATGGGAAGCGTGATGGTCATCGTGTCGGACAACGAGGCTCCCGGCGGGATCTCCCGGTCGCCATAGCTCCGGGCTGCGAGCTGCTGCCACGCACTCGACCGCATGGGCCCGCCTTCGACCATCTTCAATTGAGAAGCCGTCACTCTCAGGCGGGCGAGTCGAATCGGATATCCATTCCCAGGCGTCTGCCGGTTGGCAAAGCGGATGGAAAGGCGCTTGAGCTCTCGCGCCTCGAGCGCACCTTCATATTCCAGGTCCAGCACGAGATCACCGTGTCCACCCAACCCCTGCACGCGGCGCAGGACTCGCGGCGAATCCGACGAAACGTACTGGTGAGAGCCGAACGACAGCGTGTCCCCCGCGCTGGCGACCCCCCAACTCTCGACCCGGGCGCCGTTCGAGGCTCCGCCACGCTCGTCACAGCCGGGAGAGTTCGGCTCGAGGACCATCTGGCCCCGGTCGATCGAGAATCGCCCGGTCTGCGCGCAGGCACCATCACGGAACTCCATGCGGTACTCGAGCAGGGAGTCGAAGTGAAGCACCTGCGGCGTCATGAACATGTCGAAATCGTCCGTCCGGACCCAATCGTGCAGGCAGAGGTCCGCCAGCAGGCGGGGCGCCGGCACCACGGGCATTTGGTCTCTCGAACGCCCATCGGCGCCCTTCACCGTGCTCGGCCTCGCGCACGCATGGTACTCGCGCCCCCCGAACTGAAGCCGATCACCCTTTCGCTCGAAACGGATCACCGAGTGCCCCGCGAGGAAGATCACTCCCGCCGAGTCCTCGCGAAGACTGAAGTTCCAACTCCCACCGCGGTCGTACTCGAGGTAGTCGGAGAACGCCCAGTCGCGAAACTCGCCGCTCGGGAGGAACCGCAGTTTCGGGCAACTCTCCGGCATGCCGTAGAAGCTCGCTCCGCAGCCCGAACCACACCAGTCGGTTCGGGTCAGGAACTCGAACATCGACGTCTCCCGCGTCGCGCGCCCCGGGTCGCGCGCGTCCGAGCCGCCCCGAGCTTGAACAGGAGGCGCGGCGGTCTGGGCCGAGGTTTCCCGCGGCCCGCTCCATGGGCCGAGCAGGACGAGTGCCGAAGCGAGTCGCGCGAGTCGACGGAAGTTCATCACGTGCCTCGCCTTTCCCGGGTGAATCCGCGACCGAACTCCGATCAGGCGCGCGTGCGCCGCCCCGCCAGCAGCCGCAGGCCGTTCAGGATGACGACGACCGTGCTGCCTTCGTGACCCGAGACGGCGATCGGGAGCTTGAGCTGGCCGAACGGTGATTGCGGCCCGATGAACACCCACGTCACGAGCGCCAGCATCACGCCGGTGGCGATCACGAGGTTCTGGATCACGACGCGATTGGCTCGCTGGGCCAGCCGCACGGCGTACGGCAGCGCGGTGAGATCGTCGGCCATCAGCACGACGTCGGCGCTCTCCATCGCAGCATCGCTGCCGATGCCGCCCATCGCGATGCCGACGCTCGCGCGCGCCAGCGCGGGCGCGTCGTTGACGCCGTCGCCGACCATCGCGACCGCGCCGTGCGCCTTCTCGAGATCGGCGATCACGCGCACCTTGTCCTCGGGTAGCAGGTGCCCGTGCTGTTCGTCGACGCCCGTGCGCCGGGCGATCGCCTGCACGGTGTGCTCGTTGTCGCCGGACAGCACGGCGAGGCGCGAGACGCCCAGCGACCGCAGCGCCTGCACGGTGCCGGCGGAGGTCGGCCGCACCTGGTCCGCCGCCGCGAGCACTCCCCACGTTCCGTTGGAGTGCACGATCATCGCCGTCTTCGCGTCTTCCGCGAATGCGTCGATGCGCGCGATCGCCTCGGCCGGCGGCGTGAGGCCCAGCGACGCGAAGAGCTCCGGCGTGCCGACTTCGATCGTGGCGCCACCGTGCTTCGCGACGAGTCCCTTGCCGAGGTGATTCACCATCTGCTCGGCCGGCTCGAAGCTCACGCGACGCGCCTCGGCCGCGCGCACCACCGCCTGAGCGAGCGGGTGCGGCGAGCGCTTCTCGGCGCACGCGGCCAGCTGCAGCAGCGTCTCCTCGGTCGCCCCGCCCAGCGGCACCACGTCCGTCACCTCGAAGCGGCCGTGCGTCAGCGTGCCGGTCTTGTCGAACGCGATCACGCGGATGCGGCCGAGGCCCTCGAGGAAGCGGCCGCCCTTGAAGAGAATGCCGTTGCGCGCCGCATTGGCGATCGCCGACAGGATGGTCGCCGGCGTCGCGATCACGAGCGCACAGGGCGAGGCCACCACGAGCAGCGTCATCGCGCGGTAGAGCGCACCGGTGGTGCCGCTCCACGGCAGGTGGAACACGAACAGCGACAACCCGAGCATGAGCGCGGCCGCGACGATCACCACGATCGTGTAGTAGCGGCCCACCCACTCGGCGACTTCCTCGGTGCGCGACTTCTGCTCCTGCGCCTCGCGCACGAGCGCCACGATGCGCGCGAGCGTGCTGTTCGCCGCGGCGCGGGTGGCGGTGATCTCGAGCGCCCCGTGCTGGTTGAGCGTGCCGGCGAACACCTTGTCGCCGACCTGCTTCTCGACCGGCACCGACTCGCCCGTGAGGCTGCTCTGGTCCACGAGCGACGTGCCTCGCGCGACGGTGCCATCCACCGCGAACGCCTCGCCCGGCTTGACGATCACCGTATCGCCCACGCGGATCGCCTCGGCCTCGACCTCGATCTCGCGGCCGTCGCGGCGCACGAGGGCGCGCGCGGGGCGCAGCTCCATGAGCGCCTGCAGCGCGTGGCGCGTGCGGCCCATGGTGTAGACCTCGAGCGTGTTGCTGAGCGAGAAGAGGAACATCAGCACCGCGGCTTCGAAGATCGCACCCGTCGCCGCCGCGCCGACCGCGGCCAGGATCATGAGCAGGTTGACGTCGAACTTGAACCGCCGCAGGGCGTCGAACGTGCTGCGCGTGGCGAACCAGCCGCCCGCCACCGCCGCGACCCCGTAGAGCACGTGCGCGATCGGGCTCTCCTTCGCGACCAGGTGCTCGACCGCGACGCCCGCGAGCATCGCCACGAAGCAGACGATCGTCAGGACGATCATCGCCCGGCCCTCGGCGTGCTCTTCCTCCTCTTCCGGAGTGAACGGCACGCCCCACGGCTTGTCGGAGAGCGGCCGGACCACCTCGACCCCGTGTTCGCTCATGTCGCGCCGGGAGATGCGCACGAAGCCGTGCGACGCCATCGCCTGGAACTGCGCCGTCGCTTCCGCCGGCAGCCGCCCGAAGCGCAGCGCGCACTCGGGGCAGGCGTCCGCGGTCTCGCGGCGCTCGCAGGACGTCACGCGCTGCGAGAACACCGCGCCGACGTCCTCCGCGAACGCGTTCAGCTGATCGGGCGTGACGCTCGAGGGCTCGTAGCGCACCGACAGCGTACTGGCGCGGAAATCGGCTTCGATCGCGATCACGCCGGGCCATTCGCGCAGGCGGTCGGCGAGGATTTCGATGCAGCCCTCACCCTCGGCGGGCAGGGTCGTGACGACGGGCGCCGGAGGCGCGGCAGGCCTGCGTGTGTGGTCGTGCGGCATGCGCGCGAAGATACACGTCCGCCGCCGATCCCGCCCGCGTGAGCGATGCGACGCGACGGCATTTTGCGATGACTTGATCGAGCGTGATCGCTTTCGCCGTTTCCGCCGCAGTCATGCGCCTTTAGGATACCGGCCCATGCGCCCCCTCCCGCAGACCGGCCGCCGCGCGATCGCGTGGCTCGTCCTCGTCGCGATCGCCGTATGGCCACTCGCGACGGGTTGTTCGAAGAAGAAATCGCCCACCGCGCCCGTCGCAGGAGCGAGCCGCTCCTACTTCATGGGCTTCGCGAACATACCGCCCTCGATGGATTCGGCCACCGCCGTGAACGCGGTGCTCATGTGGGCGAACCGGGCAGACGCCGCGATCTGGCACAGCGGAGTGCCGTGGGACTCGCTGCTCGCCGGCGTGCCACCGCAGGTACTCGCCGCGCACGAGATCCAGGGACTCGAACCCTTCTGGCGCGGGCACGGCATGACGATCACCTACGAGATCGATCCCACCAACGGCCTCAACCGTGGCGAGGAAGATCCCGCGCTGGTGAAGGCTGGCCGCAGCATCGCCGAGCCGGCGATCCAGGCGCTCTTCCTGCGCTGGGCGACCGCGATCGACTCGCTGCTCGTGCCCGACTATCTCGGGCTCGCCTCGGAGACGAACCTCGTGCGGGCCGCGGCGCCGGCGCCGGTTTATGCGGCACTCGTACAGCTCGCGAATCGCACGGCGGATTCGCTCGCGGTGCGGCACGCGGCGTGGCACCGGGCGCGCGATCCGATCCTCTACTCCACCGTGCAGGTCGAGGTCGCGTGGGGCCGGCTGGGTGGGGCGGGCTCGTACGTCGGCGTCACGACCGATCTCGCGGATTTCCACTTCGCAGGCGTCTACGGACTCTCGGCCTATCCGTATCTCGGCGGGTTCGCCGAACCCGAATCGCTGCCGCCCGACTACTACTCGCGAGTCGCACAGCAGCTCGGCAAGCCGGTGATGATCGTGGAGGGCGGCTGGACCACCGCCACCGGCAACGGCGTCGTGTCGGACCAGCTGAAGCAGGCGCGCTACGTCCACGAGCAGGGAAAGCGGCTGCAGGCCGCGCACGCGTTCGGCTGGTACCAGCTCACGTTCACGGATCTCGACCTCGCGAACTACCCGCCCCCACCGCCCGGCACGTCGCTCGAACCCTTCGCGCACTGCGGCCTGGTCGACATCCACCTCGTGCCGAAACCCGCGCTCTCCCCCTGGGACAGCCTGTACGACCTGCCGCACGTGAAGTAGGCGGACCCGCGAAACGCGAACGGCCCGGGAGCGCGTGCTTCCGGGCCGTTTGTGTTTCGCGGGCCGTCAGTGCGCGTCGGAGCCGCCGCGCATGCGCTTCTTGTCCCACTTGAGCGTCAGGATCAGCGGGATCGCGATCAGGAAGTGCAGTCCGAAGATCAGGAAGATGTGCTCGAACGAGATCATCGCCGACTGGCGCTGCACGGCGCCGGCGACCGAGGCGATCGCCTTCATCCGCGCCACCTCCATCGCGTCGCCGCGGGCCATGAGCGAACGCATGGTCGCCTCGACGCGCGCCGCGGTGACGGGGTTGTACATCGACACGTGCTCGGACAACGCCGCGCGCGTTTCGGCGCCGTAGCGCGCGACGAACGTGGCCGACAGCGCGATGCCGATGCTGCCGCCGAGCTGGCGCATGAGGTTGTAGAGGCCGGTCGCGGGCGCGATCTTGGACATGGGCAGCTCGAGCATCGCCAGGTTGTTGAGCGGCACGAACACCAGGCCCAGCGCGAACCCGCGCAGGATCAGCGGCCAGAAGAAGTCGTCCATGCCGCTCTCGGTCGTGAAGTGCGACCACTGCCACATGGCGATCGCGAACAGGAGCGCGCCGAGGCTCGCGATCGCCCGGGCATCCACCTTCCCGAGCAGTCGCGCCATGAGCACCATGGTGAACGCCGACGCGAGCGCGCCCGGCAGGATCACGAGGCCTGTCTGGTTGGCGGTGAAATGCAGCAGCTGCTGCAGGTAGACCGGCAGCACGAAGACGGTCGCGTACAGGCACAGCCCGAGGATGCCGCCCAGGATCGCGCCGGTTCCGAACTGGCGGTTGCCGAGGATGCGCAGGTCGATGACGGGGTGTTCGGTGGTCAGTTCGTGCCAGACGAAGGCCGTCAGCGAGGTGATGCTGACGATCGCGTAGGTGATGATCTCCTGGGACGCGAACCAATCCTGGCGCTCGCCGCGTTCGAGCAGCGTCTGCAGCGTGCCGATGCCCAGCGCGAGCAGGATCAGCCCGGCCCAGTCCGTGTCGCCCACCTTCTGCGCGAAGCGCGAGTTCTTGATGTAGCGGAGCGACAGGATGAACGCCATCACGCCGAACGGCAGGTTGATGTAGAAGATCCACGGCCACGAGAACGTGTCCGTGATGTACCCGCCCAGCGTCGGGCCCAGCGTCGGGCCGACCATCACGCCGACGCCGAAGATCGCCATGGCCTGCCCGTACTCCGAGGGCGGGAACACCTCGTAGAGGATCGCCTGCGAGGTCGAGAGCAGCGCGCCGCCGCCGATGCCCTGGAGGATGCGCCAGACCACGAGCTCGGTCAGCGTGTGCGAGTTGCCGCAGAAGAACGACGCCAGCGTGAACAGGGCGATCGAGCCGGCGAAGTAGCGCTGCCGCCCGAAGTACGCCGACAGCCAGCCGGTGATGGGCAGCACGATCACGTTCGCCACGATGTAGCCCGTGGACACCCAGGCGATCTCGTCGAGCGTCGCGCCGAGCGTTCCCATCATGTGCGGGATCGCGACGTTGACGATGCTCGTGTCGAGGATCTCGAGGATGGACGCGAACGTCACCGTGATCGCGATGATCCAGCGATTCCGGTACGCCTCGTCGGCCATCCGCGCCTGGACGGTGGGGAACGTGGTCGCCGCCATGGTTACTTGTTCCCGCTGGTGGTGATCGTGATCTGCGTGCTCATGCCCGGACGCAGCGGCCGCTCGGGCGCGCCGGCATCCGTGATCGCGATGCGCACCGGGATGTGCTGCACGACGTGCGTGTAGTTGCCCGTCGCGTTGTCGGGCGGCAGCAGCGAGAACTTGGCGCCCGTCGCGGGGCTGAAGCTCTGCACCTTGCCCTGCACGGGGTGACCGGGATACGCGTCGACGGCGATCTTGACCGGGTCGCCCACGCGCACGTGCTCGATCTCGGTCTCCTTGAGGTTCGCAGTGACGTGCAGGTCCTCGGTCGACACGACGGCCAGCAGCGACTGGCCCGCCTGCAGGTACTGGCCCACCTCGACGTTCTTGCGCGACACCACGCCGCTCACCGGCGCGACGATCTTCGTGTACGAGAGCGTCAGCGCGGCCTGGTCCCGCATGGCCTTGGCCGCCTGCAGCCGCGCGTCGGCGCCCTGCCAACCGGCCTGCGCCGCGAGCACCTGCTTGCGCGCCGCGTCCAGCGCGGCCGCAGCGGCCGCATCGGCGGCCACGGCCGCGTCGAGCTGCTGCCGGCTCACGATGTTGCGCGACGACAGCGTGCGATAGCGCTCGGCGTCGCTGTGTGCGCGCGTCGCGTTCGCCTCGGCCTGCGCCACTTGCGCCTTCGCGGCGGCGAGCTGCGCCTCCGCCTGGCCGGGCCGGCCCTTGGCGCCAGCCGTGGCGAGCGCCGCAGCGTAGTCCGCCTCGGCCTGCGCGAGCTTGGCCTTCTGCTCGCGATCGTCGAGCTGCACGAGCAGGTCGCCGGCCTTCACGCCCTGGTTCTCGGACACCGCGACCGTCGCCACGAAGCCCGACACGCGCGTCACGGTCGGGACGACGTCACCCTCGACCTCGGCGTTGTCGGTGCTCACGTGCGTGCGCCCCCACATCCACTGGCGCACGCCGAGGCTCAGGCCGACGATCGCCGCCACGATCAGGACGCCACGTACGATCAGCTGCTTGTTGCCCGCCGCGGGCTTCGCCACGGCGGCGGGAGTTTCCATGGTTTCCGTATTTGCCGTCATGAAAGGGCTCCTCCCCGTCCGGGCTTCAGTGAACGTCGCGCGCCACACCGGTGGCGCGAGCGAGTGAGACGCGAGCGCTGGCGACCGCGAAGCGGGCGTCGACGTCGGCGTCCCGCGCGCGCACCAGCGAAGCCTGCGCGTTGATGACTTCGATGTTGCCGGCGACGCCGCTCGTGAACCGCTCGGTCGCCTGCGAGACTTCCTCGCGCGCGAGCTCGAGCCGCTGCGACGCGATCCGGAGCTGGTCCTGCCCGCTCGCGAGGTCGAGCAGCGCGCCCGACACGTCGGCTTCGACCTGGTCGCGCAGGTCCTTCTCGCGCACTTCCGATTCGCGCTCGATCGCGCGCTGTTCGGCGATCTTGCCCTCGCGACGGAAGCCGTCCACGAGCGGCAGCGTGAGCGCCAAGGCGTAGCTGTAGGTGTTGATCGCGTCGCCGAAGTGTTCGCCGCTGCGGCCCCAGTCGGCCGACACGTCGAGGCGCGGGATGCGCTCGCGGGCCGTCGCCGAGCGGTCGGCGCGGGCCTTCGCGAGCCGCGCCTGCTCGCCCCGCAGCTCGTCGCGGTGCTCGAGCGCGAACGCGATGGCCTCGGGTTCCGATCCGGGCGCGCCGCTCGCCGCCATCTCGGCGCTCAGCGTGTCCGCGACTTCGATCGGCGTCGCCGGGTCCAGGCCCAGCGCCCGCGCAAGGTCGATCCGCGCACGATCGCGCTGGTTGCGTGCGATCGCGAGCGCGCCTTCGGACGCCGCCACCTGCGTGCGGGCACGCGTCACGTCGATCGACGGCGAGGTGCCCGCCTGCAGCTGCGCCTCCGCGAGCCCTTCGAGCGTCTTCGCGAGTTCGAGGTCCTCGGCGCGCGCGCGTTCCACCGCCGCGGCCCGTGTGGCGCGCAGGTAGGCGAGAGCCGCACCCTGCGCCGCCGCCTCGCTCGTGACCCCGAGATCGGCGCGCGCACCGAGCACGCCCAGCCGCGACGCCCGCACCTTCTGCCAGGTCGAGAGGTCGACGAGCGGCTGCGAGACCTTGACCCGCGCCTCGGAGTCGTACACCGGTCCCTGCAGCGCCGGATACGGCGCCTGCCCGGGCGCGGTCGGCAGCGAGATGCCGAGCGCATAGAGGTTGAACGTGCGATCCACCATGCTGACTTGTCCGGTCACCGAGGGCAGCAGGCCCGCGCGCGCCTGCGACACGCGCGCGGTGGCCTCGTCGGCCTTGAGGTGCGCGGTGGCGACACCGGCGCTCCGTTGCGCGGCGACGGAGACGGCCTCGGCGAGCGTCAGGCGCTGCGGAGCTTCGGCGGCCGCGGCCACGGCGGCGGTCGCGGCGAGCGCGATCGCGGCGAGGGCGGCGATGCTCCAGGCGTGGGAACGGCTCATGCTTGCGATCCTCCTTCCGCCCCGCGGGCGATGCCCCGCAGGAGCGTCTGCAACCAGGCTTCGAAATAGCGATCGATGTCGATGTTGGTCTGGACGTGTGCGCAGAACGAGTGCTTCCACAGCGAGGCGACGAGCATCGGCGCGCTGGCGAGCAGCGCGACCGACTCGACGTCGATGTCGGCGAACTCGCCGCGCTCGACACCACGGCGCAGGACGCGGGCGAGCAGCGCCTGGCTGCGGGTGACGACTTCCTCGTGGTAGAAGCGAGAGAGGTCCGGGAAGTTGCCCGCCTCGCCGAACACGAGCTTGGGCAGCATGCTCAGCTTGGAGTTCACGATGCGGTTCCAGCGCGCGCGCAGGATCGTCTCGAGCAGTTCCGCGCTCGAACCCGCGTGTTCCGCGACCAGCGTCTCGGTCGACTCGATGAACGGGATCACGCTGTTCCGCACGACCGCCTTGAAGAGTTCTTCCTTGCTCGGGAAGTAGAGGAAGATCGTGCCCTTGGTGCAGCCGGCGCGCCGGGCGATGTCCTCGAGTCGGGTCGCGGCGAAGCCACGCGTCGTGAACTCTTCCTGTGCGGCATCGAGGATCTCGACGGGACGAGCATCCTTGCGGCGGTGCCAGCGCGGCTCCGCGTGCAGGTGGCTCGAGGTCGGTCCGTCCATTTCTCCTCCGACGAATGAGACTCCAAGAACAAATAACTGAACAGTCGGTAAGTTAATCGGCAGCTGACCAGCCAGTCAACAATGAAATCGTATTGACGGCCAACTGATTTCATCGGAACGGTTTAGCTATTCCGTTCCGGAGAGCTTCCGGGCGCCCGTCGGGCCGTGGGGGCCGGCGGCGAGCCAGCCAGGGGCGCGAGTGCCCTATGGATGAGGCGCGCTCTCCCGCGATGCGCCGGCGCATGCGGCCCCGGAGCGGAACCCCCGGGGCCGCGATGCGTCGCGTGAACGGCGCCTACACGGTCGTGTCGATGGCGCGGAAGGCGAACGAATCGCTCGTCCCCGCGTCGGCCGCCGACTGGCGGAAGTACTGCAGCAGCTGCTTGAACGCGTCCTGCGATGCCGAACTGTCTCCCGACTGCAGCGCCGACTGCAGCGACTGCAGCAGCGAGTCGAGCGCATCGGTGCCGTCGCCCGAGGACGCACCGTCGGCGCCACCCGGCGGCGGTGGCGGCGGACCCTCCTGCGCGTGCGCGGCGAGATCGCTCTTCAGGCTCGCGACCGCTTTCGACGCGGCGTCGAGGTCGCCGCCCTGCAGCGCGTCGCTGATCGAGGAGAGCGCGGACGAGAGCGGATCGTCGCCATCGCCCCGCGCCTGTTTCGCGCGCTGCTGGATGGTCGCGAGGTCGGCCTTCGCCTGGTCGGCGTTGCCGGCGGCGAGGTCGCTCTGCAACTGCGTGAGGTCGGCGTCGAGGCCGCCGCCACGCGGTGGCCGCGTGCGCTTCGTCTGGCTGATGTCCAGGGTGGACCAGGCGCTGCCCGATCCGATGCCGGAGATCGACATGCTGCACCTCCATGACGGGATACGGATGTGGGCCCGTCGCGCGCGAAGCGCGGCGGGCGTGCCGGGCAGGCGATGCTTCGTCGTCGCAAGGACCGGGCCCCGGACACGCGCCGGCACGCGCCGCTTCGCAACGCGTGCGTTCGCGGGGAGCTGTGGCCACGGCGCGCGACGTGGGCGGTTCGCCCGGCGGCGGCGCCGGCGGCAGTTCGTGCCGGGCGCGCGGCGGCCCTTGCCGCCGCGCCCGGCTGCGCGTCACTCGTAGCGGAGCGCGACGATCGGGTCGAGCGAGGCCGCGCGCCGCGCGGGCCAGACGCCGAACACGATGCCGACGATCGCCGACGAACCGAACGCGAGCGCGATCGAGGACGCGCCCACGGACGTGTTCCACGAGAACGCGACGCGGATCACTTCCGCGAGCCCCACGCCGGCCGCGATCCCGACGATGCCGCCGAGCAGGCAGAGCACCAGCGCCTCGGCGAGGAACTGCGCGAGGATCGTGCGGCGCGTGGCGCCGATCGCCTTGCGGATGCCGATCTCGCGCGTCCGCTCGGTCACCGACACGAGCATGATGTTCATGATCCCGATACCGCCCACGAGCAGGCTCACCGCGGCGATGCCCGCGAGCAGCAGCGAGAAGACCTGCGTGGTCTCGCCGAGCGTGTTGAGGAAGTCCGCCTGGCTGCGGATCGAGAAGTCGTCCGCGGCACCTTCCGCGAGCCGATGCTGGCGCCGCAGCACGCGCCGCACCTCGGCCATGGCGACGGGAATGTCCGCTTCGGAGCGCGCGAGCACCTGGATGTCGCGCAGGCGGTTCGAACCGGTCAGGCGCTCGCGCGCGGTCTGGATGGGGACGAGCACCTGGTCGTCCGGGTTGAAGAAGCCGCCCGACTGGCCCTTCGCGGCGAGCACACCGACGACCGTGAAGCGCGCGGTGCCGATCCGGATCTCCTGCCCGAGCAGCGCCGCGGCGCCGCCCAGTTCCTGCGCCACCTGCGCGCCGAGCACGGCCACGCGGCGGCGTGCGGCGTTCTCGCCCGCGGTGAACATGCGGCCGGACTCGACCGGGAAGTTCCGCACATCGGGGTAGTTCGGCGTCACGCCCGAGATCGTGGTGTTCGCGTTGTGCTCGGCGAACTGCACCTGCAGCTGCGTCGACATCTCGGGCTGCACCGCCAGCAGCGAGGTCGCGCGCGCTTCGATCGCGGTCGCGTCCTCGAACGTGAGCGCAGCGCGGTCCGAGGCCGACGCCACGCCGCCCGCGCGCTGCTGCGACGGCATGACCGTGAGCAGCGTGGTGCCGAGCGAGCTGATGCGGTCGCGCACCGTCTGCTGCGCGCCGCGCCCGAGCGCGACCACGGCGATCACCGCGGCGACGCCGATCACGATGCCGAGCATGGTGAGGAACGAGCGCATCTTGTTCGCCCGCAGCGCTTCGAGCGCCACGCGGACCGTCTCGCGCGGGAGCATGGTCACTTCCCCGCGGCGGCCGACGTGCGGGCCCCGCTGGTCGAACCGCTCGAGAAACCGTTCATGCTGCTCGTGCGCTGGCGGATCTGCGCCACTTGCTGCGTGCGCTGTTGCTGCAGCTCGACCGCGCCCAGCAGCACGACCGATTCGCCGGCATCGAGTCCCGACATGATCTCGACGTCGTCGTAGTTGGCGAGCCCGATCGTGACGCGCCGCAGCGCGAGGACGCCGTCGCGGCTCGCGACGACGTAGCGCGTGGTCGCGGCCGCGTCGTGCACCGACGCGGCCGCGCCGCCCTGCTGCACGCGCGAGACGGCGCGCGCGAGGCTCGCGCTCGCCGTGCTGTTGCCGCCCGCGGGTGCGCCGCCACCGCCGTCCGGCGGCGGCGGACCGTCGTCCTTCGCGGTGGTGCTCGCCGCGGGACCGGCCGCCGCGAGCGCGGAGTCGGCCGCGAGCCCCAGCGTGCCGCGCACCGACTGCATCTCGCTCGCGGTCCGCACGGCGTCGAGCGGCACGGTGACGACGCCGGCGCGCCGGGCAACCTCGATCGTCACCTCGCCGTTCATGCCGGGCAGCAGCAACCCCTCGGCGTTGTCCACCGAAACGAGCACCGGGAACATGGTCACGGACTGCTGGACCACTGCCTGCGGCTCGATCTTCTCGACCGAGCCCGCGAACGTGCGCTGCGGATACGCCTCGACCACGACGGTCGTCGGCGCTCCCCGACGCACCTTGCCGATGTCGTTCTCGGTGACGTACGTGCGCACGCGGACGCGCGAGAGGTCGGCCATCTGGAGCAGCGTCGTGCCGCCGCTCACCGACGCGGTCGCGGACGAGATCACCTGCCCCGCCGACACGGACTTGACGAGCACGGTGCCGGCGACCGAAGCAGTCACGGTCGCGTCCTCGAGCTTCTGCTTCGCGAGGTCACGATTGGTACGCGCGGTGACGAGGTCGGCACGGGCCGTCGCGGCCGTGAGCACGGCGGCTTCGTGGTCGACGTCCGAGATCAGCTTCGTGGCGTAGAGCTGCTCGGCGCGGTTCAGCTGCGCGCGCGCGACCGATTCCTTCGCCTGCGCCGCCTCGAGCGCGGCCGCCGCCTGGTCGTCGCTCGCCTGCACGTCGTGCGGATCCACCTGCGCGAGCAGCTGCCCGCGCGTGACGACCGAGCCCACGTCCACGGGCATCTTCACGATCAGCCCCGACGCCTTCGACTTCACCTCGACCAGCTCCACGGGCTCGACGACGCCCGTGGCCTCCACCGTGACGCGCAGGTCCTGCCGCGTCGCGGCGGCCGTGCTCGGCGCCGCGCTCACGCTGCTGCGTTTCGCGCAGCCGCTCGCGACGGCCGCGAGCACCGCGGCGGCGACCACGACTGCGATCCCGATGCGCGTTCTCATGACGACCTCCCGCGCGGCGGCCCCGCGCCCTGGGTTCCGCGGACCGGACGGGCCGTGGCGCGACTGCTGCGCACCTGCCCTTGGCGCCCTGCGACACCGACACCGTCCGGACCCGCACTCACGACCGGGCGCTCGGGGGATGCGCCCGGGACCTGCCGTTCAACCGTCCACCCGGCGATACCGCCGCTGGATCGTTCGCGACGCACCGTCGGGTGCGCCGAGCTTCGTCTTCACTTCGAGCACGCGGCCCTTCTCGCGCAGCGTCCACGTCTCACGCACCGCGCCAGGCCCGCGCACCACATCCAGCTGGCCGTCGTTCCAGCGCCCCTGCGCGCGCACCGTTCCGCCCTCGGCGTGACGGCCACGCGCGTCGGTGTTCTCGCGCTCGCGCGCCGTCGCGTCGATCTCCGCGTGCAGCGCACCGGTCGAATCGGCAAGCCGCACCAGTTCGCCCTCGACGCCGAGCAGCAGCGGATCGGGCCACTCGATCGGGTCGCGCAGTTCCGCTTTCGCCGCACCCTGCGGCGCGCCGTCGCGCGGACCGCCCTCGCCGCCGGGCGGCGGACCGCCCATGTCGCCCGGAGGCGGGCCACCCATGCCACCGTCCGGAGGCGGGCCCCCCATGCCTCCGTCGGGAGGCGGACCACCGCCCGGGCCGTCGGGCCCGCCCGTGGGCAGCCGCACGGCGTCGCTCTCCTTCACCTGGATGCGCTCGAGCCGCCAGCGGCCCGCGAGTGCGCCGAGCGCCGTACGGGTCGCCGCGACCGCGGTGCCCGCGCACGCGGCGATCGCGAGCACGAAGAGTGCGATGCGGATCCAGCGTCGCTGCGTCGTCATGATGCGCCTCCCTCCTGCGGCCTCGTCCGGTGTCGCGCGGCATCCGACCGCCTTCACGTGCGGCGGGCAGTGGCCTTGCGGTGAATCGCTTCGGTGGCGTGTTCCCTCGCCGCGCGACCGAAACGATCATCGGCCCCGGATGTGGCAGGAATGTGGCGGGGCGCTGGCATTTCTGGGGAGCCGCCACCCGGGCGGAGGCGCGGGATTCGCGCCTCGGATCGGCCCGTGCCACATTCCTGCCACGAGTGGGCGCTAGCATTCCGTCGTGGGCGCGAACCGCGCCCGACCGGAGACGCGATGTCCGAACGCATCCTGATCATCGAAGACGACCCGCGCATCGCCGACGTGCTCGTGAAGAACCTCGAGGCGTCGGGCTACGCGTGCACCGTTGCGGTCGACGGCGGCCGCGGGCTCGCGGTGATCGAGTCGCAGCCGCCGGCGTTGGTCGTGCTCGACCTGGGCCTGCCCGGGCTCGATGGGCTCGAGGTGATCCGGCGCGTGCGCCGCGCACACGCGATGCCGATCCTCGTCGTCACCGCGCGCGACACCGAGGGCGACAAGCTGCTCGGGCTCGAGATCGGCGCCGACGACTACGTCACCAAGCCCTTCAGCACCGCCGAGGTGGTCGCGCGCGTCCGCGCGCTGCTGCGCCGCTCGGCCAACGCGGTCACGGAGCGTTCGCTCGAGCTGCCCGGACTGCGCATCGACCCCGCGCGCCGCATGGTCGAACGCGGCGGCGAGACGGTGATGCTCACCACGCTCGAGTTCGACCTGCTCTACTTCATGGCCTCGCGCCCCGGCCGCGTGTTCAGTCGCGAGGCGCTGATGGAGCACGTCTGGGGCGAGGACCGCATCGTGGACGACCGCTCGATCGACAGCCTCGTCTCGCGCCTGCGTCACAAGCTCGAGGCCGAACCGGCGAAGCCGCGCTTCATCCAGACCGTCTGGGGTGCGGGCTACCGGTTCGCGGAGCACGCCGCGTGAACCGCCCGACGCCGCGCAGCCTGTCGTGGATCATCGCGGCGAGCTTTCTCGTGGTGTTCGTGGTCGGCACGGCGGCGCAGGTGTTCCTCGCGCTCCGCGTGCTCCGGCCGCTCGAGGCGCGCGACGCGCGCGCGCGCGCCGAACTGCTCGCGACGCAGTTCGAGGCGCGCGTGCAGGCGCTGCCCGCCGATCCCGACGACCCGGCGCTCGGCCGCGTGCTCGATGAGGTGCGCGACTCGCTCGACGTGCCGTTTGCGGCGTTCGTGTTCCGCCGCCCCGACGGTCACGCCGCGGTGCTCGCCATGCGTCCGCCGCACGAAGAGGCGCCGCACGGACCGGCGGGCCCGGCGCCGGACGAGGGCGGGCCGCGGCCGCCGCGCGACGCGCGCACGCCCGCGCTCGGCGAGCGGCTCGCGACGCGCGCGATCACGCGCGCGGGGCGGACGCTCGGCGCGCTCGAGGTCTACCGGCTCGAACCGCCGCGCATGCCCGGACGCCGGCCGTCCGACCTGCGCGCGCTGCTGCTCGGCGTGCCGGTCGCGCTCGCCGCGTCGGTGATCGCGGGACTGCTGCTCGCGCGGCTGCTCGTGCGGCGGCTGCGTGCGATCGAGCAGCACGCGGCCCGCGTCGCGAGCGGCGATCTCTCCGCGCGCATCGGCGACACGAGCGGCGACGAGATCGGGCGGCTCGCCGGCCGGCTCGACGACATGACCGGCCGCCTCGCCGAGGCGAAGGCCCGCCAGGACGCCGACGCGCTGCAGCGCCGGCAGCTGATCGCCGACATCACGCATGAGCTGGCGACGCCGCTCACGTCGATCCGCGGCTATGCCGAGACGCTCACCAACCCGCGCATCCCGATCGTCGACGCCGAGCGCGAACGCGTGCTGCACTCGATCCTCGAGGAATCGGGACGCATGGAGCGGCTCATCCGCGACCTGTTCGACCTCGCGCGCCTGGAAGGCGGTGCAATCGCGCTCGAACCCGAATCGCTCGACTGGGCCGCCCTCTGTCGCAACACCGCGGAGCGCTTCCGCGATCGCTTCCGCGCCGCGAACCTCGCGCTCGACGAGGCGGGCCCGCGGAGCGAAACCTGGCTGCGCGGCGACGGGCACCGCTTGGAACAGGTGATCGAGAACCTGCTCGTGAACGCGCTGCGCTACGTGCCCGCCGGCGGGCGCGTCACGTGGTCGGTCGCGCCCGCGAGCGAGGGACGCGCGCAGCTGCTCGTCGCCGACGACGGCCCCGGCGTCCCGGCCGCCGACCTGCCGCACCTCTTCGATCGCTTCTACCGTGCGCCCGGCGCGAGCGGCGCCTCGCGCGCGAGCGATCTCGGCGGCTCCGGTCTCGGACTCGCGATCGTGCGCGGCATCGTCGTGCGGCACGGCGGCACCGTGAGCGCAGCGGCCGTCGCGCCGCACGGGCTCGCGATCGCCGTCGAGTTGCCGCTCGCGGGTCCTCCCACCGGCGCCTGAGCGCCGCGGTACGATCGCGAACCTGATAGAGTCGTCGCTCGCGATCTCGTCCGGCGGAACGCCGCCGGTTTCCCACGGCCGCCACCCCCGGCACCGCTCCCTGGCCCGCTCTCCCCGTGAACCGATCGATCAATCGCCTGCTGCCGCTGCTCGCCGCCGCGCTGTGCTTCGCCGCGTGCGGCCGCTCGTCCTCCACCGATCACCGTGCGTCCGCGCCGGGCGATTCGGCCGCCGCGATCGCCGACACCGCGCGCCGCGACACGACGCCCACGCCGCCGCTGGTCGCCGCGCGCTACCACGCGATCGTGCTCGGCGAAGCGTCCATGCTGCGCGCGCTGCGCGATTCGCTGGGCGAAGACGCGTTCGCGCTCGTGCTCGCGCTCAACCGCGTCGACCTCGGGCACGCGCGTTCGGGCGACACGCTCGTGCTGCCGGAGCCGGCCGACTCGGCCGCGATCTCGCCGTTCCCCGCCGCGATCCCGGGTGCCGATTCGCTGCCCAAGCTGCTCGTGGTCTCCAACCGCGTGCAGGCGTGGGCCGCGTATGCGAACGGCCGGCGCGTGAAGTGGGGCGCCTGCTGCACCGGCCGGCGCACCAAGCCGACGCCGGTGGGCCTCTACCACACCAACTGGCGCCAGCCCGAGCGGCACAGCACGATCGACGGCTCGTGGCTGCTGCAGTGGTACGTGAACCTCGACGCGATGGAAGGCGTCTCGTTCCACGTGTTCGACCTGCCCGGCCGCCCCGCGAGCCATTCGTGCGTGCGGCTCTCGGTGCCCGACGCGCAGTGGATCTATCGCTGGTGCGACACGTGGCGGCTCGCCGACAAGCGCCACGTCGCGGTGCAGGGCACGCCGGCGATCGTGCTCGACCGCTACGCGTTCGGCTCGCGCCGGCCGTGGCGCGCGCTGACCGCCGATCCGCACGCCTGCGACGTCTCCGCGGACAGTCTCGCCGCGGCGATCCGCGGCTACGGCCTGCCCGAGCACGCACACGCGCCCGCCGACACGCTCGCACGCGTCGCGCCCGCGGATTCGTCCGCGCACTGAATCGCCCCCCGGCTGGCGGGTGATCGGGGAGCCGGGCTAGGCTGCGCGCCGAGCAAGCCGCGCCACCTCCACCCGGACGATCCGCCATGCCCGACGCTTCCCCGCTCGACCTCGCCCGCGCCGTTCCGCGCGAACTCGTGAGCGAACTGCTCGCGATCGCGCGCGCTTCCGGCGCCGAGTTCGCCGATGTCTACGCCGAGCACACCGTGACCGGCAGCCACGCGTTCGCCGAAGGCCGCGTGAAGAGCGCGTCGTACGCCGTGACGAGCGGCATCGGCGTGCGCGCGATCGTCGGCGACCAGACCGGCTACGCCTACGCCGACGGTTTCGCCGCCGCCGACGCGCGCGACGCGGCGCGCGTGGCGGCCGGCATCGCGCGCTCGGGCCGCGCGGGCGGACCGCCGCAGGCGTTCCGCGTCGTGGACGCGCCCGCGCCGTTCGTGCTGGCGCGCCCCGCCGCGCGCGCGCTCGCCGAGGCGCAGCCGGTGGAGTTCCTGCGCCGCGCCGACGCGGCGGCGCGCGCGCACGATCCGCGCGTGCGCGAGGTGATGGCGAACTTCGCCACGTCGAGCAAGTCGTTCCTCGTCGCCAACACCGACGGCGTGTGGGCGGAGGACCGCAACGACCTCTCACGGCTCGTGGTCAACGTGATCGCCGTGGACGGCGACGACCGCCAGGAGGGCTACGCGGCCGGCGGCGGCATCGTCGAGACGGACTACTACGACACCGCGCGCACGCCCGAGATCGTCGCGGCCGAGGCCGCGGGCACGGCGACGCTGCTGCTCACGGCGCGCGAGCCCGAGGCGGGCTCCTACCCGGTGGTGGTGTGCAATGGTTGGGGCGGCGTGATGGTGCACGAGTGCTTCGGCCACAGCATGGAAGGCGACACGATCCGCAAGGGCACGTCGATTCGCGCCACGCAGAAGGGACAGCTCGTGGCCGCGAAGGGCGTGACGATCGTGGACTCGGGGCTCGTGCCGAACTCGCGCGGCAGCTTCCGCGTCGACGACGAGGGCACGCCCGCGCGGCGCACGGTGCTCGTCGAGGACGGCATCCTGGTCGGCTACATGTGGGACCGGCTGAACGCGATGCTCACGGGCAACGCGCCCACCGGCAACGGCCGCCGCGCCTCGTACCGCGACGTGCCGCTCTGCCGCATGACCACCACGTACATCGAGCCCGGCCCGCACGATCCCGCCGCGCTCGTCGGCTCGGTCGCGCGCGGCCTCTACTGCAAGCGCCTCGGCGGCGGCTCGGTGAACACGGCCGACGGCAACTTCTCGTTCCAGGTCACCGAGGCGTGGCAGATCGAGAACGGCCAGCTCACGCACCCGGTGCGCAACGCGACGCTCGCGGGCAACGGCAACGACGCGATGCTCAAGATCGACGGCGTCGGCAGCGATCTCGCCTTCGACGGCACCACGGGCTCGTGCGGCAAGGACGGCCAGTGGAAGCCGGTGGGCGTCGGCCAGCCCACCGTGCGCTTCACCGGCATCACGGTCGGAGGGACCGCCGTATGAATCGCCCGTACGCTTCGGCCGAGACCCTGTTCGCGCACGCCGAGCGCGCGCTCGCGCGTGCGAAGGCCGCGGGCGCCGACGTCGCCGACGCCTGCCTCGAGAGCTCGCGCGCGTTCACCGTGAGCGTGCTCGGCGGCCGCATCGAGACGCTCAAGCAGAGCGGCTCGCTCGGCCTCGGCCTGCGCGTCGTCGTGAACGGCGCGGTCGGCTTCTGCAGCGGCACCGATCTGTCGCCCGAAGGGCTCGACGATCTCGCGCGCCGCGCGGTCGCGCTTTCGCGACACGCGACGCCCGACGAGGCCAACGGCGCGCCCACGCCCGCCGAAGCGGGCGGTGACGCGGGCGGCGATCTCGACATCCTCGACCCGGCCGCGATCGAGCTGCCGGTGGAGCAGAAGATCGAGATGGCGCTCGAGCTCGAGCGTATCGTGCTCGGCACCGACGCGCGCATCGGGCGCACCGACGGCGCCAGCGTGAGCAGCAGCGGCGGCGTGTTCGCGATCGCCAACTCGCACGGACTGGCGCGGGCCTGGGAAGGCAGCTCGGTCAGCGCCTCCGTGATCGCGCTCGCCGACGATCGCGACCGCCAGCAGACCGGCTGGTCGTACTCGAGCCAGCGGCACCTCGCCGACCTGCCCGCGATGGAAGCGCTCGCCCGCGAGGCCGCCACCCGCGCCCTCGCGCGGCTCGGCGGCCGGCCGGTGCCCGCCGCGCGCGTCCCCGTGGTGATGAGCCCCGACGTCGCGAGCGCGTGGATCTCGGACATGTACGACGCGTTCAGCGCCGAGTCGGTGCTGCAGCAGTCCTCGTGGCTCGCGGGCAAGCTCGGCGAGACGATCGCCTCGCCCGCGTTCTCGCTGGTCGACGACGGCACGCTGCGGCGCGGGCTGGGCTCTTCGCCCTACGACTGCGAGGGCGCGCGGACGCGCCGCAACGTGCTCGTGGACACGGGTCGGCTCGCGATGTTCGCGTACGACCACTACCACGCGAAGCGCGCCGGCGTGCCCGGCACGGCCAACGGCGTGCGCGGCTACTCGAGCACGCCGGGGATCGGCTTCCACAACCTGTTCGTGGTCCCGGGCGAGCGCTCGCCCGAGGAGATCGTGCGCTCGCTCGACCGCGCGTTCTGGTTCGACGAGTCGGGATCGTTCGGCTACAACCCGGTGAGCGGCGACTACTCGTACCAGGCGCAGGGCTTCTGGATCGAGAAGGGCGAGAAGGCATTCCCGGTCGACGGCGTCACCGTGGCCGGGCGCTCGCTCGACATGCTCCGGAACGTCACGGCGGTCGGCAACGACCTCGTGTTCCGCTCGTCGGTCGCCGCGCCGACACTGCTGATCGGCGAGATGACGCTCAGTGGCGCCTGAGCGCACCGGCCGTTACGCGCATTTCACGCCGGCGCCGCGCGGCGGAAACGCTTCGGCGCGCATCCTCCCGGTGGTGATGCGCGATGCGACGACCCGAAGAGCGAGCGAGGCGTCGGCGACACCCCTCCGGCGGAGCGAAGCAGCTCTGCCGGTCGCGTTTCGGGGCACCCGCGCGTGACGCCGCGCGCCGCCGCTACGACGCGCGGAACGTGCTGACGACCGCGACGGCGCGCCGCGGCGTGGGCGCCGGCGCGTGGGCGTGGCCGAGGCGCACGAGCAGCAGCGGCTCCTCGCCCGTGGCGCCGAACAACTGCGCGAGCCCGGTGCGGTGCTCCTCCGACTCGACCGGCGCCGAGAGCGGCTGCTGCGCCAGGTGCAGCGACGTCGCCTTGAGCGCGAGCCGCTGGTAGGCCTGGCCAGCCACGAGGAACGTCGCGTCGTGCTTCGCCGGCGCGGTGATCAGCGCGAGCGCGCCCGCCGAACGCACCGCGTCCTCGGCCTCGTGCGCCACGCTGCCCGCGCCCCACGCGAACGCGTGGTGTCCGGGCGCCAGTGCGCGCGCCGCGAGCCAGCCGAGCGGCCCGGCGAGTCCGAGTTGGTCGGGCGTCACGCCGTCGGCCGTGCGCCGGGCGTCGCCGGTGGAGTAGCGCAGCCAGCGGAGCCGGTCGCGCTGGGCGACGCGGTCGCGGGCGCGCTGCCAGGTCGCCTCGCGAACGAGCTTCGCCACGCGGCGGATCACGTTGCGGTCGTCGAGCCAGCGCAGGCCGAGGTCCTCGGGCACCTGCGCCTGCATCTGGGCGCGGTCGGGACCGGCGATCGCCCGGCCGTCGTAGTGGCGCGGATTGGTGCGCCGCCACGGGATCGCCTGGAACATGGCGCGGTCGCGATGCGCCTCGCCGGGCATCCAGGAGACGCGCGCCACGACCAGCGGCGAACCGGCGCGCGCCGCGGGTCCCCACGGAAGGTACTGCACCGTCGGCTGCTGGCCCCACGCGCGCGCGGCGACGAGCAGGTTCTCGAGCGCCGCGCCGAGCGACATCTGCGTGAAGCGCTGGTCCGGATCGCACCCCGGCAGGGCACGCGCCGGATCGAGCGTCAGCCGCAGTTCGGCGGGGTCGACCTCGAACCGCCACGGCTGCGCGTTCCAGAAGCTGGGCGCCAGGATCGAGGCGCCGATCAGCGCGCGGGCCGACTCGATCGCGCCCGCCGGCATGGACTCCGGCAGCGTCCACGTCCCGGTCGGGACGCTGGCGACGCGGCGCGCCGCTTCGACGATCGTCGGCGGCAACGCGGCGAGGGCCGCGGCTCCCCCGACGAGCACGAGGAAGCGGCGGCGATCGATCGCGAGCGAAGCGAACTCGGGCATCCGCGACTGCGGAGCCCGGGCCCGCCGGGATGAGCCGTCCATGATCCGGCGAGGGTCGTGCATGTCCGGTCCGGGGTCAACGCGCATGGCGCACCCCGGATGCGCCCGCGCGGAGCGCGCTGCCGCGGACCGGGAAAATGGCGCTCCGATCCGCACGACGCGCGCCACTCCGCGGTTCGTCCTACCGCCGGAGGCACCGCCGTTCTCCCGCGAATGCACCGCGTGCGCCCCGCGCCGGCGCGCCGCGCTTGCCGGCGGCCGCGCGCGCTCGCTAGCGTGCGGGCCGTGGAGCCCACCCGCTACGTCACCGACGCCTCGCTCGATCTCGTCGCCCGCCGCCTGCGGCTGCTCGGCTTCGACGTCGTCACCCACCGCGGCGCGCGCCTCGAGGAACTCTTCGACGCCGCGGCGCGCGAGGGGCGGACCGTGCTCACGACGAGCGGCCGCCACCCGAAACGCTGGGCCGCGGTCCCGGGGCTGCGGCTCCCGCGCGACGCCCGTGACGGCGTGCGGATCGTCGCCGATCAGGGCGTCCCGGCAGGGGCGCCGTTCAGCCGCTGCACCGAGTGCAACGTCGGGCTGCGAACGCGCTCGCGATTCGAGGCCATGGGCGAGGTCCCGGGCCGCGTGGCGCGCGGCGGCTCGCCCCTCACCTGGTGCCCCGCGTGCGGCCGCTGGTACTGGGTCGGCAGCCACGTGGCCCGGCTCGCCGCATGGCTCTCGGAGGTCACGGGGAAGCCCGTCGCGCCCCCTGGGGCATCCGGCCCGGTTCCCGGAAACACTTGAAACGCACGCAAGGAGTTTGACATGGCGGTGTACAGCGAGGGCGAACCGGACCGCTGCTGATGCGGGTTTGCGCGTTCTCGAGGTTGCGCCGCTCGCTCGCGCTGCTGCACAATCTCCGGCGGAGCGCCTGCTGTGCACTGGACTCGAGCTCGGAGAGATCGTGGGGAGAGGCTCGACCCGGCGCCAGCGGCGCTCCGCTTCGACGAGACGCCAGATCTGCTCGGGCGACCTTCCCGACCGGTCTGGCGATTTCGTTGGTGCCGACGGCGGCGAGCGCGGGTGATAGACTCTCCCACCCACGGATTCCGCACTCCCCACCCGCTCCGGACCGCATGGACCTTTCGGTCGTCGTCGTCACCTACCACTCCCTCTCCCACATCGCGGCCTGTCTCGGGTCCCTGGACCGCGCCCGCGCGGGGTTCGAGATGGAGGTGCTGGTCGTCGACAACGCCTCGACCGACCGCACGCTCGACGAGGTCCGTTCGGTCGCGCCGTGGGCCCGGATCGTCCAGACCGGCGACAATCTCGGGTACGCCAAGGCCGTGAACATCGGGATCCGGGAATCGACCGGCGAGTTCGTGGTGGTGCTGAACCCGGATTCGATCGTCGAGCCGGATGCCTTCACCGCCCTGCACGAGTGGATGCGCGCGCACCCGAAGTGCGCCGTCGCCGGCCCGCAGATCCGCAATCCCGACGGCACGATCGAGTACACGGCGCGCTCGTTCCCGGGACCGCTGGCGTTCCTGTTCAACCGCTACTCGCTGCTCACGCGGCTCTGGCCGGGGAACCCGTGGTCGCGGGCCTACCTGCTCTCGGACTGGGACCACGCCTCGCCGCGGTCGGTGGACTGGGTCTCGGGCGCGTGCATGTTCGTCCGCCGGACCGCGATCGCCCAGTGCGGCGGCATGGACGAGTTCTTCTTCATGTTCAACGAGGACGTGGACTGGTGCCACGTCCTGCGTGACGGCGGCTGGGAGGTGGACTTCGTCCCGGCCGCGCGGGTCATGCACCACGTCGGCGCGAGCCGCAGCCGCGTCGCCGACCGGGTGATCCTCGAGCGCCACCGCGGCATGATCCACTATTATCGCAAGCACCATCGCTCGAACCCGCTGCTGGACGCGCTCGTGAGCACGTTCGTCATGCTGCGGGCGCGACTGATGCTGCTGCAGAACCACTGGCGCCCCTGATGCCCTACTCGCTGCAGCTGCTGATCGCCGCCGCGGTGGTCGCGTTCGCGCTCACCCCGGCCGCGCGCGCGCTGGCGCTGCGGCTCGGGGCGATCGACCACCCCGACGCGCGCCGCATCCACGTCACGCCGACCCCGCGCTTCGGCGGCCTGGCGATCGCGGCCGCGGTACTCGGCGTCGCGTGGGCAGCCCGCGTGCTGCCGGGCCCCGCGGCGCTGCTCGACCCGAAGCCGTTGCTCGGGCTGACGTGCGCGGCCTTGCCCATCGTGGCACTCGGCATGGCCGACGATCGCTGGAGCGTGAGCCCGTGGGTCAAGCTGGGCGTGCAGGCGTGCGCGGGCATCACGCTGACGCTGTTCGGCTTCGGGATCCCCGTGCTCACGAACCCGTTCGGCCCGCCGATCGCGCTGGGCGTCTTCAACGTACCGCTCACCGTGCTGTGGGTGATGGTCGTCACCAACGCGATCAACCTGATCGACGGGCTCGACGGCCTCGCGGCGGGCGTGGTCGCGATCGCGTGCGCCTCGCTCGCGGTGGTCGGGCGCATCCACTCCGACTTCTACGTCATGTTCCTCTCGGCGCTGATCGTCGGCGCGTGCCTGGGATTCCTGCGCTGGAACTTCCCGCCGGCATCCGTGTTCATGGGCGACACCGGCAGCCAGTTCCTCGGCTTCACACTCGCGACGCTTTCGCTGCTCGAGAACCGCAAGGGCACCGCCGCGATCACGCTGCTGCTGCCGCTGGTCACGCTGGCGCTGCCGCTCGCGGACACGACCGTGGTGTTCTTCCGCCGCGCGTGGCACCGCCAGCACGTCTTCCGCGGTGACACGCAGCACGTCCACCACCAGTTGCTCGGCGCCGGGCTCGGGCATCGCGGCGCGCTGTTCGCGATGTGGACGCTCGGCGGGCTCTTCGGCCTCGTCGCGGTGCTCATGGAGTGGCTGCCGCGCCTCTGGACGCCGCTCCTCGTCACGATCCTCGGCGCAGTGCTGTTCGTCACGTTCGAGATCCTGCGCGCCGCCCGCCGGAACGGGCGCAGCGGCCGGCCCGACCCGCGTCGCGGCTGAGCGGAGCGCCGGCATCGCGCCGGCGCTCCGCCCGGCCGGCCGCGTCAGTGGTCCGTGACGTCGAGCTCGAACGGCGGCTTCGTGCCCGGCGCCGTCGCGGTCATCGGCAGGCGCTGCTCGCGCTCGGCCTCGGCGCTGCGCCGCTTCCATTCCTCGGCGCCCAGCGTCTGGCCCTGCACCACGAGGACGCGCGTGCGGTTCTCGAACGGCACCCGCACCACCAGCGCGTCCGTTTCGTCGAGCCGCTCGTCCGCCAGCACGCGCCCGGGCATGCTGCCCATCAGCGCCTGCACGCGCACGCGCGCGCCGCGGCCGTCGCTCTCGCGCGAGATCGCGAAGCCGTCGCCCGCCGGCGAGCGGAAGAGCCCCGTGCCGCCGGTCACGAGCCCGTGACCCGACCACACGATCGCCGCGTCGGCGCCCATGTCGGCGCCCGGGCCGCGGGCGATGCGCAGCGCGCGGCGCCCGACGCTGAGCGGGCCCGCGCCGTGCACCACGCGCGCGGGCGCGAAGCCCGCGCCGGGCACGTCCTCGAGCAGCGTGAGCTGGACCGAGGCGCCCGCCTCGATCGGGTCGATGTTGCGGAAACGCATCGTGCAGACGCCGGCGAGCGCGCACGACCCGTGGCCGGAGATGCACCACTGCGCCCCGCCCTGCGCGAGCATGCACTGCAGGTCGCTCGAGCAGAGCGCGCACGCGCCCGCCGCTCCGGCCTGGAGCACGAGCGCCAGTCCCCATCCCATTCCCATCCACCACCTGCGCATGCCGACACTCCTTCCGGGGGCGATCGAGCGCGGCCGCATGTCGGGCCGCCCGCGCCGCGCGCGGCGCATTCGCGCCGGCGTGCCGCGTCGGGCGTCTCTTGCACGCGACGTGCCCGGCGTAAACGGCGGCAGGCCACGGGCGCGGCGCGCCGGCGGCGTCAACGGCGGTGACGCGGCGTCGCCGGCGTGCACACCCCGAAACGATTCGGCGCCGGTCCCCGAGAGGGAGCCGGCGCCGAGTGATCGCGTGCCGGAGACGTCAGTAGACGAGGCCCCAGCCCAGCTTCACGCTCCAGAGCGTCTCGCTCGTCTTCTCGTGCCCGAACACCGGGTTCACGACGCCCTCGCGGCCCTTGGTGAAGCTCGTGCGCACGTCGAGGCCGAGGATGTGGCGATCGTTGAGCGGCATGTTCGCGCCCACCGTGATGTACTCGCCGACCCGCGGCGCACCCGTGTAGTCGCCGTCGGTGCGGTAGTACTTGTGGAAGTAGTAGCCCGCGCCCGCGCCGACGTACGGCCGCAGCGCGGTGTTCCACTTGAAGTGGCGCGTGAACTCGGCCGTGAACGGCACCGAGATCTCGTAGCTGTGGACGAAGTGGTTCAGCAGGTCGTGCTGCACCGACGCGCCGAAGGCGTACTTCGAGCCGATCATGTGCTGGTACGCGATGCCGTAGCCGGCGAGGCCGTCGCCCGCGTTCGTCTGCGACGATTTCGCGTAGCCGGCACGGAACATCATCCAGTTCGCGCCCTTGGCCCACGGGCCGTCGGCCTTGCGGCGCTCGGCATACGAGGGCTCCGGCGGCGGCGCGGGCTTGGCCGGCTTCGCGGGCTTGGGCGCAGCCGCGGCCTTGGGAGGACGCGCCGCAGCGGTGGGCGCGGCCGCCGTCTTCTTCTGCTTCGCGACCTTGGCGGGCTTCGGGGCCGGGGCGGAATCGGCCGCCGACACGGGCGAGATGGCGAACACGGTCGCAGCCACCACGGCAAGCATCACCGCGGTCCCACGCCGGAAGACAGCAGAGGACGTCGACACCAGAACGCTCCTTTCGACTCGTTTCCGCATGGCCCGGTCGGGCGCCCCGGACAGGGGCTGCCGGCGCCGATTCCGCTCGGAGGGTGCGGCGCGGACGGGCACGGGCAGGCGGTGAAGCTAGCAAGCCCGCGCGGGAGCCGCAATGCGGCCCTGCCGAGGCGAAATGCCCGAACGGCTGCAGGTTGCCGTGCAGAGTGCTGCTGCGACCCGGAACTCGACAAGCCCTTTCCGGGTACCACCGGCGACCGGGGCGTGCGACCGGACTTTGTACCTCGTTGGTACAAGGCCCGGTGCGCGCGCGCACAGGGACCGCGCCCACTTCGGCCCCGCTCGCGGCACGGCTCGTGATAACCGCGGAGCGGCAGGCTGAAGGGCCACTCGGGAGGAGATCCGTCATGAAGGCTCGCTTCGTACTCGTCGTCCTGGCGCTGCTCGCCATCGTTCCACCCGCGTCCGCCGCGATGCGTGCGTCGTCGGGACTCTCGCTGGGCGCCAACGGCGGCCTGGGCGGTGAAGGTTCGCTCACGCTGACCGACTTCGCGCAGGACTTCCCGTTCTCCGCGCGTTTCGCGGCCGGCTACATGTCGCTCGATCCCGGCGACGCGCCGCTCGCGCGCCGCGTGTTCGTGAACGAGGCCACCAATGGCTCGGCCGAGAAGAGCGGCCACCGCTTCGATCTCCGGGTCGACGCGCGCTACCAGCTGAAGGGCGGCCGGCTCGCGGGCACGTGGCTCTACTTCGGCCCGCGCTTTTCCATGTGGCACGGCACGTTCAACTTCGTCGACGGCAACGAGACGTTCGACGTGACCACCAACCAGTTCGGCGCCGGCGCCGGGTTCGAGCAGGTGTTCACGATGGGGCCGCACACCGATTTCACGATCGGCGCGGGCCTCGACTGGTACGCGAACGCCGACTTCAAGGGCCACGGCTCGACGTACAGCCCCAACGGCACGTCGGTCGATCCCAAGGAAGACTTCACGTACACGACCGCCGACCAGGCGATCGCGCAGCCGCGCTTCGCACCGCGCGTGATGATCGGCATGCAGCACCACATCGGCTGGTGATCCGCCCGCCGGCCCCGTGAGGCCGGCCGAAACGGCGCGCCTGCGGGGATCGCGGGCGCGCCGTCGTCATTGCGGCGGCGCGGCGCCGCCGGGCAGCATCGATTCGGCTTGCCGCAGCGCACCGAGCACGCGCTGGCGCTCGGCCGGCAACAGCGGGCCCGCGAGCGCGCGGGCGTACGCGTTCCGCGCACCGCTCGCGTCGCCGTACATGGCGCACGCGTCGCCCAGGCTCGCGGCCGCGTCGGCGCCACCACCCGAGCCGGCCGCCACCGCGAGCGCGACCGCGCCCGGCAGCGGCGCGCCGTGCGCGAGCAGCGCGCGGCCGAGCGCGGCGGTGGCCGCGGCATCGGCGGGATCGGCGAGCGCGCGCGTCGCGGCGCCCGCGAGCGCGGAGTCGGCGAGCAGGCCGGCCGCGTCCGCGGGCAGCACGCCGAGTGCGACGAGCAGCGTGCGCGGCTCGCGCGATTCGGCAGGCGCCGCGCGCCAGCGCTCGCGCGCGACGTCCCGCTGGCCGGCCTCGGCGTGCGCGGCGGCGCGCAGCCACGCGACCTGCGGCGCGGCGCCGGAGGAGAGCGCATCGAGGCACGCGTCCGCCACGTCGGGCCGGCCGCGCACGAACAGCTCGCGCGCGAGCGCGGCGCGCACGACGTCGTCCGCGCGCTGCCACTCGAACTGCACCTGCGCGTACTGGCAGCTGAGCAGCCCCAGCGGTCCGTGCACGTCGGCGACCGTGAGCGAGTCGAGCGATTTGACGATCGGCTCGGGCGCGCCCGCGGACATGCGCAGCGCCGGGCCGGTGACGCTGGCGAGCAGCGGGTTCTCGTCGGCGCCCACGGCCATGTTGACCGGCACCGAGCGCAGGTCGGGCACCGCCGGCGCCAGCGCGGCGAGAAAGCGATTCGTGAGCTCGGCCGTCTCGCGGAAGAACGCGTCGTTCACGTGCGCGTGCCGGCCGGCGCCCGTGGCGGACTCCACGGGGCGATAGACGACGTTGCTCGCGAGCGTCACCACCGCCAGCGCCGCGGCCAGCGCGCGCGCCGGCCACGCGCCCGCACGCGCGAGCGCGATCGCGCCGGCGAGCGCGGCGCCGAACGCCGACCACGCGAAGAAGTAGCCGCGCCAGCGGTCCATGACCACGGCCACGGGCAGCAGCCCGAGCACGACGGTCGCGAGCGCGAACGCGAGCGCGCGCCGCCGCGCGGGCGCCGCCGCCGCGTCGGCCTCGCCGTCGCGCGCGAACGCGAACGTCGCGGCGAGCGCCGCGGCCACGAGCGCGAGGCCGAGCAGCACGGGCAGCGTGCGCGCGGCCACGCCGAGACCGGGCATCGTCGAGGGCGGGAAGTACGTCGAGAGGAACGCGCCCGGCAGGCCGGCCGCGCTGCCCGCCTGGCGCAGCGACCACGCATAGCCCGCGACGTCGTTGCCGAAGCGCGCGCGCGTCACGACGTGCGCGGCCAACGCGAGCGCGAGCCCCATGAGCGCGGGAGCGAGCCGCGCGAACCGTGCGTGCAGCGGGCCGCGCGCGCCGGCGGTCCATTCGAACGCGGCGAGCATCGGCACGACCACCACGGCCGTCTCCTTGGAGAGCGTCGCGAGGAGGACCGCGACGCCGGCGGCGAGGAAGCGCCGCTGCTGGTGCAGCCACAGCGCGAGCACGCTCCAGAAGAGCGCGACCAGGTCCTGAGCGCAGGACACCCATGCGAGCAGCGCGCCGGTCGGCGGCCATGCGAGCCAGAGCAGCACGAACGTGCGCGCGATGCGCGTGCCGAGCCAGCGCTGCACGAACGCATACGCGAGGAAGAGCGTCCCGAGGTGGGTGATCGCGTTGACCGCGTGGTAGCCCGCGGCCTGGGGGCCGAACAGCCGGCCCCAGAGCCAGAACCAGAGCTCGCGCGAGACCGGGCGGTAGTAGCCGAGGATGCCGAACCGGCCGGTCAGCAGTTCCGGCAGGGAATGGTGCTGCGCCGCGTCGAGAAGCGTCCAGTCGTCGCCCACGAGGCCGATCGCCGCGCTGCGCGCGTAGAGCGCGAGCCCGAGCACGAGCGTCGCCGCGCCCCAGCCCCACGCGGCGCGCGAAGGCGGCGCTTCGGCGGCGGGCGCGGCGGGCGGAGCGACGGGCGCGGCACGGCGGGCGGAGCGTTTCATGCGGGCACTGTAGCCCGCGGCGGCGCCTGCGCGCACGCGCGGCGCGAATCGCGGGCGCGACGCCGAAACGCTTCCCACTCCCGCGCGAAGGCGCTACCTTGCGACCATGCGACGTGCCGGCGCACTCCCCATCCATGCCTTGCTCCTGCTCGGCCTGGCGCTCGTGTCGTGGACGGGATGCGGCCGCCGGCACGATGCTCCGGCGACGAACGGGGACGGGCTCTCGTTCGAGAAGCTCGCGGACACGACCGGGCTCTCGGACGGGCCGCCGCTCGTGGAGAAGTTCGAGGTCCGCCGCCTGCCCGGGGGCTCGCTGCAGATCCTCGCGCGGCTCGGGTTCCCGAAGGGGACGCGCGTGCAGGTCGCGATCCGGCGCCCGAACGTGCAGGCCGCCGTGGCGATGACGCAGTCGATCGTCGAGGCGGACCATTCGTTCGCGACGCCACCCATGATGAGCCCGCAGGGGCCGCTGCCGATCGCGACCTACCAGTTCGAGCTCACGGCCCAGTTCACGCCCGAGTGGCAGACCGCCGACGTGCTGCGCGCGACCGACAATGGCCGGGCACTGCGCGGACCCGGCATCACGCGCACCGGGGTCGGGGGCGCGATGTTCTGGACGGTCCAGGAGATGACGCGATGAGTACCCGCGCCAACCGCCCGCCGGCGCTGCGCTACCGCACCGCAAGGCGCACCGACGTCGACACACTCGCGGACCTCGCGCTGCGGGCCTACCGCGTCTCGAGCCTCGAGGCGCGGCGCGAGTTCTTCACCGAGCACCCGCGCTTTTCCATCCGCGACGTGCGCGCCGGTGAGCTGGACGGCCAGCTGGTCGCCACGCTCGCGCTGTACCCGCTGCACGCGTTCGTGCGCGGCGAGCGGCTGCCCGTGACCGGCATCGGCTCGGTGGCCGTTTCGCCCGAGCACCGCCGCCGCGGCGTCGCCGAAGCGCTGCTGCGCGCCACGCTGCGCGAGCTGCGCCAGCGCGGCGATGCGTTCTGCATGCTGTATTCGTTCCGCGCCGACTTCTACCGGCGCTACGGCTTCGGGCTCGTCGAGCGCACGAACATGCTGTCGGTGCCGCCCGCGGCGCTGCCCGCGTCGGAAGAAGCGCGGCAGGTGCGTCGCATGCAGCTGCCCGACCGGCCCGCCGTGCGCGAGCTCTACGACCGGCACGTGCGCGAGGCCGGGCACTTCGCGCTCGAGCGCCGCCCCGAGTGGTGGGAGAAGCGCCTCTGGGGCTACGAAGGCGACTGGGTCGTCTACGAGGGCAAGCGGCGCGGGCAGATCGAGGGCTACCTGCAGTACCAGGTCGACAGCGGCGAAGGCCCGTGGAAGCTGGTGCTCAGCGTGAACGAGTTCGTGGCCGCGACGCCCGCGGCGCACGCCGGCCTCTGGGGCTACCTGCACGCGCAGCGCGACCAGGCGGTGGAGGTGGTCGCGTGCGTGCCCGGCGATTCGCTCTGGCTCACGCAGCTCGCCGATGCCGCCAACCTGCGCGGCGAAATGAAGCTCGGCGTGCACCGCTCGAGCGGGCACCTCGGCTACGGCGCCATGCTGCGGCTGATCGACGTGAAGGCCGCCCTCGAGGCGCTGCCCGTGACGCCGCAGGCGCGCGGCGAGCTCACGCTGGAAGTGCGCGATGCGATCCTGCCCGGCAACGCGCGCGCATGGCGGCTCGTGGCGCGCGACGGGCGCGTGAGCGTGAAGCCCGAGCACTCCGGCACGCGCCCGCGCAAGGCGCTGCCGCGCCTCGTCGCCGACGTGGAGCCGCTCGCGGCGATCGTCGCCGGCACGCTCTCGCCGATGCGCGCGGCCGAAGCCGGGCTCGTCGAGGACGTGCGCGGCGCGGCCGAGCTGCTCGAGCCGTGGTGGCGGTCGCGCCCCGTGTTCCTGCACCCGATGAACGCGTTCTGAAACCTCCTCGGAGAGATTCGTGAGCGAGACGAACTGGACCCTCGTGGCGCCGCTGCGCCCCCGCTTCCGTGACACCGACGCGATGGGTCACATCAACAACGCCGTGTACGTCACGTACCTGGAGGTCGCCCGCCAGGAGTACTGGCGCGCGTTCCGCGGCGACGACAACTACCGCGTGGTGCCGTTCATCCTGGCGCGGGTCGAGATCGACTACCGCTCCGAAGCGCTCATGCACGAGACGCTCGAGCTCTGCATCCGCTGTTCGTGGGTGGGCGGCAAGTCGTTCGGGTTCGACTACGTGATCCGCGCGGCGGCCGACCACCGGCTGGTGGTGGAAGCGAAGACGGTGCTGGTGTTCTACGACTACGAGAAGAAGCAGAGCATTCCGTGTCCGCCGGAGATGCGCGAGCGCCTCGAAGCGTTCGAGGGCCGTTCGCTGGCGCGTCCCGCCTGAAGCCATTCGCGGCCGCGAGCTGCGGCCCGACCGGAGGTGCGCGATGAAGGATCGTCCGCAGGGCGCGAAGCTGTCGCGCCGCCGCTTCGTCACGATGGTGGCTGCCGGCTCGGCCGCCGTGATCGCGAGCCCGCTCGCCACCGCCACAGGCGCCGCGCCCGCGCGACGCACGCCGATCGGCAAGCCGCCGATGAAGCCGAAGGTGCCCGCGGCGCCCGTCGCTCCCGTCCCCGCTCCCGGGACCGAGTTGGGCGAACTCGACCGCAAGGAGCTGGAGCGGCAGAAGCAGTCGACGCTCGACACGCTCGCGACGATCCGCAAGCACGCGATGCCCGCCGGCACCGAGCTGGGGTTCGTCTTCCGGCCGCTCAAGCCTTCGCGAAAGGGGCGCTGACATGCTCTCCGAAGAGATCTTCTTCGCGCCGGTCACCGAGCTCTCCGAGAAGATCCGCAATCGCCAGCTCTCGCCCGTCGAGCTGACGCAGGGCTATCTCGACCGCATCAAGAAGTACAACGACCGCTTCAATGCGTTCGTCACCGTCACCGCCGACCAGGCGCTGCTGCAGGCGCGCACCGCCGAATCGCAGATCGCGCAGGGCCGTTGGCGCGGACCGCTGCACGGCATTCCGTGGGGCGCCAAGGACCTGCTCGCCACCAAGGGCGTGCCGACCGGCTGGGGCACGCGCTTCCTCGCGAACCAGGTGTTCGACTACGACGCCACCGTGGTGAAGCGCCTCAACGACGCCGGCGCCGTGATGCTCGGCAAGACGCACTGCGTCGAGTTCGCCGGTTGCCTCGGCTACCGCTTCCCCGACGCATCGGTCGCCGGCCCCGGCCGCAATCCGTGGAACGCCGAGCACTGGACCGGCGGCTCGTCGAGCGGCTCCGGCGCCGCCGTGGCCGCGGGCCTCGCCGCGTTCGCGCTCGGCACCGAGACGTGGGGCTCGATCCTCTGCCCGTCCGCATTCTGCGGCCTCTCGGGCCTGCGGCCCACGTACGGACTCGTCTCGCGCGCCGGCGGCATGGTGGGCGCGTACACGTTCGACAAGATCGGCCCGCTCGCGCGCACGGCCGCCGACTGCCGCCTCGTGCTCGACGCGATCCAGGGCCCCGACCCGCTCGACCCCACGTCGTCGGGCGAACGCGTGAACCTGCGCCCGAGCGGCAAGCCGCTCTCGCAGATCCGCGCCGCGCTGATCCCGCTCGACTGGAGCAGGACCGGCGAGCCCGAGGCCAAGGCCGCCTTCGACGCCGCCGTGAACGTGCTGCGCGCCGCCGGGCTCAAGCTGGAGGAGGCCACGTTCCCCGACTACCCCGCGAGCGAGGTGTCCGGGCTACTCATCACCGTGGAAGCGCTCGCCGCGTTCGAGCCGTTCTTCCAGAACGGCGCCGTGACGCAGCTCGTCGACAAGCTCGCGCGACACCAGTGGGACATCGCGCAGCCCATCACCGGCGCCGACACGATGAAGGCGTGGCGCATGCGGCGCGAGCTGCAGGAGATCGTCGCGAAGTGGTTCGAGAAGTACGACGTGATCGTGACGCCGAACTTCAAGAGCGTCGCGCCGCGCGCCGACGACGACTTGAACGCCGCGCTCGCCTACGCCGACCCCGCCGGCGCGATCGGCGTGGGCTGCGGCCTGCCCGCACTCGCGTTGCCCACCGGCTTCGGCAAGGCGCACCTGCCCGTGAGCATGCAGGTCATGGGCCCGCCGTTCTCGGAAGAGACGCTGCTCGAGATCGGTGACGCGTTCCAGAAGGCGACTTCGTTCCACAAGGAGCATGCGGCGGTGGCGTAGCTCCCCATCCCTCCGGGGAGGACCGCATCATGAAGTTCGTCTCGAAGCTGGCTCTTGCCGCATGCGCGATCGGCCTGCTCGGCGCCGCGCAGGCTTCGTCGGTTCATGCCGCCGCGACGTGCACCGTGCGGCTCGGCCTGAACGGCGGCACGCACGTGGTGGTCCACGACCAGGTCGGGCGCGTGATCGGCGACGTGCCCCAGGGCGCGCTGCGGATCCCGCGCGCCGAATCCCAGTCGCGACTCGACGGCGTCGACTTCGCGATCATCGACCCGCCGCCGGGATTCCTGGTCGTCGAGTGCACGGCGACGCAGTCCACCGTCGCGCTCGCCGCCAGCACCACCTGCGCCGACGGCAACCTCGCCACGAGCCGAAGCACCGACGTCACGGCCGGCCAGCGCGTGGTCTTCAACGTCCGCTGGCAACCCGCCCGCGGCAAAGCCCCCGCGATCCTGAAGGTCCACATCGCGCAGAACGGGGCGCCCGCCGGCAAGCGGGGGCGGTGAAAGCACTCGCCTCAAGTTCCAAGCGTCCAGCGAATGTCCAACAATCTCAGGTCGCGCCAGCCCTGGAAGGCGTGTCGATGGAGGGTGGGCGCCGAGGCCCCTCAGTCATTGGCCGTTCATTGAGTTGGCGCGCCATGATGCTCAGGCCGGTCTGTGAGTGCTGAGAAAGGTCCGAAGCGCCAGCTCGGTCAGGTCCAGATCGCGGGCAACTGCTCCGGCCGACTTGCCCTCCCCGAGGACGAGCCGGACCGCGCCCGCCTTGAATTCCTCACCGAACACTCGCCGCCGGCGGCAACCACCGTCCTGTCCATGCTGGATATCGTAGACGCCTTTCGGAAAGTGTCTACGTGAACGGGTCAAGCCCACCCAAGCGGTTCAGCCACCTTCGAGCAGAGGCGCGGCCAATGCTTGCCGACTGTGCAGCCGCGGTGGCGCTCCAGCGGTGATCACGTACCCGTGCGACAAGCAGGACTCGCCTCGCCGGGAACGTCCGCGCCCCACTTTGGAGGTCCATCCGGAGCTCCTCGGAGTCTGTTGTTGGAAGGCCTAGAGACCTCCAACGTCAGACACCACGGCCCCGGCCAAACAGAGATCGACTGTAACAAATTGGCGAGACTTCACAGCTAGGGCGTGTTCCCTTGCCCAAACTTGGCGCGAACCCACGCCGGGAGATTATCAGGGTCCATAAGCAGCACCCCGTCACACGCAATTGGCCCGCGAGATACAATCTCTTTCAGGAAGGCCTCCTGCGTGTCCCGTGCAATCCGAATAAGAGGTGCCGCATCTACCGTCGGGACATAGGTTGGATCAACGGCCCGGGCGGATTCGCCAGCCCCCCTGGTAAATCGGAGGTTCTTTGCCAAGCCATCACGGAATAGCGCCTCATCTGGCATCATAACCACAGCGTAGCTCAGCCAAGGCGTGGCCTCATCGCGGCGCTCCACATTGTGGAGAACCTGCCCAACGCGGAACGCCCCCTCTGCACTCGTTCGATCTCTATCGAACCCGGTCATGGCGAGCTTGACGCGTCGTCCAGCCTCAAGGCTTTCGTCATCAGCCCACCAACAGGCCTGCACCTCTTCCGCAGCGGCAATGATTGCGGCGTCATACACGGCTTGGGCCAACTCCCCACGACCGGCAGCACGGAGCACTCTCGCAAGATTCCGCACCATCCCGGACTCGGCCCGCCCCGAAGGGGTCCGAACTGCCGCCAACGCTAGCCTCAACCCCTCCTCATGCAGCTTGAGACGCACAAGCGCATCTTCTGCCGCCGCAACAGCGCTTGGATAGAGCGCCTCGGTGAAGCGATCATCCAAAGCAAACGCATCGCTCTGCAACCCTTCAACCGTGCGCCCAATTGCCTCAAGTACAACCGTCAGGCCCTGCCGGATAACACGTTCGTCATTGGCCCGTATGAGTTCTCGACCGCAGACTATCCGCGTATGAATCTCGCCAGCCGGTACTCGTCTCATGAATACGTCAGCAATGGCGAGCCGGAGCGCTGTATTGGCTCCAACTCGATCTGCGATCAAGACGGCCGTTGTCATTTCAGCACCGCTCAGCTCAGGATGCACGGCAGCCGCACAAAGAAGCCACTCATTGTCGCGCTTTGCTCGCTCCCCGCCCTGCGCAACCAACACCTCCAACAACGCACGGCAGGTCGGGGTCCAACCAGACCGCGCGAACACCTCGACAGCGACCACTGGGGCAACCGTCCGCAGCGTGTCGGCAACAATCCCGGGAATGGCAACTGTGCCCCCGATATTTTGTTGCCACGCTGCCACAACTTCCTGCACGCGCTCCCGGTTCTGAGGTGACGCTTCGCGCGCTCGCGACTCACGGAGAGGCCTGCCGCCTGTCGGCTCCTCGATTTCTGGGCTGGAACGCCAGTCCGAGAGGGCTGGGGGCAGAATTGATTCGACGGCCAGCAGGGCCGAGCGAGTCGCCGCTAGGTTCTCCCCAAGCCTTGGGCCCGCCTTCAGGAATTCAACCAGCATGCCGGGCGCAGGCCTTTCCCCGAGCTCAAACGTCCTCAACTCCGGATCAAAGTAGAGAAATGGGACGGACGCGCCCTCAAGAGCCCGCACCTCGCACGTGACCAGCTGCCTCGGATCCGGCCGCCTTGCTGGCGCGTAGTAGTACACTAGTCGTGCGGCCAGACCAAAGGCGGCCACTTTTGTTAGGTACTGTTGTGCAATGGCTTGATTTCCAAGCGCGGCCAGACCTTCCCAGGGCGGCTCTCCGTCCGCAGCCCGGAAGCGTTCAATAATTCCAGCGACCGCGCCGGCAAAGAGCTTTATGTGTCGAGGATTGCGGCCATACGCATCACGAATGAATTCACCGAGCCCTTGGTAGTAGGACCCGCTCGGCAACAAAGATTCCAGCCATCGGTTAAGATCCACATCTGAAGGCTCAGGCGGTCGCATTCTTCTGAAGAACATCTTCTCCATCCACATCCTGGCTTGCTCAGCATACGCCCAAGCGTGCGGACTTGGCCCAGCACCTGCCCCGAGCCCCCCCTTCTCAAGAAAATCCCGTTCTACCACACGCATTACCACTGTTGCGTTCATCGGGTATACAAGAAGCGCCCCCCACCTCTCAAGCATAGTCCTGTGTAGATCGAACACGCCCATCAAGACGTCGTGGCCGCACCGATCGACGTCATCAATGACAAAAAGAATTCTCGCCGTACCCCCTCTGCCCAGAATGCCATAACGCACGCTTTCGATAAGCTCGTGGAACTCTTTCGGCGTCCACGGACCCGAACGGTCAGCCCACACTGCCAGCCACGCCCTTGCGTCTTCGATCAGTCTCTTCTCAACGCGCTTCAAAGTCCTCGGATCGTCATGCGGTGCGTCCGGCGGAAGAACGGGCCGTAGCGGATGCACCTCGGGGTCGTGGGCGTCGTTTGCCCCCGACGACGCCAACAGGCGCTTCGCCACGTGTACGGCCGCCCCAAGCAGGCTATCGCTGACAAACGGCAGGACATCGGCCCGCGTCCCGATCATTGACGTGTCAATCCAGATGGTAAGGACGCCGTTCTTGAGCCCAAGATCGTTCTTTGCGAGGCCCGACTGAATTAGGCGTGCCAGAGAACTCTTCCCCGACCCCCACGCGCCGTCGATACAGAGCGTAAACGGCGTCTCAAGCTCCGGCGACAGGATGAGATTCTGGATCCCCTTAGCAATGTGTTGGAATCCGAACCAGTCCTCCTGGTCACGACCGATTGGGCGATCGCTCAGCGCTGCCGTGTTCCCCCTCGCCGAAGACGCAAGCGCCTGAACTGCATTGTCCGCCGCTCGGCCGGCCTCTTGATATGCGAGCGCCCGATCAGCATCGAGATGTGCAAGCTGAAGCTCCCAAATTCGACTCACGGCGGCCCCCTTCGGACGCGTCCAGCATAGCTAGCCGTTGGCGTGTATAGACAGTAGATACAAACTGGCCCTCGAGATTTGGAGGGGCCTGCCATGGAGAATTGCATTTAGACGACCGGAGCTTCTGATCGCCACTGCAATTGCATCGGCGATCTCCAACTCGATCTCGGCCGGCGGGATCATGGGCTTGTCGCAGTTGACAAGCGATTGCGTTGCGCGTGCCGCAAGTCCACGAAGCACGGCTTCATTGGTGGCCAGAAAGCCCTTGCCCAACCCCCAGCGTCGTTCATGCGACCGAACCCAGTCATAGCTGAGCTTCCATTCGGCGACCCACGCGTCAGGAAATGGAGCGCCCGGGCCCTTCAGTTGCTTGAATGGTGATGATCGTGCGGGCAGATGTGCTTCCAAGCGGAGAGGCTGCGATCCGACGCGGAGGACAAGATTCCTGATTAGCAAACCCACGCCTTTGTACCATCCGGTTTCGGAACCAACCATCAAGGTTGCGATCGTAGCGCCGACCGCTGGTGCGGACAGGCAAGCTATTAAGAGGGCGAGAGCGAAGGGGTTGCCGGAGATCGCGAACCGCCGCGTTTGAATGCTGTGATTCAGGAATAGGAATGCGAGCGTGGTGCTCGCCAGCACAGCCAGCGCCGCCAAGAGTATCCACAGCGGACGAGCGGATTGAGCGAGCGCGGCACGGGCGGTCGCATCCTTCTCTTCCTCAGATGCCAGCGCATTGATGAATACGTTTGCGTACCAGAGCAGCACGGTTACATAGAGCGCTGCCGTGGTAGTCGACAGCGCCAAGATTGCCAGCGTCGGGTCGGAACTGGTTGCGGCTGCGGCTGCGACCGCAGCTTTCCCTGATATTAGGCAGACATGGCACATGAGTTATGGATATCATGCGTTGCCATGATGTCGTCAAGCAGAATCTACCCTCGTCCCGGCTGGTGCGGCTCGTTTGGTTTCTCAGCGCCCGTAGTGGCGAGCGCTTGGCGCCAGGGGCATCTCGCCGACGGATCGGCGAATCGCTTGCGCAGTTGATGGGGCCCTCAGGCGAGCGCCAGCCCAATGGTGACACACACCACCGCCCCGGCACCTTTCGGCGCCGGGGCAGTTCGTATCCAGATGCCGGGGGACGATCAGAACATCCGGTACGTGAAGCCCAGGGCGAGGACTTCCTTGAACTGGCCGGCCTTGCGGGTGCTGTGGTCCACCACCGCGGCGCGCTCGACGAGCGGCTTGGTGTTGTCGAGGTTCGCGGCGGCGTCGTACTTGTCGTAGATCCACTGCGTGACCAGGTTCACCGAGATCGCCTTGGTGATCTGGGCCGAGAACGTGTTCTGCAGGTTCACGTCCGGCGCCCTCCAGAAGTCGGCGGCGGCTTCGTGCGTCACGGCGCCACCGGAGGCGGCCACGTCCTGGTCGAACTGCTTCAGGGCGCTCGAGCCGGAGTAGAAGACGGGCTGGAACACGAGCAGCGAGCCGGTCCAGAGCACCTTCTTCTGCAGTATCGGCTGCTTCACGTTGGTCTGCCATTCGATGCCGCCGTCGTTGGCACTGAAGCTCGCGGTGGTCTTCGGGTTCACCGACAGCAGCGTCTTGCCCATCGTCTGGCGGAAGCCGAAGCCGAGTCGCGTGATCGCTTCGCGATCCTCGGCCTTGTACAGCACGCGCGCCAGACCGGCGGATTCCTTGAGCTTGATCGGGTTCAGGCTCAGCGAGCCGAGCGGGTTGCTCTGGTCGAGGAACTGCGACTCCGCGCGCAGCGCGAGGTACGGATCGACGACCTTCTCGAGCGTCCAGCGGCCCGTCGACTCGAACAGGATCTGGTCCGTGGTCTTGTCGGGCGTGCTCCACACGCGCTCGCCGGGATGCGACGGGTCGTCTTCCTGGCGCGTGGTCTGGCCGTAGGCGAGCGTCAGCTGCGAGGAGCTGTTGAAGCTCTTCGAGAACTGGCGCTCGGCGTTGCTCACCGAGCCCAGCACCCACACGGCCGAGCCCTTGTCACCGCCCGACCAATTGGTGCTGAACGAGCTCTGCGACAGGTTGAGCGACACCTGCTCGCCGAACTTCCACGGACCGGGCTCGATCGGCTTGGGCGGATCGGCGGCATGGACGGCGGCAGGCGCGGACAGCGCGACGATCGCGAGCAGCGTGAAGGCGGACATGCGGCGCATCGGCAGGATCTCCGGAAGTTGGTACTCGGCCCGAGGGGCCCGAAGGAAGCACGGCGGTGGCACGTCCGGAGGTTCCCCTTGCAACTCTACCGGTCTATGAACGTGCACACCGCCGCATCCTGAAGAGAGTACGGGCGCGCCGTCAACGCACCGGCGAGGCAGTCGCCGCGCGATCCGAAGGGGGTTCGGTTCGGGACGCGCACCGTACTCGTATGTCTTGTCGCCGGCCGGGCGGTGTGCTCGGGGCAGTTCCACGCCGCAATGCGAGAGGTACACCGCGCCGGCCAGCGAAAACCTGTTTGGACGCGCGAGAGGACTCCTCCGCCTTCCCGGAGAACGACCCCATCCCCCCCCGAGGTGTAGGGCGTTTCCATTCCAGCTTCGGCGCCGTTCCGCGCGCGTCCGGCCTTCAGACAGTGGTCCGGGGCAAAAGTCACATCGCCCGGGCGGTCCGCGGCGAGAGTCCCTTTTCACGTTGCCCGAACTGCGGTTACAGTCCGCCCACTTCGCGCTCGCGGGCCGGCGAGCCACGTTCGTTCGTGCCCGCAAGGAATGACGTGACCTTGAAGAGACTTCGGTTGTCCACCGAAGAAGGGCCCCATGACGGACGACGAAGCCCTGGTCCGCGCGGCGCTCGAGGCGCCCGAGGGCGACACGCAGGCGTTCGAGCAGCTGGTGCGCCGCCACCAGTCCAAGGTGCTGGCCAACTGCCGGCACCTGACGCGCTCGGCCGACGACGCCGAGGACCTGGCGCAGGAAGTGTTCGTGAAGGTGTTCTTCAAGCTGCAGAGCTTCGAGGGCCGCTCGAAGTTCCTCACATGGGTGCAGCGCATCAAGGTCAATCACTGCCTCAACTTCCTCAAGGCGAAGCGAGGCCGCGCGTTCCTCGACGTGGACGACGCGGTGGTCGCGAGCGAGCCGGCACTCAAGGTGCCGGACGCGAGCCTGCCGAAGGTGGAGCGCGACCAGATGCGGGCGCGCATCCGCGAAGTGCTGGACGCGATGCCCGATTCGCTGCGGGTGCCGCTGGTGATGAGTGACGTGGACGAGATGTCGTACGCCGAGATCCAGGCGGAGCTCAAGCTGGGGCTCTCGGCGGTGAAGATGCGCATTGCCCGCGCGCGGCAGGAGTTCCGGCGGCGCTGGGCGGAAGTGCAACCGGCGGAGCAATCATGACGGACGACACCCTGGGCCCGATCGGTGCGACGAACGAGGCGGACGAGCGAATCCGCGAATTGGCGGAGCTCCGCGAGGAGCCTTCCGCGCGCTTCGTGGGCCAGGTGATGGATGGCATCAACGCGCGGCAGACGAGCGCGCAGGCGATCGAGATGACGTGGTGGGGCGCGACCAAGCTCGTGTTCGAGCTGATCGAGTCCTTCCTCGACGCGGTCGGCCTGCGGCCCAACCGCCCGAACGGAGAGTGAGCCGTGACGCAGACCTTCTCGATCCGTGACGCGCTGCTGCAGGTGCTGGGGCAGCTCGGGCAGGGCGCGATCAGCTTCGCACCGCGGTTCATCACCGCGCTGATCCTCGTGCTGATCGGCTGGATCATCGCGGTGATCCTGCGCATGGTGCTTTCGCAGGTGTTCCAGCGCATCGGCGCCGACGCGGCGATCGAGCGCGCGGGGCTCATGGACAGCTTCCGCCGGATCGGCCTGAACGAGCCGATGCGCGTGCTGGTGCCCGCGCTGCTCTTCTGGCTCGTGATGCTGCTCTTCATCCAGAGCGCGGCCGACATGGTCGGCATGAAGCAGATCTCCGACGGCATCACCGGCTTCTTCGCGTTCCTGCCGAACGTGCTCTCGGCGTTCGTGATCCTGGTGCTCGGCAACGCGTTCGGCCAGTTCCTGGGCAAGATCGCCACCAACTACGCGCGCGACTCGGGTCTCGCCTTCGCGCGCTCGCTCGGCAGCGCATTGTCGGGATTCACGCTGTTCGTGGTCTCGATCGTGGCGCTGGGCCAGCTCCACGTGGACACGCGCATCCTCAACATCCTCACGATCGTCATCTTCTCGGGGCTGGCGCTCGCGTTCGGGCTCACGTTCGGGCTCGGCACGCGCGACACCACGCGCCACCTCGTGGCGGGCTTCTACGCGCGGCGGCACTTCGGCGCCGGCCAGCGCGTGGAGATCGCGGGCCAGTCGGGTACCCTGCGTTCGATCTCGGCGGTGCAGACGCTGCTCGACGCGAACGGCCGCACCGTGGCCGTGCCGAACGCCACGTTCCTCGACCAGGTCGTGCACCGCGACGACGCCGTTCCGCCGACTGCCTGATCCCCACCGCGCGGCCCCGCGCGCGGCTTCGAATCCCACCGGAGGAACCATGAACCGCATCACCCCGCTGCACCTCGCGATCGCCCTGCTGCTCGCGGCCGCCCCCGCGTTCGCGCAGGGCGTCACCGAACCCGCGCCCACCACGCAGGACTCCCTGCACGCGACCACGCCCGCGCCCGAGACGCTGCCGCCCACGGCCACGCCGGCGCCCGCGGCGCCCGTCGCGCCCGCGCCGCCGCCGCCAGTGCCCGTGCGCGCGACGCCGCAGCCGACGCGCCCGCACGTAGTGATCCCGCGCGCCGACGGCAACATCCGCGCCGAGCGCGACCAGATGAAGATCATGGCCGACGCGGCCGACGGCGACCTGCTCGCGGCCAAGCGCGCGGGCGCCGAAGCGCGCGGCGTGGTCGAGATCACCAAGCGCGACATCGACGCGATCGCAGCGCGCATCAAGGCCGCCAAGCAGGCCAAGGACGACGCGACGCGCCAGCCGCTCGAGGCCGACCGCAAGCGGCAGGAAGGCGTGCGCGATTTCTTCGAGAAGCTGGTCGACGCGCAGGACGCGGCGGCGGACGAGGCGCAGGCGCGCGGCGAGTTCGCGCGCGCGGCCGTGCGCACCGACGAGCTCGAGCTGCAGCTGGTCGGCCGCTCGGGCGTGTCGGCGTACGACGCGGACCCGGCGCTCTTCAAGCTCGAGCAGCAGTACCTCGAGGCCCAGAAGGCCCGCGGCGCCGCCGAGGAGAAGGCCGCGAACCGCGCGCAGACGCTGTCGGACCGGCGCCTGCGGCTCTATCGCGCCTGGAGCGACTACCTGACCGGCAAGTGAGTCCCCCGCGTACGCGAACGGCCGCGCCCGGTGCTCCGGGCGCGGCCGTTTCGTTTCGCGCGCGTGGCTACTTCAGCATCTCGCGCAGCACGATCACCAGCGGCACGGCCTTGCCGCCGCGGTTCACGGTGAGGCTCACGCGCGTGCCGTCGGGCTGGTTCTCGAGCACGTCGTCGAGCGCGATCGGATCCCACTCCCCGGCCGGCTTGCCCTGGACCGACGTCACGGTCTCGCCCTCGCGCAGTCCGGCCTTCGCCGCCGGCGAGTCCGGCAGCACCGAGATCGCGTCGATCCGGTCGGGCGACCAGCCGAGCATCAGGCCGGTGCGCGTGAAGCGGTCGCGGTCCGCGATCCGCTTGCCGGGCTCGAGCCACACGTGGCGGCCTTCGTAGTCCAGCGTCACGCGGAAGCGCTCGAGGATCCGGTTGCCGATGTTGCCCGCGAAGTCCTCGCTCGCGAACGCGCCCTCTTCGGCGCGCGCGACGGTCACCATCGGGTCGCGCCACGTCGACGCGCCCAGCGTCATGGAGCGCATGCGGCCGAGGACGCTGCTGAACGTGCCGCCGAAGCCGGCGCCGCTCACTTCGCGCGCGTCGCGCAACCGGCGCTCGAGCCCGTACCGGCGCGCGAACGGCGTGTGGATGTCGACCGTCGAGCTGCTGCCCACGTCGAGCCGGAACTGGCCCGCGTACTTGCCGTCGAGCGTCGCCTCGATCGAGGGCACCGTGCCGTTCAGCTTCATCGGCAGCGCCGGGGCCCGGCCGTCGTAGCGGAACGTCTTCGGGTCGTGCAGCACGAGCCTGCCCGAGTCGTAGTCGATCGTGACGACGAAGCGGCTGATCACGTCGTAGCCGAGGATGCCCGCGAAGTTGCGCCAGAAGTAGCGCGAGAACATGGGCGTCACGGTCAGCACGCCGACGCGCAGGTCGTGCACCTCGATGCCGTCGCCGTCGGGCCCCTTCACCGCCAGCGAGGGCAGCGTCGCGAACGAGATGCTGCCGGACGCGCCGGCGCCCGCCGCCTGCATCATGCCCTGGACCTGGATGCCGTGCTGGGCGGCCCAGGAGCTGTCGAGCACGGTGACACTCGCGCCGGTGTCGAACAGGAAGTCCTCCTCGCGCCCGCCGTCGATCGACGCTCGCAGCCAGACGTGGCGCGCGCGGTAGTCGAACGGCAGCGTCGCGACGCCTTCGGTGCGGAGCCAGTGGAGCGCGTTGACGTGCGTGGTGTCGGGCATCGCGAACGCCACGCGCGAGACGTCGATGTTGATCGCGAACGAGTCGGTCACCGTCTTCATCTGGTTCATGGGCATGCTCGGGATGCGCGTCGTGGTCGTGTACGCGCGCATGCGCCCGCCCGAGCGGCGGTAGTCCGAGAGTTCCGTGATGACGAACGACTGGTCGCGCGGCGTCTCCTCGCGCGCGAGCAGGCCGGTCGCGTCGGCGAACCACAGCCGCCGCGGCTTCGCGTCGCTCTGCCCCGGCGCCGTGATCGCGAGCACGGTGTAGGTGCCGCTCGAGTCTCGCTCGTGACCGGCGACGGTCGCGCGGCCGCCCGAGAGCCCGGGCTCCGACCAGCGCTCCATCGAGAACCAGGTCGAGATCTGCGCGTCGAGCGAATCCCGGTCGGTCAGCTTCACGAGCCGCCCGGTGGTGGGATCCGTGCGCCAGCTCGTGGCGCCGTCGACGCCCTCGGCGAGATTGAACGGGCCGAGTTCGGTGCGGCTGTACTGGCGGTCGGGGCGCGCGCTCCACGACTCGATCGTGCCGTTGAACCCGAACGCTTCGAGACGTCCGTGCATGTAGAGCGTCTGCTCGGCGGCGCTGGCGGCGGCGCCGCCGGTCGCGTCGAGGTAGCGCGCGATCACCTTGGCGGCCTCGGGGGTCGCCTGCGCGCGGGCCGCGCGGGCGGAAACGAGCGACGCGAGGGCCGCGAGCACGAGCAGCAGCGTCCGTGAGGTGCGAACGATCATGGTGCGGTTCGATCTCCGTGGGTCATGGGGGGAGATCCCCGGCGGGACTCGGGCGCCGCCGGGACCGGCGGGCCTTCACGGGGTGTCATCGGCAGGAGCCTAACCGATCCTGCGCTCGCGCCAAGCGCGCCGGGCGGTTTCCCGGCCGCGTTCGACACGTGGCGGCCGCCGCGGGGCGTTGCGCCGCGTGGCGGCCGCGTGCTAGTGCTGGGGCCTCGCCCCGCTTCCCGGGCATCGAAAGGAGATCGCATGATCCGTCGTACCCTCGGCGCCCTGCTCCTCGCCGGATTCCTTCCGTGCGCCGCGCACGCCGCCGGCACCTTCGCGACGTTCGGCCCCCACCTGGGCTTCTCGACCGACCCGAACCAGGTCGTGTTCGGAGGCCAGCTGCAGATGGTGGATGTGGCCCCGGACCTCGACTTCGTGCCCGGAGTGGACGTGGGCCTCGGCGACCACGCGACGCTGGTCTCGTTGAACGGCGACTTCCACTACCGGCTCAAGATCCAGGGCGCGACCTGGCAGCCCTACGTGGGCGCGGGACTCGCGGTGCACTTCTTCTCGTGGGACTCGGGCTTCGGCCCGCACGGCAACGACACGGTCGGCGGCGGCAGCCTGATCTTCGGCGCCGACGTGCCCACCAAGACGGGCTCGCGTTTCTTCGCCGAAGGCAAGCTCGCACTGGGCGACGGCCCGTCGTTCAAGGCGCTCGCGGGCTGGCACTTCCGCATGCGCTGACGACGCATCGCTGCGAAACACGCGAACGCCGGGGTGGATGATCCGCCCCGGCGTTCGTGCGTCGGGTGCGCCGCTACAGCCCCTGCGCGGCCGCCTCCAGCCGTTTCGCGAAATCGTTCGCGGGGACGAAGCCTTCCACGCGCTGGTCGCGCGCCTCGACGCCGCCACGCCCGAGGAAGATCACCGTCGGCACGCCGTGCACGGCGTACTTCGCGGACGCGGGCGGGTCGCCGTGCGTGACGTCGACCTTGTAGGCGTCGAAGCGCTTCGCGGCCGCGACCACGGCCTTGTCCGGGAAGACCTTGAGCTCGAGCTCGTGGCAGGGCACGCACCAGTCGGCGGCGAAGTCGATCATGACACCGCGCCCAGCGGCGAGGCTCGCGGCGACGGCCTGCTCGTCGTAGGGCTTGAACGCGATCGAGCGCGCCGCGGCCGAGGTGATCTGCAGCGCCAGCGCCACGCCGGCGACCACGCCGAGCGCACCGAGCACGGCCTTGAACGCGCGGAAGCGCTTCATGGCGTTGCCGCTCTTTTCCATGAAGCCCAAGTAGAGCCCGCCCAGCACCAGCGCGGTGGGCACGATCCACGGCGCCTGCTTGGGCAGCACGCCGATCAGCGCGTACGAGAGCCCGATGGTGGCGAGCAGCACGCCGAAGAGCTTCTTCACCCAGTCCATCCACTCGCCCGCGCGGGGCATGCTGCCGAGCAGGTTGGAGAACGTGGCGAGCACGAGGTACGGGAAGCCCAGGCCGAGCGAAAGCGTGACCATGGTCTGCACGCCGAACGCGACGCTGCCGCGCTGCGCGATCAGCGCGAGGACGCCGAGCACGAACGGGCCCACGCACGGCGCCGCGATCACGCCGACCGCGAGACCGGACACGAAGAGCCCGGCGAGCGAGCCGGTATTGGCACCGCCGGCGCGGTCCAGCAGCCACGTGGGCGCCTGGATCTCGTAGAAGCCGAACATCGAGAGCGACAGCACCACGAGCAGCAGGCCCAGCACGACGTTGACGAGCGGGTTCTGGAGCGCGGCGCCGAAGAGCCCGCCGGTCAGCGCAGCCACGACGCCGAGCGCGGTGTACGTGACCACGATCCCGAGCACGTAGACGACCGCGTTCACCATCGCGCGCGGCGTGGTCTCGGTCTTGCGCGCGCCGAAGATGGACACGGTGATGCCGAGCATCGGGAACACGCACGGCGTGAGGTTCAGGGCGAGGCCACCGAGGAAGAGCGCGATCAGCCACCACACCCAGCCCTTGGCGAGCGATTCCTCGAGCTTCTGTTGCGCGGCCGAGCGCACGGGGGCGTTCCCGGCGGGCGGCGCGGTCATGAAGCCGGAGCCGGCGGGCGCGGCCGCGGTCGTGTCGAGCGCCGGCGCCACGGCCGTCGTGGACTCGGCTGGTGCGCCGGCGGGCGGTGCGGCACCCGCCGCGACGCCGCCTTCGACGGTGACCTCGACCGTGAACGGGACCGCCGTCGGCGCGAGGCACAGCTGGTCGTTGCAGGCCTGGAAGTCGACCTTGCCCTTCAGAATGTGCTCGCCGTTCACGGCGTCGCTCGCGGCGGTGAGCGCCACGGGCACGTCGAACGTGCCGTCGTAGACCGTCATCGCCTGCTCGTCGCTGGCGAACTTCACGGCGCGGCCGGCGGGGTACTTGGGCTTGCCGCCCGTCACGCCCGCGGCACCGGCGATCGAGACCTTGGTCGGGATGTTGTAGTCGAGCGACGGCGGGTTCGAGTAGATGTGCCACCCGGCGAGCACCGTGACGTGGACGACCACCTGCGCGCTGCCGCCAGCGTGGATCGTCACGGCGTCGGCCGTGGCGTGCACCAGCGTGTTCGCCGGAGGCGGCGCCTGCGCCATCGACGCGGGAACCCATGCGGCCACGACCAGCAGGGCCGCGACCACCCATCCGAGCACTTGTTTCATGCGGTCTCCGTGCGCGCGCCCGTGGCGCGCGGGGATTCGGCCAACAGCTTCGCCAGCGCCTCCGGCTCCGTCACCGGCAGCCGGCAGGCGTGATCCACACAGACGTACGCGGCGGGCCGCCCGTCGATCGGGCCCAGTCCCGCCTCGAACGGCGCCAGTCGCGCGAGGTCCGCGCGCGCGGCGTCGTCCACCACCAGCACTTCGTCGAACGGGCGAAAGTCCCGCTGCGTCACCGCGAGCAGCGCGTCGCGCTCCGCGGACGGCTCGCCCGCGATCACCACCTGCCGCACGACGTGCGCCGCGCGGTCCATCGCCACCAGCATCATCGGCATGGCCCACGGGCCGCCCGCGAGCCGGCGCGCATGGTAATCGAGGGTGCGGCGCGCCTTCACCTGCCAGTCATCTCTCGGTAGGAGCGCCGAGAGCCGGACGAGGTTCAGCGCCGCGAGCGAGTTGCCCGCCAGCTCGGCGCCGTCGAAGCCGTCCTTCATGCGCACGCGCACCGACGCATCGCCGGCCGGGCTCTCGAAGAACGCGCCGTCGGCCTCGTCCCAGAAGCGTTCGCACTGCGTCTCGGTGAGTTGGGCGGCACGCGCGAGCCAGCGCACCTCGTGCGTCGCGTCCCACAGCGCCAGCAGGCCGTGCGCGAGGTAGGCGTGGTCGTCGAGCTGGCCCTCGCCCGCCGCCTCGCCGTCGCGCCAGCGCCGCCGCAGCGCGCCCGTGGCCGGGTCCCGCAGCGTGTCCCACGCGAAGTCCGCGGCGCGGGCCGCGGCCTGCGCCCACGCGGGCTCGTCCAGCGCGCGCGCGCCGCGCGCGAGCGCGGCGATCATGAGCCCGTTCCACGCCACGATCACCTTGTCGTCGCGCAGCGGCCGCGGCCGCTGCGAGCGCGCGGCGAGCAGTGCGGCGCGGGCCGCCTCGAGCGAGCGCGCCGCGTCGGCCTCGGCGAGGCCGAGGGCGCGCGCCGTGGCCGCGAGGGGCGCGCGCTCGTGCAGGATGCTCGTGCCGTGCTCGAAGTTGCCCTGCGGCGTCACGCCCCAGTGACGCGCGGCGAGCGCGGCTTGATCGGCTGGCAGCACCTCGGCGAGCTGCGCGGGCGTCCACGTGTAGAAGCGGCCCTCCTCGCCCTCGCTGTCGGCGTCCTCGGCCGACGCGAAGCCGCCGCCCGGCAGCGCGAGGTCGCGCAGCACGTAGCCGAACAGCGCGCGCAGCGTGCCCGCGTAGGCGGGGTCGCGCGTCGACTCCCAGCCGTCCAGGAAGTTGTCCGCGATCAGCGCCTGGTCGTAGAGCATCTTCTCGAAGTGGGGCACGAGCCATTCGCGATCGGTCGCGTAGCGGTGAAAGCCGCCGCCCGCGTGATCGTGGATGCCGCCCGCCTGCATGGCGTCGAGCTGGCGCAGCGCCATCGCGCGCGCCTCCTCGCGGCCTTCCGGGTCGCGCGCCCACCACCGAAAGAGGAACGCGAGGTTGCCCGGCGAGGGGAACTTGGGCGCGCTGCCGAAGCCGCCCTCGTCGGGGTCGTACGCGCGCGCGAGCCACGCGGCGCAGCCCGCGGCGAGTTCGTCGGCGGGCTCGGCGTCGGCCTCGGGCGCCGACAGCGTGCCGAGCAGCGCGAGCACGCGCTGGCCGCTCTCGACGATCGCCGCGCGCTGTTCGTGCCATGCGGCGTGCACGCGCGGCAGCAGCTCCATCATGCCCGGGCGCGCGCCACGGCCCGTGGGCGGGAAGTACGTGCCGCCGAAGAAAGGCTCGAGGTCCGGCGTGAGAAAGACGTTGAGCGGCCAGCCGCCGCCCACGCCCAGCGCCTGCGCCGAAGTCATGTAGAGCCGGTCGACATCGGGACGCTCCTCGCGATCCACCTTCACCGGCACGAAGTAGTCGTTGAGCAGCGCCGCCACGTCCGGGTTCTCGAACGACTCGCGCTCCATCACGTGACACCAGTGGCACGTCGAGTAGCCGATCGAGAGAAAGATGGGGCGGTCGAGCTCCCGCGCCCGCGCGAACGCTTCCTCGCCCCATGGAAACCAATCCACGGGGTTGCGGGCGTGCTGCAGCAGGTAGGGACTCTTCTCGCGCGCGAGGCGATTGGCCGGCCGGGGATCGTCGGGGAGCATGGCGTACGAGGTTACCCCGCAACGCCGGAATCCGTGACGAGCAGGTGTCAAATCCGGCACACTGGCGCCGGCGGAGCGGCCCCGCCGGTGGACCCCGGGCCGCAGCCGGAGGTGGCGTGCACTACATGGTCATCGAGCGATACCGAAACGGCGATCCGCAACCGGTCTACCAGCGCTTCCGCGAGCGCGGGCGCATGATGCCCGACGGGCTCGAGTACGTGGGGAGCTGGGTGACGCGCGACCGCGCGACGTGCTGGCAGGTGATGCGCTGCGACGATCCGGCCCGGCTCGCGGAATGGACCGCGCGCTGGGAGGACCTCGTCGAGTTCGAGATCGTGCCGGTGCTGACGTCGGCGGAAGCGTCCGAGGCCACCCCATGAGCGGCGAGACTTACGCGAAGCTGCTCGCCGTGGTGCGGCGCATCCCGCGCGGCAAGGTGGCGACCTACGGCCAGGTGGCGACGATCGCCGGCATGCCGCACGCGCCGCGGCTCACGGGCTACGCGCTGCACGCACTGCCCGAGGGCTCGCCGGTCCCGTGGCACCGCGTGGTCGCGGCGGGCGGCCGGCTGACGCTGGGCAAGCTCTCCCCCAGCGGCGCGATCACGCAGCGGCTGCGGCTCGAGAAGGAAGGCGTGGCGTTCGACGCGCGCGGCTGCGCGAAGCTGGACGCGCACCGCTGGAGCGAGGGGCTCGGGAAGACGCCGCGGCGCACGACGCGCCGCATGCGGGCGCGCTGAGGGGCCGGGCTACTCCGGGACCGCCCCGCGCGAGGGCGCGCGCAGCACGCCCGAGACCAGCACGCCACCCGCGATCACGAGCGCGGCGCCGCCGGCCTGCATCCACGTGGGCACGTGGCGAAACAGCACGGCCTCGAGCAGGTACGTGAACAGCACGCCCGAGTACGTGAGCGCGGCGATGCGCGCCGCCGGCGCGTGCGCGTACGCGCGGCTGACCGCGACCTGCCCGAAGCCGCCGGAGATCGCGCTCGCCGCCAGCGGCAGGTACGCGGCGGCGTGCACGGGACGCATGGACGGCAGCGCGATCGCCAGGTGGATCGCCCCCGCGACGAGCGAGACGTGCAGGGCGATCGCCTCGCTCGATTCGTGGCCCGAGAGCCGCCGCAGGCGCAGCAGCGCGAACGCGTAGCTCAGGGCGCCGAGCAGCACGAAGAGCGCGGTCGGGTTGTTCCACGCGATGCCGGCCTGCATCAGCACGGCGACGCCGAGGAATCCGACGCCGATGCCCATCCACGTCGCGCCGCTCACGCGCTCGCGCAGCAGCGGACCCGAGGCGAGCGCCACCCAGAGCGGGGCGGTCGCGTAGAGCACGGTCGCGTCGCCGACGGCGATGTGCTTCGTGCCCAGGGCGTGGAAGAGGCTCACGCCGCCGGCCGCGCCGAACAACGAGCGCAGCCACGCGTTCTTCTGGTCGCCTACGCGGAGCGAGGCGCCACGCGCCCGGGCCGCGATCACGGCGACCAGCGCGCCGCCGAAGAAACGCGCCGCGGCGATCTCTGCCCAGGGCAGGTCGCCCGCGCCGGCTCGCGCGGACACGCGCATCACGGCGTAGCAGACCTCCGAGACGAGCAGCCAGAAGACGCCGCGGCGCAGGTTGGGGGACACGCGCGCGTTCCTCGTCCGGGCCGTCGCGGGCGTTAAGGCTTGCCGCGCGCGGCGACCATGCCGCGGAACGTCGCGAACGGCACCGTCGCCGGCAAGCCCTGCACGGGCCAGCCCTGCACCACGACCTGCGGCGCGAGCTTCGCCTCGTCGACGGCCTCGAGCAGGCCGGCCGCCCGGCGCCCGGCGCGCAGCGAGCCGTCGGCGGCGGCGGACCAGCCGAGATCGGCCTGGTAGAGCAGCTTCTGGCGCGGGAACCAGAAGATCACGTAGTGCTCGGTGTGATGCGACTTCTCGCCGATGTCGATCGCGAGCATCTCGTTGGTCGCGTCGGCGTGGCGCCAGCGGCCCATCGCGAGCGTGTCGACGCGCGGCGACGCGCCGCCGGGGCGCAGCTTCCACCAGCGGTCGGGCTGCAGCGAGAAGTTGGCGTGCGCGATCTCGTCGACGTAGGGCGCGATCGCGTAAGCGCAGACCACCTCGGCCGAGTCGGCGAAGAACGACCGCAGGCCACCGGTGTACGCGGGATGGTGGTGGCTGAAGGTCACGAACCGCACCGGCTTCTTCGGGAATCGCGCATGGATCGCGGCACGCAGCCGCTCGCCCTGCGGCACGTCGGAGCCGGTCTCGACCAGCACGACGTGGTCCGAGAACTCGGCGACGATCGAGCGCGAATCGGCGTCGGGCAGCTCGACGCTCCAGATCCCGGGCGCGAGCGCACTCACGACCGGCACCGTGTCGGCGGGCGCGGCGGCAGGCCGGATCGTCGTCGGCACCGCGAGCTCGGCGAGCGGCGCGTCGGTGACGTCGCCGACGCGGTGCTCCACGAGCGTCCAGCTGATGTCCGCGGGGAACATCTGCAGGCGCAGGCTGTCGGGCCAGACGTTGGCGCCCACTTCGGACGTGCCGAGGAAGTGCGCGTCCTGGACCAGCGTCCCGCGCCGCGGGTCATGGCGCACGACGCCGTACGACCACGGGCGATCGTAGCCGTCGAGGTTCAGGTCGACGCGGCCGAGCGAATCGAACCACGTGTACGTGGACTGGTACGCCGACACGGGGCCGCCGATCAGGCCATGCCCGTTGTACGCGGCCGCGCGCGTCACCGCGAGGGGCGGCGTGCAGGCGATGATCGCGAATGCGGCCTCGGCCGCCTCGCGGCCGCGCAGTTCGACGTAGGGCGAATCGGCGTTCGTGCGCTGCAGCACCCGCTCGCCCACCAACCACGTGGTCTCGATCGTGCGCGACGTGTCGCCCTCGGCCCACGTCGCCCAGTCCTGGCGCGCGGTGCCGTCGGGGCCGATCACGATGCGGCGCGACGAGCCGTAGTGGCGCGTCTGGTGCGGCTTCTCGTCATGCCCTTCGACGAGGAAGGTGCCGTCGAGGCGCACGGCGAGCGCCTTGCCCGTGGGCAGTGGGCCGCCGCCGCGCAGCAGCCGCGCGAGCCGCGGGCCCGTGAGCGGCGCGGCCGGATCGGCGGGCGCCGCCGGCGCGGGCGCGCCCGGCGCAGCCAGGGCGGCCGCGGCGACGAGCCATGCGGCGAGTGCGAGGACTGCGATCCGGAGCGTCTTCATGGTGCGATCAGGCGCGGGCGTCCTCGGCGGCGACCACGTCGAGCCAGTGCACGCGGTCGTTCCAGAGCTCGGGATCCTGCTCCTCGAGCGACTCGTGGCGGCCGCGATGGCACGTGAGCACGATCACCTGGTGCCCCTGCGCGAACACCTCGATCAGGGTCTTCATGCCGTCGTGCAGGCGCGTGTCGTCGCTGGTCGCGAACACGTCGTCGAGCAGCAGCGGCAGCGGTTCGCCGGCGCGCGAGAGGTATTCGCTCACGGCGAGCCGCACGGCCAGGTAGAGCTGGTCGCGCGCACCGCTCGAGAGCTGCAGGTGCGCCTTGCCGCGCGAGACCTGCGGGCCGCTCTCCATCTGCACGGAGAAGTCGAGGTCCTCGCCGAACCGCAGCTGCTCGACCTGCGTGCCGAAGCGCGCGAGCAGTTCGCCGACGCGGCCGTTGAGGAAGTCGGCCCAGCGGCGGTGCGTGTCGACGGCGACCTTCTGGATGGTCGTGCGCGCGAGCTCGACGGCCTGCTTGAACGCCTTCGCGCGCGCGATCGCGCGCGTCAGGCGATCGAGCTGCGCTTCGTGCTCGGGCCGCTGCGTCGCGTGCGCGCGCAGCACTTCCTCGAGCTCCATGCGCAGGTCGCCGCGGCGGCGCTGCACGCCATCGAGCCGGGCGCGCGCCTGCTGCACCTCGAGGTCGATGTCCACCGGCGAGCGCGGCGCCGAGAACCCTTCGCGGCCGCCGAGCAGGGCCTGCAGCTGCTGCTGGCGCTGGGCGACTTCGGTGTCCGGGAGCAGCCGCTGGCGCGCGAACGGGATCAGCTCGTCGATCACCATGGTGCGGCGCGCGCGCATGCCCATGCGCTGTGCGAGGTCGGCGATGTGGTCGGCCCAGCTGCGTTCGGGGTCGTACGCGAGCCCGGCGTTCTGCAGGATGCGCATGGCGCGCTCGCGCAGCCCGGCGATCGCGTTCTCGAGGATCTGCCGCTGGCGATCGACCGATTCGTCGCTGCGCGTCAGCTGGTCCAGCCGCGTGCGCGCGAGACCCGCGCGGCGCGCCTCGTGCGCCACGCGCTCCAGCGCCTCGGGCGTCACGGGTGCATCGCCGAGCACGTGCAGCAGCGGGTGCACGCGGTCGAGCGCCTGGCGGCGGCGCGTCTCGGTCGACGCGAGCATGTCCTGCGCGCGCATGAGCGGCGCGCTGTCCTCGATCATGCGCGCGTACTCGTTCCAGTGGCGCATGAGCTCGACCGAATCGCGGTAGCCCATGAGCCGCGCGAGGTCGGCGAGCGAGGCTTCGTTGTCGGCGCGCTGCGTGCGGAGCTGGTTCAGCCGCCGCTGCGCCTCGCCCAGCCGGCGCAGCGCGGCGTCGCGTTCGGTCGCGAGCGCGCGCGAACCGGCCGACAGCAGCACGGCGCCCACGACGCCGACCACGGCGCCACCGCCCAGCAGGCCGGCCCAGAGCGGCAGCGCGGCGTGCAGCGCCATCGCGATGCCGCCGGCGGCCGCGCCGCCGATGCCGAGCGCGAGCGCGATCCAGCCGGGGATGCGGCGGTCGTTGCGCGAGGCGTCGACGCTGCGGAGCGTCTCGGACGCGCCGGTGCGCTCCTGTTCGAGCTGCGCGACCTGCGTCTGGAACGCGAGGTTCACGTCGCCCTGCTGGCGCAGCAGCCGGATCTGGTCTTCGGGCAGGCCGCTGAAGCGCGCGGTCAGGAACTGGATCCGCTCGGGCTCGTAGCCCTCGGCGGCCAGCTCGTCGCGCAGCTCGAACACCTTGCTGCGGTGCTCGGCGTCCTCGAGCGCGAGCCGCCGCAGTTCGGCGGCCACACCGACGCAGACGTTGGCGTCCTCCTCGGTGATGCCCTCGTACGGCTGCAGCGCGCGCATCTCGTCTTCGACACCCGAGCGCTCGCGGCCGATCTCGTCGGCGCGCCGCGACTCCAGCGTGCCCAGGTTGAGCTGCGCCTCCTCGAGCCGCGCGACGGCGTCGCGCATCTCGGCTTCGGCGTGCGCGGGCAGGTGCGCGACCACTTCCAGCTCGCGCGCCTCGGCCTCGAGCCGCCCGAGCTCGGCGCGGTTCGCCTCGTTCTCGTCGAGCTGGCGCTTGACCTCGGAGGCGTGGCTCGCGAGGCGTTCCTCGTCCAGCCGGCGCAGCGTGTCGCGGATCACCTGCTCTTCGTCCGCGAGCGCGGCCAGCGTCTCGAGCGGCTCCTGCGCGCGCGCGACCTGGTGGTCGATCTCGTGCATCGCGGCCGAGACGAGCGCGGCCTTGGCCTCGAGCCGCTCGATCGCGGTGTCGACCGTGCCGGTGAACTCGAGCTCGTGCGCGTCGTAGCGCCGCAGCGACTCTTCCAGCACGCGCAGCGCCTCGGAGGCGTTGGTGTCGCCGATGTGCGTGTCCGCGGCGTTCTCGAGCCGAGCGCGCAGCGTGGACTGGCGGCGCGCCTTCTCGTCGCCCGGCACGACCGCATCGAGGTCGCCGGGGCGCACCAGCGCGCACTTCTCGAACTCGGCCGAATCCACCGCCAGCAGCTTGCGGCCGACCGGACACTCCTTGCCGTCCACGAACTCGGACGTCACCTCGTGACCCGAGCCGTCGAACACCGCCACGGTGCCGCGCTCGAAGTCGCGCGAGATCCGCAGCGTTCGGCCGTCCGCTTCCAGCTCGAGCTCGACGCCGTAGCCGCCACCGGTCCACGGACGCCAGCGTTCGAGCGGCGTCAGCACGCGGTGCGAGCGGCGGTCGTCCTCGAGGCCGTAGAGCGCGGCCGCGATCGCGGAGAGCAGCGAGGTCTTGCCGCGTTCGTTGTCGTCGACGACCAGGTTCACGCGGTCGGGGTCGAACGTCCATTCGCCGCGCAGCGGGCCGAAGCCCGCCACCTTGAGCCGGAGGAGCTTCACGGCGAGACCTCCTCGGGCGCCGGCAGCACTTCGCGCAGGCGGAACGCGTCGAGCCCGTAGGCGAGCGCGCGTTCGATCACGGCGCGCTGCGCCGGATCGGTCTCGGCGTCGAGTTGCGCGAGCAGTTCGCGCGCGAAGCGCTCCTCGGTGGTCTTGCCGTCGCCGGTGCGGTACGCGGCGAGGTCGTGGTCGGGGCGGACGTCCGTCAGGTCGGTGCGCAGGTGGAACACGCGGCTGGTGAGTTCGCCGCCGGCGCCGCTCCAGCGCACGCCGGGGCCGAAGCGGCCGACCAGCTTCACCGCGACGAAGTCCATCTCGCCCACGCCGCCCACGTCGAGCGCCTTGAGCAGCCGGCGGTCGACCTGGTCGGGGCTCGCGGCCCCGGTCACGTCGACGGTCAGCTCGAACACGCGGCGGCGGTCGAGTTCGATCGGCTCGATCTCCACGAACGGCAGCCGGTGCCCGTACTCGATGCGGACCTCCAGCGCGCCGTGCGTGCCGGTCTCGCCGAAGTCGAGCGACACGGCCGAACCGGCGTACGCGAGCCGCGCGCCCGCGGACTTGACGCCCTCGGCGAGCGGCTGCTCGATGCGCGACATGGCGTGGTAGTGCCCCACGGCGTGGTACACGAACGGCGAGGAGGCGACCTCGGCGTCGGCGAACGGCGCGGTCATCTTCTGGTTCGGCGGGCACTGGCCCTCGCGCGAACCGTGGAAGAGCGCGACCTCGAAACCCATCGGGTCCGTGCCGGAGACGCCCGCGAGCGCCTCGGGCGACAGCGGCCGCTCCATGCTCTCGACGTTGGCCACGAAGCTGCGGCCCCAGATGCGCACGCCCGCGAGTTTCGGGACGTGGGCCGCGGTCCACGCGGCGTTGTCGAACACGTGCACGTGATCGGGCCAGCGCAGGCCGCGCGCGCGCAGCAGACGCGGGTGGTACGCGGCGTTGGTGCTCGAGGCGGGATCGTGGTTGCCGGGCGCGATGAACACCGGCGGGCAGCCGCTCACCTCGAACGCGTGGATCGCGAACGTCAGCTGGCCGGCGTCGACGGCGGTCGAATCGAACAGGTCGCCGGGCACGAGGATCGCGTGCACGCCACGCTCGATCGCCTGCGACACGGCCATTTCGAGCGCGCGCTGCTGGTCCCGCCGGCGGTCGTCGCGGCGAGACTGCGGCAACCACGCGAACGGCCGACCGAGGTGGAGGTCGGAAACCTGCAGGAAACGCGCGAGGGCCATGCGTTTGCGTCCTTGTCCCGATGGCGGCCAGGGCGAGATTCAGGGGCGTGCCACATGGCAAGGTAACAGCGGGTTCGCGGCGGGGCAACGGTCCGCGCAACGCCGGAGAACCCGGCACCCCTCCGCGCGGCGGGGGGCCGCGCGGGCGGGGGGTGGGTGCCGGTGCCGCGCCGCGAACGGCGCGGCGGCTCCCGGGTTCAGGCGGGCGATACGGCCGGAGCCGGTGTGGGCTCGGCCGCGGGCGAGTCCTTGCCGGCGAGCAGCACGACCATGACGGGCGTGACGACGCCGGCGAGCAGCGTGGAGCTGAGCAGCCCGCCGATGATCACCATGGCGAGCGGCGAGTAGAGCGACGAGTTCTGCAGCGCGAGCGGCAGCAGGCCGCCGATCGCGGTGAGCGTGGTGAGCAGGATGGGCAGGAACCGAGTGCGCCCGGCCCGCTCGACGGCCTCGCGCAGCGGCACCCCCTCGCGCCGCAGCTGTTCGGCGAAGTCCACGAGCAGGATGCTGTTCTTGATCACGATCCCGACCAGCGCGATGAAGCCGATCATGGCGGTGAACGAGAGCGTGTAGCCGCACAGGAAGAGCGCGAACAGGCCGCCGACCACGCCGAGCGGGATCACCGACGCCACGATCAGCGTGCTGCGGAAGCTGCCGAACTCGAGGATCAGGATCGCGAACACGATGAACACCGTGAACACGATCGCCGAGCCGAGCCCGCCGAAGCTCTCTTCGCGGCTCTCGATCTCCCCCGCCGGGATCACGCGGTAGCCGCGCGGCAACGGCTCGCGCGCGACCGTGGCCAGCACTTCGCGGGTGACGCGGTCGGTGTTGTAGCCCGTGCGCACGTTGGACGTGAGCGTCACGGCGCGCTGGCGGCCCCAGTGCTGGATCGTCGGGATGCTGGACTCGAGCCGCACGTCCGCGACCTGGCGCAGCGGCACGGCGGCGCCGGTCACCGCCGGGACCTCGAGCCGGTCGAGCACTTCGAGCGAGGGCGCGCCGTCGAGGCTCGCGGGTCCGTGCGCGGCGACGCCCTGCACGGGCAGCCGCACGCGGATCGCGTAGTCCTGGCCGTCGGCCTCGCGCACCGAGCCGGCCTCGGCGCCAGCCAGCGCGAGCCGCACCATGCGGTCGATCGCCACGGTCGGCACGCCGAGCAGGCCGGCCTTGCGCGTGTCGACCCGCACGCGCACGTCGGTGGTGCGCGACTGCAGCGGGTTCACGACGTTCCACGTACCGGGCGTGCGCTCGAGCGTGTGCTGCAGCCGCGCCGCGAGCACGCGCAGCGTGTCGAGGTCGTCACCGGCGATGCGCAGTGCGATCGGCGCGTCGATCGGCGGGCCGTTCTCGAACGCCTTGAGCTCGATGCGCGCGCCGGCGTAGCGGTCGAACGTCGTCTGCAGCGAGTCGTAGAGCGCCGGCGTGCGATGCGAGTCGTAGCGCTTCAGGAGCACGAACAGCTCGCCCAGGTTCGAGCGCTCGTCCTGCGACTGCACGTTGTAGTAGACGGACGGGTTGCCGTGGCCGACGTTGGCGAGCACGTCGCGCACCTCGGACCGCCCGCGCAGGACGCCCTCGACCCAGCGCACCGCGCGATCGGTCTCGGCGAGGCTCGCGCCCTGCGGCGCGGTGACGCGCACGAGGAACTGCGGCGTGTCGGCCTTGGGGAACAGGCTGAAGCCGATGCGCGGCACGAGCGCGACGCTGATCGCGACCAGCACCGCGGCGATCGCGAGCGTGTGCCACGGGTGGTCCAGCGACCAGCGCAGCCGGCGGCCGTAGCCGTGGTCGATGAAGCGGTTCACGGCCTGCAGGACGCGGTTGCCCTCGGGGTTCTCGGTGCGCGAGAGCAGACGCGACGCGAGGAACGGCACCAGCGTGAGCGACACGACGAGCGAGGCGAGGATCGTGTACGCGACCGCGGCGGGCAGGCTGCGGATGTACTTCCCGGGCGAGCCGGGCAGCAGGAACATGGGGATGAACGCGGCGACGAGCGTCGCGGTGCATCCCACGACGGCCACGGCGATCTGCCGCGTCGCGACGACGGCGGCGCTCTCGCGCGGCTCGCCCGCGCGCAGGTGCCGGGCGATGTTCTCGACCACGACGATCGAGTCGTCCACCAGCAGCCCGAGCGCGATCACGAATCCGACGATGCTCAGCTGGTTGATGCTGAAGCCGGTCACCTGCAGCAGCGCGACGCCGATCGCGAGGCAGAGCGGGATCGAGATCATCACCACCAGCGACGCACGCGTGCCGAGCGGCAGCAGCGTCACCAGCACGAGCAGGATCGCGATCAGGAAGTCCTCGGCGAGCCGGTCGAGGCGGTGCTTCACGTTCTCGGCCTGATCGAACGGGCGCTGCATGGTCATGCCCGCGGGCAGCGTGGGCTCGAACTCGTCGAGCGCCTTCCACGTGGCGGCACGCACGTCGTCGATCCGGCCGCCTGATTTCATCTCGGCGGTCACGAACACGGCGCGGTGGCCGTTCCAGCGCCCGATGTGACGCAGGTCGGCGTGCGACCAGTGGACGTCGGCCACGTCGGCGAGCCGCACCACGGCGCGGCCGTTGCCGCCCACGACGGTGTTCCGCACCGCGTCCACGTCGTGGTAGCCGCCGCTCGTCTTGACGCTGAACGCACGCGCGCCCGCGGCGGCGGCGCCGCCGGGGATCACGGCGCCGTCGCTGCGGATCGCGTCGATCACCTGCGTCGGCGGCAGGTGCAGCGCCGCCAGGCGCGCCGGGTCGAACTGCACGCTGACCTCGCGCGCGGGGTACGCCCAACGCTCGGCGGAGCGCAGGCCGGGCACGCGCTCGAGCCGGTCCTTGAGCTGGCGCGCGCGCGCCTCCAGCTCGGACAGGGGCAGCGCATCCGAGACCAGCGCGACCTGCACGATATTCACGTTCGCGAGGTCCCACTTGTGCACGTCGAGCCGGTAGAGGTCCTGCGGCAGCTGCGGCCGCATGGCGTTCACCTCGCGCACCACCTCGTCGTACTTCTTCTCCGGGTCGGCGGCGGTCTCGAACTCGACCGTGATCACGGCGAGCCCGTCCTCGATCGAGGACTTGAGCGACTTGAGCTTGTCGAGCGAGTTGAAGCGGCCCTCCAGCTTGTCGACGACCAGCTGTTCCATGTCGGCGGGTGTCGCGCCCGGGTACACGGCCACGACCGTGTAGGTCGGGATCGGGAACACCGGGTCCTCGGCGAGCGGGATCGTGCGCAGCGCCGTGAGCCCGAGCGCCGCGGCCATCAGGAAGAGGACGATCGTGAGCTGCGGTCGGCGGACGGCGTATTCGGCGAGCTTCATCGCGCCCCCTCCCGCGGCCGCACGTCCTCGGTCAGGAACGCGGCGCCTTCGACCACGATCCGCGACACGCCCTCGAGTCCGGCGGTCACCGCGGCGCGGTCGCCGTCCAGGAACGCGATCGTCACGCGGTGGCGCACGGGCACTCCCGCGGCCGAGAGCGACCACACGGTCGCGTGGTCGTCGTCACCCTCGACCAGCGCGGCGAGCGGCACCCACGCGACGGGCGTGGTGCGCGAGGGCGCGAGCGTGACGTTCGCCGCCAGGCCGGACGCGAGCGCGCCGCCCTCGGCGACGCGCACGGGCGCGTCGAGCGCGAGCTCGACCTCGTACGTCCCCGCACCGGGCGCGGCCGCAGCGCCGATGCGCGTGACGGTGCCGCGCCACGCGCGGCCGGGAAACGCGTCGAACGTCACCGTAGCCGCGTCGCCCACCTGCACGCGCACGACGTCGCGGTCGGGCAGGCCGGCACGCACCACCTGGCCGCTGCCCGCGGAGCTGTAGACGAGCACCGGCATGCCGGGGCCCACGGTCTGGCCGGGCTCGGCGAGCCGCCGCAACACCGTGCCGGCGCCGGGCGCGACGAGCGCGGCGGTGCCGGCGTTGAAGCGCGCAGCGCGCAGGTCGCTGGCGGCGACGTCGCGTGCGGTCTGCGCGTTCTCGTAGAGCTCGCGCGTGATCACGCTGTCGGCGAACAGCGCCTGCGCGCGCGCGAGGTCGCGGTCGGCCTTCGCGAGGCCGGCCTGCGCCTTCTCGACGTACGCGCCGATCTCGGGCATCTCGAGCGCGGCCATGCGCTGGCCCGCGCGCACGGCGTCACCGGCCTCCACGTCGATGCGGGCGATCACGCCGCCCACCTTGAACGCGAGCGGCACCTCTTCCTTGCCCGCGAGCACGCCGGTCGCGAGCACGGGGCGCGCGACGCGGCCGGTGTCGGGCACGGCGGTCCGCACCGCGACCTCGCGCGGTCCGGAGGCGCCGGCGTGCGAACGCGAGCATCCGGCCGCGGCCGCAGCGAGCGAGACGACCAGCACGAGCATCGGGACCGGGCGAAGCGTTGCGGCGTTCATCACAGACCTCCCGCGAGGCGCGACCGGTCGGGGTAGCGCGCGGCGGCCCGGTCCACGTCCGCACAGCGCTGCAGGTACTCGTAGGTGGTGAGGATGTCGTTGAGGCCGGCGCTGGTGAGCGTCGTGCGTGCGTCGAGCACCTCGAGCAGCGTGGCGCTGTCGTTGGCGCGCCGGCGCTCGACCATCTCCCACGCCCGGCGCGCGGCCACGAGGCGGTCGCGCGCGGTGTCGAGCGCGAGACGCGCGACCTGCGCCGACTGCCAGCTCGTGCGCACGTCGAGTTCGACGAGCGCCTCGGCGTCGGTGGCGCGCGTGCGGGCGACCGCGAGCGTCGCGGCGGCGGCGTGTCGCTGCGCCTCGCGCTGGCCGCCGTCGAAGATCGGCCACTGCACGACGAGCGACGCGACGCGGAAGTCCGAGCCGTCGCCGCGCTTCACGTGCTCGCCCTGCACGCCCCAGTCGACGGCGGCGGCGAGCGACGGCAGGTAGCGCGCGGTCGCGAGCGAGACGGCGCCGCCGGCGGCGCGCACGCCGCCGCGCGCCTGCGCGAGCTCCTCGCGGCGCGCGCGGGCCAGGGCGAGGGCCGAGTCGAGCGCGGGCGGCGGCGCGATGCCGAGCTGGTCGTCGGGCAACAGCGCCAGCGGCGCGTCCACGGCGCGGCCGAGCCGCAGGTTGAACGACTGGCGCGCGGCGTCGGCGAGCCGGTACGCGTCGTCGCGACGCTGCAGGATCTCGGAGCGGTCGGCGCGCGCGCGCAGTACTTCGTCCGGCGTGGCCTTGCCGTGCGCGAGCAGCGATTCCTGCACGCGCACCACTTCGTCGACCAGCACCATGGTGCTGTCGAAGAGCTGCGAGAGCCGCACGGCGCGGGCGTAGTCGAGGTAGCCGGTGCGCAGCTCGGCGGCGGTGCGGCGCGTGGCCACGGCGGCGCCGGCGCGCTGGGCATCGCGCAGCCCGGCGTGGATGCGCCAGTTCGCCGCGAGCCGCGCGTCGAGCAGCGGCTGCGTCACGCGCAGCGTCGCCTCCTCGCGCGTGGGCAGCACGAGGTCGAGGTCGGTCGGGAACGCGGTGGTGTGCAGGACCTGGTCGAGTGCGCCGTAAACCGGGTTCAGCATCTTGCCGAGGTCGAGCACGTTGCCGGTGCGGTCGGAGAGCCGGCCGCTGGCGGCCACCGACGGCAGGAAGAGGCCGGTCGCCTCGGCCAGCCCGGCCTGTTCGCGCTCGAGCGCCAGCCGCTCGACCCGCAGGCTGCGGTTGGCGGCCAGGCCCTCCTCCACGAGGGCGTCCAGGCCGCCGGCCGCGCGGACCGGCGCGGCGGCGAGCAGGCCGGCCGCCAGCAGGGCCGCCGTGGGCGCGAGATTCGGGAATCGCATCACGTCCTCACCTCCGGGAGCGTTCCGCCGGCGGGGGCGCCGGCCGAGTGGAGCATCTACTCAAGTTCTATCGGCAGTATTGGAGCAAACATTCCACTTGTCAATAGTGGAATTTTGGCTCAAATTCGGCGACGAACGGAACGCGAGGATTTCCCGTCATTTGCGGAGGTGTGATTCATGAGCCCGGGAACGAAGTCCGGACGGCCCGCGGGCCGCAAGAGCGCCCCGGCGCGCCCGGCGGGCGCCGCCACACGGCGCCCGGTGCCGCAGCAGGACCGCGGCCGCAAGCGCGTCGAGGAGATCCTCGACGCCGCCGAGCAGGTGATCGCGGAGGTCGGCGTGCCCGCCATGACGACGAACGCCGTCGCCGAGCGCGCGGGGGCCGGCATGGGGTCGCTCTACCGCTTCTTCGAGAACAAGGACGCCATCGTCGACGCCCTCGCGCAGCGCTACATGACGCGCATGGAAGGGCTCACCGCGTACGCGGCGCATCCCGAGCTGGGCCGGCTGTCGCTCGCCGACCTCACCGACGCGATCGTCGACCCGCTCGTCGAGTTCTTCCGCCGCACGCCGGCGTACGTGCACGTGTTCCACGCCGTGAACCAGCCGGGCGCGCAGAATCCCGGTTGCGCGGCGCTGCGCGAACTCGTGGTGAAGAACGTCGAGGCGCTCATGCTCGCGCGCGCGCCGCAGGCCGACGCCCGCGCGATCCACCCGCGCGCCAAGATCGCGGTGGAACTGGTGCACACGCTGCTGGCGACGGCGTTCGAGGAGCCGCCGGCGCAGCGGCGCGCGATCATCGACGAGACCAAGCGGCTGCTGGCGCTCTACTCCGAGATGATCCAGGGCAACGACGACCCGCTCGTGCGCCTGCGCTGAACCCCGGCGGCGTTCCGCCCGCCGTCGCGCCGCGAGTGCGTCAGGTGCGCTTGCGCCGCCAGCGGGCCCGCACCGCGTTGCCCGCGAACGCGCCGCACTCCACGAGCTCGAACGGCGGCGCGTCGATCGGCCGCTCGCCGAACAGCGCCGGGCCCGCACCCAGCACCATGGGCGCGATCGTCACCTCGATCTCGTCCACGCGCCCCAGCGCGAGCAGCTGCCCGGCGATGTCACCGCCGCCGCAGAGCCACGCGCGCGTCACGCCCGCGGCCTCCATTTCGCGCAGCATGACGCCCAAATCGCCCTCGATGCGCCGCATCGGTGCGGCCGTCTTCCCCACCGCGTCGAGCAGCGCCGCGTCGTGCGTCACCACCCACGTCGGCAGGTCGCCGTGCGGCCAGCCGTGGTCTTCCTGCAGCAGCCAGCGCAGCGTGCCGCCGCCCAGGATCGCGCCGTCGACCGAGGCGAGGAACTTCGGGAACGCGGCCAGGGCCTCGTCGCGATTCGCGATCGACTCGAGGAACGACAGGTCGTCGCCGTTGCCGGCGATGCGGCCGTCCATCGACATCGCGGTGTACCAGACGATCTCCACGGCTCGTTCCTCCTCGATTCGCGAAACGCCGGCGGGCCGGGCGTCGCCGCCCGGCCCGCTCGGGATGCACGCTACATCACCAGCGTGCCGGTGCGCAGCAGGTACGCGAGCCGTCCGCGCTGCTCGGCGTCCAGTCGCGCATGCATGCGCGCGAGCGAGTCGCCGATGCGGGCCTGCAGCCGTTCGCTGCTCTTCGCCCGCAGCGTCGCCGCCTCGGCCGCTTTCGCGGCGTCGAACGGGTCGGACTGCACGGCCTCGGCCAGCAGCGTGAGCGCGCGCCGGTCGTCGACCGCCGACTGCGCGCGTTCGGTCTTCAGCTCGTTGATGATCGCGGCGAACTCGGCGAGCTGCGGCTCGTCGAGCCCGAGCTTCCACGCGAGGAACCGCAGCGGACGGCGCACGCCGAATCCTCCGGCGAACTCGTCCCCGCTCCAGTGGTGGTGCTCGGTGGCGTCGAAGGCCTCGCGGCGGGGTCCGCAGCCGCAGTGTCCGTGCTGGCCTTCGTGCGGGTGGCCGGCGAAGCCGGCATGACGGGAATGGCAACCCATGACGGGTCTCCTCCTCGCGCCGGGGCGGATCGCTCCCGGCGGGGTACACGGCGCGGGCACCATGCCTCGCGCCGGGGATTCGGATGCTCCGCCCGGCCCGGCGGATCCGCAAAGCCGTCGTCACTCCCTGGCGAGTGGTGCCCGTGCCGCCTTCCCGCGCGCGCGCCGCTCCACTAGTCTCGGCGCGCCCATGACCACCTCCGCTCCACCGTTCGCACCTCCGCCGGTCGAGGAGATCGAGCGCCGCCTCAAATGGCGCGTGCTGCCGACGCTGCTGTTCGTCGCGTTGCTCACGACGCTGCTGGTGATCGCGCTGGTCTCGCTGCTCGTGCGCCCGCGCCACCCGAAGGGCCTGCCGGACGATGCCGGCGCGCGCGCCGCGGCGGCCGCGCTGGCCGGCCGCGTTCCGGTGACGACGAACGCGCTGCGCTGGTCCGCATCGATCCTCGGCGGCGAACCGCCCGCGCGCGGGCGCGACGCCGCGGCGGTCGTGGCGGTGGCGCGCGTGCGGCCGCAGGTGGAGGCGGCGCATCGCCGGCACGCGGGCGATCCGCGCTCGCTCGCGGCACTCGCGGCGCTCGACCTGGTCGCGCACGACTACGCGCGCGCGGCGCAACGCTACCGGCGTGCGTGCGAGATGGCGCCGCACTACTCCGAGGCGCGCCTCGGCGCCGGCGTCGCGCTCGCGCTCGAGGCGGATCGCACCGCGGCACCGTGGCAGTCGCGCGCGCTGCGGCTGCAGGCGATCGCCGAGTTCGCCATGGTCGACGCCACCGAGCGCGAGTACCCGCTCGCGCTCTACGACCGCGCCCGCGTGCTCGCCGACGTGGGCCGCTTCGGCGAGGCGAACGTCTACGCCGCCCGCTACTGGGAGCGAGACCCGCGCAGCCCGTACGCCCAAGCCCTGCGCGCCCTACTCGCCTCGCGCTGAACCCTCAGTCCGCCGCCGGCCCCGCCCAGTCGGGGTCGCGGGCCTGCACGCCGTCCCAGTCGGGCAGCCGCGCCTCGCGCGCCAGCGACTCGCGCACCCAGTTGCCGAGCAGCCGCTCGAACCACGGCCCGCGCGGGCGCCCGAACTCGAGCCGCCGGATGCGCTCGCCCGCGGGGATGCCCGCGCGCCGGCGCGCCTCCGCGATCGCGTCCTCGAGCCCGCCGATCGAATCCACCAGGCTCCGCTCGCGCGCGTCTTCGCCCATCCACACGCGGCCCTGCGCCGACTCGCGCACGAGTGCGGGATCGAGCCGCCGGCCCTCGGCGACCTTGCCCACGAACATGTCGTAGCTGCGCGCGATCGCGGAGTCCGCACTCGCCTGGTCCTGCGGCCGCCAGTCGCGCGAGTACGAGAGCGCGCCCATGAAGTCGCCGCGGTCGAACGACTGCTGGCGCACCTTGAGCTTCGCGTACAGGCCCTCGAACGACGGCTTCACGGTGAGCACGCCGATCGAACCGGTGCGCGTGAAGCGGTCGGCGTAGATCACGTCGCCGTGGCAGGCGATGTAGTAGCCGCCGCTGCCCGCGACCGAGCCCATCGACACGACGAGCGGCTTGTGTGTGCGGCCCTTCCAGCGCTGGACCGCGTGGTCGATCAGGTTCGACGCGAGCGCGTCGCCGCCGGGACTCTCGACGCGCAGCACCACGGCCTTCACGCCGGGCGCGCGAAACGCGCGTTCGATCTGCGCCGACATCGTCACGTCGCCCATGTACGGGCCTTCGAGCAGGTCGCTGCCGCTGCGCCCGCGGCCGATGCCGCCGCCGGCCCACACCACCGCGATGCGCGCGGGCACGGTCCACGCGCGCTGCGCCGCGCGCGCCCGTGCGAGGTTCACGGTGCGCGGCGTGGCGCCGAGCCTGGTCATGCGGCCGAGCGCGGCGAGCGCGTCCTCGCGGTAGCCGATCGAATCGAGGATCCCGCCGCGCACGAGATCGGCGGGCGGCCACGCGCGGCCGTCGAGGAACGTCGCGAGCCGTTCGGGCGCGATGTGCCGCCCGGCGCTCACCGCGTCCACGAACAGCTGCTGGCGCTGGTCGAGCTCGTGCTGCGTCGCGAGGCTGTCGGCGGGCGGCATCGAGTCGACGCTGAACTGCCGGTACGCGGACTTGAACCGGCCGATGCTCGAACGCTCCACCTTCACGCCGAGGTTCGCGAGCGCCTGCCGCCAGTAGCGGCGCTCCGAGCGCAGCCCGAGGCCCATGAAATCGGCCTCCTCGCTCGCCATCACGCGGTCGCACGCGCTCGCGAGGTACAGGTCGCCGCGGCCGCCGCCGTACTCCATGTACGCGAGCACGGGCTTGCCGGCCGCACGCAGCCGCTCGATCCGCGGACGCAGCTCCTCGAGCTGCGCCATGTTGCCCGCGCCGCGCAGGTCGAGCAGTACGCCGCGCGTCAGCGGGTCCTCGAGCGCGCGCTCGAGCTGGCGATGGATCGGGCCCGCGGCCACCGTGGCCGGTCCGCCCATCAGCGACGTGCCGCCCATGGCTTCGTCGGCGAGCACGCCGCCCACCCGCACCACGGCGACGCGGCGGTCGCCGCGGCCGGCGAACACCGTGCGCTCCTCGCCGCCGTGCAGCGAGACCGCGTACGTCTGGTACAGCGTGCGGCCGTCCTCGGCCGCATGCCCGGCGTGCACGCTCGCACCCACGCCGCGCAGCGTGATCCCGAGGCGCACGTTGCGATGGTCCGCCACGGTGCCGCGCAACAGCAGCCCCGGCACGGGCTCGAGCTCGCCGGCCACGCGCACGCGCGCCTGGCGCCAGTCGCCGTCGTCGACGAGCGTCACGTCGCCCGAGAGCGTGAAGCGCGTACCGAGCGTCCACGCGTGCTCGCGCGACATCGCGAACGGCCGCCAGCCGGCGCCGAGCGTGTAGTGCCGCGCGCGGCGCTGGCCGCGGAAGATGGGCTGCTCGAGATGGTCGATCGTGCCGCCCAGCGACAGCCACGGCGCGGGCCGCGAGAGCAGCCCGATGCGATGGTCGCCGTCCACCTCGCGCGAGGGCCGTCCCGACGCGAGCCAGTACGGGCTCCAGCCGAAGCGCAGCTTCTCGCTCCCGAACGCGAACGCGAGCCCGTACGTCTGCGACGTGTCGCGCTGCCGCAGCGCGTAGAAACCCATGCCGCCGCGCGAGGCGAGGAACGTGTTCCACTCGTGGTGCGGGTCGAAGCGCGCGAACCCGACGGTCGTCTCCCACGGATAGCGCACGCCGACACCGGCGGGATCGAACAGCATCGCGCGCGCGTCGTCGGTGGTGGCGACGCTCTCGTCGTCCTCGATCGCGAGCGGCAGCGGCGGGGTGAGCGAGGTGGCGAACGCGGGCGCGAGCCCGGACAGCACGAGCGCGGCCGCGAGGGCGAGCCGCAGCGGGAGGCGACGCATCGAGGGAACCCCTACTGGGACAGCGTGACCCCGACCCGGGGACAGTGCGGTGCGAGCGGACACGTGGAGCAGTGGGGCTTGCGGGCGTTGCAGACGGCGCGGCCGTGCAGGATCAGCCAGTGCGAGAAGAGCGTCCAGTCCTCCTGCGGCACCAGCGGCTGCAGCGCGAACTCCACCTTCACCGGATCGGTTTCGCGCGTGAGCCCGAGCCGCACGGCGAGCCGGCCGACGTGCGTATCGACCACGATGCCCGAGGCGATGCCGTACGCGTTCCCGAGCACGACGTTCGCGGTCTTGCGCCCGACGCCGCGCAGCGCGGTGAGCGCCTCGAGCGTGCGCGGCACCTCGCCGCCGTGGCGCGCGACGATGTCGGCGCACGCCTCGCGGATCGACTTGGCTTTCTGGCGGAAGAACCCGGTCGAATGGATCGCGTCCTCGAGCGCACCGGGATCGGCGTTCGCGAGCGCGCGCGCGTCGGGCCACGTCGCGAACAGCTGCGGCGTGACCATGTTGACGCGCTCGTCGGTGCACTGCGCCGACAGGATCGTGGCGATCAGCAGCTGGAGCGGGGTCTTGAAGTTGAGCGCGCAGCGCGCGTCCGGGTAGCTCTCGCGCAGCTGCTCGAGCAGCGCCCTCACGCGCACCGGATCGGGAGCGACCGCGCGCTTCGCCGGCCGGGTCGCCACCGGCCGGCGCTTGGCGGCGGTCGCGCGCGCCGCCTTCTTCTTCGCGGCCGCCGCCGGGCGCGCGCCCTTCAGCGCGTGCTCGGCGCGGGCCGCTCGCGTGCGCGACTGGCCCGGCGCCGAACGCACGCGCGGCGAAGCCGGAACGCGTGGCGTGGCGCCGGCCTTGCGGCGCGAGCGGGGCGACTTGCGGGGCATCGGGGGTCCTTTCGCCTCGGCTACTGCTGCGTCGGGGCGGCCGGAGCCGGCGGGGTCATGCCGATCGACGTCATCGCGTCGCCGACGGCCTTCGAGACCTCGCCACCCTTGGCCACGGCTTCGGCGTAGTTGCCGGCCTGGAACGCGCTCTGCGCCTCGCCCCACGTGGTGGTGATCGTCGCGAGCGAGCTCTTGGCGGCGTCGAGCTTGGCGGCGTCGATGCCGGCGGGGAGCTTCTTCATCTTGGCGAGCTTCTCGACCTGGGCCTTGAGCGCGTCGACCGACTGGGGCAGGTCCTTCATGTTGTCCCACGCGGCCGTCAGCTCCTGCTGCTTCGCGGCGAGACCATCGGCCAGTTCCTTCACGCGGCCGGGAATCGCCTTCGCCGAGTCCATCGCCGCCTGGAAGTTGCCGGCGGTGACGTTGGCCTTGGCGGCGTCGATCTGGTCCTGGATCGCCTTCGTCTGCTCGGGCGCGACCTGCATCGCCTTGTCCTTGGTCGCGTCGAACGCGGTCTGCGCGGCCTGGATCGCCATTTCCGCGGCGCCCTTGCCGGCGCCACAGCCGGCCGCGAACACGGCCGCCACCAGCACCAACAGCACGATTGCGCGCTTCATGCGTGAGTCCTCCTCGTCCGAGTGAGAGGACATGGCGGGGGCATGTCCCGAATGCGCCGGAAACCGGCGATCGTCGACCGCGGGGGTCGGCCCGTACGCGCAGACGCTAGTCCCGCGCGAGGGCGGCGGCAAACGCCGCCGCGCGCCCGCGCGGGGCGCGGCTCCGCGGTACTCGGGCGAAACGTCGCGCCCCGCGGCCGTGAGGCCGCGGGGCGCCGAGGGCATGTGCGAGGAAACCGACCCGGTCCTCAGAATCCCCACGACATGCCGAGTCGCATGCCCACGCCGTTCGCCTTGACGGTCTCGCGATAGGTGCCGCCGAGCATGTCGTCGGTGACGTCGCGGCCGAGCTCGGCCGTGTTCACGAACAGCTCGCCGTTGACGCGCGCGCGGCCCGACAGCGGGAACGCGGCGCCGCCCCAGACCTGCCAGCCCCAGCCGCCGTAGGTGGCGTCGAAGCTCGCGCCGGTCTGGTAGTCGTCGGCGGTGAGGTTCATGACCTCGTAGCCGCCAGCCGCACCGAAGTACGGGATCACCGGCATGTTGTCGTCGCCCGAGACCTGCACGAAGCCCATGATCGGGAACAGGTGGATCGAGGCGCGCGAGAGGTCCTGCTTCACGACGATCGGCACGCCGCCGGGGCCGGTGCTCTCGTGGCTCACCGACGAGGCGTTGTCCGTCTGGTGCGACCAATCGACGCCGACACCCAGCTGCACGTGCGGATCGACCATCGGGCCGCCGCGGATGCCGAGCAGGAACTCGCGGCTCGCGTCACCCTCGGGATCGAAGAAGCCGAGGTGGATCTGGCTCACGCTCTGGGAGTCGACGGGCCGGCCCCAGCCGCCGGAACGGCGCGGACGGTAGTGGACGCCGGCCACCTGGATGTCGGGCGCGGTCATGTGGACGATTTCGAGCGACGGCTCGGCCGCGGCGGCGGGCATCACGACCGGCAGCGCCGAGACTTCGAGCCCGGCCACGGGCAAGGTGAACGCCGAGGGTGCCGGAACGCCCGCCTCGGCGTGCGCGAGCACGGGCAGGACCGTGAGCAGGGCCGCGACTGCGGTGTTGCGAATGACCAGGGTGTTCATTTCGATCCTCCTTGCCGGCGTCGGGGTCGTGCCGGGCGATCGTTCCACCGTCCTTGTTGGCACGCGGCGTGCCGAAGCGATCGCAGATGCAACCCGACGATCGAAGCGGGCGTAACGCTAACGCATTTCTTCCCATGCGGGAGCGGCCGGCCGGTCATCGCGTTGCCAAATCCGGCCGGGCTGTTGCGACCGCGCCGCACCCTGAGTAGCGTCGACCACACCTCTACCCCCTAAGGTTCTGTCTGTGAATACCCCGCGGCGCCGCGAGGCCGAGAATGGCCGCCGCGCAAGGAACGAGGAGGAGATACGTGCCAAGCACACGATCGACGACGAGTGACGCCGCCCGGCGGCCATTCTCGGCCTCGCCCTTCGGGTTGCGGGAGGCGACAGGGCGTTCGCAGCGTCACGGCTCCTCGACAGGGGTCGAACCCTCGTCTCGTCGCCATTCCTTGCGACCGCCCTGTCGGCTCCCGCAACGGCGCCGCGCGGTATTCACAGACAGAACCTGAGCGCCCATGCCCCTTTCGACTCGGCCGTTCGCCCTTTCGTTGCTCGCCGCGGCGCTCGCCGCCGCTCCCGCGACCGCCGCGACCGCCCCAGGCGGACCGGCCGTGGCGGTCGAGGACACGATGCACACCGAGGTCGCGCCGGTGCTCGTGCACGCGCCGCGCGTCACGCTCGACGAGATCCTCGACCGCGTCGCGCGCGGTGAGGCGCATCGCGACTCGATGATTCGCGATCGCAGCTTCCTCGTCACGATCCGCGTGGTCGGCCACGCGGGCGCCGGCAATGCCGAGCTGCTCGAGGAGCGCGTCGCGCAGGTGTGGCAGAAGCGTCCCGGCATGCGGCGGCAGGTCGAGCTGCGCCACTGGATGAAGCACCCGCCCAAGAAGGACGACTCCGAACGCGGGATCCGCGTCGAGGTGGGCAGCGGCGATCCCGACGGCATGACCGAGGAGATCGTGAACTTCGCGTTCCAGCCGAACGCACGGCGCGACTACACGTACAAGATCGTCGGGCGCCAGCTGCTGGGCGACCACCTGATCTACCGCATCGAGTTCGCGCCGCGTTCGCCGCTGGCGCTCGACCTGCCGGGCGGCACGGTGTGGGTCGACACGCGCGATTTCGTGATCGTGCGCCAGGAGATCACGTTCCGGCAGTCGCCCATCCCGCTCTTCCTGCGCGGCATCAAGCGCATGGTGGTCGAGCGTGAGCACGTGGGCGACCTGTGGGTGCTGTCGCGGATTCTCGCCCGCATCGAGACCACGATCCCGGTCCCGCGCTTCGGCAAGAGCTTCGATCTCGGCATCCAGTTCTCGGAGTACAAGGTGAACACGGGCCTGCCGGATTCGCTGTTCGCGGCGCCGAAGTCCGCGCGAGGTGCGAAGTGAGCGCCCGGGCGGTGTTCCTCGCGGCCGGCGCGGCGCTCGCGCTGGCACTGGCCGGCGGCGCGATCGACGCGCTCGCGCAGGTCGCGCCGGCGGACACGACCGTCGAGGACTACGTGCGCTCGATGGCCGATTCCACCGACGCGTGGTTCGGCATCAGCGCGCAGGCGTCCGACACGACCGGGCTCGACAGCCTGCGCGCGTGGGCGGTCGAGCATCCCGGCAAGACGCTGCGCTCGCGCGGCGGCACGCTGTCGCTGGCGCCACTGCTCGGCTTCAATCGCGCGGTCGGAGGCGCGATGGGCGCCGAGGCAGGCATCGGCCGCTCGCGGCGCTGGGGCCGCGTGGAGGCGGGCGCCCAGTGGGCCAACGGGCCGGGCCTGTGGTTCGGCAGCGGCGTGTACACGCGACGCTGGAACCCGCGCGCGGGCGAGGATCCGGACGAGAACGGCTCCACGCTCGCACTGCGCGCGCACCGCGCGTTCGAGGGGCTCGACCGCGACTACTTCGATCCGGTGCTGAGCTCGACGGCCGCGTTCGTGTTCGGCACCGACCGCAGCCACTACCTGCGGCGCGACGGCGTGCGCGGCGCGATCGACCTGCGCCGTCCGGCGGGCTGGATCCGGCTCGGCGGCCGCGTCGAGCGCGAATCGCCGCTCGTCACCACCGCGACGTGGAATCTCTTCTCGCGCACGCCGGTCGTGGTGCGCAACGACGCCGCGGCCGAAGGGCGCGTGCGCGAGGCCGACCTGGACGTCGGCGCCCGGCTGCCGCGCGCGCCGATCACGCTCGAAGCGCACGCGTGGACGGCGGGCGGCGCGCTGGGCGGCGACTTCGACTACACGCGGCTGCGGCTCGCGGCCGGCGGCGCCCTGGCGCTCGGACGGCACGTCGCGTTCGCGCCGCAGCTGGAATACGGGCGGCTGACCGGCACGGCGCTGCCGCAGGACGCGTTCTACCTGGGCGGCGGCACGCTGCACTCGCTGGACGCGAACGCGCTCCAGGGCACGGGCCGCGCGCTCGCGCACGCGGACTGGATCGTGCTCGAGCCGCTGCAGTCGCTGCTCGGGCTCGAGCGTTCGCCGGCGTTCCCGATCCAGATCGGCGCGTTCGCGGGCGCCGGCGCCGTGTGGGGCCGCGATCCCGCGACCGGCCGCGCGCGACTCACCGCGCGCGACTGGCCCGAGCGCACCGACTGGCTCGCGGAAGCGGGGCTCTCGCTCCTCTACCGCCCCGGCCTGCCGCACCCGGACTCGTTCGTGCGCGTCGACTGGGCCGTGCCGATCGGCGCCGACGAGCGCAGGCCGAGCTTCTACCTCTCGTACACGCGCTCGCTCAACTTCCTGCACTGAGCGGCGGCGAGAAACGAATCGCCCCGGCGGATCGCTCCGCCGGGGCGATTTCGTTGCGCTGCTCGGGACGGTGTCACCGGTACAGCGACTTGAGCTGGCCCCAGGTGTGCGATTGGGTCGGCGTCGAGGGGCGGCCGAACTTCTCGATCTGGCACAGACTCGATTCGCACACGTAGATCGCATGCGTCGCGTCCACCGCCACAGAAGTCGGCTCGGCAAACAAGCCCGGCGGAAGAGCCCCGTGAACGCTCCACATCTCTTGGAGGACGCCCTCGGTGGTGAAGACTTGGACACGGTCCATTCGGTCGTCTGGCACGTAGACGTTGTTGTCGGCGTCAACGTAGATGCCCAGCTCGAAGTTCAGTCCGGCATCGCCGGGCCGGCTCACGGACCACATTCGGACAAACGCGGTGTCCGGTGTGAATTCCTGGACCCGGTGAGTTCCGGACTCGATGACGTAGATATCGCCGTTCGGAGCCACTGACACTCCCTCGGGGTCGGCGAATTGCCCCGGCGCCGTCCCCCGTACACCCCACTGGCCGAGCGAGCCGCCATCGGCACTGAATACTTGTATGCGGTTGTTTCCGACGTCAGCGACGTAGACGTGACCTCCAGCGTCAACTGCAATCCCGCGGGCCAGATCAAACTCGCCCACACCGACGCCGTGGCTGCCCCACTTGCTGACGAACCCACCTGTCGCAGTGAATCGCTGAATGCGGTTGTTCCCGGAGTCCACGACGTAGAGATCACCACTCGGACCAAACGCCAGGCCGAATGGAAACGACAGTTGTCCGTCTCCGGCGCCGTGACTGCCCCAAGCGTCTTCGAAGGTACCATCCGGCGCAAACACCTGAACTCGGTGGTTGTAGGTGTCGGCGACGTACACCTTTCCCCCTGGGCCTATCGTGATCCCTTGCGCGGACGCGAACTGGCCGGCACCGGAACCGAATGTTCCCCAGGCCCCCAGCAGTGCCGGGGCCTCGCCGAACGCGCTCGTAGCGCAACACGCACTCACGAGAATCGCCAACAGAAGCCGCCTGGTCATGCGGCCCCCCTTTCCATTAGCACTACGCATCGCCGTCGCGGCGGACCGGGCTCGATCGCGACAGGAGCGTCGTGCTCTTGCCACGCGCATCGACCGCTCGACTTCATCCATTCGCGTCAAGGGTACTCCGCCCGCGGCGAGGATCAACCGCCGCCGATTCCTTCCGCATCGCGCAGCAGAGGAGGGTCTGGCGCGAGGCACAAATACGAATCGCCCCGGCGGATCGCTCCGCCGGGGCGTGGTCACCACCCGTCCCCATGCCGTGATTTCGGGTGGCGCGTGCTTCAGCGCGTCTTCTCGTTGTGCTTCATGCGGTAGATGCGCCGGCTCTGGCGATCCTGCGCGTGCTCCAGGTGCGCGCGCTCCGCGGGCGTCACGACACCGTCGGCCTTGGCGCGGGCCTTCACGTTCTGCACGTGGGCCTGGCCGGCTTCGAGTCGCGCGGTCTCGCCCTTGGTGAGCTCGCCGCTGCGGACGCCCTGCGCGATCCGCTCCTGCTGCCGGACCTGGCGGTGACGGACGCGCGGCGTCGCGGTGCCGGCGGCGGCGATGGAAGCGGTCAGGGCGGCGATCACCAGGGCCAGGCTCAGCACACGCAGCGTCTTCATCGTCTTCCTCCTCGAGGCGTCGGCCTCGCGTCGTGGTTCGGGCCTCCCGGCCCGCGCTTCGCTTCGTCGCTTCACGTTCTCCGCGGCCCGTGGCCGCGACGCCGGGAAGGAAGAGCAGGGCGCGTGCCGCGACCGGGCCGAGGCCGCAGCGTGCGTGGGCGCAAGGAGTTGACGGCCGCCAAACACGTGTGGGAACGCGCTCTGTGCACCGGGCGGTGCACCCGAGGGGTGCGGGCGTGCACGCGCGGGGACACTCGCCGGAATGCAGCGCGCAACGCGCGGCGCGCGCGACGCGAACTCAGGCGCGCGCGGCGGGTGCCACGAGATCCAGCTCCATGTAGCGCACGTCGGGGAGCGGATTGTCGTAGTAAGCGGGAATGTCGCGGAACCCCAGCGCGTCGTAGAGCACGTTCGCCGTGCGCATCTTCTCGATCCGCAGCGTGTCGAGCCGCATGACGCGGCAGCCCATCGTGCGCCCGTCCTCGATCACGCGCCGCGCGAGGGCGCGTCCGAGGCCGAGTCCGCGCGCGACGTCGCGAACGTAGAGCCGCTTCATCTCGCAGACGCCGGGCTCCAGCGTGCGCAGCCCGATGCAGCCGGCGAGCGCGCCGTCGGCATGGGCGACGTAGAGGCGGCCCGAGGGTTCGGCGTAGCGGCCGGGGAGCGAGGCCACTTCCGTCTCGAAGCCCTGGAAGCAGAGGTTCGCGTCCAGCCAGCGTTCGTATTCGCGGAACAGTTCGCGCACCGACTCGAGGTCGGCGGGGCTCGCGGCCGGGCGGATCGTGAAGCGTTCGCTCATGCGTCACAGGATAGCGCGGGGCGCGCCCGGCCGCAGCGTCCGCGCTCGACATTTCGGGCCGCCGCGGGCACCCTTGTTGGGCTCCTGCCTCTCGAATCGACCCCGATCCGGAGCCCCCGTCCCGATGCACCTCACCGCCCTCGCGCTCCTGCCGGTGCTCGCGCTCGCGAGCCTCGCCGGGACCTCGCGCGCCTCCGCCGCGCCCGACTCGGGACGCTTCGAGTTCCGCACCGTGCACGTGGACGGCCAGGCGCACCGCTATGCGGTCTGGCTGCCGCCGGGTCACGCGGACGCGAAGGCGTGGCCGGCGATTCTTTTCCTGCACGGTTCGGGCGAGTGCGGTTCGGACGGCGAGAAGCCGACGCGCGTGGGGCTGGGGCCCGCGCTGCTGCGCGATCCCGCGCGCTTTCCGTACGTCGTCGTGTTTCCGCAGAAGCCGTTCGAGGACGAGGAATGGGAGGAGCGCGAGCCGCTCGTGTTCGCGGTGCTGCGCGACGCCGTGCGCCGCGACCACGTCGACGCGACGCGCGTCGCGCTCGTGGGCATTTCGCAGGGCGGGCACGGCACCTGGATGATCGGCGCGCGCCACCCGAAGCTCTGGGCGTGCCTCGTGCCGGTGTGCGGCTACGGCCGCGCGCGCACGATCCAGAATCGCGCGACGAACCTGCCGGTGTGGGCGTTCCACGGCCTGCGCGACGACCTCGTCGATCCGAACGACACGCGCCACATCGTCGCGGGACTGCGCGAGGCGCGCGCGGCGAAGGGACTCGACCCCGATGCGGTGCGCATGACGCTGTTTCCCGACGCCAACCACAACTCCTGGGACCCCGCCTTCGCGTCCGATTCGCTGGCCACGTGGCTCGCGGAACGGCTCGGCACGCCAACTCGCTAGGCACCTCGCGCTTCCCCCATGGCCGCCACCCCTCGCGACCGTTCGCCGCTGGCCGCTCCGCACCTCGTGCGGTGCGCGGGCTCGCTCGTGCTCACGCTCGCGCTCGCGCTGCTCGCGCCGGGCGCGTTTGCGCGCGGCGCCGTGGCGCCGGCGCGCGGCATGGCGCGGGCCGACGCCGGCGACACGGCACAAGTCGCCTCGCTGAGCCTGCCGGTGGCGAGCGTCGTCGAAGGCGACACGCTCGCGCTCGTGCTCGTGGCCGCGGGCACGGCGGGCGACCCGACGCCGCGCACGGCGCACCTGCTCGTGTCGCGGCGCGAGACCTCCGGCGCGGAGACGCCCCTCGCCCCGGCGAGCGTGGGGCTGCCCGATTCGGTGAGTGGGCTCGTGGCCGGCGAGACGCGGCGCGTGCCATTCACCGCGGCGTTCCCGCGCCCCAACGACGGCACGCGCGACCGCATCACCGTGATCGCGCGCGCGGGCGGCGCGGAGTCGGCGCCGCTCGAGATCGTGGAGCGCGTCACGCCCGCGATGCTCCTGGTGCCGCCCTCGGTGGGCAACTACTGGCCCAAGGACTTCGCCATCGTCCGCGTCGACAGTCTCTGGCACGCGTTCTTCATCCTCACGAACCAGACGCCGGGCCAGCCCACCGAGGATCGCTTCGGCCACGCGACGTCACCCGACCTGTGCCGGTGGACGTTCCAGTCCGCCGCGACGCTGTTCGCCGTGGACCCGAACCCGAACGCGTGGGATCACGACCACGTCTGGGCGCCGAGCGTCGTGGAATCGAGCGGCACGTTCTACCTCTTCTATACCGGCGTGCACGGCCCCGGCGAGGGCGTCCAGGCGATCGGTGTCGCGACCACGACCGATCGCACGCTGCGCACGTGGACGCGCCTGCCCGCGAACCCGGTCTGGAGCGCGAGCGACGCACCGTGGGCGAACGCGGCGTCGGGCGCGTTCCGCGATCCGTTCGTCATGCCCGCCGGCGACCTCGCGCCGGGATCGCGCTGGCTCATGACCTACACCACGCACCCGCTCGGCCCCGACCCGGTGACGCACCTGCCCGTCAATCCCTGGTGCGATGGCGTCGTCGGCATCGCGCTCTCGCGGGGCGACAGCCTCTCGCGCTGGAGCGACGCGGGCCCGCTGTGGATGACGCGCCTGGGCACGCACACCGTCGAGTCGCCGCACCTGCTGCGGCACGGGCCCTGGACGTACGTGCTCAGCACCGACGACGACGACCCGAACTACGAGTGCGGTTACGCCGGGGGCCTGCGTGCGATGGTGTTCCCGAGCCTGTTCGCGATGTACGGCTACGCGCCGTTTCCGCTGCTGGGCGGGGATCCCGCGGCGTTCGCATCCGAATCGTGGAGCCGCACCTATCCCGACGGTTCGCAGGAAGACTTCCTCGGCCACGTGGCCGACGACCTGCCGCGCACGCTGCACTTCTACATGGTGTGGTGGCTGCCCACGCCCGGTGCGGGGTTCCTGCTGGTCGACCCGCTGCGCGTCCGTACGCTGCAGCTTTCGTCGGCGGCGCCCGCGAGCGTGCCCGAGGGCGCCGCGGCCACGCTCACCGTGCACACGGGCAACGGCGACGGCCGCGCGCGCCACGCCGCGGTCGAAGTGTTCGCGATCGACGGCGCGGCGCGCCGGCCGATCGCGCCCGAATCCGTGGGGCTGCCGAACACCCTTGTGCTCGCGAGCGCCGACGTTGCGATCCCGTTCACCGTTCACGCCGGCGAGCCGGATCCGGACGCGACGCCGGATCGCACCGAGATCGTGGTGCGCGTGAACGGTGTCGAGTCGCCCGAGCTCTGGATCGACCGCGCCCCCGCCGGCGTCGGGCGCGAGGCCGCGCATGAGCTCGCGCTGCACGCGCCGAGCCCCAACCCCGCGCGTACCGTCGCGCACCTGGCCGCCGACGTGCCCGCGTCCGCCGCGGGCGCGGCGATGGAACTCGCGGTCTTCGACGCGCTCGGCCGCCGCGTGCGCTCGCTCGCCGCCGGCGCCGCGGTTCCCGGACCGGCAGCATGGGACTGGGACCTGCGCGACGCCCGCGGCGCGCGCGTGTCACCCGGGCTCTACCTCGTCCGTTGGAGCATGGGCGGCGAGCGCGCCGTGCGGCGCGTGATGGTGGTCGACTAGGTTCTGTCCGAGAATGCCGCGTGACGCCGTTGCGGCCGGCGCATCGCCCGCCGCATGCTGCCCGCGTTCCCGGCCGCCATCCATCCCGCCCGGAGGTTCCGATGCGTCTTGCCCCCGCATTCGTCGCGCTCGCGCTCGTCGCGTCCCTCGCCGCTCGGCCCGCGCATGCGCAGGGCATGGAGCACATGCACGCGCACACCGCGAGCGACACCACGCCGGTCGCCGCCGCACCGCGCGATCCCGCGCTGCCCGCCGACGAGACGCAGGCACGCGACGCACTCGAGCACTCGCCGCGCCACGGCGAGATGGTCGACGTCTCAGGCCCCGGCGGCGTGCCGCTGCGCACGTGGATCGTCTACCCCGAGCGCCGCGACGCGGCCGGCGTGGTGATGATCGTGCACGAGATTTTCGGTCTGTCGGACTGGATCCGCGCGCTCGCCGACCAGTACGCCGCGGCGGGCTTCATCGCGGTCGCGCCCGACCTGCTCTCGGGGCTGGGACCGAACGGCGGCGGCACGGCCGCATTCGGGTCGCGCGATTCGGTCGTGCAGGCGATCCGCCAGCTGACGCCCGACATGACGATGGCGCGGCTAGACGCCGTGCGTGCGTGGGCGCGCACACTGCCTGCCGCGAACGGCCGTGTCGCCACCGCCGGTTACTGCTGGGGCGGCGGGAACAGCTTCGCGTACGCCGCGCACCCGGGCGATCTCGCCGCCGCGGTCGTCTACTACGGCACGTCGCCCGACAGCACCACGCTCGCCGCGCTGCACGCGCCGGTTCTCGGCCTCTACGGCGGCGACGACGCGCGCGTGGACGCCACGGTCCCGCCGGCGCAGCGCGTGACGAAGGCGCTGGGCAAGCGCTACGAGCCGCATCTCTACGACGGCGCGGGCCACGGGTTCCTGCGGCAGCAGACCGGCCGCGACGGCGCGAACCTCAAGGCGACGCGCGACGCCTGGCCGCGCACGATCGCGTTCCTGAAGCAGCACCTCGAGGGCAAGAAGCGCTGAGAACGCCGGCTCAACCCGGAGCCAGCCGCGGCCGAAACCACGGGCATGAGCCCCGATCCTCGTGGCGCCTGGCGCGCCGTCTCGCTCGTCGCGTTTCTCGTCTGCACGTTCGCCGCCGCGCTCTACCCGCTCTGGGCCACGTCGTGGTCCGGAGCGGACGTCCGCTCGTTCGACGTGCGCGAAGGCTCGTCGATCACGCTGCTCGGCCTCACGTGGACGCACGCGTCGCCGCTCGCGCACGAGGTCGGCCCGGTGCACCTCGCGCCGGCGATGAACCCCGTGCGCGTGCTGGCGCACGTCGGCTTCTCGCCGCTCGCGGCCGGGCGCCCGACGTGCCGCGTCGCCATGCGCGACGACGCCGGGAACGTGCTGTGGTCGGAAGCGCACGGCTTCGGTGCCGGCACCTCCAATCGCAACGCCCGGCGCGCGAACACGGCGACGGTGCCGATCTCGACGTTCGCGGTCGCGCGCGAGGGCGACTACACGTTCGCCGTCGACGTGGACGCGCGCCGTGACGACGCGATCCAGGACCTGCGGCTCGAGGTGCGGCGCAACGTGGCGTCGGTCGACTGGCGGCTGGAGCTTCCGCTCGCCGTGCTCGCGCTGGTTGCGCTGGGTGGCGTGCTCGCCACGGCGCCTTCGCGCACCGGACCGATGCGCCGCGCGGCCTGAACGCTGCGCGCCGTTCGCGGTCGGCCGAACCGCGATGACCGTTTGACCGTTGCCACATACCACCGGATCCGGATCCGGTCATATATGGCAATGGTCAAGCCCAGCGTTGCAGGGAGAATGACCGCGCACACCTCCGCGGCGTGCGCGCGACCCGGCACCGACTACCCCAGCCGCTCCCACACGCGCACGGCGCACTCGCGGGCTCGCGCGGCGACTTCCTTCTCGTCCACGCTCACGATCACGCCGTTGTCCATCACCACCGTGCCGGCCACCATCGCGCCCGCGACCGGCGCGCGCAGGAGTCCGTTCCAGAGGTGCGACGCGAGCGTGCGCGTGGTGAGCGGCGACGCGGGGCGGTAGTCGACGAGGATCAGGTCGGCGGGCGCGCCGGGATGGATGTGGCCCAGCTCCTCGCCGAAATGGTCCGTCGCCCAGCGCGCGCCGGCGAGGAACAGCCGGCGGTACTGCGCGTCGGCCATGCCCGGCTGCATCGCGCCGTCCGGCAGCGGCGGCGCGTTGACGCCGTCGTCGCTGCCCCACGCCACTTCGGTCTCGCGCACCAGCGCGTTCGCGGTGCCGACGCCGGTCGCGCAGAGCGAGTCGCCGCGCTCGCGCACGGCGCCGACCAGGTCGCGCGGCGCGCGTTCGGCGTGCGCCCAGAGCGCCGGCAGCGCCGTGTCGGGCAGCGCGTCGGGGCGCGTCCAGCGCTCGGCGGGCGTCAGGTCGAGCGCGAGGTCCACGTGCACCGCGAGCCCGCCGGCGCTCTCCATCGCTTCGGCGAGCAGCGTCTCGATGCCGCGCAGGCTCGTCGCCTGCACGCCGAGCATGCCGCGCAGCCGGCCGCGGCGCGTGCGCTCGAGGTCGCGCGCGAAGCCCACGCACTCGTCGATCGCCGCGCGGCGCTCGAGCGGCGTGTCGTCCTCGGCCGCGCCGTAGCAGGTGGCCACGCGTACGCCGACGCGATCCGCGGCGCCGATCACCTCGGCGAGCGAGAGGTCGAGGCACGCGCCCGAACGATGGAAGTCCACCACCGTCGTCACACCGTGGCGCACGCCTTCCACCAGAGCCGCCTTCACGGCCCAGTTCACGTCCTCGGCCGACAGCGCGCGATCGTAGCGGCGCCATTCGGCCGGCGAGCGCAGGTCGAGCCCGCGCGCCAGGTGCCGCGCGAGATGCGCGTGCGTGTTGACGAAGCCCGGCATCAGCACGCGACCGCGCGCCGGCCAGAGCGTCTCGTCGGGATACGCGGCCGCGAGATCGCCCAGCGTGCCCAAGTTGGCGATGTGCGCGCCGACGATCCGGACCGCGCCGTTCTCGTACACCTGCGGCTCCGGGCCGCCCGTCACCACGATGCACGGCCCGACGATCACGTGCGCGCCCTTTGGCCCGTGCGATCGAGCAGCGCGAGTCCCTCGCGCCGCGCGTCGGCCACCACGTCGAGCGGATCCATCGTCTTCCACTCGCCCCAATCGTAGAGCACCTTGCCCGCCACCATCGTCATCGTGACGTCGCTCGAGTTCGCACCGTGGACGAGCGCCGTGTACGGCTGCTCCTCGCCGAACGGCGCGCAGCGCGGCGTCGAGACGTCCACGCAGCAGACGTCGGCCTGCTTGCCCGGCTCCAGCGAGCCGATCTGGTCGAACATCCCGAGCGCCCGCGCGCCGTCGCAGGTGGCGAGCGCGACCACGTCGCGCGCGGGCATCGGCGCGTCGCGGTGCAGCACGCGCGTGATGCCGCCCGCGATGCCCATCTCGACGAACGTGTCGAGCCGGTCGTTGCACGCGCCGCCGTCGGCGCCCAGGCCGCAGCGGATGCCGTGCTCGCGCCACGCCTTCACGTCGGCGAGGCCCGAGGCGAGCTTCAGGTTCGAGCCCGGGCAGTGCACCAGCGCCGCGTCGGCCGCCTTCATCATGCGCATCTCGTCCTCGTCGAGCCACACGCCGTGCGCGCCCACGAACCGCTCGCACAGCACGCCGTGCTCCACGAAGTAGGGCGCCGCGTGCTTGCCCTTGGCCGACTTCACCTCGGCGCCTTCGGTCGGCGCCTCGGCGATGTGCGTGTGGATCAGCATGCCGCGCTCGCGCGACATGGCCGCGACGTCGTTCCAGAGCCCCTCGCTGCACGAGAGGATGAACCGCGGCGCCAGCGTCACGCGCAGCCGGCCGTCGCCCGCGCCGTCGAAGCGCCGGGCGAGCTTTGCGACTTCCTCGAGCTGGTCCTTCGCCGGCTGCAGCATGCCCGTGGGCACGCCTTCGCCCGCGTCCATCAGCGCCGGGCCGAACACCGCGCGCATGCCGGTGGATTCGAGCACCTCGCCGATCACCTCGGTGTGGCGCACCGTGCCCATGTCGTTGACGCACGTGACGCCGCCGGCCACCAACTCGCAGATGCCGAGCCGCGCGGAGGCCGCGATCGATTCGGGCGTGTGCGCGTGCTCCAGCGGCCAGATGCTCTCGCGCAGCCAGCGCAGCAGGTCGCTCTGCTCGGCGAGTCCGCGGAAGAGCGTCTGGCAGAGGTGCACGTGCGCGTGCACGAAGCCCGGCGTCACGAGGCAACCGGTGGCGTCGAAGCGCTTGAGCACGGTGCCTTCGGGCAGGCGCTCGAGCGCCTGCGGCACGGCCGGTCCGACGGCGGCGATGAGGTCACCCAGGACGAGCAGGTCGCCGCGCACGACCGTGCCGGCGGCGTCCATGCACACCAGTGTCCCGCTGTGGATCAGCCACGCGTCCACATCGCCTCCGTGCGAAACCCGAGGGGGACGGCATCCTTGCCGTCTGAAGAGCCCGCAGCAGGTTCGCCCCGCGGACGGGCGGCGTCAAGGGATTGCGTGGGGGGAGCGACGGACCGGATGCTTCGGATAAACTCCCGGCGGAGGTTGCATGGGATCGGTGTTCGTTCCACGTTGGACAGCGCGCTGTCGCGACAGGCACGGTTTATTCGCACTCGTCGCCGCGATCGCGACGATGCTCCTGCTGACGCCCGCGCGCCCGGCCGGCGCAATGATGGCGCCGCAGTTCGGGCCACCGTTCACGAACGCGGACCATTTCGACCGGCTCGTTGGCCAAGACCGGCTCGTCATGTATGGAATCCTGATCGGGGTCCAGGATTCCGCGGGCCGAGCGATCCCATGGCAGATCGCGACCGTCGCCGCGGATCGCGTGCTCGTGGGGCCGGCGGTTCGCGGTCCGGTTCGGGTTCTCGTTCCGGGCTGGCGACAGATGCGAGGTCGCCTGCGCCGGCAGGCCAGGTCGTCCGATCGCGACGTGCTCGTCACCGCGGCGAACGTTCAAGGGAAGTGGATCCTCGCCGACGAGTTCGAGAAGCCGTTCGACGGGCGCATGAGTGACGTCCTGGGCAGCGATTCCTACTCGGACGGTCCCGCGAATCCCTACGACGGAGCCGGCCGGCTCGTCCACCAGAGCGGCATCGTGCCCCTGCGTTGCGTCGATCGGCCCGGGTTCGAGCACGAGATCGCGGAGGCGATCAACCGGCGGCAGATCGAGAGCCTCGTCATGGCGAGCACGCTGATCGTCGTCGGGCGGCTCGAGAGCCCCTTCATGCACATCGACGATGGCACCGAGCTGCAGACGCTCGCCATCGACAGCGTACTCGCCGGGACGCGACCGCGAGCGCCCGTGCGGCTTCCATTCGACACTCGTGCCGGCATCGGCGGAGCCACCCCGCAGACCGGCATCTGGTTCCTCCGTCCCGCCAAGCCCGACGGCTGGCAGCTCGTCCATCGCGTGCGCGGCATGATCCCGCTCCGCCCCGGGCCGCGACCGATGGAGCCCGGCGACCCCGCGGCGCTGATCGCGCGCATCCGTTCGCTCGAGGCGAACCGGCGCTGGCGCTGAGCGCGGCGACCGCGCAGGGCCCGTGACTCCCGGCCCCGTTTTCCGTCATCATGAATGCTCACCCGAGGGCCGCCCCCGTGCTCCTGCGCCGCGTCCGGTTGTTCGTCGCCTCCAGTCTCGACGGCTTCATCGCCGGTCCGGACGGCGCGCTCGACTGGCTCTTCACCGACGACGACTACGGCTACGACGCGTTCGCCGAGCAGGTCGACACCATCGTGATGGGCCGCCACACGTACGACACCGTGGCCGAGCTCCGCGAGTGGCCGTACGTGGGCAAGCAGGTCTGGGTGTTCACGCACGCGGGCGAACCGCCCACGGATCCGCGTGTCACGTTCACGCACGACGCGCCCGCGGAGTGGCTGATGGCGCGCTTCGCGGGCGACGGACGCGACGTGGGCGTGGTCGGCGGCGGCGAGCTGATCGGCGCGTTCCTCGACGCCTCGCTCGTCGACGAGATCGAGGTCGCGCTGCATCCGGTGATCCTCGGCCACGGCACGCCGCTCGTGCCGGCGGGCACGCGGCGCCATGCGCTGCGGCTCGTGAGCGCGAAGCCCTACCGCTCCGGGCTGCTGCTGCTGACGTACGTCGTCACGCGCTGAACACGCCGCGCGTTTCCGCGCGTTTTCACGCGCGCCGGCGCGCCCGCGCCGCTAGAATGCGTCCTCCCCCAGCCAACGGAGGATGCTCATGCAGCGCGTGGTGATGAAGTTCGGCGGCACGTCGGTCGGGATCGCGTCCAACTTCGCGGAAGCGCAGGGCCTCGTGCTCGCGGCCGCGAAACGCGACGCGAAACCGCCGGTCGTGGTCGTCAGCGCGCTGACCGGCGTCACCAACACGCTCGTCGAGTTCTGCGCCGTGCCCTCGCGCCGACTGGCGCTCGCCGGCCGGATCGAGGAGCGCCACGAGTCGTTCGCCGCCGAGATCGGCACCGGCCGCGAGCCGATCGCCGCGCTGCTCGCCGAGTGGCGCGAGAACGCGAGCCGGCTCGCGCAGTCCGGCACCCTCTCCGGCGCCGAGCGCGACCGCGTGCTCGCGTTCGGCGAGCGCTTCGCGGCCGCGCTCTTCGCGGCGGGCCTGCGCGCGCGCGGCCTCGCGGCGACCGCGATCGAGGCCGGCGAGGCCGGGCTCGTCACCGACGAGCGCTTCGGCGCCGCGCACCCGCTGCCCGAGTCCGCGGCGCGGCTCGAGCACGCGCTGGCGCCCGCGGGCGACGTCGCCGTCGTCACGGGCTTCCTCGGCCGCACGCTCGACGGACGCACCACCACGCTCGGCCGCGGCGGCTCGGACTTCTCGGCGGCCATCGTGGGCGCGGCGATCGGCGCGGACGAGATCCAGATCTGGACCGACACGAGCGGCATGCTCTCGGCCGATCCGCGGATCGTGCCCGAGGCCGCGCCCGTGCCGCGGCTCTCGTTCGCCGAGGCGAGCGAGCTCGCGTACTTCGGCGCCAAGGTGCTCCATCCCAAGACGCTCCTGCCCGCCATGGACCGCGGCATTCCCGTGCGCATCCTCAACACCGCGCGCCCCGCCGATCCCGGCTCGCGGATCACCGCCACCGCCGAACCGAGCGACGCGGCGTGGCGCGTGAAGTCGATCGCGTGCAAGAAGGGCGTCACGGCGGTCACGATCGTCTCGACGCGCATGCTGCTCGCGCACGGCTTCCTGGCGCGCGTGTTCGAGATCTTCGGGCGCCACCACCTGGTCGTGGACCTCGTCACCACGTCCGAGGTCTCGATCTCGGTCACGCTCGACGACGCGTCGCGGCTCGACCAGGCGCTCGCCGACCTCGAGGGCGTCGGCCGCATCGAGATGCGCCAGGGGCTCGCCGTGGTCGCCGTGGTCGGCGAGGGCGCGCCCACGCGGATCGGCCTCGCCGGGCACGTGTTCACGCTGCTGGGCGGCGTCGGGATCGGCGTCGAGATGATCTCGCAGGGCGCCTCGCGCGTGAACCTCTCCTTCGTGGTGCGCGAGGAGGATGCGGACAAGACCGTGCGGCTCCTGCATCGCGGGCTCGGGCTGGACGCCGAGGTCGCGTCCGGCACGACGGCCGGCCGCGCGTCGTGAGCGCGGCGAAGGCCGGCACCACGCGCTGGATCGCACTGCTGCGCGGCGTGTCGCCCACCAACGCGTCGATGCCGAAGCTGAAGGTCGCGTTCGAGGCCGCGGGCTTCGTCAACGTGAAGACCGTGCTCGCGAGCGGCAACGTGGCGTTCGACGCGCGCGCGGCGTCCGAGGCGGCGCTCGAGCGCGCCGTCGAGGCCGCGATCGCGAAGTCGCTCGGGCGCACCTTCTCCACGCGGGTCCGCTCGCAGGCGGCGTTGCAGGCGCTGCTCGACGCCGATCCGTTCGCGGCGTACCGCGTGCCGGCGAACGCCAAGCGCGTCGTGTCGTTCCTGCGCGCGAAGCGCAAGCCCCTCGTCGCGCTGCCGCACGGGCGCGACGGGGCCACGATCCACGGGCTCGCCGGGCGCGAAGCGTTCACGAGCTATCTCCCGAGCCCGAAGGGCCCGGTGTTCATGAAGCTGATCGAGGAGGCGTTCGGCGACGAGGTCACCACGCGCACCCTCGACACGGTCGCGAAGCTCGCCCGGGCCTGAATCGCGCGAGGGCTTTGCTTCCGCGCCCCGCGCCGACTAGCTTCTGCGGGTCATGACCCCCCGCGCCGAGCTGCCCCTGGTCCACTCGCTCGAGCTCGCCCGCCCCCTCGCGCCGCTGCGGGCGCTGGCCGGCCTGCCGTATCCGTTCCTGCTCCATTCCTCGCTGCCCGACACGGGCACCGACGGGCCGCGCCGCGCGCGCTGGTCGTTCTTCGGCGCCGATCCGTTCGCCGTCTTCCGCGGCGGCGATCACGCGACCGCGATCGAGACGTGGCGCCGCGTCGCCGCGCGCGCGCCGCACGCGCGCGCCGAACAGGCGCCCGGCGTGCCGTTCACCGGCGGCGCGGTCGGCTACTGGGCGTACGACTACGCGCGCCGGCTCGAGAAGATGCCCGAGCGCGCGATGAACGACCTCGGCTTGCCCGACTTCGTGATCGGGCTCTACGACGTCGTCGGCGCGTACGACCACGACACGCAGCAGACGTGGCTCTTCTCGAGCGGCCTGCCGCTCGAGGGCGAGGCCGCCGAGACGCGCGCCGCCGAACGCCTGGCGCAGCTGCGCGCGCGCATCCTCGCGCCCGGGCGCGCGCCGCTCGCGATCGAGCGCGGCGCCGCGCCGATCGTCGTGCGCGGCAACTTCAGCGAGGCGCTCTGGACCGACGCCGTGCGCGCGGCGCAGCAGTACATCGGCCGCGGCGACATCTATCAGGCGAACCTCGCGCAGCGCTGGCGGATCGAGTGGCCCGACGCGCTCTCGCTCGCGCCCGCGCTCTACGAGTCGCTGGTGCAGGTCTCGCCCGCGCCCTACGCCGGCTACCTGCAGGCCGACGATCACGCGCTGCTGTGCGCGAGCCCCGAGCGCTTTCTCGAGCTGCGCGGCGCCTACGTGGAGACGCGGCCCATCAAGGGCACGCGGCCGCGCGGCGCCACGCCCGCCGAGGACGAGCGCCTCGCCGCCGAACTGCTGGCGAGCGAGAAGGACCGCGCCGAGAACGTGATGATCGTCGACGTGCTCCGCAACGATCTCGGCAAGGTGTGCGAGGGCGGCACCGTCGCCACCACGGGCCTCTGCGAACTCGAGCGCTTTCCGCAGGTGCTCCACCTCACCTCGACCGTCACCGCCCGGCTGCGCGAGGGTCTCGACGCGTTCGACCTGCTGCACGCGTGCTTCCCCGGCGGCTCGATCACCGGCGCGCCCAAGCTGCGCGCGATGGAGATCATCGAATCGCTCGAGCCCGTCCGGCGCCACGCCTACACGGGCGCGATCGGCTGGGTCGGCTGGGACGGCGACGCGGACTGGAACATCGCGATCCGCACCGCGACCGTCACCGGGAGCGGGATCGTCTTCCACGCCGGCGGCGGCATCACCGCCGACTCCGACCCGGCGGCGGAGTATCGCGAAACGCTGGACAAGGCCGAGGGCCTGCGCGCCGCCTTCTCCCGGGTGCTCGGCGAGATCGTGATCGACGGCGGCGTCCGGACCGCACCGTGACGCGCCGCGCGGGCGGCGTCCGGCTGCCCGACCGCCCGGTCTGGATCGACGGCCGGATCGTCCGCGGCGAGGCCGCGACGGTGAGCGTGTTCGATCGCGGCGCGCGCGACGGCGGCGGCATCTTCGAGACGCTGCGCGTGTACGCCGGGCGGCCGTTCGCGTGGGAACGCCACATGGAGCGGCTGGTACTGGCCGCCGCCGAGCTGGGATTCCCGGTTCCGCCCGGGCCCGGGGCGCTGCGCGATGCCGTCGGCGAGCTGCTCGCCGAGGCCGGGCTGGCCGAGGCGGTCGTCCGCATCACCGTGACGCGCGGCGTCGCGGGCGGGCGGCCGACGCGCTGCGGCGCGTGGGTCGAGGCCGAGCCGCTCGGCGGCCGGCTCTGGGCCGGCACGCGCCGGGGCGCCGGCGACGCGATCGTCTCGCCGCTGGTGTTCGATCCCGGCTGGCTCGGGCGCTACAAGACGACGAGCCGCCTGGCGTGGGACCTCGCCCGCGAACAGGCGAAGGCGCTCGGCGTCGACGAAGCGCTGCTCGTCGGCCCGGGTGGCCAGGTGCTGGAAGGCGCCGCGAGCAACGTGTTCGTGTTCCGCGACGACGAGGTGCTGACGCCCCCGCTCGCCGCCAACGTGCTTCCCGGCGTCACCCGGTCGATCGTCCTGGAGCTCTGCCGCTCGCTGGGGATCCGGCGGCGCGAGACGGCGATCGTTCGCGAGCACTTGCGCTGGGCCGAGGAGATCTTCGTCACCAACTCCGTGCAGGAAGTGCTGCCGCTGGCCTCGCTGGACGGCCGCGCCCTCCTGCCGGGCGAGGCCGCGCCCCGACTGCGCGACGCCTACCGGGCCCTCGTCGCCGCCGGCTGAGCGTGGCGCGCCCGCCACGGGCGCTGCGCCGAAGCACGCACGTCGCCGGGTGGGATGGCGCAGCATCCGGACCTCGTTCCGGACGACACGAGCATGAGGGCGACCAACGGACCGTCGCTCGCGCGTGTCCTGCACGCACTTCCGGCTCAAGCCGATCGCATTCGCGCCGAAACCGGAAAGAGGCGCGCTCGAGTGCGAATCGTGGCATGTGGCGTGCTCATCTCACACCACAGATCCGTGCCGGCCCCTCTCCCCGGCTTCACCGATCCGCCGCGGGACAGGTTGCCGGCCAGCACGATGCCCTCGGGAGACGTTCATGCAGGTCAAAGGCGGCCGGCTCGAACTCCTGGTGCCCCACATGCTCCGCAGCCAGCTGCTGCGGCCGGGGTTCGTGCGCATGAGCCTGCGACTGGGCGCCGCCCGCCAGATGCCGGCCTGGGCCAAGCTCCAGTTCACGAGCCACGGCATCGGCCCCGAGGACCTGGACCACGTGCTCGGCCGCGTCGACGGCCTCGAGTCCTGGGCCGCCGAGTGGGAAGCCATGGGCAAGGCGCACGAGGCGCGCGGCCACGACGCCCTGACCTGGGGCCGTCCCGCCGAGGCCGCCCGTCGCTTCCTGACCGCGTCGGCCGCCTACAACTTCGCCCAGTACGTCATCTTCCTGGACCCGGCCCGCAAGCGCGAGCTGCACCAGTCCTGCGTCCGCGCCTACGCGCTCGCCGCGCCGCACTTCGAGGTGCCGGCGGTCCCGTTCGAGGCGCCGTTCCGCAACCGGCAGATCCGCGGCTACCTGCGCGTGCCGCCGGGCGACGGCCCGCGGCCCGTGGTCGTGATCTTCAACGGCACGAACGCCGTGAAGGAAGAGCTGCACTGGTGGTCGGAATCGCTGGTCGCCCGCGGCATCGCCACGATCACGTTCGACGGCCCCGGGCTCGGCGAGACCTTCCACCGCCTGAGCTACGTCGCCGAGCCGCGCCCCGTGGGCGTGGCGATCGTGAACCACATCGAGAGCATTCCCGAGCTGGACCCCGATGCGATCGCGTTCATGGGCCTCTCGCTCGGCGGCTACTGCGCGATCCGCATGACCGCCCACGACCCGCGCGTGCGCGCGGTCGCCGCGGTGAGCCCGCCGTATTCGGCCGACGTCTACTGGAACGTCACGCTCTACTCCATGCGGCGCGAGCTGGCGGCGCTCTACGACATGCCGATCGAGGAGATGGACCGCCACATCCCGCGCATCACGCTGGCCGACTCGCTGCCCAAGCTCGACCGGCCGCTCATGATCGCGGGCGGCGGCCACGACATGATCACGCCCGGCGACGAGGCGTTCCGGATCTTCGAGACCGCGCGCTGCGAGCGCGAGCTGGTCTTCTACCCGCGCGGCGCCCACGACTGCTTCAACGTGCTCGGCGACCTGCGCCCGCGCATGGTGACGTGGTTCGCGCGCCAGCTCGGCAAGCACCGCACCGGTCTCGTGCCGCGGCCGCGCCGCGCCACGCCGCCGCCGCGGGACCCGTACTGGGTCGCCGCCGAGGCCGTGGATCCCGACTTCGCCGACGAACTGCGCGGCGAACCGAACGGCGTCGAGTGGCACGCGCCCGTCGAGCCACAGAGCCTGGGCGCGCTCTTCCGCTGGCCATGGGCAGTGGAGAAGAGCCTGCAGGTGGTGCACAAGGCGGTGATGGCGTAGGCGGCGCGCGGGGTGCGGTCGACCGGATCGCCGCGACCGCTTGACCATTGCCACATAGGACAGGATCCGGAGCACGTCCTATATGGCAATGGTCAAGTGCAGTCGAGACACACGGGGCGCGCGTCGCGAACGACGCGCGCCCCGTGTGCGTTTCGGCGCCCCTGCGAGTGAAGACACGACGGCCGGAGGATCACCGGTAGAGCGACTTGAGCTGGCCCCAGGTTCGCGTCCGCGTTGGCGTGGAGGGACGGCCGAATTCTTGAATGCGAGCGTTTCCGAACTCGCAAACATAGACGTTCCCGACGTCGCTGAGCGTCACGGCGAGCGGCGAGATGAACTGTCCATCACCGCTCCCGTAACCGCCCCACTCCTCGAGGAAGGTCCCGGTCGACGTAAAGACCTCAACCACATTGCGCATGACATCGACGACATAGACATTGCTGTTGACATCAACGTCAATGCCTCGAGGATCTTCGAACATTCCCGGCTCCACACCAAATTGGCCGAATGACAACAGGAATGAGCCGTCTGGCGCGAACACCTTGACCCGCTGGTGATCCGAGTCGGCCACGTATACCTTTCGATCGCCCGCCACGGCGAGGCCATACGGCGAACTCAGCTGCCCGGCCCCGAGAGCGCTACCCCATTGACGGAGGAACGTGCCGCCCTGGGTGAACGCTTCAATGCGGTTATTCGCGACATCGGAGACAAGCACCACGCTGTCTCCATCAACCGCCACGGAAGTCGGCGCGCCGAACTCACCTGCGCCAGCGCCTCTAGTTCCCCACTCCAGGAGGTAGTCGCCAGCGGAAGTGAATTTCTGGATGCGGTAGTTCTCCGCGTCCGAAACGTAAACGCTTCCTGCGGCATCCACGGCAATGCTGGATGGATAGCTGAACTGTCCAGGCCCAACCCCGCTCGAGCCCCACGCTCGGAGGAAGGCCCCCGTTGGGCCAAAGACCTGAACCCGTTGATTGTAAGTGTCGGCAACGTAGACGTTGCCGTCTGGCCCAACGGCGACATCCTGTGCTGGTCCAAATTGTCCAACGGCGCTTCCGTAGGAGCCCCACTTGGTCAGCAGCTGCGGTGGTGCGCCTTCGACTCGAAAAGCACCCAATCCCAAAGCCAGGCTCGCGAGAACCACCCCGAGCATGAAGCGCATTTGCTCCTCCACGTGGGCAATGCAGGCGTCAGCCCCTCGAATCGAACGGGGTTGCACCGGCGCACGTCGCGTCGATCTCCTTCGCGCCCGTCGGGGACGCCGCCGCATGCGTGGGATTGTACAAGCACGAGTTGGATACGAGTGCGCCGCTTCAATTTTCGAAGACCAGCATCGCGGTCTGATGGACCGAAGCCGTGACCTCGAGCGACTCGAAACGACTCGCGGTCGACCCGATCGCCGTGACCGCTTGACCATTGCCGGATAGGACCGGATCCGGATCCGGTCCTATCCGGCAATGGTCAAGTGCAGGCGAGACACACCGGGCGCGCGTCGTTCGCGACGCGCGCCCCGTGTGCGTCTTCGCCCCTGCGGGAGCACGCGCAGCGGCCGACGCTGGCGCTCGTGCTAGCCTTTGCGGGTGCGCGCCCGCGCACCCCCCGCGGGGCGCGCGCGTCCCGCCGCTCCCGGAGGCCGTCATGCGCCGCGTCGCGCGCGCCCTGTCCAACAGCCTGCTCGTACTCTCGCTCGCCGCTCCGCTCGCCTTCGCCGCGTCCGCGGACGGCGTGATCGACACCAGCCACGTGAGCCACGTGGCGTGGCAGGATCGCCGGCCGCTCTGCCCCGTGGACGGGCAGTCGTTCACGGTGAGCCTGCGCGCGCTGCGCAACGACCTGACCGGCGTGCGTGTGCACGTGTACGACGGCGCGTGGTCGTGGATCGACGCGCAGCGTGCCGGCACGTTCGGTCCGTACGACGTCTGGCAGGCGACCGTGCCGGCCACGGCGAGTTCGCAGCTCCGGTACGACTTCCGGGTGCAGGACGGCGCGGCGCTCGCCTGGGTCGACGCGCCGGGCGGAAACGCCGGCTCCGGGGGCGACTCGTCCGGCTTCTTCGTCGTGGACTACACCACGCTCTCGCACGCGCCCTACGGCGCGACGCTGCTGCCGTCGGGCGGCGCGGTCTTCAAGGTCTGGGCGCCGCACGCCCCGAGCGCGTGGGTGCGCGGTGAGTTCAACAGCTGGGGCCAGACGGCGATGACGCGCGTCGGCGAGGACTTCGTCGCGCGCGTGCCGGTCGCGTTCGCGAACCAGCAGTACAAGTACTTCTTCGGCCCCAACGGCTGGTGGGCGCCCGACGCGCGCGGACGCGTGCTCGACCCGGCGAACAACTACTGGAACTCGCGCCTCTCCGATCCCACGAGCTTCACGTGGACGGACTCGGCGTGGCAGCGGCCCGCGCTGTCGCAGATGGTGATCTACCAGCTCAACGTGGGCACCTTCTGCGGCCGCAACGACCCGCACGGCGCGACGCCGTTCCCGTCGCGGTTCGTCGACGTCGCCGCGCGCGCCCACGAACTGGCCGCGCTGGGCGTCAACGCGGTGATGCTGAACCCGGTCACGTCGACGCCGTCGGAGACCTACGCCGGCTACTCGACGCTCACGCCGTGGTCGCCGCAGTTCGAGTACGGCTCGCCGGACGACTTCCGCACGCTGGTGAACGCGTTCCACCACGAGGGCATCGCGGTGCTCTGCGACATCGTGTGGAACCACGTGGATCCGTACGTCAACGTGCTCTGGAACTACGACGACACGCCCGAGTACTTCGAGAACCCCGCGACACAGACGCCGTGGGGACCGCAGCCCGCGTTCGGCCGGGCAGGCGTGGACGACTACTTCGCCGCCAGCGCGCTGCACTGGCTCGAGGAATATCACGTGGACGGCTTCCGCATGGACGCGGTGGCGTACATGAACATCGATCCGCACGCGCCGCAGGGCTGGGCGCTCATGCAGCGCTTCAACACCGAGGTCGAGCGGCGCGCCGCGGGCGCGGTGCGGATCGCCGAGGAGTTCCCGATCGTCGGCGGAGTCGTGCAGCCGGTCGCGGTGGACGGCGCCGGGTTCGACGCGCAGTACAACGGAGACTACGAGAGCTACCTGCGCTATGCGTTACCGCAGGCGAGCGGCTTCTGGTACTACGGCTACTTTCCGCCGCTGCTCGCCTCGCCGTGGCCGGGGCTCACGAACGCGCGCCAGTCGTTCAACTACTTCGAGCTTCACGACAACGCGTGGGACTCGAATGGCCATCACCGGTTCGTGAGGGACCTCGCCCCGACGCCGGGCGTCGTCGGGGACTCCGCGCGGGCGAGGCTGGCCGTCGCGGTCGGCACGCTGCTCACGACGCCGGGCGTACCCGCGCTGTTGATGGGCGACGAGTGGGCCGACACGACGAGCTGGGGCACCACGGCCGCGAACCGCATCGACTGGGCGGCCCGCACCGCGAACGCCGGCTACTACGCGCTGGTGCGCGATCTGGTCGCACTGCGCACGCGGCTGCCGGCGCTGGCGGCCGATGCGCCTTGCATCCCGACGCACGCCAACTACGGCGACGGCGTGTTCGGCTGGATGCGCACCGACGCCGACGGGCGGATCTACCTCGTGATCGCCAACCTCGGCGACTCGAGCTTTCCCTCGTACCTGATCGGCGCTCCGACCGGCGGCGGCTGGGTCGAACGCTTCAACTCGCAGCGGCTGGGCTACGGCGGCACGGGGCTCACCAACCCCGGCGTACTCGCGGCGGCCGCGCACGCGCAGGACGGCTACTCGCACCGGCTGGATGTGAAGCTCCCGCGCACGTGCGTCGTGATGTTCGAAGCGTTGAACGCCGCGGAAGTCGAGTACGCGCCGACGGCGCCCGGCATTGCCCGGGTGTGGCCGAATCCCGCGCGCGGCGCCGCGCAGGTGGAGTTCGGCCTCGCGGCTCCCGGCGAAGTGGCGCTCGAGGTGCTCGACCTGCAGGGGCGGCGCGTCGCGACGCTGCTCCGCGGTACGCGTCCCGCGGGCACGGCGCGGGCGAGTTGGGACGGCCGCGGCGACGACGGCCGCCGCGCCGCGCCGGGGCTCTACCTGCTGCGGCTGCGCACGCCGGCCGGCGAGGCGACCAAGCGCCTCGCGTGGCTGCGGTAGGCGCGGCCGCTCGGAAACGCCACGGGGCGCGCGTCGCGAACGACGCGCGCCCCGTGTGCGTTTCGGCGCCTCAGGTCCGCTTCACGCGGCCCGGCTCGGCGGCGCGGGCGATGTGCTTGTTCTGGTACATCCGGTTGTCGGCCTCGGTGATCAGCTCGCCGGCCGACATGGCGCCGTCCCATTCGACTACGCCGGTGGAGAGGCGCGACTCGAACGGCGAGCGGGCGAGGAAGCCGTGCTGGATGCGGCGCGCGAGCACCTCGGCGCCGGCGCGGGTGGCGAACACGATCAGCACGAACTCGTCACCGCCGACGCGATAGCCGGTGTCGGTACCGTCGCGCGAACACGAGCGCGTCACGTTGCCGACGACGCGCAGCGTCTCGTCGCCCGCAGCGTGCCCGTAGCGGTCGTTGACGATCTTCAGGTCGTCCACGTCCATGAAGAGCAGCGAGAGCGGATGGTCCAGGCGGCGCGAGCGGAGCATCGCCTTGGAGAGCTCGCGCTCGAGCCCGCGGCGGTTGCCGAGCCCGGTCAGCGGATCGGTGAGCGTGAGCGCCTCGAGGTCGGCGAGATGCTGCGCGGCGGCGGCGCGTTCGCGGCGGAGCAGCACCAGGACCCAGATCCCGAAGCCGATCGCGAACGCCGACGTGAACGCCAGCGTCCAGAGCTCGCCCGAGGTGAAATCGAACGAGCCTTCGCCGATCCGCGACGCCAGCCACGGCAGCACAGCGAGGACCAGCGCGCCGACGATCAGGGCGGCGCGCGGTTCGCGGGTGCGGGCAGGTGCAGGTTCGGGATGGCTCATCGGATGGGCTCCTCGGGGGCACTCGTCCGAATGGGAATCGGCATGATGCGCGGGCGGTTTCACCCCGTAAAGCGGCCCCTCCCCGGCCGGGGTTGACGAATCTCGCCGGCCCGGGGCCGGCGGGCGCACCCGGGCGGCCGGATGGCGCATCCCGAGAGGGCGCCGGGAACGCCCGGGCGCCGCGTGTTTGGCCTCGCGAACGGTTCGCGCGACCTGCTAGCTTGCTCCCGATTTCACACCCTTTCGGCCGCGCACCCTGACCCGGAGCAGCCATGCCCGAAGTGACGTCCGACGTGCGGGTCCGCCCGCTCGACGAGCTGGATCTCGACGGCATCGTCCGCATCGACGAGAAGATCACCGGCAAGTACCAGCCCGACGTGTGGGAGAAGCGCGTCATGTTCTACATCCGGCGCGACCCCGGCGCGTCGCAGGTCGCCGAATCGGGCGGCAAGGTCGTCGGCTTCATGCTCGGCGACTGCCGCGCCGGCGAGTTCGGCCTCGAACAGCCCAGCGGCTGGATCGAGCGCTTCGGGATCGATCCCGATTTCCGCGGCAAGGAACTCGGCCGGCGGATGTTCGACGCCATCTGCGAGCACTTCAAGTCCGAGGGCGCCACGAGCGTCCGCACCCTGGTCGATCGCCGCGAGGAAGGCCTGACGGGCTTCCTCACCGCCGTCGGCTTCGGCGAATCCCCCCTCGTCGCGCTCGAGCGCACCCTCTAGGAGAACGGCAGCCATGGCGGTGAAGGTCGAGAACGTCGCGCTCGAGAAGAAGTACCACGACGCGGTCGAGCACTGGACGCGGCACAACTTCAAGGACTACCCGCTCCTGCTCAAGTACTGGGACAAGTACTTCCCCAAGGACGAGTCGTTCTGCCTCTGCGCCAAGATGGAGCTCGGCACCAGCGACACGATCGGCGTCGGCGATTTCAAGGGCGAGAAGAAGCGCCTGAAGCCCGAGGAGCTGACCGAGGAGCAGGCGAAGCACCTGCTCGCGATCGTCCGCGCGCAGGCGTCGACCGAGTTCGGCTCGATCCAGCAGCATGCGGGCACGATCGACCGCGCGCACGACGACGAGGACAAGTTCTGGACCATGCGCGTGATGGCCGAGGAGCTCCGGCACGGCTACCAGATGCTGCACCTGCTGCTCTCCGAGGACTGGAGCAGCGTGTCGGGCGGCGTCTCGGGCGAGCAGATGGTCGAGGAGATCCTCTCCATGACCACGGGCAGCCACGTGCTCGACGCGTTCAACCTCGACTACGACTCGTACACGGACAACGTCGTGTTCGCGGCGTGCATCGACCGCGTCGGCAAGTACCAGCTCACCATGCAGAAGGTGTGCGCTTACAAGCCCATGGCCGACAGCATGCCGCCCATGCTGCGCGAGGAGGCGTTCCATCTCGCGGCCGGCGTGATCCCGATGCGGCGCTGGGCGCAGCGCGCCGCGCAGGGCGACGTGTTCATCACCATGAAGATGATGCAGCACGCGCTCAACAAGTGGATCCCGCGCGGGCTCGAGATGTTCGGCGACGAACGCGGCGGCGACACCAACGTGAAGTTCGGCTTCAAGGACATGAAGAACGACGAGGCGTCGTCGCAGTACCACGACGAGCTGGTCAAGATGGTGCGCGACATCAACGGCCGCTACCTGCGCGCCCGCTTCCCGTCGTACGCGCCGGACAAGATCGAGCAGGTGCTGTCCGACCTCGAGCGCTCGCGCGGCAAGCACGAGGGCGTCGCGTTCACGGACCTGCTGCGGGTGCCGGACAAGCGCTTCTTCCGCCGCAAGGGCGTCTACTCGTTCCAGATGGTCGGGATCGACGGCGAGACGTTCGAGGACGTGGAGGAGTACCTGCGCTACCTGGCCGGGAACCTGAACGAAGGCTACGTCGCGAGCCGCGACATGCGCCTGTACGTCGAGGCGCTGCGCAAGGTGGCCGCGGGCGAGCTCTCGCGCGAGGACGCGGTGAAGTCGATGCCCAAGCTCAAGCGCGTCGGCGGCACGTGCCCGTGCAGCAAGGGCGTGCGCTGGGTGATGGAGGACACGGACGGCGGCCAGACCACCGTCGCGACGCGCTGACGGCGGCCGGATCCACGCGAAGCGGCGCGGCCTCGAGGCCGCGCCGCTTCGTGCGTTTCGGGGGGCGCCCGGCGCGCCGCCCGCCGATCGGCGGCCCGAGATGCCCGCGATCGCGGGGGCTGCGGGCCGGGGTGAGGCGGGGGCTGCGGGCCGCCGATAACGAGCGAGGCGACCGCCCGTGGTGACAGCACGGGGGGCGCCGCCTAATATCCGCGCCGCCCCTGTTCGTCCCCCAGTCCCGTACGCACCGGAGCTGCAATGTCGAAGCGCCCGCCGCACGTCGCCTACTTCTGCATGGAATACGGCCTTCACGAGTCCTTCCCGATCTACTCGGGCGGCCTCGGGATCCTGGCCGGTGACTTCATCAAGGCCGCCCAGGACCTGCGGCTGCCCATGGTCGCGGTCGGCCTGCTCTGGGCCCGCGGCTACTGCGTCCAGCGCATCGGCGCGGACGGACGGCCCTACGAGGAGTTCCCCGGCTTCTCCGCGGACTTCCTCCAGGACACCGGCGTCCGGGTGCGCGTGCGCGTCCGCGGGTCCGAGGTGCAGTGCCGCGTCTGGGTCACGCAGAAGTTCGGGCACATCCCGCTCTTCCTGATCGACCCGATCCGGCACGAGGACCGCTGGATCACGCACCGGCTCTACGAAGCCGGCACCGACACGCGCATCGCGCAGGAGATGCTGCTGGGCATCGGCGGCGTGCGCGCGCTGTCGTGGCTCGGCTACCCGATCGCGACCTACCACTTCAACGAGGGTCACGCCGTGTTCGCCGGGCTCGAGATGATCGCCGAGCACATGGAGTCCGGCATGCAGTTCCCGCAGGCGTGGGCCGAGGTGCGCCAGAAGATCGTCTTCACCACGCACACGCCGGTGAAGGCGGGCAACGAGGAGCACCAGATCAAGGACCTGCGCCGCATGGGTGCGTGCCTGCAGCTCTCCGGCGCCGAGATGCGGGCGATCGGCGGCGATCCGTTCAACATGACCGTGGCGGGCCTCCGGCTCGCGCGCGAGGCGAACGCCGTCGCGCAGCTGCACGGCGAGACGTCGCGCGCCATGTGGGCGGGCGTCGAGAACGCCGCGCCGATCGGCGCGATCACGAACGGCGTGCACCAGCCGACGTGGCAGGCGCCCGAGATCCTCGCGGCGGGCAGCGACCCCGACAAGGTGTGGGCCGCGCACCTCAAGTGCAAGAACGCCCTGATCGACGAGATCGAGAACCGGCACGAGGTGCGGCTGGACCCGTCGAACCTGATCGTCGGCTTCGCGCGCCGGGCGGCGAGCTACAAGCGCAGCGACCTCATCCTGCGTGACGAGGCGCGGCTCGCGAAGCTGCTCGAGCGCGACAACGTGCGCATCGTGTTCGCCGGCAAGGCGCACCCCGACGACGCGACGGGCCGCAACATCGTCGCGCGGCTCGTGCAGGGCGCGCGCAAGCACCCCGGCAAGGTGTTCTTCCTCGAGAACTACGACATGTCCGTGGGCCGACTGCTGACGCGCGGCTGCGACGTGTGGCTGAACAACCCGATCCGCCCGCTCGAGGCGAGCGGGACTTCGGGCATGAAGGCGGCCATGAACGGCGTGCTCAACGTGAGCATCCTCGACGGCTGGTGGCCGGAGGGCTGCATCGACGGCGTCAACGGCTTCGCGATCGGCAAGGGCGAGCCCGGCGACGACGCGCGCGACCTCGAGGCGCTCTACGACTGCATGGAGAACCGCGTCCTGCCCGCGTGGAAGGACACGAAGCAGTGGCGCAAGATGATGGTCGCGAGCATCCAGATGGGCACGAAGGACTTCAGCTGCGAGCGGATGATCCGCGAGTACTTCGAGCGGTTGTATCATCTGGAGACCGCGGCGACGACGTAGCGAGGCGCTCCCGGGCCCGGCGAGCCGGACCCCGCATCGCCCGTCTCCGCGGTTCGCGGAGGCGGGCGATCCCGTTCGCGACGGACCCGGAGGAACCATGCCGCCCACGTCCAGCATCGCCGCCGTGCGCGGCGCCATCTCCGTCCCGAAGAACGACGCCGCCTCGATCCGGATCGCGACCTCGCGCCTGGTGACCGAGCTGATCGCGCGCAACGGCCTGACGCCCGACCGGATCGTGAGCGCGATCTTCACCGCGACGCCCGACCTGACCGCGGACTTCCCCGCGCACGCCGCGCGCCGGCTGGGCTGGACCGACGCGCCGCTGCTCTGCGCGGCCGAGATCGCGGTGCCGGGTGCCCCGCCGCGCATCGTGCGCGTGCTGGTCACGGTGCGCGACGTGCCGCGCGGGCGGAAGCTGGTGCCGGTCTACCTGGACGAGGCGGTGTCGCTGCGGCGCGACCTCGCGCACCCGTCCGACGCGACGGGCGGCCCGCATCGCGACGCGACGACGCTGCGCCGCGTGGCGATCGTCGGCCTCGGCCAGATCGGCGGCTCGCTCGGGCTCGCGCTGGGCCGCACGGGCGCGTGGCACCGCACGGGCTGCGACGCCCGCGTGGCGAACGCGCGCGCGGCGCTGGCCGCGGGCGCGGTGGACGAGGTGGCGCTCTCGGTCGAGGCGGCGTGCGCGGACGCGGAACTGATCGTGCTCGCGGCCCCGGTGGACGCACTGCCGGCGCTGGTGGCGCGCGCGGCCGCGGCGGCGAACAAGGGCGCGGTGCTGCTCGACACGGGCAGCGCGCGGCGCGGCATCACCGAGGCGCTGCGCGCGGCGCACGCGGGCGGCGTGCGCGCCTGCGGGGGGCATCCGCTCGCGGGCAACGAGGGCCGCGGCCTGCGCGCCGCCCGCGCGGACCTGTTCGACGGCGCGCCGTTCGTGCTGCTGCCGGCGGCGGGCCGCGTGCCGCCGCTGGCACGCGCGCTGGTGCGCGACGTGGGGGCGCAGCCGCTGGTGGTGGACGCGCGCACGCACGACGCGGCGCTGGCGCGCACGAGCCACCTGCCGTACGTGCTGGCGCGGGCGCTCGCGCGTGTGGGCGGCGCGGCAGCGCGGCGGCGGCTCGCGGGGCCGGGCTTCGCGAGCGCGACGCGGCTCGCGGCGAGCGATCCGCGGATGGCGCTGGCGTACGTGCGGGCGAACGGGGCGAACGTGCGGGTGGCGTGGAGGCTGTTGCGCGCGGAGATCGAGCGGGAGCTGAAGGGGCTGTAGTCTCGCGCGCGCGCGACTCGACCCTCGGGCGACGCGGCCGGGGCTCCGGCGAGCTCCCGTGCTCGCCCGGGACCCGTCGCTCCATTCCCGACCCGAGAGTCCCATCCCCACGCTCTCGCCCAGGCTGTGCGCGGGACTCGCCTGCGCCCCGGCCGCTGCGGCGGCGTGTGGAGAGGCGAGTCCGCGGTGGCGTGACGGCGCTGGCGCGACGCGCGCGAGGCTCCGGCGAGCTCCCGTGCTCGCCCGGGACCCGTCGCTCCCCTCCCGACCCGAGAGTCCCATCCCCGCGCTCTCGCCCAGGCTGTGCGCGGGACTTGCCTGCGCCTCGCACGCTGCGTTGGCGTGGGGGCGCTTGCTTCGCTCGCGCCTCGCAGGCTGCGGTGACAGGCGGGTAGCGAGACTCCCTTTATGAGGGATTCGCCTTTGGGCTTTGGCCCTGGCCTTCGCGTGGTGCGGGCTCGGCTACTCCTTCACCGGGATGCGGTTCAGGATCGCGATGTACTCGTCGGGCAGCTTGTGGTGGCGGGCTCCGGCGAGGATCGCGTCGAGGTAGCGGCGCGAGGGCGGCGAGGCGTTGGTCACGCGCGGGACGTAGTACTCCGCGCGAACGCGGCGCGGGATCGAGCCGTCGTCGGGGCGCGTGAGTTCCACCCAGACGCGTTCGCGTTCGTAGAGGTTGTGGTCGTCGCCGGGGCCCACGAAGCCCTCGTACTGGTCGAGCGCCGCGACGTGTTCGTCGGTCAGCTCGTAGACCACGCCCCAGACGTTCTGCCCGTGCGCGACCTGCACGCCGGCCACGCCGCCGTCCCAGTCGGGCGAGGTCAGCGGAAAGGCCAGCTTGTGGTCGCGCAGCACGGCCATGCCCACCACCTTGTTGCCGGGGCAACGGCGGGCCATCTGTTCGGGATTCAGGTTGGATCCAAACGCGAAATAGAGCATCGAGTCTCCGTGGGCCAGGGCGGCGAAAGCACCTGCAGCATAGCCCAAGGCGGCGTTCCCCGTCGCGCGGCCCGGGTCCCGGGCCGGTGCCCCGGACGCTCCGCCGGGCGTGGCTTATAGTGCCTGCGACCCGCCCCACCGCGACCTCGAACCGACGAATCTGGAGATCCGAACGATGCCCGTGGACATCCTCGCCTTCGGCCCGCATCCCGACGATGCGGAGATCGGCGCCGGCGGCGTGCTGCGCAAGATGAAGGACCGTGGACACACCACCGGCATCGTGGACATGACGACGGGCGACATGGGCTGGGGCACGCCGGAGATCCGCGCCGGCGAGAGCGCCGCGGCCGCGAAGCTGCTGCGGCTCGATGTGCGCGAGAACCTCGATCTCGGCGATTGCCGCATCGAGGACACGTTCGAGAACCGCTGCAAGGTCGCGGGCATGATCCGCAGGCACCGGCCCAAGATCGTGCTCTCGCCGTACTACCAGCTGCCGATCGGGCGCGGGCTCGGGCACAACGACCACTACAAGACCGGCCAGATCGTCGCGAACGCGTACAACCTCGCGCACCTCTCCAAGGCGCCCGTCGAGGGCGAGCCGTTCCAGGCGCTCGGGATCTACTTCTATTTCATCCCGCCGGGCACGATGCCGACGTTCATCGTCGACATCAGCGACTGGGTGAGCGATTGGCTCGACGCCGTGGACTGCCACCAGAGCCAGTTCTATCACCCCGACCGGCCGCGGCCCACGCACCTGCCGCACCCGCGTGAGGCGTTCGAGTCGAACGCGCGCTACTGGGGCTGGCAGATCGGCGCCAAGTTCGGGCAGGCGTTCATCGCGACGAGCCCGCTCAAGGTCGACGACCCGCTCTCGCTGGTGGAACACGTCCAGCCGCGGCCCTGACCGGAGCGCCGTGCGCGCCTCACGTCCCGCGCCGGCCCGCGGGATGGCGGCGTGCGCCGTGCTCGCGCTCGCGCTGTTCGCGCCACCGCGATGCGGCGCGGCCGTCGCGGGGCCGGCGGCACGCGTCGAAGCGCTCGAGCGCGCGTACGCCGGGCACCTGCTGCTCGCGCGCCCGGATCTCGCCTACACGTACGGCGTGACGCGCGCGGCCGACCGGCTCGCGCCGCTCACCGAGGCCACGCTCGCGCGCGACGCGGCGACGCTCGACTCGCTGCAGGCGGCGGCGGACGCGATCGACCCGGCCACGCTCGGTCCCGGCGCCCGGGCGCGCCGCGACACGCTGCGGGCGCGGATCGCGCGCGAGGCCGCGCCGCTGCGCGCGGGGCTCTGGCGCACGTCGGCCGCCGCGTACCTCGGCTTCGCAAACGAGGCGATCCTCGCGGTCGCCCGCACCCCACGTACCTCGCCGTGCGAGCGGGCGCGCCGTGCCACGGGCCGGCTGCGCGCGCTGCCCGAGCTGCTGCGCTCGGCGCAGGTCAACCTGCGCGACGCGTCGCACGAGGATCCGGGCGCGGAGGCCGCGCCGTGGCTCGTGGCGATGGACAGCCTGCGCACGGCGCTGCCCGCGCGCGTCGTCGAATGCCGCGAGCCGGAGCGATACGCCGATTTCGTCGAGGCGGACAGCCTCGCGCTGGGTGCGATCGCGCGGTTCGTGCGCTTCCTGCACGAGAATGCGGAACTCCGGACGATTCCCGCGCGTACTCGCTGACCGGATCGCGCGCGCTGGAACGGCTCGTGCATGTTTCGGTGGTTGACCCGCGCGCGGAAGGTTGACTAGATTCGCGCGGATGTAACGGCCGATACCAAGGATGGTGTTCGGTACCGCCCCGCGAGGGGCGCCGATGGAGAGGAGTCCCGATGTTCCGTGCCCGTCGCATGCTGGGCGTGCTCGCCCTGAGCGCCCTGCTGGTGGTCCCGGCCACGATGGCCGAAGCCGCCACCCACAAGACCCCGGTGAAGTCGTCGCGCGCGCACACCAGCGTGTCGCGCGCCAAGACCACCCGTGGCAAGACCGCTCGCAAGGGCGCCGTCACCACGCGCCGCTCCGGCCGCGGCCGCCGTGCGCGCCACCTCGCGCCGCCCCCGGGGGGCGTGTACTCGCGCAACGCGATCCTGGTCGACCCGTCGACCGGCAAGGTGCTGTTCGAGAAGAACGCCGGGAGAAGCGTCCCGATCGCGAGCCTGACCAAGCTCATGACCGCGCTCGTGTTCCTCGAGCAGAAGCCCGATCTCTCGCGCGACGTCGAAGTGACGCAGGCGGAGCTCCAGGGTGCCGGGCACACGCAGCTGCGCAACCACGAGGTCGTCGCGCTCGGAGACCTGCTGCACATGAGCCTCATGTGCTCGGACAACGTCGCCACGCGCGTGCTCGCGCGCGAATCCGGCCTCGAGGGCGCCGCGTTCGTGGCGCGCATGAACCGCAAGGCCGACGAGCTCGGCCTCGAGGGCACGCAGTTCGTCGAGTTCACCGGGCTCGACGAACGCAACGTCTCCACCGCGGCCGGCGTCGCTCGCATGCTGCACGCGGCCGCGCACCAGCCGCTGATCCAGCAGATCACCACGACGCGCGAGTACGAGTTCCGCACCGAGTCGCGCGTGCACGCGATCCGCAACACGGACCGGCTGCTCTACGGGCACTGGGACGTCCTGGGCGGCAAGACCGGCTTCATCTCCGAGGCCGGCTACTGCTTCGCGACGTGGATCCGTTCGCAGGGCCGCGATTTCATCGCCGTCGTGCTCGGCGCCCCGACCGCGGCCACCCGGTTCGCGGACGCGGTCCGCCTGATCAACCGGACCACGACCACCGCCATGGTCGCGCCCTGACCCGGCCGGAGACCACCGGAAGCACGGCGGGGCGGCTCCGACGGGGCCGCCCCGCCGGCATTTCGGGGCATTTCGCACGATCGGGGCGTTTGGCCACCGCGAACGGGGTTTCCGGAGCGTGAACGCGGGTAAAAAAAGCACTGCGGCGCTTGCGATTCCCCGTATCCGCCCCCTAGACTTGTACGTGGCATCCAGAATCACGCGTCGTTCCGCCGGAGACACCCCCGGGCTTCGCGTTGCCAGTAGTACTCCGGTGCGGCCCTCCGGGATCGCATCTCGCACCTCACCTCACGAGGGAGTTCAACAATGAAGAAGCTTGTCACCATCCTGCTCGCGCTGGCGGCCCTCACGGTCGCGACGTCGGCGTTCGCGGCGAACGCGGTCCGCATCAGCCAGGTGTACGGCGGCGGCGGCAACTCGGGCGCTCCGTTCAACCAGGACTTCGTCGAGATCTTCAACGCGTCCGGTTCGGCCGTGGACATCAGCGGCTGGGCGGTCGAGTACGCGTCGTCGAACGCCACCGCGCTGTGGGGCACGACCTTCGCGGGCGGCGCCAACTACGTGCAGTTCCCGTCGGGCACGGTGATCCAGCCCTGCAGCTACATCCTCATCGGCGCCGCGTTCGGCGCGAACACCGGCCTGCCGGCGCTCCCGACGCCCGACTTCACGCTCGCGTCGAATCTGAGCGGCACCGCGGGTCGAGTCGGCCTGTTCTCGACGGTCAATGCGAACGTCGCGTGCGGTGCTGAGACCGGCCTGGTCGACAAGTACAGCTTCGGCGCGACCACCCCGTGCGCCGAGGGCACGCCTTCGGCCGCGCTGTCGAACACGACCGCCGGCATCCGCAACAACGGCGGCCTGACGGACTCCGACAACAACTCCGCCGACTTCACGATCGGCACGCCGACGCCCCGCAACTCGTTCTCGGCCGCGAACGCGAACTGCCTCGCGACCCCGACGCTCCGCAGCACGTGGGGCCAGCTGAAGAGCATCTACCGCTAGTCTGCGGCAGGCTCGAAACACACGAAGCGGCCGCCCTCTCGCGAGGGCGGCCGCTCTCGTTTGCGCCGCGTGGTCAGTGGACGCCGCCGTCCGCCGGCACCATGTACGCGAGATGCCCCTCGAGCATGTGCTCGCCGACGATGCGCGCGAGCAGGTCCTCGGGGATGTGCTCCACCGGCAGGTCGAGCGTGCGCTCGCGGCCGTCGCGGAGGACCCGGACCGGGAGCGTACTGCGGACGCCCCAGCCCGCCTTGCCCGCGAAGAACTCCTGCGGCGGAAGCGAGTCGAGCGTCCGCAGCACGTCGCCGGGCCTGACGCCCGCACGCGCGGCCGGTCCGCCCGCGATCACGCTTGCGACCACGCGGCGGCCGAGACTGTCGACGTCGATCCGCACGCCGAGCCACGGGCGCTCGCGCATCCGGTCGAACTGGACGAGGCAGGAATCGAGCGGCAGCGGGCAGCGCGGCTGGGCCGCGTGCGCCACTGCGGGCAGGCAGGCGAACAGGACGACGAACGCGATCGCGCGACGCATGGTCGGGCTCCTTCCGAACCGGGGCCGGGGACTCCCGGTCTCGGACGAATCCCCGCCGGCTGAAGTCCCCGGGAGGGGCGCCGGCTCGCGGCTCAGAAGTGGAAGGGCTGGCCGGCGCGGTAGCGGGCCAGCTGGGATTCGTAACGCGCCAGCGCCTCGGCGTCACCCTCGCGCCGGCCGAGATCGACCGCGCGTTCTCCCGCGCGCACCGCATCCGCGAAACGCCCGGCCTCGGCGTAGGCCGCGGCCAGCGTGCTGAAGAGCACCGCCTGCGGCGCGGACGCCTGCGCTGCGACCGCGCGCTCGGCGAAGCGCACCGCCTCGGCGCCGCTGCGGTGCCGCGGGTCGGCATGCGTCGCGCGGATCCACGCGATGTTGTTGAGCGCATCGGCGTCGTCCGGGTGCGCCTCCACGATGCGCGCGTACTGCGCGACCGCGCCCTCGACGTCGCCTTCGCGCGTGAGCACCACCGCGAGCAGCCGCCGGGCCTCGGTGGGTTCGCGCGAGACGTCCACCGCGTGCTTCAGCGCGGCCTCCGCCTCCGGCAGCCGGTTCCGCATGCCCAGCGCGGCGCCGAGCTCGACCAGCGTCGGCTCGCGGTCCGGATCGAGCCGGAGCGCGGCCTGGTACTGGACGATCGCCTCGTCGACACGGTCGAGCTTCATGAGCGTGCGCGCGAAGTTGTGCCGCGCGGTCGGGCGATCGTGGATCCGCAGCGCCGCCTCGAACTCCGGCACCGCCTCCGCGGGCCGGCCGAGCTGCGTCAGCGCGAGGCCGAGGTTCGCGTGCGTGTCGCCGTTCGCGGGCGAGACCGCGAGGATCGCCCGCAGGTGCTGCGCCGCCTCCGCGGGCTTGCCGGCGTCGAGCAGCTCGGTGGCGAGGCAGAAGTGCGCCATGATGTTCTGGGGGTCGCGCGCGAGCGTGTACGAGAACAGCGTGTGGTTGTCGCGCCAGCGCGCGACCTGCCGCGCCGTGGCGACACCGAACACCGCGACCAGCGCGCCGACGATGCCCACGGCCGCGACGGCGCCCGCGCGCCCGCGTGGCCACGCGAGCGCGAGCGTCCAGACGAGCGCGATCGTGAAACCGATCACGGTCAGGTAGGTGTAGCGGTCGGCGTAGCCCTGCAGGCCGACCTGCACGATCCCGATCACGGGCACGAGCGTGCCGAGATACCAGAACCAGCCGACCGCGATCCACGGCCAGCGCCGCAGCGTCGCCACCGCGAACGCCGAGACCGCGAGGAGCCCCGCCACCGCGTACGGGCCCCACGCGAGCGCGTGCGCCTCGACCAGCATGTGGAACGGCACGAGGTCGCGGGGCCAGAACGTGAGCCCGAGGTAACGCCCGGCCGAGAGCGCGGCGTTCAGCAGCCGCACGCCGACGGGCAGGCGCTCGGAACCGACCACCGCACCCGCGGAGCGCTGGACCCAGAACGTGAGTGCGGAGAACGCGACCACCAGCAGGACGAGCAGCCACTTCTCGAACACGAGGCCGGCGAAGTTCCGCGCCGGCGCATGCACTGGTCGCGTCCGGCTCGCCGCCGCCGGGACGCCCTTCCAGCGGCCGAGCGGCCAGACGTCGAGCAGCACGAGCACGCCCGGCAGCGTGACGAGCATCGGCTTGGAGAGCAGTCCGCACGCGAGCGCGAGCGCGACGAGCCCCCAGCGCAGCGCGCCGGGGCGTTCGGCCCAGCGGGCGTAGCTCCACAGCGTGAGCGCGAAGAAGAACCCGCTCAGGACGTCCTTCAGCTCCGAGATCCACGCCACGGATTCGACGCGCAGCGGGTGGACCGCGAAGACCGCGGCGACGATCAGGCTCCGCCACCACGCCCCCGTCAGCCGGTGGAGCGCCACGGCCAGCAGCAGCGTCGTGGCGACGTGGAACAGCAGGCAGACGGCGTGGTGCGCGACCGGCGACGAGCCCAGGAACTGCGCGTCGAGCATGTAGAGCACCGACGTCAGCGGGTGGAAGTTGCCCCCGTGCGGGTGCCCCATGATCCAATGCAGGCCGTCCGCCGTGAGCCCGCGATTGATGTGCGGGTTCGCGAAGATGTAGTCGGGATCGTCGAACAGGATCCAGCGGTTCCGCAGCACGCCGGCGAACGCGGCGAAGGTCGCCAGGGCGAGGGCCGCGAGCGACGCCGCGCGCGTGGCGAGCGGGACGCCGGCGACACGCGAGGATCCGGCGTCCGCGGGGGTCGAATCGGGGCGCCTCGGGAGGGTCGAGCTCATTCCGGGCATGGTACCGCAGCCGCGCGGACGGATGCCCGCGTCGCGCTCCCGCCGGGCGTGCGACGACCGCCGGGCTTCGCGCGCCGGGCGCGGCGACGCGCCGGTTCGCGCGGCGGGCGTTCCGTGATACGCTTACCCGGTTGCCGCAGCATGGACGCTTCGCTCGCGTCTCGAGGCCTCGTCCACCCGGACGGGGCCTCCTGCTTTTCCCCCCGCGCGGCCCGGCCCGCGGGACCTGCGCGCTGCACGCGGCGCGTGCATAACGCATCGCCCGGGCCCACCCCGTGCGCTTGCACCCTCCCGGCAACCCGTTTGCCGACATGGGGTTCGCCCCCATCGCCGGGCGTTTTCCGGCCCCGGTGCGCGAACTGGCGATCGTTTCGGCCGTTCCGGGCAGCCCGCCCGGCCGCCGGTCCAGAGGTGGGCGCGGCCGCCGAATTGCTCTTCGGTGAGGGTGTCCGTCGCGCCCCCCGTCCACTGGCTGCCCCAGGAACCCAAGGAAGAGCCGGAGCCCGCCATGCCGCGCCCCACTCGTAAACGCTCCCTCGAGGCCCGACGCTCCCCCCGCCCCATGCGCGCGTCCGCGGGCGCGCCGACGCTGCGCCCGCGCCCGCTCGAGCCGCCGGCGGAACCGCTGCCGGGTTCCAACCTGCCCGCCGAGGTCGCGCGCCAGTCGCAGCGCGAGATGGACCGGCTGCGCCGGTTGCCGTCCGGGTCGATCGAGGCCGGCCAGGTCCGCCAGTACCTGCAGTGGCTGTGGGCGCTGCCGTGGGACACCACCGTGTCCGAGGACGCCGACCTCGGCGCCGTCCAGGGCGTGCTCGAGCGCGAGCACCTCGGGCTGGCGCGCGCCAAGGAGCGCGTCGTCGAGTTCCTCGCCGTGCGCCAGCTGAAGCCCGACCTGCCGGGCCCCGCGCTCTGCCTCGTGGGCCCGCCCGGCACGGGCAAGTCCTCGCTGGGCGCCGCGATCGCGCACGCGCTCGACCGGCCGTTCGCGCGCATCAGCGTGTCCGGCACCGCCGGCGCCGCCGATCTCGTCGGCACGTCGCGCAGCGTTCCGGGCGCACAGCCCGGCAAGATCGTCCGCGCGCTGCGCGAGACCGGCGTGCGCAACCCCGTGTTCATGATCGACGGCATCGACCGGCTCGCCGGAGAAGACGGCCTCGGCGTGATGGAGGCGCTGCTCGAGCTGCTCGACCCGGAGTCGTGCTCGCACTTCACCGACCACTACCTCGGGATCCCGATCGACCTCTCGCACGCGATCTTCCTGCTGTGCGCGAACCACCTCGAGCTGGTGCCCGATCCGCTGCAGGAGCGGATCGAGGTGATCGAGGTGCACGGCTACTCCGAGGACGAGAAGATCGAGATCGCGCGCCGCTTCCTGGTGCCGCGCCTCGTCGGTGACCACGGCCTGGCCGCGCGCGACGTGTCGCTACCCGACGACACGCTGCGCGCCATGATCCGCCACTGGACGCTCGAGGCCGGCGTGCGCGGGCTCTCGCGCCAGATCGCGACCGTGTGCCGCAAGGTGGCGCATGCGCGCGTGACCGGCGACGGGCGGCGCCACACGGTGTCGGTCGCGAAGCTCGACGACTACCTCGGCAGCCGGCTCTACCAGCCGGAGATGGCGGGCAAGTCGGACGAGGTCGGCGTGGCCATGGGCCTCGCGTGGACGGCGGCCGGCGGCGAGATCCTCGTGATCGAAGCGCTGCGCATGCCGGGCAGCGGCCGCGTGACGCTGACGGGCCAGCTGGGCGAGGTGATGAAGGAGTCGGTGCAGGCGGCGCATTCGTACGTGCGCTCGCGCGCCGAGTCGCTCGACATCGAGCCCGCCATCTTCGAGCAGTTCGACATCCACATCCACTTCCCCGCGGGCGGCGTGCCCAAGGACGGCCCCTCGGCGGGCATCACCGTCGGGCTCGTGATCGCATCGGTGCTGAGCGACCGGCCGATTCGCCACGACGTGGCGATGACGGGCGAGGTGAGCCTGCGCGGCAAGGTGCTGGTCGTGGGCGGCCTGCGCGAGAAGGCGCTGGCGGCGTACCGCGCCGGGATCCGGCGGCTGATCTTCCCCGCCGTGAACTTGAAGGACGTGCACGAGGTGCCGGAGGACGTCCGCGCGCGGCTGGAGCTGATCCCCGTCGAGACCATGGACGAGGTCTTCGAGCTGGCGCTCTCGCACGTGATCGTGCCGCAGCGCGTGGGCTCGGGCTTCCTGATCCTCGCCGAGGAGCCGGAGTCCGAGGACGCCGACACGACGACGCTGCACCCGGTCGGCCGCCGCACGCCGGTGCAGGACGAGGACGACGAGGAGTAGGGCGGTGGGCGCGCCGCGGCGCGCCGCTTACCGCGCCTCGACGTCCTCGTCGCGCACGAAGCCGCCGCGCTCGAGCGCCGCGAGGTAGTCGGCGAGGATCGCGATCGCGTCGTCGGCCTGCGCGCCGGGGACCACGATCTCGCCCCACGCGGTGGTCGACCAGTCGCGCGGGATCGCGCCGTAGACCGCCAGCGTCGCGCTGCGCAGCACCGCGGCGATGCCCTGGTGTTCGAGCACGCCCGTGAGGAGCGCACCGCTGGCCGCATCGGGCACGCGGTGCACGATCACGGGCACGCCCTCGGGCAGCGGCGGCCGCTCGACCAGCACCACGCGGCACCAGCGGCACGCGACGTAGCCCGCGGCGTACGCCGCGCCGCACTCGGGGCACCAGCGCGCGGGCGCGTTCACGCGCGCGCTCCCGCGACCGCGGTCGCGATCCGGCGCACGGCCTCGGCGAGATCCGCCGCGCTCGCGGCGATCGACAGCCGCACGTGCCCCGCGTGCGCGGGCCCGAACGCCGTGCCGGGCAGCACCGCGACGCCGTGCGCGAGCCAGCGCTCGACCAGCGCCCACGTGTCGCCGCCCTCGAGCGCACCGCTCACGTCCGGAAACGCATAGAACGCCCCGCGGGGCCGCGCGCAGGGCACGCCCGCGGCCGCGAGGCCGGCGAGCAGCGCCTGGCGGCGCTCGTCGTACGAGCGGCGCATCGCGTCGACGGCGTCCTGCGGACCGGTGACCGCCGCGAGCGCGGCCGCCTGCACGGCGGCGAACTGGCCGTGCGTCGTGTAGAACGAGAGCCGCGGACCCATCGCGGCGCGCAGCGACGGCGGGGCGTGCACGTAGCCGACGCGCCAGCCGGTCATCGCGTAGCTCTTGGAGAACGTGTAGGTGGACACCGTGCGCGCGGCCATGCCGGGCAACGACCCGATCGACACGTGCGCGGCGCCGTCGTACAGCAGGTGTTCGTACGCCTCGTCGGCGATCACCCACAGGTCGCGCTCGATCGCGACGTCGGCGATCGCGGCGAGCATCGCACGCTCGAGCACGACACCCGTCGGGTTGTTGGGCGTATTCAGGTACAGCGCGCGCGTGCGCGGCCCGATCGCCTCACGCAGCGCGTTCGCCAGCGCCGCGGGCGCCGTCGTGCCCGCACCGATCCCGAGGTACGCCGGGACCGCGCGGATCGTCGCCCCGTCGACGAACGACACCAGGTTCGGGATCGCCATCCAGTAGGGCGAGAGCACCAGCAGCTCGTCCCCCGGCGCGAGCAGCGCCTGCATCGTGAGGAAGAGCCCATGCGTGCCGCCGATCGTGACGGTGACGTCGTCGGGATGCGCCTCGAGCCGGTTCTCGCGCGCGAGCTTGGCGGCGAGGGCTTCGCGCAGCGCGAGCGTGCCGCGCGGATCGGGATAATGGTGCGTGCGCGGATCGGCGGCCGCACGCGCGAGCGCCTCGACCACGTGCGGCGGCGTGTCGAAGTCGGGTTCGCCGCGCTCCAGGTGGCAGACGCGTTCGCCGGCGAGCTCGCGCTCGCGCGCGGCGGCCATGACGCGGCCGAGCTCGGAAGAATCGCGCAGGATGGGTCGGTCGGCGGCTCGGGGCATGACGGTCCTTTGGTGTCGACGGCGCGGCCTCGGGATCGCGTGGCCACTCTAGCCCGTGGCGTTCGGGCCCGGCCAGTCCCGTGTGCGAACGCGCTCGCGGACGCGACGGCCCGGCGCGAGTGGACCCCGATCCGGCAGTGCGTGCAGATCGCAGTGCGAATCCGGCACGGGCATTGCCCCCGGGGGCGGGCCCTTCGCTTCGCTCACCTGTTTCCGGGGGATCACGACGTGTTCCGATATCCGCTGCGTGACATCGCGGGCAGCCTCGCCGGCGCGCCCGACCTCGAGTCCGGTCTCGAGGCGCTCCTGCTCTATCTCCGTGCGCTGCAGCCGGATTGGCATCCGTCGGTGGCCATGTACTCGGCCGAGCACGAGCGTTTCGAGGTCGTCTTCCAGCTCGACAAGAAGAACCTGCACCGCCGCGCCGTCTCCGTCGGCGTCGACCAGCTGCCGGCCAGGCTCGTGCGAAAGTTCATCCAGCCCAGTGCAATTTTCAACGGCGACGCCCGCCGGCAGCTGCTCGAGAAGCTGTTCGGGCAGAGCCCGGGTTACGAGCCGGACAATTTCGAGGGCGAGCAGCTGCAGGCCCTGACGGCCCCCGTCGGCTGGCGTTCGTGCGCCGTCCTGCCGCTCAACGACCGCGACGAACTGCTCGGCTTCATCCTGCTCGTGAGCCCGCGCCCGAACGCGTTCGGGCCGAACGCGCTCGAGGCGCTGCAGCCGCTGCGCGGCCTGGCGTCGCTGGCGATCGCGCGCCGGCTGCACGCCGGCGGCCGCGCGACGCCGGAATCGCGCGCCAACGTCGAGGCGTCCAAGCGCGCCGTGCAGGCGGCGCAGGAGCGCGTGCGCGAGCTCGAAGCGGCGCTCGAGCGCGCGATCGCCGAGAGCGAGGCCCGCGGCGCGACCGTGCAGGCGCTGATGCGCCAGGTCGAGCAGCTGCGCACCGAATCGGTCACGCACCACGACGAGTCGGTGCGCCTCAACCGCCAGACGGCCGCGCTCGAGGAGCAGATCGGCGCGATCGGCACGCACCTGTCCGAGGCCTGTGCGCTGATCGCGACCACCGAGGCGCGTGCCGCCGACATGTCCGAGACGCTGACGATCGTGCGCGAGGCGTTCGAGGTGATCGCGTGCGACCCGGACCCCGCGCAGATCACGCGCGCGTTCGTGACGTGGTTCTGCGACCGCTTCCAGATCGAGCGCCTCACCGTGATGCGTCTCGACGACCAGGCGGGCGACCTGCGCATCATGGCCGGCCGCGGCGTCGATCCGGCCGTCCTGCAGCGCGTGCGGGTGCCCATGGGTCAGGGCGTGGCCGGCTGGGTGGCCCGGAACCAGCAGCCGGTGCTCGTGCGCGAAGGCGACACGTCGCCGGCCGTGCGGGCGACGGGCTGCGATTCCTACAACTCGGGCTCGTTCATCTCGGTGCCGCTGCTCCACCGGCAGCGGGTCGTCGGCGTGCTCAACCTGAGCAACAAGCAGCACGGCGAGACGTTCGACGACCTCGACCTCGATCGCGCCACCCTCGCGAGCAACGTGCTCGCCATGGCGCTGGGCGAGGCCCGCGCCGCCTGATCGCGACTCCGTAGCGCACGACGCCCCGCGCGGCCGGTCCGCGCGGGGCGTCGTGTTTTCGGGGCGCGCCTAGGCCGCGCGCCCCAGGCCTTCGAGCCGACGCTGCATCGCGAGCCGCAGCTCGTCCGCCAGCGCGTCCATGCGGACCGGCTTGGCGAGGTAGCCGTCCATGCCGCTCTCGAGGCAGCGCTCGCGGTCGCCCGCCATGGCGTTCGCGGTCATCGCCACGATGTAGACGTGGCCGCCCTGGGCGGACTCGCGCTCGCGCACGGCGCGCGTCGCTTCGTAGCCGTCCATCTCGGGCATCTGGCAGTCCATGAGCACGAGGTCGTAGGCGTTCTCCGCGATCCGCACCACGGCTTCGAGGCCGTTGACCGCGGAGGTCGCCGTGACCGCGAGCTTCTCGAGCATGCGCAGTGCGACCTTGCGGTTCACCTCGTTGTCGTCCACGAGCAGCACCTGCAGCCCCTCGAAGCTCTCGCGGCCGGTGACGAGCGATGCCTCGCGCGCCTGCTGGCCCACGCGGCCCAGTGCGCGCGCGAGGACGCGAGCGAGCGCGACGTCGCGCATGGGGCGCACGACCCACGCCTCGATCGGGCGGCCGCCGCCCACGAGCGCCTGTTCGGCCGCGCCGGGCGGCTGCGCCGCCAGCACCACGACGCCCCGGCCGCCGTGGCCCTCGAGCGCGAACAGGCGCCGCGCGACGTCCACGGCGGCCGCGTCGTCGGGATGGTGCCCGAGCAGCACGAGGTCCGGACGCCCGGCGTCGGTGGCGTGCGCGAGCGCGGCCTCGGCGTCCTCCGCGGTCGCGACGTGCGCGCCCCAGCCCCGCAGCGTCTCGACGAGGATGCGGCTCGCGCGCGGGTGGCGGTCGACGACCAGCACGCGCGCACCAGACAGGTCGCACGGGCGCTCGACCGGCGCCGGCACCGCGGGCAGCGGCAGCTCGATCCAGAAGTCGCTGCCCCGGCCGGGCTCGCTCTCGACGTGGATCGAACCGCCCATCAAGCGGGCGAGCTGGCGGCTGATCGTGAGCCCGAGCCCGGTGCCGCCATAGCGGCGCGTGGTCGAGCCGTCGGCCTGCGTGAAGCTCTCGAACACGGCGCCGAGCCGGTCGCCGTCGATGCCGATGCCGGTGTCGCGCACGCGCAGTCGCACCACCGACGCCGGCCCCGCCGCGATGGCCTCGGCGGAGATCTCGACCTCGCCGCGCTCGGTGAACTTGATCGCGTTCGAGACGAGGTTGATCAGGATCTGGCGGATGCGCGTGGGATCGCCGACCCGCCGGGAGACGAGTGCGGGCTCCATGGCGAGCACGAGTTCGAGCCCGCCCTCGCGGGCGCGCGGGGCGAGCAGCTCGGCCACGTCCTCGAACAGGCCGCGCAGGTCGAACTCCACGCGCTCGATGTGCAGCTTGCCGGCCTCGATCTTCGAGAAGTCGAGGATGTCGTTGATGATCGCGAGCAGCGCGTCGGCGCTCGTGTTGATCGTCCGCACGTAGTCGACCTGCTCGTCCGACAGGTCCGTGCCCGCGAGCAGCTGGGCCATCCCCAGCACGCCGTTCAGTGGCGTGCGGATCTCGTGGCTCATGTTGGCGAGGAACTCGCTCTTGGCCTGCGCGGCCTGCATCGCCTTGTCGCGGGCGTCGGCCAGCGCCGTGGCGGCGTGGTGTTCACCCGTCATATCCTCGAACGTGACCACGAACCCGTTGGCGTCGGCGCGTTCGTCGCGGATCGCGTTCGCACGCGAGCGCACCCAGCGCAGCTCGCCGTCGGGCGCGACGGTGCGGAACTGCACCTCGAACGGCCGGCCGCCGGCCACGTAGAGGATCCACTGCTGGCGCACCGCGTCGCGATCCTCGGGCGCCACCGCCTCCATCCAGCCGTCGCCCAGTGCTTCGAAGTCCGAGAGACCGGTGATCGCCTGCCAGCGGTCGTTGCAGTACTCGCACTGGCCGAGCGCGTCGGCTTTCAGGATCCCGATCGGCGACGCCGCCGACAGCGAGCGGAACGTCTCCTCGCTCTCGCGCAGGCGGTGCTCGGCGAAGCGGCGCTCGGTGACGTCGGTGAGCGAGCCCGACATGCGCGCCATGCGCCCGGCGACGTCCCATTCGGCGGAGCCGCGCGCGCGGAACCAGCGATAGTCGCCGGACGGCGTGCGCAGGCGCACGTCGAGGTTGTACGACGCGCGATCCTCGCCCTGCTCGCGAACGGCCTGCCGCCAGCGCTCGACGTCGTCGAGGTGCACGTGGTCCTCGAACCACGCGAGCACGTCGCGCGCTTCGTCAGGATCGACCCCGAGCCGTTCCCGGAAGTCCGGCGACAGGAACGTGCGGCGCGTCCGCAGGTCGTGTTCCCACACGCCGTCGTTGGAGCCCTGGAGCGCGAGTGCGAAATGCCGCTCGGCCTCGCCGGCCGCTTCACGGGCCCGCTCGAGCTCGTCGGCGAGGCGCGCGTTCCCGGCGTGGACCGTCGCGAGTTCGTCCGCGGCGGAGTGGGCGAGTGCGCGCGACGCGCGCGCGGCGGCCTCGGACGCGATGCGGGCACGGCGCTCGCGCGCGGCGGCATGGGCGGCGATCCACGCACCGGCGGCGCCGAGGGCGGCGGCGGGCCAGGCCGACAGCACGGGGAACGCGGCGGCGGCGAGCGCCGCGGCGCCGAGCACCACGGCGACGGGTACCGCGGGAGCGCCCGGGCGCGCAGGAGCGCGAACGGGCGCAGGCTGGGGCGAAGACACGAGGGACTCCGGGGGAATGCAGGGGACACGCACCGGCGGAGGCGCAACTCCGGCGGCGCGGGGGACTCGAACGATCCCCGGAGTTTCGGATCGTCCGCCGGGGCCTGAAGAGGGGGGCCGCGTCGCGCGCCCGCAGGCGCCGCAAATGCCGGGAAGTGCGTCGCGCCGCGTCAGCGGCGCGCGAGCAGGTCCGCCAGCGCCTGGCGATGCGCCTCGAACGCGATGTCCGCGGGCGGCGCGTGGAGCGGGAACCAGTCGGCCTCGATCGCATCGTCCCCCGGCGCCAGCGTCCCGCCTACCTGCTCGGCGCGGTAGAGGATCAGGATCGCGCGCACGCGCGGATCGTCGAAGCCCGCATAGACGTGGAACAGGCTCGTGAGCCGCACCTGCAGCCCGGTCTCCTCGAGCGTCTCGCGGATCGCGGACTCCTCGGGCGTCTCTCCCGCTTCCATGAAGCCGGCCGGGATGCACCACGAGCCGGCGCGGGGATCGAACTTGCGGCGCACGAGCAGCACGTGGCCGTCGCGCTCGAGCAGCACGCCGGCGGCCGGCACGGGGTTGCGGTACCAGATGAAGCCGCAGGCCGGGCACGTGGGCCGCAGGATGCCGTGCTCGGGCACGGGCGCGAGCGGGGTCGCGCAGCGCGGGCAGTAGTTGGGCTCGAGGAGGGACATGGAACGCGCAGCTTATCGCGGCCGCGGCGCGGCGAGAAACGGCACGACGCCCGGTGGCTCTTCGCCACCGGGCGTCGCGCATTCACGGCCGCATCGTCGGGGACGCCGCGCTGCACCTTCCCGCCGCAGACTTCGCCCCATGCTTCACCTTTCGGTGACGGCGGGTCGGACGACGCCCCCGGATGCGACCGTGATCGGTGCCCCAACCGTTCTACACGTCAGGGTCACTCGTGGTTCCGTTCCTCCAGCTGATGACGCAGATCGCGCAGCTGTTGGCGGAGTTCGTCGACCTGCTGGCGCAGGTCGTCGCGGTCGGTTCCGCGGTCGTCGCGAAGCCGGCCCATGTTCCCCATGTCCCCCATGCGGCCCCAGGCCTGTCCGCCTTCGCCGCGGAGGGTCCGCGGCGCGGGCTCCAACTGGGCCTCGACCGTGCGTCGCGTTCCCCGGCGCGACACCGTCAGCGAGACCCGGCCCTCGACGTCACGGAGCGCCCCGACGAGACCCTCCGCGTCCTTCACGTCGTGGCCGTCCACGGCCACGATCACGTCCCCGGCCTTGAGGCCGGCCTTCTCGGCGGGCGTGCCGTCCATCACCTGCAGCACCAGCACGCCCTCCGAACCACTCGTCCCGAGCGCCGACGCGAGGTCGGGGTTCAGCGACTCGATGCGCACGCCCAGCCGGCCGCGGCCGGCGCCGAGCGTCATGACGCGGATGTCCTTGCCCATGCCCGGCATGCCGTGGCGGAACTGCCGCATGTTCTGCAGGTCGGGCAGCATCTTCCGGACGTCGTCGGGCAGGTCGTCGAGATCCTGCCCGTCGTACTCGCGCGTCACGCCGTCGCGGCTGATGCGGATGCGCACGTCGCGCTTGTCCTTCGAATCGTCGTCGCCGGGCGCGCGCGGCGCACGCGGGGCGTGCGGCGAAGCCGGCGGCTCGGGCGGCGACATGTCCTCGTCGGCCGGACGCGTGCCGAGGCGCACGTTGAGCGAACGGCGCTCGCCGGCGTGCACGATCGCGAGCGCGACTTCGTCGCCCTCGCGCGAATCGCCGACCAGGTCGGCCAGCGCGGACGGCGATTCCACCGAGCGCGAGTTGTAGCGGAGGATCACGTCCCCCTTGCGCAGGCCGGCGCGATCGGCCGGCCCGTCGTCGATGACGCTGTTGACGAGCACGCCCTGGGCGTCGGGCAGGCCGAGACCGTCGCGCAGCTCGGGCGTCACCTGCTGGGTGATCACGCCCAGCCAGGGCTTCGCCTGCGCCGCCTGGGCGTGCATCAGGGTGGGCGGAATGGTCAGCGTGAGGGCGAGGAGCGGCAGCAGCACTCCGCGCGGAAGCGTGGAAACCATGGACGACCTCCTGGGAACGTCGTTCGGATCCTGGGCGGGGATCGCGTCGTGTGCACTGCTCAGACAGTCGAACGGCGCGAAAGGTTCCGTCACGTTTTCGTGCGGTCCTTTCGCGCCGTCCGGGGCGCTCGTCGGGCTAGCGGGCGCGGTGGTGGTCCAGCCTCCGGCGCAGGTCGGCCACCTCCCGGCGCAGGTCCTCGACCTGGCGGCGAAGGTCCTCCCGGGAGCCGGGAGGCGGGACGGGGTCGGGGTTCCCGAACGAGTGGGCGGGCGCCGCCGGATCGGCGAACAGGAGGGTTTCGAGCTTCGCCGCCCAGTCGGGGTCCGACGGCTGTTCGATGGCCCGGCTGTACGTGGTCTCCCGGAGCGCGATGCCCTGCCGGAGCCGCTCCATCATCAGCGAGTCGTGTTCCGCCTCCCACGCGCGCATCGGGTCGCGCGGCCGGGGCGCGAGCGCGGCCTCGAGGTCGCGCCGCTGCGCGCCGCGCCAGATCGTGAGCCGGGCACGCGTGTCGAGCGGATTGAGATGCCCGTCGAGCGCGTCCGGCGAATCGATCTCGCGGCCGTCGACGGCGGCGATCACGTCGCCGGCGAGCAGCCCCGCGGCGGCGGCGCGGGAGCCGGGGATCACCGCCACGACGAGCGCGCCGTGCGCCTGCGCGGCACCGAGCCGCGCCGCCATCTCCGCCTCGAGCGGTACCGTGCGCACGCCGAGCCGCACGCGCGCCGACTGCGCGCCGACGATCGCCGCGCGATACCCCAGCGCGAACTCGCCACCCGTTTCCAGGATCGCGAGCGCGCGATCCAGCGTCGCGTCGTCGAGCGACGCCGGGTCGCCCACCCAGTCGCGCTCGGTGCCGTCCGGCTCGCGGAACCGCAGGCGCGCGACGCGCCCGTTCCCGGTGTTCCGGAACTCTGCGCCCGCGAGGTCTGTGCGCGGCGCGAACTCCCCGGTGGTCGGCCACGGCGCAAGCGTCGCCGTCAGCTCCCGGCGCTGTCCCGCGCGCAGCCGCGCGATCGCGACGGCGTCGCCTTCACGCGCCGCGGCGATCGCGCCGATCAGGTCGTGCGTCGTACCGACGTCCTTGCCTCGGAAGCGCAGGACGACGTCATCCTTCCGGAGTCCCGCGCGCTCGGCCGGGCCGCCGTCGATCACACGAACGACCCGCACGCCGCGCCCGGGCGCGAGCCCGAGGCTGTCGCGCTGCCGGCTCGAGAGCTCGGCGAGCTGCACGCCCAGCCACGGCCGCGCGACCGCGCGCGGGGGCGCCGCGGTGAGCGCGAGCATCGTCGCGAGGAGTGCGAACCCCGCCGCGTGGACCCGACGTCGCATGGAAACCTCCTGTGCTAACTTGGGCACGATTTCCCGGTTCCGCGTCGGGGGACGGCCCTCAGGGTCTCACGAGACGCCCCGATCGCGCCCGGCCGTCGTTCTCCCACCCGCCGACACGCCCCCAATCTTGACGAGGCCATGAAGCCCCGAGAGCCCCTGACGCTGGAGATCGAGGACCTCGCCCTGGGCGGCAAGGCCCTCGGGCGGCACGAAGGCCGTGTCGTGTTCGTGGACCGCGGCCTGCCCGGCGATCGTGTGATCGCGAGCCCCACCAAGGTCAAGCGCAGCTTCGCCGAAGCGCGCCTCGTCTCGATCGAGCGCCCCGCGCCGGGGCGGCTCGCGCCGAAGTGCGTGCACGTGGACCAGTGCGGCGGCTGCCGGCTGCAGGAACTGCCCTACGCCGAGCAGTGCCGGTTCAAGGAGAAGCAGGTCGCCGACACGCTGCGCCACCTGGGCGGCGTCGCCGCGCCGGTCGTGCACGCGCTCGTGCCCGCACCCGCGCCGTGGCACTACCGCAACAAGATGGAGTTCAGCTTCATGCGCGCCGCCGACGGCGCGCCCGTGCTCGGCCTGCACGAGCGCGGCACGTTCGACCGCGTGTTCGAGCAGCGCGAGTGCTGGCTGGCTTCGCCGCTCACGCTCGAGATCGTGCGCCTCACGCAGTCCTTCGCGCGCGAGCACGGCTGGGTCGCCTACCACCCCGCGCGCCTCGACGGCGTCGCGCGCTTCCTGATGGTGCGCCACCTGCCGCTCACCGCCGAGTGCGCCGTGCACCTGATCGCATCCTCGGACCAGCTGCCGGGGCTCGCCGACTGGGCGCGCGCGGTGGCCGCGCTCTCGCCCGAGGTGAAGACGGTGACGCTGGGGATCAACGCCTCGCGCGCCAACGTCGCGGTGATGGAACGCGAGATCGTGCTCGCCGGCGGCGGCTCGATCGTCGAGAAGCTGCTCGGGCTCGAGTTCGAGGTCGTGGGCAACGCGTTCCTGCAGACCAACAGCGCGCAGGCCGAGACGCTCTACACGCTCGCGCTCGAGGCCGCCGCGCTGCAGGGCGACGAGACGGTGCTCGACCTCTACTGCGGCGCCGGCACGCTGACGCTGCTGTTCGCGCGCGCGGCGAAGACGGCCGTGGGCGTCGAGACGGTGCCGGACGCGATCGATCGCGCGCGCCGCAATGCCGAGCGCAACGGCCTGCCGCACGTCCGCTTCGAGTGCGGCGAGGCGCGCCAGATCCTGCGCGAGTGGGCGCGCGGCGAGCGCGCCGGCGCGGTGAAGCCGGACGTGGTCGTGGTCGACCCGCCGCGCGCGGGGTTGCATCCGCGCGTCGTGGCGCGCTGCGCCGAACTCACTCCCCGGCGGATCGTCTACGTGTCCTGCAACCCGGCCACGCTGGCGCGGGACGTGAAGGACTTCGCCGCGCTGGGCTACGCGCTGCGCGACGTGACGCCGGTCGACATGTTCCCGCACACGCCGCACATCGAGTGCGTGGCCCGGCTGGAGCCCGCCGGGGCCTGACGCACGCGCGGGCCCGTCAGTCGGCGAGCCCCGTGATCTGCACCTGCACGATGCGCCACCGCCCGTCGCGGCGGACGTACGTGTCCGTATAGCGGTAGTGCGTGCGGAACTCCTTGCCGTCGTAGTGCCCGCTCATGCGCGTGCTGCCGGTGAGGAGCGCGGCGTCGCCGTAGAGGCGGACTTCGAAGTCCTCGACCGTATACGGGTCGATCGTGAGCTTGGGGTCGAGCAGGTCCGTCACGAATTCGGCCTTCGCCGACACGTCGCCGCGGCGGTCGATCTGGCGGAAGTCGTCGGCCATGTTGGCCTCGATCGCCGCGCGGTCCTTGCGCACGATGGCCGCGTCCCAGGCGTCGGCCTGCGCGCGCAGCACCGCGCGGTCGGAACGCGTGTCGCGGACGTCGACGTGGGCGCAGCCGGCGAGGGCCACGAGCGGGAGCGCGAGCAGCCAGGCGGGACGGATCGTTCGGGACATGCGGCTCCTCCTCGGGAGACGAGGGCCGGCCCGGTCGCGTACGGCCGTCGCGACCCGCGCGGGGCGGCACGCCGGGACCCTCCGCGCGGTGCATACCCGAGCCGGGCGGGCTTGTCACGCGGCTCACGGACCCGGCCCGCCCCTGTGCTACGATTTTCCGTCATGAACGCCACCACGCGCGCCCTCGTCGCGGGCGCCCTGCTCGTCGCGACGCTCGCCCCCATCACGTTCGCCCAGTCGCCCACGACCCAGACGCTCGACCAGGGCCGGCTCGTCGTCTACAGCCACGACCGCCCGGTCGCCTCCGAGCGCTTCCGCTGGGACCAGGGCGGCGATTCGATCACCGTGATCGCCATCGCGACGCGGCAGGGCCGCAAGAGCGACGGTACGGTCGTCGACTTCGAGAAGAGCATGCAGCTCGTGATGAACGCGAACGACTTCGGGATGACGAACTACATCTCGAACGAATCGAGCGGTGGCCCGTTGATCGTCCGCAGCATCCTCCCCGGCGACACGGCGCTGACGGTCTACACCGAGGTCGCGGGCAAGACGGGCGACGCGGTGAAGCTCGTGCGTCCGCCCGGGCGCATCTTCGCGATGGATGCCGGCCTCTTCACGCTGTTCGACGTCATCGGCCGCAGCCTGCACGGCCGGCTGTACGGCCCGCGCCCCGTCGGCGTGGTCACGCTGAGCCACGAGCCGAACACGTCCGAGATCCAGGCCGCGCCCGCCGCGCCGGACACGGTGCGCTGGGAGGGCAAGCGGATCCTCGCCGAACGCATCGCGCTCGCCGACTCGACGTCCGCGTGGACGATGTGGCTCTCGCCCGAGGGGCACCTGCTGCGGCTGCAGAACGACGAGGCCGGCCTCGTGGTGATGCGCGATCCGGCACCGCAGGCCGTTCCGCGCCGCGGGCCGAAGCCGGCGCCGAAGCCGGTGCCGCCCCGGCCCGCGCCGGCGCCGCCGGTGAAGGGCGCGCTGCCGAAGGCGACGCCGAAGCCCGCCGCGCACTGACGCGCGCGCGTCAGCGCGCGCGCGTCTCCAGCCAGCGCACGAGCAACCGCAGCCCGAACGCGTTCGCCCCGCGCGCCGAGTCGGGGCGCGATTCGTACGTCCACGCGGTGCTCGCGATGTCGAGGTGCGCCCAGCGCAGCCCGCGCGCGAACTGTTCGAGGAACGCCGCCGCGACGCACGACCCGCCCTCGGGGCGCTCGGTCGAGTTGACGAGGTCGGCGGTGTCGCGCGCCTTGAGCTCGGCGGCGTAGTCGTCCCAGAGTGGCATGCGCCAGAGCCGCTCGCCCACGGCCTCGCCCGCCGCCACCAGCTCCTTCGCGAACGCGTCGTCGCGCGTGAAGAGGCCCGCGGCGGCGCGGCCGAGCGCGACGGTGATCGCGCCGGTCAGCGTCGCGAGATCGACCACGGCCTCGGGCTGGAAGCGCTTCGCGTAGCCGAGCGCGTCGGCGAGCAGCAGCCGGCCCTCGGCGTCGGTGTTGGTGACCTCGATCGACGTGCCGCCGAGCGCCCGCACGACGTCGCCGGGCTTCATCGCGCGATCGCTCACCATGTTCTCGGCGCTGGGGATCAGGCCGACGAGCCGCACGGGCAGATCGAGCGTGGGCAGCGACGCGAAGAGCCCGAGCACCACCGCGGCGCCGGACATGTCGTACTTCATGCGCCCCATGCCGTCGCGCGGCTTGAGCGAGTAGCCGCCGGTGTCGAACGTGACGCCCTTGCCGATCACCACGATCGTCGGGACCTTCGCGCCGCGCCGCGACGTCTTCGCGGGCGCGTGCTCGAGCACGACGAAGCGCGGCGGGTGCACGCTGCCGCGGCCCACCGCGAGCGTGCAGCCCATGCCGAGCCGCTCCATCGCTTCCGGGTCGAGCACGGTGCAGCGCGCGCCCACGTGCTTCGCGATCTCCTGCGCGCGCGCGGCGAGCTGCGCGGGCACGAGGTCCTGCCCGGGCGTGTTCGCGAGATCGCGCGCGAGGCACACGGCCTCGCCGCGCGTGGCGCCCGCGGCGACCGCGTCCGCGGCCGCGCGCGAAGCGGCCACCGGCAGCAGCACGTCGGCTCGATCGAGCGGCGGCTTCGCGTCGCTGCGGTACGCGGCCCAGCGGTGGTGCCCGAGCAGCACGCCCTCGGCGATCGCGGTGAGCTCGACCTCCGGCGGCGCCGCGCCGTCGGCGTCGAGCGCGAGCGCGAGCGTGCCCGCGCCGAGGTCGCGCGCGCGCCGCGCCGCCGCGGCGGCCGCGAGGCGCAGGCGCTGCGGCGCGCGATCGGCCGCGGGGCCGAGGCCCACGAGCAGCACGCGCTTCGCCTTCACGCCGCGCGGGTGCAGCAGCGCGGTCTCGCCCGCGCGACCGCGGAAGTCGCCCGCGGCGAGCTCCGCCGCGACCGCGCCGCGCGTCGCGCGGTCGAGGCGCTTCGCGGCGCCACCCGCGCGCGGCGTTCCCTCGTGCACGCCCACGGCGAGGAGCCCCGCCGCCTTCGTCGCCAGGTCCGCCCGGCGCACCGTCACGTCCATGTCGCCTCCCGATTCGCACCACGGCACGCGCCCGAGCACGCGCGCATGTAAGGTTTTCGCCACGTTACGCCGCCCGGAGCGCTCCGGCCAGCCATGCGGGCGTGATTTCGTGCCCGAAACGCTTGCGCGGACCGTCGCAGGACGGCATTCTCCCCGCCGGATTCGCACCCCCCGCGAGCCCGATGCTCCCGCTGTGCCGGCCCCAATGCCCGGCATGGATGCCGTGGCAATCCGCAATGGAGGAACCATGATGCTTCGTCGCTCTCTCGCCACCTGCGCCGCCCTCTTCGCCATCGCGCTCCTGCTCTCGGGCTGCGGCAACAAGACCGCCCAGAACGGCGCGGCCACCAGCGACAGCCTGCTCGCGTCGAGCCCGGTCGAGCAGCCGCAGGGCCAGATCGAGCCGCAGCAGGGCATGCCGGCCGGCGACACCACGCAGGCGGCGCCCGCGCCCGCGGCGACGACGCCTCCGGCCGAAACGAGCAAGCCGAAGTCGACGCCGAAGCCCAAGCCGGCTCCGGCGCCCGCGCCGACCGCGACCGTGCCCGCCGGCACCGGCCTCAAGATCACGATGAACGAGCGCCTCAACTCCGAGACCGCCACCGCCGGCCAGGCGTGGACGGGCAAGCTCGACGAGGCGATCACGATCGGTTCGGCCGCGCCGTTCCCGGCCGGCAGCACGGTGCACGGCGTCGTCGAGGGCGTGAGCGGCGCGGCCAAGGGTTCGCGCGCGTACCTCGTGCTGCGCGTGACCTCGATCGAGTCCAACGGCACGATGCACGACATCAGCGCGTCGGCGGACAGCATGATCGCCGGCTCGACCACGAAGCGGAACCTCGGCGCGATCGCCGGTGGCGCCGCGGCGGGCGCGCTGCTCGGCAAGGCCGTCGGCGGCACGGGCAAGAGCGCGGTGATCGGCGGCATCCTGGGCGGCGCCGCCGCCACGGGCGCCGTCGCGGCGTCGAAGGGTTTCCAGGTCGACGTGCCGCAGGGCAAGTCGCTCATCTTCAAGGTCGATCACGACACGAAGGTGAAGCTCTAGGCTCATCGCGAGTCGCCGCGCGGCGCCGCCGCGTGGCCGCAGGATCCGCGCGGGCGCGGCACCGGACCGGTGCCGCGCCCGTCGTGCAGGTGCCCCGAGGCGTACCGCGCCCCACTCGGGTTGAACGTCCCGGTACACCCCGGCGGCGCGCGAGAAGGCTCGCTCGTTGTGGCGCAACGCGTTGCGCCGACCGCAATTGTGGCACGCGCGGTGCTCTCCCTCCTGCCGTCACCGCCACACCCCCACGCCGTACACCACCCGACGGCCCGCCCGTGGGCACGTCCGCAACGCCGGAGGTTCACTTGAACAAGCGACATCTCGTGATTGCACTGGGCCTCTTCGTCGCGCTCGCGGCCGTCGCCGGCTGCGGGAAGGCGAGCAAGCCCGCTTCGCCGCTCGGCACGAATGTCGGCGGCAACAACGGCGCGACCGCGGTCGACGTGGCGCAGGTCAGCGACCAGATCGCGTCGAACCCGGCGCTGATCGACGAAGGCCTCTTCGCCAGTACCGACGCGATGAACATGACGCTCGGCGCGGGCGGCGCCTCGATCATCCGGCCGATCCGCTGGTGGCGGACGGCGGACTCGATCAGCCGCGCGGTGGACGTGGTGTACGGCGACCCGGATTCGACCGGCCGCCCGACGACCGCCGTCGCGACCATCACCAAGCGCTACATCGGCCAGTTCAACATCCTCGCCGGCGACACGGGCGTCGCGGCGATCCACGACTCGCTCCGCATCGTGCGCAAGCCGCTCGACGACACGTGGGTGCGCAAGCTCGCGTTCCGGCGCTTCCGCGTCGACTCGACCACCGACAGCTCCGGCACCACGACGGTGCACGTGAACTGGCGCATCGTCGGCACGTCGGGCGTGCAGGTCACGTCGGCGAACGCCACGACGCACATCCAGTCGATCCGCATCCAGGCGGGCGCGAAGGACACGACGATCACCGACCCGCTCGAGCTGCACCGCCTGCGCCGGATCCTGTGGCTGCCGTCGGACACGCCGGTGACGATCACCGTCTCGACCGGCCGTGCGAGTGACGTGGTCGTGCTCTTCCACAACGTGGAGCGCCGCCGGTTCGTCTCGAACGGCGACGGCACCTTCACGATCCAGTTCAAGGACCTGGACTTCCCGGGCCTGCGCCACTTCGGCGTGAACGCCTTCTCCGCGGGCACGCTGCTGGACGACACGGAGCCGTACGATTCACAGGCGTGGCTGCTGCCGTTCGCGGTGCGCGACCACGATTGCGACGTCGATCGGGGACATCACTAGCTTCGCAGCCTGTCCCCCGACGAGCGGGCGGCTTCCCATGGGAGGCCGCCCGTTTCGCGTTCCGGTGCGGCGCGCCTACTCCTCGGACTCGCCCGGGCGCGGCGCGCGGAAGAGCTTGGCCCAGTCCTCGAGTTCGGCACGCGAGAGCGTCGTGGGCTTCTCGGGCTCGCCGTCCGCGTCCTTGCCGCGGCCGAGGGCGCTCGCGAGGAAGAGATCGCTGAGCGCGATGTCGGCGCCCATGGCGCGCGCGTGCCGCGCGACCTCGAGGTCGGCGGTCACCACGGTGACGCGATCGACGCGCGAGACCTGCTCCTCGACGATGCGGCGGATCACGTCGTCCGCCTTCTCGGGCGGCCGCGACCAGCGGATCTCGACCGAACCCGAACGCTCGTCGCGGCCGCCGCCCTCGGCGCCGTCGAAAACGACCAGGTGCCGCACGTGCTCGCTGCCCATCATCCACGACAGCAGGTTCAGCAGCTTCTCGCGCGACTCGCGCAGCGTGCGGCCCTCGCCCGGCTTCAGCTGCGGCGTGCGATGGATCAGGTTGTAGCCGTCGATCACGATCAGGCGGTCGCTCATGGTGCGGACTCCTCGGCGAAGGGGCGAGAACAGCCGCGAAGCGTCCGCGAAAGCGCCCCGGGAGTCAACGCGGTGCGCCGAAACGCCGCGCGGCGCGCCCCGGGACCGGGACGCGCCGCGCGTGAGGTTCGCGACGAACCTACGAACCGCCACCGTCGGACGTGTGGACGATGCGGCCGGCCGCGCCCACGGCCCAGCCGCGCAGGCCGTCCGCGAAGTAGACGCCGTAGAGCGCCTGCGCCGAGTTGGACGTCTGCGGCGTCCACGTCGTGCCGCCGTTGCTGGTGCGCAGGATCGCGCCGCTGCCGTTGCTGCCGACGGCCCAGCCGGAGAGTCCGTTCACCATGTGCAGCGCCTGCAGGTCGTACGCGGCGCCCTGGCTCGTGAGCGACCACACGGGCCCGCCCAGCGACGGCGACGTCGAGGGCGTCGAGCCCAGGCCACCCACGGCCCACGCGGCGTCGGTCGAGACGCGCGCCACCGAGCGCAGCGGCTGCGCGGTGATCGCGGGCAGGACCTGCGTCCAGTTCGCGCCGCCGTCCACGGTGCCGAGGATGATGCCGTCGCCGACGGCCCAGCCGTTCGACGTGTCCGAGAACGCGACGCTGAAGAGATCCTTGCCGCCCACGAACTGGGTGTCCCAGCTGGTGCCGCCGTTGCGCGTGCGGCCCAGGAACCCTCCCGCGCCGACGACCCAGCCGTACTGCGTGTTCGCGAAGCGGACGCAGAAGAGGTCGGAGCCGATGCCGGTGCCGGTGAGCTTCGTCCAGCTGGTGCCGCCGTTCGTCGAGTGCATGATCGTGCCGGCCGTGCCGACCGCCCAGCCCTGCGACGCGGAGGCGAAGCAGATCGCGTTGAGTCGCGAGGTCGTGCCGCTGGTGCGGCTGGTCCACGTCACGCCCGCGTCGGGCGTGCCGACGAGCGTGCCGGCGTCGCCGACCGCGTAGCCCGTGTGCCCGTCGGGCAGGAACCACACGGCGCGCAGGTTCTGCGTCGTGCCGCTCGCCTGCGTCGCCCAGCCGCTCGCGGTGCCGTGCACGTAGATCGCGGCCGTCGCGGACTTGCCGCCCGCGGCGCCGGTCACGATCGCGGTGCCCTCGCCGACGGCGGTCGCCAGCCCGGTGTTGCTGATCGTGCAGACGCGCGTGTCGTTGCTCGACCACGAGAGCGCGACGCTCACCTCGGTGCCACCGGTGTCGAACGCCGCCCCGACGAACTGGATCTGTCCGCCGACGGCGAGCGTGTCCAGGTTGGGCGTGACGGTGACGTGCGAAAGCGGCGGCGTCACGGGCGCGACGGGCTTGGTGCTCGTCCCGCAGCCGGTGAGGAACGCGGCGGACAGGAGGAGCGCCAGCAGCGCCGGGCGCGGGACGGAGATGGAGCTTCGATCGTGTCGCATGCGCGATGATCCTCGCAGGAACGTCCGGATGGCCGGGACAGGATACTCCGGCAACCCCGATCGCAACCGGGGGTGGCCGGACCCCGTAATTATCGGCCGTCCCAGCCGTCCACATGACCGCACTTTGCGGCCGTCCGGCGGGGGCCCGCCGCGCCGGGAAGGGGCCCTCCGGCACGGGCCGGCGCGGGCTTGTGCCGCGCAGGCGGGCGCAATACTGTGCCCCGACCTGTTGCCGCTGGGGGTGGCGTCGGCCGAGTTCCCGCCCGGGAGCCGCCGGTTCGCCGGTCACGGGCCGCCCGCCCCGGCGCCGAGGAAGGCTCCATGCTCGAGATTCGCAGCGTCCGGAAGATCTACGACGACCGCGTCGTCGTGAACGACGTCACGTTCGAAGTGCAGGCCGGGGAGATCTTCGCGCTCCTGGGGCCGAACGGTGCCGGCAAGACCACCCTCATCCGCATGATCACCGACATCACGCGCCCCGACGGCGGCGCCATCCTTCTCGATGGCCAGCCGCTGACGGGCCCGAACCGCCCGCGCGTGTCGTACCTGCCGGAAGAGCGCGGGCTCTATCGCAAGGTGCCGGTGCTGGACGCGCTCGCCTACTTCGGCGAACTGAAGGGCCTGTCCTCGCGCGAAGCGCGCGCCGCGGCCGTGGCGCTGCTCGAGGAGTTCGAGCTCGCGGCGTGGGCGAAGAAGCCGGTTTCGGCGCTCTCGAAGGGCATGCAGCAGAAGCTGCAGCTGTGCACGGCGCTCATCGGCGATCCGCAGCTGTTGATCCTCGACGAGCCCTTCAGCGGTCTCGACCCGGTGAACGTCGCGCTGCTCGAGGACGTGCTGCGCCGCCGCCGCGCGGCAGGCGTCACGGTCCTGCTCTCGACGCACCAGATGAACAAGGTCGAGCAGCAGTGCGACCGGGCGCTGATGATCAACCGCGGCCACATGGTGCTCTACGGCAAGGTCGGCGACATCCGCCGGCAGCACGCCGAGCATGCGTTCCTGCTCGAAGGCGGCTCGGTGCCGTCCGGCCTGCCGGGCGTGCGCGCACTGGACGCGATGAACGGCGGCACCAAGCTGACGCTCGAACGCACCGCCGATCCGTCGGCCGTGCTCAAGGCCGCGCTCGACCGCGGCGTCTCGGTCACGGCGTTCACGCCGCTCATCCCGCCGCTGGAGGACATCTTCGTGCAGGTCGTGACCAGCGGTGCCGGCCTCGACAAGGGCCGCAGCGGCCCGCCCACCGTGGACGAGCTCTATACGGGAGGTGTGCGATGAAGTTCTCGCTCTCCCGCGCCCTGATCATCATGCGCCGCGAGTACCTGACCACGGTGCGCCGCAAGGCGTTCGTGTTCTCGCTCATGCTCACGCCGGCGATCATGTTCGTCACGATCTCGCTCCAGAAGGCCGGCATCGAGGAGACCCGCGCCAAGGGCCAGGAAGCGCGCGTCGTCGCGCTCGTGGATTCCTCGGGCATCTTCGCCAGCGCCCCGAGCACGTACGAGTTCTCCACCACGACGGACTCGGTGCAGTTCGTCGGCGGCAGCGTGCGCGTCGAGAAGCCCAAGCGCGAGACGATCCCGCTCGTCGCGCGCCGGTTCGCGACGCTGCGCGAGGCCACCGACTCGCTCGACGCCGGCACCGTGAACACGGTCATGGTGGTGCCCGCGGACTTCCTCGCCGCCGGCGGGATCCGCCGCTACGAGAAGGACACCCGCGCGCTCACCGGCTCGGCCGACGACCGCGCGATCCGCGGCTGGATGATCCGCTGGATGCTGTCGCAGGGGCTCGATTCGACGCACATCGACCGGGCGCTGACGCTCACGCGCACGACCGACCTCTATGTCCCCGCCAAGTCGGGCGGCTATGCACTCAAGGACGACCGGCGCGAGCTGTGGTCGTTCATCCTGCCCTTCGCGCTCTCGATGCTGCTGGGGCTGGCCATCATCACGGGCGGCCAGTACCTGCTGCAGGGCATCACCGAGGAAAAGGAGACGCGCATCCTCGAGTCCATGCTCTGCACCGTGACCCCGGACGAGCTCATGCTGGGCAAGCTCCTGGGCCTCGGCGGCGCGGGCCTCACCATGGTGGGCATCTGGACGATCTGCGCATTCCTGTTCGCGGCGCCCATGCTCGCGTTCCTGAACATCGAGCTCTCGCCGCTGCTGCTCGTCTTCGCCATCACGTACTTCCTGCTGGGCTACCTCTTCTACGGCAGCCTGATGACGGGCATCGGCGCGATCGCGAACAACGTGCGCGAGGCGCAGCAGATCGCGATCATCTTCACGATGCTGAACTTCATGCCCATCTACGCGATCGCGACCATCATCAACAACCCGAAGTCGCCGATGACGATGGCGCTCTCGATGTTCCCGCCGACGGCGCCCGCGACGATGATGATGCGCCTGTCCGTGAGCGCCGTGACGGGCGCGGCCGTACCGATGTGGCAGGTGGGGGCGTCGATCGGCCTGCTCGCGATCACGGCGTTCCTGGCCCTGCGCGCGTCGGCGAAGGTCTTCCGGATCGGGCTGCTGCTCTACGGCAAGACGCCCAACCTCCCGGAGATCGTGAAGATCCTCCAGCAGAAGTGATCCCCGCATGACTCCCGACGGCTCCGCGACGACACCCGCCAGCGCCTTTCCGCGCTGGCGGGTGTTTCCTCCCATCGCCCTGGGCGTGATCATGGCGACGCTCGACGCGAGCGTCGTCAACATCGCCCTTCCGACCCTGCAGCGCACGTTCGCGACCGCGTTCACCACCGTGGAGTGGGTGGTGCTCGCCTACAGCGTCACGATCACGGGGCTGCTGCTCTCGGCGGGCCGTCTCGCCGACCTGCGCGGGCGCCGGCGCGTCTACGCCGCGGGGCTCGTGCTGTTCACGCTCGCCTCGGCCGCCTGCGGGTTCGCACCGGGCGTCGGCGTGCTGATCGCGGCGCGCGTCGTGCAGGGCATCGGCGCGGCGCTCCTCTCGGCCAACGGCTCGGCGCTGCTCGTCTCGGCGTTCCCGGGCGAGGAGCGCGGCAAGGCGCTCGGCGCGTTCGGCGCCATGGTGGGCGTCGGGCTCGCGATCGGCTCGCCGCTCGGCGGCATCGTGATCCAGCACGCGTCGTGGCGCTGGCTCTTCCTGGTCAACGTCCCGCTCGGCGCGCTCACGCTCTGGCTGCTGCACGCCCGCGTGCCCGCCGACGAACCGGCCGCCGGCGCGCCGCCGCTCGACCTCGGCGCCGCGGCGGCGTGGTGCGCGGCGCTGGTCGCGCTCATGCTCGGGCTCTCGCGCGGCCCGGACGCGGGCTGGTCCAGCCCGCTCGTGCTCGGCCTCTTCGCGGTGACGGCGCTCGCGCTGGCCGTCTTCGCGCAGCTCGAGCGCCGCGCGCGCGCCCCGATGCTGCCGCTGCACATCCTCTTCGGTCCGCTCGGCGCCGCCGTGCTGCTCACGCTGATCAGCCAGGCGCTCACGATCTCGGTGGGCCTGAACGTCCCGCTCTACCTCGAGGACGTGCTCGGATACGACGCGCAGAAGAGCGGCGTCTGGAACATGATCCTGCCGCTCGCGGCGCTGCTGTTCGCGCCCACGGCGGGCAGGCTGTCGGACCGCGTCGGCGCGCGCGTGCTCACGACGCTCGGCATGGCGCTGACCGCGGGCGGGCTCTTCGCGCTGGCGCGCGTGAGCGACGGCCCGGGCACGGGCGCGCTCGTGCTGGGGCTCTGCCTGGTCGGCGCCGGGCAGGGGCTCTTCTCCGTGCCCAACGCGAGCGCGCTGCTGTCGCTCGTGCCGCGCGAACAACTCGGGATCGCCTCGGGCCTGCAGGGCACCACGCGCAACCTGGGCTTCAGTTCCGGCGCGGCGATGATGGGCGCGCTGATGGCCTCTCGCTACCAGCGGCACACGGGCCAGGTGCTCTCGGGGCTCGGCACGCGCGTGCACGCGGCAGGCTTCGCCGCCGCGACGCGGGACGCGTACGCGGTGATGGCGGTGATCGCCATCGTCGGCACGCTGCTCGCCGCGGTGCAGAAGCGTACCGCGACCGCCGCGCAGTAGGTCGCCGCCCGGGCCCACCGGGCGGACCTTCGTCGCTCAGGCCTTTTCGCCCGACATGGGTGCGGGCGCGGCCTCGAGCGCCGGCGCCCAGCGTTCGGCGAACGCGGGCAGTTCGGCGAGCAGTTCCCCGAGCATCTCCGCCACGGCCGCGTCCGGATTCACGGCATCGCCCGAGACCGCGCGCGTGCCGCACGCCTCGGCGCTCCAGTCGCCGAGGGCCATGCGGTAGCCGCTCGCGGGCGCGTCGGGCGGCGCCGTCGCGCCCGCGGCGAGCCTCTCGGTGTTCGCGGGGTGCGCCCCGCGGCGCAGCACCCCGAGATCCCCGGAGACGACGTTCTCGTCGGCGGCGTGACGGATGGCGAGGAAGCGCGAGACGGACGCGTCGGGCTCGAACACGGCCCACACGACCTCGTGGGCGCGCGAGCGCATTGAACCGACGCGGGCGCCGGGGAAGCTCCCGCGCAGGAGCGAGAGCAGGCGGTCGGCGAGTGGCGAGACGTGTTGCACGGTCGTACCCGGAGGTGGAAATGAGAAGTTCCACCGGCGGGGGACCGGCGTGCGTGGACGCGCAAGTTCTCGGCGCGTCACTGCCGCGACTTCAGTCCGCGTCGCGCGTCGCGCGCACCCTCACGCGCCGACCGCCACTTCCCCGCGTCGCCGGAAAACACCGCGGGCGGCCCGGTGAGGGCCGCCCGCGACGGAACGACTCGCGATCAACGCACGACGGCGCCGCGCGCGACGAGCACGCGTCCGTCCTGCGCCAGCCGCAGCAGGTACAGGCCCGGCGGCAGCGGCGCGCCGAGCGTGAGCACGTGCCGGCCGGCGCCCATGGCGCCCACTTCCTGGCGCACGACCGAACGGCCCGCGACGTCGAGCACTTCGAGCGTCGCCGGCGACGCACTGCCGAGCGCGAAGCTCACCTGCGCACGCGCGGGCGAGGGATTCGGCGAGAAGCCACCGAGCGCGAACAGCGTCGAGGCCGGCACGTTGATCCACGCCTCGGGACCGAAGCGCTCCGCGCCGCCGTCCGCCCATCCGAGCCGGTACGCATAGCGGGCACCGGCGGCGACGCTGGCGTCCTCGGCCGCGATCCGGCCTTCGCCGTCCGCGATGAAGTCACCGAGCGCCTGCCAGCCGCTGGCCTCCTCGCGGCGATAGAGCGTCGCGATCGCGCCGGGCGCGCCCGACACCTGCCACGCCAGCGACACGCGGTCGCTGGTCACGTCCGACGACAGCAGCGCCGCCGACACGGCGACCGCGCCGTTCAGGTCGAGCCGCGTGGCGTAGACGTCCTCGCCGTTGGTCGCGGCGTCGCGCAGGTCGCCCCAGCCCGCGATGAGGCCGCCGAGCGACGGCGCGAGCAGGAGCGTCGAGGCCGGCGGATCGAGCGGCACGATCGGCCGCCCGCCCGCGGGCCAGAACCCGGTCGAGCCGCTGGCGTCCACGTGCTGCAGGCGCACCTGCGTGTCGGTCTCGCTCGCGTCCGTCCACTGCGTGACCGCGAGGTACGCGCCGCCGCTGCCGTCGTCGAGCAGGTCGCTCTGCGGCGAACCGTACGTCATGGGCACGGGCGCGATGCCGTCGAGCGGCCAGCCGGGGACCAGCGTGCCGGTGGGCGAGAAGCGCGCCAGCCGCGGCTCGGTGTTGGCCGCCGGCGGGGCGACCACCCACTTCACCATGCCACCACCGGTGCCGTTGGCGACGATCTGCGTGATGGCGTCCACCGAGGCGATCGCCGAGCTGACCGAGAGGCCGGTCGCGGGCCAGCCCGCGGCGAGCGCGCCCGACGGGGTCACGCGCTGAACGGTGGCGACGCCCGGCTCGATTCCGTCGACCGAGTTCACGATCGAGATCAGCACACCGCCGGCGCCGTCCGAGCACATCGAGAAGCCGACGTTCTCGCCGGGCACCGTGCTCACGGGCCGGCCGCGCGCCGGCCACGCCGGATCGCTGACGCCGTTCGACTTGAAGTGGCGGACGTACGCGGTCGACTGGTGCGCGAACGTCGTGAGCGCGAAGGCGACGTACACGCCGCCCGTCGCATCGGCGACGAGCATGCGGTCGTAGTCGGGGCCCGCCACGGTGCCGAGATTGGTGCCGCTGGCCGGCCACGCCGGATCGAGCACGCCCGCCGACGTCACGTGGAACAGGTGCTGGCTGTTCGCTTCGGTGACCAGGAACGCGCCGCCCACGCCATCGGGCGTCACCGCGACCGCGGTCTGCGCGAGGTCACCCGCGGGCAGCGGCAGCGCGAGACCGGCCGCGGGCCACGCGAGGGTGAAGTCGCCCGCGAAGCCGACGCGCCACAGACGCACGGGCGACGAACCGGCCGCACCCTTGCCGAGCACGAACACGCCGCGCGTCGCATCTTCGGCGACGGCGAACGCGCGCGCACCCGATGCGCCGCTGAGCACGAGGCCCGCGACGGACCATCCCGACACGGTGCCGCCGTTCAGGTCCAGGTGCTGGACGACGACCGAAGACGCCGCCGCGTCGGCGCTGACGACGTACGCACCGTACGCACCGTCGGTGCGGACGGCAGCCGGCGCCTGGTCGCCGGGATTCGTCAGGAGCGGGTTGCCGTTGAATCCCCATGCGAATGCAGCGTGCATCGGGGCGAGGCTGAGGAGCAGGGCGAATCCGAGTGCAACGGAGCAGCGGTACCGCATGGGAGCAGTACTCCTCGTCGGGGGATCGGGTTACGCGCGACGCGCGTGGTCCAGGCCGCCCCCCGGAACGAAAAAGACCGGCGAGCGACCCCTGAAGTTCGGGGGACTCTTTCCGGTCGGCCATCAGGTTCCCGCGTGGCGCCCCTTCGGTCAACGTGCCGTTCGCCAGCGTCGGAATGGCAGTTCCCGGCGCAGGAATCGGCCCGGTGAATGACGCCGGAGGGCTCCGGGCCCCGGCCACCTGCCCGGCTGTCAGGTGACAACGGTGTGGCGTTTTGCGCGCACCGGTGATGCGAAACCGTTCACCCCGCCGTCACGAAAAGTTCTCTTGAGTCCGGGGGGCCACGTGCCGACAATCAATTACACGTTGCCCGGGGCGCGAGGAATGTTGGGAATGGTCCTTGCAGCCCTATGGCAGCTACCGTCGGCCCGTGAGCCGACGGGGTGAGATCGCAGGAGCCGGAAGGCGAACAGTAAAGAGATGGGGCCGAGAGCCCCCTGTCGCCGGATCGGTCGGAGCAAGGGAAACGGGCAACAAGTGCTCGAATCCAGCATCCCTCCTGCGTCGCGGTCGGACGAAAGCGTCCCTCCGCACGAAACGGGAGAGCCCGGCCATAAGCCGGGCGCTTTCGTTTTGGGGCGAATCGGTTCTCGCGGGCGGCTCGCGCGGGGTCACGCCGGGCCGGCACGACGCGCCGCCATCGCCTCGCAAGCGCGGCGCCCGCAGCACGTTCCGCGCACCCCGGCGCCCCGCTTGCGCCTCCCGGCAGGCCAACGCACACTCGCACCATGCGTTCCCTCCGGCTCGGCCTCGCGCAGATCAACGCCACCGTCGGCGACCTCGACGGCAACTTCCGCCGCATCGTCCAGTCCATCGAAGCCGCCCGGAAGCTCGGCGTGGACCTGCTCGCGTTCCCCGAGATGGCCGTGACGGGCTACCCGCCCGAGGACCTGCTCTTGAAGCCCGCGTTCATCGCCCGGGCGATCGAGCGCACGCGCGACCTGCTCCCGCACACCGCCGGCATGACCGTGGTCGTGGGCACGGTCGAGCGCGACATCGATCTCTACAACGCCGCCGCGGTGCTGCACGACGGCCGCTGGATCGGCACGGCGCGCAAGCGCTACCTGCCCAACTACGGCGTGTTCGACGAGAACCGCTACTTCATCGCCGAGAAGCGCGCGCACGTGTTCCGCCGCGGCGAGGTGACGTTCGGCGTCAACGTCTGCGAGGACATCTGGATCGCGGGCGGCCCCGCCGAGGAGCAGGTGATCCGCGGCGGCGCCGAGCTGATCCTGAACGTCTCGGCGTCGCCCTACGACGCGCGCAAGCCCGACGACCGCCGCCGCATGATCGCCACGCGCGCCGCGGACAACCTCGCCGTGGTCGCGTACGTGAACCTGGTCGGCGGGCAGGACGAAGTGATCTTCGACGGCGGCAGCCTCGTGATCGACGAGCACGGCGAGCCGCTCGCGCAGGGCGCGATGTTCGCCGAGGACCTCGTGGTCGCCGACCTGGACCTGGACCGCGTCTTCGACGCCCGGCTGCACGACTCGCGCCTGCGCAAGGAACGCGCGCTGGACGACGAGGGCCCGCTGCGCGTGATCGACGTGGGCGCGCTGCCCGCGCCGGCCGCCCGGCCCGCGCTGCCCGCGCGCTCCACGGCGCCCGCGCTCGACGGCGCCGCGGAGACCTACGCCGCGCTGCGGCTCGGGCTGCACGACTACGTCGCCAAGAACGGCTTCAAGACCGTGGTGCTCGGGCTCTCGGGCGGCATCGACTCCGCGCTCACCGCCACGCTCGCCGCCGACGCGCTCGGCGCCGCGAACGTGATCGGCGTCTCGATGCCGTCGGAGTACACGAGCGGCGAATCGATGACCGGCGCCGAGCAGCTCGCGAAAGCGCTCGGGATCCGGCTGCTGACGATCCCCATCCGCGACGTGATGGCCGGCTACGAGAAGGCGCTCGCGCAGGCGTTCGCGGGCAAGGCGCCCGACATCACCGAGGAGAACCTGCAGGCGCGCATCCGCGGCAACTACCTGATGGCGCTCTCCAACAAGTTCGGCTGGCTCGTGCTCACCACGGGCAACAAGAGCGAGACGTCGGTCGGCTACAGCACGCTCTACGGCGACACCGCGGGCGGATTCGCAGTGCTGAAGGACGTCTACAAGACGCAAGTCTACGAGCTCTCGCGCTGGCGCAACACGATCTCGCCCGTGATCCCCGAGCACACGATCGTGCGCCCGCCCACCGCCGAGCTGCGCCCCAACCAGACCGACCAGGATTCGCTGCCGCCCTACGACGTGCTGGACGCGATCCTGCGGCTCTACGTGGAAGAGGACCGCTCGCTCGCCGACATCGTGGCGAAGGGCTTCGACGAGGCCACGGTGAAGCGCGTCGCGCGACTCGTGGACCTCGCCGAGTACAAGCGCCGCCAGAGCCCGCCCGGCATCAAGATCACGCCGCGCGCGTTCGGGAAAGATCGCCGGCTCCCGATCACGAACGGGTGGCGGGGGTAGGAGAACTCGCCACCGCGCCCCCCAGGCTAGGGACAACTATCGCCCCACCGAGGGCCTCTTGGGTCGCACGGTGACCTCTCTGTAGAACCGGGCGCCTGGATGCACGATTGCCCCACATCGCATGTAGACAATGAACACGGGGCTGTCATTGATGTATGTCTCGCAGCGCAAGGTGTCATTGGCGGCGCTGACGACGGTGATGGTGTGTCGCTCAACCGGAAGATCGATGCTCGCAAAGGCCTGGTTGCCGGCAGCAGCCGCGGTATCGCCATGCCCGTAGCATGGCGGCACGCCTTCCGTGACGTGCAAATAGTCGGTCGAATCCGACCAATGCTGCAGCTTCCCGGCAAGTTTGCCGTCGACATACACGCGGGCCTCGATCGCGTCGCTGTCGCCAAACCACGTGGTCGTTCGCCTCGTGCGGCCTGCGCAGGAGCACACGAGCACGACGAGCAGCAGGAAGGCGCGTCCGTATCGCCAAGACGTCACGGTCAAGCCTCTCGGGATCAAGCGAAGTACTCCAGGATCGTTGCGAGGGCGCATCTACTGAGAAGCGTGGACGCCACCAGAGGAAGCCCCATTCCCGCGCTCGGGACTCTCACGCACGCGGACCGGCACAGCAAGTGTGCGTGGCGCTCCTCCCCGCGTGATCGGACGGCGCTCGCCTCGCCCTCAGTGTCCCGCCGCAGCTCCCGGTTCGCCCGGTGTCGGCGCCGAGGCGGCTGCCTTGCGGAACACGCCGCGCGTGAAGAACGCGATGCCGGCCATCGCGGTCAGCGTGAAGAGCGCGGCGAGCAGGAACGGCGCGCCGGGCAGGTAGAGATGGCCCGGGCGCGTGAAGTGGGCGAACGCGCCGGTCAGGATCGGTGGGCCCGTGATCGCGGCCAGGCTCTGCAGGCTCGCGACGCCGCCCTGGAGCTCGCCCTGCTCGTCGGCGGCCACGGTGCGTGAGAGCGTCGAGTTCATGGACGGGAACACCAGCCCCTGCAGCGCCGCCACGGTCATGACGGGATAGATCATCCAGCCGTGCGTCGCGAGCGCGTTGCCCGCGAAGCCGACGAGCCCCAGCGAGAGCCCGAGCAGGATCGCGCGCCGTTCGCCGATCTTCGGGATCAGCCGCCGCGTCACGAACGCCTGCGCCAGCGCCATCATGAGCCCCGTGTAGCCGAGCGAGGTGCCGATGGCGCCTTCGTGCCAGTGGAAGCGCTCGCGCGTGTAGAACGCCCACACGGAGGGATACGACTGGTGCGCGAGCATCCAGAAGAACCACGAGCCGAGCAGCGTCAGCGCGCCGCGCCGCCGGGCGAGCGAGCGCATGGTGCCGAACGGGTTCGCGCGCTTCAGGTCGAACGCGCGCCGCCGGTCGGCCGGCAGCGATTCGGGCAGCAGGAAGAAGCCGATCGCCGCGTTGAGCAGCGCCAGCACGCCGGCGGCGAAGAACGGCACGCGCGGCCCCAGCATGCCGAGCAGCCCGCCGAGCGCGGGCCCGAGGATGAAGCCGGTGCCGAACGCGGCGCCCATCAGGCCGAACGTCTGCGCGCGGCGCTCGGGCGGCGTGATGTCCGTGAGGTAAGCGCTCGCGGGCACGAAGCTGGCGCCCGCCATGCCCGCAACCGCGCGGCTCGCGAACAACCAGCCGATGTTGGGCGCGAGTCCCATCACGATGTAGTCGGCGCCGAACGCGACCAGCGACGTGAGGATCACGGGCCGCCGCCCGAAGCGATCGCCGAGCCCGCCCATGACCGGCCCGAACAGGAACTGCATGCCCGCGAACGCGAACATGAGCCAGCCGCCGTAGCGCGCGGCCTCACCCACCGACACGTGCGTCAGGTCGGTGATGAGCCGCGGCATGACCGGCATCACGATGCCGAAGCCGATGACGTCGAGCAGCAGCGTCACCAGGACGATGGTGAGCGCGCGCTTTTCCTGCGAGGGGTTCATGCGGAGCTTTCCGTGGTCGCGAAGGTGAAAGGGCGCGGCCACACCCGGCGGGGCGCGGGAAGCTAGCAGACGGCGGGCGGCGGCGCGAAGGGCGAATCGACCGGCGCGGCACGCGGGACGCGCCGACGGGCACCGCGGCCCACGGGCGGGCGCTCCGCGAGCGTCCGGACGACGGCGAGGACGGCCGCCCACTACGCCGCCGACCGTCCGCCCGGCGGCCCGAGCAGGCGCAGCGCGGCGCGCACGCGCTCCTCGAGCGACGCGCCGTCCATGATCGGCGTGCGCAGGGCCACTTCGCGCGCTTCGCCCAGGCGCAGGCCGAGGCCGCGCAGCCATGGGACGAGCTCCTCGGCCGCGGCCCGGCGTGCGGCGTCCGCCGCCGCGGCGCGCTCGCGCTCGGCACGCGCCTCCACGCGCGCAGCGGCTTCACGCTCCTTCTCGGCCCGTGCCTGCTCGGCGCGTTCGGCGAGGAGCCGCTCGCGCTCGGCGCGACGGCGCTCCTGCTCGGCGCGGGCCGCTTCCCGCTTTCGCTCCATGAAACGCTTGCCGAACGCGCGCTCGGCCGCGAGCTGGTTGTGCGCGTGGCAGCGGAGCCGCAGGTTCGGTGGCGTGGATTCGCCGCCGAGCGCGCGCGAGATCACATGATCGAACTGCAGCTGCTTGCGGCATTCGCAGCGGCGGCCGGCATCGCTCTCATAGGTGCACTGGCCTCCGTCGCGCTGCCAGACCTCACGGCGCACGGCCTTCGGAATGTAGTCCGGATTTGCCGACGGTCGGCTCGTGGGGCGGGACGTACCGCCACCGAACTTCCGCTTCTCGAGCTTCTCGCGCCACGCGGCGACCATGTGCTCGAACGCGCGAACCGGGTCGTGCGCGACGTCATACGCCGCGAGCGCGAGCGCGTCGCGGTAGGCGTCCGCGAGTTCGGCGGGCACTTCGAAACGAATGACGCGTCGCGTCGGAGCGGCCGGAGTTGGCTGGGCAGCGGTCTGCAGAACCGGCGCGACCGCTTGACCATTTCTGGAAATGACAGGATTTGAATCCTGTTCCCTCTCCGTGTTCGCAACGACTTGCGCGAGCAGATCCGGACCCTGCGCATCGCTCGCGGCCTTCGCGGCCCGGGTCGCAAGCAGCTCGCGAATCTCCCCGCACGATCGGCGCGCCGAAGCTGCGATCAGCTCGTCGGCATTCCCGGGTTCGATGACCGCCGCGAGCATCAACACGGCGCTAAGGTGCAGCCGTCCATCCGCGACCGCCGGCAGGAGCGCCGGCACCGCACGCACGGCCCGCGCCGCGAGGATCTTCTTGTCCGCCGAATCGGCGTCCATCCCCAGCTCGCCAACGAGGAACGCCGTCGTCGAGCCGTACGCCGCCTCGACGTAGAGCTTCCGCGCGTCGATCTCGGCGAGATGCTCGAGCAGTTCCGCGAGATTGACGGCGCGCGCCGCCAACAGCGAGCGCGTCTCCGAAACCAGGACCTGGGGCGTGAGCGAGAAGAGCGAGCGAACGGTCCGCATGAGCACATCCGCGTCGGGGGCGGGTGCGTGTCGAGCGCACGTGTTTTGTAGCACACGCGAAAACGGCCGCCGCAGTCGCGCGCACGTCGCGAGTTGACACGATTCGCGACAACTTCGCGGCGATCACGTGCGCGAGGCGTCGCACGCGCGGCGAAGGCGCGCAGGCGCGGAGCCGCGGATGCCACCGCGAGATCGAACTCGTGACGCGCGAAAACGTGTCAATGGCGGATTCCGCGGACACGTTCCGCGCGATCGCGCGGCATTCCCCCCACCGTCGCGGCGCGCCCCGCCGCCGCGACATCGCGCGCCCGCTCGCTCGCGCCCTCGCGCCGCGCGTGGCCCACACCCTCGCGCCGCCCGGCGGCCGCACCCTCGCCCCCAACACAAACCGCCGGCCCCCTCGCGGGAGCCGGCGGCTGCGTGCTGCGAAACGACGCGTCTACTTCCCGGCCGACACCACCGCGATCAGCGCGCCCTTCGACAGGTTGAAGTTGTAGCCGCCCGTCGCGACGGCGTAGAGATCGAAGCGGCCATCGCCCTTGATCTCGTTGATCAGCGTCTGGCGACCGACGAACAGCTTCGCCGAGTCGTTCCAGCCGACCTGGCGGGACGCGCCCGCCGCCAGCGTGACGGGGCCCCACAGGCGCACGCCGTTGGCGCGCACCGTGGCGTCCGTCGTGTAGACGGTCGTCGGAGTCGGGACGATGTAGAGCTCGATATCGGTCGAACTCGCCGCCGTGTTCGTGATCTTGCCCACGAACGCCAGGTCGGCCACGTCCTTCAGCTCCTTCTTGTGGTCCGAGTAGTCGCTCACCGTGTTCAGGTCGACCGGCACGCCGACCAGCGTGGTCGGACCGGTGATGGTGAGCGGATCGAGGCCGTGGTCGGCGAAGCTGTACGTCACGATCCACTGGCCCGAGATCAGGAAGCAGCCCGATGCAACGAGGGCCGCGAGCAGCAGCGAAGGAATCCAGATGCGCAACGAGCGGTTCATGGTTCGCTTGTCTCCCTTCACGGCATGCTGAACAGCGCGTAGGACACGCCGAGGGTGGCGTTACCGAACTTGCGGGACGCTTCGCCGTCCACGACGGCCTGCAACTCGCCGCGCAGGTCGATCGTGACCTTGGGCACCGGCGAGAAGCCGACGCCGAGGCCGAAGCTGTACGACGTGAACGAGTCGTCGATCGGATCGCGCTTGAGCTTGGTCTGGCCGACACCCGCGAACGGGTAGAACGACACCGGACCGCCCATGGTGAGCAGCGCGTTCGCGCCGTACGACGTGACGTCGAAGCCCGAGCGCGTGTAGTCGATGCCCGCGATCGTCTGCGTCTTGTCGCCGAGGCTGCTCGACGCGTAGTACGGCTCGACGGTGATCAGCGGAACCAGCTTGACCGGTACGCGGACGCCGAACAGCGTGCCGTTACCGGTATCGTCCTGCAGCACCGGGGTGCTCGTTCCGGCGAACGCCCCGACACCGATGCTGCCGGCCCGCGCGGTCGCGGCCGTGACGGCCGTGAGCACGAGCAGCAGCGCGATGAATCGCCTCATGGTGCAACCTCCCGTGGTCGTTGCGTCCGGACGGGGAACGTGCCCGGAACGCGGCTGGGCCTCGGTGCCACACCGCGGCCACGATGCGGATGTTCTTCGGCCCGCCCGATGACGAACTTTCGCGGACCCGGCTGCGTGCTATGGCTACTGGCGCGTGTGCACGAGCCGTACCGTGGCGCCGCAATGGCGGCCCAGCAGGTCGGCGATTCGCCCCAGCATCGCCGACAGCTCGTCGCTGCGACGCTCGGCGGGGCTGAACACCACGGCCAGGATCGATGTCGTGCTCGTCGTCACCTGCGTTCGTGCGGAATCCGACGTCGGCGCGCCGAATGGCCCATCGTCGTCCGCGAGCAGCGGGCGATTCGAGAGGTTCACGCGAGCCTTGCGGATGCCGTCGTACCCCTCACCCATGCGCCCCAGGCGCGCGAACACGGCATTTCGCACGAGGTCGCGATCGTAGAGCCCGAGTGAGAACTGGAACTCTAACGAAGCGAGGTTGCAGACGTCCACCACGGGATGGATTTCCGGGAGCGGCTTGCCCTGCAGCACGCGGCGCAGGAGCGCCTCGCTGGAGGGGCGCGTCTTGGTGGGGTCCACGCCGAGACGGTGGAACATGGCGCGGTTCTCGGCGACACCGGGCATGTCCGCGGGGGCCTTGCCGGCGTAGCGGCGCTGCAGCTGCGCGCAGGACGCGTCGCGTTCGGCGGCGAAATCGGCGCCCACGGGCTCGCGACGGACGCCATCGGCTTCGAGCCAGCCGAGCATCATCACGCCACGGAGAGCTTCGTCGATGTCGAGCGAAATGCCACCCGTGCGGGCGAGCGTCATCGCGGGAGTCCTCCTCGTCCGGCGGAAAGGGTGGCCGGGAACGTGCGAGGGATGGGACTCAACGAACGTCTGAAAGAGCGGGCGGCGGGAATTCCCTTTCCGACCCAATTCGTGGCCCGACGATGGACGCCGTGCCGTCGATTCGGCCAAAACTCATGTCATCGCCGCCCGCCGGTTCGTGAGTCCCTCGGTCGATCGCGGATCGTCGCGCTCGAAGACCGCCGGCATCTTGCGCTGCTGTCGTGGCTCGTCGTGTGTGCAGCGCGCGGTGAAGCGTGTTCGCTGCACCATAGGGGCGATGCCGTGCGGGCGCAAGCGATTCTTGACCGGAAACACGGATAATTCGCGCGCGCGTGTCGCGAAACTTTCGTGCCGACGCGTCGCATCACGCGTGACGAACGCGCGAAGTTTCGTGACGCGTGCGCGCGTTTCGCTGGACGCACCACTGGCGGCGACGTCACGCGCTGCGATGCATCGTGTCGCGCGACGTGGTGACGCACGACGAAACGACGTGCGTCAGTGCGCGGACGACTCGGCGTTCGCGCGCGGGAGCTTGCGCACGACGCTCTCGACGCGCCAGCGCTTGCCGCCCTCGCCGATCTCGACCTCGTCACCGACGGTCTTGCCCACGAGGGACTTGCCGATCGGTGCCTGGAAGGAGATCACGTTGGCGCCCAGGTGCTGCTCGCCGTCGCCGAGGATCCAGTAGCTCGTCCGCTCGTCGCCGCTCGCCAGCGCGACCTCGGTGCCGAGCCCGACGATGCCCTCGCGATACTCCGCGTCCTCCACGAAGCGCGCCCGGCCGATCTTGAGCTGCAGCGCCGACGCCTGCTTCTGGGCGTTGGCCTGCTTGAGCTTGGCGCTGTGGTACTCGGCGTTCTCCTTGAGGTCGCCGAGCTCGCGCGCCTTCTGGATCGTCTTCGGGATCGTGGTCTTGAGTTCGCGTTCGAGCGCGACCAGCTCGGCCTTGAGCTTCTCCCAGGTCGGGCGGGTCATGACCGGGATGTCGAAGTCCTCGGCCTGCTCGCCCACCTGGCTGAAGAGCTTCTCGGTGCGCTCCTGCCGGTGATCGAGCACCCACTGCTTCTCCTGCTCCAGGCCGACGCGGCCGACGGCGTCGAGCGCCGGGAACAGCAGCCGGTCGCTGGAGCGCCACTGGCGGATCAGGACGCGGATCTTGAGCGTCATCTCCGTCGTCACCGGGATGCCCGCGAGCATGCGCTCGAACGAGCCGCCCTTCTCCAGCCAGCGCAGGACCTTCTCGGCGATCGAGGGCTTGGCCTTCTCCTCGATCATCTGCAGCGCGGCGAAGAAGAGCCGCCATGCGTCGGCCGGCGGATCGCCGGCCATGTCGTCCTCGATCATGCGCATGACCGCGGCCGGGTAGTCGACCGCGCGGTCGAGCATGGCGCGGCGGAGCTGCATGCGGCCGGCCTCGTCGAGCGCGGCGCGGTCCTTCTCGGCCTCGTCGCGGACGGCGGAGAAGCGCGAATCGAGCGCCGACAGGATCGCCTCGGCCTCGACGCCGGCCTGCCGCGACTCGGCGAGCAGCGCGAGCTGCTCGTCCTCGGTCGAGAGGTCGGAGATGCCGAGCCCCTGCTCCCACAGCACGCGGAGCACCTGACGCCACTCGTCCTGCCGCTCGGGATACCAGCGCGCGAACGTGAGCCCGGCGCGCGCGCGGTCGGGGCGCTCGCCCTCTTCGTCCAGCGTCGTGCGCACGATGAAGCTGCCGAACCGGCCCTTCAGCGCCGCCTCGGCCTGCGGGTGCTGCGCGAGGAACTTGCGGATCACGCCGAGGTTGTAGCGCGCCGGCTTGCGCACCTCGTACGCCGGCAGCAGCGTCGTCGACGTCCCGGCCGATGCCCGCGGCGCGGCGCCCTCGGGCGCGAGCTGGTACACCTGCTCGAAGGCGCGCGAGTGGTCGATGCGCGGATCCTTCTCGGCCGCCGCGCGCGCCTTGCGCCAGAACGTGGTCCAGTCCTTGGCGCCGACCAGGTCGGAGCCGATCAGGAACACCTTGAGCTTGTTCGCGTCCGCGCGCCCGCCGAGGATCTTGAGCGCGCGCACGACCATGGTCGCCTGGTCTTCGGCGATCAGGCGGCGCACTTCCTCGGGGTTCGAGAAGCGCAGCAGCCGCAGGTCGTCCTCGGACACCGGCGTCAGCGTCCGGCGCGCCGCGGCGTACGGCATCTTGTGGCCCTTGGACTTCGCGAAGTCGATCACCACCGTCGTCGTGTCGTTGCCGACGATGCGGCCGGCGCCGAAGCCCTCGTGCAGCACGCCCCGGCCCGGCGCGAGCGCCGAGATGGAGTCGAACTGCTCGATCGCGGCCACCAGCGTGGCGTCACCGCCCTCGAGCCCGCTCTGCGCGACCGCGGCGTCGAGATCCGGCACCGTCGCGCCGGGGCCCTGCCGCAGCGCCAGCGTGATCGCGGCGCGGAACGCGTCGGCGGCCTTGTCGCCGCCCGCGGTCACCGCCGTCGCCACCACCTTGCGCAGCGGCTCGAGCGCCTCGCCCGCGCGCTTCGCCTTCGCGAGCCCGTTGGCCACGATGTCCGCGAGCGAGCGCGTCTCCTTGAGAGCGCCCTGCGTCGCCACCACCGGCAGCACCTGCGCGAGCTGCGCCAGCCCGTCCCAGTCGTCGTGCTCCACGAACTCGAGCGCGGCCTCCTCGAGCTGCGGCCAGCGCGCCTCGGCCGCGAAGCGCGGCGCGAGCTCGGCGAGCAGCGCCCGGCGGTCGTCGCCCTGGCCCGCCTCGCCCAGCCGCTGCGCGAGCAGCAGCGCGAGCTCGAGATCGTCGGGGTTGATCGCCCACGCGCGCGAGAGCGCGTCGATGCGGTCGGGGTCCTTGCCGATCCCCTCGTGCGCCTGCGCGAGCAGCCGCGCGGCCGCGTGCGTCTGTACCAGCGCGAGCGAGCGCTCGGCGACTGCCGCGAGCGGCTCCCAGTGCTTGCCCGCCGCGAGCTTCTCGCCCAGGTGGAGCAGCGTCTGCTGCGCGCGCTCGACTTCGCCGTTCAGGGCGCAGACGGCCGCGAGCAGGTACGAGACGCCGTAGGTCGCGTCCGACTGCTTGAGCCGGCCGCCCAGTTCGTCGCGCGCCCACGCCAGCCGCTTCTCGGACTGGGCGTCGTGGGCGATGGATTCGAGCGCCGCGCGGGAGTCGGGCGAAAGATCGGCTCCGACTTCACCTCGAAGGACCGGCGGCAGGGCGTCTCGAACGGGCATGGCGCCTCGAATGGGAAACGACGTGGGTGCGAAAGAGGGGGGAGAATATCGCCCACGATCGCGTTCCACGCAAGTCGGCCGCGGCCGCGGCGCGTTTCGAGGCGCGAGCGGCCGCTCAATCCCCCGCGATCCGCAGCACGCGCCGGACCGCCGTGCCGCCGGCCGCGCGGACGCGGACGAAATACGCGCCCGCCGCCGCCCGCCCGGGCGTCCACGTGAGCTCGTGCGCGCCGGGGCCGAACGCACCGCGCGCCAGCACCGCCACGCGCCGGCCCGCCACGTCCAGCACGTCGGCCACGACGTCGCCCGGAGCGTCGAGCGCGAACCGCACCGACACCGGCCCGCGCGCCGGGTTCGGCCACGCGTCCGACACGCGCGGCCCCGGCGGCGGCGGCGCGCCGACGCCGGCGACCAGCGCCGGGTCGACGATCGCGGCCACGCTGCGGCCCACGACGCCGCCGACGGCGAGGAAGCTGCCGCCCACCGCGACGCGGTCGCCGCCCGGCGCCAGCGCGAGCACACTGCCGCTGCCCACGTTGGGGTCCCACGTGCCGAGCGCGCCGGTCGCCGCGTCGAAGCGCGCGAGCCGGTTGCGCGTCGTGGCCGCGATCGTCGTGAACGCGCCGCCCACGTAGAGCTGGCCGTGTGCGAGCGCGAGCGCGCTCACGTCGAGGCTCGGCGCCGGGTCCCACGCGGTCGGGACGCCCGTCGCGAGGTCGAGCGCCGCGAGCCGGTTGCGCGTGAGCCCGCCCACCTGCGTGAACGCGCCGCCCACCACCAGCGTCCCGCCGTTGACGAGCATCGTCGCGACGCCGTTGTTCGCGCCCGGGTTCCACGCCTGCAGGGCGCCGCTCGTCGCGTCCACCGCGGCCAGCCGCGAGCGCGGCGTGCCACCCATGTTGAGGAAGAAGCCGCCGGCGTAGATCACGCCCGCGCCCCGCGCGAGCGAACTCACCGTGCCCGAGGCGTTGGGGTTCCAGGACAGCAGCGTGCCGCTCGCCACGTCGAACGCCGCGAGCGAGCCGCGGGCCTGCGACGACACGGTCGAGAACGAGCCGCCGATCCAGAGCGTCGTGCCGTCGGTGACGAGCGCGTTCACCGTGCTCGAGACCGCCGGGTTCCAGGGCAGCAGCGCGCCGCTCGCCGGATCGAAGCCCGCGAGGTACGCCTGCGACGTGCCGCCCACCGCGACGAAGCCGCCGCCGGCGTAGACGCCCGCGCCCGCCGAGACGAGCGCGTTCACCGTGCCCGTCGTGCCGGGGTTCCACGGCGTCGGGACGCCGGTCGCGAGGTCGATCGCGGCGAGGTTGGCACGGCGCACACCGCCCACGGTGGCGAACGCGCCGCCCGCGAAGAGCGACGGGCCCGAGATCGCGAGCGCGTTGGTGCCCGCCGAAGCGACCGGGTCCCACGCCGCGAGCGCGCCACTCGTGCGCGCGAAGCCCGCGAGGTAGGAGCGCGGCGTCGTGACGCCCGACGTGACCGAGGTGAAGTAGCCGCCGACGTACAACGTGTCGCCCGCGAGCGCGAGCGCCGCGACCTGGCCGTTCGGCGCGCCCGGCGCGAACGCCGCGACGCCCGCCCCCGTCGTGGCGTCGACGGCACCCAGGTACGTGCGGAGGAGCCCGCCCAGCGTGAAGAAGAGTCCGCCCACGTAGACGTTCGCGCCGTCCACGAGCAGCGCCGACACCGTGCCGCTCGCGGCCGGGTCCCACGGCAGCAGCGCGCCGCCAACCGCGCCCAGCGCCGCGGCGCGATTGCGCGTCGTGGCGCCCATCGTGGTGAACGCGCCGCCCACGTACACCGTGGTGTCCGCGATCGCGATCGCGTTCACGAGCCCGTTGGGCGCCGGGTTCCATGCCTTCGCGGCGCCCGCCGCGGTGTCCACGGCCGCGAGCATGTTGCGCGCCTGCCCGCCCGCGAACCCGAACAGCCCGCCCAGGTACACCGCGTCGCCACGAACGCCGAGGCAGTAGACGTTGCTGCTCGCGCCCGGGTTCCAGCCCGTGACCGTGCCCGTCGCGGTGCGGAACGCCGCGAGGTTCGTGCGCGACGATCCGCCCGCGGTCGAGAACGCACCGCCCGCGTACACCACGCCGTTGCCGAGCGCGAGCGCCGCCACCGAGCCCGAGACGCCGGGATTCCACGCCGGGTCCACCGAGAGATCGGGGAGCACGTGCGCGATCGAGGCGCGCGGCTGGCCCCCGACCGAGTCGAAGCTGCCGCCGACGAACCAGCCGCCCGCGCCGTCGGCGACGACCGCGGACAGCGTGCCGTTGACGCGCGGGCTGACCGGCAGGCGCGCGCCGCTGGCCGCGACGAACCCGACCCCGCCGCCCGTACGCGGGCCCACGACGCTGAACGAACCGCCCACGTACAGCGTGTCGCCGCGGCGGACGGCCGCGTTGACGTTGCCGTTGGGCACCCAGACGGCGGCGTCCAGCGTCTCGTTGGCGCGAGCCGCGCCGGTGATCGAAACGAGCGCGAGCGCGGACGCGGCGAGGCGGCGGAACGTGCGAGCGAACATGGGATCCTCCTTCGGTGCGCGCCTCAGCGCAGGTGGACGATGCGGGTGACGAGCACGCGGCCGCCGTCGCCGGCCACGCTCGCGCGCGCGAACAGCACGCCGGCGGGCAGGTCGCGGCCGGCGAGCATGAAGCGGTGGATGCCCGCGCCGAGCACGCCGTGGTGCAGCGTCGCGAGCTCGCGGCCGCCGACGTCGAAGAGCCGCACGTCGGCGTCGGCCGCGGCGGGCAGCGCGAGCTCGAGCGCCGCGCCGGGGCCCGGCGAGCCGGTGGCGGCGAAGCGCAGCGCGCGCGCCGGCGGCGCCGCCGCGGGATCGCCCACGTCGAGCGCCGCCTGCTTCACCACGACCCACGCGCCGTCGGCCACGTAGTGCACCTCGAGGATGCCCGCCGCCGGCAAGCCGCCGTAGAGCACCGTGCTCCACGTGCCGGCACGCGTGCCGCACTGCAGCACGCGGAAGCTGTCGTTGGTCGTCGCGGTGAACCCGGTCTGCGGGCGCACGTCGAGCGTCCCGCCCAGCGTCGCGGGGCCGACCACCACGAGCGTGTCGTGCGATGCGCCCGCGAGGCCGCCCACGTCGCAGGCGAAGGTGCCGCCCGCCTGGATGAAGTCGCCCGTCACCCGCAGGCGGCCGTACGGCGCGCCCGGCGCGAGCAGGCCCGAGGAGGTGAGGTTGCCCTCCACGATGCCGCGCCCGGTCATGCGCCCGTCGGATGCGAGCACGAACCGCGTCGCGGAGCCGCTCACGACGATGCGGCCGTCGTCGAACGCCACTTCGTCCCCCAGCGTCGGGTCGCCCGCGGCGGGGAACTCGACGCGGAAGCCGGCGGGCTCGATGCGGCCCTGCAGGACGGGCGTCGCGCTCGAGAGCCCCGCGACGACGTCGCCCGTCGCGGTGAGCGTGGAGAGCGAGTCGAACTGCACCGCCGCGGCGATCGTGCCCGCGCCGACGAAGTGGCTGCCGCCGAGGAAGACGAACTTGTCGCCGAGCATCGCATGCCCCACGCCCGTGACCGGCCCCGTGAACCGCAGTCCCGCGGTGCCGACCGAACGCAGCTGGCCCTCGACCAGCAGGTCACCCGCGACCGTGCCGCGCCCGGAGAGCTCGCGCCCGAGCGCGATCTTGCCGCCGCCCGGCGGCAGCACGAGCCGGCCGCCGGTGATCGAGACCTTGCCGAGCACGGCGCGGCCGTTGTCGACGATCGTGACGGTGTCTCCCGCGACGGCGAGCGTGCCGTCGAAGCGGAAGCCCTGCCCCGTCGTGCCCGTGCGGCCGAGGGTCAGCGCGCCCGTCGGCGTGACGCTGCCCGTCGAATCGCCGGCGCTCGCGACCGGCGCGTCCACCACGCCGTAGCCGGTGATCGTCCCGCCGGCGGCGAGCGTCAGGAGCGCCGTGCCGCTCGTCGTGCCGCCCTGCATGTCCAGCACGCCGCCATCGAGTTCGAACGGCGTCGACCACGTGACCGAGCTCCCGGATTCCACGTGCAGCGTGCCGCCGGGGCGCAGGTGGGAGTGGATGTCGAACGGGCTCGCCAGCGACACGGTACCGCCACCGCCCACGGTCACGTCGCCGGTGCCGGTCGACGAGACGTGCGGCACGAAGAGGAACTCCGCGGCCAGCGAGCTGCCCGTGCCGCGCACTTCGACCGTCCCCGTGCCGCTCCCGCGCGGCACCATCACCGACTTGCAGGTGGCGATCCCGCCGGAGAGGACGTGCAGTTCGCCGGCGCCGTCGCGGCCCACGTGCAGGTCGTCCACATCGATCGTGCCGCCGTCGCGCACGATCAGCTCGCCGAGCGAGCCCGCCTCCTGGCCGAGCAGCGTGCCGCCGGACGTGGTCGTGAGCGTCGAGCCCGACAGCACGCGCAACCGCCCGAGTCCCTTGGAGCCGATCACCACCGGCGTGTCGGCGCCGACGCCGTGGAAGGACGCGGTCGCGCCGTTCATCAGTTCGAAGACCGGCTTGCGGTTCGGGCTGCTGAGCTTGAAGTGCTGGTCCGAGGTCGAGAACGTGCCGCCGTTCACCTGCACCGTGCCGCCCGGGAGGTCGAGGTCGCTGCCCGCGTCGAACCACGTGAGCGACCCCGTGAGGAAGCGGCCCTTGTCGCGTACGCGCAGTGTCGCGGTCCCGCCGAGGTCCGAGCCCAGCCGCGTGGTTCCCGTCACCGTGACGACGCCGTTCGAGTCCACCACGAACGTCGCGTCGCCTCCGGGCAGCGTGCCGAAGTTGCCGTCCCCGATCGCGAGGCCGCCGACGATCTCGACGCGGGCGCTGTCGGTGCCGAGCGTCCCGCCCACGGTGACACTGCCCGTGTCGCTCGCGTACTGCCCGACGCCGAGCAGGCCGACTTCCTTCCAGTACGCCGAGTTCGTGACCTGCAGCGTGCCGCGGCCGCCGCTCTTGCCGACCGTCGTCGTCACGTTGGCGGCCGGCGCGCCCGTGAACAGCGACGTGCGCTGCTGGACGGGCGACGTGACCTCGCCCGTGATCGTGGCCGTGCCGACCGAACCCGCGCCGCTGCCGACGACGAACGCCGTCGCCGGCGTCACGGTGGCGCCCCCCAGCGCGAGCAGCGTGCCCGAGCCCCCGCGCCCGACTTCGAATCCGGAGCCCTGCGGCGCCTGCGTGAGCGAGGCCGAGACGCCCGAGACGACGAGCGTCCCCGTGGCGCCCGCGGAGGACCCGATCGAGGCGTCGCGGCCCATGCGGAACGTGCCGTTGACCAGCTGCACGACCGCCGCGAACCCCGGCGACGTGCCGACCTGGAACAGCGACTGTCCGTAGTGCGGCGCGCCGCAGTCGAGCGAGACCGTGCCCGTACCGAAGAGGTGGCTCGTCACGGAATCGAGCGGCGATGGGAACGTCACGGTGTAGGTGCCGGCGAGGTTGAACACGAGCAGGTCCGCCGCCGCGGGCGCGCCCGCGGGGTTCCAGTTGCCGCCCGCGTCCGCGGAGCCGCCCGCGGCGTTGTTCCAGTTGCGCGTGACCGCGAACGCGGGCGTGTGGGTGAACAGCACGAGCGCGGCGAGAGCCACGCGCGCGGCGCGGAAGCGGAACGAGTGATACATGCCGGGACTCCTCGGATGGGGCGCGGTCGCGCGGATGGACGCTCCGGCGAGTGGGGCGCCGGTGCACGCGGGGGGTGGCGCGAGGATTCCGGAGAGGCCACCGCCTCCCTTGGCGCCGAATCGCCCCGGGAGCGGACACGCCCCCGGCCGGGCGTCAGCGGCCGGCGAGCAGGGGCGTGACGGCGGCCGGCAGGCCGGGCGGCAGCAGGCCCCAGTCCCGGCAGCGGTCCCACGCCGCACGCAGCGCGGCACGGTCGACCGTCCCGCCCGCCCTCGCCTCGGCGACCCACAGGCCGCAGTGCGCGGCGGCGCGTTCGGGATGCTCGGGAACGTACGTCGTGTCGGCGAGCGCCACCGCTTCGGCAAGGAGGGCGCGCGCGTCCTCGACGGACCCGCCGGCGGCGAGTTCGGCGCTGCCGACCTCGAGCAGCGCGTCGACCCGGGGACGTGGGCCCCGTGCACCCGCGCGGACGCGCGCGAGATCGGGCAGCAGTGCCGCCACGGTCTCCTGGCGATGACCGGGAGTCGAGCGCAAGGCCGCCAGCCGCATGCGCAGCACGATCACCTCGGGCGGCGTGCCGCCCGGGGACGCCGCCGCGCGACGCTCGACGCTGGCCCAGTGCTCGGCGGCCTCGCGCTCGCGGCCCGCGCGCGCGAGCGCGAGGGTCAGCCAGCGTTCGATGTTGCGAGCCGCGTGGCCCTCGGGGCCGATCACGTGGTTCATGATGTCGAGTGCCGAGAGCAACGAATCCGCGGCCTCGGAGTGCCGGCCCCCGTGCACGAGCGCATACCCGATGCCGGTGAGGTTCCCGGCCACTCCCGTCGTGCGCGGCCCCATCACGCGACGGCGGACCGGCAGAATCGCCTTCTCGTCGCGCAGTGCGTCCGCGTACCGCCCGAGGCCGATCCAGGACATGGCGATGTCGTGCCGCGTCTGCAGCACGTCGGGATGCTCCGGCGGCTCGAGCCGGAGCAGGATCGCGAGGGCGCGCTCGTGGAATCCGACCGCGCGCTCGGGCTTGCCGCGGTCGGCCCACCACGAACCGAGATCGTTGAGCACCAGTGCTTCGGCGCGCGAGCCCGCCGGCGAGAGCCGCCGGTAGATCGCCAGGCTCTGCTCGAGCATCTGGCGCTTCTCGGCCGGTGTGCCGTAGAGGTTGGCGGCGCTGGGCAGGATCGCCGCGAGCCGGTCGTCGTTCGGGCCCCAGACCGCGCGCGCGTCCGCCACAACGGCGCGCATCGCCGACTCCGCAGCCGGCGCGCCCTCGAGCCGCGAGATGACGACCGCGAGGTCGCGCCGCGGGATGAGTTCGAGGTCGGGGTCGTGCGCGCGCCGCGCGGCGGCGATGGCGCGTTCGAGCGCCGTGCGCTGCGCGCGCAGCTCGCTGCGCGAGGCGTGGATCGCCGCGAGCGCGCCCCAGAGCCGCGACTGCACTTCGGGCTGGTCGTCGATCGCCTCGATTTTGGGCTCCGCGAGCCGCAGCACGTCGGACATGCGCAGCGTGTCGCCCCCGGGCACGCGCTTGGGGTCGGGCGTCTGGAAGAGGTCCACGAGCACGTCGAGCGTGCGCGCGGACTTGGCCTCCTCGGCGAGCGCGCGATCGCGTTCCTCGGCGATGCGCCGGGCCTGGAACGTGGCCACGATCCCGAACGCGAGGAGCGAGAGCCCGAGCAGGGACGCCGCCACCACGCCCGCGCGATGCCGGCGGACGTACTTGCGCATGCGGACGCCGACCGACTCCGGGCGCGCGCGCACCGGCAGGTCGCCGAGCCAGCGCCGCACGTCCTCACCCAGCTGCTCGGCGGACGGATAGCGGCGCTCGGGCTCCTTGCGCAGCGCCATCATGACGATCGCGTCGAGATCGCCGCGCAGGGCGCCCGGCGCCACCGCGCGCGCATCCGGTTCGCCCGCGGCGGCGCGCGCGGCGAGCGCGGAACTCGGCGGCGCGGGCTCCGTCTCGAGCACGCGCCGCTCGGTCTCCGTGCGGGTTCCGCCGGCGCCGCGAAACGGGCGCGCCCCCGAGAGCAGTTCGTAGAGCAGCACGCCCAGTCCCCACACGTCCGTGGCCGCGGTCACGGGCTCGCCGCGCAGTTGTTCGGGCGCCGCGTACTCGGGCGTGAGCAGCCGGTCGTCCGCCTGTGTCAGCGCCGCGTCGGTCTCGTCGTGCGCGAGCAGCTTGGCGATCCCGAAATCGAGCAGCACCGGCCGGCCGTCGGCGGTGACGAGGATGTTGGCCGGCTTGAGGTCGCGGTGCACGACGAGGTTCGCGTGCGCGAAGCGCACCGCGTCGCACACCGGCAGGAACAGCTCGAGCCGCTGCCGCAGCGACAGCCCGCGGCCACGGCACCACGCGGCGATCGGCTCGCCCTCGACGTACTCCATCGCCAGGTAGGGCTCGCCCGATTCGGTCGTGCCACCGTCCAGCAGGCGCGCGATGTTCGGGTGCACGAGCCGCGCGAGCAGCTGGCGCTCGCGACGGAAGCGCGCGAGCAGCTCCGCGGGCCGCCAGCCCGCGCGCACCAGCTTCACCGCGGCGAGCTGGTGGTACTCGCCCTCGGCCCGCTCGGCGAGCCACACGTCGCCCATGCCGCCTTCGCCGAGCCGGCGCACCAGCCGCCACGGCCCCGCGCGCATGCCCGCGCCGGCTTCGCTCCCCGCGGTGTCGCCGCCGAGCAGCGAGCGCTCGATCGCGAGGCCCGTGCCGGACTCGTGCGCCGCGAGCAGCTGCTCGACCTCCGCGCGCAGCTCGGCGCTCCCCGCGCACTCGCGCTCGAGCAGCGCGGCACGTTCGGCCGGCGGCCGTTCGAGCGCGGCGAAGAAGACGTCCTCGAGCCGTCTCCAGGTGTCGGGATCCATGGGACTCACGCCCTCTCTGGCGACGATTCGGGGCCGCAGCGGACGCGCGTCATTCGGGCAGCGTCAGTTCGCGCGCCACCTCGCGGCGCAGCCAGGCGCGCGCGAGGATCCAGTCGCGCTGCACCGTCTTTTCGGAGACCCCGAGCACGCCGGCGATCTCCTCGACCGAGAGCCCCGAGAAGAACCGGTGCTCGACCACGATCGCCGCCCGCGGCTCCACCTGCGCGAGGCGCGCGAGCGCGTCCTCGAGCGCGAGCACTTCGTCGGCTTCGGCGTCGCTGAGGAACGCGTCCTCCGGCACGTCGTCGAGCGGCAGCGCCGTCACGCCCGCGCCACGCTTGGCGCGCTTGCGCCCGCGGGCGTAGTCGACGAGCACCCGGCGCATCGTGTTCGACGCCGCGGCGAGGAACGCGGCACGGCTGCCGGCCGGCAGGTGGTGCTGCGCGGCCAGGCGCAGGAACGCCTCGTGCACGAGCGCGGTCGCGCCGAGCGTGTGGCCGTCGCGCTCGTGGCGGAGCCGCTGCCGGGCGAGCTGCCGCAGCTCGTCGTAGAGCAGCCGCACGACGCGCTCGAGCGCGGCGTCGTCGCCGTCCTGCAGCCGGCGCAGCCAGGCGGTGGGGTCGTCGGGGGCCATGACATCATGCTACCGATTGCACCGCCCCGGAGGGGAGCGCATCCGAAGGAAAAGCGGCCCCGGAGGCCGGGACCGTTGCGGATCACGAACCGCAGCCGCTACCCTCCGCCCCCATGAAGATCTACACGCGGACGGGCGACGACGGCACCACGGGCCTGCTGGGCGCGGCCCGCGTCCCCAAGCACGACGCCCGGGTCGAGGCCTACGGCACCGTCGACGAGCTGAACGCCGCGCTGGGCGTGGCCGCGTCACTGGACGCCCAGGGCTGGTTCGCCGGCGAGTTCGCGGCCATTTCGCCCGCCCTGTTCCAGGTCGGGGCCGAGCTCGCGACCACCGACGCGACCCTGCTGGAGAAACTCGCGCGGGTGGCCGATGACGACGTCACGGCCTTGGAGCACGGCATCGACCGGCTGGACGCCGAGCTGCCGCCGCTCACGCGCTTCGTCCTTCCCGCGGGCTCACCGCTCGCCGCGCAGCTGCACTTCGCGCGCACGGTGTGCCGGCGCGCGGAACGGCGCGTCACCGCGCTCGCCGCGGATCATGCGGCGTCGCCACTCGTCGTGAAGTACCTGAACCGACTCGCCGACCTGTTGTTCGTCATGGCGCGCGCCGCGAACCGGCGCGCCGGAGTCGCCGAAGTGACCTGGCCCGGGCGCTGACGCCCGGAGCGCGCTCCGATCGGGGCGCGAACGAAGTGTTTCCGGCCCGGATCCCGGGTTCGCTTCGGCCCTTTACATCGATCCCGTGACGTGGGCATAATCCTCGTCGCACTGCGCTTCACGGAGGGAAGCTCGACGCATCGGAGATCGCGAGCGATCGCACCCGATGCCTCCTCCCGCGGTCCCCGACTCGCCCTCGCCCTGCCCGCCGATGTGGCGCCGGCACGGCGGATGTCCGGCTGAAGAACGGGGACGGTACCCGCGGGCCCGGCAGTCGTCCCGCGCAGCGAGCACACGTCACGCGAAGAGCCTGATGCTGCTGCGCCAGTTCAACCCCCGGAGCACCGTTCCCAGGGTGCGCGCCGGAAGGAACACCGATGAGACCTCGCCGTCGCCGTCCGCCGCGCGGCCCGCGCCCGACCGAAACGGGTGCTGCCCCCGAGATGCAGTCCGAAGGAGCCCCCATGGAGTACGAATCGTCGCCCGGCGAGGGCGGGGATCAGGCCGCCGGAGGCGGTGAAGGAATGAACGAGATGAACGATGGTGGTGGAGCGCCGTCGCCCGGAGGAATGGGCGGCGGGCAGGGCATGATGGGCGACGGTCGCCGCAGGCGCCGGCGCCGCGGCCGCGGACCGCGCCCGCAGCAGCAGGGCGGACCGCAGCAGCAGCAACAGCAGCCGATGCAGGGCGGCTACGGCCAGCAGAACATGAACGGCCGGCGGGGACGCCGCCGGCGCTCGAACGGCGGCGGTGGCGGTGGCGGCGGACGGCCGCAGCGCCGCGGCGGCCTCGAGATCCTCAAGGACATGCAGCAGCGGGGCGCGGCGCTCGATCCGACCGAGCGGCTGATCCTCGAGCTGCCGCCGGGACAGGGCAACCCGCCCTACGGCGACCGCGTCACCGGGCGCGCGATCGACCTGATCGCCCCCATCGGCCGTGGCCAGCGCTGCCTGATCGTGTCGCCGCCCAAGGCCGGCAAGACGCGCATCCTGCAGGCGATCGCCGCCTCGGTCGCGCACAACCATCCCGACGTGGCGATCTACGCGCTGCTCGTGGACGAGCGCCCCGAGGAAGTCACCGACTTCCGGCGCAACACGCCCGCAGAGGTCATCGCCGCGTCGAGCGACATGTCGATCGGCGAGCACATCGAGACCGCCGAGCGCGCGATGGAGACCGTGGCCCAGCAGGTGATCGAGGGCAAGGACGTGCTGCTCCTGCTCGATTCGATCACGCGCCTCTCGCGGGCGTACAACGCCGCGTCGGGCAACGGCGGCCGCACGATGTCGGGCGGCCTCGACTCCAACGCGATGCAGGCGCCGCGGCAGATCTTCGGCGCTGCGCGCAAGATCGAGGACGGCGGCTCGCTGACGATCATCGGCACCGCGCTCGTCGACACCGGCTCGCGCATGGACCAGGTGATCTTCGAGGAGTTCAAGGGCACCGGCAACAGCGAGATCGTGCTGTCGCGCGAACTCGCCGAACGCCGCATCTACCCCGCGATCGACATCGCCAAGAGCGGCACGCGCAAGGAGGAGAAGCTGATCGATCCGTCGCTGATCGGCACCTTCCAGGCGCTGCGCCGCATCCTCGTGCAGATGCCGCCGCAGGAAGCCATGCTCAAGCTGGTCGACCGCCTCGGCCGCACCAAGACCAACGAGGAGTTCTTCCAGCTCGTGCGCGTCGGCGAGAGCTAGGCGCCGCGCGCAGGACGCGACACGTCGACGCCGCCCCGGAGCGATCCGGGGCGGCGTCGTGCGTTCGTGCGTTCGGGGTGCGCGGGTGCCGGCGGGCCTCGCCCCGTCCACGCCGGCGTCGGGGCGCCAACGGCGTGCGGGGCCACCCGTGCCGATCGCGCATGGGACCACTTCGCTTGGCGCGTGGCATCGCGCGTGCAGCGTTCGCGTGCACCGGCGACGCGCGGCCTCGCCCCGTGCGCCGTGCCGGCACCGCCCCCGGATCCTTCCACCCCGCTCCGGGAGACCGGTTCCATGTCCACCTCGCAGCTCGTTTTCCTGGCGGCGTTCGTCGCCGCGATGCTCTCACTCATGGCGTGGCTCGCCGGCGCGACGCCGCGCGCGGTCGTGCTCGCTCCCGAGCCGCCCGATCCCGCCAACGTCCTCGTCGCGGGCCCGCATCCCGTGCCGCACGAACTCGTCGACCAGGCGCTGCGCATGCCGGCGGTGCAGGCCGGCATGCGGCAGATGGAGCTCGCGGGCTTCGTGCGCGCGCCCGAGCTCGACGGCGAGTGCGTGACCGCCGGCCGCCCCGGCGCGGCGATCACGTACCGCGACCCGGCGCACCCGGCCTACACGCCCGCGGTCGTCGTCGTGAGCGAGACGGCGTCCCCGGAGGCGCGCACGTGGGTCGGCGGTGCGGTTTTCGCGGCCGACCCGGTCACGAACCAGCTGACGATCGTGAGCGGCGTCCTCCCGGGCGACGCGTTCACGATCGACATCGGCGACATGGCCTCGACGCGCCCCGGCAACTACGTCGTCGCGTCGGACTTTCGCGACGGGTTCATGAAGTGGCTCAAGTGCAGCGGCGAGGCCTGCGCCGCCTCGTTGGCAGCGTGCAGCATCGTGGGCGCCCTCACCGGCCCGGGAGTGCCCGCCGTGGTGCTCGGCTGCACGATCGCCGCGTGCGCCACCGGTGCGTGGTTGTGCCTGTAGCGGGGCGCCCGTGCACGCGACGACCGCACCTCGCGACGCCGCGAGCCTGCCCGCGCGCGCCCTCGGCGCGCTGGTGACCGCGACGCCCGCCGCGCTCTACTGGGCGTGGCGCACGCACAGTCCCTGGGTGGCGCTGCTGACGTACGTGGTCGGCGCATCGCCCTATCTCTGGTTCCCGTACCGCGTCTCCGCCCCGATCCGCCTGGGCTTCGCCTTCCTGGTAGGCGGCACCGCGGCAGCGATCGCACTGCTCACCGGTCACGCGCCCCCGCCCTGACGCACCGCACCGCCGCGCCGCCTCCGGGCGGCGCGGCGGTGGTGCGTGCGCGGCGTCAGAACTCGAGTTTCGGCGCCTCGTCGGCGGGCGCCGCCCCGCGCGGACGGCGTGGCCCGCGCTTCGGCGCGGCGCGCGCACGCTCGTCGAGGTACGCCGCGTAGTGCATGACCGCGGGCAGGTGCGGCGTGTCCGCCGCGGGCAGCGCCTCGGCGAAGCACGCGGGCGAAATGCGCCGCTCGCGCATGGCCTCCAGCGCCCACAGCACCTCGCGCGCCTCGTGCTGGCGTTCGAACTCCAGCCACACGAAGAGCCGCTCGGCGCGCAACCGCTGGAAGTCGAGCTCGTGCTTGAGGAGCGCGATGCGCGCCGCGACCTGCGCCGGCGAACGCTGCGCGCCCGCCTCCGTGGCGCGCGCCCGCGCCGCACCGCCCAGCGCGGCCATGCGCAGGTGCTCCACCGACGGGAACGGAACCGGCGGCGCCTCCGGGGTCTCGCGCACCAGGTCCGGAAGCTCCTCGCCGTTCGCCGCGGCCTCGCTCACGCGCACGGCCCGCACGCCCTCTTCGGCGAGCTCGGGCAGCCGCCACGACACGCTCGCCAGCGTCTCGCCCACGAGCCGTGCGAGCGCGCGCGCCCCCGTGCCCAGGTCGATCGCGCGCCGCGCGATCGCGTGCGCGGCCTCGGCGCCGAACTCGAGCCGCAGTCCGTGCAGCTCGAACTGCCGCCGCCAGCGATCCAGCACCGAGCCCTCGACCCCGTCCAGGATGCGCACGAGGTCCGCCTCGCCGAGCGGGTGCAGCGTAGTGACGGTGTCGAAGCGGCCGACCAGCTCCGGAATGAAACCGAAACGGATCAGGTCCTCGGGCGCGAGCCGCTCGAGCGCTTCGGCGTCCGGCACCGCGCGCGTCTCGCGCACGCGGGCGCGGAATCCCATGCCGCCGCGGCGGGCGCGGCGGCGGCGCACCACGTCGGGCAGGCCCGCGAACGCGCCCGAGCACAGGAACAGGATCCGCGAGGTGTCGAGCGTGAACTCGACGTCGCGGTGGCGGAAGCGCGTGCGCGTGCCGTCGAACAGCGACAGCAGCGCGTTCTGCACGCCCTGCCCCGACACGTCGCGCCCCACGTCCGGCGACAGGCGCACCTTGTCGAACTCGTCCACGAACACGATGCCGCGATCGGCGGGCCGGTTCTCGTGCCGCGCGACCTGCATCAGCGCGTAGAGCATGGACTCCACCTGCTCGCCCACGTAGCCGGCCTCGACGAGCGAGGTCGCGGCGCAGAAGGCCACCGGCACTCCGAGGTAGGCCGCGAGCGTACGCACCATGAGCGTCTTGCCGGAGCCCGAGGGCCCGATCAGCAGGACGTGCTGCGGCCCGAAATCGTGACCGCCCGCGTCGCGCTGCGCGAGGCCGAGGTAGTGGCGGTAGACCGCGGCGGTGAGTGCGCGCTGTGCGCGCTCCTGCCCCGCCACGCGTCCGTCGAGATGGCGCATCATCTGCGCAGGTGTGGGAAGTCGGTCGAGGGCGACCATCGTGGTCTCCTTCGGCGCACGGCCTGGCTTGTGTGGGAGGTCGCGCAGGGGGATCGCGCGTGCGTCAATTCTCGTGCAGGTCACGCGACGGGCGCCACGAAATTGCGACACCGGCGCGCGCGCTGTGGAGAACTCCGCAGCATGCTCGCCGGTGCGTGGTTGCCCGTGTGCGAAACGCGCGGGCACGAAGATTGTTGTCTCTTGACGGCGCGGAGCGCCGCGTGCGTCAGGCGTGCGCCGTGCCCTTTCGTGCGCGCTTCACGATCGTGACGACTGCGCCGTGCACGCAGAGCAGGACCGAGAGCGTGACCAGGATGCTCGGCGCCGCCGGCATGTCGAACGTCACCGACCCGAGGAGGCCGAGGACGCTCGCCAAGAATCCGAACACCCAGCCGATCGCCAGCGCGACGCCGGTGCGCCCCGACGCCATGAGTCCGGCGACCGCGGGAATCACGAGGAAGCCGAACACCAGCAGCACGCCCGCGATCTGCACGGACGACGTGACCACGAACCCGAACGTGGCGTAGAACAGGAAATCCCAGAGAAACACTCGGCGCCCGCGCCGTTCCGCGCCCTCGGGATCGTGCGTGATCTCGAAGAACGGCCCCCGCAGGAACCAGTGCACGACGCCGACGACGGTGTAGAGCGCGGCGACCTTCGCCACGTGGTTCGGGTCCACCGTGAACAGCGAACCCACGAGCGTCTCCTTGAGGTGCTCCGGGCCCGACGGAGACTTCTCGAGGATCAGGAAGACCGCCGCCTGCGCGGTCGCGAACACGATGCCGATGAACGCCTCCAGCGGCACCGTGCGCGAGCGACCGCGCAGCCAGGCGAAGAGCGCCGCGCCCACGAACGTCATCCCCAGAGCGAGCAGGTACGAGCCCAGCTCGTCGTGCTCCCGGCCGAGCACGACGCCCAGCGCCACGCCGAGCGCCGCCATCTGCGCGAGCGCGAGGTCCACGAACAGCACCCCGCGCCGCACGATGTGGAACCCGAGGTAGGCGTGGATCCCCGCCAGCACGAGCGCCGCCAGCGCGGCGGTCTGGAAGAACGGCAGGCGCAGCGCGTCCATCATTTCGCGGTCCCTCCCGCCAGCAGCGCCAGGACGCGGTCGAAGTGCGCGAGGTAGCTGCCGGCCGCGTCGGTGTCGCAGGCGGACGACGCGACCACGGCGCGCACGCCGGCGTTGCGGGCCAGGAACTGCGCCGCGTCGGCCGAGAAGTACGGCTCCTGCAGCAGCACGCCGACCTTGCGCGCCTTCGCGAGCTGCACGAGTTCGGCGAGGTGCCGCGCCGTCGGCGGGATTCCCGGGACCGGCTCCACCGTCGCGACGACCTCGAGGCCGAACGCGTCGGCGAAGTAGGTCCACGAGCGGTGGTAGGTGAAGATCGTCCGGCTCGGCAGCTGCTCGGCCGCGGCGCGGCCGCGCGCGTACGCCGCCTGGCATTCCTTGCCGAACGCGTCGGCGCGAGCCCGGAAGTCGGCCGCGTGCGTGGGATCCACGCGTGCGAACGCCTCGGCGATGTTGTGCGCCGCGACCGCACCGTTGCGCGGGTCGAGCCAGAAGTGCGGGTTGCCGTTCGGGTGCACGTCGCCCATCGACGCGTCCACCTTGGCGGGCTTCTCGAGCACCGACACGCCCTGCGAGCAGTCCACCTTGAGGATCTTGTCGTTGCGCGAGCCGTCGACGATGGCGTCGGCCCACTGGTCGAGCGAGAGCCCGACCTCGAGGAACACCTGCGCGCGCGACACCTTCACCATGTACGAGGGCAGCGCCTCGACGCGGTGCGGGTCGGCGTTGGGCCGGGCGATCGAGAAGACCTCGACCTGGTCGCCGCCGATGGAGTTGGCGATCGAGGCGAGGTCGGTGGTCGAGGCGGCGACGCGGATCTTCGCGCTCGCGGCGCCCGCCGGGATCATTGCCGCAGCGGCGAGCGCCACGGCGAACAGGATTCGCTTCACGGACGTCCTCCTAGAACTGGTGGGCCTTGTGCGGTCCCATGGACCACAGGACCCGGAAGGTGACGGTGTCGATGGCGTCGGGCGACGGCGCGCCCGCGGGCGCCGCGGGCGTGAAGCGCTCCCAGCCGATCCGGAAGGACGTGGTCTCTTCCATCAGCGCGAGCCCGGCGAACGCTCCGAACGCGGTGGCCGTGGCGTTCCCCGCCGCGGGATCCTGGAAGCTCTCGAACGAGAGGCCCGCGTCGTAGCGCGGGCTGAAGTTCCAGTCCACGTAGGCGTAGCCGCCGTTGGGGCGGAAGTGGGTCTTCGTGTAGGCCGCCGTCGTGGAATCCCAGCCGGCCTCCTCGCGGTCGAGACCGAGGTACTCCGCCTGCACGAGCACGTAGGCGTTCGCGCCAGTCCAGTACTTGAGCTTCGCGTCGCCGCCGAACACGGCCGTTCGCGTCGCCGCGGCCACGTCGTTGGTGCCCTGCGTGTAGGACGTCCCCAGCTCGAGCCCGGAGCGATCACCGATCGGGATGAAAGCGGACAGCCGCCCGAGTCCGGCAGGTCGTGGCTCCAGCGCGCGGTCGTCGCCGCCCGTCTCGAGCGGGTCGTTCGTCGCACCCGAGGGCTCCCGGGGGACGCGGAACGAGTCCCCCTGCAGCCAATCCGCCGACGCCGTGAGCGCCACGTCGTGCGGAAGCGCGAGCTGTTCGGAAACCTGCACGCCGGTCTCGTTGAACGCTTCGTCCCCCGGCAGGTATGCCGCGAGCACGTGGAACCGCTCGGCGAACGGGTACGCGTGCGGGTGCTGGGCGTTCAGCTTGCCGAACCCGACGCGATACTTGCCGCCCTTGATGGCGAGGCCGCCCGGCAGGCCCCGCAGCACGTTGAAGTACGCCTCTTCCACGTCGACGCCGCCGTCCGCGAACGACATGACCGCGGTGCCGCGGGCGTACGGATTGAGGTACGAATCGAACATCACCTCGGTCTCGCCGACGTCGAGCGTCGGCCGCTTCGCGGCCGGGTCGGTGAGGTCGTTCGTCCAGCGCACGATCGGCTGGCCGATGAGTGAGATGTCGGGATTGACCACGCCCGCGGTCGCGGGCGGAACGAACAAGGCCGTGGCGGCAGCAACCGCGACGGCGAGGCACACGAATGCCCCACGCATGGAATGTCCTCCGGAACGGGAAACGGAGCGCGGCGCGCGGCGGACGCCGCGGCGCGAACGATCGAGCGGATGAAGGGAGCGCGGGCGCGGAGGGCCCGCGAGGCTCAGATCGCCGGAGGGGCGCGAGGTGCTGCGGCGCGCCACGCCGTGGCGAGCACGGGTTCGGTCGCAGCGCCGGGCACCGAAACCCAGGCGTGGACGTGCGGCGTGGGCGCGTGCGTCTCGGCGGCGAGCACGCTCGCGGCGTGCAGGCCGGCGCACGCGACGCAGGCGTGCGGCGCGTGCTCGGAACCGCAGGCGGGATCCTGCAGGTGGTGCAGGCCGTGGAACACCGCGCCCAGCAGCAGGACCGCCAGCAGCAGCGAGCCGATGCGGGAACGGAAGGCCTGTCCGAGGTCGAAACGCGCCGGAATCATACGGGCGCGGAGTCTGTCACGGCCTCCGGGCTATTGACAACGACTTCCTGCTGTACGCCGTTGGTGCACGGCCAGCAGATCCGGAACTCCGAGCCCCGGCCGGGCGCGCTCGTGACACCGATCTGACCTCCCGCCTGCCGCACGGCGCTGTAGACGATCGCGAGCCCGAGCCCCGTGCCCTGGTCGCCGGGCTTGGTGGTGAAGAACGGTTCGAAGATGCGCGCCCGCGTCGCCTCGTCCATGCCGCTGCCGTCGTCGGCCACCGTCAGCGCGACGTGGGCATCGACGGCCGACAGGGCGCAGCTGGGGCACGTGCCCCCGGGGGCGATCCGTGCGAGCGCGACGCGGATCGTGCCGCCGTCGTTGCACGCGTCGCGAGCGTTGACGACGAGGTTCAGGATCACCTGCTCGAACATGGCCCGGTCCGCCACGATCTCCGCGGGCCCCGGGGCCGCCGGCAGTTCGAGCGTGACCGACGCCCCCACGAGCCGATGCAGCATCGGCGCCATCTCGGCAAGCACGCTCGCCGGGTCGATCCGGACCGGATCCGCGCCGCGCCCGCGCGTGAACGCCAGTAGTTGCCGGGTCATCGCGGCGCCCCGTGCGCCGGCGCAGTGGATCGCGACCAGTGCCTCGCGCTCCGCCGGTCCCTGTGCGGGCCGCGCGTCGAGCAGTTCGGCCTGTCCCGTGATCGCCGTGAGCACGTTGTTGAAGTCGTGTGCGACGCCCGCGGCCATGCGGCCCAGCGCCTCCATCTTCTGCGTCTCGGCGAGGCGGCGCTCGAGCCGAGTACGCATCTCCATCTCACGCCGGAGCGATTCGTTCGCCTCGCGCAGGCCTTCGCCCGCCACTTCCAACTCGGCGCGCGCCCGCCGCTGGGTCACGCCGAGCATGTACCCGGTCGCGCCCAGCACCAGCACGAGCGCCGGAAGGATGAAACCGCCGTGGCGCGGCACGAGGCCGTGGTCCGCCATCACCCCCGCCGCGTTGGCGACCACGACCACCAGGAGCGCGGCGACCGTGCCCGCCGCGAGGACGGGTGCCCGCGCGCGTGCGAGCCGCACCACGTACGGGGCGCCGGCGAACAGCGCGGCGACGTTGTAGGCGTGAAACGCCGTGGTCCACGCGCCGGGCCGGGCGGTGAAGCCCCGGTCGACCGTCCACGCACCCGGCTCGGGCGTCTCCCAGGCGAGACGCAGGCTCGCGGGCGAGAGCACGTCGGCGACGCCGAGCACGAGTCCGCCCGCGAGGAGCCCGGCCTGAACGGGAATCGCCGGCGCCTCGTTGCGCGCAGCGGCCATGCACCAGACGAACGCCGCCGAGCACCCGAGCGCGCCCAGTACCTGGACGCGCAGCGCCACGGCGGCATGGGCGGCGGCGGCGGCACCGATGTATCCCGCGAGGCCGAAGAAGTAGACGGCCGCGGCGACCGACATGGCGACGAACGGTGTGAGGCCCCGACGGCCGGGGTCCCCTGCGCGCATGGCGAGTACGACGAGCAGCGCGCCGACGGCGGCACCGCCGGCGATCGATTCCAGTGGCGAGAGTCTCGCGAAATCCAAGGACGAACCCTCTGCGGCCACGTTGCCGCATCGGTCGAGGGTGCGCTTCCATGGAAACTCCGCGCCCGCGCAGGGGGACCGGTGCGGGGAGATCTGGCGCGGCTTCCTTCCCGGTCGAGAAAACCCTAGCACTCCTCGTGAAGAGGTTTCCCCTCAGCGCCCCTCGGAGGGGGACCGTGCGGGTGTCGGCAGGCCGCCGGGTTCGCGGCCGAGTTCGCGCCCGAGGTCGCGCGCGAACTGTTCGAGCACCGCGGCGCGACGGAGCGCCTCCTCGCGGCCCGCGGCCGTGCGCATGGTCGCCGGCAGGCGCAGGAGCTTGGTGAAGAAGTGGTCGAGCGAGAATCGCTCGTCGTCGAGTTCGCGGGACTCCGCCCACGGGTCCGCGGCGTCGAACCACGCGCCTCCCATGCGGATACCCGTGCTCACGCAGCGCAGCAGCCCGATCGCACCGAGCGCTTCGAGCCGATCGGCGTCCTGCAGCGCCTCGCCCAGCGGGCCGTCGGGAATCGCGCCGCGGCTGAAGCTGTGATCGCGGATCGCGCGCGCCACGCGTTCCACCGCCGCGGCGTTCCAGCCGGCGCGCGCGAGCCGCTCGCGCGCGAGATCCGCCGAGCGTTCGCTCGCGAGAGCGCGTTCGTTCGAGTTCTTGGGGACGTCCACCGCGTCGTGCATCAGCGCCGCGGCGATCGCCTCGCGCGCGTCCACCGCGTCGCCGCCCAGTCGCAGCGTCCAGAGCGCGACACGCAGCGCGTGCTCCGTGTCGTGCGCGGCATCGCGCGCTTCCGTCCCGTCGCGGGCGCGGGCCTCGGCGAGCAGCGCGGCGAGGAGCGGATCGGCGGCGATGCGCGCCGCAAGCGCCACGGCGTCGTCGAGGTGCGGGATCATGCGCGCACTCTACCGCGGCGGCGCCGGCGCGCGGCCGCAAAAGACGGCGCGCCGCGGGATCGCTCCCGCGGCGCGCGCGATCCGACGGGGCTCAGACGCGCCCGATGACTTCGCCCGTCCGCGTGTCCACGCGAACCTTGTTCCCGGGCTCGATGTGCGCGGGCACCTTCACCTCGAGACCGGTTTCGAGGATCGCGGGCTTCTTGGTGTTCTGCACCGCAGCGCCCTTGATGTTCGGCGTCGTCTCCTTGACCTCGAGCTCGACGAACATCGGCGGCTCGATGCCGACGACCTTCCCCTGCCAGTAGCTGGCCGTGATCATCATGCCTTCGGTCAGGTAGCCCGCCGAATCGCCGAGCACGTCCTTCGAGAGTTCGATCATCTCGTAGGAGTCCGTGTTCATGAAGTGGAAGTCGTCGCCCGCCTTGTAGCTGAACTGCAGGTTCTGCTCGTCCAGGGAGGCTTTCTCGACCTTGTCTTCCGAGCTGAACCGGACTTCCTGGTTGCTGCCGTTCTCGATGTTGACGAGCTTCGCCTGCACGAAGCCGCGCAGGTTGCCGGGGGTGCGGTGCACCATCTGCGCGACGCGGTGCGGTTTTCCGTTGTAGAGGATCAGGTAACCGACCCGGATTTCGGTGGCTGCGATCACGGACTGCTCCTTCGCGTGGTTCGAAGTGACGACCGGGGGAAGCGGAGCCCCTCGGAGGCCCTCCCCACTGCCGATGCGGCCGACGATTGTACCCGATGCCCCGGAACGCTCCCAAATTCCCCGCGCGGGCGTGGCGCCGGCCGGGCCGTCCCGCTAAGCTGCCGTCCGCCAACGACCTCCCTCCTTCACCCGGAACACCGTCATGTCCCTGCTGCCCGACGCCGACACGCTCGCCCGCTTCACGCTCGCCCCCGGCTTCGCCACCGCGTCCACCGCGTGTGGCCTCAAGAAGAGCGGCGCGCCCGATCTCGCGCTGGTCTGGAGCGAGCAGCCGTGCACGGCCGCGGGCGTGTTCACCACCAATCGCGTGCAGGCCGCGCCGGTGCAGGTGGACCGCGACGCGCTGGCGGCCGCGGCCGGGCGCATCCGCGGCGTGCTCGCGAATGCCGGCTGCGCGAACGCGGTCACCGGCGAGCGCGGGCTCGCCGACGCGAAGCGCATGCAGGCGATCGGCGCGGCGGCGATCGGCGCCGCGGACGACGAAGTGCTCGTGCTGTCGACCGGCGTGATCGGCGTGTTCCTCGACATGGACAAGCTCGCGCGCGGCGTCGAGTCCCTGATGGGCCCCGCGGCCGCGGGCGGCGCGGGCGACGCGGCGCGCGCCATCACCACCACCGACACGGGCCCCAAGGTCGCGCACGCGACCGCGCGGCTCGCCGGCGGCGAGGTCACGGTGGCCGGGTTCGCCAAGGGCGCCGGCATGATCCACCCGAACATGGCGACCATGCTCGCGATCGTCACCACCGACGCCGCGATCGCCCCCGCGGCGCTGGACCGCGCGCTGCGCGGTGCGGTCGCGCGGAGCTTCAACCGCATCAGCGTCGACGGCGACATGAGCACCAACGACACGGTGCTCGTGCTGGCCTCCGGGCGCGGGCCGGCGGTGACGGACGCCGACGCCGCGGCGTTCCAGGCCGCGCTCGACGCCGTCTGCGGCACGCTCGCGCGCATGATCGCGCGCGACGGCGAGGGCGCGACGCGCCTCGTGGAGCTGCGCGTGACCGGGGCGTCGACGGAACGCCAGGCGCACCGCGTGGGCGACGCCATCGCCTGCTCGCCGCTGGTCAAGACCGCGATCCACGGCAACGATCCCAACTGGGGCCGCGTGCTCGCGGCCGCCGGCTACAGCGGCGAGGCGATCGAGCCCGCGCGCGTGCGGCTGTGGTTCGGCGATCGCGACGACGTGCAGCTGCTCGAACGCGGCCTGCCGTGCGCGTTCGATGCCGCGCAGGCGTCGGCCCTGCTGCGCCGCGATCCCGCGGTCGTCCACCTCGATCTCGGGCTCGGGGACGCGTCCGCGATCGTGTGGACGTGCGACTTCAGCGCGGAGTACGTCCGCATCAACGCCGACTACACGACGTAGCGCGACCGTCAGTCGTCGCGGCGCACCAGCAGGAGCGTGACGTCGTCGCCGCGGTGCGCGTCGCCGACGAACGCGTCGACCGTCTTCACGATCTGGTCCGCGGCGGCGTCCACGTCGGGGGACGCCGCGGCGCGCAGCGTCTCGTGCACGCGCTCCATGTCGAAGAACTCGTCGCCGCGCTGCGCCTCCGGAATGCCATCGCTGAAGAGCGCGAGCATCTCGCCGGGAGCGATCGTTGCCTCGCCCTCCTGCCACGGGAAGTCGGGCAGCATGCCGACCGGGATCCCGGTCGCCTCGAGCGCGCGCACGCCGCCCGCGCCCACGATGCAGCCCTCGGGGTGCCCGGCGTTCACGTAGCGCACGGCGCCGGTCGCCGGATCGAGCCACGCGACGAACACGGTCACGAAGCTGCGCCCGTCGGAACTGCGGTGCATGACGCGGTTCAGGCCCCGCACCAGCGCGAGCGGGCCGTCGACCGCGTCGTACAGCACGCGCGCCGACGAGAGGATCGACGACATGAGGAGCGCGGCGCCCATGCCCTTGCCCGAGACGTCGCCCACGAGCACGACGAGCGTGCCGTCGTCGCGCCGGTGGAAGTCGTAGAGGTCGCCGCCGACCTCGTGACACGTCTCGATGCGCGCGTGGAAGTGCCAGCCCGCGACGTCGCGCGGCGGCCCCGGCAACAGCACCTGCTGGATGCGCGTCGCGGTCGCGGCCTCCTGCAGCAGGCGCTGGCGCACCTCCTCGGATTCCAGGAGCCGCGCGTTGGTGATCTTCATCGCGGCCTTGTTCCCAAGCAGCGTGAGCAGCTCGAGCTCGGACTGGCCGTAGATCGTGGCGGGCGTGATCGAATCCACGTAGAGGATCCCGAGCACCTGCTCGTTGTCCCAGAGCGGCACGGCCATCGCGGAGTGGATCGCCTGCGCGACGATGCTCTCCTGCGCCTTGAAGCGCGGGTCGCTGGTCGCGTCGGCAGCGATGACGGCCTTGTTCTCCTCCAGCACCGTCCGGACCACGCTGCTCGAAAGCGCGAGCGGCTCGCGGAACGTGGCGCCGCGCGCGCGCGCGGCCGCCTGCTCGAGCTCCCCGCCTTCCTGGCGGCGCAGCAGCATGACGAGCCGGTTGCTCGGGATCGCGCGCTCGACGAACGCGAGCAGCGTTTCGCAGGTCTCCGGCAGCGGTCGCGGCCGCACGAGCAGCTGGTCCGCCTCCAGGAGCAGCCGGACGATCGGCGTCGCGCCGCCGGTGCCGCTCGAGGTGCGCAGGAGCAGGTCCGGCACGCGGAGCTCGAGCGACGAGCCGATCGACGGCACCTCGCCGAACGTCGTCTCCGCGAGCGCGGAGACGCGCAGCGCAACTTGCCCCAGCTCGAGCCGGTCTCCCGGCGCGAGGGGTACCGCGGTGGTGACCGCGACCCCGTTGAGCCGAGTTCCGTTGCGGCTGCCGAGGTCGCGCACGGTCCAGCCGTTCCCCGCGCGCACGAACTCGGCGTGCTCCTTGGAGACGGTGCCGTCGGGCACGGCGATCGGGTTGGCCGACGAGCGGCCGGCGCGCGCGGGGGACTCGTCCAGCGTCCACACGCGCTCGCCGCCCATGAGGTTGGCGGTCAGGCGCAGGTTCATGCGGCTCTCCGGGTGGGCGGCGCGAATGCGCCGTCCGCACCACGTTACCACTCCGCGCCCCGGCACCGGAGCCGACGACGGCGCCCCGGCTTGGGGGCCGAGGCGCCGTCGCCGCGCAGGACGCTCAGTTCGCCGCGGCGCCGAAGCCTCGCATTGCCGGAACGCCCGCGTCCGCCCGCGAGCCCGCTTCCAGCGCCCGCTTCACGCGCGCCCGCGTCTCCTGGAGGTGCGCCCGCGTCGCGTCGCCGAGCGCCGGCAGCAGCAGCACGCGGGACGCCCGAGCGTCGATGCGGCCCAGCTGCAGGCGCGCCAGCGCCCGCGCGTCGTCCGGCACCCCGGGCAGGTCGCCCGTGACCATGCTCGCGAGCCGGTCCACCCACGCGCGCTGCAGCTCGCGGCGGGTGCTCGTCCCCTCGAGCGCGCGGAATGCGGGCGTCGGCACCGCGGCGACCTCGCCCCAGAGAGAGCGCGTCACGCGGTCGAAGTGCTCGGCGAGGCGGTAGGCCTCGGGCGAGCGCGACTCGGACTCGCGGATGCGGGCCAGGAGCGCCGGCGACGAGATCGCCCGCATCAGCGCGGCCTGGAGCGCGAGGGCGCGATCGTTCCATGCGAAGTCCACGCGCGACGCCATGAGTGGCGTGCCACCCCAGTGCGACCAGCGATCCGGCATCAGCCGCTGCAGCAGGCGCGGCGGGATCGCGAAGGCGTCGGCCGCGAACACGCGCGCCGACAGGAAGTCGAGCGCCTCGCGCTGCTTCGCGGCCGGCACCGGCACCACCGGGTCGATCTCGCCCGGCTGCCCGCGGTGCACGCGCGTCACGTACGAGCCGCCGAAGTACTTGACCGCGAAGCCGCAGGCGATGCCGTATTGCTGCAGCACGGTGTCCAGCGCACGCCGCATCGCACCGAGGTCGCCGGAGCCGCCCACGACGCGCTCCTCGAACTTCGGGTTGCGCCACAGCGACGCGAGGTAAGCCGTGCGCTGCTGCGCGAACGCCAGCGGGTCGCCGCCCAGGTCGTAGAGATTGCTGCGCGGGTCCGCCGCCTCGGCCGGGTACGTGTCCTCGTCGGTCGAGTACTCGTGGCCGGGCTGCAGCGACTCGTCGGCGATGCGCCGCGCGAACGCCGCGTCGCCCTCCGGCGTCGCTTCGCCGGACGGCGTGTAGCCGAACCGGATCGCCCACGTGTCGTAGGTGCCGGGCGTGGTCGTCCACCACTCGCCCTGGTGCCCATGGTCGTGCGCGATGTTCGGCGATGGATACTCCATCACCGAGGAGTAGAGCCCGTGCGTCGCCGTCCAGCCCGCGTCCTGCAGTCGCTCCATCGGCGTCGACGTGCTCGAGCGGAAGTTGTGGCGCAGGCCGAGCGTGTGCCCAACCTCGTGCATCACGGCCCACACGACCGCCGGATGGACGAACTCGTCCGGCACCGGCTCGCCGGGCGGGATCAGGCCGTCGAGCAGCAGCGACGTCCGTTCGAGCGCGCCCGCGTCGAGCACGGACAGCCCGGCGTCGCAGCGCTGCTCCGCCGAGAGGCCCGGCGGCACCGGGGCGGTCGAGGGCAGGATCGACGCCGCCAGGTCCTCGGGACCCGCGAAGCGGCGGTAGTAGCTGCGGTAGCCCTGGAACATCGAGGTCTCGAACAGCACGTCGGCGTCGAGGATCTCGCCCGTGCGCGGATCGATCCGCGACGGCCCGATCGCGCCGAACGACGGTTCGGTCGACGTGATCCAGCGGATCGTGCTGTAGCGCACGTCCTCGGGGTCGAACGTCGAGTCCTGCGGCGCGTCCTTCGCGACGATCGCGTTGCGGAAGCCGGCGGCCTCGAACGCCTTCTGCCACTTCTCGACGCCCTCCTTCACCCAGGGGCGGTATTTCTCGGGCACGGTGCGATCGATGTAGAAGACGATCGGCTTCACCGGCTCGGAGACCGCGGCGGCCGGATCCTGCTTCTCGAGCCGCCAGTGATTGACGTAGCGCACGAAGAAGTTCTCGCGATCGTCGTGCGAGAAGTCCTTCTGCGCCGTGAGGAAGAAGCCCACGCGGTCGTCGGCCTCACGCGGCATCATCGGCACGTCGGGCAGCTTCGAGAACGAGTAGTGCACGGTCACCGCCACGAAGCGCGAGTCCGGCACGCCGTCGAGGCCGAGGCCCGTGCGATCGTTGGGCGTGTACGTGAGCAGCGCCTCGATCTCGGCGTTCTCCGGGAACACCTTCACCTGACCCAGCGCCGAGCGCTCCTTGTCGAACCGCACCGACTTGCCCCCGAACGAGGCGCGCATGCGCTCGCCCAGGTCCGATACGTCGCTCAGCACGACCGGCGCGAGATCGACGAGCAGCTTCTTCGTCGAGTCCTGCTCGCTCTCGATCTTGAGCGAGGCGACGACCGAGTTGCCGATCGACAGCTCGCGCGCCGCGTCGATGGGCGTGCCCTTCGGCGCGACGAACCGCTCGTTCACCTCGACGAGCAGCACGCGGTCGCCCGAACGTTCGAAGCGCAGGACGCGGTCGTCGAGCGGAAGGCCGCCGAGCAGGCCGTTGGAGCCGATGCCGCGTGCGAAGCTCGCGATGCTGAGGAACGGCTGGCCGAGCTGGACCGGCGCGAGCTCGAGGTAGAGGTTCTCGCGCTTGCGGTAGAGCGTGAAGAACCCGTGCGAGACCTCGGCCTCGCGCGTGAGCTTCTTCCAGTCGCCGTAGGGCCGGTCCGGAGCGGCGGACGCGGGCGCCGCCGCCGGCGCGTCCGCCTTCGCGGCCACGGGCGTCGCCGCGAGGCCGCCCGCGAGGATCGTGGAAAGGGCGAGCGCGAGGGCCGCGCGCGCCGAGAGCATGGACGTCATGGAGAGCTCCTGCCGCCGAGGTCCGGCGCGAGGCGTGGGAGTGCCGGCGGCCGCGCCGCCGAAGGGGACCACGAGCCGTGGACGGTACGCGCGGCGAACGCGTGCCTCAACGCCCGAGCGGCGGGCGCGGGATTTCGGCGATCCGGCGGGCAGATGCCGCGCGGAGCCGGACGCACGCCGGGCCGGGGCGCGAGACCCCGGCCCGGCGGCGAGAACGTGCATGCGTCAGAAGCCGAGCACCTGCCACTGCAGCACGCCCTGCAACCCGTCGGACGCGTGCTTCTTCGTCAGCCGGGCGACCGCCGCCTTCACGTTCATCTTGTGCCCGTTGCCCCACCACGCGAGCCCGCCCGTCAGGCGCGTCTCGTCGGCGAGGGACGCGAGCTTGTAGTCGCGGCTCGCGAACTGGACGAACGGCGACACGTTGAGCTGGTGGAGATACCACCCCGCCTCGACCAGCGTCGCGTCCTGCTCCGGCAGTTTCGCGAACGTGGAGTTGCCGTCGTAGTGGATGAAGTCGCCCTGGAGCGTGACGCCGTCGCCGCCGGGCACCGGCCACTCCACCGCGATGTCGCCGCCCGCCGCACGGTACTCGCGCTGCGCGTCGAGGCTCGCGCCGACCGCGACGATCTGGCGCTTCCCGAGCGACGTGCCGACGTAGAACATGCCGGAGTCGACGCCGGCCGCGTAGTACACGAGCCGTCCCGCCACGCGCATCGGTCCGCGCGCCGTCGTGTCGCGCGAGCCCTGGTAGACGCCCGCGCGGTACTCGACCCGACGGCCGCCGAGGAACCCGCGGAAGGCCGCACCGTAGTCGCGGCCGACCTTCGAGTTCGTGACGTCCGAATGCAGGAAGCTGTACGGGCCGTAGTCGACCGCGAGCAGCGAGCCCGCACTCTGCTGCGTGTTGTGCGACACCGGCACCAGGAGCAGGCCGGCGTCCACGCGCAGGTCCGGGTTCAGCGTGTACGTGAGCGCGGCGTCCTGGACGATGACGCCGTTCTCGGTCTTCGAACCCGTCGTGGCGCCCTTGCCCGCGTTGGGCATGTCGGTGTCGGCGTAGATCGCGAGCCGGTCGTTGATCTTGCCGCCGACCATGGCCCGGAAGCGCCGCACGAACACGTTGCCCTGCGACGCGCCGGCGTCGGGGTTCTTGAGGGCTTCGGCCTGGAGCTGCGACAGAAAGCCCACGGTGAGGGTCGACTTGCCGTCGGCGCTGGTGACCTGCCACTGCGCGCGGGCCGGCGGCGCGGCGGCCAGCAGCACGGCCGCCGCCAGGATGACGAGCGTGACGCGTTTCATGTTGCGAATCCTCCCGATCACTCGGCACCGATGCCGAGATAGGTGCGCAGCTTTTCGTCCTCGAACTTCTCGGCGGCCGAGCGCTCCGGCGCGGCCAGCGAGACGAGGATGCCGACCACGAACGACGCGGTCATGGACACGATGGCGGGATTCTTGAGGGGGAAGAGCGCCTTCTCGTGCTTCAGCACGTCCACCCACACCGCCGGTCCGATGATGATGAGACCGACCGCCAGCACGGCACCGACGAGGATGCTCGCGACGGCTCCGGCCGTGGTGAACGGCTTCCACACGATGCTGAGGAGGAGCGACGGGAAGTTGGCGCTGCAGGCGACCGCGAACGCGAGACCGACCATGTACGCCACGTTCTGCTCCTTGAACACGATGCCGAGCAGCACGGCGATCAGGCCGAACGCGACGGTCGCGCCGCGCGCCACCGCCACCTGCTGCTGCTCCGTCGCCGAGCCCTTCTTGATCACGCTCACGTAGATGTCGTGCGAGAGTGCGGACGCGCCCGCCAGCGTGAGGCCCGCGACCACGGCGAGGATCGTCGCGAACGCGACCGCCGCGATGAACCCGAGGAACGCCGTGCCGCCGAGGTGCTCGGCGAGCAGCGGCGCGGCCATGTTGCCGCCCTTGTCGAACGACGTGATCAGCTCGCGCCCGAGCCCGCCTTCGTGCAGGCCGGGCAGGAGCGCCGCGGCGCCGAAGCCGACGATCGGGATGATGAGGTAGAAGTAGCCGATGAACCCCGTCGCCACGAGCACCGACTTCCGCGCCTCGCGCGCGTCGGGCACGGTGTAGAAGCGCATCAGGATGTGCGGCAGTCCGAGCACGCCGAACATGAGCGCGAGCCCCAGCGAGACCGCGTCGAGCGGCTTGCTCACGAGCCCGCCCGGTTCGAGCGCCGACTGCCCGTACTTCTGCGACACGGCTGCGTAGAGCGCACCGAGGTCGAAACCGAACCGTGACAGCACCATGAACGTGAGGACGGTCACGCCGAGCAGCAGCAGGACCGCCTTGATGATCTGGACCCACGTGGTCGCGATCATGCCGCCGAAGAGCACGTACGCCAGCATCACCGCGCCGACGATCAGCACCGCGATTTCGAACGGCAGGCCGAACATGAGCCGGATCAGGTTGCCGGCACCCACCATCTGCGCGGTCGTGTAGACGAGCACGGTGAGGATGCCGCCCACCGCCGCCGCGATGCGCACGGGCGCCTGCTTCAGGCGGAACGCGACGACGTCGGCGAAGGTGTACTTGCCGAGGTTCCGCAGCGGCTCGGCGACGAGGAACATCAGCGCCGGCCAGCCGACCAGCCAGCCGGTGGCGTAGATCATGCCGTCGTAGCCCTTGGTGGCGACGAGGCCGGCGATCCCGAGGAACGACGCCGCGCTCATGTAGTCGCCCGCGAGCGCGAGGCCGTTCTGGAAGCCGCTCACGCTGCGGCCCGCGGCGTAGTACTCCTTCGCGGACCGCGTGCGCCGCGCGGCCCACCACGTGATCACGAGCGTGAGCGCCACGATGACGAAGAAGAAGCCGATCGAGGCGGCCGTGGGACGCCCGAGCGTGCTGGTGGCGGCGGTGGCCGCAGCGGCCGCGGCGGCGGGTGCGTCGGCGAGAAGGTGCAGGATCATGAGAGTTCCTCCCCGGCGCTCAGCGCCCGGCCTGGTCGCGCAGCTTGCGGACGGCGTCGTCGTGGCGGCCGTTCGCCCAGACGACGTATGCCGCGGTGAGCACCCATGCGATCACGATCACGGCGGCACCCAGCGGGATGCCGAGCGTCGTGACCGCGCCGACCTTCTTCGCGAGGAACGGCTTGTCGTAGCCGACGAGGAGGATGAACCCGTAGTAGAGGACGAACAGCGCGATCGTCAGCACGATGGACACGGTCCACTTGCTGCGGACGAGCGCGCGGAACGCCGGCGAATCCAGGATCTCTCGGTTCGTGGGTGGCACGGACGATTCCTCCCAGGACGCGGCGGCCACCGCGTCAGGTCAGGTCCTGAAGGGAACGCGCCGACAGCCGCGCGCGCAGGGCGAGGAACAGCTCCGCCGTGGCGAGCGCGTCGTGCAGCGCGTCGTGATTCGCGTGCGGGGGCAGCCCGAGGTCCTCCCGGGCCTCGGAGAGAGCGGTACGAGTCGGTGCGGGATGCGGTACGAGCTGGTGCATGCGGTGTTCGAGCTTCTCGAGCAGCCGGACGGTGTCGACGACCGGCGGCTTCGGCCATGCGAGTCCGTGCGCCGCCCAGGCGGTGCGCAGGAACGCGACGTCGAGCGACGCGAAGTGGACGAGCAACACGCCTTCGCGCAGGCGCCGGTCCACCTCGGGCAGCACGTCCGCGAGCGGCGGCGCGTCCGCGAGCTCGTCCGGGACGAGGTGGTGCGCGCGCAGGCCCTCGCCCGCGACGGCGGCGGGCCGTACGGGCCGCACGTGCGAACGCCAGCGTTCGCCCCAGCGGATCGCACCCGCGCGAATCGGCACCATGCCCACCGAGAGGATCTCGTCGCGCGCGGGGTCGAGCCCGGTCGTCTCGAGGTCCAGCGCCCAGTAGGTGGGGGCGTCCCACGCGGGTCCGCGGCGCAGGCCGAACATCAGCCGAGCCTCTCGGTGCCGAGCCGCATGCGCAGCGCCTGCTGCAGCTCGCGCACGGCGACGAAGACTTCCTTCAGGTGCGCGCGCTCGAGCGCCGTCAGGCCCTCGAGCCGCGCGGCGTTGCCCGCGGGGCGTCCGGCGCGGCGCGCGAGCAGCTGGTCGCGGAGCCGCAGGCGCATCAGGAACCGCAGCGCCTCCTCGAGCGTGGAGGCGCCCTCGCGGCTGAGCGTGCCCGCGGCAGCCGCGGCGGCGAGCCGGTCGATCGTGGCGCGCGCGTCCGAACCGGCCTCGAGCGCGACCACGCGCGCGAGGCCCACGATCGGCAGCAGCCCGCCCTTCTTGAGGTCGACGCCGCCGTGTTCCTCGCGGATCTGCCGGAACGCCGAGAGCGGCGGCTCGAACGCGAGCGCCGTTCGCGCGAGCTGCGCGAGGAAGCCGCGCTCGCCCGCCACCGAACGCTGCAGCGCCGCGAGCGGCTCCAGGTCCAGCGTGCCGTGCACGGCGCGCCAATCGAACAGCGTCGACGCGTCCAGCAGCGCCGGCCCGTCGGGCCGCGCGATCCAGCCGCGCACGCGGGCGACCCACTGCGCGAGCGGCAGGCCCCAGCGCGTCGCCATGTAGCCGCCCGGGCACGCCGGGAACCCGGCCGCGAGCAGCCCGTCGACCACGCGCTGCGCGAGCGCGGCGAAGTACGCCGCGTGCGCCGGGTCGCCGTCCGCCCATGCGAGGGCGTTGTCCTGGTCGGTGAGCCACACCTGCTCCATGCGGCCTTCCGAACCGCACACGAGCCACGCGTAGGCGCAGGGCGGCGGCCCGAGTGCCGATTCCGCGTCGCGCAGCAGCGCCACGACCAGCGCGTCGTTGAGGCGCGAGACCACGCGTCCCACCTGCACGGCCTCGAGCCCGGCGCCGAAGAGCGATTCGACCACGTGCTCGACTTCGCCGCGGTAGCCCGCGAGGTCGCGACCGGCCTCGAACCCCGCGAGGCGCTTGAGCAGCGCGATCGGGCTGCGCACCTGCGCGCGCAGCAGGTCGGTGTCCGTGAGCACGCCCACCACTCGCCCGCCGCGCGCGAGCGGCGCGTGGTGCACGCGGCGCTCGAGCATGAAGAGGAGCGCGTCGAACAGCGACGCGCCTTCGTCGAGCGTCGCGACCGGGCTCGACATCACGTCGGCCACCGGCGTCGCGGGGCCGCGGTTCTCGGCGAGCACGCGCGCGCGCAGGTCGCGATCGGTCAGGATGCCGGCCGCGCCGCCGTCGACCAGCACGGAACTCACGCCCTGGTCGCGCATGACGCGCGCCGCCTCGCCGACCGTCGCGCCCGCGGGCACGGTCACGGGCTCGCGCGTCGCGAGCTCGCGCGCCGGGCGTGCCAGCTCGGCACCCGCCGGCAGAGCCTCCCACGACGACGCGCGCCGCAGCCGGTCCGCCAGGTCGAGCAGGAAGAACTCCGCGAACGCCGGCGAGTGCTCCATGAGCCGGTCGAACAGGTCGGCCGGTATGCGGTAGGCGAGCACGTCCTCGGCGGCGATCGCGTCGACGTGCGGGCTCACGCGCCCGATCAGCGACGGGAAGCCGAACGCGTCGCCCTCTTCGAGCACCTGCACGAGCCGGCCGTCGCGCTCCAGGCGCACCGAGCCCTTGCGCACGACGTGGAGGTGCGTCGCCTGCGGCCCGCCACGGCGCAGCACCGTTTCGCCGCGGGGCAGCAGCACGACCTCGAGGCCGTGCTCGAGCCACCGGCGCTCCTCGGGGAGCAGGCGGTCGAACGGCGGGTGCGTCTGCAGGAACTCGAGCGGTTCCACGACGGCATCGCTCCCCCGCCGATGCCCGCGATCCGCACCGCGGGGACCGGCGCCTTCGGAAGACGCGCCTCCCGGGAGTGCACCCGGCGGGGCACCGCCGCGCGACGCTCCAGGTCACCCTGGAGAAGCAGACCGCCCGAAGGGCCCCAACCCGGTCCGGACGTCGCGCATCGGCACGGGCATCGTAGCGAGGGAGGCCCCGGGGCGAAAGCACTTCCGCCGGAGGGGGCCGAAAGGCGCTACAGCCCGCCGTCGCGGATGAGCGTCACCGGCAGTTCGCGCACGTAGTCGCCGGCGGCGCGGCGGAACCCCATGCGCTCGAGGTAGGCCGCATGGCGCGGATGGCCCGGGGCCGACACGAAGCGGTGCACGCCACGCGAGCGGAACCAGCCCGAGCGCTCCTCGAACAGGAACTTGCCGACCGCGAAATCGCGATAGCCGGGAATCACGTAGTCGAGCAGCACGCGTGCCGTGGACTCCTCGCGGCGCGCGATCATCACGCCCGCGGGGACCATGTTGCGCAGCACGAGCAGGTTCAGGTGTCCGGCTTCGGGTTCGTACGTGTAGTCCGGCACGAAGCCCGCGATGTCCTTGCGATGGAAGTCGACGAAGCCGCGCAGGTACTCGCTGTCGTGCGCGACCTCGAGCAGCGTGAAGTAATCGCGCTGTCGCAGCATCTGCACGAGGAAGTACAGGTCGACGATCGCGATGAGGCCGTTCAGGCCCGCGACCGGATACGCGTGGATCAGCACGCCGTAGAGCGACAGCATGAGCGCGCCGACCAGGTTGAGCAGGCGCAGGCGCAGCAGGGATTTCATCATCAGGGACACCGCCACCATCACCGACGCGGCGTAGCCCAGCATCTCGAGCGCGGCGTGCGCGTTCATGCTTCGTCTCCTCCTCCGGAATGCCGTTGTGTTCCGCGCGATCGCGCCCGCGCGTTCACGCGCCGGACGCGACCGCCGCGAGGAACGCGCCGGCCTCTTCGATCACGTCGCCGGTCCACTCGTGACCGGCGCCTTCGACGATGCGGGCGCTCGCGTACGCGCCGGCCTCGCGCAGCAGCGCTTCGTCGCGCCGCACGAGCGCCTCGCCGTAGTACCCGTCGCGCGAGCCCGTGACGATCCGCACGCGCGGCCACGGTCGCTCGGGCGATGTGCGCAGCTCGGGCGGCAGGTCGCCTGCGACCGCCAGCACGCCGGCCGCGGGCCGGCGCCCGAGCGCCGCCGCGCGGTAGGCCATGCCGACGCCCTGCGAGAAGCCCGCATGCACGATCCGCGCGGGCTCGCCGTGCTCGCGCGCGAGCGCGTCGAGCACCGCGTCCACGTACGCGACGTTGTCCGCGATCGCGAGCTCGCGATCCTGCCGCGTCATCCAGTTCGCCACCACGTCCTCGCTGCGGTTGTAGAACGCGTGCAGCGCCTGCACCGCGACCACGAGCCAGCCGTCCGCGCCCGGAACGGGCCGGAGCAGGTCGAGCATGATCTCGGCGTTCTGCGCGTAGCCGTGGTAGCCGACGAACCAGCCGCGAGCCGGCGCCGTGCGAGCGGGTTGCACGAGGTAGCGGCCGTGGACCGGGGTCGCGACATGGCGCGGGGTGGGAGCGGAACCTTCCGGGGACAAGCGCCCCTCCTTTCAGGGGGGCGCAATGTAGAGCATGGGCGCCGCGCCCGCGAACCGGGCCGGCGCGAAAACGACGCGGCCCCGGCGTGTGGGGCGCCGGGGCCGGTTCGATGCGAAGAACGAATCGCTACGCCGCTTCCTTGAAGACGATGTCGATCGCGAGGCCCGCGGCGAGCAGCAGCGGCGCGTGATCGGCCGAGCGCGTCGTCTGGTCATGCAACGCGATCACGTAGTTGTCGGCGGAGGTGAAGAACTCCTTGCCGATCCCCGCCCACTTCTTGGTCACGACGCCGAGCTCCTGGCCGTGCGCGTCGAGGAAGCGGAAGTTCCAGCCCTTCCAGTCGCCCTTCACCTCGCCCAGCTTCTGGCCCGCCGGATCGAGGAGGTCGAAGCCGCCACCGATCGTGAACAGTTTGCTGCGTAGCCGGCCGATGTCGCCGCGCGTCGCGTGGTGCACCGCGACCGTGCTGCGGAGGAACCCGTGTTTCTTGCGCAGCTCGAGCACGGGCGGAGCGGCCTCGTGTTCGTAGACGCGCACGATGGTCGGCAGCAGCGCCTTCTTGAGGACGAAGCGCAGGAGCTTCACCCAGAGCGGCGGTTCTTCCTTGGCGATCCCGATCTTGTCCTTCGTCTCGGGATCCAGGATGTCGTACGTGTCGGTGATCCGGAGCACGGCGACGCGCTCCTTCACGAAGAACGTGCGGCGATCGAGCAGCATGGCGGCCTCGCAGGTGGGGCGTCCCCTCGACAGGAACCAGCGTCCGGGAGTGATCGGCTCCTCTCGCCGGGGGCTTGAGGCGGCCGATCCTGCCGCAGTCCGGCGCGTCAGCGGTACTCGAAAAGCACGTACCCGTCGGCACTCCGGCCGGGACCGCGCCGGTACGCGTCCCACGGCACCGCGACCACGCGGCCCGCGAGGCTCGACGCGTGCACCAGCGTGCGGCCGCGCCAGAGCAGCGACTCGTGCGTCACGTCGAGCCCGTCGCCGAGCGTGCGGCGATGCACGAACGCGACGCCCACGACCTCCGGCAGCCGGCCCGCGTCCGCCCACGCCGCGAAGTGCGCGCCGAGCGGCGCGGGCACCACGGCCAGCGTCTCGGGCCGCGTCCACTCGATCGGGATCCAGCGGCCACCGTTCGCGCGCGCGTTGAGCGTCACCGGCCAGCGCCGCACGTCGCGCCCGGCGACGCGCGCGCCCACGTCGCGGAAGTACGGCGAGCGTGCGAGCCGCTCGCTCGTGAAATGAAAACGGCTCGCGTACCCGACCACGCCGTCGCGGTAGCCCGCGAGCGCCATCGCGGCGCGCTCGCCGCCCGCGTCGGAAGCGTGCGCGAGCGCGGCGCTCACCAGCTGGAGCGCGGTGCAGTCGGTGACGTCGAAGCGCAGCAGCGCGTCCGTGTCGGGCGGCGCTCCCTCGCCCAGCGGGCCGAGCTGGTAGGGCGTTCCGACCTGCAGGAACTCGAGCGCCGCCACCCGCCGCGGCACCGGCCGCGCCGCGAGCGCGGCCTCGAGCGCCGCGCGCTGCGTGGAATCGAGCGCCGCGAGCCGCGGTAGCGACGTGTCCGCGAGCGCCGGCGGCGGCCCATCGAGCGCGCGCAGCAGCCGCGCGAACGCCGGCGCCGGGGCGGTCGCGAACGCGCACGGCGCGCACGCGAACAGCACGACGACGGCGAGGGCGATCCGGCAAGGCGCGCGCATGCGGCGCAGCATGACCGGTTCGCAGTGGCGGCTCAAGAATCCCGCGGGCTATCCTCCACGCTCCCCCGCACGCCACGGAGCCCACCCCTCACCGCCGCGCCGGAGGATTCCCGCATGCGTACGCCGCTCCGCATCGTCCTCGCCCTCGTCATCGCAACCGCCGCCCTCGCCGCACTGGGCACCGGCTGCGCGAAGCACGACTCGCTCACCCGCTCCACCGCGCCCTCGACCGACTCCGTCGCCCGCCCCGGCACCGCCTACGGCCGCGCGATCGCCGCGCGCGCGAGCACGCGCTGGCTCGCGATCGACGGCGTGGTCGGCGACGGCATCGCGATCGAGCCCGATGGCTCGTCGAGCATCCTGGTGCTCACCTCACGGCCCGGCGTCGTGCTGCCCGCCACCGTGCAGGGCGTCCCCGTGCGCACGCGCGTGACGGGGCGCTTCCATGCGTTCGGCCTCACCGAGCGGCTGCGCCCGGTGCCGATCGGCGCCTCGCTCGGCAGCAACAAGGAGTGCCTCCCCGGCACCGTCGGGGCGATCCTCGAGCGCAACGGCCGCCGGTACGTGCTCAGCGCGAATCACATCCTCGCGCGCGAGAACCAGGCGCGGATCGGCGAGGACGCCGTGCAGCCGAGCCGCGTGGACGGCTCGAACGAGTGCGACGCGCTGCCGCGCCGGTTCGTGATCGGCCGGCTCGCCGACTACGAGCCCGTGCACTTCGACGGCACGCCGAACCTCATGGACGCCGCGATCGCCGAGCTGAACACCGCCACCACCGCGGCAACGCCGCGCGGCATGTACGGCGCGCCGGACGACGACGCGGTGAACCCCGCGATGGGCATGGCGATCATGAAGGTGGGCCGTACCACCGGGCAGACCACGGGGACGATCGTGGCGACCGACGTCGAGGTCACGCTCTCGCTGCCGCTGGGCGACGCGGTGTACGCGAACCAGTTCCTCACCACCGAGGTGTTCGGCGATTTCGGGGATTCGGGCTCCCTGGTGGTGACGCGCGACCGGCGCCACCATCCCGTGGGCATGGTGATCGGCGGCGACGAGACCGGCTCCGCGGTCTGCTCGCCGATCCGGCCGATCCTCGCGCGCTTCCACGCGCGTATCGCGCGTCCGTGACGCGTTCATGAGCCGCGCGCCGCCGCGCCGGGACGTTACCGTCCCGGCGCGGCGCGCGCGTTCGCGCTTCCCGCCTGGGCGTGGCAGCTGCCGCTGCTCGCGGCGTGGCTCGCCGTGGTGGTGGCGGTTTCGACGCGGCACGAGCTGTGGCGCGACGAGGTGCGGGCGTTCTCGCTCGCGCTGGACGGCCCCAACCTGTTCGCGATGTTGCCGGGACTGCGCGGCGAGGGGCATCCGTTCCTCTGGTACGCGGTGCTGCGGATCGTGCACATGCTGGTGCGCTCGCCGCTCGCGCTGCCCGTCGCGAGCCTCGCGGTCGCGCTCGCCGCGGCGATCGTGTTCGTGCTCCGCGCTCCGTTCTCGCCCGCGCGCAAGGCCGTGTTCCTGTTCGGTTCGCTGCCCGCGTTCGAGTACGCCGTCATGTGCCGCAACTACGGACTCGGGATGCTGCTGCTCTTCCTGCTCGCCCTCACCGAGCCGCGCCGGTTCGAGCGCCCGCTCGTGTGGGGCTCGCTGCTCTTCCTGCTCGCCAGCGCGAGCGCGCACGCGGCGATGCTGGCGGCGATTTTCGCGCTTTGCTGGACGGCCCTCGCGATGCTCGGGCGCCCCACCCCGCTCGCGCCGGAGCGCCGCGGCGCGTTCGCCGGCGCGCTGGCGCTGGTCGCCGCGGGGCTCGCCGCGTGCGCGTGGCTCACGTTCCCCGCGCCCGACTCGGCGGTGACGAGCATCGCGCGCGCGGATCCCGGCGCACTCGCCGGCGCGGCGCTCGCCACGCTGCTGCGGCCGGGCGAGAAGCTGGTCGAGCTCGTGACGGGCGGCCTGCCGCTGGTGCTCGTCAGCCTCGACTCCCCCGCCGGGCACGCGATCGCGGAATGGATCGCCACGGCATTCGTGCTGCTCGCCGCATGGCGGCTCCGCCGGCATCGCGAGCTGCTCGCCGCGTGGATCCTCGCGGTGCTCGCGTTCGGGCTCTTCTTCCGCGTCGTCTACACGGGCTGGCTGCGGCACGTGGGCCAGCTCTACGTCGCGCTCTTGGCGATCGAGTGGATCGCGCGCCGCCGCGAGGCGGGCGAGACGCGCCCGTGGGAGCGGACCGCGTTCGCGGCCGCGCTCTTCGCCGTCATGGCCTTGCACGCGTGGCAGGGCGTGCGCGCGCTGCAGCGCGACTGGGGACACTCGCTCTCCAACGGCGGCGCGTTCGCCGCGTTCGTGAACGCCCGCCCCGAGGACCGCGATGCGATCGTGATCTGCGAGCCCGACTACCTGCTCGAAACGCTGCCCGCGTACCTGCCGAACCGGCTCTGGTCGATCGAGGAAGGCGGCTTCCGGCGGTGGACGCACTTCTCGCGCAGCCGCCACGACACGCTCGCGCTGGGGACCGTGATCGACCAGGCCGACTCGCTCGCACGCGCGGACCACGCGCCCGTGCTGATCGCGCTCGGCCAGCTGCAGGTGCTCGCGGACACCGCGGGATGCGTGCCGTACCGCTATTCGTCGTGGTTCTCGTGGACGTCGCGCGAACGCGACCGGCTCGCCGGCGAAACGAGCACGCTCGGCGGCTTCCTGCATTCCGACGGCAGCGAGAACGTCGCGGTATTTCGTATTCCCGCGGGCGGCATCCCCGCGCATTGACCGTGCGAACGCGCACCCGCTCGCGCGATCGGTGCGCGACACGGGTCGCCGGAATGCGATAAGCTCCCCGTCCTATGCCCACTCCGCACATCGGTGCCCAGCCCGGCGACTTCGCCGACACGGTCCTCATGCCCGGCGATCCCCTGCGCGCCGAGCACATCGCGAACACCTTCCTGAAGGACGTGCGCCGGGTCACCGACGTGCGCAACACTTGGGGCTACACCGGCACGTACGAAGGCCGGAGGCTCTCGGTGATGGCGCACGGCATGGGGATTCCCTCGTGCTCGATCTACGCCACCGAGCTGATCCGCGAGTACGGCGTGAAGACGCTGTTCCGCGTCGGCAGCTGTGGCGCGCTCGCGCCGGCGGCGAAGCTCGGCGACGTGATCGTCGCGATGGGCGCCTCGACCGATTCCAAGGTCAACCGCCTGCGCTTCATGGACCACGACTTCGCGGCGATCGCCGACTTCGGGCTGGTCGAACGCGCGGTGAACGCCGCGCGCGCGCAGGGCACGCCGATCCAGGTCGGCAACGTGTTCTCGTCCGACCTCTTCTACACGCCGCAGCCGCAGGTGTTCGACGTGCTCGAGAAGATGGGCGTGCTGGGTGTGGAGATGGAAGCCGCCGGCCTCTACGGCGTCGCGGCCGAGCACGGCGTGAAGGCGCTCACGATCCTCACCGTGAGCGACCACATCCGACGCGGCGAGCACCTGTCGGCGGACGAGCGCCGCACGTCGTTCGACGCGATGATCCGCATCGCGCTCGCCGCCGCGATCGCGGCGTAGGCGCGCGGTGGGCGACGTCGCGATCCGGCTCGCGACCGCGGCCGACGAGGCCGCGCTCGGACGCTGGGGCGGCGCGCTCATGCGCCAGCACCACGAGTTCGATCCGCAGCGGTTCATCCGCACCGAGCACCCCGAGGCCGGCTACGGCCGCTTCCTGGTCTCGCAGCTCGCCGACGAAGAATCGGTGGTGCTGGTCGCCGACCGGGACGGCGAGGTGATCGGCTATGCGTTCGCGAGCCTCGAACCCATGAGCTGGAAGGACCTGCGCGCGCCGTGCGGCTACCTGCACGACGTGTTCGTGGACCCGGCCGCGCGCGGCGCCGGCGCGGGCACGCGCCTCGTGCGCGGCGCGATCGAGTGGCTGCAGGCCCACGGCGCCCCGCGCGTGGTGCTGATGAGCGCCGCGCGCAACGAACCCGCGCGGCGGCTGTTCGCGCGGCTCGGATTCCGCGAGACGATGGTCGAGATGACGCGGGAGGCCGACGCGGGCGGAGGCGCTCCCGCGCGCCTCCCATGGGAGTCCGCGGGCGAATCGGCAACCTCACCGGTGTAGACTGCGGCGGCAGCACGGGCACGGGCCCCCACGAGCCCACGCGTCTCCCCGACTCCTTCCGCGGCGCCACTCCGCGTGGCGACGCCCGCCCGATCGAGGTTGCCCGATGCGATACCGCGTCCTCTCCGCCCTGCTCGCGCTCTGCGCATGCGCGCTCGCCGCCCCCGCCCTCGTCCGCGCCGACGAGTTCGCCGACTTCCGGATCCCGGACAATCGCTACCTGCAGTGGACGGGCAGCGTGCAGCTCGGCGCCAACTGGAACGTCGCCGCCGTGCAGACGCAGCACGACCGCAGTGGGAGCAGCAACGGCCTGCTCGCGAGCTCGATGATCTCGGTGCGGGACGCGGAGAATCGCTGGTCTTCGTTCGCGCTCTACACGAACCTTCAGGGCACGCGCTACCACTCGCTCGCGTCGTACGACCTGCCGTTCGAGGTCTATCGATCCCGCGACCAGCAGCGCAACACAGCGGAGTATCTCTCGGGCTCCTGGTCCGAACGCTGGTATCCGGGAGCATCGCCGCGCTGGCTGGGGCTGCAACTGGGGGGCTCGCTCCAGGACCAGCAATCGTGGCAGTTCATGCACATGCGTCACGAAGATCCCGCTCCGCCCTCGTTCGAGATGCGTGAGGAGATCTCCCAGTCGGCATGGCAATACGGAAGTACGGCGGCGGCTCGCGGGAGCGCGGGGTACGGCCGCGTCCGCAACGCCTCGGGCGTCTACGAGGCGCGCGTGCTCGAGCAGCGACTGCTCGCCAGCGGCGCACTCACGCGCCCGCTCGGCGCGGATGCTCGATCGCGCCTCGCTGCGCTCATGTACGCGCGGTACGACGTCCTGCTCGTTCACGACCGGCCGGCCACGATCGTCTGGAAGGAAATCGCGGACATCCTGCGTGCGGACGGTGCGTTGCGCGACGGCGCCCTCGCGCCCGGGGACGCGTTCACGCTGGTCGAGCCCCTGGCGGTGGGCCGGGGTTCTCGCGACGCGGCCCTGCTCCCGGTGTCGCCGCTCGTGCGTGCGCGCGGGGCGCTCGCGAGTCTCGTCGTTTCGGCGCGAACACAGAACGACGTCCGGCGCACCACCGGCACGGACTCGTATCACACCCTATACGCGGACACGCTGACCTACGAGGTCTTCTACCGGTCCGGCTCGCGAACGGCCACTGCGGCATCCGTAGTGGCGACGGGCGTCTCCGCCGAGTACCACCGGCCGATCGGGCTCGCCTTCCAGCTCGACGGCAGCACCGAGCTGCTGTTCGACTCCCAACCCCACCGGCGAGGGGTCTCGAGCGCGTCGTCGGCATCGGTGGGATGGATCGTCGAGGACCGCTGGCTGGCGACCGGGACGCTCCGGCACCAGCGCGAGCTCCATTGGTACAAGTCGAGCACCCCGTGGCGGGACGAATGGGCCGTCGACTGCCGGGGCACGCTCTCGTACTTCGTGACCGATCACGTGTCGGCATCCCTGAGCGCGACCGAGACCCAGACGCGTGTCTTCGACGTGAGCCACGGCCCGTTCTACGGAAGTCCGCAGCGCCGGCGCACCGGCACCCTCACGCTCGGCCTCGCCTACCGCTTCGCCGGCTACGCGAACATCGCCGGCCTCTCGCCCGCACTCGCGCCGTAGGGCGCGGGGCGGGCGGCGGCGTCCGCGATCAGCCCTCGCGCACGAAGTGCGGCATCGTCTCCGGGATCACGAGCGAGAGCTCGACGAACCCGGCGTATGCGCCGTTCACGTGCCAGGGCGACTGGTAGATGAGCTTGCGCACGCCGCGCTTCTCGATCGTGTAGACGTTGGTCCGGCCGCTCGCGAGCATCTCGCGCAGCTGCTCGCGGGCGCGTTCCGGATGGCAGTCGAGCGCGTTCGTGCCGATCAGCGCCCGGCCGCCGTCGGCCTCGAACACCTGCGCGGCGCGGTCGTTCATCTCGAGGATGATCCCATCGCGGTCGCACACCGTCACCGCACCGCCGAACTCCTTCACCCACGCCGATTCCATCGCACCTCCCCGGGCCACGCCCGATCGCGAGCGGGAACGTAACACCCGGGCCCGGTAGCGGTGCCGGCCCGTTCTCCGGGAACGCCCGCGCATCTGGCGCGTCCAGTCGTTAGTATCTGGCGCTCGCATGCCCGCCGCGGACGGGCCGACCACTCTCGAAGAGGAGCCGCATGTGCCGTCGAACTCGCAGCAGTCGCCTTTTCAGGTGATGAGGAGCCTCCACCGCGACGTCGGCTACCTGACCGCGGGGCTCACGGTGATCTTCGCGCTCTCCGGCATCGCCCAGATCTTCCGCGACACCGACCTGTTCCAGGTGCAGAAGCAGGAGCAGGTCCAACTGCAGCCCGGCCTCGCCGCCGACGCGCTCGGGCCCGCGCTGCGCATGCGCGAGGTGAAGGTCGATCGCACCGAGAGCGGCGTGATGTACTTCCGCGGCGGCTCGTACGATCCCGCCACCGGCACCGCCGTACGCACGCAGAAGTCTTTCGCACCGCCGCTCGACCGCCTCACGGCGCTGCACAAGGCTCCGAGCAAGAGCGCACTGCACTGGCTCACGCTGGTCTACGGCGTGATGCTGCTCTTCCTCGGCACCTCGTCGTTCTTCATGTTCCGGCCCGGCCATGCACTCCAGAAGCGCGGCCTGGTGTTCGCGGGCATCGGGCTCGCGGTCGCGCTGGCGGTGCTGTTCTTCGGCGCCGGCGGCGGCGCGTAGCGCGACCCGTCCGCGAAGCGGAAACACGAACCGGCCCCGGCGGATCCATCCGCCGGGGCCGGTTCGCGCATCCGGCGCCGCCGCCAGCTGGTGGGCGATTCACGGTCCTTCGTATCGACCGAGGAAAACGATCGCTCCGGTGTCGTCGTCGCGAATGATGAAGAAGAACGGACGATTCATCACCACGTTCGGAACGAAGGGGCGCATTCGCCTCGGGTGGCTGGCGCTCGCGTACACCGACAACGCCGTCGCCGCGGCGGCCTCGGTGCCGCGCTCGTTGACGTCGAGATTCGCCTGGTGGACGACCTCATCGACGAAGTACGGCACTCGCTCCGCCGACGGGGCATGCATGCCGTCCAGGTTCGCCGAGGGCCGGAACGCATCCGTCAGCCCCATGGCCTCGAGCGGCTCGCGCAGCCGCCGCGAACAGTTCATCGAGAACCTCGGCATGCTCACGAAAGTCGCACGCGGGTCCAGCGCCCCGATCCATTTCGCGAGCCGCTCGGGGGTGAGGTTCGATTCGAGTGCCGCGAGCCCGTCTCGACGCAGGGGCAGCAGGACGATCATCGAAAACGGAACGCCGCGATAGTGCAGTCCGACCAGCTGGAATCCGTTCGGTGCCGGGTAGAACTCCGCGTCGTCCTCTCCTGGGAATCGAGCGTCCTCCACCTCCTTTGGGGTTCGGAAGAGGGTGCCGTCCGCGCGAAACGCGCCGTAGCTGAACGGTGCCGATCGATTCATGAACGGCATCTGGACCGAATCCCCGGCCGGGGGGCGGAACCAGCTCGGATGGGTATTCGCGATTTCGAATGGGGCGAGCCAGCGCGCACGGAAGAAGATCGCGTTGGCCAGGATGAGCCGTGCTTGGGGCGTAACGCTACCGGCGGGCAGAAGCTCGGGGATGCGATCGCGAGTGCGCTCGCCCACCCACGCGTTGATCTGCGAACGAACCTTGTCCGGGTTACCGCTGAAGTCCACCGGCCGCGAATTTCCCGCGCCATAGTGTTCGCTCAGGGTCCGCTCGAACTCGGCACTGGCCGGCAGGGTCGAATCCCGCCAGATCGCGTTGCACAGGTGCAGTTCCGCGAGCGGCTGAAGCGAGTCCACTTCGGCGGCGAGAGCGTTCCTGCCGCGGTAACGCCACTCCTCCCAGAGCATCTCGCCGTGCAGCGTGGGAGGGTTCCGGCTGGCGAGGCCGTCCATCACCCGGATCGTGATGGCGAGCGAGTCCAATCGCGCCCGCGAGGCCGGGGGCAGCGCGCCCTCATCGCGCATGCGCGTCCTCGCGAAGGTGCCGAGCGCCTCATGCACGGGGGCCAAGTCCCACGGTCGATCTGCATCACGGGTCGCGAGCGATCGTTGCAGCCGCAACACGTGGCCGAACTCGGCGGCCGTGCGAGCTCGCGCACCCTCGGCCGTCATCGCGAGCACGGTGTAGACGGAGGCGGGTGAGAAGAAGACGTTACTGCCCGGCGCGGACCGCACCAGTTCGCGATACAGATCGAGCGCGAATTGGTTCTGCGCCGTCACGATCTTCGTCGAATCGGCTCTCGCCGTATTCGCCGCGGCCGCGCTTCCTGCCATCACCAACCACGCCGCCAGCGCGCATCCGACGGCCTCTGCCACCACGCCCCCTCGCATGGCCTCCCCTTCCTGCCGGGACGGTTGGGGGACGTTTTCCGCCGCGGCGTCTCGCCCCGGTCGGGTTCACGAGGCGCCCGAGCCCCGCGAGGCGGAGGTTAGCGCCACCGCGCGAGGCTCGCTAGGTGCAACTGCGACCCGTCCGCGAAGCGGAAACACGAACCGGCCCCGGCGGATCCATCCGCCGGGGCCGGTCGTTTGCTGCGTGTGGCGCTGCGTCGGTTCGGTCTAGAAGTCCTCGCCGCCGTAGCCGCCGCCACCCGGAGCCGCCGGAGCCTTCTTCTTCTCCGGGATCTCCGTGATGAGCGCTTCCGTCGTCAGCAGCAGGCTCGCCACCGACGCCGCGTTCTGCAGGGCCGACCGCGTCACCTTGGTCGGGTCGATCACGCCCGCCTCGAACATGTCCACGTACTGCTCCGTGTCCACGTTGAAGCCGGTCGTCTTCTTTTCCTTCTTCACGTGCTCGACGACGACCGAACCTTCGAGGCCGGCGTTCTCGCACAGCGTGCGGAGCGGCTGCTCCAGCGCGCGCTTGATGATGTTGACGCCGATCTTCTGGTCGCCTTCGAGCTCGGTCGCGAGGGTGTCGAGCACCTTCTGCGCGCGGATGTACGCCACGCCACCGCCGGGCACGATGCCTTCCTCGACGGCCGCGCGGGTCGCGTGCAGCGCGTCCTCGACGCGAGCCTTCTTCTCCTTCATCTCGGTCTCGGTCGCGGCGCCGACGTTGATCACCGCCACGCCGCCGGCCAGCTTCGCGAGGCGCTCCTGGAGCTTCTCGCGATCGTAGTCCGACGTCGTCTCGTCGATCTCCTTCTTGATCTGCGCGATGCGGCCCTGGATGTCGGCCTTCTTGCCGGCGCCTTCGACGATCGTGGTGTTCTCCTTGTCCACGACGATGCGCTTGGCCCTGCCCAGGTCCTCGATCTTGGCGTTCTCGAGCTTGATGCCGAGGTCCTCGGTGATGACCTTGCCGCCGGTCAGGACCGCGATGTCCTCCATCATGGCCTTGCGGCGGTCACCGAAGCCGGGCGCCTTCACCGCGCACACGTTCAGCGTGCCGCGCAGCTTGTTGACGACCAGCGTCGCGAGCGCCTCGCCCTCGACGTCCTCGGAGACGATCACCATCGGCTTGGCGCGCTGCGCGATCTTCTCGAGGATCGGGAGCAGGTCCTTCATGTTCGACAGCTTCTTGTCGTAGAGGAGGATGTAGGCGTCCTCGAGAACGGCCTCCATGTTCTCCTTCTCGGTCACGAAGTAGGGCGAGATGTAGCCCTTGTCGAACTGCATGCCCTCGACGATGTCGCGGGTCGTCTCGATCGACTTGGCTTCCTCGACCGTGATCGTGCCGTCCTTGCCGACCTTGTCCATGCAGTCGGCGATGATGTTGCCGATCTCGGTGTCGCCGTTCGCGGAGATGGTCGCGACCTGCGCGATCTCCTTGTTGTCCTTCACCGGCTTGCTGAGCTTCTTGAGCTCCTCGACGACGGCCGTGACGGCCTTGTCGATGCCGCGCTTGATGTTCATCGGCGACGAGCCGGCGGTGACGGACTTCAGGCCCTCCTTGAAGATGGCCTCGGCGAGAACGGTCGCGGTGGTCGTGCCGTCGCCGGCGACGTCCGAGGTCTTCGAAGCGACCTCGCGCACCATCTGCGCGCCCATGTTCTCGTACGGGTTCTCGAGCTCGATCTCCTTGGCGACCGACACGCCGTCCTTGGTCACCGTGGGCGAACCCCACTTCTTGTCGAGCACGACGTTGCGACCGCGGGGCCCGAGCGTGACCTTGACGGCCTTCGCCAGCGTCTCCACGCCGCGCAGGATTTCCTGGCGAGCCTGCTCGCTGAACAGCAACTGCTTCGCAGCCATGTGGCCTCCTCGTTTCGAAAGGGTTCAGCGCGTCCGCGCGTCGCGCGACGATCGTCGCGGCGTCCGCGCCTCGGACGCGTGGATTACTTGGCGATGACGCCGAGGATCTCGTCCTCGCGCAGGATCACGTACTCGGTGCCTTCGATCTTCACGTCGGTGCCGCTGTACTTGCCGATCAGCACGCGATCGCCCTTCTTGACGTCGATCTCCACGCGCTTGCCGTCCTCGTTCTTGCGGCCGGGGCCGACGGCGACGACTTCGCCCTCCTGCGGCTTCTCCTTGGCGGTATCGGGGATGATGATGCCGCCGCGGATCGTCTCCTGCTCCTCGATGCGGCGAACCAGGATCCGGTCGGCCAGAGGCTGAACGTTCATTGCGGAACCTCCTCTTCGGGTCTTGCATGGGCCACCCGGCACGGGTCGCCTTCCGGCGCCCCGCCACCGCGGCGGGCTGTGATGAAATGAGACGTTGGTGCGCGGGCGCGCGCGGAGGACACCTTGCGCGGGGCCGACGTGACGCAGGATATCGGGCGATATTTGCGGGCTCAAGTCGGGCAATTGAAAATCCGATTACTGATTATTTGGCAATGGGATATGGGTTGATTTCGACCCCGGGCGGCGGGCTGTTTCCGGCCGCAATTGTCATAATGACAATCGCGGACTGGCAGCGGATGGCGGGCGCCGCTGGCGCGCGGAGGCGCGGCGAGGACGCCGGGGCGCACGCGCGCGGACGCGGAGCGATGGCCCGCGCGCGAAGCCGGTGAATGCACGTCGCGGACGCGAGGCCCGGCGCGCTACTTGTCGGCTTCGGGCTCCTCGAAGAGCGCCAGCGTGGGCTGCCCGTCGAGGTAGCCGTTGCTCATCGTGCCGCTCACGCGCAGGTGCTGCCGCTCGTGCGGCGTGCGCGAGCGCGTGAAGACGACGAGCGAGTCGCGGCCGTCGAACAGGTAGAAGGACCAGCCGCCTCCGACCTGGAAGACCTGCCCGACCTTGCCCTCGACGAGCACGCGCGCGCCGTCGAAGCGTTCGGGGTGCCGGCGGAGCCGGCCGATCGACGTCGGGCGCGGGCCGCGCGGCCACAGCGCCACCACGCACAGCGCCACGGTCACCACGCCGACCAGCACCTGCAGCCGGCGGTCCGTGCGCAGCGTGTGCACGATCGAGACGTACCACGGCAGCGGGGCGTCCTCGATGTCGAACGCCTCGGGCGACACGACTTCGTGCGCGGGCACCTCGACCGGCGTGAACGTGTCGCTCGCCGCGGGCGGATGCGCGAGCAGCGCGGCGCGCTCGCGCGCACGCTCCTCGGCGTCGTCCATGGGGAAGTCCTCGAACGCGGACGGCTCCGCGGCCGCGCGCGGACGGTCGTTGCGCGGCAGCTCGGGCACGCTCTTGGTGCCCGGCTCCCACGTCATCGCGGGGCCGCGCACGAAGCCGCTGTCGTCGTTCGCGTCGTCCTGCACCGCTCCGATGCGCTTCGCCGGCGGCGGTGGCGCCGCCGCGGGCGGGCGCGAGCCGAGCTTCAGCGCTTCACCGGTTGCGCCGATCTCGTCGCCCGACGTCGTGAACGCGAGGCCGGAGTCCTGGACGCCGCCCTCGGGCGTCATGCGCAGGAGCTTCGGACGCTCGGCAGCCGCCGGCTTCGACTTGGAGCGGTCGAGTTCGGCGGCAAGCCCTTCCTCGGGGCCCACCAGCCAGTCGGCGGGTCCTTCGGTCGGGGTGCGTTCGGGTTCGGGATTCGGCTGTGCGCTGCTCACGCGAAGCCTCCGTGCGGATGCTTGGGAACATGCGCGTTATCGGCCGGAGGCCCGGCCCGACTTGAGGCAACGGTTTCGGCCGCCCGGGACGGGCCCGTTCAGCGCCCCGCCCAGCGGTCGAGCTTGCGATAGAGCGTTCGCAGTCCGATGCCCAGCATGGCGGCCGCCCGGGGCTTGTCGCCGCCGGTGTGCCGCAGGGTCTCCTCCACCAGCGCCCGCTCGGCCTCGTCCAGGGTCATGCCCACCGCGATCGCCGGCCCGGGCGCCCCGGCGTCCGGCTCGCGCATCGGCGCCGGCAGCGCCGACACGTCGATCGGTCCGCGGCCGGGCGCGTGCAGCAGCAGCTGTTCGAGCGAGCGCTTGAGCTCGGCGACGTTGCCCGGCCACGCCTGCGCGACCAGCCGCTCCAGCGCGCCGCGCGTGATGCGCCGCGGCCGGCGGCCGTGCTCGCGCGCGAGGTCACGCAGCAGCCGCTCGACCAGCGCCGGCACGTCGGCGCGCCGTTCGCGCAGCGGCGGCAGCGCGATCCGCACCACGGCGAGCAGCCGGAACAGGTCCTCGCGGAAGCGGCCCTCGCGTACCGCGGCGGCGAGCTCGCGCGCGGTGGTCGCGACCACGCGCACGTCGGCGCGGCGCGAACGCGCGCCGCCCACGCGTTCGTACGCGCGCTCCTGCAGCAGGCGCAGCAGCAGCACCTGCGCGCGCGCCGGCAGCTCGTCGACCGCGTCGAGCACCAGCGTGCCGCCGTCGGCGCGCTCGAGCCGGCCGCGCCGGACGACGGCGCCGTCGTCACCCTCGACGCCGCAGAGCTCGGCTTCGAAGAGCTCGGCGGGCAGCCCGCCGCAGTCGAGCCGAACGAACGGGCCGTCCGCGCGTGTGCTCGCCGCGTGCAGCGCGCGCGCGACCAGGCCCTTGCCCGTGCCGGGCTCGCCCTCGATCAGCACGGTCGCGCGCGTCGGCGCGACCTGCGCGACCTGCTCGCGGGCGCGGCGCACCGCGTACGAGTCCCCGGTGAGCGGCTCGAGCCGCTCGCGGCGGTCGAGCGCGTCCTCCATCGCGGTGACGCGGGCGGCGAGCGCCTGGTGCTCGAGCCCGCGCTCGAGCGCCGCCACGATGCGCGCCGGGCTCGCGGCGCGCGGCTGCACGTCCCACGCGCCGGCACGCATCGCTTCGACGGCGAGCGCCATCTCGGGGCCGTCCGTCAGCATCACCGCGACGGCGTCGGGCCGCCGCGCGCGCGTCGCGGCGAGCACCGCGAAGCCGTCGATGCGGCTCTCGCGCAGCGCCGACACCAGCGCGTCCACGCGCTCGCGCCCGGCGACGCCGATGGCGCTCTCGCCGTCGTGCGCCCACGCGACGGCGAAGCCGCGCTCGCGCAGCGCCGCCACCAGGCCGCGCGCGGCGTCCGTCTCGCGCTCGGCGACCAGCACGACCGCGGACCCGCCCGGGTCCGCGCCGCGGGTGCGCGGGGCGCTCAGTCCCGGTCGAGCGCGGCGAGTGCCGCTTCGGGGTCCGGGATCGCGTCCATGCTGCCGCGATCCTCGCTGAGGTGCCGCCACCGGATGCGTCCCTGCTTGTCCACGAGGAACGACGCGCGCTGGCTGTAGTTCGATTCCGGGATCAGCACGCCGTAGGCCGTGCTCGCCTCGCGCTTCCAGTCCGAGAGCAGCGGGAAGCGCACGCCGAGCATGCGGGCGAAGGCGCCGGCCGACCAGTGGCTGTCGACGCTGACGCCGAGCACGACCGTCTCCGCCGCGTCGAACCGGTCCATCATCTTCTGCAGCTGCGGCAGCTGGTGCGAGCAGACGGGCGAGAACGCGAGCGGATAGAAGACGACGAGCACGTTCTTGTCGCCGAGGTACTCCGACAGGCTGTATTGCGTGCCGTCCCCTCCGCGCAGGCGGAAATCCGGCGCCAGCTGGCCGACTTCGGGGATGGTCAGGGTCTGCATGAGTCGGTTCTCCCGTCGCGGCGCCCGGGGGCGCGATCTCGTTACTACCGTGGCTACGATTATCCGGCCCCGGCGCGCCCGGGGCAACGTCTCAGCGCCGGGCGGTGGCGCGCATCACGTCCTGGCTCACGGCCGCCAGTTCCGCCAGCGTTCGGATGCCCTTCTCGGTTTCCCACCGCGCGGCGAGCAGCACGAACAGCCGGGCCGTGGTACGGGTGTCGCCGAGCGCGCGATGCGCGGTCTCGGCCGGCAGCTGCAGCCGCTGCGCCAGCGCGCCGAGCGCATTGCTGCCGGTGCCGAAGAGCCCGCGCGCGAGCCCGAGCGTGTCGATGATGGGGTTCAGCAGCGGCGGCGCCCCGGCGTCGCGGAACAGCGCCACCAGGAACGGCAGGTCGAACGGCGCGTTATGGAACACGAGTGGCAGGTCCGCGCACGCGGTGCGCAGCGCGCGGCCGACGTCGGCGGCCGGCGGCGCGTCCTTCACCATCGCGTCGGTGATGCCGTGCACGCGCGACGCGTCGGGCGGGATCGGCCGGCCCGGCTGCAGCAGCGACGACCACTCCTCGCCGAGCCCGCCGTTCACCACCGCGACGCGCGCCACCTCGACGAGCCGGTGCCCGTCCGTCGGGCTCATGCCGGTCGTCTCGGTGTCGACCGCGAGCGCGGTGATCCCCGCGAGCAGTGCCATCGCTCAGCGCGCTCCCTTCGCCTGCTGCAGGTACTGCTCCCACGGCTCCTGTCGCGCCATGTGGCCGTCGCCGATGTAGCGCAGCAGGAGCAGGAACCGCTCGGGCTCGATGTAGCCCGGCACGTTCACGAGCCGCTCGCCGGTCGGCGAGAGAAAGACGGTGGTCGGGTAGCCGTCGACGCCGAACGTCGAGGCGAGCGTGCGCCCCGTGTACGCGCGGCCCAGCCACGACGCGGGCTCGCCGCCCTCGGCGTTGAGGCGCACGGTGACGAAGTGCTCGCGCAGGTACGCGTCCACGTCCGCGCGGCGATACACCTCGGCGTCCATCTTCTTGCACCACCGGCACCAGTCCGTATAGACGTCGACCAGCACCGGGCGGCCGCTCGTCTTCGCCGCCTGCAGGCCGGCGTTCCAGGCCTGCCAGTTCGCGGCCGCGGCCGGCTGTGCCAGCGCGGCGGCGAGCAGCAGGGCGAGCGTCGTCGGGATCAGCGATCGCATGGGTTCCTCTCGAGTGTGGGGAGCTCGGCGTCCGTCACCCAGTGAGTGCCCGCAAAGGCTAGAAGGTTTCGGCCGCCCGCGCACGCCGGGGATGGTGGCAACTGTCCGGCGAGCGTCAAGCGTGCGCCGTGTGGCGCAGGGATTCGGCGATCCGGGCGGGGTCGAACCACACGCCGCACAGCTTCGGGGAACCGAACTGGCCCGGGTTCACCACCACGGTCCGGCCGACGGCGTCCCGCCATGCTCCGGACACGCGCGGCGATTCGTGGATGTGACCGCTCAGCACCAGCGGTGGCTGGTGGCGCTCCACGAACGCGCGAATGGCGCGCGAGCCGACGTGGTGCCCGCCAGCCATGACGTCGCACTTCGTGCCGCGGGGCGGCGAGTGCAGCACGAACAGCGTGTCGGCGGGCGCCGTGCGGCCGGCGAGCGACTCGAGCGCGGCCGCGATCGTCGGCGTGCGGTCGGCGGCGTCGAACGCGAACTCCCGCGGCCCCTCCGGGCCGCTCACCCAGCCCTGCAGGCGCATCGGCGATTCGTCCTCGCCGTCCTCCCAGCGCTCCCAGTCCTTGAGCGCAAACGGCGTGATCGGCACCCACGACAGCCCCGCGACGCGCACGCCGTCCACCTCGACGACGCGGTCGTGCAGCACGTGCCACAGCCCGCCGTCGTTCTGGTCGAGCACGTCGTGGTTCGCGCGCCAGTCGTCGTTGCCCATCAGCAGGAGCAGCCGCGTCGCGGGCGAGACCTCGCGCAGGCGACGCGCGAACTCCACCAGGAGCCCCTCGAGGAACAGCCGCTGGCGGCGCGGCCCGGCGTCCCCGGCCGCGTGCGGGCCGAGGTCGCCGCCCACGATCAGTGCGGGCGGCCGGCCGGTCGCGGCGAGCGCCAGCGCCTGCTCGTAGAAGTCGGCCTGCCCGTGCAGGTCGGATGTGAAGAGCCAGTCGGCCACGCGCGTCTCTCCGGGTGATTCGAGAAAGCGTAGCGAGCGGGCCGCGTGGCGTCCACCACGACAGAAAGAGCTTGCTCGCGCGCGCGGGGCTCCGGATACTTTCCGGTCCGCCCGACCGCCGCGCGGACGCTGGTCATCTCCCTGTGAACTCCTCCCGAGCCCAATCCATGATCCCGACCCGGTTCGTCCGCGCCCTCGTGGCGCTCGCGTTCGTCGCGCTTCCCGCCCTCGTCCACGCGGCGCCCGTCGCGCCCGCGGCGAAGAACCTGCTCGCGAATCCCGGCTTCGAAAAGGGGCTCGCGGGCCACGAGTGGATGCCCGCCGGCTGGGACACCTCGGACGCGGGCGTCTCGACGGTCTTCTTCGGGCGCGACACGCTGCTCGCGCACAGCGGCCACTACGGCGTGAACATCGCCAACACCAGCACCACGTACGCGATGGGCCACAACTGGTCGCAGTCGCTGCTGGTCGGGCGCGAGGCGTGGAACAAGACCGCGACGTTCACCGTGTGGACGCGCAGCGTCGGCCAGGACGGGCGCGCGTACCTCCTGCTGCAGGCGTACCGAGACACCATCTCGAAGATGTCGCGCATCTGGGCCGTCGATCGCGAAGAGGCGGCGCGGCGCCTCGGCATCGCGGCGGTCAACGATCCGCTCGCCGAACTGGGCTGGGATCGCGAACAGTGGATGGACAACCCGGACGGCTGGGTCAAGCGCGAGGCGAAGATCTTCGTACCGCCGAGCACCAACATGATCTTCGTGCGCGGCGGCCTCATGGGCACGGGCCAGGTCGCGTTCGACGACGCGTCGCTCACGCTGTCGCCGGCCATGCCGCCGGCACCGGCGCCGGCGAACCAGAACGTGCTCGTGGATCCGAGCTTCGAGGAGCGCGGGCTCGCGTGGGAGTGGGCGATCCCGCCGTTCCCCGGCACCGAGGTGGTGTGGGACTCGACCGTCGCGCACACGGGCCGCGGCAGCATGCGCGTCTCGGACCGCGGGCAGAGCCCCGTCGCGACGCGCGCGGGCGTGGCGCAGGTCATCCCCGGCTCGCGCATTCGCGGCAAGCACGTGAAGCTCTCGGGCTGGTTCAAGGGCGACAGCATCGCGGCCGAGTGCTACGTGAAGCTCTACTTCCAGACGCCCGGCGGCGTCATCCAGACGGCCGGTTCGCACTCCTACAGCGGCACGTTCGACTGGACGCAGACGGCGATCGACGCCGACGCCCCGCCGGACACCGAGGAAGCGTGGGCGTGGATGATGTTCAGCGTGCCCGCGACCGGACGCGTGTGGATGGACGACGCGACGCTGGTCGTGACCGGGTCCGCGACGTCGGCGGCCGCGAAGCCGGCGGCGCCGAAGCGCAGCACCACGAAACCCGCATCCGGGCGTCGTTGAACGCTTTCGCGAACGGGGCTTGACGCTCGCATCGCGCCCGCACAGACTCTGCTCTGCAGCTGGGCAGGGAAGCCTCCTTGGCAGGGAGTTCCCGAACCCGAGCCGAAGCGCCGTTCGCTGCACGGCGCTTTCTCCGTTCCCGAATCCGGTGATCACGAGCGAGGTGGCGCCGGAGGAGAATTCGGAGACCCGCGGTGAGGAAGCTGCAGCGCGAACGGTGCACTCGCCCGAAGTGACGCACGCCGGTCGCGCGGAAGGGGCCCCCCCTCTTCTTGGTTTCGCGCCGTCGGTCGCTCCGCGGACCGACGGACGCAGCCCTCTCCCCGAGGGCCCCGCGTATTCTCAGCCGCGCGCGCCGAACACGGCGCGACACGTGGCGACGTGGATGCGCACCGTGTCCTCGACCCGCCGCGCGTAGCCGCCGCCGAGCGTCGAGACCAGCGGAATCCCGCGTTCGGCGCAGCCCCGGGCCACCATGCGGTCGCGCTGCTCGAGCCCCGCGAACGTGAGCGCGAGCCCGCCGAGCTGGTCGTCGGCGTACGGATCAGCGCCGGCCTGGTAGAGCACCAATTGCGGGGCGTGCGCCCACACGCGCTCGAGCGCGGCGGCGAGCGCGGCGAGGTACTCGGTGTCGCCGGTGCCGTCGTCCAGCCCCACGTCCAGGTCGCTGCGCGCCTTGGGCACCGGGTAGTTGCGCTCCTGGTGGAGCGAGAGCGTGAACACGCGCGAGTCCGCCGCGAAGATCGCCGCCGTGCCGTTGCCCTGGTGGACGTCGAGGTCCACCACGGCGGCGCGCTCGATCGCGCCCTCGGCCTGCAGCGCGCGCACCGCCACGGCGAGATCGTTCAGGTAGCAGAAGCCCTCGGCGTGACCGGCATGCGCGTGGTGCAGCCCGCCACCCACGTGCGCCGCCACCCCGCGCTCGAGCGCCGCGCGCGCCGCGAGCAGCGTTCCGGCGGCGCCGAGCCCGAACGCGGCGACGATGTCCGCGGTGAGCGGCAGCTCGGAGCGCTCCGTGCGCCACGTCCAGCGCAGCGCGTCGAGGTCGTCGAGGTACTCGGCCTCGTGCGCGCTCGCGAGCGTCGCGCGGTCGCACGGCGCGGGCGCGAGCGTCTCGCCCGGCGCCACGTCGCCGGCTGCGAGCAGCGCCTCGTGCACGAGCGCGTACTTGCGCACGGGGAACACGTGCGCGCCGATGTCGCAGGCGTAGCCGGCGGACCAGACGACCGCGGGGCGGTTCATGCGCCGCAGCCTGCCACCGCGGTGGCGGCGGCCGCAACGGCGGCTCGGTCAGGCGCGGCGCGCGCGCCGGCGCGGCGCCCGGGCCGGCGACTCGAACTCGCGCGCCAGCCCCACGATCGCTCGCCGAGTCGCGTCCGGCTTCGGTGCCGCGATCGTCCGGCGCCCGAGCGAGGCGCGCACCGAGACCATCCCCGACACGGCCCCGAAGATCGTCGCCGCCAGTTCCCGGTCGGCCTCCGTCCGCGCGCCCCGGCCGCTCGCGCGCGCCAGCACGCCGGCGAGGCGGACGACGTGGTCGGCGAGCACGCGGCGCAGCCGGGGCAGCTGGTCGCCACGGAACTTGAGCAGGCCGCGCACCTGGTGGAAGACGCGCATGAGGTCGGGGCTCTCGCGAAAGAACTCGAGGTGCGCTGCGGTGACGGCGTCGACGCCGGCCTCGCGCGAGCGCGCACCGGCCGCGGCGGCTTCGACGCGCGCGAACAGGGCGTCGAACCCTTCGGTGACGACGGCTTCGATGAGCGCCTCCTTGCTCGCGAAGTAGCCGTAGAGCGTACCCTTGGCGATTCCGGCTCCGCGCGAGAGGTCCTCGATGCGGGACTCGTAGAGCCCCTTCTCGGCGAAGAGCGTCCGCCCGGCTGCGAGCAGCTCGCGCCGGGTGAGCGACTTCTTCAACTCCCGCCGGCCATGGACGGCCGCCGGCGGACGGGATTTCTGCGAGGCCATGGGTCCTCCGAGGAGACGTGCGTCGGCGCGCAAGCGAAAGGTAGGAGGCGCACGCACGGCGGTCAACGCCCGCCGCAGGGCGCCGCGCCGGACCGGGTCCATGAAAGTTGACCCACTGGTCAACTTTGTTTATCGTTCTCGACGCCGCGCGGCCGGTTCCGGTCCGGTGGGCGTGCCCAGCTCCTCCCCGCTCGCCTCCGTACCGCGGCCGCCGGAGACGAGAACCGTCGTGAGCCCGGCCGGGTGGGGCCGGCCGGGCCTCGCGGCGCAACGGGCGCGGCACCGCCCCGGGAGAGCCATGTCCCCGCTACGGCACATCCGCCGCGAAGCCGAGAAGCTCGAACTCCAGTCCGTCGGCCGGACGCTCGCCCTGTGCTCGCTCGTCGGTCTCGTGGCGGGGCTCGGCGCGATCGTCTTCCAGTACCTGTGCCAGTGGACGTCGCACGTGGCGCTGGACGCCCTCGCGGGCCTGCGCATGGAGGGGCCCGCGGGCGAGCGGGCGCTCTTCGCCGCCACCACGGCGCCGTTCCGCCCGTGGGCGCTGCCCCTGGTGGTCGCCGCCGGCGGCCTGCTGACCGGCGTGCTCGTGCAGCGGTTCGCGCCCGAGGCGGCCGGGCACGGCACCGACGCGGCCATCGACGCGTTCCATCGCCGGGGCGGGGTGATCCGAGGCCGCGTCCCGATCGTGAAGACGCTCGCCTCGGCGATCACGCTCGGCTCCGGTGGTTCCGGCGGTCGCGAAGGACCGATCGCGCAGATCGGCGCCGGCTTCGGCTCGTTCCTCGCCACGAGGCTCGGGCTCGGCGAGCGCGAGCGCCGCATCCTGCTCGCGGCCGGAGTGGGCGCCGGTGTCGGCAGCATCTTCCGCGCGCCGCTCGCGGGCGCGCTGTTCGCCGCGGAGGTGCTTTACTCCGATCCGGAGTTCGAGCCCGACGCGATCATCCCCGCGGCGATCGCGACGATCGTCGCGTACTGCGTGTTCTCGCTGCGCTTCGGCTTCGGGGCACTCTTCGACACCCCGCGCTTCACGTTCCACTCCGCCGCGGAGCTGCTCCCCTACACCGTGCTCGCGGTGGTCGTCGCGCTCGCCGCAGGCATGTTCGTGAAGGTGTTCTACGGCCTCCACGCGCTCTTCGACCGCCTGCCGGTGCCGAAGTGGGTGCGCCCGGCCATCGGCGGCCTGCTGGCGGGGCTCGTGGGGCTACTGGTGCTCGCGATCACCGGCGAGTCGCGTTCGCTGGATGTCCTCTCGTTCGGCTACGGCACCGTGCAGCACGCGCTGCACGCCGAGCTGCCACTGACGCTGCTGCTCGTGATCGCGTTCGGCAAGATGCTGACGACGGGCCTCTCGATCGGCTCCGGCGGCTCGGGCGGCGTCTTCGGCCCGTCCATGGTGGTCGGTGGCGCGCTCGGCGGCGCGGTGGGCCTGCTCGCACGGCAGTGGCTGCCGGGCGTGGTCACGCAGCCCGGCGCGTACGTGGCGGTGGGCATGGCGGGCTTCTTCGCGGCGGCGGCGAACACGCCGATCTCGACGCTCGTGATGGTCTCGGAGATGACCGGCAACTACGAGCTGCTCCTGCCCTCGCTGTGGGTCTGCTCGATCGCCTTCCTGCTCGCGCGGCGCTGGTCGCTCTACCGCAACCAGGTGCGCAGCCGGCTCGATTCGCCGGCGCATCGCGGGGCGATCTTCGGCGGCCTGCTCCGGTCGCTGCGCGTGCGCGACGCGATCGACGGGCGGCCCGTGCACGCCCTGCGCGACACCACGCCGCTGCCGGACGTCATCCAGGCGTGCATGCACTCCTCGCAGCACATCTTCCCCGTGGTCGACGCCGACGGCCTGCTCTGCGGCGTGATCCGCCTCGCCCAGGTGCGACAGTTCCTCGACGAGCACGCCGCGGACACGGTCGTGATCGCCGACGACCTCGCCGTCCGCCCGCGGGCGTTCCTCGCGCCCGAAGACGATCTCGAGCAGGCCCTGCAGCGGCTGATGCGGGTCGACGTCGAGGACCTGCTCGTCGTCGACCCGGCCGAGCCCCGGCGTGCGCTCGGCGTCCTGTCGCGCCGCGACATCGTCGCGGCCTACGCCCGCGGCCGCCTGCACGAGCCGCCGCCTCCCGGCGCCCCGACCGGTCCGTGACGCGCGCGGGCGTGCGGCCTACACTGCCCGCGCGCCATGACCGCCTCCGATCGCGAACTCGACGCCGCGTTCCGCACGCTCGCCCGCCGCCTGCTCGCGCGGCGGCTCGCGGCCCTCAACGGCCGCATGCGCGTCGTGCTGCTCGGGCTCGCCGGCTACGTCGCCGCGTTCACCTACTGGCAGGTCCGCGTGCCGCTCGACGGCGTGCACCGCGCGCACGGACCCGACGCGGCCGCGCGGCTGCTCGGCATCGTGCTGCTCGCGCTCGCGGCCGCGGGCGCGCTCACGGGCGCGTGGCGGCGCGCGGCCCTCGCGGCGCGGACGCCGGGCCCGGAGTGGCTCGCGCTCCCCTTGCCGCCCGCGCGCGTGGCGGGACTCCTCGACGCGGACGCGCTCGTCACCGCGGCCAGCGCCTTCGTGCCCGCGGCCGCCGCGTGGCTCGCGGTGTGGGGACTGGCGCGCCCATGGCAGCTCGCGCTGCTGGTGCCGGGCTTCGCGCTCGCGTGGTACGTCCTCGCACTCGCCGCGGCCCGGATCGCCGCATTCGCGGTGCTGCCGCACGGCGGCCCCGGTGCCTCGCTGCCCGCGACGACGCGGGCGCTGACGACCGCACCGGCCGGCGCCGCGACCCGGCGCGTCGCGGCGCCCACGTGGCGGCGCGCCTCCGCATCGGGCGCGATCCGCCGGCTCGACGCGCTCGCGACCCGCCGGCGCTCGGCGGCACGCACGCGCATGGTGCTCGCGCTGCTGGCGTTCGCGCTCGGCGCGATCGCATGGTTCGTGGACGCCCCGCCGCTCGTGCGGCGCGCGCTCTCGTATGCCGCCTTCGGCGCCGGCACGGCCGCCCTCGGCGGCTGGGCGATCGCGCGCACCTGCGCCGATCCCGACAGCGCGATCCGTCCGTTGCCGCTCGACGTGTGGGACCTCTGGCGTGCACGCGCCGGCACGATCCTCGCGCTCGTCGCGGCCACGGCGGTGCTGCACGCGGGGCTGGCGTTCGCGCTGCCGCCCATGGCGCGCGTCGGCAACCTGCTCGCATGGCTGCCGAGCGGGTTCGCGATCGCGCTCCTCGGCCTGCACTACGCGCTCTCGCTCTCGCCGCGCGCGACGCTGGCGGAGAATCTCTACTACGGCTGGCTCGTGGTCGCGATGGTCGCGAGCTGGATGATTCCGTTCCTCGGCTGGGGCGTCCTGATCGCGGGCCTCTGGCATTCCACGCGCCGCCTCTCGCGCTGGCGCGAACCGGAGATCGGCTGATGCTGCAGATCGAAGACCTGCGCCGCGCCTACGGCGACCGCGAAGCGCTGGCCGGGGTCTCGTTCGAGGTGCGACCCGGCGAGATCGTCGGCCTGCTCGGCGCGAACGGCGCGGGCAAGAGCACGCTGCTGCGCACCGCGGCCGGGCTGCAGCCCCCGGACCGGGGCCGCGTGCGGGTCGCCGGGCACGACGTGTGGGCCGAACCCCGCGACGCGCGCGCGGCGCTGGGCTACGCGGCCGAGGAGCCGAGCTTCCACGAGGAACTCTCGGCGGCGGAGTACCTGGCGTTCGTGGCCGCGGTGCGCGGGCTCGAGCCCGAAGAGGCGCGCCGGCGCACGCTCGATCTCGCGGCGCGCCTGGACCTCGCGCCACGGCTCGACGAGCCGGTGCGGGCGTATTCGCACGGGATGCGCAAGAAGGTGTCGTTCCTCGCGGCGACGCTGCACCGGCCGCAGGTGCTGCTCTGCGACGAGGCGCTCGAGGGCTTCGACGCGCCGTCGGCGCTCGCGGCGAAGGACGAGCTGCGCGCGATCGCGCGGGGCGGCAGCGCGGTGCTCTTCTCGAGCCACGTCACCGAGACGGTGGAGCGGCTCTGCGATCGCGTGCTGATCCTCGCCGCCGGCCGGCTCGCGCGCGAGCTGTCGCGGGCCGACTGGGGCGCTCCGGACACGGCGACGTCCGAACTCGAGCGCGCGTTCCTCGCCGTGGTCCGCGGCGGCTGACGCCGCCTCAGCCCTGCGGCGCGGGCGTCGCCGAGGCGGCGCGCCACTCGACGAGCACGACGGCGGCGAGGATCAGCGCCGCGCCCACCCACCAGCGCGGATCGAAGTGCTCGTGACCCAGCGTCAGCGCGAAGGCGAGCGCGAACACGGGCTCGAGCGCGAACAGCAGCCCGATCCGGCCCGGCGCGAGGCGCTGCTGCGCGAGCACCTGCAGCAGCGGCGCGATCGAGCTGCCGGCGATCGCCAGGTAGAGGAACCGGCCCCAGCCCGCGGGCGCGAGCGCGCCGTACGCGGCGCGCAGGTCGCCGGCGAACGGCGCCGTCACGAGCGCCACCACGGCCGCCTGCACGGTCACGATCGCGAGCGGGTCGAGTGATTCGGCGTGCCGGCCGATCCACACGATCTGCATGGCGTAGAGCGAGGCGCCGAGCACCGTGATCACTTCGCCCCGGCCCAGGTGCAACGCCTGGTCGAGCGACATGAGCGCCGAGCCGGCGAGCGCGAGTGCGATGCCGGCGAGCAGGCTTCGCGACGGTCTCTGCCGCAGCAGCGCCCACGCGTAGAACGCGGCGAAGAGCGTGCCCGCGCAGGTCAGGAACGCCGACGAGCCGGCGGACGTGTACCGCAGGCCCAGCGCCTGCAGCGAGAAGCTGCCGGCCATCAGCACGCCGTTGCCGGCGCCGATGCGCAGGCTGCGCGCGTCCGGAAGCCGCCGACGCGCGAGGCCGATCAGGGCGAAGAGCGCCGCGGCGACCGCGAAGCGGCCGCAGACCAGCGCGGCGGGCGTCATGCCGCGCACCGTGTCGCGGATCGCGACGAACGTACCGCCCCAGAGCAGCGTGGCGACGACCATGGCCGCCACCCCGAGGCGCTCGTGCGCCCGGGCGCTCACTCGGCGGTGCGGCGGCGGCGGCGGCCCTGCGGCTGCGACAGGGCGAACGAGAGGCTCTCGAACTCCATCGTCATGTCGACCGCGCGGAGCGTGACCTCCGCCGGGACGCGCACCTTTCGGGGCGCGAAGTTGAGGATGCCGCGCACGCCGGCCTTCACCAGCGCGTCCGCGACCTCCTGCGCCGCACGCATCGGGGTCGCGATCACGCCCATCTCGAGCCGGTCGTCGGGGCCGAGCGTGTCGAGGTGGCGCACGGTCAGCGGCCCCAGCGGCTGGCCGACCCGCGTCGCGCTCGCGTCGAACACGGCGACGACGTCGAAGCCCTGGTCCGTGAACCCGCGGTAGGCGAGCAGCGCCGAACCGATGTGGCCCGCGCCCACCACGCCGACGCGCCAGCGCCGGTCGAGCCCGATGATGCCGCGGATCTCGTCGCGCAGGTGCTGCACGTTGTAGCCGAGGCCGCGCCGGCCGAACGAGCCGAAGTACGACAGGTCCTTGCGGACCTGCGCCGACGTGATGCCCTCGCGCTCCGCCAGCAGGTGCGACGAGATCATGCGCTGCCCTTCCGCGGCGACTTCCTCGAGCACGCGGTAGTAGTGGGACAGCCGGCGGACGGTGGATTCGGAGATCCGGGACAGGGTCGCGCGCGCGACCCGCCGGCCGATGTCGTCACTCGGTGGGCGCCGAGGCGTCCTCGCCCGAGTCTTCGTCGTCCGAAACCACGCGCGTGACGCCCGCGACCGCGTCGGGAAGCAGGTTGCCCTCCTCCCCCGCCGCGGCGAGGTTCACGAGCCGGACACCCTGCGTGTTGCGGCCCATGACGCCGATGCCCTTCACGGGCATCCGGATCAGCTGGCCGGCGCGCGTGATGATCATGAGCTCGTCGCCGTCGACGACCTCCTTCACCGCGACGATGTTGCCGTTCCGTTCGGTCGTCTTGATGGTGATGATGCCCTTGCCGCCGCGATGCGAGACCCGGTACTCGGAGATCTCGCTGCGCTTGCCGTAGCCGTTCTCGGTCACGGCGAGCAGCGTGGCCTGGCGCATCACGCCGACCATGCTCACGACCTCGTCCTCGTCGTCGTCCAGCGTCACGGCCTTCACGCCGTACGCGGTGCGGCCCATGGCGCGCACCTCGTCCTCGTGGAACCGGATCGCGAGGCCCTTCTTCTTGGCGAGGATGATGTCCTGCGTGCCGTCGGTGACGATCGTCTCGATGAGCGCGTCGCCCTCCTCCAGCAGCACGGCGTTGATGCCGGCCTTGCGCACGTTGCCGTACGCGGACAGCACGGTCTTCTTGATGAGGCCCTTGCGCGTGGCGCACACGAGGTAGTGCTGGTCGTCGAACGACTTGACCGGCACGACCGCCTGCACGCGCTCGTCGCGGCTCATGCCCTCGAGGTGGTTCACGAGCGGCCGGCCCTTTGCGGTACGGCCCGCCTGCTCGATCTCGTGGACCTTGAGCCAGTAGCAGCGGCCGCGGTCCGTGAGGATCATGAGGTAGGCGTGCGTGTTCGCGATGAACAGGTGCTCGATGTAGTCGTCTTCCTTGGTCCGCGCGCCGATCACGCCCTTGCCGCCACGGCGCTGGGCGCGGTACGCCGAGATCTCCTGCCGCTTGATGTAGCCGGCGTGCGAGATCGTGATCACCATGTCCTTCTGCTCGATCGTGTCTTCGTAGTGGATGTCGCCCTCGTCGACCACGACCTGCGTCCGGCGCTCGTCGCCGTACTTCTCGCGCAGGCGCCGCACCTCGTCCTGGATGATCGCGAGCATCTTCTTTTCGCTCGCCAGGATCGACCGCAGCTTCTCGATCAGCTGGATGACCTCGAGGTACTCGTTCTCGATCTTCTGGCGCTCGAGGCCGGTCAGCCGCTGCAGCCGCATTTCGAGGATCGCGTTCGCCTGGATCTCGCTGAGCTTGAACTGGCTCATGAGGCCGGTTCGCGCCGTGTCGACGTCCTTCGACTTGCGGATCAGCGCGATCACCTCGTCGAGGTGGTCGAGCGCGATCTTGAGGCCTTCGAGGATGTGGGCGCGGCGCTCCGCCTCGGCGAGGTCGAACTCGGTCCGGCGGCGCACCACTTCGCGCCGGTGCCGCACGTACTGGTCCAGCAGGCCGCGCAGGTTGAGGACCTGCGGGCGGTTGTCGACGAGCGCCAGCATGATCGCGCCGACGGTCGTCTGCAGCGGCGTGTGCACGAACAGGTTGTTGAGGACGACCTTGGGGTTCGCGTCCTTCTTGAGCTCGATCACGATGCGCATGCCGTCGCGATCGGACTCGTCGCGCAGGTCGCTGATGCCGGCGACCTTCCCCTCGCGCACCATCTCCGCGATCTTCTCGAGCAGCGAGCCCTTGTTGACCTGGAAGGGGATCTCGGTCGCGACCAGGCTCATGCGGCCGCCCTTGCCCTCTTCCACCTGCACCTTCGCGCGGACCTTCATCAGGCCGCGGCCGGTGAGGTAGCAGTCGCGGATGCCCTGGAGCCCGTAGATGATGCCGCCCGTCGGGAAGTCGGGGGCGGTGACGATCTTGACCAACTCCTCGTGCGGCAGTTCCGGCTTGTCGATGATCGCGACGATCGCGTCGCAGATCTCGCGCAGGTTGTGCGGCGGCACTTCGGTCGCCATGCCGACGGCGATGCCCGAGCAGCCGTTCACCAGCAGGTTCGGCACCACCGACGGAAGGACGGTGGGCTCCTCGCGGGTCTCGTCGTAGTTCGGCCGGAAGTCGACCGTGTTCTTCTCGAGGTCCGCGAGCATCTCCATGGAGATGGCCGTCAGCCGCGCCTCGGTGTACCGCATGGCCGCGGGCGCGTCGCCGTCGATCGAGCCGAAGTTGCCCTGGCCGTCGACCAGCGGGTAGCGCATCACCCAGTCCTGCGCGAGACGGACGAGCGTCGGATAGACGACGCCTTCGCCGTGCGGGTGGTAGTTACCGGACGTGTCGCCGGCGATCTTGGCGCACTTTCGGTACCCGCGCCCGGGCGCGAGGTTCAGGTCGTTCATCGCGACCAGGATGCGCCGCTGCGAAGGCTTCAGGCCGTCGCGAACGTCGGGAAGCGCACGCGAGACGATGACCGACATCGAATAGTTGATGTAGCTGGTCTTCATCTCGTCTTCGATGTTCATGTTCACGATCTTCGTGCGATCGTTCAGTGCCATTTCCTATCCTTCCCGGGTCGGATCGGAACGGTGACCGGGGCGCGTCCTGCGCCCCGCGGTCCGGTCCGCGTCGAGGGTCAGCGGCGCGCGGCGCCGGCCCAACCCCATTCCACGGCCGCGGCGGCGTACTGCTGCACGCGGCGATACGAAGCGTTGCGTTCGGCGAAGAGCCGCTGCCAGCGGACCGTGACGCCGAGGTCGTGGTGCGTCCCGACGGCGCGACGGAAGCCGACGCCGCCGCCGAGGCTCACGGCACTCGCGGCGTTCGTCACGTCGCCGCGGCGGTCGTCCTCGATGCGCGTCCAGCCCATCGTGCCGAGCACCGAGCCCGTCCAGCGGCCGCGGTGCATCACGTCGACGTCGCCGCGCCACGCGGCGCCCCAGGCCCAGCGGTGGTTCAGGCCGACGGTGCCGAGGACCGTGTGGTCGTTGGGATCGAACAGCGTGCCGAGGTCCGTGCCGATGTCGTCGGCGAAGAGCGACACGCCGAAGCGCGCGTGGTCGCCGGCGGGCCAGGTGGGCGTGACGGCGGCAGAGAGCCCGCCGTCGGACGGCGAGCCGTCGGCACCGAACGTCTGGCCGGCGGAGAACACGATCTGCGGACGGGACCACGCCGAGGCGTCGTGCGCGGAGAGACCCGCGACGAGCACGGCGGCGATGACGAGTACGAGCATTCGGAGCTTCATCTAGACGTCCAGGTTCTTCACCGCCAGTGCGTTCTCCTCGATGAACTGCCGGCGCGGCTCGACCTGCTCACCCATCAGGATGGTGAAGATGCGATCGGCCTCGACGGCGTCCTCGGAGTTGACGCGCACCAGGGTGCGGGTTTCGGGGTTCATGGTGGTGCGCCACAACTGCTCGGGGTTCATCTCGCCGAGGCCCTTGTAGCGCTGGACCAGCACGTTCTTCTTGCCGGTCCGGGCGATCGCCTCGTCGCGCTCCCTCTCGTCGAAGCAGTACATCTCGTCCTTGCCCGACTTCACGAGGAACAGCGGCGGCTGGGCGATGTACACGTGGCCGGCGTCCACGAGCGGACGCAGCTCGCGGAACAGGAACGTCAGGAGCAGCGTGCGGATGTGCGCGCCGTCGACGTCGGCATCGGCCATCAGGATGATGCGGTGGTAGCGGAGCTTGGCGATGTCGAACTCGTCCTTCACGCCGGCTCCGAGCGCCGTGATGATGTTGCGGATCTCCTCGTTCGCGAGGATCTTGTCGATGCGGGCCTTCTCGACGTTCAGGATCTTGCCGCGGATGGGCAGGATGGCCTGGAAGCGGCGGTCGCGGCCCTGCTTGGCGCTGCCACCGGCCGAGTCGCCCTCGACGATGTAGAGCTCGCACTCCTCGGGGTTGTCCCAGGCGCAGTCCGCGAGCTTGCCGGGCAGCGCGCCGCCGTCGAGGATCGTCTTGCGTCGGGCGAGGTCGCGGGCCTTGCGCGCGGCCTCGCGGGCACGCGCGGCGGAGACCATCTTGTCGACGATCTTGCGCGCGATGGAGGGATTCTCCTCGAAGTACTCGCGGAGCCCCTCGCCCACCACGCTCTCGACCGCGCCCTTGATCTCGTTGTTGCCGAGCTTGGTCTTGGTCTGGCCCTCGAACTGCGGGTTCTGCATCTTGACCGACACGACCGCGGTGAGGCCCTCGCGCACGTCCTCGCCGGTGATGTCGGCCTTGACGTTCTTGGTGAGGCCCTCGCGGCTCGCGTAGTTCATCAGCGTGCGCGTCAGCGCCGCGCGGAAGCCGCCGACGTGCGTGCCGCCTTCGATCGTGTTGATGTTGTTCACGAACGACAGCAACTGTTCGGTGTAGCTGTCGTTGTACTGGAACGCCACCTCGACCGAGACGTTGTCGCGCTCGCGCGAGAAGAAGACCGGCTTGTTGTGCAGGGTCTCCTTGTTCTGGTTCAGGAACTTCACGAACTCGAGGATGCCGCCCTTGTACATGTAGTCGGCGGTCTTGCCGTTGCGTTCGTCCTTCAGCTTGATCAGCAGCCCGCTGTTCAGGAACGCCAGCTCGCGCAGGCGCGCGGCGATCGTGTCCCAGTGGTACGTCGTCTCCTCGAAGATCTTCGCGTCGGGCTTGAACCGCGTCGTCGTGCCCGAGCCCTTTTCCTTCTTGTCCGCGGCGCGCGTCTGCATCGGCCCGGTGGGCGTGCCCGCCTCGTAGGACTGGAAGTAGACCTTGCCCTCGCGCAGCACCTCGACCGAGCAGGTCTCGGAGAGCGCGTTGACGACCGACGCGCCGACGCCGTGCAGGCCGCCGGAGACCTTATACGAGTTGCTGTCGAACTTTCCGCCGGCGTGCAGCGTGGTCATGATGACTTCGAGCGCGGGCTTCTTGGTCGTCGCGTGCATGTCGACGGGGATGCCTCGCCCGTTGTCGCGCACCGTGACGCTGTTGTCCGTCTCGATGGTCACCGACACCTCGGTGCAGTAGCCCGCGAGGGCCTCGTCCACCGAGTTGTCCACGACCTCCCAGATCAGGTGGTGCAGTCCGCGCACGCCGATGTCGCCGATGTACATGGCGGGGCGCTTGCGGACGGCCTCGAGACCTTCGAGTACCGTGATGCTGGTGGCGTCGTAGTGATGACCCTTCTGGTCTTCCGCCAAGGTGACCTCTCCTTCCGTCGCGCTCACCGCTGGATCCCTCCGCGTGCCAAGATGAACCGCACGTCGCGGACGGTGGTGCCGCCCAGGTGCTGGTTCACTTTCCGCACGAGCTCACGCTTCAGGAAGCCCAGCTCGTGCATCCAGGCCGATCCCTCGACCTCGACCGTCAAAACGCCGTCGCGAAAATCCGTGGCCCGCGTACGGCGTGCGATGCGCTCACCGGCCAGCGCCGGCCATTCGACCACGGCGCGCCAGCCCTTCGCGCGTTCCTCCAGGCCGAGTTCCCGCATCAGGCCCGGGAGGATCGACGCGAGCTCCTTCATGCTCAGCCCACCGCGTCCGGAAGACGCAGCGGCATGATCAGGCAGAGCAGTTCCTCGTCCGCCTGCGGCAGCGCACCCACGGGTTCGACGATCCCGGCCGACAGCGACGTCTTGAGCCGGAACACGATGCGCTCGGTGGGAATGTTGCGCAGGATCTGCAGCAGGTAGCGGGCGTTGTAGCCGATCTCCATGTCGTCGCCCGCGTACTCGGCCTCGACCGACTGCTCGCCGGCGCCGAAGTCGGCCGTCGCGGACGACACCGAGAACTTGCCGCCGCGGAGCGAGAAGCGGATCTGCTGCGTGTTGCTGTCCGCGTGCGACGCGACGATGTCCACCGCCTCGACGAGGTCGGTACGCGACAGCGTCAGCGAACGCGGGTTGTCCTTCGGGATGACCTGCTCGTAGTTCGGGTACGGGCCCTCGATCAGGCGCGCGAACACCTGCACCTGGTACTCGCCCACCTGCGTCGCGAAACCGATGTGGTTCTTGCCGTCGGCGATGCGCAGCTCGACCGGGCTCGTGGCCTCGCTCGCGAACTTGGACACGCTCGAGAGCACGCGCGCCGGGACGATCACGCCGTCCTTGGTCAGGTCGCCGAAGGCGCCCTTGCGCGAGGTGCGAGAGAGCCGGTGGCCGTCGGTCGCGACGAACGTGACGTGCTTGTCGGTGCCGTGCACGAGCACGCCGTTCAGCTGCGGGCGCGCGGGCTCGTCCGACGTCGCGTACGCCGAGCGCTCGATCATGCGCGCGAGCGCGTCGCCTTCGATCGTGATCTTGGCCGCAGCCTTGAGTTCCGGCACGCGCGGAAAGTCGTCCGCCGGCTGCGTGTGGAACTTGGACCAGCCCTTGCCGTCGCCGTAGCGCACCTCGCACTGGCTGCCGGCCTGCGCCAGCGTCACGGCGCCGCGGGGCAGCTTGCGGATCACCTCGTGGAAATGGCGGGCGGGAACGGCCATGCGAACGGGCGTGCGCACCGCGCAGGGCACGAGGACGGACGTGGTCACGTCGAGGTCCGTGCCGGTCACCCGCAGGCCGTCCTTGTCCGCCTCGAGGAGCACGCAGGTCAGCAGCGGCTGGGCGTTCTTCTGCGGAACCGATCCCAGGGCCCGGCCGACCGCGAACAGCAGGTCGCCCTGCTGGATCGTCAACAGCTCGCCCTGCTGGATGGTGGTATCCATACGGTCACTCCCTGACAGGAAGGAACTTCATGTCGCGACGCAGTTTCCGCCGCCGCGACACGGATCCGGGCGGGGGCTTGCGATAGTCCGCAGCATCATAGGCGGCACCCCCCGGGCCTGCAAGCGATTTCCCGCCTGTCAGAGGCCTTCTAAGTCTTTCTCTTTCTTTTAATTAGAAGACCTAGAAACAGTAGGGGCTGTGAACTCTGTGGAGAACCCCGCTCGGGTCACCGCAACCCTGCTCCCGAAGCGCCTTTAGGGCCGCCGGAGGGCCGGGGAAAACAGGCGGGTTCTCCACGCGTCCTCGACAGGAACGCGGTTCCCCACTCGCTCTCCCCAACCATCCACAGGTTCTCCACGCCCGTTCACGAGGCGAGTGTGGAGATCAGTCCGTTGACCTTCTCGCCGAAGGCTTCCTCGGTGTTGATGCGCCGCGCGATCTTCTCGCAGGCGTACAGCACCGTGGTGTGGTCCCGGCCGCCGAACACACGGCCGATCTCGACCAGCGACAGGTCCGTGAGCTGCCGCAGCAGGTACATGGCCACCTGGCGCGGCAGCGCCACCACCTGCGTGCGCCGCTGCCCGAGCATCGCCTCGGTCTTGACGCCGAAGCGCTCCGAGACCGCGGTGAGGATGCGTTCGGGCGTCAGGTGGTCCGGCTCGGCGTTCACGTACTGCGAAAGCACGTCCTCCGCCAACTCGAGCGTGATGTCCTGGTGCGTCAGCGAGGCCACCGCGAGGAGTCGCACGAGGCAGCCTTCGAGATCGCGCACGTTGCCGCGGACACGGTCGGCGAGCAGCAGGAGGACGTCGTCCTGGAGCCGCAGTCCCGCTCCCTCGAGCTCGCAGCGGTTGCGCAGGATCGCGATCCGCGTCTCGAGATCGGGGTGCTTGACGTCGGCGATGAGTCCCTGGTTGAAGCGCGAGATCAGCCGCTCTTCGAGGCCCTCGATGTCCTTGGGGGCCTTGTCGGCGGTGACCACGATCTGCTTGTGGGCGTCACGCAGGGCGTTGAACGTGTAGAAGAACTCCTCCTGCGTGCTCTCCTTCCCCGCCAGGAACTGAACGTCGTCGATCAGCAGCACGTCCACGTTCCGGTACTTGTTGCGGAACGCGAGCGTCTGGCCGTGCTGGATCGCGAAGATCATCTCGTTGGTGAAGCGTTCGGCCGGCACGTAGTGCACGCGCGCGTCGGGCCGGCTGCGCTTCACGGTGTGGCCCACGGCGTGGAGCAGGTGCGTCTTGCCCAGTCCCGAGCCACCGAAGATGAACAGCGGATTGTAGACCTGGCCCGGGCGCTCGGAGACGGCGCGGCAGGCGGCGTGCGTGAAGCGGTTGCTGCCGCCGACCACGTAGCTGTCGAACGTCAGGCGCGGATTGAGCTGGCTCTCGAGCCACAGCTTGCCGCCCGCCGGAGCGGCCGCGACCGGCGCCGCCACGGGCGCGCTCGGCGCCGGCGGCATCGGTCGGGACTCCAGCGCCGAGGAAGGCGCCGGCGGCAGCGACGAAGGCTCGCGAGGAGAGAAACGGATGTCGGGAGTGGTGCGCATCACTTCGTGCAGCGCGACGCGCAGGGTGTTGAGGTGGTGTTCGTGAATCCAGTCGACGAAGAACGCGTTGGGAACTTCGAGGTCGACCGTCTGCGGGTTCAGTTCGCGCGCCACGATGGGGCGGAACCAGGTGTCGAAGGCCTGCGGGCTGCCGAGACGGGTCTTGACCGACGTGAGGACTTGCTCCCAGAGACGCTCCTGCTCCTCCGGTTGCACTGGCTGGACGGCCATTTCTACGGTCCTTGCAGAATGGTTCGCACATTTGTCCACAGAGCGCGGGGCGGCGAGAGCTTTGCTCCATCGCGGCTTCGGGCTCGGCAGAGGGGAGGTTGTGGATATCTACCGACGCACTTCTCCACACAGGCTACAACTGCTGTAACGACATGTGGTGAAACGTGTTGGCAGTGGTGTTCGGGGACTTCCTCCACAGGTTGTCCACAGGGGGCTCACCGACGCCGGCAGGCCACTCGAAAAAACCTCTCCGAAGTGGCGCGGCGGAATCGCCGAATCCATTGTCCTGCAGTAGGTTGACTGGTTGGCCCGTTCGCTTCGCCAGCAGGGGTCGGGGGACTGCCTTGGCGAGGGAGCGGTAGGCTAGCACCCGCGTTCGAACCCCGACAAGTGTGGAAAAGTCGGTCTGTAAGGCGTTGCGGATTCGTCGCTTGTGAACTGGTTCGCCGGGAGCGAACAAAGCCCCGGTTGCGGGGTCCGGAATCAGAACGGGAAACTGGCCCCCAGCACGAGCTTGCCCGACTTGGTGGTCGGGTCGCTCAGGGCGAGCTGGAACTCGCCGACGAGGTGGATGTCCAGGTTGGGGCGGTATTCCACCCCGAACCGCAACGGCATCGACAGGTCGGTCGAGTTCTGGTCCCCGATCGTGCTGCGCGAGTAGAGCAGCGCCACGCCCGCGTACGGTGTGAGCGACGCGTTCCCCTCCATCGCGCGCGTGCGGCTGACCACGCCGGAGGGCCCGACGCTCATGAGCGTGAAGTGGTCGGCGCTGCTCACGCCCAGTACGCCGCCGAGCGAGACATCGACGGGGGAGGTGTCGCCGCGACGCACGATCGCGCCGCGCAGGTCCGCGCCCATCTCCACCGCGGTGCGGCCGCTCTCGCCGTGGTCGATGCGGCGCAGGCCGCCGAAGAAGCCGAAATCGACGGCGGGGTAGAAGCTCATGCGCAGCATGCCGTGGAGCGACGACTGGCCGCTGCCCATCCCGGCGTAGACGCCGCCCGTGTGCTCGTTGACGCCCAGCGGAACCGCGCCGCCGAGCTGGCCCGGAACCTGGGCCGACGCCGCGCCGGCGGCGAACAGCGTCGCCGCGCACGCGAGCAGGAGCGATCTCACGTTGCACCTCCGTATGTCGTGTCGTCCGCGTTCGTCCGTGAATGCGGGGAGTCGCAGGCGCAACCTACATCGGGACGCGGCCGCGGTCGAGCGCGAAGGGCCGCGAGGGTGGTTTCTCGCGAGCGTGCCCGCCGCTTGCCACCGCGCGCGATCGCGTGATACCAGCGGCGGATGAAACTCGTCAGTGACTTCGACGGCGTCTGGACCCGTCCCCACGCCGAAGCCGCGGCCCAGGGCGAGCGGCTCGACGAGCGCCTGGTGGCAGTGGCGCCGCCGGAACGGCGCGACGCGGCGCGTGCGTGGATCGCGAACGCGCGGCGCGAGACGCTCGCGCAGCCGCAGCGCTGGGGCTGGACGCACGCCGGGCAGCTCGCGGCGTTCGCGGACGAGGATCCGTTCAGCGCGCACTCGGCGCTGCTCCACTACCTCGCGGAACACGCGGACGGCGATCCGATGGCCACCCTCCTGCTCGCCGGCGCGAGCGCGGCGGGGGAGGGCTCGCTCGACACGTTCGGCACCGCGGCGCACCTGGACGGCGTCGCGGCGGTGGAGTCCGCGCGCGGACCGGGCGTGCTGCCGTCGGCGGCCGAGGCGGGGCGCGCGATGCTCGCGCGCGGGATCGAGGTCGTGGTCGTCTCGAACTCCGAGGGCGAGAAGCTGCGGCGCTGGTTCGCGCACGCGGGCCTGCCCCACGCCATGCACCCGGAGCGGCTCGCGGGCGGACTGCGCCTGCGCGGCGCGGCGGGCAAGCACCTGATCGACCCCGCGCGTTCCGAGATGCTCGCGCTCGACGGCCTGCGGATCGAGCTCTCGCGCCCGCGCTACGAGGCGATCCTGCGCGAGGAGGCGCCCGACGCGATCGTCGGCGACGTGTTCTCGCTCGATCTTTCCGTGCCGCTCGCGCTCAAGCGGCGCGAGCCGTCGTGGAGGCACGTGCGGCTCTTCTGGCTCGCGCGCGACTACGCGCCCGAGCGCATGCGCCACGCGCTGGCCACGGCCGCGCCGGAAGTGGAGACGGTCGATTCGATCGAGGCCGTCGCCGCGGCGCTCGCGAACGGCGCCTGAACGCCTTCAGCTACGCGGTTCGTAGAACGCCGACGCCCAGGGCGAGAGCGTGCGGAAGCCCATCCGCCGGTAGAGCGAGATGGCCGGGGCGTTGATCTCGTTCACGAACAGGCAGCACTCGTTCGAGCGCTCGAGCAGCCGCAGGCACATCTCGGAGAGCGCGCGCCGCGCGATGCCCTGGTTGCGGAGCGCGGGCGCGGTGTAGACGCCGGAGATCTGCGCCGCCTCGGTGGTCCGCGCCGAAATGCTCGCGCGGAACACGAGCCCGCGCGCGTCGCGCCACACGTACGTGTGACCGTCGCGGCAGTCCTCCTCGGCGCGCCGCGCGTACGCGACCGGGTCGACGTCACGCGGATCCTCCTGCAGCTCCTCGGCGCGCAGCGCGGCGCCCGTCTCGTAGACGAGCGTGTAGTCCTCGCGCCGCGCGGTGCGCAGCTCGGGCAGGCGCGGGCAGGGCGCGAGGTCGCGCGGGGCGAGGCCCATGTAGAGCTGGTCGCGCTCGAGGCGCAGCCGCGGGCCGGGCCCGGGAAAGTGTTCGCGCAGCACGCCCACGGCGTCGCGCGGGCCGATCACCTGGAAGCGCGGCGGCAGCACGGCGAGCCGGCGCGCGGCCACCTCGCCGAGCGCGTGGTGGGCCTCGAGGTCGGCGCCCGCGGGCAGCACGGCGCCCGAGTGCGCACCGAGGTAGAGCAGCGCCACGATCTCGCCGTCGCGCCGCGCGCCCCACCACTCGTCGCGCGGCCGCGCGAGCGCGTCGCGCAGCACGAGCGCGTGGAGGTACGCGTTCAGCACCGGCGCGGCGTCGAGGAACGCCACCGTGTCCGGCACGTCGCGCGGACCGAGCGGGGCGATCGCGAGCAGGGGGGAGGCGGCAGGAGGCATGCGAAGACTCCGGGACGAAGCACGAATCTACCGCAGCGGCGCCGGGTTGCCACTTCCGAACGCGCGCGCGATTGACCCCGCGCGAAGCGTCCCCGTAGCATCGTCCGCGGAGGACCGATGAGCGACCTCGTGATGGTGATCGAAGACGAGAAGGAGATCCGCGACCTTCTCAAGTACAACCTCGAGCGCGCCGGCTTCCGCGTCGCCGCGTTCGCGGACGGCGAAGAGGGACTCGAGCAGCTGTTCGCGTCGCGTCCGGATCTCGTCGTACTCGATCTCATGCTGCCCGGGCGCAACGGGCTCGAGATCCTGCGCGAGGTGCGCGGCGAGCCGGCGACGGCGGACCTCCCCGTGCTCGTGCTCACCGCGCGCGGCGCCGAGATGGACAAGCTGCTCGGCTTCGAGCACGGCGCGGACGACTACCTCACCAAGCCGTTCAGCCCGCGCGAGCTGGTCGCGCGCGCCCAGGCGCTGCTGCGCCGCGCCAAGCCCGCGGCGCACACGCGCGCGCTCGAGCGCGGCGTGCTGCGCATGGACTTCGACGCACGCGAGGCCACGGTGGCCGGCCGAGCGCTGTCGCTGACGCCGCGCGAGTTCGACCTGCTCGCGTTCCTCGCACGCCATCCCGGCCGCGTGGTGTCGCGCGACGAGCTGTTGCGCAAGGTGTGGGGCTACGACTACCTCGGCGAGACGCGCACGGTGGACGTGCACGTACGCCGGTTGCGCATGAAGCTCGGCGACGAGCATCCGCTCATCGACACGGTGACGGGCTCCGGCTACAAGTTCGTCGCCGCGGCGCGCAGCGGCGACGCGTGAGCGCGGACGCGGCGTGATCACGTCGCTGCGCGTCCGGCAGTTCGTCGCCTACGGGTTCGTGCTCGTGGCGGCGTTCACCGTGCTCGCCGTGCTCGAGACGCGCGTGCAGCGGCGCTGGCTGCTCGACCGCAGTCGCGAGGAGCTGGTGCGAGACGTGCGCCAGGTCGCGGTCGCGCTCGCGGACGATCCGCCCGAGGTGCGCGCGGCCCCGCAGGGCACCGTCGCCGCGCTCGACTCGGCGCTCGCCCGCCGCATCACGCTGATCGCCCCCGACGGCCGCGTGATCGCGGATTCGCGCGCGGACGCACACGTGCTCGAGAACCACGCGAACCGGCCGGAGTTCCGCGCGGCGATGGCCGGGCGCGTCGGCACGAGCGTGCGGCGCAGTCACACGCTCGGCGTGGAGATGCTCTACGTGGCCGAGGCCGCGCCGCCGGGCATGCCGTGGGCGGTCGTGCGCCTCTCGGAACCGCTGTCGGTCGTGCACGAACTGAACGGCGCGCTCATGCGGATCTCACTGCTCGGCGCGGGCTTCACCTTGCTCGCGACGTTCGCGCTCGTCTACTGGATCGGCGGCCGCCCGACCGGGCGGGTGCGCGAGCTCCAGCGCATCGCCGAGCGGATCGGTTCCGGCGATCCGCGCGCGCGCGCGGACGAGCGGCCGGACGACGAGCTCGGACGGCTCGGCGCGGCGCTCAACCACATGTCCGCGACGCTCAACGACCGGCTGGAGGCCCTGGCGCGCGAACGCGACGAACGCGAACACGTGCTGGCGCACATGTCGGACGGCGTCGCGTTGCTCGATCCCGGCAATCGGATCGTGCACTGCAACCACAGCCTCGCGGAGCTCTTCGCGGCACCGCGGCCCGCGGCGCCGGGCACGCCGCTCGGCGAGTTCGTCCGCGAGCCCGAGCTGGACGAACTCGTCCGTCGCGCGCGGGCCGAGCGCCGGCCGCTGGAGGCCGAACTCCGGCTGTGGTCGCCGCGCGCGCGCTTCGTGCGCGCCAACGTGACGCCGCTGGATCCGGCGGCGAGCGAGCTGCTGCTCGTGCTGCACGACCTGACCGAGGCCGAGACGGTGAATCGCGTGCGCCAGGACTTCGTCGCCAACGTTTCGCACGAGCTGCGCACGCCGCTCACCTCGTTGCGCGGCTACGCCGAGACGCTGCTCGACGGCGGGCTCGAGGACGCCGAACACCGCGAGCAGTTCGTGCGCGTGATCCGCGACCAGGCCGAGCGCATGCAGCTGCTGGTCGACGACCTGCTCTCGCTCGCGCAGCTCGAGCGGCCCGAGGCGGCGCCGAAGCGCGAGCCGTTCGACCTGCGCGCGCTGCTCGCCGAGCACGTGGCGGCGGAACAGCCGCGCGCCCGCGCCGCGGGGCTCGCGCTCGTGCTGGAGCCGGGACCGCCGCTGGAAGTGTCGGCGGAACGCCACCGGCTCGCCCAGGTGATCGCCAACCTGCTCGACAACGCGCTCAAGTACACCGAGCGCGGGGGCATCACCGTGCGCGCGGGCGAGGACGCCCGCCGGGTCTGGTGCGAGGTCGAGGACACGGGGCCGGGCATCCCGGAGGACGATCGCTCGCGCGTGTTCGAGCGCTTCTACCGCGTCGACAAGGCCCGCTCGCGCGAGAAGGGCGGCACCGGGCTCGGGCTCTCGATCGTGAAGCACGTCATCACGTTGCACGGGGGCGAGGTCTCGGTGCGCAGCGCCCCCGGCGAGGGCAGCTGCTTCCGGTTCGAGCTGCCGCGCCCCTGAGCCCCCGCGGTCGGTTCCGCCCCGCCGAGTGGTGCGAATCGTCGCTCGTCGAGGCGGATTAACCCGGTCGTTACATCCCGTTAACAGCGTGCGGGCGAGGCTCATGGCCTCCATGCGTGGCCGGATCCCCCGCGGCCCGCCTGTTCCCCGGGAGGTCGCCTTCATGTCGTCGAATACATCTTCCGCCGGCGGTTCGTCGCCGGCAGGTGCGTACGCGCTCTCGCCCTCGTCGAGCGACGGCCGTTCGTCCGGCAACGCGCCTCGGCGCCGCGGGCGTCCGCCGATGCGAACGCCCGCGCAAGTGCTCGAGGAGATTCGCGCGGCCGCTCAGTCCGGGAAGCTGTTCCGCGTGCACCTCGACCAGCCCGCGCTCTACGCGCGCGCGCGTCGCATGTGGGGAACGTGGGCGGCGGCGCTGCGCGAAGCGGGCGTCGATTATCACGGCATCGTGCAGACGGCGCGCACGCGCGCGCTGGAAACGCGTCGCACGAAGCGCGAGCGCCGCGAAGCCTGAAACGCGCGCGTCGCGGAGATTAACGGGGCCGAAACCCCAGAGCCATTCGAGGGCAACGCGCGCCACGTAGCGTGAGGTTCGACGCACGACGGCGCGCGTTCGCGTGTCCGGCACGTGCGTGAACCGATGCCGACGCATGGACCCGGAGAAGGCCCATGATCCTCCGCGCGCGCACCGTCCCCGCCTCACTCGCCCTCGCGTTCGCCCTCGCCATGCCGCCGTTCGTCGCGGCGCAGTCACCGCCGCCTGCGGCCGTCGTCGCGACGCCGCCCGACTTCCCGCGCGGGAAGATCAGCGGCTACATGTTCGCCGACGTCTACGACAACCTGGCCGGTGATCCGCGCCACGCGTACGACGCCGCGGGCAACGACTCGGCGCAGGCATCGATCGACGGCAAGAAGGTGATCGGCCGCGATCTCTCGGGCGTCGTGCTGCGCCGCGTCTACTTCCAGCTCGACAACGACCTGTCGATCCGTTTCGCGACGCGCTTCCGGCTCGAGGCCGACAGCCGCTCGCTCACGTCGGACGGCAAACTCGGCGTCGCGGTGAAGGCGGCGTACATGCTGGCGCGCAGCGTGTGGCCGCGCGGCGACGTGTACGTGGGCCTCACACCGACGCCGACGTTCGAGAACTCCGAGGACTACTGGCAGTACCGCTCGATCGAGAAGACGCTCGCCGACTTCCGCGGGCTCGCACCGTCGGCCGACGTGGGCGTGCTCGTGAAGGGCTTCGTCGACGGGAATCACGTGCTGGGCTACGCCGCCATGGTGGGCAACGGCGGCGGGCAGAAGCCGGAGACGAATCGCGACCGCCGCGCCTACCTCGCGCTGCCGATGCGCTGGCGCGACGTGCGGCTCGAGCCCTACGTGGACTACGAGAACGTGTGGAACGGCCGCGACCGCGCCACGTACAAGCTCTTCGCGGGCTGGGACGTCGGCCATGGCGCGATCGGCTGGGAGGTCGCCGACCAGGTGACGCACCGGCCCGTGGGCGCGTACGCCGAATCGCGCGCGCACTCTGTGTTCGCGCGCTACGCGTTCACGCCCATGATCGGCGCGTTCGCGCGCGCGGACTTCTGGCAGCCGGACCGGCGCACCGCCAACCGCGTGGACCAGCAGCTCTGGGTCGCGGGCGTCGACTGGCAGCCGCTCAAAGACGTGCACTTCATGCCGAACGTCGAATCGATGCAGTACGCCGCGCAGGGCACCGGCATGGTGCCGCCGCACCACGACCTGCAGGCGCGCGTCACGCTCTATTGGAAGTTCTCTCGGCCCCAGTCCTGACCCACCGACGAGGATCCCTTCGCATGCTCGTGCGCTCTCGTATCGCCGTCCTCGCCGCGCTCGCGGCCTTCGCGATCGCCGGTTCGGGTGCCGCGGGCGCGCAGTCGCTCACCGGCGCCGGCGCCACGTTCCCGTACCCGATCTACTCCAAGTGGTTCGACACCTACCACCAGAAGACGGGCATCGAGATCAACTACCAGTCGATCGGCAGCGGCGCCGGCATCCAGCAGGTCAAGGCCGGCACGGTCGACTTCGGCGCGAGCGACGCGGCCCTGTCCGACGCGCAGCTCAAGGACATGCCGCGCAAGGTGCTCCACTTCCCGACGGTGGCGGGCGCGGTCGTGCTCGCCTACAACCTGCCGGGCTTCAACGCCACGCTGCGCCTCACGCCGGAGCTCGTGGCCGGCATCTGGATGGGCACGATCACCACGTGGAACGACAAGCGCGTCGCCGCCGCGAACCCGGGCGTGACGCTGCCCGCGGCGCCGATCCTCGCGGTGCACCGCTCCGACGGCAGCGGCACCACGAACATCTTCACGAACTACCTCGCGGCGATCAGCACGCCGTGGAAGGAAATGGTCGGCGCCGGCACGTCGGTGAGCTGGCCGTCGGGCGTGGGCGGCAAGGGCAACGACGGCGTGGCCGGCGTGGTCCGCCAGACGCCGGGTGCGATCGGCTACGTGGAGCTGGCGTACGCGAAGCAGAACAAGCTGCCGATGGCGACGCTGCGCAACAAGGCGGGCAACTTCGTCACGCCCACGCTCGCGTCCACCACGGCGGCGGTCGAGGGCGCGGCGCCGCAGCTCGCGAAGGACGTGCGCACGCCGATCGTGAACTCGCCGGCGCCGCAGGCGTGGCCGATCTCGGGGCTCACGTTCCTGCTCGTCTACCAGGATTCGAAGGACGCCGCGCGGGCGAAGGCGCTGGCGGACTTCATCCGCTGGGCGATCCACGACGGGCAGGCCTTCGCGGACGATCTCGACTACGCCGCGCTGCCGCCGGCGGTCGTGAAGGTGAACGAGAGCACGCTGCAGCTCCTTTCGGCCGGCGGCAAGAAGCTGTTCGCGGCGAAATGAGTGCTCGTCCGGGCGGGGGCGTCGTGACGCCCTGGTCGGTGCCGGTGTCGCGCGTCCCCCGCGCGCGCTCGGCGCCGCGCCCGGACGATCTGTACGCGGGGCTGCTGCGGTCGCTGGGCCTGGTCGTCGTGCTGGCGCTCGCGATCGTGGTGTTCGAGTGCGTGCGCGGTGCGTGGCCCGCGTGGCATGCGTTCGGCCCCGCGTTCCTCCTGCGGTCCGACTGGGACCCGATCTCGGATCGCTACGGCGCCTGGCCGTACCTCTACGGCACGCTCGTCACGTCGGCGCTGGCGATGGGCTGCGCGACGCCGCTCGGCGTGGGCGCGGCCGTGTTCCTCGTCGAGATCGCGCCGCCCCGCGTCGGGGCGGTGGTGTCGTACGTGATCGAGCTGCTCGCCTCCATTCCCAGCATCGTGTACGGCATCTGGGGCGTCTTCGTGCTCGCTCCGGTGCTGCGCACGCTCGTCGAGCCCTGGCTGATCGCGCACCTCGGATTCCTGCCACTGTTCCAGGGCTTCCCCTTCGGCCTCGGCATCCTGAACGCCGGGATCGTGCTCGCGATCATGGTGGTGCCGACCGTGACCGCGATCGCGCGCGAGGTGCTGCGCGCGATGCCGCCCTCACTGCGCGAGTCGGCGCTGGCGCTGGGTGCCACGCGCGCCGAGGCGCTGGCGGTCACGCTCGACGCGGCGCGACCCGGGATCCTCGGCGCGGCGATCCTCGCGCTCGGGCGCGCGCTCGGCGAGACGATGGCGGTCACCATGGTGATCGGGAACTCGAACCGCGTCTCGGCGTCGCTGCTGGCGCCGGGCTCGACGCTGGCGAGCGTGATCGCCAACGAGTTCGCCGAGGCGACGGGCAAGCTCTACCTCTCGGCACTGATCGAGATCGCGCTCGTGCTGTTCGTCCTGACGCTGGTCGTGAACGCGTGCGCGCGGCTGCTGGTGCACTGGACCACGGGAGGTCGTCGCGATGTCGCGGGCGCCGCGTGAGCCGCTGGGGCGGCCGGTGCCCCGCCGTTCGCGCCTCGTGCGCGGCGCGGCGAACGCGCTGGCGCTGGGCGCGTGCACGGCGGCGGCGGTGCTGGTCATGGTTCCGCTGCTGCTGCTCGTGACGCACCTGCTCGTGCACGGGCTGCCGGCGCTCACGCCGGGCTTCTTCGTGCACCTGCCGAAGCCGGTGGGCGAGCCCGGAGGCGGCATGGCGAACGCCATTCTCGGCACGCTGGTCATGGTCGCGCTCGGGGCGGCGATCGCGGTGCCGGTCGGTGTCGGTGCGGGCGTCTACCTCGCGGAGTTCGGCGAAGGGCGCATGGCGAGTGTCGTGCGCTACGCCGCCGAAGTGCTGGGCGGCGTGCCATCGATCGTGGTCGGTGTCGCGGTGTACGGACTCGTGGTGGTGCCGATGGGCCGCTTCTCGGGCCTCGCGGGTGGCGTGGCGCTGGCGATCCTGATGCTGCCGACGATCGTGCGCGCGACCGAAGAGGTGGTGCGGCTGGTGCCGCAGTCCTACCGCCAGGCGGCGCTCGCCCTGGGCGCGCCGCGCTGGCGCGTGGTGCAGCAGGTCGTGCTGCCCGCGGCCCGCAGCGGCATCGCGACGGCGGTGATGCTGTCGGTGGCGCGCGCCTCGGGCGAGACGGCGCCGCTGCTGTTCACGGCGCTCGGCAACCGGTTCTGGTCGCTCCACCTCGACCGGCCCATGGCGTCGCTGCCGGTCATGATCTTCGATTACGCGCGCGCGCCGTATCCCGACTGGAATGCCCAGGCGTGGACGGGCGCGCTGGTGCTGTTCGTGATGGTCGCCACGCTGGCGGGACTGGTGCGATGGACGACGAGGCGGATCCGATGACGCTCGACACCCGGCCGGCGGCGGACGCTTCGCCGCCCGCGCCCGCGCTGCGCACGGAGCTCCCCGCCGCGCGCGAACACCCGCAACCGGCCGCGGCGGCGGCGCCGCGCACGGAGCTGGCGGCACGGGGCTTCCACCTGTACTACGGCACGTTCCACGCGCTGCGCGACGTGTCGTTCGAGATCCCCGAGCACACGGTGACGGCGATCATCGGGCCGTCGGGCTGCGGCAAGAGCACGCTGCTGCGCTCCTTCAACCGCATGAACGACCTCGTCCCCGGCGTTCGCACGTCGGGCGGGCTCGAGGTCGGCGGGGTCGACGTGACGTCGCCCGCGGTGGACGTGGTCGAACTGCGCCGCCGGGTCGGCATGGTGTTCCAGCGCCCGAATCCCTTTCCGCGTTCGATCTTCGACAACGTGGCCTTCGGCCTGCGGCTGATCGGCATCCGCGACCGCGGCGAGCTCGCGATCCGGATCGAATCGAGCCTGCGCCGCGCGGCGCTCTGGGACGAGGTGAAGGACCGGCTCGACCGCTCGGCCCTCGCACTCTCGGGCGGCCAGCAGCAGCGGCTCTGCATCGCCCGCGCGCTCGCGGTCGAGCCCGAGGTCCTGCTGATGGACGAACCCGCCTCGGCGCTCGATCCCACCGCGACCGCGCGCATCGAGGAGCTGGTGCTGGAGCTGAAGGGGCGCTACACGATCCTCGTGGTGACGCACAACATGCAGCAGGCGGCGCGCATCTCGGACCGCACGTTGTTCATGCTCAACGGCGCGCTCGTGGAGTACGGTGAGACGCGGCAGCTGTTCACGAACCCGCGCGAGAAGCTGACCGAGGACTACATCACCGGGCGGTTCGGGTGATCCTGGGGATCGGGGGCTGAGCATGGAGCGTCACTTCGAGACGGAGATCGAGGAGCTCAAGCGCCGGCTGCTGCACATGAGCGGGCTCGCGGAGAGCACCGTGCGCAAGGCCGTCGAGGCGCTGCAGCGCCGCGACGTGGCGCTGGCCGAGGAGGTCTTCGCCGACGACAAGGTGATCGACCGGCTCGAGATCGAGATCGAGGAGCGCTGCATCGCGCTGCTCGCGCTGCAACAGCCGCTCGCGCGCGACCTGCGCCTGATCACGTCGGCGCTCAAGATCTCGAACGATCTCGAGCGCGTGGGCGACCACGGCGTCAACATCGCCGGCTGCGCGAAGACGCTGTTCACGCTGCCGCCCGAGCGGCCGTCGCAGGACCTCGCCCCGCTCGTCGAAGGGGCGCTCGGCATGCTGCGCGAGGCGCTGGACGCGTTCGTGCGCCGCGACGCGGAGGCCGCGCGACGGCTGGTGCGCCGCGACGACGAGGTGGACGCGCTCAACCGCAGCCTGTTCGGCGACCTGCTCGGGCGCATGGTGCGCGAGCCGGGGCACGTCGAGGCATGCATGGCCTACGTGCTCGTGGGCCGCAACCTCGAGCGCATCGCCGACCTCGCGACCAACGTCGCCGAGGAAGTGGTGTTCATCGCCGAGGCGCGCGTGATCAAGCACCACGCCGAGCAGGTCGCGACCGGCGACGAATTCGGCCGCGACTGAGGCCGCACCGGGCGCGGCGCGCTTGCGCCCGTGCCCGCCGCCCTCCCATGCTGGCGCCCGCGCGCCGGCGGCGTCCGGCGCGGGGGAGGGTTCATGATCGTCGTCCAGCTCACCGACCCGCACGTCTCCGACGCGCGCCCGGTCGCGCTCGAACGCTTCGAGGTCGCGATCGCCGACGTGCTCGGGCAGCCGCTGCGCCCGGACGTGGTGCTCGTCACCGGCGATCTCGCCGACCACGGCACGCCGGCCGAGTACGCGCGGGCCCGCGCCGCGCTCGCCGCGTTGCCCTGCCCCGTGTACGCGATTCCCGGCAACCACGACGACCGGTCGGCGTTCCGCGCGGCGTTCGGCCCGCAGGGCGCGCAGGCGCTGGAACCGTTCGTGCAGTACGTGGCCGACGCGGGCCCGTTGCGCCTGGTGGGGCTCGACACGACGATCCCGGGCGAGAACGCGGGCGAACTGTGCGCGGAGCGCCTCGCGTGGCTGGACGCGCGGCTCGCCGAGGCGCCCGAACGGCCGGCGCTCGTCTTCATGCACCATCCGCCGGTGGCCACGGGTCTCGAGCCGATGGATGCGATCGGGCTGCGCGGCGCGGACGCGTTCGGCGACGTGATCGCGCGCCACCCGCAGGTCGAGGCGATCGTCGCGGGCCACGTGCACCTGATGCTGGTGCGCCGCTTCCGCGGCACGGTGGCGATGACCGCGGTGGCGACGTCGTCGCGGATCGACTTCGACGTGTCGCGCCCCGACCGGCTCGCGCTGGTCGAGGGCCCGATCGAATACCTGGTCCACGCCTGGAGCCCCGAGCACGGCCTGCGCACCAGCGTGCGCGGCGTCGCGATCGGCGCCGGCCGCCGCGAGATCCACGACGGGACGCGCTGGCTGGCGCATTAGAGTCGTCGCGTCAGCGCCTCGCGGGTCCCGCCGGCATCATGAGCGCGCGCTTCGTGCGCAGCAGGCGCGGTGCCGCGGCGGCGAGCCAGAGCGCCCAGGCGAGCGCCCAGAGCGCGGCGGCGGTCGCGAGCCCGTGCGCCATGCGCGGATCGGCCTCGCCGGAGACGAGCCGCACGAGCCCCGCGAGCGCGAGCGAGACGAGCGTCGCGACGCCGAGCACGCGCGGCTCGTCCTCGAACGGGTGGCCGCCGTGCGAGACCACGACGCGCGTGCCGATCGAGATCGTGAGCAGCCCGAAGCCGCCCACGAACACCAGGTGCCACGCGGCGATCTCGTGCGTGGGCAGCGCGGCGGCGCCGGCGAGCCCGAGCAGCAGGCAGGCGCCGGCGGCCCAGAGCGTCCACGAGAGCCGGTGGTTCCGCGACGGGAAGCGCCACAGCTTCCACGCGAGCAGCGTACTGGCGGCGCCCGCGACGAGCCGCATGACGCCGGCGAGCCCGGGGTGGCCGATCGCCTCCGCGGCCATCGCGCCCACGATCAGCAGCGCGAGCCCCGCGACGAACTCGCGCCGCGGCCGGCGCTGCCCGGCGCGTGCGACGCCCACGATGTGCAGTGGATCGCGCACCATCGCGAACGTGGGCACCAGCAGCCCGCCCAGGCCGAGCACGAGCGCGAGCATCATGCCGCGCGAGACGAGCCGCAGCCCGAAGCGCACCGAGGGCTCGACGATCATGCCGGCCGCGGCCATCGCCTGCACCACGCCCCCGGCGACGCCGAGCAGCAGGCCCACGCCGACGAGCGCGAACTCCTCGGGCGGCGCGGCGCCCCCGGGCCGCACGCGCCGCGCGATCGCGATCGCGGTGAACGCGAGGGTCGCGGCGAACAGCGCGTGCGCGATGCCCTCGAGCCCGGCCACGCGCAGCAGCGCGAAGAGCGCGACGCCGGCCGCGACCGCGGCGAGCTCCCACGGGCGGCACTTCGCGCCGTGCGTGAACGCGGGCATCGCGGTGAGCAGGAACCCGGTGACGAACGCGAGCTCGAAGCCTTCCATCATGAGCGAGCCGTGCAGCAGCGCGGGCCATGCGGCGAGGCCCATCGCCTGCGCGAGCCACGGCAGCGCGCCGCCGATCGCACACGCGGCGCCGAGCGGGAACAGCACGCGGTAGGGCTCGAGCGCGGGTGTCTCGGCGGGCGGCAGCGGGCGAACGGACTGCAGCGTGGGCGCGTCGATCGGCGCGATGCGGATCGGCCCTCCGGGAGGGAGGCTCATGCGGGGCTCCTGCGCGGGAGGAACGTCGTGCGGCGGACGTCCGCGAAGCTACGCCCGCCGGCCGGCCGGCGCACGCGAAGCGGCCGCGCCCGGAGGCGCGGCCGCGGAAGGAAGTGATGTCGCGTTGTGGTTCGCGTTACGAACGAACGTCCGGCAGCAGCAGGTCGATGCGGCCCACCACGGCCGCGCGCAGCGCGTCGGCGGAATCCAGCCCGATCGCGCGCAGGCTCTCGGGAATGGCGCCGCCGGCGAGTGCCGTGCCGCGCACGGGCTCGAGCCGGCCGTCGTGGCGCACGACGTAGATCGCGCGCGTGTCGACCGGCTGTGGGTTCTCGCGCGTGACGATCGCGAGCATGCCGCAGGGCAGGCCCACGCGCGACGCGCGCTCGTCGTCGATCGGGAAAGCGAACGGACGGCGCAGCCGGGCGTAGCGCTCGCGCGCGAGCTCGGCGTCGTGACCGTACGCCTGCGGATCGAGGCTCAGCGTGTTGATCACCATCTCGGGAACGGGCCGCACGCCGTCACCGGGATCGCTCGGCGTGGCCAGCATCGGCACGCGCAGGCGGCCCGCGTCGCGCGCCGGACCGGCCGCGGGCTCGGGCGAGGACGTCATCCCGCCGAACGGATTGCGGAGCTGCTCCCACGCGCGGAGCATCGCCTCGTGGTCGATGCGACCGGTGCGGCCGCGGCTCTTGGCGCGGGCCCACGCGCGGTAGGTGGCTTCGAAGGCCGCGTCGTCGAGGGCGCGGGCGATGCGCACCGCCACGTCCTCGCTCGGCACCTTGCGGCCGTTCTCGATGTTGAACAGGAAGGAGGGTGCCAGACCTCCGGTAGCCTCACTCAGGCGCTTCAGCGACCACCCCATGGCCAGCCGACGCTCCCGGACGCGATTCGCGACCGGGTCTTCGACCTGGTGACGGGGGTGGGATTCGAGAACTGCGGTAGAGGTAGTCATGACTTGAAGCTAGGGGATTCTCCGGGGAGGGGCTAGGGGTCCGGAAGGACCACGCCCACACCCCCATTCGCCCACCGGGGGTTGCTCCCGGCGGGGAGCGTGGCCCCGGCGAGTGAATCCCGCGGCCCCCGGCGAGAGTGCGCGAACCTCCCGCGGGCGAGCGGGTTGCGCGTCGAGAATCCCGACGCACGCGTGTCGGTTTCGGCGACGCGCGAGGGCCCCGCGCGCCGCCGTGCTAACGTCGCGCGCCCATGGCTCCCGACCCGATTCCCGATCCCGCGCCTCGCCGCAGACCCTTCGCCGGCATCCATCGCAACGTCGTCGCGCTCGGGTTCACGTCGCTCTTCACCGACGCGTCGACCGAGATGCTGATCCCGATCCTCCCGCTCTTCATCACGGTGACGCTCGGCGCATCGGCGACGAGCCTGGGGCTGATCGAGGGCGTGGCGGAGAGCGTCGCGTCACTGCTGCGCACGACGTCGGGCTGGATCTCCGACCGCATGGGCCGCCGCAAGCCGCTCGTGGTCGCGGGCTACTCGCTCTCGGGAATCGCGAAGGCGGCGATCGGGCTCGCGGGCTCGTGGCCCGCGGTGCTGCTGCTGCGCGGCACGGACCGGCTCGGCAAGGCGCTGCGCACGCCGCCACGCGATGCGCTGCTCGCGGACTCGGCGGCCGCGTCGGATCGCGGCCGCGCGTTCGGGCTGCACAAGGCGATGGACAACGCGGGCGCCGCGATCGGGCCGCTGCTCGCGTGGCTGCTGCTCGCGCGCTGGCACGCGCTGGGCGCGGAAGCGTATCGCCGCGTGTTCTTCGCCTCGGCGATTCCCGCGGCGCTCTCGGTGCTCGTGCTGGTGCTGTTCGTGCGCGCGGGCGCGCACGCGCCGGCCCCGAAGCGTGCGCTCGCCGAGCAGGCGGGCGCGCTGGGACCGGCGTTCCGGCGCTTCTTGGTGGTCGACGCGGTGTTCCAGCTCGGCAACAGCAGCAACGCGTTCGTGCTGCTGCGCACGCAGGACGCGGGCTGGTCCGCGGCCAGCGTGTCGCTCATCTACGTGGCGTTCAACCTCGTGATGGCGGCGCTCGCGCTGCCGCTCGGCGGGCTCTCCGACCGCGTGGGCCGCCGGCCGCTGATCGGCATGGGCTACCTGGTCTTCGCGCTCACCTACGGCGTGCTCGCGACGGTCGCGACGCGCGCGGGCGTGGTGGTCGCGTTCCTGATGCTCGCGGTGCACACGGCGATGGTCGAGGGGCAGGCCAAGGCGATGATCGCGGACCTCGTGCCGAAGGAACTGCGCGCGACGGCGTACGGCGCGCACGCGACCGTGGTCGGGCTCGCGCTGCTGCCGGCGAGCCTCGCGGCGGGCGCGCTGTGGGATCACGTGGGCAAGGCGGCGCCGTTCGCGCTGGGCGCGGTCCTCGCGCTGCTCGCGGCGCTCCTGCTCGCCGTGCTGCTGCCCTCGCACCGCGAACACGCGGAACGCCATGCGGGCTGACCGCGGCGAGTTCGCGCGCATCCGCGCGATCGTGCGCGCGCTGCCGGCGGGCGAGCGCGTGATCGTGGGTCCGGGCGACGACGCGGCCGTGCTGCGGCCGCGCGCGGGGCACGACCTCGTGGTGACCACCGACGCGTTCGTCGAGGGCCGGCACTGGCGCCCGGGCGGGCTCGACGCGCGCGGCGTGGGCCGCCGTCTCGCGGCGGCGAACCTGAGCGACCTCGCGGCGATGGCGGCGACGCCGCGCTGGGCGGTGATCGCGGCGGCGGCGCGGCCCGATGCGCCGCCGCGAGCGCTGCGCGACGTGGAGCGCGCGTGCGCGGCGGCGCTGGCGAAGGACGGCGCGGCCGTGGTGGGCGGCAACCTCACGGCGACCGACGGGCCGTCGTGGTGGGCCGTGACGCTCTTCGGCGAGGTGCGCCGCGGCCGGCACTGGACGCGCTCGGGCGCGAAACCGGGCGACGTGCTCGCGGTGACGGGCGTGCCGGGGCTCGCGGCGGCGGCGCTGGCCGCGGACGCGAAGCGCCTCGCGGGCATGCCCGCATCGCTCACGCGGCGCTGGGCGTCACCGCCTTCGCGCGTTCCGCTGGCGCTCTCGCTCGCCGCCACGCGCGGCGTGCACGCGGCGATCGACCTCTCGGACGGGCTCGCGGGCGACCTCGCGCACCTCTCCGAGGCGAGCGGCGTGGGCGCGGTGATCGACGCGGAGGCGCTGCCGGGCGATCCGGCGCTGGCCGCGGTGGCGCGGGCGCTCGCGCGCGGCACGAGCGCGGCGGCGGTGGCGCGCGCGGAGGAGGCGCTGCGCTTCGGGCCGGGCGACGACTACGAGCTGCTGCTGGCGATCACGCCGGGCGCGCTGGGGCGTTGCGGCGTACTGGCGCGACGCGCGGGCGTGCGGCTCAGCGCGATCGGACGCGTGACGAACGCGCCGGGGCGGCTGCGGCTGCGGCGGCGCGACGGCGAGGGGCCGCTGCCGGGACGCGGCCACGATCACTTCCGCGGACGCTCTTCGGCTTCGTCGCGGTGACGCCGACGCCACCGCGCGGCGCCTTGGCGGCGGGCTTCGCGGACTTCTTCGCGGCCGCCTTCGCGGGGCGCGCCGGCGCGGCGACGGGGCGCGCGACCTTGCGGTGCATCGGCGCGATCACGTGGTCGCCGTCGAGCGGCAGCGCGGTGCGGAAGCGCGATTCGAGCGCGAGCAGGAACTTCTTGCGCGGCACGCCGCCGGCGTAGCCGACGAGCTTGCCGTCGGCGCCGATCACGCGATGGCAGGGCACGACGACGACGATCGGGTTCTGGTTCGCCGCGAGCCCGACGGCGCGCGCGGCCTTGGGCTCGCCGATCGCCTTGGCGATGTCGCCGTAGCTGCGCGTCTCGGCGTACGGAATGGCGAGCAGCGCGTGCCACACCTTGAGCTGGAACTCGGAACCGGCGAGATCGAGCGGGACCTTGAGCGAGCGCTCGGCGCCGCAGAAGTACTGCTCGAGCATGTCGGCGAGCGGCCGCATGACGCGCACCGAGGGCTCCCACGTGGCACCGGGGTTCTCGGCGGCATGCGAGGCGATGGCGCGCTTCAGGCTCTTGCGATCGAGGTACTCGACGTAGCGCAGACCCTTCTCCGTCGCGGCCACGAACAGCAGGCCGAGCGGCGAGGGTGCGGACATGACGTGGTAGGCGATGCGCATGGGGTCGCAGTCTAGCGTGAGGCTGCGCGGCGGCCAAGCGAGTCGGACCCGAATCGTCGATTCGGTGCGGGCTCCATGTGGAGCGGACCGACGATCGCGAGCGTTGCACCGCCCCACCGCGGGTGAGACCGGGGGGCGCGAAGACGGCCCGTTCGGTTCGGCATCCTGCCTCACCTCACTGCATCCAAGCGCGGCTCACGCCATCCCTGGCTTCGCTCGCGCCTCGGACGCACCGCCTTCGCGCCCCCCGGTCTCGCCCGCTGCCCCGCCCCCATCTCCGGTCGGTCGGCCGCTGCTGGCCTGGCGGGCTCAGGGCTTGGGCAGCAGTGCCCCGGCCCGGGAGCGGTAGGCGTTCCAGGCCTCGCCGAAATGCGTGGCGAGGAGTGCTTCCTCGGCGCGGATGCGGGCGAGCTGGGCGGCGAGCATGAGGGCGACCAGCGGCAGTGCGGCGGCGCTGCCGAAGGCGATGGCGGCGCCGAGGCACGCGAGCAGCGCGCCGAGGTAGCCGGGGTGGCGGACGCGGGCGTAGGGGCCGCGGGTCTCGAGCGCGTGCTCGCGCTGGATCGCGACGAGCGGCGAGAAGCGCGCGCCGAGGACGAACATGGCCCAGACGCGCAGGCCGAGCCCGAGCGCGACGAGCGCGACGCCGGCCCACGAGAGCGTGTTCGCCCACGGCAGCGTCCACCACGCGCGGTGCGCGGCGAACGCGCCGACCATGGGCGTGAACGTGGGGATCACGAGCAGCGCCACCATGAGCAGCGGGTCGCGACGCGCGTCGGTGACGTCCTGCGCGCGCGCCGGGCGGCCGAGCGTGAGCGCGATGCCGCCGGCGGCCCAGAGCGCGAGCAGCGCGATCGCGCGCGGGTCGCGGAGCATGGGCGCGACACCGCCGAAGCCGACGGCGAGCAGCGCGGCCTCGAACACGGTGACGAGCGCGACGCGGGGCAGCGCCGCGGGCAGGCGAGAGAGCAGGGGGGGCGCCATGCGCCGCACTGTAGCCGCGGGTCCGGCGCAGCCGCCAGCCGCGGGCCCTCCGGCGGGCGTGCGGCGGCGGCGTGAGTTTGGTCGTGCTTGCCCGCTTGCGCGCCGCGGGGCTAGCGTGGCGGTCCGCCCCGCGAGCCACACCCTTTTCCGAGGACGACATGATCGACATCGGCCAGTTCCACCCGCTGATCGTGCACACCCCCGTCGCGCTCCTCATCTTCAGCGCGTTCTTCGCCGTGGTCGGGCGGCTGTTCGACCGCGAGTGGGTGCGCAAGGCGTCGGTGCTGCTGCTGGTGTTCGGCTTTCTCGGCGCGTTCGCCGCGGTGCGCTCGGGCACGGTCGCGCACCGCGTGCCCGAGCACGAGCAGGGCGTGCCCGAGCAGGCGATCGACACGCACGGCGAGATGGGCGAGAAGGTGATGTACCTGAGCGGTGCGGCGCTCGTGGCGGTGATCGCGGCGGCGAAGCTCTCGGGCGCCGCGGGCCAGGCGGCGGGCATCCTCGCGCTGGTGCTGCAGCTGCTCGCCGCGGGCGCGGTCGGCTACACGGGCTTCCTCGGCGGCAAGCTCGTCTACGAGCACGGCGCCCACGTGCGGATCGCGGGCGTACTCGTGAAGAACCCGGGTGCGGGCGAGCGCGACGCAGCGCCAACGGACTCGCTGATGCCGCCCACGGGTGGCCCGGGCGAAGGCGAGCGTGGCCGCGATCGCGACCACGACGAGGACGAGAAGAAGTAGCGGCGGCACTCCGGGGAGCGCCGCCGCGAACGCGTCAGCGCTCCTCGAACACCATCTCGCGGCGCGTGAAGTCGAACGTCACGCGGCGATCGTCGTAGAACCGCGGGCCCAGCACGGCGTCGCGGCGCACGCCCCAGCGCCAGAGTTCGGCGCTGTCCATGGCGCCATTCCAGCCCGGTAGCCGGCCCTGGACGACCGAGCCAACCGAGATCGTCGGGACCAGCACCTGCGTCCACGGCCGGCCCTGCAGCATCGTGCCCATGCCACGGACGAGGTTCGCCATCTTGCCGGCCTGCAGCCCGACCTCGTCGAACGTCTCCTTCGGTGCGCCGAGCCCGGCGTTGGGCAGGCCGCTGCCGACCCAGAACGCCATGCGCCGGCCGCCGGCGATCGAGCCCCACACCATCATCTCGTTCTCGCCCCAGCGCTCGAGTGGCACATGTGCGCCACCGCTGGGCGCCGGCGCGTCGGGCCGGCGCAGCTCGATCTTCTGCGCGGCGAGATCGAGCGTCACGAGGAAGCGCTCGAGCACGGGCAGCCCGACGATCGCCTGCACGTCCGGACCCTGCGGGTTCGCGTCGAGGCTGAAGCGGTGGAGCGGCGTCACCGCCGCGGGCACGTCGGCGAGCGCGTACGCGCCCAGCTCGAGCTTCGGCACCATGGCGTTGCGCGCCGAGACGCGCGTGCCGTTCCAGCCGACGTTCCGCTCGCCCGGCACGACGGGCAGCTTCATCAGGCGCACGAGCGATGGGTCGAGCAGCAGCTCGGTCGCGCCGGGATCGAGCGCGGCGAGCACGACGCGGCCGTTCACCTTGATGCTGAGCAGCGGCACCGGGAACGCGCGCTTGAGCACCAGCGGCACCACGTCGGGGCCCTCGAGCTTCGCGGGCGCGGGCAGCGACGCGAGCTTCTCGAGCAGTTCGCGCCGGCCCGCCTCGCCCTGCGCCTCGGCGCGTTCGGCGGCGGCGGCCCACTCGTGACGACGCAGCATCGTGCGGTAGAGATCGCCCGGCGCGCCCTCGGCGTCGCCGGCCAGCGTGAGCAGGCTCTCGGCCTCGGCGAGCCGGCTCTGCAAGAGTGCGATGCGCCCGAGCGCCGCCATGCCGTCGTGATCGGCGGGCCGGATCGCGAGCGCGCGACGCAGGATGCGTTCGGCGTCGGCCTCGCGGCCCATGCGCAGCAGCGCCTGGCCGAGCGAGACGAGCCGCGTCGCGTCGCCGGGGTGATCCACGGTGTCGCGCCCGGCGTCGCGCAGGTTCAGCGTCGCGTCGCGCCAGCTCGCATCGGGCGAGCCCAGCTCGGCGTGCGCCACGCGTGGCGCCAGCGCCGGGACGAGCAGCATCAGCGCCAGCGCGGCGGCCGCCGCGCTCCGGAACGTCCGCGGCGCCCTCACGACTGCAGGTACCCGCGCGCCGTGCGCAGCAGCACCTCGGCGCCGATCCGCAGCGAGTCCTCGTCGACGTCGAAGCGCGGATGGTGGTGGTCGAACGTGAGCCCGCGGCTCTCGTTGCGCGAGCCGATGGCGATGAACACACCGGGCACGCGCGCGAGGAACGCCGAGAAGTCCTCGCCGCCCATGGTGCGCACGTCGTCGCGCACGTTCGCCGCGCCGACGACCGCCGTGGCCGCCTCGCGCGCGAAGCGGCACATGGCCGCGTCGTTCACGGTGGGCTGGTTGCCGCGCTCGTAGAGGACTTCCGCGCGGGCGCCGTGCGCCTGCGCCACGCCCTGTGCGATGCGTTCGAAGTGACCCGGCAACTGCGCCCAGACGGCCGGGTCGAAGCAGCGGATGGTGCCGTTCATCCAGGCGGTCTCCGGAATGATGTTGAACGCCGTGCCCGCACGCAGCTGCGTCACGCTCACGACGACGGGATGGAACGGATCGATGTTGCGCGACGCGATCGTCTGCAGCGCCGTCACCATGTGTGCGAGGCAGACGACCGGGTCGGTGCTCGCCTGCGGCATGGCGCCGTGCGCGCCCTTGCCGTGCACGGTGACGGTGAACTCGTCCACCGCCGCCATCCACGGGCCTTCGGTGACGCCCACCGTGCCGACCGGCAGGTCCTGCCACACGTGCAGCCCGAACGCCGCGTCGGGCTTCGGGTCGTCGAGGATCCCGTCGTGGATCATGGCCTCCGCCCCGCCCTTGGGGCCGCCCAGTTCCTCCGCCGGCTGGAAGACGAGCAGCACCTGCCCCGGCCACTCCTTCGAGGTGGCGACGAGCCGGCGCGCGACCGCGAGCAGGATGCTCACGTGGCAGTCGTGCCCGCACGCGTGCATGCGGCCGTCGGACTGCGAGCGGTAGGGCGTCTCGTTCAGCTCCTGGATCGGCAGCGCGTCCATGTCGGCGCGCAGCAGCACCGTGCGGCCGGGCTTCGCGCCGCGGATCAGCGCGGTCACGCCGGTGCGCCCGACCTGCGTGCGCGGCGTGAGCCCGAGCGAGCGCAGCCGCTCGGCGACGATGCCGGAGGTGCGCACCTCCTCGAACCCGAGCTCGGGATGCTGGTGCAGGTCGCGCCGGACGGAAACGAGTTCGTCGACGTCGGCGCCCGCGAAACTGGGCGTGAGCACGGTCATGAAGTGGCCTCGCGAGAGGGAATCGGGGATGGATGCGAGGCATGATCGGTTGCGGCGCGCGGGGGCGTCAAACGCACTGCCGGCCCGGTCGCGCGTGGCGACCGGGCCGGCGGGTTCCTGCGTGGAGCGGGCGCGGCTACTTCTGCAGCATCTTGCGCCGCTCGACTTCCTTCTTGAGCACGTCCTTGTTCAGGACCACGAACTCGACGCGGCGGTTCTTCGCCAGGTTGAGCGCGCTGTTGTTCGGGGCGATCGGCTTGGTCGAGCCGTAGCCCTTGGCGGTCATCTGGTCCGGCGAGATGCCCGGGTACTTGTTCAGCAGGTAGTCGCGCACCGCGTTGGCGCGGGCCTCGGACAGCGTCTGGTTCTTGGCGGCGCTGCCACGCGAATCCGTGTGACCGCCGACTTCGACCTTCAGCTGCGGCCACTTCACCAGCACGGGGCCGACCTGGTCGAGGATCGGGAACGACTCGGGCAGCAGGTCCGACTTGCCGGTCTCGAAGTTGACGCCCTGGAGCCGGATCATGCCGGTGTCGAGCAGCTCCGTCTCCTTCTCGGTCACTTCGATCGGGCAGCCGCTGGCGTCGACCTTCGCGCCCTTGGGCGTGTCCGGGCACTGATCGAGGCCGTCGTAGACGCCGTCACCGTCCGAGTCCATCGGGCAGCCCTTCGCGTCCACCTTGGCGCCCCTGGGCGTGTTCGGGCACTGGTCGATGCCGTCGACCACGCCGTCGCCGTCGGAGTCCATCGTGCAGCCCTTGGCGTCGACCTTCGCGCCCTTCGGCGTGTCCGGGCACTGGTCGATGCCGTCGACCACGCCGTCGCCGTCGGAATCCTTCGGGCAGCCGCTCGCGTCCACGACCGCACCCTTCGGCGTGTCGGGGCACTTGTCGAGGCCGTCGTAGACGCCGTCACCGTCGGTGTCCATCGGGCAGCCGTTCACGTCGACCTTGGCGCCGGCCGGCGTGTTCGGGCACTTGTCGCGGCTGTCCGGCACACCGTCGCCGTCGGCGTCCTTCGGCTTGCCGCCCATGCACCACTCGAAGCCGGCCAGGTACTGCTGCTCGGCCTTGTGCGCGCGGCCGTAGTTCTTGTTGGGCAGGTCGATCGCGTTGCGGAACTCGAGCCGCAGCCCGGCGCGCTCGCTCGCCCACGTCTGCAGGCCGATCGCCTGCTCGAACATCATGTAGTTGAGGCGGTCGAAGCCGCTCGCGGTGCGGTAGGACCAGCCGCCGCCCACCGCGAGGTAGGGCGTCGCCCAGCGCCAGCGCGCGGGCGAGTACATGAGATTGCCGGAGAAGTCGGTGTAGCCGACCGAGCGCTCGGTACCGCCGTCTTCCTTGGTCGAGCCGTAGAGGCCGGCGGCCTCGACGCCCCAGTAGTCGTTGAGCTGGTGGCCGAGGCGCGCGCCGAACGCGGGGCCGTCCTTGAGCGCGTGGCCGGTCGTGGGGGCGCTGTCCGGGAACAGGATGTCGTTGGAGTACTGCACCCAACCGGCGACCGGCGTGATCCAGTTGTACTGCCCCTGGGGCTGGGCGCCGACCGCGCGAGCGGCCACGACGAGCGCGGCAGACGCAACGACCAGCGTGAGCAGTGAGCGGATGCGCATGACAACCTCCTCCTGAGGGGTCGAGCTTCGGCCACGAGCTGTCCGTGCGGGGGGGGGCCGAGTGGGTTTGCGGCGGAACGGCCGAACGATAGAACCCCCCGTGGGGAAGCGGCAAGTGATCGGCGCCCTCGCCCGGGAGCGGGTCCCGTCCGACTGAACCCGCCCGGCGACCGTTCGTCGGGCCGGCGCGACCGTCCGCCGGAAGGCCCTCGCCCGCGCGAGCGTCCTGCGGAATCGTGAGTTCGCGCCGGGCCACGGGGGTCCGGCGGGATTCGGGAGGCGCCGATGGACGTGCTGGTGATCGACGGGGCCCGGAAGTCGTTCGGGACCACGGAGGCGCTGAGAGGGCTCTCGCTGCGGCTGCGCGCCGGCGAGATGCTGGCCCTGCTCGGGCCCAACGGCGCCGGCAAGACGACGCTGATCCGCGCGCTGGCCGGGCGCGTGCGGCTGGACGGCGGGACGCTCTCGCTCTTCGGGCGGACGCTGGCGCCGGAGGCCCCGCGGCCGGAGCTGGGTATCGTGCCGCAGGAGTTGGCGCTCTATCCGCTGCTCACGGCGCGCGAGAACCTCGAGCTGTTCGGTGCGCTGCAGGGCGTGTCGGCCTCGCGGCTCGCCGAGCGCGTGCGCTGGGCGCTCGAATGGACGGGGCTCGCCGAGCGCACCCGCGAACCGGTCAAGGGCTTCTCGGGCGGCATGAAGCGGCGGCTGAACCTCGCCTGCGGCGTGCTGCACGAGCCGAAGGTGGTGCTGCTCGACGAGCCGACCGTGGGCGTCGACCCGCAGAGCCGCGAGAAGATCTACGAGATGCTCGCTGGCCTGCGCGAGCGCGGCGCCACGATCCTCGTCACGACGCACTACCTGGAGGAAGCCGAGGCGCGCTGCGAGCGCATCGTGGTCATGGACCGCGGCGCGGCGCTCGCCGAGGGCACGCTCGCCGAGCTGGTCGAGCACGCGGGGCTCGCGGGCCGGCGCGTGCGCATCGCGCTCGACCGGCCGGCGGCCGCGGCGCCGGAGGGGTTCGCGCTCGAGAACGGCGGCGGCGCGATCGTCGCGAGCATCGCCGACGTGGCGGCGGAGCTGCCGGTGCTGCTCGCCCGCGTGCGCGCGGCCGGCCACGGCGTGCGCGATCTCGACGTGCGGAGCGCCAGCCTGCAGGCGGTGTTCCTGCAGCTCACCGGAAAGGACCTGCGCGAATGATCCCGCTCCTCGTACGGACCTCGTGGCGGAACCTGGCGCGCGACCGCGCGGCGCAGGTGATGGCGTTCGTGGTGCCGATCGCATTCTTCTCGATCTTCGCGGTCATCTTCGGCGGCAGCGGCATGTCCGGCGGCATGGGCCGGCTCGACGTGGCGGTGGTCGACGAGTCGCACACGCCGACCAGCGCGGCGCTCCTGCGCGCGCTGGAATCCGACAGCAGCCTGCACGTGATCGCGGCGGCGCCGATCGGCAAGGACACCGCGCGCGTCGTGCTGGATCGCGCGCGCGCCGAGGCGATGGTGCGCGGCGGCGACGTCCCGGCGGCGATCGTGCTGCCGGCCGGCGTCGACACGTCGGTCGCGCGCTTCGACGGGCGCGGCGCGCGCGTCGAGATCCTCTCGGATCCCTCGAACCCCGTGGCCCCGAAGATGGCGATGGGCCTGCTGCAGAAGGCGGCGATCGAGGTGACGCGCCAGGCGGCGAGCGAGTTCACGGGTACGCCGGCGTCGGCCGCGCCGCCGGTCGACGACCTGATGCCGCTGCGCACGGTGACGCACGAGGTGGTGGGCCGGCGCGAGCAGCACAGCATGGTGGCGTTCTACGCGGCCGGGATCGCGGTCATGTTCCTGATGTTCAGCGCCACCGGCGCCGCGGGCGCGCTGATCGAGGAGACCGAGAGCGGCACGCTGGAACGCGTGCTCTCCTCCGGCCTCGGCATGACGCGGCTGCTGGCCTCCAAGTGGGTCTACGCGACCACGATGGGCCTGGCGCAGCTCGCGGCGATGTTCGCGTGGGCGGTGCTGGTGTTCCGGCTCGACCTGCGCGGGCACGTGACGGGCGTGATCGTGATGAGCCTCTTCACGGCGGCGTGCGCGTCGGCGTTCGGCCTCGTGCTCGCGACGCTCGCCCGCACGCGCCAGCAGCTCCAGGGGCTCGCGAACATCGTGATCCTGAGCCTCTCGGCGCTGGGCGGCAGCATGTTCCCGCGCTTCCTCATGAGCGAGACGCTGCAGAAGTTTTCCTACGTGGGCTTCAACGCATGGGCGCTCGAGGGCTTCACGCAGGTGCTCTGGCGCGACGCGCCGGTCGCGGCGCTCTGGCCCAAGCTGCTGGTGCTCGCCGCGTTCACCGCGCTCTTCCTGCTGTTGGCGCGCCGGTTCGCGCGGCGCTGGGAGACGGCGTAGCGGCGCCTCGTCCGTCCGCGCGGATCCGTGTCACGTCGCGGCCGCGGCGCCCGGGCGCCGCGGCCGCGTTTCGTGCGTGCCGGATGGCGCCCGGGCGCGTTTCACCGGACGGGACCTCGCGCGCGTTCCCGCCCCGCCGGGCGCCCGCGCGCTTTCCCGGGGACGCGGAACGCAATAGCATTCGCGCGAGTGCTTTCCGCGGCGGGCGACGCCCCGCCGCGACCGATCGCCAACGACCCGCCGCGCGTGCGGCGACTGGAGGAACCTCCGCATGAAGCGCGTCGTCCGATTCGCCCTTCCCGTCCTGCTCGTCTGCACCGCGGCCGCCGTGGCGCACGGCGGCCTCATGGATCGCGTGAAGGACAAGGTGAAGGAGCGCGTCCAGCAGAAGACCGACCAGACGATCGACCACACGCTCGACGCGGCCGAGGGCGCGGCGAAGCCGGCCGCGGGCCAGCCGGCGGCCGGGGCGACGGGCGGCGCCACGACGGGCGGTGCGGCCGCGGGCGGCACCGAGGCCGCGGACCAGAAGAAGCCCGGCGAGGGCGCGTGGGCCAACTACGACTTCAAGCCCGGCTCGCGGATCCTGTTCGCCGACGATTTCACCAAGGACGAGGTGGGCGACTTCCCGCGCCGGCTCGAGTTCAAGGACGGCGCGATGGAGCTGGTCGAATGGAACGGCGGCCGCTGGCTGCGGCTCGCCAACACGTCCAAGTTCTACGTCCCGCTGCCCGAGGTGCTGCCCGAGCGCTACACGATGGAGTTCGACTTCTCGGTGCCGGGCGGCGAGATGTGGATCTACCCCGAGCCCGAGCACGAGACGTACAAGTACCTGATCTTCGCCAACCAGGGCGTGGCCGGCGTGAGTTCCCGCGAGGTCAACGCGCGCTCCAACAACAACGGCGCGCTCATGAACAAGATCTGCCACGCCCGCGTGATGGCCGACGGCGCGTACGTGAAGCTCTACATCAACGACACGCGCGTGGTGAACGTGCCCAACTTCTCGGCGGCGCGCGCGAACAAGATCCTGTTCTGGTGCGACGCGCACCAGGACAACCCGGCGATGTTCGGCAACTTCCGCATCGCCGCGGGCGGCCGCAAGCTGTACGACGCGCTCGCGCAGGACGGCCACGTCGCGACGCAGGGTATCTACTTCGACACGGGCTCCGACCGCGTGCGGCCCGAGTCCACGCCGACGCTCAAGGAGATCGCGGCGATGCTCACGGAGCACGCCGAGCTGAAGCTGCGGATCGACGGTCACACGGACAACGTCGGTGCGGCGGCCGCGAACCAGTCGCTTTCCGACCGCCGCGCGGCGGCCGTGCGCCAGACCCTGATCGATTCGTTCGGCGTCGACGGCGCGCGCCTGACGTCCAAGGGCTGGGGCGCGACCAAGCCGGTCGCCGGCAACGACACGCCCGAAGGCCGCCAGAACAATCGCCGGGTCGAGCTGGTGAAGATCTAGACGCTCGCGAAGCGCGCGTGAAAACGGCGGCGGGCCCCACGAGAGCCCGCCGCCGTTTCGCGTTCCGGAGCCTTCTACGCCGCCGTCAGGAGCACCGGGCCGTTCTTCGTGACCACCAGCGTGTGTTCGTAGTGCGCCGACAGCGACCCATCGGCCGTGAGGATCGTCCAACCGTCGTCGGACTCGAGGCTCTCGCCGCTGCCCATGGCGATGATGGGCTCGACCGTGATCACGAGGCCGTCGGTCAGCCATTCACGCGCGGTGGGGTCGTACCAGTTGGGCACCATGGGATCTTCGTGGATCGTGCGCCCGATCCCGTGGCCGGTGAGCGTGCGCACCACAGAGAATCCCTGGCGCTTCACCTCGCGCTCGACCGCGCCGCCGATGTCGCAGACGCGCTTGCCCGGGCGCACCTCGGCCATCGCCTTGCGGAACGCGGCCTCGGCGCACGCGGCGAGCTTCGCGGCCTTCGCGTTCGCACGGCCCACGGCACAGGTGATCGCGGCGTCGGCCATGAAGCCGTCCTTCTCCGCGGTCACGTCCAACTTCACCAGGTCGCCGTCGGCGAGCCGGCGCTTCTTGCTGGGAATGCCGTGCACGATCTCGTCGTTCACGCTGATGCAGGTCTCGCCCGGGAAGCGGTACACGAGCCGCGGTGCGGAGCGCGCGCCGTGGGCGCGCATCACGTCGCGCGCGATCGCGTCGAGGTCGGCCGTCGTGACACCCGGCGCGACGGCGTCGCGCATGGCATCCAGCGTGGCGCGCACGACGCGGCCGGCGGCCTGCAGGGCGGTGAGTTCGCTTTCGTCGTCGATGGACATGGTGCGGGTCTCCGGGGGGTTCCACGCGAAATCTGCCGTGTCGCCGGAGCGGGCGCAACCCGTTGGCCACCGGCCGGAACCTCCGCCCCCGCGCGAGGTTCGGTCACGGAGAGCATCGGCAGGCCGTAGGCAGGACGAGAGGCCCCGGGCGGACGGAATCCCGCGCCCGGCCCGGGGCTCTCACGTACCAGAGCCCGGCAGGGTGCCAGGCGAGGCGTGTGCGCGGCCATGCGGCCCGTGTCTTCCGGAGGCAGGAACATGAAACCCAACGTGGGCAGCGCGGACCGCATCGTCCGCATCATCGCGGGACTCGCGATCATCGGAGCCGGCGTCTACTACAAGGCCTGGTGGGGCGTGATCGGCGTCGTGCCGCTCGCGACCGCGGCGTTGAACTTCTGTCCTCTCTACGTGCCCTTCGGACTGAGCACCTGCAAGACCCGGCCGGCGGCCAAGCACTAGGGCCGCATCGGGACGAGCTCCCGGGGTGAATGCAAGAAGGCCGGTGCGCGATGCGCACCGGCCTTCTTGTTTGAAGCCGGGACTACTTGTTCTGGGTCGAGTCTGCGGGGGTCGACTCGTTCTGCTGCAGCAGGTGCCGCTTCTCGATCTCCTTCTTGAGCACGTCCTTGTTCAGCACCACGAACTCCACGCGACGGTTCTTGGCGCGGCCGAGTTCGTCGCGGTTGGACGCGATCGGGCGCGTGAGGCCGTAGCCCTTCACGGTGAACTGTGCGGGCTGGAGCTGCGGGTACTTGGTCATGACGTACGCACGCACCGACTCGGCGCGGGCCTGCGACAGCTTCATGTTCTTGGCCGCCGAGCCGCGCGAATCCGTGTGTCCGCCGATCTCGATCTTGAGCTGCGGCCACTTGACCAGCACCGCGCCGACCGCGTCGAGCGTCGGGAAGGACTCGGGCAGGATGTCCGACTTGCCCGTCTCGAAGTTCACGTTCTCGAGCCGGATCAGGCCGGTATCCAGCAGTTCGGTCTCGCGCTCGGTGACCTCGATCGGGCAGCCCTTCGCGTCGACCTTGAGGCCCTTGGGCGTGTCCGGGCACTGGTCGATGCCGTCGAAGACACCGTCGCCGTCGGAATCGATCGGGCAACCCTTGTCGTCGATCTTGGCGCCGGCCGGCGTGTTCGGGCACTGGTCGAGACCGTCGAAGACGCCGTCGCCGTCGGAATCGATCGGGCAGCCCTTCGCGTCGACCTTGGCACCCTTGGGCGTGTCCGGGCACTGGTCGAGACCGTCGAAGACGCCGTCGCCGTCGGAGTCGATCGGGCAGCCCTTCGCGTCGATCTTCGCGCCCTTGGGCGTGTCGGGGCACTGGTCGAGGCCGTCGAGGACGCCGTCGCCGTCGGAGTCGTGCGGGCAGCCCGTCGCGTCGACGGTCGCGCCCTTGGGGGTGTCCGGGCACTTGTCGCGCTTGTCCGGCACGCCGTCGGCGTCCGTGTCGCGCGGGATGCCGCCGAGCGCGAACGTGAGGCCCACGCCGAGCACGACGTTGTGGTAGTTGCCCTGGCCGCCCACGTTCTGCAGCGGCTTGAACGACACGTCACGCGCCTCGAAGCGCAGGCCGATGTCGTCCGTCATCCAGAACTGCTCGCCGGCGCCGAACTCGATCGTGTTCGTGGTGCGCTTCTCGCCCGCGGCGGGCTTGAGCTGCGTCCAGCCGAAGCCGGCGAACACGAACGGATTGCCCCAACGCCCGCGCACCGGCGACAGCATCAGGTTGCCGGAGGCGTGCATCCAGTCGAAGTCGCTGGCGCCGGCCGCCGTGTCGGTCGTCGTCGGCGAGAAGCCGACCGCGCCTTCGAGGCCCAGCCAGGACCGGGTCTGGTAACCGAGCCGCCCGCCGAGGTGCAGGTTGTCCTGCAGGGCGAGGTTGCTGCCCGGGTAGCGGAGCTTGGCATCGAACAACGTGAAGCCGCCGAACGGCGTGAACTGCCAGTGGGGGCCGATGGGTTCTGCCAGGGCCGCGCCCGCCTGCAGAAGGGCGGCCAGAGCCAGCGGCACGAACCAGAGACGCGCGCGCATAGGTTCTCCTGTACGAGTCGAAGCGAGAGCCCCGGTCGGCGGAACTCGATGGTTTCGATGAGCCGAAAAAGGCTTGAGCCCGGGAAGGTAAGCGGCCCGGCCCGGATGGCGCAAGCGCTCGCGAGGGCGTTCCCGGGGGCGCCGGAGGCGAGCTTTGCGGGCTTCTGGCGGCCGGCTGGGGGCATTCCCGGGCGGCCGCGCGGGGGCCTGCGATGGCGGCGAGTGGCGTTCGGGCGGCGTCGCGGGCCGGGGGCGCCGGCGGGAGCGCGCGATCAGCCGCCCGCGGCGTAGGTCCCCAGCGAGCGAATGTGCGAGCAGAGGCTCTCGAGCTCCTGCATCGCAGCCGCCATGGCCGCCGGGTCGTCCGGCGCGATGACGTCCACGAGAAAGTCATATTCGAACGCCCGTCCGCGCACCGGCTGGCTCTCGATGCGAGTGAGGTCGATGCCGCGCGACGCGAACGCGCCCAGGCACCGCCAGAGCGCGCCCGGCTGGTGCGCCGTGCGGAAGAGCAGCGTCGTCTTGCGCGCCGCATCGCCCGGCGCCGCCGCTTCGCCGCGCCGCGCGAGCAGCAGGAAGCGCGTCGTGTTGGAGGGATCGTCCTCGAGCTCGCGCAGCAGCACCACGCCACCGTGCAGCGCTGCCGCTCGCTCGGACGCCAGCGCCCCTTCGTCGCCGCGCGCCTCGCGCACCACGCGCGCCACCGCCCCCGCCGTGTCGAACTCCGCCACCGGCGTGATCTCCGGATGCGCCGCGAAGAAGCGCTCGCACTGCTGCAGCGCCACCGGATGCGATCGCACGCGCCTCAGCGCCGCCAGCGTCACGCCCGGGGGCGCCATCAACGCATGCGACACGCGCACGCGCGTCTCGGCCTCGATCTCGACCTCGCGCGTCGCCAGCCCCACCGCGACGTCGCGCACCGTGCCCACGAGCGAGTTCTCGATCGGCAGCGCCGCCCGCGCCGCGCGGCCACTCGCCAGGGCGTCGAACGCCTGCGCGAACGTCTCGCAGGGCAGCAGCGGCGCCGATTCGCCCGCGAACGCGCGCGCCGCCTCCTCGCTGAACGCACCGGGAGCGCCCTGATAGGCGACCGGCCCGATGCGGGCCGCTTGGGATGCCGTGGGTGCGTTCATGATCGCGAAAGGGTAGCCCGGTGCGGGCCGCGCGAGAAATCGGGAGGGCGGTGGCGCGGCGCCGGCGCGCGGCGCCGGCGATGCCCCGGCGTCGCACGACGGCGCCGCGCACGACTCGACGCGTGCGTGCGAGCCGTCCGGCGCGAGTCGCGTGCGCGCACGCCTGCCGCGGGCTCGCGAATCCAGCCGCTCCCGGGCGGCACGAGCCGCCGCGACGTCACGACGCCGGCCGCGCCATGCCCGAGCCGGCGTCGCCCGCTCGCGGGACCCCACCCCCGCGGCGCTCGCGCTTCGCCTGCATGAACCCCGCGCCGAAGACGCGTTCGGCTTCGTACTGGTTGTGCGCGTGGCACCGGAGCCGCAGGTTGTCGTCGGTGGTCTTGCCGCCACGGGCTTTGGTGATCACGTGGTCGTACTGCAGGTCCCGGCGCGACTCGCAGCGCACACCGTCCGGGCTCTCGAAGGTGCAGCGATGGCCATCCCGCTCCGCGACGCGGCGCTTCATGTCGGCGGGAATGTAGTCACCGTTGGCACGGCTGCGGCGCTTGCGAGGCGAGTCGGTCTTCGCGAA